>CAVRMJ010000014.1:0-37773 GCA_963722475.1 uncultured Chloroflexia bacterium | reverse complement strand
GGTCCGGACCGGAGGCAGGTCCTGGAGCTCCATCTCGAGCGCGAGCTGGAAGTGGTGGCCCGGCACGGCCTCGTGGTAGGTCGTGGAGGCGGCCGACCAGTAGGTGCGGCTGGACAGGTCGTACGTGTTCACGAAGTAGATCCCGTTCCGCGAGCCATCCATCGTCGGCGGGTAGTAGTAGGCGCCGGCAGCGTCCTTCTCCAGGAGAGGGTCGACCGGGCGGACATCGCAGCCGGCCTTCGGGGTCCGCGAGAACCAGGCGGGCGCGACGTCGAAGGCTCGCCCGACGTCCTCCGAGCAGCGGTCCACGAGCGCGGCGGGTGTCGGCGGGATCTCGGCCGGGTCGGCGTTCAGCGCGGCGCGGTAGGCAGCCGTGTCGTCGCCGAAGCCGGCCCCACGGGCGATGACCCGGCGTGCGGCCTCGATCGTCTCCAGCTCCTCGAGACCGATGCGACTGGAGCTCCTCCCCGGAGCTGTCCGATGCTGGTGAAGGCCCGGACGCGCGCGGCGTAGCGCTGCTCGCCACCCGGGGTGGCGCACAGGCCGGGGACCTCGCGGGTTGCCGGCAGGTAGGCGCGAAGTGCCTCGAGGTAGCGTGCGTCGGCGGGCCGGACATGCCGCTGCACCGCCTCGAGGATTCGCTGCCGGTCCTCCTCCCGCGCGACCGCCGGGAGGGTCACGATCGGCGACGTGGCGGCCGGGGCGGCCAGGAGTCGCTCCAGCTGGTTCACCGTCCGCTCCGCCACCACGCGCGCGGCGGTCAGGCCGGCCGCGCGCCCCTCGTCCATGAGGCCGATCACCGAATCCGCCATGGCGGGGTAGGCCGCCAAGCGTGCGAGCAATCGCTCCACGCGTTCGGGCGTATCGGCCTTCTGGAACTGGACCAGCTCGGGCAGGAGCGCCTGATGGCCCTGCTGCTGGACGGCCCCGACCAGGTCCATGCGGGACTCGTCGTCCGCGATCTCGGTGGCCGCGGTGAGGCGGAGCAGGTCGCGCGTGATCCGCTCCTCCTCGTCGAGCGAGGCCGTTGGGATGGCCTCTGCCGCGGCGAGCGTCTCGTCGGAGAAGGCCCGCCGCGCCGCCCGGCCCGCCGGTCCCGGATCGTCCAGGCGGTCGTCGTAGCGCTCGTCGCCGTAGACGGTGGCGAGCGTCGGGTTGAGCTGGAGCGTTCGCTCCCATGTGCGCGCGGCGAGGTCGGCGAGGTCGGCAGACGCAATCATGGCGGCAAGGGTACGCCGTCGGCGCGGGCGCGGCGGGATGCCCGGGCAGGCGGCCCGCCGCCCCGAGCGTGCGCGGGTCCCGCCGTCAGCCCTCGAAGAGCGGGAGCTGGTCACCCGGGCGGTCGGCGGCGGGGTCCAGGCCCAGGTACGGCTGGAGATCCTCCAGCGACGGCGCCGGCAACGCGGCGAACCGCTGCAGCGCGTCCAGCCGGAGGACGTGCCAGTTCCCCTCGTCCATCGCGCGACGGAGGACCGGCGAGTGGCGCAGCTTCTCGCGGAGGAGCTCGGACCGCTCGGGGACGGTCACCAGGAACCGGACGATGCGGTCGTCGGGCGCGATCCGGCGGCCGCGCTGGAGGACCGGCTCGCCCAGCATCGCGGTCCACTCCACCTCGAACAGGAAGGCGAACCGCGGGCGCGCGTACCAGAGGCAGTCCACGTGCTCCACCGCGTCGGCGCCCGCCCGGCCCAGGAAGGCGAGGCCGGGGCGCTGCTCGTCGGCCGCCAGGTGCGCCGCGAGCGGCCGGCCCGCCGACCTGCGGCCCTGCTCGCGCGGCGCGATCGAGACGTGGAGCCCCAGGCGGTGGCCCACGTCGGCGAGCAGCGCGATCGTCGCCGTGTGCTCCTCCGTCCGGCGCTGCAGGTGGTCGACCGTGGCCAGCCGCGGCCGGCCGATGCCCGGCTCGGCGTAGCTCTTCAGGCAGCCATCCACCAGCCACGGATCCGGCGTGTCGGGTCCGGCGAACATCGACGCGATCCCCTCGCGGAGCGCTGTCTCGGACGCGGCGGCCTCGGTGGCGAGCAGGCTGAAGAGTGCCCACTCCAGGCGGTCGCCGAGCGGCGCGGCGGCGGCACTCTCGTCGCGCGGGTCGACCAACCAGAGGCGCCCCTCGTCCGAGGGTGCCAGCCGCCGCTGGTCCGGGCGCAGCAGCTCGCCGTCCACGAGATCCAGCAGGGCCGCGACCGCGGCCGCGACCGGCACGGCGCGGCGGCCCGGCTCGGTGGCAGGGGATGCCGTTGGGGCAGCACCGGCCGCCGAGGCAGCCTGCACCCCCCCGGCCGTGACTCCGGCACCCGGGTCCACCGACGCGGGCGAGGTCTCCACGGCCGCCGTGGCGAACCGGTGCAGCTGGCCGCACCGGTCGAGCGCGACCAGGATCGGACCGAGGAGCCTGTCCCGCTCGGCCGGCTCGCCGCGCGCCTGGAGGACGGCCACCGCGGTTTCCGTCACGGCCCGGGCCGCCTCGGCCGGGGAGAATCGACCGTCGATGGCCTCCGGCGCACCGAAGATTCCCCGGGCCGGGACGGATGCCGGGTCGCCGGCGCCGCCCGGCGCCGGCGCGAGCGCGCGATTGGCGCGCGTCCTCGGCCCGGAGCCCAGCCTGCCGGTCGGGGCCACCAGCTCGATGCTGCCGCCGGTTCGGGCGCCCGGCTCGGCCACCCGCGCGTCCACGACACGCCAACCGGCGGACGCCGCGGCGAGCGCGGCGCCCACGAGGCCCGGCGGACCATCGGGCTCGAGCAGGATGACCGCCCGCCCGTCGGCGGCGAGGGCCGGGGCCACGGCCTCCAGGCCCGCACGCAGGAGGGCGGCCCGGGCGGGGGGGCGGGCGTCGACGTCGAAGAGCGGCTCGAGCGGCAGGAGCCGCGCCGCCTCGCTTCCCAGGCACCACCCGGAGAGGACGTAGGCCTCCGAGAGGCGAGGCGAGGTCCATTCGACCGGAAGCTGCCCCACGACCAGCCGGACGCGGGCTCGCTCGGCGGGGACCAGCGCCGCGCCCTCCGCCGCCAGCCGTTCCAGCGCCTCCGCGCCGGAGACCCGGAGCGAGATCATCGGGGCGCTCTCCACCAGGCCGTCGAGCCGGTCCACGAGCCGACCCTGGACCGCCACGAGCGGGCCGTTGTCGAGCGCCTGGACGAAGCCGCGCACGAGCGCGTAGCCCTCCTCGAAGGCGAGCCACGGGTTCCGCTCGCGCCAGCCCGGCGAGCCGGGCGCCCGCAGGCGGCCTCCCGTGATCCGGATCGAGCCTGCCCGGCCGGGGTACGCGTTCAGGCGGGACGCCGGGAAGACCGCGTGCATGAAGGCCAGCCGGAGCGCCGAGGTGACCTGGGACGCGCGCAGGTCGCCGTCGATCCGGGTCAGGATCGCGTGCAGGGCGCCGAGCTGCCGCTGGGAGTGCAGGCCGAGGAGCGCGTCGGGGAGCGACTCCGCGCCCGTGCCGCGGACGGGAAAGCGTCGACGCAGCTCCTCGCGCACTGTCTCGTCCAGGACGAACGCGCCGGCAAGCTCGAGGTCCGCCGTCTCGGGCGGCGCGTGGCG
This sequence comes from uncultured Chloroflexia bacterium, assembly GCA_963722475.1. GTDB lineage: Bacteria > Chloroflexota > Limnocylindria > Limnocylindrales > CSP1-4 > CTSoil-043. The sequence goes on along the minus strand of CAVRMJ010000014.1, from coordinate 34,233 downwards.
CAGCTCGTTGCCCCGGCCGCGGCGGTCCAGGCACGCGGCGCAGCGGAACGCGCGCCGCACGGGGACCGCCTCGGCCCCGGCGGCCGGCGGCTCCCAGATGAGCTCCTCGAGGGCGAGCGTCCGCCCGCAGGTCGGGCACCGGGTCGCGAACCGCTCCGTGATCCAGGTTCGCAGGCTGGAGGTCCCGAGCGGGGACGAGCCCACGCCCTGGAACGCGGCGTCGAGGTGGCGCAGGTCGGGGGGCCGGACCACGACGTCCGCGAGGAGCCGGGTCAGCGGCGAGGTCTCGATCGAGAGTGCGCGCCTCCCCAGGCCGAGCGCCGTGCGGGCCACCCAGCCGCCCCTGCCCGCAAGGTCGACCACGACGTCGTCCTGCTCGCTGGCGCCCTCGATCGCGGCGATGAGCGCCGAGTTGGCATGCGGTGGCGCGAGCCGGTCGAAGACCGGCAGCGTCAACATGGCTGCCATCCGGGCGGGCAACTCACGACCGGCCATCCGGCGATTCTGCCAGACGCTCCGATCGGCGTTCGGCGGCCCCCGTCCCGCCTCCTGCGCGGCGAGCGCAGACCGCTCGCCGCGCCGGCCGCCTACGGCTCGTCGAGCTCGTCGGGCTCCTCTTCGAACGCCTCGTCCGGCGTCACGTCGGCCGGCAGGACGCGGTCGAGGTCCTCGATCTCATCGTCCTCGATGTCGTCCTCGAGCTCGTCCTCGAGCTCCTCGTCCTCGCGGACCAGGGTTCCCTTCGTGTATGGCCGCAGGTCGGTGGACTTCGCGGCGGTCGGGAAGCTCACCTTGCCGTAGTTGCGCGGGTCCTGGAAGACCTCGCGGATGATGATCCGGACATCCTGGGCGCCGAGCGACGTCACGCCGGCGGCGTACTTGTTGCCGTTCACGATCAGCTTCAGGAGCCGGGCCGCGACGCGCGGCTCCACGACGCCGATCCGGATCCCGTTCGACATCGCGACGAGGTGCTTGCCCTCGGCGAGAAGCTCCACGAGGTCGCCCGGGTTGACCTGGGCGAGGACTTTCGGACGGGCCAGCTCCATGAGGTGCGCGAACCCGGTCTTGCCGGTCTCCTCCACGAAGATGGAGATGGGGGCCTTGCTGCCGACCTGGGCGGGAGCGGTTCGGTCGCCCGCCTCCACGAGGAGGATCTTGAGACGGTCGATGTTGCGCTCGGCGATCCGGTTCGTCGGGTCCAGGGCCAGCGCCTTCTGGTAGTGCTCGCGCGCGCCGGCGAGGTCGCCCATCTCCCAGAGCGACTTGGCGAGACGGTTCTCCGCCTCGGCATCCGGCCCGTAGTCGAGAAGCTTCCGGTTCACGTCGGCCGCGGCGGCCCATTGCGCGGCGGCCGCTTCGGCGATCGCCTGCTCCACCAGGGTGCGCTTGACGCGGGACAGGCTGGGGGCGCTCTGCGTCGTCTGCTCGAGCTCGGGAAACGTCACGGAGGGTTGGATCCTTTCGGGGCGGCGCGGGGCGCGCCGAAGCGGGTCGCGATGGGGGGTGCGACTCACGTTTGTAGCACCGGCGGACGCGGGCGTCAAACGTGAGGCCCTGGCCCCGCCCCGGTCAGGCCTGGGCGAGGAGGTTCCAGGCGATCACGACGACGCCGAGCCCGAGCAGCAGCAGCAGCTCCCAGATCCAGCGCGCGTCGGCGCGACCGGTCCGCAACCCGCCGCGGTAGGCGCTCCACAGGTAGAGCACCAGCGTCAGGAGGGCCGGCCCCAGCAGGCGCGGGATCGCCATCGCCCGGAGGCCCGCCGCGGCGACAGCCACGACCACGGCGTACGAGAGCGCCGCCAGGGCCGCGCCCCGCAGGTCGGGGGCGCGGAGTGCCGCGAGCCGGTAGCCGAGCAGGCCCGCCAGGAGCCCGTCGGCGACGACCAGGAGAGCCATGCCCTCGAGTGGCAGCCCGGGACGAGCGGCCACGCCGCCTCCCCCGGGCTCCACGAGCGCACCCGGGATCGCTGCCGCGATGCCGGAGAACGCCAGGAACGCGACGAGGAGCGCGAGGCTCAGGAGCGCGGCCCGATCGTTGGCCGTCGCGCCGTTCGCGCGGCCGAGGATCCGCCGCTCGATCGCGACGGCCGCCAGCACGAGGCAGCCGGCTGCGAAGAGCGCCGGCGCGAGGAGGAGCCCCACCGGGACCAGCCGAAGCGCGCCGATCGCCGCGACGGACGCGACGCCGGGCACCAGGAGCGACTCCACCGGGACCCCGTCGTCGGCGGCTGCCGGGTCGGCGCCCAGCACCTCGAGGGTCGCGAGCACGTGCGCGGCCAGGGTGAGCACGGCCGCTGCCCAGAGCGCCGGCCCCTCGGCGAGCCGGCTGAGCCCGACGAGGACGACGGTCAGGGTGACCAGCTCCTTCCATGCGCGGGTGCCGGCCCCCGTCGCGCCGGCGGTCCCGGCGCCACCTGGTCGCGTGGATCCCGCGGACCCGGGCGTGGAGGGATCCCGGGGCAGCGCCCGCCCGACCACGCCGGGCCCCGAGGGGCGACCGCCGGCGTGCGGGTCGCGGGCGCGCCCTTCGCGCGTGGGGGGCACGACCGGCACCCCCGGCCGGCCGGCGGCGAGGGTCGGGTGTCGACGCTCCAGCAGGGCCCGGAGCGCCGGGAGGCGCCGTCCCTTCAGCGGATCGGGCAGCGAAGGGACGCCCCGGGGGCGCGGCCGATCCCGGCCCGAACGGTCGCCGCCCGGCCGATCCCCGCTCATCGGAGGCGGTCCGGCTTCGCGGCGACCCACGCGAGGAGCGCGTCCCGGGGCCACGTGTTGGCCACGACGGCCGGCTCCACCCACCCGCGGCGCGCCTGCGCGACGCCCCAGCGGATCCCGGCCAGCTCCTCGGTCCGGTGGGCGTCCGAGTCGATCGTCAGGCGGCAGCCGGCCTCCACGGCACGCCGCGCGCGTTCGGGCGCCAGGTCCAGGCGGTGGTCCGAGCCGTCGATCTCCAGGAGCGTGCCGGTCTCCGCGGCGGCCGCGAACAGCTCGTCCCAGGCCAGGTCCAGGTCGTCGCGCGCTCGCTCCCCGAGCATGCGCCCGGCCGGGTGCGCGATGACGTCCACGTGGGGGCTCCGGATGGCCCCCAGGACGCGCTCGGTCAGCTGGGCCCGCGGCTGGCGACGGCCCTGGTGGAGCGCCGCGACGACCACGTCGAAAGCCGCCAGCACCTCGTCGTCGAAGTCGAGCGCGCCGTCGGCGCGGATCTCCAGCTCGCAGCCGTGGAGGAGGCGGAAGCCCTCGGGCGGCGTGGCGGCGGGGGCCGTGCCGGCGTCCTCCTCGGCCGGCGAAGCGCCGGTTCAGGTCGCGGACGATCTCGCGCTGCGCCAGCACCCGCTCCGGGGTGAGCCCGCGGGCGATCGCGAGCCCGTGCGAGTGGTCGGTCAGGACCAGGTACGCGTAGCCGCGGGAGCGGGCCGCCTCCGCCATCCGCTCGATCGAGTGGATCCCGTCCGACCAGTCGGAGTGGGCGTGGCAGTCGCCGCGCAGGTCGGCCTCCTCGACCAGGCCGCGGCAGCCGGCCGTCGCGGGCCGCCTCGATCTCGCCGCGGTCCTCGCGCAGCTCGGGCGGCACCTCGGCAAGGCCCAGGAACGCGTAGACCTCCGCCTCGGTGGCGAAGGTCCGGAGCTCGGCCGCGGCCCCGGCCGCCGGCTCCCCGTCCTCGCCGAGCCGGAGGAAGCCCTTCTCGGACAGGCTCCAGCCCCGGTCGCGGGCGATCCCGCGCAACCGGACGTTGTGCTCCTTGCTGCCGGTGAAGTGGACCAGGTAGGTGCCCGCGTCGCCGGGCGGGAACGTCATGAGGTCGACCTGCGGCCCTTGCAGGAGGCGGACCGACGCCTTGTGTGGCCCCGCGCCGACCACGTGCTCAACCGGCGCGAGCGTCGTGAACCGCTCGATCAGGGCAGCCGGGTCGCGGGTCTCGGCCAGGAGGTCCAGGTCGCCGATCGTCTCGCGTCGCCGGCGGAACGAACCGGCCGGCGTGAGCGCCACCAGCCCGGGCGTGTCCGCCAGAAGCTCCACGATGCTCCCGACGATCCGCTCGGCGTCGCCCAGCGTCATCCGGACGCTCCGCCGCTCCAGCGCGTCGAGCCCGACCCGGATCGCCTGCTCGCCCTTCTCGCTGATCCCCTGCGCGTCGCGGAGGGCGCCGGATTCCAGCGCGGCCCGCAGGTCGTCGAGGGTCGCGATGCCCAGGCGTTCCCAGAGGAGCTTCACGGTCTTCGGGCCGAGGCCGGGGATCGCGAGCACGTCCGTCAGGGTCGGCGGGACCTCCGCGTGGAGCCGCTCCAGGAAGGCCAGGCGGCCGGTCGTCACCAGCTCGGCGATCTTGTCGGAGATGGCCTTCCCCACCCCGGCGATCCGCGGCGGGGTCCCCGCCCGGTAGGCCCGTGCGATCTCCACGGGGCTGTGCGCGATCGCGTCGGCGGCGCGGTGATAGGCGACCGTCTTGAAGACGAGCTCGCCCTTGATCTCCAGCAGGTCGCCGATCTCGTGGAAGACGCGCGACAGATCCCCGTTCGTGGGAAGCGGCACCTCGGCCCGCTCGTCGACAGCCATGTCCGCGATGGTACGCGTCGCGGGACGAACGCCGGGGGCGACTTTGGCGGGCTACGCCGCCTCGACCCGGTTGCGGCCGTACCGTTTCGCGCGATACATGGCGTGGTCGGCACGCTCCACCAGCGTCGCGACGTCCTCGCCTCCCGTCCCCGAGACCGACGCTCCCACCGAGACGGTGACCGTACCGGCGCCGACGCCGATGTCGCGCAGGTCGATCCGTTCGACGGCCTCCCGGATCCGCTCGCCGACCTCCAGGGCCACCTCCGGGCTGGGGTTGCGAAGCAGGACCACGAACTCCTCGCCGCCGAAGCGCGCCGGCACGTCCAGGTCGCGCACGGTCGTCGCGATCGTCCGGCCGATGGCGCGGAGCACGACGTCACCGGTGGCATGTCCGTGCCGATCGTTGAGCGCCTTGAAGTGGTCCACGTCCACCATCAGGATCCCGATCGAGTCCGCCGCGCGCCGGCCGCGGCCCAGCAGCTCCACGTACTCCTCGAAGTAGCGCCGGTTCGGCAGCCCGGTCAGGACGTCCGTGGACGCGCGCGCCTGGGCATCGCGGAGCGAGTGAACGCGGCCGAGCGCGGCGGCGGCCTCACCGGCGGCGACCTCGAGGATCCGGCGCGCGCCCTCCGGCCAGGCACCCGACCGTCGCCGGGAGATGACGATGACGCCCAGGATCTCCTCGCGGGCGACGAGCGGGACGGCCATCGTGTGCGAGATCCCGAACGCACGCCGGACGCGAGCCTCGACGCGAGCGGCGACGGCCGCGGCGGCGACGGCCGGATCCGGCTGGCCGCGGAGCGACGCGTGGGCGGCCCGGGCACCGCCTGGCGGCTCGTCGGCCGCGGTCCACCCGGCCGGCGGACCGTCGGCTGCCTGGCCCCAGCCGGGGCCGACCGGGACGCCGACTGCGGTCCCGGCGCCATCGGCCGTGGCCCGCCGGGACCCGCGGCGCTCCGGGACCGGGCCGGGCGGCGGATCGGGCTCGAGGTCGACTGCGGGCAGGAATGCCGACGACGCCTGTCCGCCCGGTCGCGTCGGGACCAGCGTCGCGTCGAGGATCGGGGTGCCCGGGCGGCGCCGCACCACGACGAGGTGATCCGCGCCGGTGCCGCGCCCGACCTCGGCGAGGATTGCCTTCACGATCCCGTCCGTCGAGACGGCCCGCGAGATGCCGTGGAGGATCCGCGCCGTGTCCTCGGCGGCTGCGCGGCCGCGCGCCTCGCGCGCCTCGACGGCCCGCCAGCTCGCCACGCCCGCCGCGGTTACCACCGGCAACAGGACCAGGATCGCGAGGTCGATCGGCCGTTCGAGCCTCCAGAGGTCGAGCAGGACGAGAACGGCGAGGAGGCCGAAGGACGCTGCCAGGAGCCACCGGAGACGCCGGACGCGGCGGTCGAGAGGATCCGCGGCGTTGAGATCCGAGCGAAGGCGGCCAATGACGCTCACGACCTCGCAAGGATGGCGCAGTGACGGCCAACTCGCCAGCCCCGGGACCGCCATTCGGCGACCGGCGGGCAGTACGTTCGTCCTGGTGGCAGGCACCCGATGGTCCGGGGTGGGGTCAGGCGCCGCGCCGGGAAAGCCTGCGTCCCGTCCGTGCCACTTCCTCCTGCGTATGCGCCGCCGGACTGTTACGCGGCGGGAGCGTCTCGTCGCCGGGCCGCAGGGCCAGTCCGGCTGCGTCGGCGATTGCGTGTTGGTGGCCTCCACGCTCCGTGGCCCCGGACCGAGACACCCGTCGTGGTCCATCCGACGCGATCCCTCGTCGGCGCGCGCCCCGATGCCGCGGAAGAGTCCCGGGATGCATGATCCGGATGAAGCTGGCCTACGACCGATGAACGGGGCCGGCGAACCCCACCCCGGGGCCGCGCCCGGGGCCGCGCGCGGGCCGCGCCCGGGCCCGCGCCCGGGGCCGCGCCCGACGGTCCGTGGTCAGGCGCCGCGCCGGGAGAGCCTGCCTCAGACCGCGTCCGCGAGGCGCTCCGGGTGGTCGCGCGTGGTGTGCCCGCCACTCCCCGGCGTCGTCGCCGGGCGCCGAGATCCGCCGGCCGCCAGGACCGCCGCTCCGGGGTCGACCGCCGCGCCGCCGCTGTTCTTGACGCGGTAGAGGGCCTGGTCCGCGGCTGCGATCAGCTCGCGGGGCGTCCGGCCCTGAGCCGGGAAGGCGGCCGTGCCGATCGAGGCGGTGACGGGAACCGGCCCGTGGCCCGGCGCCCGGAACGCGTTCGCCGCGAGCGCGCCGAGGATCCGCTCGGCGACCGTGCGCGCTTCGTCGGCCGTCGTCGCGGGCAGGATCACCGCGAACTCGTCGCCGCCGTAGCGGGTCGGAACGTCGCTGGCGCGCAGCGCCGCGCGGATCTGGTCCGCCGCCCATCGCAGGACCTCGTCGCCGAAGAGGTGCCCCAGCGTGTCGTTGACCATCTTGAAGTCATCGAGGTCCAGCATGAGCACGGCCAGCGGCTCGCGGGACCGCTGGGCCCGCAGGATCTCCTCCGCGAGGCGCTCGTGCAGGTAGCGGTGGTTGAAGAAGCCGGTGAGCGGGTCCCGATCCGCGAGCGCCCGGGCCGTGACGTAGAGCTGGGCGTTGCCCAGGGCGATCGCACCCTCGTTCGCCATCGTGCGGGCCAGGTCCAGGCGCCGCTCGTCCAGCCTGATGGGCCGGTCTGCGATGAGCTCGACGAGACCGAGCGTCTCTCCCTTCGCGACGAGCGGGAGCATGACGACAGCCTGGTGGCCATCGCGCCGCAGCAGGAGGACCTCGGAGCCGTCGGCCCAGGGATCGTCGACGTCGACCTCGACGGCGTCCTGCGTCTCGAGGACGCGGCGGGTCGCAGGATACCCGGCGATCGCGAAGAAGGGCTCGTTCTCGACCGCGAGCTGGGGCGGCCAGTAGCCCCAGGTCAGGAGCCGGTCGCCCGGCCGATCCCAGAAGCTGATGGCGCACTCGTCCACGGCCAAGGCGTGCCCCATGTGGCGGGCGACCAGGTCCGCCACCTGGCGCGGGTCCAGGCTCTCCGACAGGGCGGAGCTCATCGATGCCAGCGTCCGGAGCTCGTCGGTGAGGGCCCGGGCGCGGCTGAGCGCGCGGGTGCTCTCGACGGCCGTCGCGGCATGGTCGGCCAGGATCGAGAGCAGGCGGAGGTGGCCGATGTCGAACTGGCGGAGGCCGAGCTTGGAGAGCGCGATCACCCCGATCACGCGGTCGTCGTAGTGCATCGGGACGACCAGCATCGATTCGTCCACGTCGTCCGTTCCCGGGATCGTCTGGCCGCGCGGGTCGGCGTTCGCGTCCGGGATCAGGAGCGGCGTCCCGTGCTGGGCCACCCAGCCGGCGAACCCGTCGCCCACCCGGGTGCGCAGCAGCTCGAGCGGGATCTTCTCGTAGAACCCGATGCGGCCGGCCGCGATGACCGGCGTCATGTCGTCGTTCGGCTCGACGAGGTAGACGCGGCAGTTGTGGTAGTCCACGATCGCGCGCGTCTCGTCCGTGATGGCCTCCGCCACCGCCTCCACCGTGGGCCGGCCGCTCATCCGGGCCGCGGCCCGCTGCGCCGCCTCCAGCTGGGTGACCCACCGTTCGGTCGCATCGCGGGCCTCGCCCACCTGCGACTGCATGGACGCGAGCTCGGCCGCCTGGCGGGCGAGCTCACCGCGGCCGAGCAGCAGCCGGGCGACGGCGATGCGGAGCCCGAGCGCCACGATGGAGAACGTCGTCAGCTCGAAGGCTTCCAGCGGCGTCAGCCCGATCGCACCGGCGAGCACCTCCTCGGCCAGGACCACTGCAACGTATGTCAGTGCGGTCAGGGCGATCCACCAGGCTGCCGGAAGCAGGAAGGCGGCGAGCGCGAGCGGCACGAGGGCGAACGGAACCGAGATGTCGGCCGAGGGCAACAGCAGGCAGAGCGCGACGTAGATACCGGTCAGTCCGCCGACAAGCGGGACCGCGATGCGGGCGCCCAGCAGCTGCTCGGGCGCGTCCCCGAGGACGACATCGCGGACCACGAACCGGAGCCAGCCGCGAAGGCGGCGCGGCTGCAGAGCCGGTGCGACCGGCACGTCCAACATGTGCCCATCCTCCCATCCCGGGGTCGCGCGGACGCGGGTGCGGAAGTACCAACGGCGCGACCCCGTGGTACCGGTGGGCCCCGGGCGGTGCGTCCGCGCGCCAGGCGTGCGCACCGCGCAAGGCGCGCGCGCCGACAGCGACGCGCGCGCCGAATTCCGCGCGCCGGGACTTCGAATGTCGCCGGGACTTCGAATTGACCCCCCGCCGATCGCGGGACTACACTCGGCCTGCCTCGCCGGAACTCCCGATCGCCGCCGCGTGCCCGGGCCGGCCTGGCATCCAGTTCCGCACGGAGGATCTCTCCCCAAGTGGAGACCGGACCAAGTCCCGTCGGCGCGCTCGGCGCCGGCAACTCCCCCGAGGTCCGCCCCGTCCGTTGAGCGGTGCGGTGCCGGCGCGCGACGCGCCCGGCCCGCTGCCACGCAGAGGCGGGTCGGACCCGCCCCCGAGGTGGCCATGCTCTTCCTGAGCCAGTGCATCGGCCGGCCCGTCCGTGATCCGTCGGGCGAGCCGATCGGCAAGGTTGCCGACCTGATCGTGGCGATCGGCGACCGCTATCCGCCCGTCACGGGCCTGGTGGTCGTGACCGACCGCCGCCAGATCTTCCTGCCCTGGTCGTCCGTCGCGCACATGGACGCGACCGGCGCGCAGCTGCGCGTCCTGACCATCGACATCGGCAAGTTCCGCCAGCGCCAGAACGAGATCCTGCTCAAGGGCGACCTGCTGGACAAGCAGATCGTGGACATCGAGGGGCGCAAGGTCATCCGGGTCAACGACGTCAGCCTTGACGAGATCGAGGGCGCGCTCCACGTGGTGGCCGTGGACGTGGGGGCCGCCGGCCTGATGCGCCGGCTGGGGTTCGAGGGACCGTTCCGGGTGCTGGCCCGGAACCTTCGCCGCGGCGTCCCGGAGCGGTACATCGACTGGGAGGACGTGGACCCGCTCGACAGCACGATCGCCAGCGTCCGCCTGCGCGTGCCGCACAGCAAGCTGGCCCAGCTCCATCCGGCCGACCTGGCCTCGATCGTCGAGCAGCTCACGCCCCGCGACCGGGCCGGCGTCCTGGCCGCCCTGAACGACGAGGCGGTCGCGGACGCGATGGAGGAGATGGAGCCGGAAACCCAGGTGGACGTCCTGGAGGACCTGGCCCCCGAACGGGCGGCCGACATCCTCGAGGAGATGTCGCCGGACGACGCCGCCGACCTCGTGGCCGACCTGGACCAGGACACCCGCGACGAGATCCTCTCCCACATGGAGCAGGACGAGGTGGAGGAGGTCCGGGAGCTCCTGGGCTACCCGGAGGAATCCGCCGGCGGCATCATGACCACCGAGTACATCGCGCTGGAGGGCCGGCTCACGGCGTCCCAGGCGATCGACCGGCTGCGCGAGCTCGAGCCCGACGCGGAGACGATCTACTACGTCTACGTGACCGACGACGACGGTCGCCTGGTCGGCGTGCTGTCGCTGCGCGACCTGATCGTCGCCCGGCCCGGGGCCGCGATCGGCGACGTGATGATCCACGAGCCGGTGGCCGTCGGCGTCCTCGCGGACCAGGACGAGGTCGCCGAGGTCGTCGCCCACTACAACCTGCTCGCCGTCCCGGTGGTGGACGACGAGGGCCGTCTCGTCGGCATCGTCACCGTGGACGACGCGATCGACACCGTGATCCCGACCGCCTGGAAGAAGCGTCTTCCGCGCGTGTTCAGCCGGTAAGCCGGAGATGACGCAGGACGCCCGGTGACCCGGGCCGCGCGATGACGCAGGGCCGGCGCCGACCCGCGGGTCGCTCCCTCCGTCCGTTTCCCCGGCTGCCGGCGTGGCGCGTCCGGCTGGTCGCCGTCCTTGCCGTCCTGGGCCCGGGCCTCGTCAGCGGGTTCGCCGACAACGACGCCGGCGGGATCACGACCTACTCCCTGGTCGGGACGCAGTTCGGCTACAAGCTGCTCTGGGTGATCCTGGCCAGCCAGGTGGTCCTCTTCTTCACCCAGGAGGTGGGCGCGCGCCTCGGGCTGGCCACGGGCAAGGGCCTGATGGGCCTGATCCGCGAGCGCTGGGGCGTCCGCTGGGCCGCCTTCGCGGCGTTCCTCATGCTCACCGCGAACCTGGGCTCGACGGTCGCCGAGTTCGCCGGGATCGGGTCCGCTCTCGGCCTGTTCGGCGTGCCGCCCCAGGTCAGCGCCGCCGTCGCTGCGGTCGTCGTGACCGGCTTCATCGCCCTGGGCAGCTACAGCAAGGTGCAGTACTTCTTCGTGGGGATCGGCATCCTGGTGTCGGGCGCCTACGTCATCTCGGCCTTCATCGCCGGGCCGGACTGGCCGCTGGCCATCCACAGCCTGGTGGTCCCGAAGCTGTCCGCGTCGCCGGTCTACTGGCTGGCCGTCGTCGGAACCGTCGGCACGACCATCACGCCGTGGGGCCAGGCGTTCATCCAGTCGTACGTCGCGGACAAGGGGCTGCGGCCCGACGACCTCCCGGCGAGCCGGCTCGACGTCTTCGCCGGGGCCCTGCTCACGAACCTCATCGCGGGCTTCATCGTGGTGGCCTGCGCCGCGACGCTCTTCGCCGAGCACGTGACCATCTCGAGCGCGGCCGATGCCGCCAAGGCCCTCGCCCCGCTCGCCGGGCCGGGCGCGACCGTCCTCTTCGCCGGGGGGCTGCTGGGGGCGTCGTTCCTGGGCCTGGGTGTCGTGCCGATGACCAGCGCCTACACCACCTGCGAGGCGTTCGGCTGGGAGACCGGCGTCAACTGGAACTGGCGCGAGGCGCCGGCCTTCTACGGCCTGCTGGCCTTCTTCATCGGCTTCGCCGCCCTCTTCGTGATGATCCCGGGCCTGCCCCTCATCCAGGTCATGTTCCTGGCCCAGGTGCTCAACGCGCTCCTGCTCCCCTTCATCCTCGTCTTCGTGATGCTGCTGGCCCGCGACCGGGAGATCATGGGGGCCCTCGCGAGCGGCCGGATCCTGGGCGCGATCGGCTGGGTCTCGACCGCGGTCCTGATCCTGCTCTCGCTGGTCCTCGTGGCGACGTCGGTCGTGGGCGGACCGTAGGGGCGGAGGCGGCGGGCGCGACGGGGCGCGCGGGGTCGGGGCGCCGGGGACTCGGGGCCGTGCGCGGGCGCTCGGGGCACTCGGGCGCCGCGCGCGTCAAATCCATGCATCCGGCGCACGAACACGACATCGGTCTGCGGCAGATGCACGATCCGGACCCGCGGACCGTCTCCCGGGCCCCTGGGACCCGGTGCGGACCGGCCGCTCGGCGGGTGCCGGTCAAGATCGTGCATCTGCTGACCGATGTCGACGCGAGAACACGTCCGACGACCCGGCGCGGTCACGATCGTGCATCTGCGCAGTCCGGGTCCCGGGTCCGCGGCGCGGCCGGGGCGCGCGGCCGGGTGCCGGGGCGCGGCGAAGCGCACGACGGCTCTGCTCGGCGCAACAGACCGGCTCCTGCTTCTGCGGCGGACTCGAAACCATGCTGGTCTGTAGGCTGCAGGCATCGAACGAGGACCGGGGGGTCCGAGAGCCTGCGGGCAGTTCGCGATCATCGGCGGAATGGCGCGGCTGATCGGACGGTCCGCGACGTTGAACCCGCCAGAAGGAGCCGCCGGGCATGCTGATCGTTCCGCCAGGCGATCGCCGTTGCCACGCTGGCGGAGAGGACCCAGCGCATGTTCGGGAACCTCCGTCAGGGCCGTCGTCGACGTCGAGCTGGGCATCATGGCGATCGACGGTGCGATGCATGCCGCAACAGGTGGCCCGAGGACACGCCCAGGTTCAGGCCCGGGACTCGCAGGCGGCTCCCCGCGAGGCGTGTAAGCCGCCGGTGAGGGTCATCTGTTGGACTGCGCGCAACGCCCCTCGGCGCAACACGAGGCCAGTCATGACCGGCGCGACCAGCCGAACTCCAACCAGCCGAACGGCGACCAGCCGAACGGCGATCCGCGATGGTGACCGTCAGCTCCGCCGGACTGCCGTCCGGTTCGGCGAGGAGTTCCGGCCTCATCAGGCTTCGAACCGGCGTGAGCCAGGCAGCGGTCGCGCGAGCGATCGGGGTCGACCGAGCGGCGATCTGCCGCCTGGAGGCCGGCGACGCGAGCGTGTCGGTGCGGATTCGCGCTCGAGCGGCCACCGTGCTGGGCGGCGACTTCCGGCTCGGCATCTACCCCGCAGCCGCGCCGCTCATCCACGATGCCGCGCACGCCGAGGCTCGTCGAGACGCTGCTCCGGCTCCGCCACCCAGGCTGGCGGGCGAGGGTCGAGGCGCCCGTCCCGGGGACGGGCCGCAGGTCGACCGATCTCCGCCTGGATCGCGGCGACGAGACCGTCCTGTTCGAGGTGGAAACCCACGTCTACGCGCTCGAGGTCGATCATCCGCGAGGGCGAGGACAAGCGGGCAGCGGTCGTGGCCGAGGCCGGGTCCGGCCGGCGGATCCACGTCGTGCTTGTCCTGCCCACGACTCGCCACCATCGTGCGCTGGTCGATGCTCACCCGGAGATCATCGGCTCCGCCTTCCCGGCCGCCTCCTCCGACATCCGGCGGGCCCTCGCGACCGCCGGCGTGCCGTGGCCGGGCGATGGCATCCTGTGGTTGGGCGCCGCTGCCCGGCAGCGCGCGAGCCCGTTGGCGCCCACGCCGGGTCGCGGCTGACCCGGGCCGCCGTGAGGCACGCCCCCGCGGCGCGCACGAACCCAGAGGCCCCGCCGCGCGGCGGGGCCTCTCGGGCGGTTCAGGTGCCCGATCGCGGGCTCATCATGGTGGGGTCAGTTGACGTTGTAGCGCTCGACCGGGCTCCAGACGCTGTTCGCGTTGGCGACCGTCGGGTTGACGATCGAGCGGACGTACCAGGCACCGCTCGTGGAGAACCTCCACGTGTATCGGGCCAGGCCGAGGCTGTTGATGAACACGTCGCGCTTCGCGAAGAGTGTCCACCTGCCGTTGACCAGCCGGTAGAAGACGAAGGTCACCCTGGCCGGCGCAAGGTCCGCGCGAACGGGCCGGACCGTGGTGGTGAAGGTGACCGACGTGTTGCGAGACACCGTCCTGACCGCTCCGGACGACGTCGGCCGCAGGAGCGCGATCTGGCGGACCACGACCCGCGGGACGTTGCTGAAGGCGGCCGAGAGATCGGTCGCTCCGGCGAAGCTCACGCGGTAGTACAGGTTCGTGGCGGGGCGATAGCTGTACGTGGCGTTGCCGGCCGTATCGGTCGTCAGCGCCGCGGCGCACCGTCTACCACGTGACCAGGTCACGCGTGACCTGGAGCGTGAACGGTCGCAGGGACCCCGACGTGCCGAAGTGGATCGTCAGCACGACCGGCTTGGCCCAGGTGATGACCGAGGCGGATGTTGTGAGCGTGATCGAGGCCGTCGGTGCGCCCACCGTGAAGGCGGTCGACGTTACCCCGGTCAGGCCGGTCGCGGTGGCGGTAAGCGTGTATCCCGCGCCCGCGTTGTTGACCTGGCAGCCCGAGAACGCCGCCACGCCCGCGACCGCGACTCTCGTCAGGCCTCCCGTGCAGGTGAGCGTTCCGCCGGCCGGGTTGGTGCCGATCGCAAGCGTGATCGTCGCGTTGCTGTTGGTGCCGCTCGTGACCGTGTTGCCGCCCACGTCCTGCACCGCAACGACCGGCTGGATCGTGAACGGCTGGTTGCTCGTGCCGGCGTTGGGCTGGGCCGTGAAGCCAAGCTTCGCGGCCGGTCCGGCGATGATCGTCAGGCTGGTACTCGTCACGGTGCCAAGGCCGGTCGCCGACGCGACGAGCGAATAGGTCCCGATCTTGTCGATCCAGCAGCCGGCGAAGGACGCGACGCCGGCAGTCACGGTGAGCGGGTTGCTGGTGCACGTGAGCGTCGCACCGACCGGCCCGCCCGAGAGTGAGAGGGCGACCGACGTCGTCGAATCGTTCACGGCGACGTTCGTCGTGCCCGCGAGGACGGTTACGTCCGGCTGGATCGCGAAGACGGCGCCGGCGGCGGCACCGGACGGCTGGACGCTGAATGTCAGCCGGTCACGGACGTCGATCCTGCTGCTCGTCGCCAGCGTGTAAGGATGCGGTGTTCCGCCGCCCGTCACGTCGCTGGCGGTCAGCCGATACCCGACACCGACTGCGTCGATCCGGCAGCCGGTAAAGGCTGCGACACCGTTCACCGTTGGGGCCGTGCTGCAGCCGAGCAACGAGCCGGGCCCTCCGAGGTCGGGCCCGATCCTGGTCAGGCTGATCGTTGCCGACGCCGACGTCACGGTGTTCCCGAAGTTGTCCTGGATCGCGACGACCGGTTGCGGCGAGAGGGCGGCAGATGGTGTCCCATTGCCGGGCTGGGTGAGGAGGACGAGCTTGGTCGCGGGCGCGGCAGACACGGTGATCGTCGCGCTGTCCGCGGATGTGCCGCCTGTCACCGATGCGCGGATGACGTACGAGCCCTGCGTCGTGAACTTGCAGGCATCGCCGACGAAGCTGGCGAGGCCCGAGCCGTTCGTCAGCACAGGGTTCGCCGAGCAGGAGAACCCACCAGTCGCGGGAACCGACGAAAGGAGGATCGAGTCGCCGCTGCGCACGTGGCCGAACTGGTCCTGCGACAGGACGATCGGCTGCTGGACGAGGGCGACTCCGCCCGTCGCGGTGGTGCTGGGAGCGGTCTGGTACGAAAGGACAGGCGCCCCGGGGACTTCGGTGAGCAATCCCGCGGTCGCATCGGACACGCCCGCCGTTCCGCCGACCTGGAGGTCGCCGCTCGCAAGGGAGGCGCCGGTGGTGGGAAGGACCCGGATGCCACTGAAGACAACGATCCCGGAGGCCGTGCTGGCGGTCGTCGCGGTGAATGTCAGCTCGCCGGCGGTCGTGGCCGTGAGGGCCGCGACGGCGCCCGTGGCACCGACGCTCACGGTTGGACTCGGGCTGGTTGCGAACTGGAACCCTGCCGGTGCGGTGATCGTGATGGTCCCGGTCCCGATGTCGCCGGCCCTCGTGACGGCGATCGACGGGCCGGCCAGCAGCGTGGCGGTGGCGCTTCCGGGCGAGATCGCCGCGGTGTCGGCTGAGATCGCGCCGCCGCCCGTCGCGGACGTGACGCTTACTGCCGCCAGCGCCACTCCCGCCATCGGGAAGAGGGCCGCGACGAGCGCGCCGCCAGTCACGAGGACGGCGAGGCGTGCGCGGAAATGCTCTGGTCTATTCATGACCCCTCCGACTCCCCGACACCACGTGCGGGTCCCGACTCCGGCGGCCGGCTGGGACGAGTATGCCGATCGCAGATCACCCCGGCGTTACCGTAGCATCGTCGGCTCCCGTGATCGTCCGCGCCCGTAGCCCGTGCGGCAAGGGCCGGATAGCCCTCGAAGTCGACATGGCCCCGACCGCTGCGCGGCGCCGCCTCGCCTGCGCCGGCGATTCTGGCTGCCAACGTGAAGATGAAAGAGCCGGGGCGTTGCCGCCCCGGCTCTCCGGGTTTCGTGAAGCCCGTCAGCGGGCTGTGGGTGGCCCCACGGGGCGCTGAACTACATCGCGCGGCCGAACTGCGACGGGTAGGACCACGCCGGGGCGTAGGTCGTGCTGCCGCCGTAGTAGAGCCGGAAGGCGAGCCACGCCTTGGATCCGATCTTGTACGTGTAGTACACCGTCCCGGTGGAGTCCATGGTCACGCTCGCGTGAGGCTTGTAGGCCCCCCAGGTGCCGTTGGAGCCCTTGACGGCGATCCAGACGCCCAGCCTGGCACCCGCGAGCTGCGGGTTGCTCGTGACGCGGATCGTGATTGACTGGCCGACCTTGATGATCTTCGTGGGGGTGCTGAACCCCGAAGTGGCGGACGCGCCGAGCGCGCTCGAGGCCGTGAGCGTCGGCGTCGTCTGTGCGCCGGACACGTAGAAGGCGCTGCTCGTGGCGGGCGTCCAGGCCGGGCTGCTGGTGGCCGTGAGCGTGTAGTAGCTTGCCGAGGCGAGGTTGATCGAACAACCGGTGAAGTACGCGTAACCGCCCACCGCGACCTCGCTCGTGCCGCCCGTGCAGGAGAGCGTGCCGCCCGCCGGGTTGGTCGCGATCGAGAGGTAGACGACGGTCGAGTTGTCGGTGGTGACGACGGCGTTGGAGGCGTTCTCCACCGCCACGACCGGCTGCTGGGTCCAGACGGCACCGGCCGCGCCGCCGCCCGGCTGGGTGACGAAGGCGAGCTGCTGGGATGAGCCGCCGATGTAGAAGCCGCCGCTGGTAGCAGCGGTCCAGGACGGGCTGCTCGTTGCGTAGAGGGTGTAGTAGCTCGCCGAGGCGACGTTGATCGAGCAGCCGGTGAAGGTCGCATAGCCGTTCACCGCGACCTCGCTCAGGCCGCCCGTGCAGGAGATCGTGCCGCCCGCCGGGTTGGTCGCGATCGAGAGGTAGACGACGGTCGTGTAGTCACTGATGACGGCATTGGAGGCGTTCTCCACCGCCACGACCGGCTGCTGGGCCCAGACGGCTCCCGCGGCGCCGCCGCCCGGCTGGGTGGTGAAGGCGAGGTGGTTCGCAGACCCGCCGATGTAGAACGCGCCGCTGGTGATCGGGGTCCAGACGGGGCTGCTGGTTGCGTAGAGGGTGTAGTAGCTCGCCGAGGCGACGTTGATCGAGCAGCCGGTGAAGGTCGCATAGCCGCTCACGACGGTCTCGCTCATGCCGCCCGTGCAGGAGAGCGTGCCGCCCGCCGGGTTGGTCGCGATCACGATCGATACGACCGTCGAGTTGTCCCCGCTGACGACCGCGTTGGTGGTGGGGTACTCCACCGCCACCTGGAAGTTGGGCCAGACAGCACCGGCCGCGCCGCCGACCGGCTGGGTCCAGAAGGCGAGATGGTTCGTGGTGGTGATCGTGATCGTGGCGCTCGTGACGTGCAGCGCGCCGTACGTGGCGTACAGCGTGTAGGAACCGGCAGTGTCAATCGAGAGGCCGCTGAACGTGGCCACCCCGTTGACCACGGTGGCCGTGTGGTTGCCCAGGAGCTGCGCTCCAGCCGGACCCGACCAGATCACGACAGTCGCACTGCCCGTCGCAGTCGTCACGGTATTGCCACCGGAATCCTGCAGCAGGACGGTCACTGGGCTGAGCGTCGCCCCGACCGGCGTGGGTGCTGGCAGGGAACCGAAGGCGATGTGATCCACGACTGCGACGGCCGTGACGTTGAACAGGTCGCTGGTGACCGTCAATGGTCCGTCCGCGGCGTCCGTGGCGGTCAGCGTGAAGCCGGTGCCGACCGTGTCGATCGAGAGGTTGCTGAACGTCGCCACGCCGTGAACAGCCGTGTTGCTGACGGACCCGTGGAGACCGCCGCTTGGGGAGCCGCTCCCGATTGCGATGGCCACCGTGCTCGAGGTGTCGACGGTGGTCCCGCTGCTGTCCTCGATCGTGACCGTCACGGCCGGGCTGATGGCGACCCCGACGGTCGTGTTCGAGGGCTGCTGAGTGAGGACGAGGTGCGTCGCGGGTCCGACGGCGGAGGCGACGGACGCCGCGAGCAGACCAGGCCCCGGGAGCAGACCGACGATGAGCAACGCCGCGCCCGTGATGCTGGCGAGGCGGCGACTCAAGATACCCTGCATGGCACATCCTCTCTGGCGCGCCCGGGCGGACAGCGCGGGCGGATCGAGTCTAGCGCGCCCGGGCAAACGATCACGGGCGGAATCGAGCGACGGAGCAGCACCGCGGGGACATCACGGTCCACCATCCGGGCCGTCTCGAGTGTTTCATCTCAGGCGCAGCGCGTCATGACGGTGCGTCATCCGGTGGACACTCTCCAACGCATCTCCCCACTCTGCGGCGGATTCCTGAAGGAATCCCGAAGAAGGCCTCGGAGCACCTGAAGGGCCGAACTGCGCGCGCATCGGAGACGCCGAGCGGGGTCCGTCAGGCGCGGATCGACCACCGGTACGGTGCGCTCAGGTTGTTGGCATAGTCGATCGTCGAAGGCACGGCGACGCGCCAGTAGAAGCTGCCGACGGTCGTGGCACTCCACGACAGGCGCGCGACCCCCGTCGCATCGGTCGTACGTACGAACGACCGGACCGCGCGGTAGACGCGCGCAACCGGGTCGTACTGGTAGAGCCTGAACGTGAGGGTGATCGAACCGGCCGTCGGCGTGATCCGGGCCGTCACGACCACCGAGGTGCCGCGGTGCGCCGTCCGGAGCGCCGACGGTGCGGGTCCAGCGAGGGCAACAAGGCGGCGGACGAGGACGACGCGATCCACGGTGGCCGAGGCTATCTCCGGCGGACCCTGGTAGGCGGCGCGGTAGGTCGTGCTGGTCTCCGGTCTGACAGCGACGCTGCCCGCACCGGCGTCGATCTGGAGATTCGCGATCGGGACGGGCTGGACCGATCCGGCTGGCTGCCCGACCACGGTGACATACGCAGGAGCCGGCGCGCCGAGAAGGCCGACGTCAAGCTGCACAGGGGAACCGTATGGCACGACGGTCGGCGCGGTGAGGGTCAGCGTGACCGGGGCCAGCACGGTCAGCGTCCACGAGCCCAGCGGCGCAGGATGGTTCCCGGCGATGTCGGTGACGGTGCCAAGGGTGAAGATGTACACGCCTCCGGGCGACAGGCTCTGAGTCGGGGGTCCACCAGCCCGTCTTCGTCGCCACGTCATAGCCGGCCGTTCCCGGGACGAGGGTGGCGTCCGGGGCCTGCACGATGAGCCCCAGCGTCGTCCAGCTGGCGGCATCCATCGCCTCGTCGAAGGTGACGCTGACTTTCGGACGAAGCCCCGCGACGCTCGAACCAGGGGCGGGCATGACCGAGACCACTCCAGGGCCAACCGTGTCGATCCTGATGCTTGCTGCCGTGGGCGCCGACTCTAGGCCAAGTGCGTCGCGCACCTTCGCCCAGAGTGTCCGCTGACCGTCACCCGCGGAGAAGTCGAAGCTCATGGCAGGCGAGAACGCCAGCCACGCTCCCCACGTGTCCCCGTCCGCGCTGAACGCGACATCGGTGACCGTCGAGAGCGCGTCCGACGCAGCCAGGGCAACCGGGACGCTGAGCGAGTTGATCGCCGACCGGCCGCCCGCGAGCGTCATCGTCAGCTGGGGCGGGATCTTGGCGGGCAGGGTCTGGACGACGAGCCGGAACGTGCCCTCAATCGCAGACGCGCCGTTGAGGTCCACGTAGTAGGTGCCCCCATCGCGGGACGAGTACGAGATCCGCTCGGTGCTCGTCGGGCCGGTTGACTTGGCAACCTGGCCGACCGTCGGAGTAGACCGTTGTCGCGGTCGACGTCGAAGAGGTAGAGATCGAAGTCCGTCCCGGCGGTTCCCGTGAGGGCCGCGACGATCAGGGTCGACGGCGGCACCTGGATCCGGTAGACGACGTCATAGATCGGCCCGCCGAGGCTTCCCACGGCGACCGGGCCGGGGAGCGGGACGCCCGGGATGTTGCTCGACGTGTCGGCGGCGCTTGCGACGCGCACCTGGCTCAGAACCAAGACCATCACGGAGGCGACGGCCGCCAGCGCGCGGAAGGCGCGGGTCCCCCATGGATGCATACGGGCCAGCATAGCGCCCCGTGGACGCCCGCCGCTGCGCCGCAGGTCCGCCGGGTGACGCGGCTCCAGGAGCCGGCTCCACGCTCGGATCCGGCGCGCTCGACGTACAACGCGAACGGGCCGGGGCCCGAAGGCCCCGGCCGTTCGCCGCTCGCTGGTTCGGCTCGAGGGAGCCGGGGTCAGCGGGTCACTTCAACGGAGTGTTACTTGATCCAGCGCGCCTGCGGCGAAGCCGAGACGCTCATGGCGTAGTTGCTGTCGCCGGCGTAGGAGGCGCTGACGGCGACCCACGTCGTGGAGGCGGACTTCCACCAGAAGTACGCGTTCCCATTGATGTCCACCAGCCGAGAGGTCAGGGCCTTCGGGGCACCCCAGGTGCCGTCAGCCAGCTTCGTCGAGACCCAGATGGTCACGATCTTGCCGGAGAGGGCCTTCGGGGCGGTGAACCGCCAGGTGACGTACTTGCTGAGCTTGACGACCTTGGTCTTCGCGGTGAAGGTCGCGTTCTTCGTGGCACCGGCGGCCGTGCCGACGGTGAACTTGATGCTCGGCAGGACGCCGATCTTGGCGTTGGAGACGACGGTCTCAAACGCAACGGCTGCATTGGCGGACGAAGTGGCAAAGACGGTGCCGACGGTCCGCTCGGCATTGGCCGCAACGCCGGGGACTGGCAGGTTGATCGTGAACGTACTCCCGCTCACCGACTGCACGACATACGTCCCGTTGAGATTCGGGGTTCCCGTGGTGCCGGTGATCGTGATGAGCTCGCCCGCGAACAGGTTGTTGGTGCCGCTGACGGTGACGACCGTCGAACCGGTAGTGGCGTCCGAAGCGGCATTCGCGGTGATGGTCTGGGTAGAGATGGAGCTTCCGCCCTCGCCGTTGTCGCCCATCACGTCAACAAGGACGGGCCCAGTCGGGGCATCTGCGGTGGTGATCAGGTGGATGTTGCCGATGGTGATCACGCCGAGCGTGCCACCGAAGGACTGCTGGTTCACGTAGAAGCTGAAGCTGGCGCCCGGGTTCGGCACGACCGGGTACCCGTAGTACGAGTAGTAGAAGCTCGGGGGGCAGCCCGGCGTGCCGACGGACGAGGTCAGCAGACCCGACGCGGCGTTCGTCGTAATGACCGGCAGATCGTTCGTGGTCGTCGTCTTGATGAACGTGTCCTGCGTCCGCGCACCGTTGGAGGTTCGCGGCAGGATGGTCACGCAGATGAACTGGCCGGGCTTGAACTGGCCGTTCAGCGTCTCGCTGATGGTCAGGTTGCCCGCTAGGGTGTCTGTCGTGCCGGCCGGGACGGCCGGCTGGCTGACCGCCGTCACGACGACGCCGCTCTTGAACATGCGGGTCGCGTTGGAGACGAGGGTCGACCCGGCGGTCCCGTTGCGCCACCGCGGCCTGCGACCCGACGAGGATCACGGACTGCGTGGTTCCGGGGGCGAGATTGCCAGGAACGCTGAGGGTCGGGCCATTGGCAGGACCGATCGCCAGCGCGGCGGTGGCCGTGGCGCCCACGATGTCGATCGTGGAGGCGACGGTCGAGGCCGAGTAGACGCTCCAGCGCACGCAGCTCATGCCGCCGACGTTGTACAGGGTGCCCACCTGCGTCGTTGCGGCGGTGGAGGTGGCGCTCAGGAGCTTGAGGTCGCCGGTTGCCACGATGGCGTACGGCGTGTAAGTGAACGACTCACCCGTCGTGATGCAGAGGCCGAACGCGTCGTTCGACGCCAGACGCGGTGAAGAAGCCGGCGCCTGCCTCCGTGAGCGAGATCATCCCGCTCGGCTGGTCGTTGTAGTTGATGTAGACCGTCGGCTGCGTCGCGACGCCCACGATGACGCGCGAAGCATTGGCGATCGTGTTGCTGGACACGTTGACGACGATCGCCGGGCTACCGGTGACCGTGACGTTGACCGCGGTCCCGTTGGCAACCGTGGTCGCCATGTCGAGCAGAATGCCCGCAGTGGTCGCGCCGGCCAGCGTGATGCTGGCAGCAGCCGTCGACGCGCTGTAGACGGTGACCTGGCAGCTCGTGCCGCCGAACTGGAGCACGCAGAGCGCTGAAGTCGTCCCCGAGCCGAGCGTCAGTCCGGTCCCACCGGTGACGAACGCGGTCGGTGACGTCGAGAAGGTCACGCCCGTCGTGGGGGCGCTGATGGTGAACGTGAGAACCGTGCCGGCCGCAAGGTAGCCAGCGGCGGTCTCAGTGATCGTCGTGCTGCCAGTGGCCTGGTTCTGCTCGCCCGGATTGACGCTGCCGGTGACGGCGGTCTGGGTGACCGCATTGCCGACCGTGCCGGGGGAGGCAAGGGCGGAGATCGAACAGTTCGGGACGTTCGCCTGGGTCACGGCAGTGCCAGCCGGGAGGGCGACGCCGAGCGCTGTACCGATGTGAATCGTCTGCTGGCCCGCAATGAGACCACTCGGCGCAGTGGCGTTCGTGCCACCGTCGTTGCCGCCGATGATGTAGTCACCGGCCGCTGTCGAGCCAGTCAGCGTACCGACGGCCGCGAAATTGCAGCTCGAAGACACGTTGACGAGGAAGCTCGTATCGGTCGACAGGCTGCTGACGGCAAGAGTTCCCGCGGCGGACGTCGTCGCGGACGCGTAGGTGCTGGCAGCAACCGTGCCGCCAGTCGTCGCCGTGATGGCGCCCGTGGCTGTGCCCGCGAGGGCCGAGATGTAGAGGTTACCGACCGTGAAGCAGAGGACGTTGACGCCGTCGCCACCGCCGATGGTGACCGTCAGCACATTTCCAGACGCGGTGGCCGAAGCGCCGACCCCGCCCGGGTTCTGGGTGAAGGTCGGCACCGGAGCGCCGCCGGTGGCGTTCGTAAAGCTGACGTTGGTCGCCAGCCCCGAGTACGGCGCGATCGTGACGGTGATCGTGCCGGTGGTGGCAGCCGGCCAGCTCGTCGCCGTGTTCTCGCAGAACTGGAACGAGGCCGGGGTTGCGGATGTGCCGCCGACCGGCACGACGCCGGCAGTCGTCACCAGCGTCGACGCGGCGACGCTCGGCGCCACGGCCGTCGCGAGAAGGGAAGCGAGGAGCGCGGCACTCGTGGCTGCGCTGACCGCTTTCTTCATAAGATTCAAGAGAGTTCCTCCCATTGGGGATTGATGGTCTGGTGCGTGGACCGGGGCTATCGGCTCCCGGGTTCGGGTCGGTCCTGGGGCTCCTTTCGTCGTGTCGACCGATCCGGCTCTCTGTCCTGTTCCATTGCCTTGCGCAAGGCCCGGAACGGCGCGGCGGGCCCTGCCCGCCTCGCAGCTACGGCAATGTGGGGGACGGCGCCACGGTGGGCGCCGGCGTTGGGGTCGGCGACGGGCTGGCCGATGGCGGAGGAGTCCGCCGTGGCTTTTCCGTCGGCGACGGGGATGGAGATGGCGTGGGGGTGGGCGACGGCTCCGCGGTCGCGCTCGGCGACGGGGCGGGGGTCGCGCTGGGTTCGGCCGATGGCCGCCGGGCTGGCGGACGGGACCGGGGTTGGTGCGGGGGTTGCCACCGGCTTCGCGGTGGGGGCCGGGGTCGTCACGACGGCCGGCGGAGTCTCCGCGGGCGCAGTCGACCGGACCATCGTCGGCGCGGGCGTCGGCGTCATGTCGGGTGCGACTGTAGCACGCGGCGTGGGCGTCGGGGCAGATTGCGTGAGCAACGCCGCGGCCAGGACGAACGCCCCACCCAGGAATGCGACGGTCACGATGGCCACCATGAGCGTGCCGGTGGTGCGGACGGCGCCCCGGAAGACCTGCGTCTTCAGGTTCGCCAGCCACGAGCGGTGGTCGTGCCGCCGGGCCCGATCCGCGACGGCGGCCGCGTAGATCCGCTCGTCCAGGTCCGGCGCGGGCGGCGGCGTGGGCAGGCTGCCCAGCAGCGCCAGGAGCCGCGTGGTCCCGCCGATCTCGGCCGCGCAGGCCGGGCATCCCTCCACGTGGGCCGCGAGGCGCGCGGCGTCCTGCGCGAGGAGGTCGTCCACGAGGAACGCGTCGATCAGGCGGCGCGCGCCAGCGTGATCGAGGGGCCCGCGCGGGGACATGGAGTGGCTCACATCCTATGAATGGCGGGGAGGGCCGAGAAAGTTGCAGGGACCGGTGCGGGCGGGGCGCATCGGCACGATCAGGGGAGGGTGGGCAGGCCGAGCGGGTTGTAGTCGGCGGGCGCGGGCGGCAGGGTCCCGGCCTGCAGCGCGGCAACCTGTTTCAGCTCGTCGGCGCTCAGCACGAGCCCGCCGGGCTGGAGTCCCGGAGGGACGGCGCTCCTGTCCACCGGGTGGGCGAACCAGGCGTCCCACCACCGTCGGGCGAGGGTGGCCGTGAACGTGATGCCATTCGGGTTGCTGTTGGCCGATCCACCGAGTCGGTACGGCACGTCCGGATGGGCGAGGGCATCCCATTGCGGGCTGCCGGGGAGCCACCGCTCCGCCGCCGCCACGACCCAGGCCGGCCCCGTCATGGTCGGGCGCGCCGTCGGTGCCGGGGTTGCCGGTGACGCTGACGGCGCTGCCTGGGGCGTTGACGGCACTGCAGGCGAGGCGGTCGGGGTGATCGAGGTGCATGCTCCCGCCCCAATGCCGAGAGTTGCGACCGCAAGCAGGACGCGGACGTGTCGATTCATGGTGGACACCACCTCGCTGCGATCAAGGGTAGCGCGTTCGGCGACAAGGACCTCGCGCAGACTCCCGGACCCGGACTGGCTCGCCCGGGCCGACCATGGACCGGCGACTGTCGGACGCCTCCCACGGTCCAACAGCCCCGGCCTGCGCATCGTCGCTGCGGGACCGCGTGGGCGGCCGGCTTGAGTCCGGGCGGGGTGGCGGGCGCGCGTCGGGTCTATCGACGTTGCACGGCATCCAACAAACGGGCCGCGCGGGGCGTCGTGTCGTGCCCGCGCGCCGTCACCGCGCCGCGCACAGGGCATTTGCCGCGGCACCCGCAACAAACCAAGGGCGCAAGGCACCTCATGGCGCCGTACAGCGGCCAAGCAACCGTCGCCAGGCTGGTTTGTTGCAGCCCGGGCAACGCCGGCGATGCGGTCCGCGGTCAGCCTGCCGACAACATCTCGTCGAGGACGACCTTCACGCAGGAATCGCCGTTTCCTCGGTCCGCTGCCTGGCGGCCTCCAAGACGGCCACTGCCTGCGTGCGGGTCACGGTCGGAAACTGGCGGAGAAACTCGTCCAGCGTGTCCCCGGCCTCGAGATACTCGAACAGGGTATCCACCGGAACGCGCGTGCCAGCGAACACGGTGGCCCCCCACGCCCGATCGCCAGACCGCGTGACCAGGGGCTTCGTCTTCGCCATCGTGTCGCCTCTTCTCGACCGCGGTCCGTCGGCTCGTCCACCACAGAGAGCTGATCTCTCCGTCGAAATCAACTGAATCGAGGAGCGCCGCGGGTCGCACTCCTGCCGCGGTGAGGCCGCTCGGCCTACGAGCGCAGCGCGATCGTGCGCGGGCTCTGTATAACAAGAAACCGCGGAGGGCGGGCGTTCGGGTCTGCCGGAGGAGTGCCTCCCCAGATGAGCGTGTCTGGGTCGAAGTCGAGGTCGCCCGGCCAGACCAGCGTGCCTCCGCTGACCGTCACACGGCGGAAGCGGTTCGCGTCAGAGCGGAGCGACTCGAAGACAGGCCCCCACAGGAGCGCAGTGAGGTCGCGCTCGACAACGTCACCATTGGTGAGCGTGAGCCGGACCCGGTGGTCCGCGACGGGTGTTGCCTTACGGATGCGAAGCATTACGGGAGTGATCTTACCTGAGCGGTGCGATCCTCTTGAGTGGGAGGTGCTGCTCGGCAAGAACCCAGTCCTCCATGAGCGCGCCGGAGCTCTTCGCCGCCCACTCGACCACGAGTCCCATGGCGCGTGCCGGGATCGCGCCATCCATCGCGCGCAAGTCTCTGATAGCGACCGTCAGCCGGGCCAGTTGAACGTCACGTCCGCCTCAGGAGCCGGTCCCCGCTCCAGATATTGCGCGACGCAAAACGACGGCGGCGTCGTCTCGCGGAGCCAGTCCCTGATCCGCCCGTGCCCCTCGTAGACGTACCACGCCTCATCAAGACGAAACTCAGGGTCGCTCGTCCACGCCGGTCGAACCAGCCCGTCGCGAGCGCGGAGTTCCTCGATTGCTGCTGCCAGGAGGGCCGCCCACCGACGCTCGTCTTCGTTGTTGAAGGGAGGACGTCGCGAGGCGAGCGCGATCCTTGACTCGGGTAGATACGTCCAGTCCTCGAGAAAGTCCCGGAAGGCGATCCATGGATCGACGCCTGCTGCGATGCGCGCCATCGTTTCGACCGTTGTCTGCGGAGCGTCCTCGATCGTCATTCGAACAGGCTCTCCCGCCACCGCGCTTTTCGGGCCGGTCAGCGGTCGTTCAGCCACCGGCGATTCGCTCGGGGATCGATCGGGCGTCGCGGGTCTCGGCGATCTCGGCCATCTCGCCGGTCTCGGCCATGTCGCCGATCGCGCCGGCCTGGCCGGGATGACGACCGTCCGAGCCGGCCGTGCGCACGCCCGGGGCCCCGAGCTCGGTGGCCAGTCCCTCGCGGAGGAGCTTCGTGCCGCGGAGGAGGTGGCTCTTGAACGTGTTGAGCGGCAGGTCGAGCGTCGCGGGCGGCCTCCGCGTAGTCCAGGCCCATCACGTGCCGGAGCACGACCGGCGGCGCGGTACTTGAAGGGCAGCTCCCCGATGGCGGCCGACACGGCGCGTCGGAGGTCGGCGGCCTCTGCCGCAGCCTGGGGGTCGGCCCCGGGGCTCGTGTCGGCGAGGGCGGCCAGGCCCAGGCGGTCGACGGGTCCGTCGGTCGCGGCCGCGCCATGCCCGTCGTCGCGAAACGCCGGCGCGTCGATGGATGTCTTCGGGCGGGCCCGCTGGCGGGCCGCGGCGCGGGTGGCGGTCCGAAGCGCGATCGTGTTCAGCCACGCCGCAAGCGACGGTCGGGGCTCGAAGCGCTCCATCTGCCGGAACGCGGCGATGAACGTCTCCTGGACCACGTCCTCGGCGGCCTCGCGGTCGAGCAGCAGGCGGTAGGCCAGCGTGTAGAGGCGGGGTCGATGCAGCCGAACCAGGACGGCGTAGGCCGCCTCCGATCCCTCCTTGCATCGCCGGACGAGCTCCTGCTCGTCGCGACCCCACTCGTCCAACCATTCCCTCCGAGGGGAAGTTCCCGGTGAGCGCCCGGCGGTTCCCGCGTTCGGGGGCCGCCCGCGGCCGGGCCGGCTCAGCCCACGTCAGTATCGGCCGCCCGCCGGGACGGCTTGGGATGAGTCTGCCACACGGGGTCCAGCGGCGTGCCGGCCGCGGGGGTTCACGCCGCGCGGACGGGGGGGCCCGAGCGCCGGGGGCGGCGGGGGCGGCGCTTTGGGGGTCGGCCGCGCGGGTCGGCCCTGGACGTCCCGTCGTGCTGCGACGCCCGGCTCGACACGCGGCGCAACCGACGGCTTCCTGTGGATCATGCGCCCGGGGACTCTTGTGCGAGACCTGGGCACGCGGTAGCGGAGACCCGGGTCGGGTCGGCCGCGCTGGGGACGGATCGGTGAGGAGCAGAGCGCGGAGGCTGCCCGCACGTGATCACGACCGCCGCCGGCAGGTGCCTGCAGGGCGGTCACGCGCGGCTTCCACCGCGTAACAGTCCGGGGACGCATAAACCGGAGGACCTGGCCCGCCGCGGGGCCACGCCGGTGGATACGCGCCACGTAAGGCGGGCTCGGCATCCTTCGCCTGATGGACGACCAGCGAGCGGGCCAGGCACTCCGGGCGATTCGGGTCCATCGGCGGCGGCGCCAGGTGGACATCGCCCGGGCGGCCGGCGTCTCGCAGTCGAGCGTCTCCCGGATGGAGCGAGGCCACCTCGGGTCGTGTCTGGCTCGACACGCTGCGGGCCGTCGCTGCGGCCGTCGAGGCGACGCTCGGGGTCGGCATCCGGTGGCGCGGTGGCGAGGTCGACCGGGTCGTGAACGCGCGGCATTCGGCAATGGCGGAGAGATTGGTGGCCACCTCGAGGCGGTCGGCGGTTGGCAATGGGCGGCCGAGACGAGCTTCTCCGCCTGGGGCGAGCGCGGCGTGATCGACCTGCTGGCCTGGCATGCCGGCCGATGCTGCCTGCTTGTGATCGAGCTCAAGACCGAGCTGGTCGATCCCGCTGCGCTTCTCGCGCAGGTCGGCCGGTACCGGCGCGTGGCCCCTGCGGTGGCGCGCGAGCGGGGCTGGGGCACGGAATCGCCGAAGACACTGCGGAACAGCGTCGCGCCCAACCGTGTCGTCTCGTCGGCCCGATCGGTCGCGTCGGGACGCGCGGTAGGATCCGGCGACGTCGCGTGCTGGGTGGTCGTCGCCGACACGTCGTCGAACCGGGCGCGCCTCGCACGGCATCGCGCCTTGCTGCGCGGCACGTTCCCCGTCGATGGCCGCAAGATGGCAGGGTGGGTCGCCGACCCGCGAGAGCCGGTGATGGGGCTCTCGTTCCTCCGGGAGATGCACGGGCGGACTGGTACGCGACTCGGGCCGGTCCGCCGGGTGCGCGGCCAACTGACTCCCGCCGCGGCGGCGCGTTCCTCGAGCGTGGCGAGGCCCGGCAACACGGGCCGAGACAGGCGACTCCCGGCCGCCGGAAACCCACGACGACTCCCTAAGAGTCCCGGGCGCACGCGCCGGAGGAGTGCCGGGCGTGGATGCCCCGCCGGTCGCGGGCCAGGCCGCCGCGACCGGTCCGGGTCGCGGTGGTGACCCGCTGACGAGCCGGGGTGCGACTGGGCCGGGGCGCCGCGCCGTCCCCGCCCGGCCCGGCGCTCGCCCCCCTACATCATCACGAGGCCGCCGTCGACGCCCAGGACCTGGCCCGTGATGTAGCCGGCCTCGTCCGAGGCGAGGAAGGCGACGGCGTCGGCGATCTCGTCGACCGTGGCGAAGCGGCCGAGCGGCGTGGCGGCCTTGATCGCGTCCTTGACGCTCGTCGGGCAGGCTGTCGGTCAGCTCGGTGACGACGAAGCCCGGGGCGACGGCGTTGACGGTGATGCCGCGCGAGGCGACCTCGCGGGCAGTCGCCTTCGTGAGGCCGATGAGGCCCGGCCTTCGAGGCCGAGTAGTTGGCCTGGCCGGCGTTGCCCATCTGCCCGGAGACGCTGGACATGTTGATGATCCGCCCGGAGCGGGCCTTGAGCATCGGGCGCATCACCGCCCGGGTCAGTAGAAGGCGCCGGAGAGGTTGACGTTCAGGACGTCGTGCCAGGCCTCGTCGGTCATCCGCATGACCAGGTCGTCGCGGGTGATCCCGGCGTTGTTGACCAGGATGTCGACCTGCCCGAACTCCTTGAGCGTCGCCTCGACGAGCGCGGCGCAGGCCGCCGGGATCGGTGACGTCGCCGCCGAAGAAGACGGCAGCGCCGGCCGAGCGCCTCGACGTCGTCCCGCGTGTGGTCCTCGACCGGTGCAGGCGAGCCGGTCGAGGAACGCGATGTCGGCGCCCTGCGCGGCCGAGCTGAGCGCGACGGCGCGGCCGATGCCGCGCGAGCCGCCGGTGACGATGGCGACCTTGCCGGTGAGATCGATCATGCGGGGACCTCCGTGCGGGTGGGCTGGGCGTCGGCGGCGGCCGTGCGGTCCGAGGCGGCCGGCGTCGGTGCCAGGTGGCTCGGGACCTCAGGCCGGCCGGGCCGGCGGGTCGCCGGGGACGACGTCGTCGAGGGGGACGGCCACCGGCCCCGGGCGGGCCAGGACGGCGGCGAGCTGGGACGGGATGGGGTCGACCGAATCCCAGTCGACGGGGAGGCGGACGTGGATGTCCTCCGGGCCGATCGCGGCGGCGCGGGCGCCGGCGGCGGGGTCGGCGGTCCACTCGAAGGCGACCGCGCCCGACGTGAAGCCGGCGCCGAAGGCGACGATGACGACGTTGTCGCCCTGCCGGATCCGGCCGGTGTCGACGGCCTCGGCGAGGGCGAGCGGGACCGACGCCGCCGACGTGTTCCCGTAGCGGTCGAGGTTGACGAACATCCGCTCCATCGGGAAGTCGAGGCCCTTCGCCACGGCCTCGATGATCCGGATGTTCGCCTGGTGCGGGATGAAGAGGTCGATCTCGTCCGGGCGGAGCCCCGCCTGCGCGATCGCCGCCAGCGCCGTGGAGGCGAGCGTCTTCGTGGCGAAGCGGTAGGTCTCCTTGCCCTCCATCCGGATGAAGTGCTCGCCGCGGCCGACGGTCTCCGCCGACGGCGGGCTCTTCGACCCGCCGGCCGGGAGCCAGATCATGTAGGCGCCCGGACGGGTCGGTCGTCAGCTCGATGCCGTGCGGGCCGGCCGGCTCGTCCGACGCGGAGACGACCACCGCGCCGGCGCCGTCGCCGAACAGGATGCAGGTGCTGCGGTCCGTGTAGTCGAGGAAGCGGCGTCAGCAGCTCGGCGCCGATGACCAGGACGTGGCGGGCCATGCCCGACGTCACGTAGGCGTGGGCGGTGGCGTAGGCGTAGACGAACCCGGAGCAGGCCGCGGAGACGTCCATCGCCGCCGCCCGCGTGTTCCCGATCGCCTCCTTGACGAGCGCGGCGGTGGAGGGCATCCAGTAGTCGGGCGTGAGCGTCGCCACCAGGATCAGGTCGATCGTCGTCCGGGTCCAGGCCGGCGACCGCGATCGCGCGGGCGCCGGCGACGGCGGCCATGCGGCGCGTGGTCTCGTGGGCGGCGGCGACCCGCCGCTCGCGGATCCCGGTGCGGGTGACGATCCACTCGTCGGAGGTGTCGACCATCCGCTCGAGGTCGGCGTTCGTGAGGACCGCCGACGGCGCGTAGCTGCCCCAGCCGGTGATCCGTGGCCCAGCGTCCGGCGGGCCGGCGGGCGGACGGCAGGGTCACAGCGGCTCCACCTCGATGAGCGGCTGCTTCGCCTTGACCAGCGCGCCGTTCTCCGCGACGACGCGGACGACGCGGCCGGCCTTGTCCGACTTGATCTCGTTGAAGAGCTTCATCGCCTCGATGAGGCCGATGACCTGGCCGACCACGACCTCCCGCCCGACGGCCACGAAGGGCGGCGAGCCCGGGCTG
Source organism: uncultured Chloroflexia bacterium (assembly GCA_963722475.1). Classification (GTDB taxonomy): domain Bacteria; phylum Chloroflexota; class Limnocylindria; order Limnocylindrales; family CSP1-4; genus CTSoil-043. The sequence continues at coordinate 3,089 of CAVRMJ010000014.1, read as the reverse complement.
GGCGACGCGTAGAAGATGCCCGGTGAGCGGCGCCAGGACCGCGCGGCGGCAGGGCCGGCAGCGGCCGCGGCCGGCGCGGGCCGGCGGGGCGGCGCGGCGGCTGCCGGCCCGGACGCGGCCTGGCGTGCGGCCGCGGCCGGTGCCGGATGGCCGAACGGCGCCGGCGGCCAGCGCGGCGCCTTGCGGAGGACGATCCCGGTCTCCCCGGCCTCCACCTCGAGCTCGGCAGGTCGCTGCGCTCGAGGAGGCCGCGAGGCGGTCGACGAGCGCAGGAGCGAGCCCGCGTGCCGTCCGGCCGCGACCTCGAGCGCCGGTCGAGGTCGCGTCGCGCTCGAGCGGGCCCGGCGAGGCGTCGACGAGGCGCCGGGCAGCGCGACGCGTCGCCGGCGGGGCGCCGGATCGGCGCCGCGCGCGCCGAGTCGCGTCATCCGTCCCACCGCCGGAGCACGAGGGCGCTGTTCTGGCCGCCGAACCCGAACGAGTTGCTGACCGCGACGCGGATCCGCCGCTCGCGGGCCACGTTCGGCGTCAGGTCCAGGCCGGCGGCCGCCTCGTCGGGGTCGTCGAGGTTGATCGTCGGCGGGACGATGCCGTGCGCGGAGCGTCAGGATCGTCGACGATCGCCTCGATCGAGCCGGCCGCGCCCAGCGTGTGGCCGAGCATGCTCTTGTTGGCCGTCACGCTGACCTCGCCCGGCACGCGGTCGCCGAACAGGCCGCGGAGCATCTCCAGCTCGGTCCGGTCGCCCTCCGGCGTGGACGTGGCGTGGGCGTTGACGTGCTCCACGTCGTCGACGGTGAGCCCGGCCTTCTCCAGCGCCCGCCGGACCGCGCGGATCGCGCCGACCCCGCCGGGCGCCGGCAGCGTGATGTGGCTGGCGTCGGCCGAGGCGCCGTAGCCCACGATCTCGGCGAGCGGCTGCGCCCCGCGCGCCCGGGCGTGCGCGAGCGTCCTCCAGGATGAGGACGCCGGCGCCCTCCCCGATCACGAAGCCGTCGCGGCCGCGGTCGAACGGGCGCGACGCCGCCGGCCGGGTCGTCGTTGCGGGTGGAGAGGGCGCGCATCGCCGCGAAGCCGCCGACGAGCGCTCGGGCTGATCGCCGCCTCCGACGAGCCCGCGATCATCACGTCGGCGTCGCCGCGGCGGATGATCTCCCAGGCCTCGCCGATGGCGTGGCCGCCCGTGGCGCAGGCGGACGAGACCGCGAAGTTCGGACCCAGCGCCCCGAAGAAGATGGCCGCCTGGCCGGCGGCCAGGTTGGGGATCGCCATGGGGATGAAGAACGGGCTGACCCGGTCGGGGCCCTTCTCCACGCCGACCGTCACCTGCTCGGCGAAGGTGATGCCGCCGCCGATGCCGGTGCCGAGCAGGATGCCGGTCCGCTCGGCGAGCTCGTCCTCGAGGCGCCCGGGAAGACCGGCCTCGGCGATCGCCTGGCGCGTCGCCACCAGGGCCAGCTGCGTGTAGCGGTCGTTGCGGCGCTGCTCCTTGCGGTCGAGGACGGCACGGAGGGATCGAAGTCGGGCGACCTCGCCGGCGATCCGCGATGCGATCCGCGAGGCGTCGAACGCGGTGATCGGCGCGATGCCCGAGCGACCGGCGACCAGCCCGTCCCACGTGGACGCGACGTCCGCGCCGAGGGCGGTGACGCAGGCCCGTCCCGGTGACGACGACCCGCGGCCGCCGCCGGCGGCGCCCGTCACCGGACCAGCTTCCCCGTGCGGATCGTCGCGGCCCGGTAGACGTCGCCCGGCAGGCCGCGCGTCCGCCACCGCGTCGGCCGCCGCGAGGGCGTCGAAGGGACCGCGCTTGATCTCCGCCGTCACGGTGCCGTCCACGATGTCGATCAGCGCCCAGGACGCCGTGGGGTCGCCGTCGAAGACGTACCCGGCGCTGCCGTCGTTGACGACGACCTTCCAGCCGAAGTCGCGGACCTCGGGGACGTGGGTGTGGCCGCAGCAGATGACCCGCGCGTCGGTCCGCCCCAGGCGGTCGATGAAGACGCTCTCGTCCAGGCCGCGGTCGAACCCGGCCGTCTGCGATCCCGGGGAGGCGTGGGTCACCAGCACCAGCGTGTCGTCGTCGGCGCGGATCCGGCGCTCGGCGGGCAGGCGGCGCAGCCAGTCCACCCGCTCCGGGCCGAGGGCCTCGTGGGCCCACGTCGCGGCCGCCTTGAACGACTCCGGCACGCCGTCGCCCAGCCACGGGAACGCGGCGCCGTAGTCGAAGTCGGCCACCGCGATGTCGGTGTTGCCCTGGACCACGAGGGCCCCGGCCGCCTCCAGCTCGCGAATGGCATCCACCGTGGCCGCGGGATCGCCACCGTTGAAGACGAGGTCGCCCGCGATGGCCACGACGTCCGGCGACGCGGCCGCGACGGCCTCGCGCACCGCCGCCAGCGCCTGCAGCACGCCGTGGACGTCGGAGAAGAGCGCGATGCGCGTCATCAGCGCAGCACGGACGCGTCGGGGATGATGAAGGAGAGGGTCGCCTCGCAGCAGACCTCGCCGTCGACGCTGGCGACGCCCTGCCGCGCCCGAAGCGCTTGCCGAGCTTCTCCATCGTGACCTCGAGGCGGATCACGTCGCCCGGCTTGACGACCCGCTTGAAGCGACACTCGTCGACGCCGGCGAAGAGCCCGATCCGATCCCCGAATCCCTCCTGCTTCGCGACGTAGACGCCCATCGTCTGGGCCAGCGCCTCCACCTGGAGGACGCCCGGCATGACCGGCATGCCCGGGAAGTGGCCCTGGAAGAACCACTCGGTGGCGGTGACGGCCTTGATGCCGACGATCCGCCTGGCCTCGGCGTCGTACTCGTCGATGCGGTCGACGAGAAGGAACGGCCAGCGATGCGGGAGCAGCTGCTCGATCTCGCGGGTGGTATGGATCGGCTCGGTCACGGGGGGCTCCGCTGCGGGTTGGGTCAGTGTCGCCCGGCGGGGCCGCGCCGAGCGGGCGGTTGGATGCAGGCGTGCACGGGTCGTCTCAACCGCGGACTCCTCAGCCCCGCGGCGCCAGGAACGCCGCGGTCCCGACGCGATCGATGAGGTTGTGGTGACCCTGCCCTCCACGAAGGCGGCATTCTCC
>CAVRMJ010000013.1:0-58558 GCA_963722475.1 uncultured Chloroflexia bacterium | reverse complement strand
CATCCGGCGATTCCGGGTATGCTCCCCGGGTACGTGTTCGACAGGCGCTCCGGTCAGCGCCACGGTTTGCAGCCGCGATCCCGATCCATCCAGCGCCCTGACCGGGCCCCGCCATCGCGCGGGAGGGCCTCGCCAGGAGCGTCATTTCCATGTCATTCGATCAACTCGGGCTGACGCCCGAGCTCCTCCGCGCGGTCGCGGACCAGGGCTACACCGAGCCCACGCCGGTCCAGGCGGCCGCCATCCCCCTCGTGCTCGCGGGGCGCGACGTGCTCGCCGGCGCCCAGACCGGGACCGGCAAGACGGCTGCGTTCGTCCTCCCGATCCTCCAGCGGCTGGGGGCCAGCACACCGTCAGGCGATCGGCGATCGCCGATCCGCGTCCTCGTCGTCGTCCCGACGCGCGAGCTGGCGCTCCAGGTGGAGGAGAGCGTCCGGACCTACGGCGCCCGCCACCGGTTCCGTTCCACCACGATCTACGGCGGCGTCGGGGTCGACCCGCAGGTCCGCGCCCTGCGCGCGGGCCCGGAGATCGTCGTGGCGACGCCGGGTCGGCTGCTGGACCACGTCGGCCAGCGCACCATCGACCTCTCGCGGGTCGAGATCCTGGTCCTCGACGAGGCGGACCGGATGCTGGACATGGGCTTCATCCGGGACATCCGGAAGATCCTTGCCCTGCTTCCGCCGAAGCGCCAGAACCTCCTCTTCTCCGCCACCTTCTCCGACGAGATCCGGCGCCTGGCCGATGGCTTCCTCGACCGACCAGCCTCGGTGGAGGTCGCGCGGCGCAACACGCCGGCCGAGCTGGTCCGCCAGGTCGTCCACCCGGTGGACCGCGAACGGAAGCGCGAGCTGCTGAGCCAGCTCATCCGGACCGGTGCGATCCGCCAGGCGCTCGTCTTCACGAGGACGAAGCACGGCGCCAGCCGCCTCTCGGACCAGCTGGTCCGCGACGGCATCGCCGCGGCCGCGATCCACGGCAACAAGAGCCAGCCGCAGCGCGTCCGCGCCCTCAACGACTTCAAGGCCGGCCGGGTGGACATCCTCGTCGCCACGGACATCGCTGCGCGGGGACTCGACATCGAGGCGCTTCCGCACGTCGTCAACTTCGAGCTCCCGATGGTTCCGGAGGATTACGTCCACCGGATCGGCCGGACCGGGCGGGCGGGTGTCGACGGGATCGCGCTCTCCCTGGTCTGCGTCGACGAGGCGAGGCTCCTGCGCGACATCGAAGGAATGCTCGGGCGCCGCGTCGAGACGCAGGAGGTCCCCGGATTCACGCCGGACCTCGCGATCCGCCCGGAGCCGATCCGCCTGCGATCGCGCGAACCCGGCCACGGCGGTTTGGGTGGCGCCGCCCGGCCTGCCGCGCGGGGGGTTCTCGCGCGTCCCGCGTCGGGCCGATCGACCGCCGGCGGACGCGCCCCCGTCGCTGCGGCACACTCGCCGGCCTCCGCACCCGCACGGATGTCGATCGGACGACCGGTGCCGTCCAGGCCCACAGCCACCGGCCGCTTCGGACCGGCGCGTCCGATGCTCGGGCGCCACGATCCGCGCCACGACCCTCGCCACGCGGGCGCCGCACGTGCGGAGGTCCCCGCGGAGCGCCCGCCCTGGGCCCGCGACGCCGGTCGCGTGAACGGTGAGCGGGTGGCGCTCCCGCGTGCCCTTCCCGGCGAGCGGCTCGCCCGGCTCGCCCCCGGCGAGTAGCCGGCAGGGACGGGCAGCGTCCCACCCGGGACGGGCGACAGATCGGCGATCGCGGCGTGCGCGGCTCCCGAGATCGGGGCGCTCGGTCATCTCCGTCCGGAGCGTCGTTCTGGACGAATGAATAGGATGACCGTACCCGCCACGGAGAACCGCATGGGCATCCTCGACTTCCTCTTCGCCGACCCGGCGAAGCTGCAGCTCCCCTCCCCCGCCGACGCGGTGCCCGGCCGCTCCACGCCGATCATGGCGCCCGGGCGCCACACGGTCGTCGGGACGCCGATCGACGGGCCCTGGCCGGCCGGCACCCGGACCGTGACCTTCGGGATGGGCTGTTTCTGGGGCGCCGAGAAGGGCTTCTGGGCGATCCCCGGCGTCGTGACCACCGCGGTGGGGTACGCTGGCGGCAGCACGCCGAACCCGACCTACCAGGAAGTCTGCAGCGGCCGAACCGGGCACGCCGAGGTGGTCCGGGTCGCCTACGATCCCGCGCGCGTCTCGTTCGAGACCCTGCTGCGAGCGTTCTGGGAGGCGCACGACCCGACGCAGGGAATGCGCCAGGGCAACGACACGGGCACCCAATACCGCTCGATGATCCAGGTTGCCGATGCCGAAGAGCTGGCGCTCGCGCAGGCGTCGAGGGACATGTACGAGGAACGCCTCACCGCGGCCAGCTTCGGCCGCATCACGACGGAGATCGCGCTCGCCGGGCCGTTCTACTTCGCCGAGGACTACCACCAGCAATACCTGGACAAGAACCCGAACGGGTATTGCCCGGACCACGGGACGGGCGTGGCGTGTCCGGTGGGCCTCGGGGTCGCCACGAACCACCGGGTGCCGTTCGGGGAGTAGACAGGACAGGCTCTGGATCGCCCGGTGCGCGTCCCATCCTCCGAAGAGAGCGGAGCGCCCGGTGCGGAGCCGGGGGGCCCGTGGACGAGAATGATGACCGGGGCCCCCAGTTGCCGTGTGATGCTCGCGGGCAGTGTCCTGCGGCCACGCCACGAACCCGCGAGCTGCGGTCCGTCAGCTCTTGACCGGGACCTTCACCTCGGCGAGTGCCTTGAATTCGGCAAGCATGTGGTGGGTGTTCCGCTCGACCCAGCCCTTGGTCACGAGGTTCTTGATGAACCCGGGCCAGTGGCCCGGCATCTCCCAGTCGGAGTCGACGATGAGGCGGGTCGCCTCGCCGTCGGGCTCGAACCGCGTGATGTTGTCCATCGGGCCCGTGTCGGTGTGTTCGTGGATGAGCCGCAGCGGCTCCACCTCGACGATCTTGTAGGTCGTCTTCGTCTCGAAGCCCATGAGCCGCATCGTCGCGACGTACGTCGTCCCGACCTTGTCATACGGCCCGTTGACCTCCAGGTGCCCGACCCGTGGCATCCAGTCCTGCCAGTGCGACGTGTCGCAGTAGAACGCCCAGACGTGCTCGACGGGCGCCTCGATGCGGACCTCGTCATGCAAGTGGTTCACGGCCGCCTCCTCGCACAGGCGGGTCGGTCTCGCCAGTGGCTCGGCGCGGTCCCGGCGGGCACGTACTTGGGCCGCGCGTCATAGCCTCCCGCGCGCGCCGAGTCTGGTCGCGCCTACCACCGGTGCCTAGAGGCGTTCGTCGTGAAGCGCTCTGATCGGACCGTCGCGCTGCCACGGCGAGGTGAGGGGGGCCGTAACGGGCCGGATGCCGCGCAGAAGTACTGGTAGCGGAACCCGACGGCTGTTGCCCGGACCACGGGATGGCGTGGCCTGCCCACTGCCCGGCGGGGTGGACTTCGCGGAGTAGCCCGGCCCCCGTCGGCCGGCGCGCGTCCCAGCCGTCGAGGAGGCAGCCGGTGCCACCCAGGTGAGGCGTGTGCGATCGGCGTTCCGGCTGCTGAGCGTTCGTGACGAACGCCTCTGGTGGCCGCTGGCGCGACGGCCCATCTTCATGCGCGTCAGGAGGTGGTGATGCGCGTACATCCCGGGCGGACGCTGAGCGTCCTGGTCATCGCGGCCGTGGGTGTGGTGGCTGCACTCGGCCTCGTCCTGGCCGTCGAGCCAGCGGCCGAACCCACAGTTCTCCTTGTCGGTGTCGTGGCGGGCCTGATTCTCTACGGCGTCATGTACGTCATCCAGCGCGGACGCCACTGGTAGGTCCCGAGAGAATGGAGGTGGCGCCGCCGACGGACGACGCCACGAAGGCCTCGCAGCCGGTCGCACCCGCGCGAATGCGAGGCCGGCTCGGGCAGCTGCCTATGATTGGGCTCCGATCTGTTGCCGCGCCTGCCGTGGGGGGGTCCGCATGCGTGAGCCGCTCGTCATCGCAGTTGCCCAGCCGTCCTGCGTGCCGTACGACGTTGCGGCCAACGCAATGACGCACGCGGCGACCGTTCGCGCTGCGGGCGCGCGGGTGGTGGTCTTTCCCGAGCTCTCGCTGACCGGCTACGACCTGGACGCCCCGGCGATCACCATCGAGGACCCGCGGCTGACGCCCATCGTCGAGGCCTGCGCCGAGTCGGGGTCGTTGGCGCTGGTGGGCGCCCCGGTGCACGGCGAGGCGGGCCGGTCGTACATCGCGATGCTTGCCGTCGACGGCGCCGGGGCCACTGTCGCCTACCGCAAGATGTGGCTGGGCGGTGCCGAGCCGGACCGGTTCACATCGGGTGACAGGCCGGCCGTGCTCGAGGTTGACGGCTGGCGACTTGGTCTTGCGATCTGCAGGGACACCGGCATCCCGCAGCACGCGTCCGACACCGCCGCCCGGGGCATCGACGCCTACGTCGCCGCCGTCCTCGAGACGGCCGAAGACGCGACCGTCCCCGGTGAACGCGCCCGTCGCATCGCGACCGACCACCGGGTCTGTGTCGCGATCGCCAGCTTCGCCGGGTCGACGGGTGGCGGATACGCCCAGTCCGCCGGCTGCTCAGGCATCTGGACATCCGATGGGACCGTCGTCGCCCAGGCGGGGCCCGAGACCGGCGGCATCGCACGCGCGACGCTCATCTGACGACCAACGCCGGCCACCGGGGCGGACTTGGCCGTCGTCACGCAGCCGGGCGCGGACGCTCGGGCGCCGGAGAGAGGGGCGCGGCCCGATCAGGCGGGCGCCAGCTCAGGTCGCGGCCGGGCCAGCAGGTCGCGCACGTCGGGCGCATCCGCGAGGAGCTCCTGCAGCTCGAGGGCGAACTTGTTCACGGCGCATGGCCCGGTCCGGCGAGCCGCGCCCGCGAAGAACTCGGTCAGGCGCTCAGCGGCGGCAGGGTCGCGGCCCCGCAGCAGATCGATGCCGAACTCCTCCTCGACCGCCGCCGCCAGCAGCGCGGCTACCCGCTCGTCAACCTTGGCCGATCGAAGACGACTGGCCAGGTTGGGGGGTTGCGAGTGCTGGGTGTCCATGGCGCCTCCGATATGCGTCGCGAGTCTGGTCCCGCGTACCACCCATGTCTAGAGGCGCACGGCGCGATGTGACCGGCGCGAACTCCTACGTGACCGTTGCCGACTACGTGACCGTTGCCGACAGGGTGTACGTCCAGTCGCCCTTCGTGCCACCGGCCCACGGCTGGCTGTAGCGAACCGTCACCGTCGTGGTCCCGGGTGCGAAGGCGTGGAGCGTCAGGATCTCGCCGCCGGCCGCCCCCACGATCGGGAGGCCGGCGCGGCCCGGCGCCTGGTACGAGTGGTCAACGAGCCGGAGGATGGTCGAGTCACCGACCTGGGGATCCTCCCAGGAGAAGCCCGTCGAAGGATTCGAGCAGAGCGTGATCTTGACGTCCGTGCCGACCGGGACCACGCCCGACTGGGCGATCGTGGGCATTGCGCCGAACTGGTCGCACGTCGCGCCGAGGGGCTCGGAGGCCTGGGTCGCGGAACAGGCCGCGAGGACCGACGCGCAGAGAAGCGTTGCCAGCAGAGATCGGAGTGCCATGGTGCCACCTCGTACGTGGGGTGGCCGGGGCTGACGTGCAGGCGGGACGCGCCGGTCACCAGGCTGTTGGGTCTTCTGCCGGGAAGACGGCGAGGTGGCACCGACGGTTCCCGGGACGGCGGCGCGGAACCAGGGGCGAGTCCGGCGGGGCGAGGGTGCGCCCGCCTGGGCCTAGCGAACGAGGATCCGCGGGGTGAAGCTCCGGTCAAGTGGATGACCTTCAATCTCCGAGGCCGCCTCGGGCGGTCGGACATCCGACCGCGATGCAGGCGCGATCCAATCGGTGAGATCCCGGTTCACGAGAAGGGTCCCAACCTGCGAGAGCTTTCGTCCACCCGGCGAGTCGAACGAGATCGTGGCTTCGGTGAGCGGGACCATCGCCCGTCGACGACGGAAGCCGATGATCGGGTCGGTGCCCGGGAGCGCGTGGAGGTTCCCGCTGACGTCGTACCCTCCAAGCCGCAGCTCGACGGGGAACTGCCGAGTCCGCGTCCGGCGCGTCGGGTTTCCCCGCGGACCCGCCACGGCCACGGCGAAGATCTCGTCGCGGGCCACGACGACCGAGCTGACCTGCAACCCGTGGCCGTCGTCAAGGCTCTGCACGTACGTGTCCACGAATTCGAACTCCGCGCCGTTGTTCATCAGGTCGGTCACCCGGTCGGCCGTCAGCGGCAGGCGGCCGAACGCCACGGAGTCACCCGCGTAGACCGTCAGGTCCACGAAATGGATTGGCGGCGCTTCTGCCGCGCTGGATCCCGCGTCCGCCGCGCGTGGCGTCGCATGGAAGACCATCCGGAGCGGTCCCGGCAACCGGGCGCGCATCGACATGCGCTGGACAGTACGTGCGGTCGACCGGGCGCGGTATGGCCCGATGGTACGGTCGGGCGCGACGATCAGGGGGCTACGGGGTCGTCCAGCGCGCCCTCGATGAGCGGGCTGTGGCGAACCATCGTCTCGACGTCGGTCCGGCCCCTGGTGCGAGCCACGTCCGCCAGGAGCGTGCGGCGCTCATGCTCGTCGACGATCACGCGCACCGTCGGGGTCCACGCGGCCCCGTACACTGCCGGAGATGCTCCGCACCGTCACGGCCACGCGCTATGTCACGCCGTTCCGCGAGGGCGGCTCGCTGCCCGGCCTGTGCGAGGCGGACGACGACGGCCTGTACGTCGTGAAGTTCCGCGGCGCCGGGCAGGGCCCGAAGGCGCTGGTCGCCGAGGTGATCGCCGGCGAGCTGGGGCGCGCCCTCGGACTGCCTGTTCCCGAGCAGGTCCTCGTCGAGCTGGACCCGGCGCTCGGCGCGGGCGAGCCCCTGTGGGAGGTCAAGGAGCTGCTGGACCGGTCGCCGGGCACGAACCTCGGCGTCGACTTCCTGCCGGGCGCGCTCGCGTTCGCGCCCGCGGTCGGGCCTCGGCCGGATCCCGCGCAGTCGGCCGCGATCGCCTGGTTCGACGCCCTGGTCACGAACCCGGACCGGAGCGCGCGGAACGTCAACCTGCTGACCTGGCACGGGCGCGTCTACTGCATCGATCACGGCGCGGCGCTGTTCGCCCATCACCGCTGGGAGGACCCCGCCGCCCAGGCGCGGCGACCCTTCCCGTGGATCGCCGACCACGTGCTTCTGCCGTTCGCCGCGTCGATCCCGGAGGCCGACGCGAGGCTGGCTCCGCTGGTCACGCCCGCGCCTCCTCGACCGAGATCGTGGCAGCGGTCCCGGACGCGTGGCTGGCTGGCGACCCGGCCTTCGCATCCGTGGCGCAGAACCGGGCCGCCTACGTCACCTACCTGCTGGCGCGGCTGGCCCCGCCGCGGGAGTTCGTGGAGGAGGCCGAGCGTGCCCGGACCGCCGCCTGAGCCGGCCCGCGTCCCGTTCGCCTACGCGATCGTGCGGGTGGTCCCGCGCGTGGAACGCGGCGAGCGACTGAACGCCGGGATCGTGCTGCTCTGCCGCTCACGGCGGTTCCTCGGCGCGCAGGTAGCAGCTCGACGAGGCACGCCTGCGGGCGCTCGACCCGGCCTGCGACGTCGAGGAGGTCCGGGCACACCTGGACCTGATCCGGCGGATCGCGGCGGGCGACGCGAGCGCCGGGCCGATCGCGGCGCTGTCGCAGGCGCGAGCGATTCCACTGGCTCGTGGCGCCCTCGTCGACGGTGATCCGCCGTCGGCGGTCCACGCGGGCCTGACGGCCGATCCGGCCGCGACGCTCGAGCACCTCGTGCGCACGCTCGTGGAGATGACACCCGAACCGTAGGGGAGGCACCTCACCGGTGGCTGTCCGCCGGGAGGCCGGCTCCCCGCCGCGGCCGCCTACCCGCCGCCGGCAGCCTTCTGGCTCGCCTTCCAGGCGCGCTTCTGCTCCTGGTAGCGGGCCAGCGCCTCCGCCGAGTCCACGTCGGCGAGAGTCGGATGGCCGGGCGCGACCGCTTCCCAACCGGGCGGCCGGACCCCGAACCGCTTCGCGAGGAGTCCGACGAGCGTCCGGGCCTTCATCTCACCGATCCCCGGCAGCGCGCGCAGCCGCCGCTCCAGGTCGGCGCCGTCGCGCGCCTCCGTCCAGACGCGGCTGGCATCGCCCGCGTCGTCGCGCGCGACCACTGCGCACAGCTCCTGGACGCGGCCGGCCATGGCGCCAGGGAACCGGTGGAGCGCCGGCCGCGCCGCGAACGCCGCTGCGAACGCCCCGGGGTCCATGGCGGCGAGGGCCGCCGCGTCCAGCGTGCCGAGCCGGCGCCGCAGCTCGGCCGGGCCGGCGAATGCCTTCTGGACGGTCACCTGCTGATCCAGCACGAACCCGATCAGGAGCGCCAGAGGATCGCTCGCGAGAAGCGCGTCGGCCGATGGGTCGCCGGTGAACGGGAGGGAGGCGGGTCGGGTCGTCGTCATCGCCCGATGGTACGACGGTTTGCCCGCTGGCCCCGCGTTTCGGCCGCCCGGCCCCTCCGGCCCGTGCCGGAGGTCCCTTCTCCAGACCCGGCGCGGACCGCATGCTCGGCACTGCTCCCCCTTGGAGGTCGCCCAGGTTGCCCGCACGTTCCGTCCTCGTCGCCTATGCCAGCCTGCACCACGGCACGGAGGAGATGGCCGCCGAGATCGCCGCGGTGCTCCGCGATGCCGGCTTCGAGGTGGACCTCCGCGCGGCGGCCGACGTGCTGACGGTCGAGCCGTACTGGGCGGTCATCGTGGGGAGCGCGGTCTACATGGCCCAATGGGAGGGCCCGGCCCTCGAGCTGGTCCGGCGCGAGCGCCTGCCACTGGCCGAGCGCCGCGTCTGGCTCTTCAGCAGCGGGCCGGTCGGCGACGGCAGGTCGACGCGGCACCCGGAGACAGTCCCTCACCCCGGCGGCGTCATCCAGCTGGCCGACGAGATCGGGGCGCGGGGGCGCGCCATGTTCGGCGGGCGGGTGGACTCCCGCGGGGGCGGCTTCGCGATGGCGATCATGGCCAGGGCGGGGCTCGAGGGCGACTGGCGCGACCTGCCGCGCGTCCGGAGCTGGGCCATGGAGATCGCCGCCGCGCTCCGCGCGGACAGCTGAACTCCCGCCACCGGGCAGGCCAAGGAGGTTCGCAGCATGGACAGATCGGGCACCTCGCGCGGCGCGCTCCTGGTTGGCGTCCTGCTCGTCGTGTTCGGCGCGGGCGCGCTCGTCGTCCGGACCTCCGGGGTGCAGGTCGGGTGGCCCGCGTGGGTGATCCTGCCCGGCCTCGCGCTGCTCGTCGCCGCGTTCGCGGTCCCCGAGCCGGGGGGCTCCGGCCTGGCCGTGGCCGGCGGCATCGTGACGACCGTGGGTGCGGTGCTCGCCGTCCAGGATGCGACCGACACGTACGCGAGCTGGGCCTACGCGTGGGCGCTCGTGGCGCCGGGCGGCGTGGGCGCGGGGCTCCTGCTCTACGGCCTCGTGACACGCCGCGGCGAGATCGCGCGCGGGGGACTCGCCTCGCTGGTCACCGGGGTCGTGCTCTTCCTGGTCGGGTTCCTCTTCTTCGAGGGCCTCGTCCACCTCGACGGCGACCGCTTCGGAAGCCTCACGGACCGCGCGGTGCCGATCGTGATCATGGGAATCGGGGCAGCCATCCTGGTGGGCGCAGTCATCCCGGGACCGTGGCGGCGCCGATCGTGGCCGTCGTCCCCGGCGGCCCGCCCGGCCTCGTGGGCGTCCGGCGGTGTCGGGTCCCCGCCCGTCACGGCGGGGGCAGCGCCGCCGCCCGGGGACCCGCCGCAGGCCCTCGCGCTGGCCCTCGACGGAGCGACGGACGCCGAGATCCGGATCGCGTTCGGCGCCGGGACGCTGGTCGCCGGGCCCGCCGCGAGTGGACGGCTGGTGGACGGCACCTTCGGCGGCGGCGTGGATGCGTCGCCCGCGGGCCCGGGCCGCGTCCGGCTCACCACGCCCCACCCCGCCTGGCTGGGCTGGGGCTGGGGCTGGGGCAGGCCGCCGTTCGCCTGGCACGTTGGCCTCACGGCCGAGGTCCCGCTTCGCCTCGAGGTGGAAACGGGCGCCTCCGACAACGAGCTGGACCTGGGCAGCCTGCGCGTCACCGACCTCCGGCTCCGGACGGGTGCGGCGCAATCGCGGGTGACCCTGCCGGCGGCCGGCATCACGCGGGTGAGCGCCGAAGGAGGCGCGGCGCAGATGCGCTTCCGGGTCCCGGCTGGGGTTGCGGCTCGGATCACGAGCACGATGGCGATCGGGACAACCGACGTCGACACGAGCCGCTTCCCGCGCACGCCCGATGGGAGAGCGTGGGCGTCGCCGGACTTCGAGAGCAACCCGAACCGCGTCGAGATCGCGGTCCGCGGGGGCGTCGGCCAGGTCACGATCGGCTGACCCGCGCCCCGCCGCGAAGAGCGGTCAGCGCTCCCGCGCGATCGGGGCCAGCGTGGCCCCCGCGAGCCGGACCAGGTCCCCGGGCGCCAGCTCCACCTGGAGCCCACGGCGCCCGCCGCTCACGAAGATCGTCGCGAACTCGGCGGCGTGCGAATCCACGAAGACCGGCATCGGGCGGCGGTGCCCGAGCGGGCTGATCCCGCCGACCACGGAGCCCGTTGCCCGCTGCGCCGCCTCCGGCTGCGCGAGCTCTGCCCGATGACCCCCGGCCGCTGCCGCGAGGGCCTTGAGGTCGAGCTCGCCCGAGACGGGCACGACGCCGACCACGAGGCGGCCATCCACGCTCGCCACGAGCGTCTTGAAGATGCGGCGGGGTTCGACGCCCAGCGCCGCGGCCGCGTCGAGGCCGTAGTGCGGCCGCGCGTCGCGCTCGCGGGCACCGGCGGGCTCTGGTGCCGCGTACTCGTGGACGACGTGGGCCACCCCGGCGGCCGCCAGCGCCGCCAGCGCCGGAGTCCCGCGGCCGCTCACCCGAACTCGGCCTGGCGCACGATCGTGAGGAGCAGGCTCGCCGCGTAGAGGAGCGTCAGGCCGAGGAACGGCCAGCTGATGCGCAGCCCGAGCGGGAAGAGCGTGACCACCGAGAGAACCAGGAGGACCGTGACGACCACGGGCCAGAAGCGGCGGGCGAGGATCAGGCCGCCGAGCAGGAAGTGGACCGCCGCCAGCGCGATCCCGGCCGGCACGACGACCAGGAAGAACCCGAAGACGGCTCGTGTTGTCGCCCGCCCAGCCCGGCGACGTCACGAGGCCCAGCGTGCCCGCGACCACGAGGAAGGTGGCCGGGAGGAGCACGACGAGGAGGAGCAGGCCGATCGAGCCGAGGAGCCGGCCGCACGCGGTCAGCAGCGCGGAGCGCTCGGCCTCGATCGTCGCCTGGCGTGGGTCCACGGGGATCGCGACGTAGGGCGGGCGCTCAGAAAGGTTCCGGGATGAACGTCTGGTCGCTCATCGGCGGCCGGACGTACCCGGTGTCCTTCTGGCGCGGCGGCAGGACGATCGGCTCCGGGGTCAGGTCCTCGTAGGGGACCTGGCTCAGGAGGTGCGTGATGACGTTGAGCCGGGCACGCTTCTTGTCGTCGCTCCGGACCACCCACCAGGGCGCCTGCTTGAAGTCCGTGTGGGCGAACATCTCGTCCTTCGCCTTCGAGTAGTCGAGCCATCGAGCGCGGCTCTCGACGTCCATCGGCGAGAGCTTCCAGCGCTTCGTCGGGTCGTCCAGGCGGTCCTGGAACCGGCGCTCCTGCTCCGCGTCGGAGACGCTGAACCAGTACTTGATCAGGATGATCCCGCTGCGCACGAGCATCCGCTCGAACTCGGGGCAGGAGCGCAGGAACTCCTGGTACTCCTCCTCGGTGCAGAAGCCCATCACCCGCTCGACGCCGGCGCGGTTGTACCAGCTGCGGTCGAAGAGGACGATCTCGCCGGCGGCCGGCAGGTGCGCGACGTAGCGCTGGAAGTACCACTGCGTCCGCTCGCGCTCGGTGGGCGCCGGGAGCGCGACGACGCGCGCGAAGCGGGGGTTGAGGGGCTCCATGATCCGCTTGATCGCGCCGCCCTTGCCCGCCGCGTCGCGCCCCTCGAAGATGACGACGACCTTGAGGCCGCGCGCCTTGATCCACTCCTCCCACTTGACCAGCTCCACGTCCAGGCGCCGGAGCTGCGCTTCGTACTCCTTGCGGGAGGGGCCGTCGACCGCCATGGGCTCGCGGCGCGGCGCGGCCGCCCGGTTGATCGCGGCCGCAGGGATGTCCAGCGCGTCGCGCTCCGGGCGCCGGTTGCGTCCGGGCGGGCTGGCTGTGTCGCCCCCGTGCGCCTTCCTCCTGGCCATGCTTCTTCCTCCCTGGCGCGGTCTCGGCGTCCGTTCAAGTATGCTGCACCAACGTGACCTTCGAATCGCTCGGCCTGTCGGCCGAACTCCTCCGCGCCGTAGCCGATTCCGGCTACACCACGCCCACGCCGATCCAGGAACAGGCAATCCCGCTCGTCCTTGCGGGGCGCGACCTGATGGGCGCCGCCCAGACCGGGACCGGCAAGACCGCGGCGTTCGTGCTGCCGATCTTCGAGCGGCTCAAGCCCTACGCGAACACGTCCTTCTCGCCGGCCCGGCATCCCGTGCGAGCGCTCGTGCTTGCACCGACCCGCGAGCTCGCGATCCAGGTCCACGAGATGGCGGAAGCCTACGGCCGCCACGTCCCGCTGCGCAGCACGGTTGTCTACGGCGGTGTCCCGCTGGACCCCCAGATCAAGGAGCTGCGCGCCGGCGTGGAGCTGCTGGTCGCCACGCCGGGCCGGCTGCTCGACCTCGTCGGCCAGCGCGCCGCGAACCTCGGGCAGGTGGAGATCCTCGTCCTCGACGAGGGCGACCGCATGCTGGACATGGGGTTCATCCCGGACATCCGCCGGATACTCGCGCTGATGCCCAACCGGAAGCAGACGCTGCTCTTCTCGGCGACGTTCTCCGACGAGATCCGCCGGCTCGCCCGCGAGTTCCTCACCGAGCCGGCAACGCTGGAGGTCGCCCGCCGGAACGCGCCACCGGAGATGGTCCGCCAGGTGCTCTACCCGGTCGACCGGGAGCGCAAGACCGAGCTGCTGGAGCACCTCATCCGGACGCACGACCTGCGCCAGGTGCTCGTCTTCACCCGCACCAAGGTCGCGGCACGACGGCTGGCGTCGGACCTCGACCGGCGACGGCGTCGCCGCCACGGCGATCCACTCGGACCGGACCCAGGCCGAGCGGCTCAGGGCGCTCCAGGACTTCAAGGACGGCGCGGTCCGCATCCTGGTCGCGACGGACGTGGCCTCGCGCGGGCTCGACATCGAGGAGCTCCCGGTCGTCGTCAACTACGAGCTCCCGGTCAAGGCGGAGGACTATGTCCACCGCATCGGGCGGACCGGCCGCGCCGGCATGTCCGGGATCGCCATCGCGCTCGCGTGCCCGGACGAGGTCGACTTGCTACGGGCGATCCAGCGCCTCCTGAAGCGGGCGATCCCCGTGGAGGTGATCGAGCGCTTCCTGCCCGACCCGGAGACGCTGCCCCGGCCGATCCACACGTTCTCCGGGGGCGGTCGCGGGGAAGCCCGGCTGCCCGAGCATCGCCACAAGGCAGACCTGGTCCGTCACCGCGGCTGACGCCGTACGGGGCAGGACCGCTCGCCGGGCCGCTCGCCCGGCGCCGGGCGCAAGCGCCCGTCGGAGCGTGACTTCCGGCCCGACCGCGACTCGCGGCCCGCCCCGACTACCATGGGCGACGTCGACCCCACGCTGGAGGAAACCTTCCCAGCCATGTCCACCTCGCGCCGCATCGGCATCCTCACGGGCGGGGGCGACGTCCCCGGCCTCAACTCCGTCATCAAGAGCGTCGTCTACCGGTCCACCGATCTCGGCTACGAGGTCCTCGGGCTTCGCCGCGGATGGGAGGCGCTGACGCACATGCGCCCGGGTGCGGACGCCCGACCCGGACTACGTCCGCCCGCTGGATCGGGTGAACACGCGGACCATCGACCGGACCGGCGGGACGTCGCTCCACTCCTCGCGGACCAACCCGAAGCGCATGCGCGCCGGGTACCTGCCCGCCAGCGTGGGCCCGGATCGCCTCGCCGCGATGCAGACGGCCGACGGGATCTACGACTTCACGCCGGTCGTCCTCGACAACCTGGCGAGCCTCGGCATCGACACGCTGGTCTCGATCGGCGGCGACGACACGCTCTCGTACTCGAAGGTGCTCGCGGACGCCGGCGTCCAGGTCATCGCGATCCCCAAGACGATGGACAACGACGTCCGCGGGACCGAGTACTGCATCGGCTTCTCGACCGCGATCACCCGGGCGAAGGACGCGATCAACCGCCAGCGGACGACCCTGGGCTCCCACGAGCGGATCGGGGTCTTCCGGATCTTCGGCCGGAATGCCGGCTTCACCGCCCTCTACACGGCATACGTGACGTCGGCCCGGTGCGTGATCCCGGAGCATCGCTTCGACCTCCAGCGCCTCGTGGAGGTGCTCGTCGAGGATCGCCGCGACAACCCGAGCCGGTACTCGTTCGTGATCGCCTCCGAGGGCGCGCTCCCGGAGGGCCTGGAGCTGAAGGAGGTCGGCGAGGCCGACGCCTACGGCCACCGCCACAAGGCGAGCATCGGCGAGTTCCTGGCCGACGAGATCAGGCACCGCACGGGCATCGAGACCGTCGACTCCGAGCTGACCTACGACCTCCGCTCCGGCGACCCGGACGCGCTCGACCAGATGGTCGCGATCACGTTCGCGAACGTCGCGATGGAGCTGATCGTGGACGGCAAGTCCGGCTTCATGACGGCCATCCGGGACGGACGCTACAGCTTCTGCCCCATCCCGGAGCCGGGGGCCCGGACCGTGGACGTCGTGCACCAGTACAACGTGGACCGCTTCCGCCCCCAGTACGGGGAGAAGCTCGGCCTGCCGATCATGCTCACCCAGCCCGTGGTCTGACGGGAGGTCGCGACCGGCCGCCGGGCACTGGCAGGCCGGCCGCGGCCCCGGACATCGAGCGATCCGGCGTCGCGGGGAGGTCCGACCCGCGCGCGCCGCGCGCCGCTCAGCGCGTCGGGTCTGCGCCGGCCATCCCGGGGCGCGGGGAGCGTCGGCGCTCCGCGTACATGCGCTCCTCCGCCGCGCGCAGCGCCGTGTCGATCTCGCCGACGGGCGTCGGGCTGGCCCAGCCGATCGAGAGGTGGAGGGCGACGGCGCCCGATTCGAGCCAGCGTTCGCAGGCGACGCGCACCCGCTCGACGTAGTTGATCGCCGCGACCTCGTCGGTCTCCGGGAGGAGGACCAGGAAGCGGCCGCCGCCGACATGCGCAACCCGGTCCGTCCGGCGCGCGCTGCGACGCATCGCGTCGCCGACGGCCGGCAGCACGCGGCGGCCGGGCTCGGCCCCGAAACGTTCGACGAGGCGGCTCAGGCCGTCGATCTCGGCCACGACGACGCTCAGCGGCCGGCGGTACCGGACGTAGCGCGCGTTCTCCTCGGCAAGCGTCCGCTCCCAGGCGAGGAGCGTGTCGAGCCCGGTCAACGGGTCGATGTACGGGTCCGGGGCCGGGCCCTCCTGCGGGACGCGCCCGGGTTCCAGCGCGAGGAAGCCGGCGATGGCGGCCTCGGCTCCGGGCTCGTGGAGCCGGTCCCCGACCGCGAAGCGGCGGCCCGTATCACTTGTCGCGTCTGCCGCACGGGCGCCCCGCGTGGGCGGCTCGCGGCTCGAGCGCGTCGCGGAGGTCCGTGACCGAGTCTCCCGCGTCGGGCAGGGGCGCCGGCGAGTGGATCGCCGCGGGCATCTCCGCGGTCTGCGTTGCGGCCGGCTGCCCGGCCACGATGGGCGCCGGCTGGGGCGCATTCGCGGCTGCGGCGGCGGCCGCGAGCCGGTCCGCCTGCCTGGCGTGGCCGCCGTCGCGTCGGCGCGCCACCAGGGCGACGATGGCGAGGAGTGCAAGCGCGATACCCGCGACGATGAGTGCGATGAGGACGTAGGTGAGCTGTTCTGGCGACACGAGGTCCTTCCGTTCACGGTCCGGCGGTTCCGCCACCCGCGGTGGTCGGGCAGCACGCTCAGCCGCATCCGCGACTCTACACGCGGCGAGGGCGGAAATGGGACGGTCGGACGGCCCTTCGTGACGATCTTGCGGTGCGGCCCGTCACCGAGCGTGGCGTGCGGTGCGGTCTGGTGTGCACGCCGAGACCGGCGGATCCGCCGAGCGCCGACGCCGGACGCCGACCCGCCCGGGGCGCGATGTTCGGGTACCCTTCGGGCACGCGCTGACGAGGTTCCCCCTGATGACCGAACCCCTCCTTCCCGACGCCGACGCCCGGCTGCGGGTCGACCCGGCTCGACCCGGCCGGGCCGCCGAGCATCGTCCCCGGCACGGGCGAGCTACCGGCCGCGGACGCCGACCCGGAGTCGTTCGACTTCGTGGCGACCGAGCCGGTCGCGCCCCTCGGAGCGCCACCGGCGACGGTGGGACGCGGGCGCGGGCCCGCCGTCGCCCTCGGGTATCTCGCCGCCGCGCTCGCGGGTGCGCTGCTCCTTGGGGGAGGTCTCGTCGCATTCGGCGGCTGTCGGGCGCGCCGCGCCATCGCCGTCGCCGACGCCGCCTCCGAACATCGCCAACGGGCCATCCCTGGGGAGCGCCGCCGCGCCCGTGACCATCGAGGTCTGGGCGGACTACCAGTGCCCGTACTGTCGTCTCGAGGCGATCGTCTTCGGCGGATCGATGGAGCGGACCTACGTGCTCCCCGGGCTCGCCCGGATCGTCTACCGCGACTTCGCGTTCCTGGGCCAGGAGTCGATCGACGCGGCGGTCGCGGCGCGCTGCGCCGGGCGCCAGGACCCGGGCGCGTACTGGCGCTACCACGACCTCCTGTTCGCGTCGCAGCAGGGCGAGAACCAGGGCACGTTCGCGCGGGCGAACCTCGTCACGCTGGCCGGGATCGCGGCCCTCGACGCGACGTCGTTCAGCGCCTGCCTCGACGACCCGGCGGTCGCGAAGGCGGTCGCGGACGAGACGGCGCAGGGACGAGCGGCCGGCATCGTGTCCACCCCGACCCTGCGCGTGAGCGGCCCCGGCGGGACGAAGCTCCTGGCCGGGATCAGCTCCAGCTGGTCCACGATCAGCGACGCGATCGCGGCGGTCTCGACCGCGGCACCGGCCGGAAGCCCCGGGCCGGGCGCAAGCCCGTCGGCACCCGCATCCGCGCCCGGCAGCGTCGCCGTAGCGGCTCAGCTCGGCGCCGCGAGGTCCCGGCGCGGGAAGATCCACGCGGCCCACGCGACCGCCGCGACGAAGACGGCGCCGAGGACCAGCAGGTCGCGCGGCTCGAAGGTGCCGGCGAGGATCCGCGTGGGCTCGAAGTAGCGGAACGGCGAGGCCACCCGAAGCCACGCCGCGTCCGGCCAGAGCGTGCCCAGGAACTCGGCCGCGTACCCGACGATCGTGACGCCGAGCGCGATCCCCATGGCCGGTCCCAGCCGGTCGAAGCTCACCGACGCGGCCAGCGAGATCGCCCCGAGCGCGCCGAAGAGCGCGACCGCGTTGAGCCAGCAGAGCGCGATGTCGGTCGCCCGCAGGTCGCCGGCCACGCCGAACAGGAGCGCCCCCGCCACGATCCCGCCCAGGACGGCCGCCTCCGTGAGAGCGGCGAAGAGGAGGGTCGCGGCGAGCAGCGTCGCGTACAGGACGCGGCGCTCCAGCGGCCGGGCGAGGAGCACCTCGAGGGTGCCGCGCTGGCGCTCCCCGGCGACGGCCGCCGCCGCGAACCCGACCACCTGGATCGCCACGAGGGCGAGCGCGATCGGGTGCACGAGCCCGAGCGCGACGGTTCCCTGGATGCTGAAGACGTTGCCGCCCGTGTAGCGCGACAGGATGTCGAAGACGTTCGCGAACGTGCCGCTCTGGGCCAGCGCCTCGACCTCCTTCCCGAACGTGGCGTAGACCACCGGGAGCAGGAACCCCCAGGCCGCGAGCGCCAGCATCACGACGAGCAGGCGGACGCGCTGGGCCGCCCACGTCCGCCGGAAGAGGATGCCGCTCACGGCGCGGGCTCGTCGTACAGCTCCAGGAACGCGTCCTCCAGGCGCGCCGGCTCGATCGTGAGGTCGGCGAGCGGGGCGCCCTCGAGCAGGCGCAGGAACGGCGCCACGTCCCCGTCGAGCCCGAACGCCAGCCGGTCGTCGCGCGCCTCGAACGCCGACACGCCGGGAAGCGCGGCGAGGGCGGCCACCAGGGCCGGCGCCGGCCCGTCCAGTCGCGCCTCGACGTGCCGCCGGCGACGGGCCAGGAGCTCGACCACGTTCTCGAGCGCCACCAGCCGGCCGGCCCGGATGATCGCGACCCGGTCGCAGACGCGCTCCACCTCCGAGAGCACGTGGGAGCTGAAGAAGACGGTCCGGCCGGCCGCGCGCCGCTCGTCGAGGATCGCGTAGAAGGCCCGCTGCATGAGCGGGTCCAGGCCCTCCGAGGGCTCGTCGAGGATGGCGAGCTCCGGGTCGTGCTGGAGCGCCTGGACGATCCCGATCTTCTGGCGCATCCCGCGCGAGTAATCGCGGATGGGCCGGCCGAGATCCCGGGCGGACAGGTCGAGGCGCTCGACCAGGCCGGCGCGGAGGACCGGCGGGCCGGCATAGAACGCGCCGAGGTAGTCGAGGAGCTGGGTGCCGGTGAGGCTGTCGTACAGGGCGATGCCGCCCGGCAGGTAGCCGATCCTGCCGCGAAACGCGGCGCCGGCCCTGGAGACATCGTGGCCCAGGACGTGCGCGCGGCCCGCCGTCGGATGGATGAAGCCGAGGAAGAGGCGGATCGCGGTGCTCTTGCCGGCGCCGTTCGGGCCCAGGAAGCCGAAGATCTCGCCGGCGTGGACGGAGAGTGTCAGGTCGTCGAGCGCCCGGATCGGCGCGTCTCCGCCGGACCGGCCGCGCCACCGGCGGGGCGGCCCGTAGTGCTTGGTCAGGCCCTCCGTCGTGATGACGTCCACGGGACAAACGGTACACGAGCACCGCGATCCGGCATGATCCGCGGGATGACCGCTGCGCCCGCGCACCCGATGACTCCGGACGGCGGCGCCCGGGTTCCCGCGCTGCCCCCGCACCCGCCCGTGGTCCGGCCGGTGCGCACCCCACCCGCGGGGCTCTCGGAGGCGGAGGCGGGCGCCCGGCGGGCACGGGGCGAGGGCAACGCGTTCCGCGCGTCGACCTCGCGCACGTACTGGGAGATCCTCCGCCAGAACGCGTACCCGGGGATCAACGGGATCCTGATCGCCGTCTCCGTCCTCCTGCTGCTGTTCGGGATGGTCGTGGAGGCACTCCTCACCGCGGGCCCGGTCCTGGCCAACATCGGGATCGGCGTCGTCTCCGAGACGCGGGCGAAGCGGAAGCTGGACCGGATCGCGCTCCTGGCCCGCCCGCAGGCGCGCGTCATCCGGGATGCCGGCGAGCGCGGCATCGATCCGGCGGAGGCCGTGCTGGGCGACCTCCTTGTCGCCCGCCGCGGCGACCAGGTGGTCCTCGACGGCACGCTCGTCGGCGAGGGCCGTGTCGAGCTGGACGAGTCCCTGCTCACCGGCGAGTCCGACCCCGTCTCGAGACAGGCCGGCGATCCCGTCCTGTCCGGCAGCGCGGTCGTCTCGGGCACCGCGGTCTTCGAGGTCGAGTCGGTCGGCGCCGACAGCTTCGCGAACCGGCTCCTCGCAGACGCGAAGCGGCTGGGGGACGAGCGCACCCCGCTCCAGCGCGAGATCGCCATCGCGATCTGGGCGGTGGCCGCGCTGGTCCTCCTGAGCGCGGTCCCGGTTGCAGTCACGCTCGCGGCGCTCCCGGGCGGGTTCACCTCGACGCAGACGCTCACCGCCGCGGCGGTCCTCGTGACGCTGGTGCCGCAGGGCCTCGCGATCATGGTGACCGTCACGTACGCGGCCGGGGCTCTCCGGATCAGCCACCTCGGCGCGCTTGTGCAGCGGCAGAACGCGGTCGAGTCGATGGCGCGCGTGGACACGCTCTGCATGGACAAGACCGGCACGCTCACCACCCAGCGCATCTGGTACGCCGGCGCCGAGACCCTGGGTGACCACGATGCCGACGACCTCGCCGCGATCCTCGGGGCGCTGGCCGCGAGCACGGCGGCGCCGAACCGCACGACGCAGGCGATCGCGGAGGCCTGCGCGGGCGCCGGCGCGGCCGGTCGCCGACGAGGTCCCGTTCGCGTCTGAGCGCCGCTGGTCCGCGCTTCGCTTCGCGGACGGCGCCGCCTGGGTGCTCGGCGCGACGGCCGTCCTTGTGCCACAGCTCGGGACTGCCCTCCCGACCGACGTGCGCACCCCGGCCGGCGCCGGGGAGGCTGCCGCGACCCCCGGGACGGTCGCGGCGCGCACGGCCGCCATCGCCGCCGAGGGCGTGCGCGTCCTGCTCCTCGCCCGCGCCCCGGCAGGCGCCGCACTCCGGGATTCCGGCGGCCGACCGGCGCTTCCGGCCGGCCTGGAGGCGGTCGCGCTCCTGCGCTTCGGCGAGGAGCTGCGCACGGACGTCCGCGAGATCCTCGCGGGATTCGCGCGAGCCGGCATCGAGCTCAAGGTGATCTCCGGCGACGACCCGGCGACGGTGGAGGCGCTCGCGGCCCGTGTCGGCCTGGCCGTCGCCGGCGGGGCGGCGTCCGGGCCGGCGTTCGCGCTGCTCGACCATGCCGGGGCGGCCGACGAGGCGGAGCGGCGCTCGATCTTCGGGCGGGTCGAGCCCGCCCTCAAGGCCCGGCTCGTCGCGCTCCTTCGCGGCCGCGGCCGCTACGTCGCGATGGTCGGCGACGGCGTGAACGACCTCCTCTCGCTCCGCCGCGCGAACCTCGGGATCGCGATGGAGTCGGGCTCGGCCGCCGCCCGCGGCGTCGCCGACCTGGTCCTGCTCGGCGACCGGTTCAGCGTCCTGCCCAGGGCGGTGATCGAGGGCCAGCGGATCGTGGCGGCCATGGAGGCGACGCTGGTCCTGCTGCTCTCGCGCACGTTCTACGTGCTCCTCATCATCGGCGGCGCGGCGCTCGCGGGCCTTCCGTTCCCGCTCACGCCGCGCCAGAACTCCGTGCTGGCGTTCGCGACCGTCGGGATCCCGCTCATCGTGCTGGCGATCTGGGTCCCGCCGCGCCGGCTCCCGGGCAGCCTCCTCGCGGAGACGCTCCGGGTCTCCATCCCGGTCTCGCTCGCGGTCGTCCTCGTCGCGCTCCCGACCTACGCCTACGCGCTGGGCACCGGCGCCTCCGTCGTCGCCGCCCAGACCGTGCTGACGACCGTCACCGTCTTCTGCGGGCTGGGGCTCCTGCCGCTGATCTCGTCGGGAGCACGGGAGGAATCGCCCGGGCGCCTGATCCGGTGGTGGCCCTGGCTCCTGGCGGGAATCATGCTGCTGGTCTACCTCGTCATCCTCGCGCTCCCGATCGCCCGCGACTTCTACGAGCTCACGCCGCTCGACGCGCGGGACGTGCTGACGCTCCTGGGCATCGGGGCGGCATGGACGGTCGTGGTCCACGGCCTTCGGCGCACCGGCCTCGCGCCACGCATCACGACGGTCCTGTGGCGCGCGGTTCCGCGGCCGGTCCGACCCGGCTGACGGTTCGCAGCGCCTTACGCACCGCCCGCGGAAGCGGGCCGGCCTGTCGAGAGCTGGGCGAGGTCGCGGATGACCGGCCACGTCGGCGCCCATGGGCCGTCGTCGTCGCTGAGCGGGAGCAGCAGCCCGACCTTCATGCCTCGAAGGGGACCCGGAGCCCGCGGAGCGCATCCGCGAGCGCGACGTAGTCGGAGGCCTGGTTGTGGAGGTGGGCCGAGATGCGGACGAACCGCCGCGGGAGCTCGCCGGGCACGGCCTCCCGGGGCCACGCGACGAGCGGGACCTCGATCCCGGCGCGCTCGCGCAGGGCGGCCTGGAGGGGATCCTCGGCAACCGGCGAGACGGGCGCCGGCCCGAACGAAGTGGGCAGCTCCACGGCCGCCATGGCCCCCAGCATCGCGTCGGGCGCGATGCGCGTGCCGCCGAGCGCGCCCAGGAGGATCTCGCGGGCCGTCCGCGCGAGCGTGCGATTCGCGGCCATGACCGCCGGCCAGCCTCCCTCCAGCATGCCCGAGACCTCGGCCAGCGCGACGGGGGCGGCCAGGTAGGGCGTCGGGTCCAGGGTGCCGGTCCAGTCGAACGCCTTCCGGAACGGCGACGGTGTCGGCCGCGGGTCATTGGCGGCATGGCTCACGGCCAGGGGCCGGATGCCGGCCTGCCGGTCCCGGCGGACGTGGAGGAAGGCCGCGCCCTTCGGGGCACAGCACCACTTGTGGAGGTTCGCCGCGTACCAGCTGGCGCCCAGCGCCGCGACCCCGAGCGGGATCATCCCCGGGGCGTGGGCGCCGTCGACGAGCACCGCGACGCCCCGCGCCTCCAGGAACGGGACGAGGCGCTCGACCGGGAAGACGAGCGCCGTCGGGCTGGTCACGTGGCTCAGGAGCGCCAGGCGCGTCCGCTGCGTCACCGCGGCCATCACGCGCTCCACGACCTCGTCCGGGCCCGCGACCGGGAGCGGGATCCGCGCCAGCACGACCCGGGCACCACGGTCGGAGGCGGCGGCCCGCAGCGCGTTCAGCGCCGCGTTGTACTCGTGGTCGGTGGCGAGCAGCTCGTCGCCCGGGCGGATCGCCGCCGAGCGGAGCACGGTCGCGATCCCGGCCGTGGCGTTCGGCACGAAGGCGAGGTCGTCCGGGTCCGCGCCGACGAAGGCGCCGACCGCGACCCGCGCTGCGGCGAGCCGGTCGTCGAGCTGGCGGCCCAGGAAGGCGACGGGGTTTGCCTCCAGCTCCCCGCGGAGGGCCTGCTGGGCGGCGAGGACGGCGCGCGGGCAGGCGCCGAAGGACCCATGGTTGAGGAAGACCACGCCCGGGTCCAGGGCCCAGCGATCCGCCAGCGGGGATCGGAGCACCCGCGCGGTCGGCGCGGCGCGCGACGGCCGCGGGTCGGTGTCCCGAGCGCCGCTCACGCCCGGGCCTGCGTGGCGACCCGGGGGACGCGCGCCCGCCGGAGGTTCGGCACGAGCGCGAAGACGCCGCTCGCCACGAGGAGCAGGGCACCCATGATCGCCAGCGTCAGGCCGCCGTTCGTGAGATCGATGAGGACGCCGCCGGCGAACGACCCGATCGGCATGAGCCCGACGGAGATCGACCGGGCCGTGCTGCCGATGCGGCCCAGCATCGCGTCCGGCGAGAGCGCGGTCCGCAGCGTGATGTACCCGATCAGCACCACCGACTGGGTCATGCCCGCCACGAAGGCGCCCCCGACCATCACCGCGATCGGCGCGCCGATCGTCAGCGCGAAGAGGATGAAGCCGGTCACGACGGTCCCGATGAGAAGCGCACGGCCGACCGCCTCGGGAGGTCGTCGGCCCGCCGCCAGGGATCCGACCAGCGACCCCACGCCGAATGCCGAGAGGACGATCCCGAGGACGTCCGCCGGGAGGCCCCGGTCCCGGATCACGTAGTACGTGAGCGCCGTCGCGAGCGCGGCGGTGATCACCTGCGACGTGGCCCAGAACAGGATCACCGCGCGCAGCGTGGGGTGGCCCGCGACGTACCGCACGCCCTCCCGGATGTCGGCGAGGAGGTGCGGCCGCTCGGCACGGGGAGGCGGGCGGAGCGGCCGCCGCACCAGGAAGAGCGCAGCCGAGGAGACAACGAACGTGATCGCGTCGATCGCGATCGTCGAGGCGGGCCCGACCGCCGCCGACAGGATGCCCGCGAGCGCGGGTCCCGCGATCCATCCGACCGTGAAGAACGACTCGAAGATCGCGTTGGCCCGCGCCACCTGGGGCCGGCCGACGAGGCCGGGCACCGCCGCCGTGTAGGCCGCGAGCCAGAGCACCCGCAGGACGTTGAGCGGGAACGTGATGAGCAGGATGACCGCCATCGTGGGTCCGCCCAGCCAGAACGTCAGCGGCACCGCGGCCGTGATGACTGCCCGTCCCAGGTCCGCGACGAACATCATCCGGCGCCGGTCCCAGCGGTCCGCATAGGCGCCGGCCGGCAGGCCGATCACGAGGTCCGGCAGCGTCGAGAGCGCGCCGACGACGCCCATCGCGAAGCCCGAGCCCGTCAGCGCGAGGACCAGCAGCGGCAGGGCGGTGTTCGTGATCGCGTCCCCGAACGAGCTCACGCCCTGGCCCAGCAGGACGACCTTGAAGTCCCGGTTGCGCGCGAGGGGCTCGGAAGAGACCGTGGCCGAATCGATGACGGCCGTCGCGGGGGTCAGCATGGTCCGGGCGATCGTACGACGTCCGGATGGCGCCGCGGACGGCCGCGCGGCGGCGCCAGGGTTCAGGCCGGGGCGTGCGCCGTCTCGCGGAACGCGCGATCCTGCGCGGGATGCCCATGCCCGGAGACGCCCCGATCCCTGGACGCCGCTCGTCCCAGCCGCCGGTCCTGCGCGGCGACGACCCTGGCTCGATCGCCGAAGCGGCGGCGCGGCTGCGCGGCGGCGGCCTGGTGGTCTTCCCGACAGAGACGGTGTACGGCCTGGGTGCCAACGCCCTCGATGCCCGCGCCGTCGCGCGCGTCTTCGCCGCGAAGGAGCGACCCGCCTTCGACCCGCTGATCGTCCACCTCGCGGACGCGGCGGCGGTCGCGCTGTACGCGGAGGCGGAGGACGCGGACGACCCCCGCGTCGCCCGGCTGGCGGCGCGGTTCTGGCCGGGGCCCCTCACGCTGGTCCTCCGGAAGCGGGCGGTGATCCCGGGGATCGTCACGGCCGGGCTCCCGACGGTCGGCCTGCGCGTGCCCGACCACCCGGTCGCGCGCGCCCTGATCCGCGCGGCCGGCGTCCCGGTGGCGGCGCCATCGGCCAACCGGTTCGGCCACCTGTCCCCCACCCGCGCGGCGCACGTCGTGGCGGGGCTGGGATCGCGGGTGGACCTCGTGCTCGACGGCGGGCCGTGCCGGGTGGGGGTCGAATCCACGGTGATCCTGCTCGCGGCGGGCCGCGCCGCGCTCCTGCGCCCCGGGGGGCTCGCCGTCGAGGCGATCGAGGCGGAGATCGGGCGCCTGGAGGTGCTCGACGACGGGGCCCCCGGCACGGCGGAGCTGGCGCCGGGCAGGGCGGGCGCGCACTACGCGCCGCGGGTTCCGCTCGAGCTCGCGGACCCGCGCAACCCGGAGTCCGCCCGCGCGTTCGCGGTGCGGCCGGGAGAGCGCGTCGGCCTCCTTGCCGCTTCGGCCGCGGGCCGGGCTGCCGCCGACGCGGCCGGCGGGCCGTTCGCCGCGACCGAGGTGCTCGACCCCGACGGCGACCTCGTGGGGGCCGCCGCCCGCCTCTTCGATGCCCTCCACGCCCTCCAGGCCGCCGACCTGTCCAGGATCGTGGCGGAGCCGGTCCCCGAGGCGGGCCTGGGACGCGCCGTGATGGACCGCCTCCGCCGCGCCGCGTCGGACGTGCCGGGTGTCAGTAGATGAACGGGACCAGCTTGCGGACTCGCGCCCGGTAGGCGGCGTAGGTCGGATACGCGGCGAGCAGCCAGGCTTCCTCGCGCCGGGACTTGAGATCGAAGAAGCAGCCCAGGAGCACGGCCGCGACGAGCGCCGCCGGACTGGCGGTCGCCAGGCCCCAGCCCAGCGCCGCGGTGACGATCCCGGTGTAGATCGGGTGGCGGACCAGGCCGTAGACGCCGGAGTCGATCAGGCGGCCGCCCTCGATGGGTCGCGGCACTGCCGTGAGGTTCTCCCGCAGCCCGACCACGCCGAGCACGGCACCGACCGCGCCGAGGACGACCAGCCCTGCCCCGGCCAGGAGGCCCTCGGTTCGCCATGGGTCGCCCCAGTCCGGGCCCAGCAGGCCCGCAGCGCCCACGCACATGAAGAAGGCGACCTGCAGCGCGACCCAGCCTTCGCCGCGCGGGCCGAGCGAGGGAAGGCGTGCTCCGTCCATGGTGGCTACCCGGTCACCGCGAGGCGGCCCGCCATCACAGGAGATCCCGGGGCACGCCCAGCTCCCAGGTCCGCTCGAAGACCGGGCCGCCGTCCTCGGTGACCGCCAGCGCCACGTGGAGCCGGAGCTCGTTCCGGTCCGAACGGAGCGCCAGGCTGGCATCGGCCATGATCTCGGGACCGTGCGGGTATGCCAGCCGGTAGCGGATGCTCCCCTCGGCCCGGCAATCCGAGAACCCGTCAGCCACGGTCAGGCGAGCGCGAGCATCGGAAGCGAAGACCAGGCCGTCACGCTCCGGGAACCGATCGCCGCCGCCGGACTCGCAGACGAGCGACGTCGTCCCGGCCACCCCGTCGCGCTCGATCCGCCAGGCCGTGGCGATCCCGGGCACCGGTTCGCTCGTCGGCGGGTCGAAGACCGGCTGGCCGAGGTCCGGCCCGTGCTCCGAGGACCACCCGGCCGCCGTCGGCAGGCGGACGGCGGAGGGCCGGGCCACGTCGTGGTGGAGCGTGAGCGCAACCGGGGTCGGCGTGGGCCACGCGATCGGGAACGCCGCGCCGGCAACTGCCACCCGGAGTCGGTGGCCGGCCGGGACCCGCGCGCCGGCAACCGACAGCGGGAGGTCCACCTCCACGGGCTCACCCGGGACCAGGGGCACCGGTACCTCGACGGCGGGATCGAGCCGGGTCAGGTTGCGCACCGCGCGGGCGATCAGCGCCGACCGCCCGTCCGGCGCCACCGCCTCGAGGCGCACCGCGACCTGCGCCACGGGCTGGTCGGCCGAGAGCCAGAGCCGCGCGTGCGGGACTCCCGCGACGAGGACCGGCCGCTCGAGCGGCGGAGACGTGAAGAGGAGCGAGCGCGCGTCATCGGCCCGCTGGTCGCCGGGAACGCCCTGCGGCGGGTAGCCGTAACCGCACCAGAAGGGGGCAGACAGGCCGACGTCCGGTGGGCCGGTCCAGGTGGACGTGGCCGCATCGCCGGCCGCGGCAGGCTCCCCGGCGAGCGAGCCCAGGCCGGCAGCGCCGTCGCCCTCGAGGTAGAGCGGGGGCGGTGCCGCGGTCCTGGGCACCGGCGGCCAGTGGTCGATCTGCCACCAGCGGCCCGCGAGCGCCGGCGGGAACTCGGCCGTGCCGGGCGGCTCGACGACGAACAGCGAGAGCATCGGCTCGTGGTCGGCAGCGGTCGCCTCGCCCTTCAGCCAGCGGTCCCACCAGCGCTGCATCAGGCCCACACCGTCGATCGACGGGCCCGGGGAGCCGGCGTGCGGCCAGGCGTGGCCCCACGGCCCGATCACGCCACGACGGGGCGCCCGGACGTGCTCCAGGACGGCCAGCACGGCGTCGCGGTACCCGTCATTGAGGCCCCCGATGGCCAGGACCGGCACGGAGATCGCCGCCCATTCCTCGCCCACCGACGCGGCGCGCCAGAACGAGTCGCGGCGCTGGTGGCGGAGCCAGTCGAGCGGCCACTGCGGCGTGGCTTCCAGGCGGCGGAGCCACTCGTCGCGCCAGCCCGGCCCGAACCGCTCGGGGTCGGGCGGCAGCGCGTTCTCGCCCACCATCTCCACCGGCCAGTAGACGCTCTCGCCGACGTGGAGCGTCCCGCCCACGTAGTGGACATCCAGGTTGTAGCGGTCGTGGCTGAAATGGACGGGGATGATCGCCCGGAGCGCGGGCGGCTGCCGGGCGGCTGCCTGGAGCGCCGAGAAGCCGCCCCAGCTGATCCCGAACATGCCCACGCCGCCGGCGCTCCAGTCGCGCGTCGCCAGCCAGTCGATGACCGCCAGGTTGTCGAGGATCTCGCGCTCGGGATACTCGCCCTCGGCCACGCCTTCCGAGCTGCCGGTCCCTCGCACGTCGAGCCGGCAGCTGACGTAGCCGGCCGCGGCGAACGCGCCGTGGAGCGGCCAGTCGCGCGACAGCGTCCAGTCGTCCTTCCGGTACGGGATCGACTCCAGCACCGCGTGGAACGGGCCGGGCCCATCGGGGATGTAGAGCGTCGCCGCCAGGCGGACGCCGTCGTCCATCGTGATCCGCACCTGCTCGGTCCGCACCGCGTGCCCCACGGGATATCCCGCCGGCGCGTAGCGGCGAGCCGCGTCGAAGGGCTGCGAGCGATCCGGCATGCGAGCCTCCCGGGTCCGGCGGGAGCCTCGCCGACCCGGCCGCGCCGGGCGATCTCCCGCGCCGTAGAGTCTAGGCAGCATGGCCGTCCCGGTGTTCCGCCCGCTCCCGCCGCCGGACCCGCCGCTCAGCGACGGCGCGGTGGTCCTGCGCCTCCCCCGGAAGGCGGACGCGCCCGCGATCGCCGCGGCATGCGCAGATCCGGAGATCGCGCGCTGGATCCCGGTCCCCATCCCGTATCGCCTCGAGGACGCGAACGTGTTCGTGGCGTTCACCGCGGAGGCGTGGTCGAGCGGCCGCGAGCCGACCTTCGTCATCTGCGATGCGGCGAGCGGCCTGCTGGTGGGCTCGATCGCGATCCACCGGCGGCCGGACGAGCCGCGGACGGCGGCCGTCGGCTACTGGCTGGCTCCCGAGGCTCGCGGGCGAGGCCTTGCGGCCCGGGCGGTCCGGCTCGTGACTCGCTGGGCGTTCACGGTCGAGCCGGAGCTGGTCCGGATGGAGCTGCTGACCCTCGTCGGCAACGAGGCGTCGGGCCGCGTCGCGCTCCGGGCCGGGTTCGCACGGGAGGGCGTCCTCCGGCGCTACCTGCCGTTCCGCGGCGCCCTGGTGGACGCCGTGATGTTCGCGCGGCTCCGCGACGATCCCGACGCCTGAACGAAGGCGGCGACATCTTCCCCGCTTCGCAGCCGCCGCGGCTGCCAAGTATGCGCTCTCGTCGGAATCGGCGGGGTCGACTAGCATGCAGGCGCAATCGACGAGGGCGCGTCCGGGCACGGCCAGACGGCACTCGGCGGACGCGAGGGAGGCACGCCCGCGATGGCGAACCCGGTCATCCTGGTCGTCGACGACGACCCCCAGGTGCTGCGCGCCGTCGAGCGCGAGCTGCGGGGCCGCTTCGGCGGCGACTACCGGATCGTGGCCGCCGGCTCCGGTCCGGACGCCCTCGACGCGATCCGGCGGCTGACCCTGCGCGGCACGCCGATCGCGCTGCTCGTGGTCGACCAGCGGATGCCGGGCATGACCGGCATCGAGCTCCTGGCCGCGTCCATGGAGCTGCTGCCGGGAAGCGAAGCGGGTGCTGCTGACGGCCTACGCGGACACGGACGTCGCCATCCGGGCGATCAACGAGATCGGCCTGGACCAGTACCTGCTCAAGCCGTGGGACCCGCCCGACGAGCGGCTCTTCCCGGCCCTCGCGAGCTCCTCGACGACTGGCGCGCCGGCTGGATCCCGCCCTTCGAGGGGATCCGGCTGGTGGGCCACCGCTGGTCCGCGCGCGCCCACGAGATCAAGGACTACCTCGCCCGCAACCAGGTCCCCTACCGCTGGGTGGACGTCGAGGCCGACCCGGAGGCGGCCCGCCTCGTCGCGAGCGCCGGGCATCGACCCCGGGCGCGACCCGCTCCTCGTCTTCCCGGACGGGAGCCACCTGCGAGCCCCGACGAACGTGGAGATCGCCGAGAAGGTCGGCCTGCGGACCCGCGCGGCCCTGCCGTTCTACGACCTCGTCATCATCGGCGGCGGCCCGGCCGGCCTCGCGGCGGCGGTCTACGGCGCGTCCGAAGGGCTCCGGACCCTGCTCCTGGAACGGGAGGCGCCCGGCGGGCAGGCCGGCACCACCTCGCGGATCGAGAACTACCTGGGCTTTCCGGCCGGGCTCACCGGGGCGGACCTCGCTCGCCGGGCGGTGACCCAGGCCACGCCGACTCGGGGCCGAGATCCTCACTCCCCAGGAGGTTCGGCCGCATCCGGCGCGAGGACCCGTACTCGCTTCATCACGCTGGGCGACGGGACGGAGCTGACCTGCCAGGCGCTGATCCTCGCGATGGGCGTCCAGTACCGTCGGCTGGAGGCGCCGGGGGTGGACGCGCTCATCGGCCTCGGCGTCTTCTACGGCGCCGCGATCACCGAGGCGCTTGCCTACCGCGAGCGCGACGTCGCCGTCGTCGGTGGCGGGAACTCGGCCGGCCAGGCGGCGGTCTACCTCGCCGGGTTCGCCCGCCACGTGACCCTGGTGGTCCGCGGAGGGACCCTGGAGGCGGGCATGAGCCAGTACCTGGTGGACCAGATCGCGTCGCGCCCCACGATCACGGTCCGGCTCAGGGCGAGCGTCGCCGCGGTGCGGGGCACCGACGAGCTCGAGGCGATCACGATCGCCGACGCGGCCGGGACGGCCGAGGTGCCGATGCAGGCGCTCTTCCTGTTCGTCGGTGCGCTCCCGCGCACTGACTGGCTGGAGGGCCTTGTCGAACGGGACGGCGCCGGGTTCATCGTCACCGGGACGGCGCTCTCCCGGGCCGACGGCCGGGTCCCCGGCTGGCCGCTGGCACGCGAGCCGTTCCTCCTCGAGACGAACGTGCCCGGGATCTTCGCCGCCGGCGACGTCCGGGCCCGTTCCGTCAAGCGGATCGCATCGGGCGTCGGCGAGGGCGCCATGGCCGTCCAGTTCGTCCACCAGCACCTCGCCGGCCTCTGAGTCGCCGGTGGACCTGGAGCCGCTTCGCCGCATCCCGCTCTTCGCCGGGCTCGACGACGTCGAGCTCGGGCGGCTTGCCGCCGTCGCCGAGACCGTGGAGCTGGGACCCGGGGCGGTCCTCCTCCGCGAGGGAGAGGCGGGGGACGCGCTCTACGTCGTGCTCGCCGGCGAGCTGGCGGTCTCGAAGCGGTCCGGCTCGACCGACATCCCCCTGGCAGTCGTGGGCCCGGGCGAGGTCCAGGGGGAGCTGGCGGTCCTTGAGGGCCGGCCCCGAACGGCCACGGTCCGGGCCGTCGGTCCCGCCACGCTCCTCCGCCTGCGGCGCGACGCGCTCCTCGACGTGCTCGGCCGGCAGCCCGAGCTGGCACTGGCCCTCCTGCGTACGACCGCCGGACGTCTCCGGTCGACGGAGTCGCTGCTCCGCGAGCGGGAGAGGCTCGCCGCGCTGGGAACGCTCGCGGCCGGGCTGGCCCACGAGCTGAACAACCCGGCGGCCGCCATCCGGAGCACGGTCGGCCGGCTGGCGACGCTCGTCGGTGAATGGGATCGCGCGTCCTTCGCCCTGGGGGCGCTCGGTCCGGACGACCTGGATCCCGACGGCGTGGCCCGCGAGGTGGCCGCCGCCCTCAGCGACGAGCTGGACCGGAGGGCGGCGGCACCCCCCGTCCTCGACCCGCTCGAGGCCGCCGACCGCGAGGACGTGGTGGTCGCGCTGCTGGCCCGGCTGGGCGTGGCACGGCCGGCGGAACCGGCCGCAACGCTCGTCGCGTTCGGCTGGGACGGCAACGAGCTGGACGACATGCTTGCGCCGTTCGGCACCGACGAGGCTCGCCACGTGGTCCTCGCGTGGCTGGCGGCCGGCGCGCTGGGGCGCCAGCTCCTGGGCGAGATCGGGACCGCCGCCGAGCGGATCGGGGAGATCGTCGGGTCCGTCCGCGAGTACAGCTATCTCGACCGGGCGCCGGTCGGCGACGTGGACGTGATCGCCGGCATCGAGAGCACGCTCGTGATGCTGCGCCCGCGCCTGAAAGCGGGGATCGAGGTCCTCCGTTCCTATCCCAGGGTTCGACCGCGCATCGAGGCCTATGGCAGCGAGCTCAACTCGGTCTGGACGAACCTGGTCGTCAACGCCGCGGACGCGATGGGAGGGCAGGGTGTCCTGCAGATCACCGTCCGGCCCGATCCGGAGGATCGACGCCCCGCGCCTGCCAACGGCCGCCCCGGCCGCGGCTCCCGGCGTCCGCGTGGACGTGTGCGATTCGGGGCCCGGGATCCCGGATGACGTCCGCGCCCGCATCTTCGAGCCCTTCTTCACGACAAAGGATGTCGGGGCGGGCAGTGGCCTGGGGCTCCACATCGTGCGCTCGATCGTGGAGCGGCATGCCGGCCGGATCGACGTGGCGTCGGCGCCGGGCCGCACCTGCTTCAGCGTGACGCTCCCGGGCCGCCTGCCGCCCGCGGCCTGACGAGGCCCCGCCGGCACCGTACCGGGCCAGGCCTGCTACCGGGCCAGGCCGGCCCCGATCACGGCCGCGAAGGCCAGCACGATGGCGTTCCCCACGACGCCGACGACGAGGCGCAGCCGGGGCGCGAGGCGCCGGTGGAGCGCCGCACCTGCGGCGGCGATCAGCGTCTGCCAGGAGAGCGAGGCCGCGACGGCGCCGACGACGAACGCGAGCTTCTCTGCCACTCCCGACCCGGTCCCGCCAAGGCCGAGGATGAGGGCGGCGAAGTAGGTGATCGTCATCGGGTTGAGGAGCGTGATCCCGAGGAACGCCGCGTAGGTCCGCCGGAGTGGACGCCTCGCCGGGCCCAGGGACCCGGGTACGCCCCCGGAGGCGCCGTGGCCCGCATCGCGGGCCACGGACAGGAAGCCGCGCAACGCGAGCCCAACGAGAACGACGATCGCCGCCACCCGCAACGGCACCTGCCAGGGCGCCAGGACGCCGGCGAGGGCCGCGCCGAAGACAGCCGCGATCGCCGCGTAGATCCCGTCGGCCGAGGCCGCGCCGGCCCCGGCGGCCGCCGCGGCGCGGAACCCGGACCGGATCCCCGTCTCCACGATGAGAACGGCCACCGCGCCGACGGGGATCGCGATGCCGTAGCCCGCGGCGAGCCCGGCGAGCAGGGCTCCGATCACCGCGGCCGCGCGGCGGGCGCGCTGCCGGCGACCGCGGCGCAGCCCTCGCGCCCGGCCCCCGGGGCCGGGGGGCCGACCAGGAGCGCCTCGATTGCCCGGAGCGCGCCGGCGATCGCGGGGAGCCGCCCGCGCGCGACAGTCACGGAGACCGTCGCGCGGCTCACGCCCAGCGTGCCGGCAACCTCCGCCTGGCGCGCTCCGTCCACGAGGATCAGGCAGGCGATCTCGGCCTGGCGCGGCGTCAGGTCGTCGAGGAGCGCAGCCAGGGCCAGCCCCAGGTCCGCCAGCAGCGCCTCGCGCCACCCGTCACCGGTCGCGAAGCCGAGCCAGGTCCCGTGGTCGCGGGCGCGCCGCAGGGCGATCTGGGCGTGCGCGGTGGCCGACGCGTCATCGTCGCCGGCGCCGATCCCCCAGCGGAAGGCCGAACCGCGGGGACCGAGGCGGGACGCCACCACGCGGCCCAGCACCTCCGGGCCCGACACGGATGCGGCGGGCGGGCGGCGACGTGTTGCGAGCCCTGCCCGCGACCCGGTCCCGACCGGGATCGCGACCAGGGGCCGGTCGCCGGCCACCGGCTCCGCGCTGCCGGCCGACCGCGCGTCGGCAAGCGGCTCTGCGATGGCCACGAGCCGGATGCCGTCCACGGGCTTGAGGCTACGGGACCGAGGGTTAGCCGTCAACGGTTGACACACGTTCGATCGGTCGGCCACGATTTGACGTTGACGCCCGCCTCACGCTGGGGCAGCATCGGGGCCGTGGAACCGCCCTCCCGGCTCGCGTCCCCCGGCCACGGCGATCGGTCCGTGACGCCGCGGACACTGCCGGCCGGGACGGTCACGTTCCTGTTCACAGACATCGAGGGCTCGACCGCGCTCATCACCCGCCTGGCGAATGCCTACGAGGAGCTCCTCGAGGCGCATCGCCGGATCCTGCGGGCCGCGTTCGAGGCTGGCGGCGGCGCCGAGGTCCAGACGGAAGGCGATGCCTTCTTCGTCGCCTTCGCCAGCGCGGGCGCGGCGGCGGCGGCGTGCATCGCCGCGCAGCGCGGGCTTTCCGCCTACCCCTGGCCCGCGGACTCGCCGATCCGCGTCCGGATGGGACTCCACACGGGGGAGGCGACCCCGACCACGGACGGCGACTACACGTCGCTGGAGGTCCACCGCGCCGCGAGGATCGCCGCGGCCGGCCACGGCGGCCAGGTCCTGGTCTCGGAGACGACGCGCGCGCTCCTGCTGGGCAGGCTGCCCGCCGACGTGACGATCCGCGACCTCGGCGAGCACCGCCTCAAGGACCTGCGGCCGGAGCGGCTGTCCCAGCTCGAGGCGGCCGGCCTGCCTGTCGACTTCCCGCCGATCCGCTCGCTGGACCGGCGGCCCAACAACCTCCCGACCCAGCTGACGTCATTCGTGGGCCGTGACCACGACGTGGCGGCCACGCTGCTGCTCCTGGACGCGTCGCGCCTCCTCACGCTCACCGGACCGGGCGGGATCGGCAAGACGCGCCTCGCGCTCCAGCTTGTCGCCGCGGCCGCGGACGGCTACCCGGATGGTGTGTGGTTCGTCCCGCTGGAGCCGCTCCGGGAGGCAGAGCTGGTCCCCGGGGCGATCGCCCACGTCGTCGGGCTGGCCGACAGCGGTGTCCGCCCAGCCGTGGAGCTCCTCGTCGAGCACCTCGCGGCCCGGACCTGCCTGCTCGTCCTCGACAACTTCGAGCAGGTCATCGCCGCCGCCCCGCTTGTCGCGCAGCTCCTCCGGGCCTGCCCCGGCCTCACGATCGTGGCCACCAGCCGGGGCGCCCTCCACGTCTCGGGGGAGCAGGAATACGCGGTGCCCGGCCTCCCGGCACCGCCCGACTCACGGCATCTCTCGACCCTCGAGGTGGCCCAGCTGCCCGCGGAGATCCGCGCCAGCGATCCCGCGACGCTCGGCCAGTACGAGGCGGTGCGGCTCTTCGTGGCGCGCGCGGTCGCCGTCCGCGCCGACTTCCGCGTCACGAACCAGAATGCGCCGGCCGTCGCCGGCATCTGCGCCACGCTGCAGGGCCTCCCGCTCGCGATCGAGCTGGCCGCCGCGCGCGTCAAGGTGCTGACCCCGGAGGCCATCCTCGACCGGCTGGAGCACCGCCTGGAGCTGCTCGCCTCCGCGGCGCGCGACCTTCCGGAGCGCCAGCGAACGCTGCGCGGCGCGATCGCCTGGAGCTACGACCTCCTCGACGACGCCGGGCGACGCCTCCTGGCCCGGCTCTCGGTCTTCGTCGGCAGCTGTGACCTCCCGATGATCGAGCGCGTCTGCGATCCGGACGGCGAGCTCGGCAGCGACCTCCTCGACGTGCTCGTCGCGCTGGTCGACCAGTCACTGGTCCGGAGCGATGACGTGGCGGGCGTCCCGCGCTTCTCGCTGCTCGACACGATCCGCACCTACGGGGCCGAACGCCTGGACGCCTCCGGCGAGGGGGCGGTCGTGCGGGCTCGCCACCTCGCCGCGTACCTGGAGCTGGCGGAGCGGGCCGCTTCCGAGCTCTCCGGGCCTTCGCAGCGAACATGGCTGGACCGGCTGGAGGCCGACGCCGACAACCTCCGGGCGGCCCTCGACCGCGCGGAGGCGATCCCGGATCCGGAGGCCGCGGTCCGACTTGGGTTCGCGCTGTGGCGGTTCTGGCAGCAGCGCGGCTACCTCCGGGAGGCGCGCCGGCGGCTCACCGCGCTCGAAGGCCACGGCTGGAACCTGGCGCCACAGACGCATGCCCGCCTGCTGGAAGCGCTGGGTGGCGTCGGCGTACTGGCAGGGCGACGCCGCGGCCTCGCGTCTCTGGTACGAGGCTGCCCTCGACATCTGGCGCGCGCTGGGCGACCGGCGCGAGATCGCCAATGCGCTCTACAACCTCGGCTCCT
The DNA here is from genome assembly GCA_963722475.1 of uncultured Chloroflexia bacterium. Lineage (GTDB taxonomy): Bacteria > Chloroflexota > Limnocylindria > Limnocylindrales > CSP1-4 > CTSoil-043. Next base: position 22,979 of record CAVRMJ010000013.1, on the reverse strand, counting down.
CGACGGTCGCGACCCTGATGGCGGGCGGCGCGGACGCTGAATCCTGGACGCGCGCCCGGGCGCACCTGGACGAAGCCCTGCGCAACTACGAGGCGATCGGCGACCGCCTCGGGCAGGGCAACGCCGTCTGGGGGATCGGGGGCCTCTCCTACTTCGCCTCGGATCTCGCGGAGGCCGAACGCTGGTACGTCCGATCTCTCGAGCACTTCCGGGCAGCGGGGAATCGCACCATGGAGGGCTGGGCGCTCCACATGCTGGGCTCCGCGGTGCTCAAACAGGGGCGCACGGCCAGCGCCGCCGACATGCTCCGGCATGCGCTTCGCCACTTCCACGAGGCGGGCGACCTTTCGGGGATCACCATGGTCGTGGACGACCTCTCCGCCGTCGCCGTCACCGAGGGCGACCTGCCGCGGGCGGCCAGGCTGCGCGGCGCGGCGCGGCAGCTGACACAGTCCACCGGCACGGAGCTGGCCGGCATCGTCGAGGAGGTGTTCGAGCAGGCCACCCGCCCGAACGCCCGCGTGGCGATGGGCGCGGCCGAGCGGGAGCGGCTGGAGGTGGAGGGCGGCGGCCTCGCGCTCGACACGGCCGTCGCCTACGCGCTGGGCGAGGCTGATCCGTTCGCGCCAGGAGCCCGACCGGGCAATCTCTGACCGGTCGACGCGGCCGGTCGCACAGGCCCGCGACCCGGTACGATTGACGCGGCAGCCCGCCCTGTTGCCCCCGAGGGATCCTTCCATGGCTGAGCCCGTCGCGCCCATCGTCCCGAGCCTGCCCACCGCCGTCGGCCCGGCGACGCTGTGGGCCGCGATCACCGTTCCGTCGCGCGTGGACGGGCTCCGCGAGCGCCTCTCCGGGGAGGCGTGACCGGGGCGCTGCGGCGCTACGCGCGGAGCTTCACGGGCTTCGAGCGCGACGCGCGGATCTTCCTCCTCGCGACGCTGGTCTACGGCGTCACGCTCAGCCTGTGGTGGGTCGACTTCAACCTGTACCTCGCCTCGCTCCACTTCGACAACGCCTTCATCGGCCTCGTCGCCACCGCGGGTTCGGCGGCCGGAGCGCTCGCCGCCTTCCCGGCAAGCCTGCTCTCCGACAGGGTCGGGCGCCGGCTCGTGCTGGTCCTGGCGACCAGCGTCTCGGCCGTCGGGATCCTGGGCCTGCTCCTCGTCGGCTCCTCGCTGGCTGTCGTCGCCTGCGCGGCGCTCATCGGCGCCGCGAACCAGTCATTCTTCGTCGTCCAGTCCCCGTTCATGACTGAACACAGCCACGCGGCGCACCGGAGCGAGCTCTTCTCGCTCCAGGGCGCGATCTCGACCGGCGTCAACGTCGTGGCGGCGCTGGTCGGCGGCGCGATCGCGGCACTTGCAGCCCGCCTGGGCGGCTTCTCGGAGGGCGATCCGTCCGCCTACCGCGTCCTGCTGGTCCTGATGCTCGCGGCCGCGGTGGTCGCGACGGTCGTCCTGCTGGCCGTGCACGATGACCGGCCGCGGGCGCGGCAGCGCGACTGGCGGACCCTCGAGGGGCGGCCGGGCATCCCATGGAGCGGCGAGCCGCTGGCCGTGCGACCCGACCTCTCGCGCCGGCGGGGAACGATCCGGATCGGGCTGCCGCGCCTCTCCGACCCCGGCACGTTCGCGCGGCTCATCCTGCCCGGGTTCCTGATCTCGCTGGGGGCCGGCCAGGTGATCCCGTTCCTCAACGTGTTCGTGCAGCACAAGTTCGGGCTGGACCTCGCCTCGCTCAACGCGGTCTTCGCGCTGACCAGCCTCGGGACCACACTGGCGATCCTGTTCCAGCCCGCCCTGGCCCGGCGGGTTGGCAGGATCGGCTCGGTCGTGCTGGTCCAGGCCGTCAGCATCCCGTTCCTCGCCGTGCTGGGATTCAGCCCGATCCTGTGGACCGTGATCGGCGCGATGGCGATCCGCAACTCGTTGATGAACGCGGGCAACCCGATCTTCAACGCGTTCGCCATGGAGCGCCTGGCGCCGCGCGAGCGCGCCACCTACGCGGCGGCGGCAAGCCTGGCCTGGTCGCTGGGCTGGGTGATCGCGGGCCCGTGGTACAGCCTCCTGCAGGCGACGCTGGGCTTCACGGCCGGGTACACGATCAACTTCGTGACGATCATCATCCTCTACACGCTGGGCACGTTCCTCGTGTGGCGCTGGTTCCACGATGCCGACCCGGGCCGGGCCGGAACGAGCACGGTCGCTCCCGCCTGAGCGCGGCGACACGTCTGCCCGGCCGATCGGCCGGATGCCGACCGGCTATCCTGCGGGCATGGTCGAGCCAGCGTCAGCGCATCTGAAGTCCGGCATCCCGCGCAACCCCGGGCGCCACGACCTGGGCATGAAGGCGACCCTCCTCTTCCCGTCCCGCGAGATCGTCGAGCGCTTCTACGTGCCGCTCATCTACACGGCCTGCCGGACCTGCTACTCGGAGCTGGAGCCGGCCGAGATCTTCCGGCGGGCAGAGGCCGGCGAGATCGACCGCGTGAAGATGCAGAAGCTGATCAGCGGCGTCATCGAATCCGGTCATGGCAGCACGATCGAGCACGTCGTCTTCACGTTCGGGATCAGCGGGGTGAGCCGGACGCTCTCGCACCAGCTGGTCCGGCACCGGGCGGGTGTGGCGTTCGACCAGCAGAGCCAGCGCTACGTGAAGTTCACCGCGGCCGCCACGATGCTGCCCGGGACGCTCGCGGAGGCGGATCCCGGCCTTCGCGCCCGGTACGAGGCGCAGGTGGATGGCGCTCTTGGACCTGTACGGCGAGCTCCTGGCGGCCGGGATCCCGGGCGAGGACGCCCGCTTCGTCTTCCCCAACGCGACCCGCACGAACCTCGTGATGACCGCGAACCTGCGGGCGCTCATCCACATGTCGGGCCTGCGCCTCTGCACGATGGCGCAGTGGGAGATCCGGCGCCTCTTCCAGCTGATCCGCCACGAGGTCTTCGCGGTCAGCCCGTTCCTGGGCAGCTTCCTGGCCCCCAAGTGCGTGCCGCTGGGCTACTGCGACGAGATGGGCAACCGGGACGAGCATTGCCCGATCCGGCCGCACCGCGACGCTGTCCTGGGCGCGTGGGCCGAGAAGGCGAAGGCGGCCCGGGCTGGCGGCCGCGACCTGACCGTGCTCGACGGCTGACCCGGCTCGAATGGACGTCCGACCCGGCATGGCGATCCACCTCCAGTTCGACCGGATCCTGCCGGGCGGACAGGTCGGACCGGAGCGGCGCGGGTCGGAGGCGGTCCTCTACCTCGCGGCCGGCGAGATCTCCTTCGAGCACGGGGTCCGGCTGAGCCGACGCGTCGTCGTGCGCGCCGGCGACGTCCTGTACCTGGCGCCCTCCGAGGAGCACGTGGTCCGCAACGACGGGGCGATCGATGCGCTCGCGCTGGTGGCCACCGTCGAGGCGGACTCGGATCGCCCCCTCGACGATCAGCCGTCCTCGCGGACGACGACGGGCGAGCCGGTCCGACGCCGGGAGGGTGCCCGCCTGATCGAAGGGCCCGGGCTCCGGCACCGCGTGCTCGTGGAGACCGGGGATTTCGGGACCCAGAGCTTCAGCGTCGCCGAGGTCGAGCTGGACGCCGGCGCGACGACCGGCTGGCACCGCCACCTTGCGGCCGAGCACGTGGTCGTCGTCCTCGAGGGACGCGGCACCGTCCGGATCGGCTCGCTCGAGGAGACGCTGGAACCGCTCAAGGGGGTCCGGGTGGAGATGGGCCTCCCGCACGCGATCCGGAACACCGGGCGGACGCGGCTCCGCTACTTCCTCTGCGCCACGCCGGCAGCGGACCCGCTCACCGACCGCGAGGACCTGCACCCGCCGACCTGACGGCGCGTCGGCCGACGAGGCCGACGAGGGTGCGAACGGCCGGACGGAGGCACGGAAGCGCCCGGAGGAACCACGTCCGAGGAAGCAGCCTTGATGCAATCGCGGCGCAACCTCAGAGGGAGAACGACCGGGATTGCTCCCGATCACCTCGCCGGAACCCGTTGATGTGATCGCCGGGTCCTCGGCTTTCGCGGCCCCTCCGGGCAGGGAGATCATCGCCCGCCGGCGCCGCGACGGCAACCCGCTTATCCACGAAGTTCGCAGCCGGCACGGCAAACCCGTCCACCGTTTTGGCGACGGTGTGGACGGCGTGTGGACGAGCGGCGGGGGCCGTCAGCCGGGGACGGTCAGGCGCGGCGGTCGGGCCCGGGCACGACCAGAGTTCCGGCAAGTCGGTCGTGGAGCCCTCGGCGGAGCGGATCCACCGCCGCCGAGATGAACAGCACCAGGAACCAGGTCCCATTCACGATGACAAGCGCGCCGAGGTCCAGCGCGCCGCTCGCCGCGAGCGAGCCCACCGCGATCGGAAGGACCGCCAGCACGGCCCAGCGCCGCCAGGCGGCCTCGATCGGGAGCGCGTCGGGCGCATCCGGCGTCGGGGGTGGTCCCTCCGCCATCCGGATCCGGAGCCGAAACGCGCGCTGCGCAGGTGTCGCGCCCCACCGGCTCCAGGACCCGGCGAAATAGAGCGCGTCGATGAGGAGCGTCGCCGTCAGCTCCAGGATCACTCGCAGCGGGTCGACCGCCACCACGACGATCGCCGTCCCGTCCGGCGTGGCCGCCACGAGCGGCCCGAAGACGGCGTTGAAGAAGACCGCCACCGAGAGGTAGGCGACGCCGACGATCAGCGAATCGGCGACGTACGCCGCGCCCCGGCGACCCAGGGCCGCGACCGGCCGCGCGGCCTGCAGGCCCATCGGGCGCCCCTCAGCCCCCGATTGCGAACATCTCGACGCGGGGCAGGTTCGCGGTGTCGGCGCTGCGGAGGTCCGAGTACCGGTCGTCGCGCGCGCCCCAGGCGGCCCGGATCCGCGCCTCCAGCTCGGCGTCATCGGCGCCCGCCCGGAGCGGGGCCCGCAGGTCCGTCCCGTGCGCCGCGAAGAGGCACGTGTACAGCTCACCCTCCGCGGACAGCCGGGCACGGGTGCAGGCCCCACAGAAGGGCGCCGTCACCGATGCGATGACGCCGATCTCCCCGGCACCATCCCGGTAGCGGAAGCGGGAGGCAACCTCGCCCGGGTAGTTGGGTTCCAGCGCCTGGAGCGGGAACGCGGCGTCCACGAGCGCGACGATCTCGACCTGGGGGACGACATCGTCCAGCCGCCAGCCGTTTGCGGTCCCGACGTCCATGTACTCGATGAAGCGCAGGATGAGGCCCGCGTCGCGGGCCCAGCGCGCCATCGGGACGATCGATGCCTCGTTGCTGCCGCGCCTGACGACCATGTTGACCTTGACCGGCGCCAGCCCGGCCTCCTGGGCAGCGGCGATCCCGTCCAGGACCCGGGCGACCGGCATGTCGGCGCCGTTCATGGCCCGGAAGACCGCGTCGTCGAGGGAATCCAGGCTGACGGTGATCCGACGCAGCCCCGCGTCGGCAAGCGGCGCCGCGAGCGTTCGCAGGGCGGACCCGTTCGTCGTCAGCGTGAGGTCGCGGACATCCTCGATCGCGGCCAGCAGGCGAACGAGGTCGGGCAGGTCCCGTCGGACGGTTGGCTCGCCGCCGGTGATCCGGAGCTTCTCGACGCCCAGCCGGACGAAGATGCCCGCCAGCCGGACGATCTCCTCGTAGCGCAGGATCTGCGACCGCGGCAGGAACGCGTAGTCACGGCCGAAGATCTCCGCGGGCATGCAATAGGTGCAGCGCAGGTTGCAGCGGTCGGTCACCGAGATCCGGAGGTCGCGCATACGGCGGCCAAGCTGGTCTCGGGGCGGCGGGCCGGGGGGCTGGGGGGTCGAATCCCGCATCGTGTCGCTCATAGCCCGGACATGGTAGCGGTCCGGAGACGCCGAAGCCCCGGCCGGGGCGCCCACGCACCGGATCGGTGCGGTCGGGCACCGACCGGACCCCGGGGGTACCACCGCCGTTGCCAGGTGGTACCACTGGTCAACTCCACCGCACCGCCCCCGGCCCCTAGCATCCGCATTGGGTGAGGGGACTCGCGCCCGCCAATCGACTGCAAAGAGGACCGCGCATCATGGCCACCACCGAATCGCGATCTGGCTTCCGGCTCCCGTGGAGCCCGGATCGGGCACCGGCCCTCGACGAGGCGAACAAGTCCCTCGAGGGCGAGGCGCGGGACGCCGATCCCGAGCCATCCGCCTTCCCGGTGGAAGACGCCGAGGCCGTCGAGCCCACGACCGACCAGTCCGGCGAGCCGGCTGCCGCCGTCGGGCCGTCCGGGGCGACGGCAGCGCCCGTGACCGAGCCGGCGTCCGTGGCCGAGGCGCCCGTCGCCGAGTCGGCGCCAGTGGCCGAGTCCGCGCCCGCCCGGCGACCCACGAAGTTCCTCATCGACCTGACCCATGCGATGCAGGCCGCCGCCGAGCAGGCCCGCGCAGCGACCCTGGAGCAGTTCCGGGTCGAAGGATCGACACACGTCGAGCAGATCAAGGGACACTCCGTCGCCGATGCCGACGCCCTCCGGCTACACGCCGAGGAGGACGTGGCCGGGATCAAGGAGTGGTCGAGGACCGAGATCGCCAGGATCCGGGAGCAGGCCGAGAATCGGATCGCCAGCCGCCGAGGCCAGCTTGACGGACAGCTTGCGCGTCACGCGACGCTGGTGGAACAGAACGTGGCCCGGATCGAAGCGCAGATTGCCTCCTTCGAGGCCGAGATGGCGGCCTTCTTCGACGAGCTGCTCGCCGAGACTGATGTGTCGAAGCTCGCTGCGCGCGCTCAGCAGATGCCCGAAGCGCCCGCATTCGGCGAGCCCGACGAGACCGCGTTCGCCGCGCTCGTGGCCGAGCCGGGTTTGGGGGTCCCGGTTCTCGCGCCGGTCGCCGAGCCGGAGCCGGCCGCCGGGCCGGAGCCGTTCGTCGAGCCGGAGCCGGCCGCCGGGCCGGAGCCGATCACCGACGTGGCGACGGACGCCCCCACTGCCGAGGCAGCCCGGGACGCCGCCGCCGAGCCCGCTCCAGGCGCGCCCGGACTCGAGGTCGAACCCGACGCAGCCGAGCACGCAGAACCCGACGGGGACTCTCCGGCTCGCGACCCTCGCCTCGCCCTGCTCGGGCTGACGCCCGACTTCGCAGCTGCCGAGGCCGATGCGGCGGAAGCCGCCGCGGCCGAGGTCTCGGAGATCCCGGAGCTGGACGAGGACAGCCTTGCCGCCCGCCTCGCTGGCCGTGTCGTGCCCTCGGGGGCCGGTGATCCCGCCGACGAGCTCCGGGCCGCGCCCACGGCCTCGACGCAGGTCGCGGTCTCCGGACTCGTCAGCGTGGCGAGCATTGCCAGCTTCAAGCGCCACCTCGGCCGTCATGCCGGCGTGCGCCACGTGAGCGTGTCGTCCGGGCCGGACGGCGAGTTCCTGTTCGCGGTCCAGCACGAGGCGGGCTTCTCCCTTCGCGACGTGATCCCGACCCTCCCTGGCTTCGGGGCCCGCGTGACCGGCGGCGACGACGGCGTCGTCACGGCGACTGCTCACGACCCGGAAGACTGAGCGGACCGGATCCGCGACGAGAAAGGACCAGGAGGGATGGCCCGCCCCGCGATCGCTGTCGCATTGCCCGACGAGGAGCGGCCGCATGTCGTCGACGTGCTCCGCGAGGCCGACTACGAGCCTGTCGTGGTCGGGAACCCGGGTGACCTCCAGGCGCTCCTCGCGAGCCGCCACGACGTTGCCGTCGCCATCCTCGACGGCGAGAGCGACTTCGACGAGTCGCTCGAGTACTACGGGCTCCTCCACGAGCCGGGGCGGGACATCCCGGCCCTGATGATCGTGTCGCCGCGCACCCTCGACCGGCTCGCCGGTGCGGCCGGGCGCGCCGGAGCCCGCGACGAGTACTTCACTCGACCGTACTCGCCGGAGGCGCTCCGCTGGCGGGTCGAGGCGATGCTGATCCGGCAGATGACCGTCGACGACGGTAGCGGCGCCGTGATCCAGTCGGGCCCGCTCTCCTCCAGCGACTGGTCGCGTCGAGGCGCGCTCCTGAGCGTCTTCAATCCGAAGGGCGGGGTGGGCAAGACGACGATCGCGGTCAACCTGGCGGCCTCGCTCGTCGCGATGGGCCGGAAAGTCCTGCTCGTGGACGCGGACACCGTGACCGGCCACATCGCCTCGTCGCTGGGTATGTCGGGCATCAGGACCCTCGTCGATTTGCTCGGCGAGGCCCAGGAGCTCGGGCCGGCGGTCTCCCCCGAGGCCCTGGAGGAGCTGGTCGCCGCGCACCCGTCGGGCCTGAAGGTGCTGGTCCTCTCGTCGAGCCCGCTCAAAGCCGGCAGCCTCGACCCGGAGGACGTCGCCGACGCGATCGACCGCGCTCGCCGCTCCTTCGACGTCATCGTCGTCGATCTTCACCCTGACTACGACGTGCTGAACCGCGCGATCTTCAGCCGCGTCGGACCGGATCCTGGTCCCCGTCACGCCGGACGTTCCCGCCCTCCGTGCCGCCGTCCAGCTCCGCGACGTGGCCGCCGAGCTGGGCTTCCGCGACAAGCTGGCGCTCGTGATCAACCGCGCCAACAGCGGCGTGAGCGTGGACGACATCGAACGCACAGTCGGCATGCCGACGTTCGCCGCGATCCGGTCTGCCGGGCTCCAGCTGGTCAAGGCCGCCAACGAGGGCCGGACGGTGATCGACCTCTTCCCGTCCGAGAAGGTCTCCGGCGACTTCCGCGGCCTGGCCGAGCGTGTCCTCGGGACGCCCCGGGCGAAGGATGCCGGGCGCGCCTCGCTCCGCGGCCTCTTCGGGCGGAAGGTGCCCGTGCGGACGGGCTGACGTCCGATCGACGGTCAGCCGGCTGGTCGGGCCGCGCGTCGCTGGCGCGCGGCGGCCACCACGGAGCGGTCGATCTGCTCGACGCCGCGCAGGTACGAGCGGTTGACCAGCACGACGTCGATCCCCACATCGCCGAGCGGGACGTCGCCGACCGCGACGACCGCGTCCGTCACCGGGAAGAAGAGGTCGGCGCCGCGGTCCATCAGGCGATCGGGCTCGGAACCCGGGTGGAGGAAGACCGTGCCGATCACGGTGTAGGGAGGCAGCTCGAGGGCGACCTCGTAGGCGATCTTGTGCACCCGCATGGCCGCCTTCTCGGCGTCGTCCAGGGGCGGCAGGGTCCGGTCACCGGCCAGCACGACGATCAGGTCGTACGGGTCCACCTTCTGGAGGCCAGGCGCCGGCTGGAGGTCGGACACGGCGTCGAGGGTGGACCAGGACATATCCCCGATCGGGACGGCTTCGCGCCGGTTCAGGATGTCCAGCAGCCGACCGTCGAGCTCCATGAGCCCGACGAGGCGCCAATCCTCGGTCAGCGCGTCGAAGGGGACGCCCGTTCGCATGCCGTGGGTGCGCGCACCGGCAGCCTCGATCGGCGCAGCCTTCGCACTCGGAGGAGTGGCCCGCCGATGGAACCCGAACGGCATCGGTTCAGTCCTCCCCCCGGCCCGATTTCTCGCGGATCGCGTGCGCCTCGATCTCGGGGACGCGGCTGGGATCGGAGCTCACGCTGCGGCACCTCCGGGACTGCATCGCACGGTGACGTCGGTCGTGACCGGATGATACGCGTCCGTCACGTGTACTCCGCGCCCGACTCCGCGGCGTCCGGATCCGTGGCCGGGACCGGGAGGGCCGGGTCCACCTGCACCCGCTGCGAGGTCGCCAGCCGGATGCCCTCGCGGGCGAAGGCGTCCAGGACCCGGCGACGGAACTCGCCGGCGACCGCCCACTGCTCACCCGGACGGACCGCGAACAAGACGAGGATCGGGATCCCCGGGTCCACGACCGGCTCAACCCGCAGCACGGAGGGCGCCTCGATCAGGCGGGGCGCCCAGGCGGCGTCGGCCGCGAAGCTCTCCCCGACCCCGTTGATGACCGCCGTGGCCCGCGCGATGTCCGTGCCGTAGGCGACCATGAACCGCTCGTTGACCCGTGCGAACCGACGGGTGAAGTTGGAGGCCACGGTGATCGCGCCGTTCGGAACCGAGTGGACCGTCCCGTCCATGTCGCGGATCACGGTGCGGCGGAGGCCCACCTCCTCCACCGTGCCCCGGACCCCGGCGATCGCGACGATGTCGCCCACGCTGTACGGGTTCTCGCCCAGGATCAGCATGCCGTTGAGGTAGTCGCGCACGAGCTGCTGGCCGCCGAACCCGATCGCCCCGCCGATGGCCACGCCGAAGCCCACCCCGAGGCCGCCGATGGCGGCCCAGACCGACGGCAGGAACGCCGAGATCGCGACGGTCGCGACGACGACGACGGCGAACCAGCGGACGAGCCGGAGGCCGAACCCGGCCACGGTCTCCAGGCGCCGGCTCCGCTCCGCGCGCCGGGTTGCCCGCTGCTCTGCGTCAAGCTCGGCCTCCCCCGGCAGCGGGGCGGCGGCGGCCCGGGCGATGAACCGCCGGACCACGCCGCCGAGCACGCGGTAGGCCAGCCAGACGACCCCGAGGACGATCGCGACGAGCAGGATGTCGCCCGCCCAGGCGACGAGGTAGGTGCCCAGCCGGTCGATGAGGTCCTGCATCGCGGGCTGACTCTAGCGCACGTGCCGGCGGTGCGAGGTGGTGGCGCCGCACCTGGCCCGGACCGGGGCTCGAAAGCACCGCGCGCGAGGGATCCGCCGGAGGCACGCGTCGCGTATCCTCCGGGGATCGACCCCCAGACTCGCTGACGCGCCACGCTTCCGGAGGCCGCCGATGCCCGCTGCCTACGCCGACGTCCCGGGGTACCTGCTCGTCTTCCCCGTGGTCTACGGGGCGATGGCGTACTTCGCGCTTGCCATGGCTCGTCACCTGCGGGTCTTCGCGGCTGCCGGGCCATCGAGCCCGTTCGCGTCGGTCCCGCGCCGGACCGCGGGGCTGATCGTCTACTCGCTCGTACAGGCGCGGATGTTCCGGGATGCCCGCGCGGGGCTGATGCATCTCGCGATCTTCTGGGGCTTCGTGGCCCTCACGGTCGGGACGGCCGACATCATCACGCGGCGGCCTCGTGCAGGCGATCGTAGGCTGGCCCGCCGACGGCGCGTTGTGGACCGCGCTGACGGCGCTCCAGAACGTGGCGGCCGTCGCGGTGCTCCTCGCCGTCGGGTACGCCGGCTGGCGGAGGCTGGTCACGCGCCCACGCCGCCTGGCCCTCACCCGCGGCGCGCTCGTCATCCTGGTCCTGATCGGCGGCGTCGTGGTCACCGAGCTGGCGGCGATGGCGCTCGGCGCGGCCCGGTGGGGCGACCGGCCCGGCGCGATCGTCGCGAACGCGCTCGCGGCGCCGTTGCGCACCCTCGACCCGGGGCTCCTCCAGGTCGGGTTCGCGGCGTGCTGGTGGGCCCATATCGTGCTGGTGGCGGCCTTCATCTGCTACCTGCCGGGCAGCAAGCACCTCCACATCGCCACCAGCTTCTTCAACGTCTACCTGCGCAAGCTCGCCCCGCGCGGCCAGCTCCCGGCCATGGACCTGGAGGCGGAAGGCGGGACGTTCGGCGTGCGGACGATCGCCGACCTCGGCTGGAAGGATCTGCTCGACGGCTTCACCTGCACCGAATGCGGACGCTGCACGGAGGCCTGCCCGGCCAACGCGACCGGGCAAGTCGCTCGACCCGCGCGCCATGATCATGGGCATCCGCCACCTGGCCGTGGAGGCGGAGCGCGGGCTGAACCTGATCCCGAACAGCCCGCTGGTCCGCGAGACGTACGGCCTGGACGACCGGCTGGCGCCGGCGGCCCTCGCGACCCCGATCGTGGATGCCGCGATCCCGTACGACGCCGTGTGGGACTGCGTGACATGCGGGGCCTGCGTCGAGGCCTGCCCGGTCCTCATCGAGCACGTGGACAAGATCGTGGGGCTGCGCCGGAACCTGGTCCTGGAGGAGACGCGCTTCCCGCCGGAGCTCAACGGCGCCTTCCGGAACATGGAGCAGGCCGGCAACCCGTGGGGCAGCCCGCGTGCGGGCCGGATGGACTGGGCGAAGGACCTGCCGTTCAGCGTGCCGACCGTCGCCGAGCTTGCCCGGGCCGGGACGCTCGACTCGCTGGAGGTGCTCTACTGGGTTGGCTGCGCGGCCGCGTTCGACGAGCGGAACCGCAAGGTGGCCCGCGCCGTGGCGACCTGCCTCTCCGCGGCCGGGGTTCGCTTCGCGGTGCTTGGCCAGGAGGAGGCCTGCACGGGCGACCCGGCGCGCCGGATGGGCAACGAGTACGTCTTCTCGGTGCTTGCCACTGGCAACATCGAGACGCTGAAGCGGTACGGCATCGAGAAGCGGACGATCATCACCGCCTGCCCGCACTGCTTCAACACGATCGCGACGGAGTACGGCCAGCTGGGCGGGACGTTCGAGATAGTCCACCACTCGGTCTACCTCCGGGGGCTCCTGGCCGCCGGGCGGCTGCCGCTGGCCGAGGACGGCTCCGCGCCGAAGCGGTCCGTCACGCTCCACGACAGCTGCTACATGGCCCGCTACAGCGGCATCTCGGCGCAACCGCGCGAGGTGCTGCGCCAGCTCCCCATGGTCGAGCTCCACGAGATGGAGCGGCGCGAGCGGTCCACCTTCTGCTGTGGTGCCGGCGGCGGTCGCATGTGGATGGAGGAGAGCCGCGGGACGCGCATCAACGAGGAGCGCGCGCGCCAGGCGCTCGCCACCGGCGCGGACGCGGTCGTGACCGAGTGCCCGTTCTGCATGACGATGATCCGCGACGGGCTGAGCGCCGCGGGCGACCGCGGCGCGGACGTGCAGGCCATCGACCTTGCCGAGATCCTCGCCGCCAGCCTGGCCCCGCCGGCGCAGACGCGCTGACGGGGTCGCGAGTCAGGCCGGGGCGCCGCCCAGCCGGATCGAGATCGCGCCGGCCGTGGCACGCACCTCGGCCGCAAGCTCCGCCACCCGGGCCGGGGTGATCCGGTACGCGGGGCCCCACACGTTGACCGACGCGACCACGCGGCCGCGGGCATCGTGGACGGGCGCGGCCACCGCGTTCTGACCCGGCTCCCATTCCGAGAATGCGGTCGCGAAGCCGCGGCGCCGGACCCGTGCCAGCTCCTCGAGAAGCGGCTCCAGGGCCGTGATCGTGCGGTCCGTGCAGGCCGCCAGGCCCGTCCTGACCAGGCGCAGGATGTCGCGCTCCGCCATCGCGGCGAGGAGGACCTTGCCGGACGCGACGCAATGGAGCGGCGTGGTCCGCCCGGTCCAGTCGGCGCAGGCGACCATGTTGGGTCCGTCCGCCTGGGCCACCGTCAGGCAGCGGTCGCCGTCGAGGACCCCCAGGCCCGCGGTCTCGCGGGTCGCCCGGGCGAGGCGCTCCAGGTCGGGCCGCGCGATCGAGCCGGAGGTCCAGCGTCTTCTCGGCGCGCTCGGCGAGCCGGATCACGACCAGGCCCAGCCGGTACTTGCCGGATTCCTCGTCCTGCTCCACGAGCCCGCGGCGCTGGAGCGTGGCGAGCAGCCGTGAGGCCGTGCTCTTGTGGAGCCCGAGCGTGCGCGCGAGCTCCGTCACCCCGGCCTCGGCCGGGAAGTCGCCGAGCGCGAGGAGGAGCGCCGCCGCCCGGTCGACGGAGCGGACGGCGTTCCCGTCGAGCAGGTCGCGCTCGGGCTGCCCGCCGCCGTCGGCGCCGACCGCGGGCGGGCACGGGACGCGGCGCCGGCGGGCGCATCGGGACCGGGGTGGCGAGGCGCAGCCGCGGCACGGCGGCCGGCCCGCCGACGATCGGGATCGCCACCCGCGGTCGCGCCGCCGGCGCCGGGCCCAGCTCGGTGGCCACCGTCAGCCCGCCGCCGTGCCGGCGGCCGCGCCGTGGGCAGCCCCGGCGCCGGGGAGCGGCGAGCCGTGTGCGCGCGCCTCCAGGGCCGCGGCGAGCGAGGCCGCGAAGATGGAGACGATGCGGTCCACCGTGTCTCCCTGCGCGTGCGCCTCGCACATGAACCACGGCTCGCGGCTGTCCGGCTCGGGCATCGCGCCGCGGGCGTGCATGCCCACCGCGATCGCGTCGTACAGCTCGTGGTCGGTCGTGGCCCAGTCGCGGTACTCGCTCGGCATGCGCTCGGTGAACATGATCCCGAACATCGACGGGTGCCCCGTGATCACGTACGCCAGCCCGGTCGGGTCGAGCACGGAGCGGATGCCCGCCTGGACGGCCTCGCCGGTCCGGTGGATCGTCGCGATGGCGTCCGTGTCCCGCAGGATCTCGAGCGTCCGGACGGCGGCGGCGGCGGCAATCCGGTTGCCGGCGTACGTCCCGCCGTGGCTCACGCTCTCCGGCATGAGGCTCATGATGTCGCGCCGGCCGCCGAACGCCGCCGCAGGGTAGCCGTTGCCCATCGCCTTGGCGAAGGTCCCGAGATCGGGGGTGATGCCGAAGTACTCGGCGGCTCCGCCCTTCGCGAGCCGGAAGCCGGTCTTCACCTCGTCGAAGATCATGAGGATCCCGAACTCCAGGGTCAGCGCCCGGATCGCCTCGTGGAAGCCCGGCTGGGGCATGATCCCCTGGGCGTTGCCCAGCACCGGCTCCACGATGATCGCGGCGATGTCGTGGCCCTCCCGCTCGAAGAGCCGCCGGAGCTGGGCGACGTTGTTGTAGCGGGCCGGGATGACCGTGTCGGCGACCGCCGCGGGGATGCCCCGTCCCCAGGCGAGCCGCGACGGGTTCTCGGCGTCGCCGAGGTCGGCCACGTTGTTGGGCAGGACGCTGATCAGGGCGTAGTCGTGGACGCCGTGGTACTGGCCCTCGAACTTCACGATCTTGTTCCGGCCGGTGAAGGCGCGCGCGACCCGCATCGCGTGCATCGTCGCCTCGGTCCCGGAGACCGTGAGGCGCGACATCTCGACCCAGCCCGTCAGCTCCTGGACAAGCTCGTTGGCCCGGACCTCGTCCTCGGACGTCAGCGAGAAGCTCACGCCCCGCCGCATCCGCTCGTTGACGTAGTCGTCGACCCGGTCGTCGGCGTGGCCCAGGATGACCGGGCCGTAGCCCATCCGCAGGTCGATGAACTCGTTGCCGTCGAGGTCCCAGACCGTGCCGCCCTTGCCGCGGTCGACGTAGATGGTCTGCTCGCCCCACGCCCGGAAGTTGGAATCGACGCCGCCCGGCATCACCTGGATCGCCCGCCGCCACGTCGCACGCTGCACGTCGCGCCTGGGCGCCGGGACGGTGTGGGCTGTGGTTTCGGCGGTCATGGATCCTCCGGTGGCGGCGGCTGGTCACGTGCGGGACGACGGCGCCCGACGGATGGGCGGCCGTGGCGTCTGGAGCGGGAGATGCCGCGTGCCGTTGCGACGGGCAGCGCGGCAGCAGGCCGCCATCCTGCCACAGGGCCGGGATTGCGTCAACGATATCCGTTGAGCGAGAGCGTGGTGAATGTGCGAAATCCGTGTCCTAGGGCGGACCTTCCCTCGCAATGCGCAGAGATGGGCCGCGTGGTTCCCCGCCGCTCGCGACGCTGGGCCGGGCCGGCGGCGATCGGGCAGAATCCCCCGCATGGCATCCGTCGATCCCGCCGCCGCCGTCAGCTTCTGGCTCGCCACCGGCGAGCCGGCCGTCGCGCCGTCGCTCGCGGGTGCGGCGACCGCCGACGTGGCGATCATCGGGGCGGGATTCACGGGGCTCTGGGCCGCGCTGCAGCTCCTGGAAACCGACCCGGCGCTCCGGGTCACGGTCGTGGAGATGGAGCGGGTGGGCTTCGGGGCGACCGGGCGCAACGGCGGCTTCTGCCAGGCCAGCCTCACGCACGGCCTGGAGAACGGGCTGCGCCACTATCCCGACGAGCTGGACCTGCTCCACCGCGAAGGGATGGCAAACCTGCGGGCGATCATCGACTTCACGCGGACGAACGCGATCGAGTGCGAGCTGGAGGAGACGGGCGAGCTGAGCCTGGCCGACCATCCCCGGCAGGTGGACGAGTTCCGCGACGCACGTGGAGCGCGCGACCGCGCACGGCGAGCACGCCATCTTCCTCGACGGCGACGCGGCCCGGTCGGAGGTCCACTCGCCGCGCTGGACGGCGGGAGCCTGGCATCCCGACAGCTGCGTGATGCTGAACCCGGCGAAGCTCGCCCGCGGGCTCGCGCGCGTGGCGCAGGAGCGCGGCGCCGTCCTCCACGAGCGAACCCGCGCCACGGGGCTCGAACGGGTGGCGGGCGGGGTCCGCGTCACGACCGTCGCCGCCGACGGAGCGCCCGGCGAGATCCGGGCGCGTCACGCGGTGGTTGCCACCTCCGCGTACTCGGGCTGGCTTCCCCGGCTCCGGCCGCTCTTCGTGCCGGTCTACGACTACGTGCTGGTCTCCGAGCCGCTGACCCCGGCCCAGCGCGAGGCGATCGGCTGGCGCAATCGGCAGGGGCTGGCCGACGCGAACAACCAGTTCCACTACTTCCGCCTGACGGCCGACGACCGCGTCCTGTGGGGCGGCTACGACGCCGTCTACCACCCGCACAACGGCGTGGGCCCGGCCTACGATCGGCGCCCCGCGACGTTCGAGAAGCTCGGCGCGAACTGGCGGCGCACGTTCCCGCAGCTGGCCGACCTGCGCTGGCCGTTCCGCTGGGGTGGCGCCATCGACACGACCTCGCGCTTCACGATGACGATCGGACAGACGATGGGCGGCCGAGTGATCTATGCGCTGGGGTACACGGGCCTTGGTGTCGGCGCCTCGCGCTGGGCAGGCGGCATCGTGCGCGACTTCATCCTGCGACCCGACTCGGACCTGCTCCGGCTCCGGTTCGTCCGGTCCCGGCCGGTCCCCTTCCCGCCCGAGCCGCTCCGCTCGATCGCCGTGGAGGCCGTCCGAACCGAGCTGGCGCGCGCCGACGCGAACGACGGCCGGCGGGGCCTGCTCCTCCGCACGCTCGACGGGCTGGGGATCGGCTTCGACAGCTGAGCCGGAGGCGGTCGCGGCGCGCTCGTCGGCCCCGTCGGCTGCCCGCGGCAGCCCGCGACATCCTCCGGGACATGCATCCGGAGACTCTTCACGAGGTGCGGCAGGCGGTCCGCCCCGGGTGCGAGCCTGTTCGTGGCGTCGCGGGTCGCGCGCCACGCTCGGGCGGTGTCAGCGCGAGAGGAGCGAGACCCCAGCGCTCTCGTCCCGGCGCCACCCTGCCCGCGTACCAGTCTGCCCGCGCATACGACGGAGGATTGCGAACCGAGGCGTTGCGAACCGAGGATTGCCCAGCGTGCGCCCCGAGCCGACGGCCCTGCGCGCCGGCCCTGCGTCTCCCCTACGTCGTCGGGACGGCCAGCCAGGCGGGCAGCTCGCGGGCGAGCGTCGCGAGCGGGAGCGAGCCGTGGCCCAGCACGGCGTCGTGGAAGCGCGCGGACGTCGAACGCGGATCCGTCGCGGGCGGTGAGCTCGCGACGCAGCCGCTCGATCTCGCGCTGCCCGATCTTGTAGGTCAGCGCCTGGCCCGGCCAGGTGATGTAGCGGTCCGTCTCGATCGAGGCGTCGGTCTCGGTGAGGCCCGCGTCGAGCAGGACGCCGACCGCCCAGGCCCGGTCCTTCCGGAGCGCGTGGATCCCGGTGTCCACGATCAGGCGGGCGGCGCGCCAGGCCTGCGCGGTCAGCATCCCGAACCGCTCGGCCTCGTTGCGGAAGAGCCCCATCTCGTCGGCGAGCCGCTCGGCGTAGAGCCCCCAGCCCTCGGCGTACGCCCCGCCGACCAGCCGCGAGCCGAGCCGCCGGAACGCGGGCAGGTCCGGGTGCTCCATCTCCAGGGCGATCTGGAAGTGGTGGCCGGGCACCGCCTCGTGGTAGGTCGTGGTGCCGAGCGTCGAGAAGAAGCGATGGGGCAGGTCGTACGTGTTGACGTAGTAGATCCCCGGCCGCGACCCGTCGACGGCGGGCGGATAGTAGTACGCGAACGGCGCGTCCTTCTCCATGAACGCATCGACCGGCCGGACGTCGCAGCCGGCCACCGGCTGGCGGCCGAACCAGGCCGGGGCCGCGGCCAGCGCCCGCTCGATGTCCTCCCGGGCCCGCGCCACCAGCGCGTCGCTGCTGCCGGCCACGTTGGCCGGGTCCGCGTGGAGGTGACGGCGGTACGCGTCGATGTCGTCGCCGAACCCGGCCCGCCGGGCGATCTGCCGGCGCTCGGCGTCGATCGACGCCAGCTCGTCGAGCCCCACCTGGTGGACCTCGACCGGATCGAGGTCCAGGGTGGTCCACGACCGGATCGCCAGCCGGTAGAGCGCGTCGCCGTTCGGGGCGGACCAGAGCCCGGGCTCATGGCGGGTCGCCGCGAGGTACTCGCCGCCGAGGGCCTCGAGGTAGCGGGCCAGGGCCGGCCGCACGTGCGTCTCCACGGCGGCGGCGAGCCGCTCGCGGCCGCGCACGTCGCCGTCGGCCAGCTGGGCGGACGCCACGATCGGCGAGTCGGCGGCCGGGATCGCCAGGAGGCGCTCGGTCTGCGCGATCGTCCGGTCGGCCGAGATGCGCGTCGCCGTCAGGCCGGCGGCGCGGCCTTCCGCGAGCAGGTCCGACGTAGGCGTCCATGAACGGCCCGTAGGCCTCGAGGCGGGCGACCAGGCGGTCCAGCCGCTCGGGCGTGTCGGCCCGCTGGAACTGGACCAGCTGGGGAAGCAGCGTCTGCGGCCCGCCCATCTGGTCGACGGCGGCCAGCAGGTCCGTCCGTGGCGTCGGCCTGCTCGATCCCCAGCTCGCAGACCACCTGCAGCATGTCGCGCGTGATGCGCTCCTCGACCGCGAGGTCGTCGATCGGGATCGCCGCGATCTCCACGAGCGTCCGCTCGCGGAGCGCCCGGGCGGCAGCGCGCCCGGCCGGGCCCGGATCCTCCAGTCGATCGTCATAGCGTTCGTCCCCGTAGGTCGTGGCCGTGGTCGGGGATTCGCGCGAGGAACGCCTCCCAGAAGCGGTCGGCGAGGGCGTTGACGGCCGGCGGTTGACGGGCGTGGCCATGCGGGTGGATCTCCCCTGCGACTCGGGCGTGGGTGGGTTCAGGCGAGGACGACGTCGGCGAGGATGGCCAGGGGCAGCTTGCCGTGCCGGAGCACGTCGTCGTGGAAGCACCGGATGTCGAAGGCGGGGCCGTCCCGGCGCTCCCGCTCCCGGCGCAGGCGCTGGATCTCGCGCCGGCCGGTCAGGTAGGCGAGCGCCTGGCCCGGCCAGGCGATGTAGCGATCGGTCTCGCTCGAGGCATCGGTCGGGTGGATGCCGGCCGCGACCATCGTCTCGAACGCCTTCTGGCGACTCCAGCCGAACGCGTGGAGACCGGTGTCGACCACGAGCCGGACGGCGCGGAGCGCCTGGCCGTCCAGCATCCCGAAGCGCTCGGCCTCGCTCCGGAAGAGGCCCGCCTCGTCCGCCACGAGCTCCGCGTAGAGCGCCCAGCCCTCCACGTAGGCGGTCCCCTGGGGTCCGAAGCTGAGGGTCCGGAACGGAGGCAGGTCCTGGAGCTCCATCTCGAGCGCGAGCTGGAAGTGGTGGCCCGGCACGGCCTCGTGGTAGGTCGTCGAGGCGGCCGACCAGTAGGTGCGGCTGGGCAGGTCGTACGTGTTCACGAAGTAGATCCCGTTCCGCGAGCCGTCCATCGTCGGCGGGTAGTAGTAGGCGCCGGCAGCGTCCTTCTCCAGGAGCGGGTCGACCGGGCGGACATCGCAGCCGGCCTTCGGGGTCCGCGAGAACCAGGGCGGGCGCGACGTCGAAGGCTCGCCCGACGTCCTCCGAGCAGCGGTCCACGAGCGCGGCGGGCGTCGGCGGGATCTCGGCCGGGTCCGCGTTCAGCGCGGCGCGGTAGGCGGCCGTGTCGTCGCCGAAGCCGGCGGCCCGGGCGATGACCCGGCGCGCGGCCTCGATCGTCTCGAGCTCCTCGAGCCCGATCCGGTGGAGCTCCGCCCCGGAGATGTCCGAGGCTCGTGAAGGCCCGGACCCGCGCCGCGTAGCGCTCCTCGCCACCCGGGGTGGCGCACAGGCCGGGGACCTCGCGGGTTGCCGGCAGGTAGGCGCGCAGCGCCTCGAGGTAGCGTGCGTCGGCGGGCCGGACATGCCGCTCCACCGCCTCGAGGATCCGCTCGCCGGTCCTCCTCCCGCGCGACCGCCGGGAGGGTCACGATCGGCGACGCGGCGGCCGGGGCGGCGAGGAGTCGCTCCAGCTGGTCGACCGTCCGCTCGGCGACCACGCGCGCCGCGGTCAGGCCGGCCGCGCGCCCCTCGTCCATGAGGCCGATCACCGCGTCCGCCATGGCCGGGTAGGCCGCCAGGCGGGCGAGCAGCCGCTCCAGGCGCTCCGGCGTGTCGGCCTTCTGGAACTGGACCAGCTCGGGCAGGAGCGCCTGGTGGCCCTGCTGCTGGACGGCCGCCACCAGGTCCATGCGGGAATCGTCGTCCGCGATCTCGGTGGCTGCGGTGAGGCGGAGCAGGTCGCGCGTGATCCGCTCCTCCTCGTCCAGCGACGCCGCGGGATGGCTTCTGGCCGCGGCGAGCGTCTCGTCGGCGAGGGCCCGCCGGGCCGCCCGGCCCGCCGGGCCGGGATCGTCGAGGCGGTCGTCGTAGCGCTCGTCGCCGTAGACGGTGGCAAGCGTCGGGTTGAGCTCGAGCGTTCGCTCCCAGGTGCGCGCGGCGAGGTCGGCGAGGTCGGCAGACGCGGTCATGGCGGCGTAGGGTACGCCGTCGGCGAGGCGGCGCGCCCGGCAGCCGCGCGGCCGGTCGCAGCCCTCGAAGAGCGGCAGCTGGTCACCCGGGCGGTCGGCGGCGGGGTCCAGGCCCAGGTACGGCTGGAGATCCTCCAGCGACGGCGTCCGGCAACGCGGCGAACCGCTGCAGCGCGTCCAGCCGGAGGATGTGCCAGTTCCCCTCGTCCATCGCGCGACGCAGGACCGGCGAGTGGCCCAGCTTGCGCGCGGAGGAGCTCGGACCGCTCGGGGACGGTGACCAGGAAACGGACGATCCGGTCGTCGGGCGCGATCCGGCGGCCGCGCTGGAGGACCGGGTCGCCCAGCATCGCCGTCCACTCCACCTCGAACAGGAAGGCGAACCGCGGACGCGCGTACCACAGGCAGTCCACGTGCTCCACGGCGTCGGCGCCCGCCCGGCCCAGGAAGGCGAGGCCGGGGCGCTGCTCGTCGGCCGCGAGGTGCGCCGCGAGCGGCCGGCCCGCCGACCGGCGGCCCTGCTCGCGCGGCGCGATCGAGACGTGGAGCCCCAGGCGGTGGCCCACGTCGGCGAGCAGCGCGATCGTCGCCGTGTGCTCCTCCGTCCGGCGCTGGAGGTGGTCGACCGCGGCCAGCCGCGGCCGGCCGATGCCCGGCTCGGCGTAGCTCTTCAGGCAGCCATCAACCAGCCACGGATCCGGCGTGTCGGGTCCGGCGAACATCGACGCGATCCCATCGCGGAGCGCGGCCTCGGACGCCGCGGCCTCGGTGGCGAGCAGGCTGAAAAGGGCCCACTCCAGGCGGTCGCCGAGCGGCGCGGCGGCGGCGCTCTCGTCGCGCGGGTCGACCAGCCACAGGCGCCCCTCGTCCGAGGGTGCGAGCCGCCGCTGGTCCGGGCGCAGCAGCTCGCCCTCCACCAGCTCCAGCAGGGCCGCGACCGCGACCGCGCCCGGCACCGAGCGGCGAGCCGGTTCCGTCGCAACGGACTCCATCGGCTCGACACCGGCCGCCGAGGCAGCCTGCGCCCCCCCGGTCGCGACTCGGCACCAGGGTCCGCCGACACGGGCGAGGCCTCGACGGCCGCCATGGCGAACCGGCGCAGCTGGCCGCAGCGGTCGAGCGCGACGAGGATCGGCCCGAGCAGCCGGTCCCGCTCGGCCGGCTCGCCGCGCGCCTGGAGGACCGCCACCGCGGTCTCCGTCACGACCCGCGCCGCTTCCGCCGGGGAGAATTCGACCGTCGATCGCCTCCGGCGCGCCGAAGATCCCGCGGCCCGGGACGGATGCCGGGTCGCCGGCGCCGCCCGGCGCCGGGGAGAGCGCGCGATTGGCGCGCGTCCGCGGCCCGGCGCCCAGCCTGCCGGTCGGGGCCACCAGCTCGACGCTCCCGCCGGTTCGGGCGCCCGGCTCCGCCAACCGCGCATCCACGACACGCCAGCCGGCGGACGCGGCGGCGAGCGCGGCGCCACGAGGCCGGGCGGGCCGTCGGGCTCGAGCAGGATGACTGCCCGCCCGTCGGCTGCGAGAGCCGGGGCCACGGCCTCCAGGCCCGCGCGCAGAAGGACGGCCCGGGCGGGCGGGCGGGCGTCGACGTCGAAGAGCGGGTCGAGCGGCAGGAGTCGAACCGCCTCGCCTCCCAGGCACCACCCGGAGAGGACGTAGGCCTCGGAGAGACGGGGCGGGGTCCATTCGACCGGAAGCTGCCCCACGACCAGCCGGACGCGCGCTTGTTCGGCGGGGTCAGCGCCGCGCCCTCCGCGGCGAGCCGTTCCAACGAGTCCGGGCCGGAGACCCGGAGCGAGGTCATCGGGGCGCTCTCCACCAGCCCATCGAGCCGGTCCACCAGCCGTCCCTGGACTGCCACGAGCGGGCCGTTGTCGAGCGCCTGGACGAAGCCGCGCGCGAGCGCGTAGCCCTCCTCGAAGGCGAGCCACGGGTTCCGCTCGCGCCAGCCCGACGAGCCCGGCGGCCGCACACGTCCTCCGGTGTCCGGACCGAGCCTGCCCGGCCGGGGTACGCGTTCAGGCGATGCCGGGAAGACCGCGTGCATGAACGCCCAGCCGGAGCGCGGAGGTGACCTGGGACGCGCGCAGGTCGCCGTCGATCCGGGCCGGGTCCGCGTGCAGAGCGCCGAGCTGCCGCTGGGAGTGCAGGCCGAGGAGCGCGTCGGGGAGCGACTCGGCGCCCGTGCCGTGGACGGGGAAGCGTCGACGCAGCTCCTCGCGCACGGCCTCGTCCAGCTTGAAGGCGCCGGCGAGCTCGAGGTCCGCTGCCTCGGGCGGCGCGTGGCGCAGCTCGTTGCCCCGCCCTCGGCGGTCCAGGCACGCGGCGCAGCGGAACGTGGCGCGAACGGGAACCGCTTCGGCGCCGCCGGCCGGCGGCTCCCAGGTGAGCTCCTCG
>CAVRMJ010000012.1:0-98819 GCA_963722475.1 uncultured Chloroflexia bacterium | reverse complement strand
GAACGTCTACGACGGCGCGGTGCGGCGCTTCCGCGACGCCGGGATCGTCATGCCCACCTTCGCCCAGCTCGCCGACCCGGCCACGATCCCCGGACGAGATCGAGGCGCGCCTGGCCGCGGTCGATCCCGACGCGCCCGACCCGACGGAACCTGTTCCGGGCCCACTGGCACAACGGGCCGCGACCGGACGGAGCCGCGTGCCGTCCCCGAGCACCTGGTTCTGCCGTCGTCGCTGACCGGCGTCGAGGCGCGGATCGTGGTCGCGCTGGGCGACCGCTTCCCGATGATCGGCTCGCACAAGGTGCTCGCGGCGTACGCCTGCCTGGCGCCGCGGATCGTCACCGGCGCCTTCGACCCGACGGTCCAGCGCGCCGTCTGGCCGTCGACCGGCAACTACTGCCGGGGCGGCGTGGCGATCTCCCGGATCATGGGCTGCCGCGGCGTGGCGGTCCTGCCCGAGGGGATGAGCCGGGAGCGCTTCGCCTGGCTCGAGCGCTGGGTCGCCGACCCGGCCGACATCATCCGGACGCCCGGCACCGAGAGCAACGTCAAGGAGATCTACGACCGCTGCGCCGAGCTGGAGCGCGACCCGGGCAACGTGATCCTCAACCAGTTCTCGGAGTTCGGGAACCACCTCGCCCACTACGCGATCACCGGGCGGGCGCTCGAGCGCGATCGTCGAGTCGCTGCAGGCCGAGGAGCCCGAGCTGCGCCTGCGCGCCTTCGTCTCGGCGACCGGCTCGGCCGGCACGATCGGCGCCGGCGACCACCTCAAGGACCGCTTCGGCTCGCTGATCGTCGCCGTCGAGGCGCTGGAGTGCCCGACGATGCTGGAGAACGGCTTCGGCGAGCACAACATCCAGGGCATCGGCGACAAGCACATCCCGCTGATCCACAACGTGATGAACACGGACATCGTGGCGGCGGTCTCCGACCACGCCACCGACGAGCTGAACGTCCTGTTCAACACGCCGGCCGGGCGCGACTTCCTGGCGACCCGGCGGGGCGTCCCCGCCGAGCTCATCGAGCGGCTCTCGTCGCTGGGCCTGTCGAGCATCTGCAACGTCCTTGCCGCGATCAAGACCGCGCGGCACCTGGACCTCGGGCCGGACGACGTCATCGTCACCGTGGCCACCGACGGCGCGGGGATGTACGCGACCGAGCGCGAGAAGACGGAGCGAGCGGTCCTTCCCGGCCGGGTTCGACCCGGTGGCCGCCGGCGAGACGTTCGGCCGGCACGTGCTGGGCGCCGGCCCCGAGAATCTCCTGGAGCTCTCCGGCGCCGATCGCCGCCGCATCTTCAACCTGGGCTACTTCACGTGGGTGGAGCAGCAGGGCATCCCGTTCGACGAGTTCGTGGCCCGGCGCCACCAGGCGTTCTGGACCGGCCTGCGCGCACGGCTGGCGGCCTGGGACAGCCAGATCGACGAGTTCAACGCCCGCACGGGCGTCGCGGCGCGGGCGTGACCGGCACGCACGTGGCGGCCGAGGCCGGACCGGTGGTCGTGTGCGCCGGCTGCGGCCACCGGGCCGCGGCGGGCGAGCTGTTCCCGATCCGCTGCCCGGCGGCGGTCCCGGGCGACGAGATCGACCACGTGATGACCCGGGAGGTCGATCCGACCCGTGGTCGGGTTCCCGATCGGAGACGAGCCGAACCCGTTCGTGCGGTACCGGACGCTGTTCCGCGCCTACCGGCTGGCGCGGGCGGCGGGCTGGTCCGACGAGCGCTACGTCGAGCGTCGTCGAGCGGCTCGACCGGGCGGTGGCGGCCGTGGACGGCCGCGGCTTCTGTCGCGACGCCGTTCCTGCGATCCGGGCCGCTGAGCGATCACCTCGGGTTCGATCCGGCCGGCGGCGTCTGGATCAAGGACGAGACCGGGAACGTCTCCGGCTCGCACAAGGGACGCCACCTCATGGGCGCCATGCTCGAGCTGCTCGTCGCCGAGGAGGTCGGGGGCAGCCGCGGCGACCAGGCACCCCTGGCGATCGCCTCCTGCGGCAACGCCGCGCTCGCAGCCGCCGTCGTGGCCCGCGCCGCGGAGCGCACGCTCGACGTCTTCGTGCCGCCCGGGGCGGACCCGACCGTGCTGGAGCAGCTGCGGGACCTGGGCGCGCGCGTCACGGAGTGCCCGCGGGAGCCGGGCTCGACGGGCGATCCGTCGGTCCACCGGCTCCGCCGGGCGATCGCCGACGGTGCGGTCCCGTTCACCTGCCAGGGCAACGAGAACGGGCTGGCCATCGAAGGCGGCGAGACGCTCGGCTACGAGATGGTCTCGGAGCTTGCCCGGCAGGGCCGGACGCTCGACCGGCTCGTCGTGCAGGTCGGCGGCGGGGCGCTCGCCTCGTCCTGCTCCCAGGCGTTCGCCGAGGCGCGGGCGCTCGACGCGATCGACCGCCTGCCCCGCCTGGACACCGTCCAGACCCACGGGTGCTGGCCCCTCAAGCGCGCCTACGACCGCGTCGCAGCTCGCCTCGACGCGCGCCCGGGCGCGATCCCCGGCGGCCTGCCCGACAGCCGGGCCGTGAACGAGGAGCTGGCCTACGCGGCGCATCATCGGTCGGCGTTCATGTGGCCGTGGGAATCGGAGCCGCGGAGCGTCGCCCACGGGATCCTCGACGACGAGACCTACGACTGGCTGGCCGTGGTGCGGGGGATGCTCATCACGGGCGGGTCTCCCATCCTCGTCGACGAGGCCATGCTCGTCGAAGCGAATGACGTTGCGAGGGCAACGACCGGGATCGAGGCGGACCACACGGGCACGGCCGGCCTCGCGGGACTCATGGAGCTGGTCCGGCAGGGGTCCGTCGGGCCCATGGAGTCGGTCGGCGTCCTTTTCACCGGGCACCGGCGGGGTCCGCATGCACCCGCCATCAACGCCAACCCAGGAGAGCGCAGGACACCATGAGAAGCTTCCTCGGCCGCGACATCCTGTCCCTCAAGGACTTCAGCAGGGACGAGTTCTTCCGCGTCTTCCAGGTCGCCGACGACCTCCGCCCGTTTGCCCGCGACCGCCGGAACACGGACCTGCTCAAGCACAAGACGCTCCTGACCGCGTTCTACCAGCCCTCGACGCGGACACGCCTCTCCCATGAGGCCGCCATGCATCGCCTCGGCGGGCAGGTGCTCGGGTTCTCCGACTCGAAGATGACGCGTGCCGGCGACTTCTACCAGGAGTCGATCAAGGACACGTTCCACATGCTGGAGTACTACGCGGATGTCATTGCGATCCGCCATTTCCAGCAGGGCGCGCCGCACGAGGCGGCGAAATGGGCGTCCGTGCCGATCATCAACTGCGGCGATGGGTGGGGCGAGCACCCGACGCAGGTCCTGACCGATCTGTACACGACTCTCCACGAGAAGGGCACCCTCGACGGGCTGACCTATCTGCTCGTCGGTGACATGCGCATGCGGACGATGCACTCGATCCTGTACGCCCTGTCGCAGTTCGACGCCAAGGCCATCGTGGTCGGCCCGCCGGACATGAGCCTCCTGCCCGAGTTCAAGGCGGAGATCGACGCCCTCAACGTGGACTACGAGGAGGCCGGCGATGTCCGGGACGTCATCGGCGAGGCGGACGTGATCTACATGGAGCCGGTCGTCCAGGCCGACTACACCGCGTCGCGCGTCGAGCGCGGTGACAAGGTCGGACTCACGCCGCCGGAGTACTGCGTCACGCGCGAGCTCCTCCGCGACAAGGCCAAGCGCAGCTCGATCATCCTCCACTCCCTGCCGCGCATGGACGAGCTGCTGGATGACGTCGATGCCACCCGCCACCAGCGCTACTGGGCCGAGGCGTTCAACGGGGTCGCGCTCAAGATGGGCCTCCTCGCGCTCATCCTCGGCGCGGCGGAGTAGGCCGCCATGCAGACGGACCTGCGCGGCCGCGACCTCATCAGCCTCCAGGAGTGGACGAAGGAGGAGATCGACACCGTCCTCGACGTCGCCCTCCAGCTCAAGCGGGAGCGGGCCCTCGGGATCCCGCACCCGCTCCTGCGGGACCGCGTCCTGGCGATGCTCTTCTTCTTCTCCAGTCACCCGCACGCGCGCCTCGTTCGAGGCCGGGATGGCCCAGCTGGGCGGGCACGCCCAGTTCATCGAGAGTCGCACGACCCAGATCTCGCACGGGGACACGGCCAGGGAGATCGGCGAGATCCTGGGCCGCTACAACGACGGGATCGCCATCCGGAACGTGGACTGGGGCGTCGGGAACGGGTACATCCGGGAGGTCGCCGCGGCCAGCCGCGTGCCGGTCCTCAACATGCAGTGCGACCTCTTCCACCCGCACCAGTCGCTGGCGGACCTCCTGACGATGCAGGAGAAGAAGGGCGACCTGCGGGGCCGGACGATCGCGATCAGCTGGGCGTACGCGGCCAGCTACCAGAAGCCGATCAGCGTGCCCGTGGACCTGTCGCTCCTGACCACCCGCTACGGGATGCACGTGCGGCTGGTCCACCCTCCGGAGTTCCGGCTCCCGGCGGAGCAGGTGGCGCAGGCCGCCGAGAACGCCCGGCGGTCGGGCGGGTCGTTCGAGCTCATGGACGACTTCGAAGCGGGCATGCGCGGCGCCGATGTCGTCTACGCCAAGAGCTGGGGGGCACTCCTCACGGCCACGGACGAGACCGACGGCGCGGAGATCGCGAAGAGGTACACGGACTGGATCGCCGACGAGCGGCGGATCGGCCTCGCCGCCGAGGATGCGATCTACATGCACCCGCTCCCCGCCGACCGCGGGATCGAGGTCGCGGACGCCGTCATCGACGGCCCGCACTCGGTGGTCTACGACGAGGCCGAGAACCGGCTCCACGTCCAGAAGGCGGTCATGGCGCTCACGATGCGCTGAGTCGGGGGCCCGGTTCAGGCCCGGTTCGGCCGCGGGTCGGGCCAGATTTCGATCGGCCCGCTTGATGGGTATCGGCTCCACCGATCGAATCCGGCTGCGCGGCTCACGCTCGGTTCGACAGCGAAACCCGGTTCGGTGGGCGAAGTCGTGCTCGGTGATCGGAGATCCATCGGTGGGCCTGATATCGACCAGGCCCACCGATCGGCGCGCGGCAGATCGCGCCTCCGAGTCGCTCAGAACGCCTCGAGGTAGCGGTCCAGCTCCCACTGCGTCACCTGGGTCCGGTAGTCGTCCCATTCGGCCTGCTTGGCTTCGACGTAGTGCTCGAGGACGTGCTCGCCGAGCGCCTCGCAGATCACCGGGTCGGACTTGAGCTCCTCGAGCGCATCGCCCAGGGTGCCGGGAAGCTCCTTGATGCCGCGCTCGGAGACGCGGGCGGCGTCCATCTCGAAGAGCGACTCCTCGACCGGGTCGGAGAGCGTGAGGCCCCGCTCCACGCCGTCGAGGCCCGCCGCGATCATCACGGCGAACGCCAGGTAGGCGTTGGACGACGGATCCGGGCAGCGGACCTCGGCGCGCGTGCCCTCGATCGACTTCCCGGGGGAGATCATCGGGACTCGGATCAGCGCGGAGCGGTTCGTCCGGCCCCAGGTGATGTAGGTCGGCGCTTCGTAGCCCGGCACCAGGCGCTTGTACGAGTTCACCGTGGGCGCGAGGACGGCGATCATCGAACGTGCGTGGGCCAGGATGCCGGCCATGTAGGAGCGCGCCAGGTCGGAGAGGCCGTACCGGTTGGCCGGGTCGGCGAACGCGTTCCGCCTGTCGGCGATCGAGTAGAGGCTCTGGTGGGTGTGCATGCCGGAACCGTTGATCCCGAAGATCGGCTTGGGCATGAACGTCGCGTAGAGGCCGTGCTGCTGGGCGATCGCCTTGAGTGCGAACTTGAACGTGACCGCGTTGTCAGCGGTGCGGAGCGCGTCCGAGTACTCGAAGTCGATCTCGTGCTGGCCGGCGGCAACCTCGTGGTGGGCCGCTTCGACCCTGATCCCGAACGCCTCCAGCGCGTCCACCATGTCCTGGCGGACCTCCTGCGCCAGGTCGGTCGAGTAGTCGAAGTAGCCGGCGAGGTCGTGCGGGAGCGGCGCGACCCTGCCGTTCGCGTCGCGGTTGAAGAGGAAGAACTCCAGCTCGGGCCCCATGTTGACGATGTAGCCGAGCTTCCTGGCACGCTCCACCTGCCGCCGCAGCACGAAGCGAGGGTCTCCCACGAAGGGCTCGCCGCGCGGCGTGAAGACGTCACAGATGATCCGGGCCGTCCCGCGCGGGCCGGACGCGGGCTGCCAGGGAATCTCCGAGAACGTGCTCATGTCGGGCATCAGGTACTGGTCCGACTCCGCGATCCGGGTGAACCCCTCGATCGACGAGCCATCGAACCAGGTCCCGTGCGTCACCGAGCCCTCGAGCTGGTGAATCGGGATCGTCACGGCCTTGACGATCCCCAGCACGTCGGTGAACTGGAGCTGGATGAAGCGGATGCCGTCCGCCTTCGCCTTCTCGATCGCCGCGAGCGCGTCGTCGGCCACGTCGTCCTCCTTGAGCGCGTGAAGCCTCTCCGGCCGAGGCTCGGAGAGGCTTCGTGAACCTGGGTTAAGAGCCGAGCCGGCCCGGTGTCAATACTGGAACAGGAGCTCCCGGTACTTCGGGAGCGGCCACAGCTCGTCGGACACCAGCGTCTCGAGCTCGTCGGCCACGGCGCGCAGGTCGTTCTGGGCCGGGATGACCCGGTCGCGGAACGCCGTTGCCTCCTCCTCGACGGAACCGGCCTCGTGGGCGGCGTGCTGCGCAGCCTCGAGCGCGTCGATGGCGTCGACCAGCCCGTCGGTCAGGGTCGCGACCTTGTCGGCGATCGCGGCCGCACCCTTCGACCTGGAGGCGCCCTCCAGCTCGCCGAGGTACCTGGCGGCGGCGGGCAGGATCATGGTCCTGGCCATGTCCAGCGCGCAGTTGGCCTCGATGTTCTGGACCTTGACGTAGCGCTCCCAGTAGATCCCGACCCGGGCGGCCAGCTCGCGCTCGGAGAGCACGCCGAACTTCGAGAACAGCGCCTTGGCCTTCGGCGTCGTCAGGGCCGGCAGCGCGTCGACGGTGGTCTTGTTGTTGGGCAACCCGCGGCGGGCGGCCTCCGCGTGCCACTCCTCGGAGTAGTTGTTGCCCTCGAACAGGACCTGCTTGTTCTCCCTGACGATGCCCGACAGGATGGTGGTCAGCCCCTCGAAGTCGCCGTGGTCGAGCGTGTCGAGCTCGTCGGCCAGCTGGGCCAGCGAGTCGGCCACCGCGGTGTTGAGCACCGTCTGGGGCCAGTAGATCGGGGCCGACGAGCCGACCGCGCGGAACTCGAACTTGTTGCCGGTGAACGCGAACGGCGAGGTCCGGTTGCGGTCGGTGGCGTCCTTCGGCAGGACCGGCAGCGAGGTGACGCCCAGCTCCAGCGATCCGCCCTTCTTGGAGGCGGAGGCGGCACCCTTCGCCAGCTGCTCGATCACGTCCTCCAGCTGGGAGCCGAGGAAGATCGACACGATGGCCGGCGGCGCCTCGTTGGCGCCGAGGCGGTGGTCGTTGCCGGCGTCGGCGATGCCCGCGCGGAGGAGGTCGGCGTGGACGTTGACCGCCGCGGATGACGGCCACGAGGAAGGCCAGGAACTGCGCGTTGGCGTGCGGGTCGTGGCCGGGATCGAGGAGGTTCTCGCCGTCGTCGGTGCGCCATCGACCAGTTGTTGTGCTTGCCCGAGCCGTTGATGCCGGCGAACGGCTTCTCGTGGACCAGGAACATCAGGCCGTGCTGCGGCGCGAGGCGGCGCATCGTGCTCAGCACGATCATGTTGTGGTCGGAGCCGACCGAGGTCGCCTCGTAGACGGGCGCCATCTCGAACTGGCCCGGCGCCACCTCGTTGTGGCGGGTCTTGGCGGGGATCCCCAGGCGCCAGAGCTCGCGGTCGAGATCCATCATGAACGCCAGGATCCGCTCGCGGATGGGGCCGAAGTACTGGTCCTCCAGCTCCTGGCCCTTGGGCGACGGGGCCCCGAAGAGCGTGCGGCCGGTCAGGACGAGGTCGGGGCGCTGCTCCGCGAGGCGCCGGTCGACCAGGAAGTACTCCTGCTCGGGCCCGATGTTCGTGAACACCCGGCTGGCGCTCGTGTTGTCGAACCAGCGCAGGATGCGCAGCGCCTGCGTGCCCAGGGCCTCCTGCGAGCGCAGCAGCGGGATCTTGTGGTCCAGCGCCTCGCCGGTGTACGAGACGAACGCCGTCGGGATCGTCAGCGTGACGCCGTTGGGCTCGACCTGCAGGAAGATCGGGCTCGTGACGTCCCACGCGGTGTAGCCGCGGGCCTCGAAGGTGGCGCGGATGCCGCCGGACGGGAAGGAGCTGGCGTCCGGCTCGCCCTGGAGGAGGTTCCTGCCCGAGAACTCGGCGATGGTCTGGCCGTCGCCGGTCGGGCTCAGGAAGGAGTCGTGCTTCTCGGCGGTGGAGCCGGTCATCGGCACGAACCAGTGCGTGTAGTGGGTGGCCCCGTGGGAGAGCGCCCACTCCTTCACGCCGTGGGCAACCGCGTCGGCGATCACCGGGTCGAAGGGCTCGAGGCCCGTCGATGGTGCGCTGCAGCCGCTTGAAGATCGGCTTGGCCAGGAACTGCCGCTGGGCAACCTCGTGGAAGACGTACTGGCCGTAGATCTCCTCGCCGGCGTGCTCCAGGTAGTTCTGGGTGGAAGCAACCCGGTGGTTGGAGATCGCCTCGATGGCCGTGTGACGAGCGGTCATGTGACTCCTATCTGGACGGGCGCGGGGCCGCTTCCCCGTCGCGTGACGGGCGCGTTGCCGCTCCCAGGTCGCCCGTGGCTGGCAGAACGAAGGAAACGCATCCGGGATCAGCCATGAAACTACCGGACCGGGTGCGGCAGTCCAAGTCCCCGGCGTCGGAAGACGCCGAAATGTCCCGCAAATGAAACTCGTCCGTGGCGGTCTCTACACGGTCGGCGGTCGATGGGAGTCAGCCCGCCGGCCGGCGTCGGGCGACGAGGTCCGCCAGCAGCGCCCCGAACTCGCGGCGCAGGTCCACGTAGCGGTCCGCGTGGGCCGCCAGGCGCACCTCACCGGCCGGCGCGATTCGCGCCCAGACCCGTCGACGCGGGAAGTAGAACGTGATGGCCAGGCCAAGGATCAGGAGGAGGAAGCTGGCCCAGACGATTGGCGCGCCGGGATCGCGCCGGGCGATGATCCCCGAGTAGGCGGAGATCGCGTCCACCGTCACGTCGAAGTCGACGCCGTCGGGCGCGGCCGAGTCGCCCGGCCCCGCCAGGCCCTGGAAGAGCGTCTGGTAGCTGGTGGGGTTGCCGGCGGCGTCGGTGGCGGTGGGCCGGACGGCGACCACGAAGAGGGGCGTCGCGGTGCCCGGCTTCGCCATGACGAGCTGGATCACGACGTCGCGACCCGGCACGACCAGCTGCCCGGTGGGCAGTCCCCCGGCGGTGGCGTCGAGCGGGACCGGCCCGGACCAGAGGAGGCCGCCGGCGCGTGCCCGCACCGTCAGGTTGATCGCCGGGCCGAAGAAGTTCTGGTGGAACGTGTAGCCCGCCGCGCTCAGCGGGTCGTTGACCCGGATGGTCTTGCGGGCGATCTCGCGCCCGCCCTGGTAGACCGCGAGGTCCGTGGTGAAGTCGGTGAAGCGGCCGGTGGCGTCCTGGGGCGCCTGGAAGGCCAGGTTCTTGACGCTCACGAGATCGGCCGTCCCGATGCTCTCGACCGGGATGGCCTGCCCGACCGGCAGGAGGATCCCGGATTCGAACCCGAACCGGCTGGTGACGGCCGCCGCCACCAGGAACCCCACGAGGCCGGCGTGGGAGATGAGGGTCGCCATCTTCACGTACTGGTGGCGGTCGCCGTAGAGGTAGCGGGTCCCGTCATCCGCCTGGGCCTCCCGGACGCGGAACCGGGCGCGCCGCAGGGCCGCCCGCACGTCGTCGACGGTCAGGCCGGACGCGATGACGGCGCGGTCGGTGAGCGCCGGCTCGTAGAACGCGTCGGGCTGGCGGACCCGGACATGGGCCGACTGGCGCCACAGCCGCGGCGTCCGGTCCAGCGTGCAGACGACGATCGAGACGGCAAGCAGGGCCAGCAGGAGCGTGAACCACCAGGCGCTGAAGACGCGGAAGAGCCCGAGGCGTTCCAGGGACACGACGGCGCCCGCGCCGAGCGACGGTTCGAGGCGGGCCCGGATCTTGTCCATCTCCGAGAGGTAATCCGCGACGCTGTTGAAGGCAGCGGACGGGAGCTGGGGCAGGATGATCCCGACGACCCCGGAAAGCGCGATCGCGACGATCTGGACCACGGCGAACCGGACGGAGGTGAGGAGGCGGTATGCGCCGCGGCCGGCACGCGCCAACGGGTTCGCGGGGCGACGCGCGAGGATCGCCGGGGCATGGTCCGGCAGGGCGCGCGTGGTCGCCACGACTCAGGCCGTCGCGGGGGTCGAGGCGTACGGAGGGGCTGTGTCGGCCGCGGCTGCCGCGGCGCGGGCGGCGGCCAGGCCGCCCTCGAGATCCGCGCACAGGTCCGCGGCATCTTCCAGGCCCACCGAGACGCGCAGGAGCCCGGGGGCGATCCCCGCGTCGGCCAGCTGGGCCGCTGTCAGCTGCCGGTGCGTGGTCGACGGTGGATGGACCACGATCGTGTGGATGCTGCCGAGGGACGCCGTGCGTTCCGGGATCCGCAGCGCGTCGCAGAACGCGCGGCCGGCCACCGCGCCGCCGGCCAGCTCGACCGCCAGCATTCCCCCGCCACCGGAAAGCTGCC
Organism: uncultured Chloroflexia bacterium; assembly: GCA_963722475.1. GTDB lineage: Bacteria > Chloroflexota > Limnocylindria > Limnocylindrales > CSP1-4 > CTSoil-043. The sequence goes on along the minus strand of CAVRMJ010000012.1, from coordinate 88,129 downwards.
GCGCCGCCACGGCGTGCTGGGGATGCGACGGGCGCGCCGGGTACCAGACCCGCTCCACGCCCGCGGCGCCTTCCAGCAGCTCCGCGAGCAGGGCCGCGCTGGCCGCGTGGCGTTCCATCCGGATCGCGAGGGTGGGAATCCCCCGCAGGACCAGGAACGCGCTGAACGGCGCGAGCGTGCCGCCTGTGTCGACGTGGAGGGCCCGGATCGCGTCGATCAGCGGCCGGCTCCCGGCCACCGCGCCGGCCAGGACGTCGGAGTGGCCGGACAGGTACTTCGTGGCGGACTCCACGACGAGGTCCGCACCCAGCGCGAGCGGCCGGCACAGGTACGGCGAGGCGAACGTGTTGTCGACGATCACCGTGGCGCCGTGCCGGTGCCCGACGGCGGCGAGGGCGGCGAGGTCGGGCACGACGAGAGTCGGGTTCGAGATGGTCTCGAGATAGAGGATCCGTGCCGGCGCCGCCGTGAGCGCGGCCTCCACGGCCGAAGGGTCGGTCACGTCGACGAACGTGGTCGCAACGCCGCCCCGGGCCAGGACGGACGAGAAGAGGCTGCGCGTCGTGCCGTAGAGCGCGCGGGTCGCCACGATCCGGTCCCCGGCGGATACCTGGGACGCGACGGCGAGGTGGATGGCGGCCATGCCCGTCGCCGCCGCAAACCCCGCGTCGGCATCGTGGAGCGCCGCGAAGGCGTCCGCCAGCGCGTCGACCGTCGGGTTGCCCAGCCGCGCGTAGACGTACCCGGGCGTGCGACCGCCGGTCACCTCCCCCAGCTCGTCGGCGTCGGCGCTCGCGAAGGTGGCGGCCTGGTAGATCGGGACAGACGACGGGGGCTGATCCACCCGGGGCACGCGGGTGGCGGCCCGGATCGCGCGCGTCGTGAACCCGTCGTCCATCGCCGGATCGTACACCGGCGCCGGCCGCCGCCCGCGATCGGGCGCCGGCGAGTGCCGGCCGTCAGCCCGCGCGGTCCGCCCGCTCGCCGATGGAGATCGGGACGAGGCTGTCACTGGCGAGCGATGCAACCGCGGGGCCGGCGGCCCAGGCGCCACCCGGCGCGTGGGCCAGCTCGCCGGCCGGGAAGTAGGTCCCGACGATGCGGTTCTTGCCGCGCCGCTTGGACGTGTACATCCGCTCGTCGACGGCGTTCATCAGCTGGTCGAGCGTCGCGCCATCGCCGGGCCAGGCGACAAGCCCGATCGAGACGCTCACCGGGACGGTCCGGTCCCGCTCGACCGAGCGCATCGCTGCGACGCCCTGGCGAATCTTCTCGGCCACGACGAACGCGCCCGTCGGATCCGTCTCCGGGAGGAGCACCACGAACTCGTCGCCCCCGAGGCGCGACGGGGTGTCGATCCGCCGGACGCCGTCCCGGATGACGTCGGCCACCTCGGAGAGCACGCGGTCGCCGGTGCGATGTCCGTACGGGTCGTTGACCGCCTTGAGGTTGTCGAGATCGGCCATCAGCAGGCAGAAGCCGCGGCCGTAGCGTGTCCCACGCTCGATCTCGCGCTCGATCGCGGCCAGGATGTAGGCCCGGTTCGCGAGGCCCGTGAGGGCATCGATCGTGGAGAGCCGAACCGCCGCCTGGCGCGTGCGGCGCTGCTCGCGGGCGACCACCGTCGCGACGAAGGCGAGCAGGAAGAGCGAGACGAGGTTGACGCAGACCAGGTCGAGCGCGGCCACGTCGAGGCCGCCGGGCGGGAGGTCGATCGCGACGGCGACGAGGTAGCTGGCCCCGGCGAGCGCGGCGAGCGCGACGGTCGCCGCGGGTGGCACGACGAGGGCCGCGCCCACGACGATGAGGGCGAAGGCGAAGAAGAACGGGCTGTGGGCGCCGCCGGTGAGCAGCACGATGAGCGTCACGAAGACGATCGAGACGCCGCCCTCGACGACGTACTTCGCGCGGCCCAGCGCGCCGGCAGGCAGGATGTCGTGGGCGACCAGGACGAAGAGCCCGGCGATCCCCAGGACCGGGAGGATGGCGCCCTCCCGATCGGTCCACAGGCCGCTCGTCAGGACGAGGAGCCCCGTCGAAAGGATCCAGGTCCAGCCGGCGATCCGGACGACGCGGTCGTACGCCGCGATCGGGACGCCGTCGGGGCCGCTCTCGTCGCCATCGAGCGCGGTCAGGGTCCGGTAGTCCTGCGGGGTGAGCGACGCGACCGGGCGGGCTCGAGCGGCAGCGCCGGGACGGGCGCCGCAGGAACAGCGCCGCGAGGGCGGCGAGGAGCGCGAGGTCCACGGCCCCTGCCGCGATCAGGCCCAGGACAAGGCCGGCGTCGGACACGATGCTCCTCGATGGCGGCGATCGTTCCCCGGGCACGTGAGTCCGGCTCGCCTGACGTGCATTGTAGTCACCGCTGTCACGGGCCCATGGTCGGCGCGGCGACCGGAGCCGTGCGGGCCTCGGCCACCGCGCGAAGCGTTCCAGCCCGCGGGAATCGGGACGTGGGCCATTGCGGGGCCGGCTGCGGGCTGCTAGCGTCCGGCGGCGATCGGGCGGTGCGCGCCCCACGCTCCGGAGGACGCCCCTGATGTCGCAGCCGGCCCAGCTGCGGGTGCGCTCCGGTGAGGTTCGGAGCCCCTCGAGCGAGATCTCGGAGCTCGACAAGCGGATCATCGAGCACCTCCAGCAGGACGGCCGCCGGCCCTTCACGCAGATCGCGACGGACCTCGGCGTCTCGGAAGCAACGGTGCGTGCGCGCACCAATCGCCTCATCGAGCGCGGCATCCTCCAGATCGTCGGCGTCACGGACCCGCTCAAGCTGGGCTTCCAGCAGCAGGCGATGATCGGCGTGCGCTGCGAAGCGCCGACCGGCTCCTCGAGGTCGCCGAGGTCATCAACGCCTTCCCCGAGGTCGACTACCTGGTGGTCACGGCCGGCGCCTACGACCTGCTCGTCGAGGTGGTCTGCGAGGACAACGAGGCGCTCCTGCGGTTCCTGACCGAGAAGCTGCGCCGGGTGGAGGGCGTCCGCGAGACGGAGACGTTCGTCTACCTGCGGATGGTCAAGCAGGTCTACACCTGGGGAACGCGCTAGACGCTCCGGCGCCGGGTCGGCGCGGCTGACGGCGTCGAGGACCGGCGAGGCGGGCGCCCACCCTCGGCCAGCCAGCAGGCAGCGGCGTGGCCGTCGCCCATGTCGAACAGGGGCGGTTCCGCCGTGCGGCAGCGCTCCAGGATCCCGGCCCGGGCCGCCCAGCGGGCAGCGCGGGTGGAACCGGCAGCCGGTCGGGATCGTGCGCCGCGTCGGGCGTCTCGCCGGCGAGGATCTGGCGCTTCGCCCGGCGGCCGATCTCCGGTGGCTCCGGGCTGGGCATCACCGAGACGAGGGCCTGCGTGTACGGGTGGCCCGGCCGGCGGATCACCTCCTCGGCCGACCCGATCTCCACGATCCGGCCGAGGTACATGACCGCGATCCGGTCGGCGATGACCCAGGCGACGGACAGGTCGTGGGTGATGAACAGGTAGGTCAGGCCCATGCTCCTTCCGGAGGTCGAGCATCAGCTTCAGGATCTCGGTCCGGATCGAGACGTCGAGCATGCTGACCGGCTCGTCGGCGACGACGATCTCGGGCCCGAGCACGAGCGCCCCGGCGATCACGACCCGCTGGCGCTGCCCGCCCGACAGCTCGTGCGGGTAGCGGAACGCGAAGTCGGCCGCCGGCCGCAGGCCCGCCGCCTCGAGCGCCTCCAGCACGCGCGCGCTCGCGCTCGCCGGCCCGCGGCGCCATCCGCTGGACCTCCAGCGGCTCGGCCACGAAGTCGTGGATCGTCTGCTTCGGGTTGAGCGTCTCGTACGGGTCCTGGAAGATGAGCTGGACGCGGCGCCGGTAGCTCGCGGAGCGCCGTGCCGCCCCACACGGCGGTCACGTCCTGGCCGTCGAGCAGGAGGCGCCCGCCGGTCGGGCGCGTCAGCTTGACGATGACCCGGCCGGTCGTCGTCTTGCCGGAGCCCGACTCGCCGACGAGCCCGAGCACCTCGCCGCGCCGGATCGCCAGGTCGATCCCGTCGACCGCCCGCACCGCACCCAGCCGGCGCCGCAGCACGAGGTCCGCGAAGCCACCCCGGATCGGGAAGTGGACCTGGAGGCCGTCGAGACGGACCAGCTCGTCGCTCACGGCGCGAGCGCCCCCGGCCGGCGCCGCGTCCGCGCCGGTCACCTCCACGATCGGGATCGGCCGGCGCGCCCCGTCGCCGCCGGGCGGGTAGAGGTGGCAGGCGACGCGCACGCCGTCCGCGAAGCGAACCTCGTCGGGGACCATCCTCGCGGCACACGTCCATCGCCAGCGGGCAGCGCGGGTGGAAGCGGCAGCCGGGCGGTGGCGTCCGCAGGTCCGGCGGCGAGCCCGGGATCGTGCCGAGCAGTCGCCTGTCGGAGTCGAGGTTGGGGATCGCCGCCAGCAGCATCTGGGTGTAGGGGTGGCGCGGCGTCCGGAGAAGACCGTCCGGACCGGTCCCTCCTCGGCCACCCGGCCGGCGTACATCACCATGACCCGGTCGCACGTCTCGGCGATGACCGAGAGGTCGTGCGTGATGAGGATGAGCGAGAGCCCGAGCTGCTCGCGGAGCCGTTCCAGCAGCTCCAGGATCTGGGCCTGGACCATGACGTCGAGGGCGGTCGTGGGCTCGTCGCCGATGACGATCGCCGGGTCACAGGCGAGCGCCATCGCGATCATCGCCCGCTGGCGCATCCCGCCCGAGAGCTGGTGCGGGTAGTCGGCCGCCCGGTCCCGCGCGATCCCGACCAGCTCCAGCAGCTCCCGGGCCCGCCGGTTCGCCTCCGCCTTCGGGACGCCGAGGCGTTCGATGATCGGCTCCGCGATCTGGTCGCCGACCCGTCGGACCGGGTTCAGGGCGTTCATCGCGCCCTGGAAGATCGACCGAGATCTCGCGCCAGCGATAGCGCCGCAGCGCGTTCTCGCTCTTCGTCGCCAGGTCGATGCCGAAGAGCTTCACGGAGCCGCCCACGACCTTCGCGTTCGCCGGGAGCAGTCGGAGCAGCGAGAGCGCGGTCGTGGTCTTGCCGCAGCCCGACTCGCCGGCGATGCCCAGCGCCTCGCCGTCGTGCAGCTCGAAGCTGACGCCGTCGACGGCCTTGACCGTCCCGGACGAGAGCGTGAAGTAGGTCCGCAGGTTCTCGACGACGAGGAGCGGGGCGTTCGGGATCGGCCTGCTTCGGCAGCGGCCGCTGGCGCCGGCCGCGCACGCCGCCGGGCGTGACGGGCGGCTGGACCGGGTCGTCCAGGCCGACCATCAGCGGGTCGCCGACTTCGGGTTCAGGACGTCGTCGAGCGCGTTGCCGACGAGCGTGAACGCCAGGATGACGACGACGACGCAGACGGCCGGCGGGACGATGTACCACCAGGCGCCCAGGCCGGGCGCGCCGGCCTGCTGGGCGGCGTTGAGGAGCTGTCCCCACGACGGCTGGAACGGGTCGCCGAGGCCGATGAACGAGAGCGTCGTCTCGGTGAAGATCGCGCCGGCGAACGTCAGGACGGTGTTCGCCACGATCAGGTTGACGACGTTCGGGAGGATGTGGCGCCGCATGATGTGCGCCCGGCTCCCGCCGATGACCCGCGCCCGGTCGACGAACATCCGCTCCTTCACCGAGAGCGTCTGCGAGCGGATGATGCGCGCCATCGAGGCCCAGCTGGTGAGGCCGATGACCACGATGATCACGAGCAGGGTGGCCCGGATCCCGAAGAGCTCCGCGTCCGTCCCGACGATGTCCAGGATGATCGGGGCCAGGACGATCGCGAGGACGAAGGTCGGCAGGACCAGGAAGAAGTCCGTGAGCCGCATCAGGACCTGGTCGGTTCGCCCGCCGAGGAACCCCGAGACGATCCCGATCACTGCCCCGAGCAGGATCGTGATCAGGGTGGCAAGGAGCCCGATCACCATCGAGATGCGGGACCCGTGGACGGTCAGGTTCAGCATGTCCCGTCCCACCTCGTCGGTCCCGAAGAGGTGGGCGGCCGACGGCGGGTCCAGCGTCGCGCCGGTCGCGGTGGTGACGGTCTGGAGCGGCCCGACGAAGAGCTGCGGGGCGAGCGCGATCACCGCGAACAGGACGAGGATGACGGCCCCCACGACGCCGTCCTTCCGCCGGGCGTAGCGGCGGGCGAACTCGCGGGCGTTGCGCAGGCGGAGGCGCCATCGGGCGCCGCGCACGTCGACGGGTGCGAGCGGGACGGCGCTCACTGCCGCACCCGCGGGTCCAGGTAGCCGTAGACGATGTCGGCCACGAAGTTGGCCAGCACGACCGAGACGCCGAGGAGCAGGAAGATCCCCTGGAGCACCGGGTAGTCGCGCGAGTTCAGGGCGTCCACGGTCAGCGTCCCGAGGCCCGGCCAGTTGAACACGATCTCCGCGGTGATGGCGCCGCCCACGACGTAGCCCAGGTTGATGGCGATCAGCGTGACGGCCGGCAGGAGCGCGTTGGGGATCGCGTGGGAGCGCAGGATCTTGCCGTCGGGGAGGCCCTTCGCCCGGGCGGTCGCGATGTAGTCCTCGGCGCGCGTCTCGGTGATCGACGAGCGCATGAGGATGGAGTAGCCGCCGATCAGGCCCAGGCTGATCGTGGCGAGCGGGAGCGCGAGGTGCGACAGGAGGTCGCCCAGGAAGTCTCGCCGGTCCCGCGTACGTCGCCCCGGCCGTCAGCATCCCCGAGGTCGGGAACCAGCCCAGGCCCGCCGCGAAGATGATGATGAGCGGCATGCCGATCACGAAGTACGGCATCGAGTAGAGGATCAGGCTGAGCCCGTTGCCGATCCGGTCGGCCAGCCCCCCTCTCCGCCAGCCGGTGTAGGCCCCCAGGCCCAGGCCCAGGAAGATCGCGATCAGCTCGGCGAGGCCGATGAGCAGGATCGTGGGCCCGAAGCGGTCGCCGATCACCTGGGTGACCGGCTGGCCCTGGAACTTCATGGAGTAGCCCAGGTCGCCCTGCAGGGTCGAGCTGACGAAGGCGACGAGCTGGTCCGGGATCAGCGGCTTGTCGAGGCCCCAGCGGGCCAGGGCGGCCTGCCGCTGCTCGATGGTGACGTTCGGGTTGCGCGGGTTCACCCGGTCCGGCGATCCCGGCATCATGCGGAAGAGGATGAAGTTGAGCAGCACGATCATCAGGATCGTGAAGATCGCCTGCGCCGACTGGCGGGCGAGGTAGCGGGCGCTCACGCGCCCGGCTCCGGGCACGCGGGCACGCAGCGCCGGCGCGGAGCCCGCACGCCGCGGCCGGCCGGAGGGCCGCGGGGCAGCCCTCCGCCAGCGCCGTCATCGAGTCGCTCGCGGGACGGCTACTCTTCGTCCCCGGACGGTCCCTTCCCTCGGCGTCTCACCAGCATGAGAGCGACGCCGGCCACGACGAGGACCGCGACCAGGATCCCGACGTAGAGGGCGGTGTTGTCGCCGCCTCCGGCGGGCGCCGGCGCCGGAGCCGGGGAGGCGGCCGGGGCCGGCGAGGCGCCGGGCGCGGTCGACGCGGCCGCGGACGCCGCCGGCGTCGGCGAGGGCACGGCGGCCGCATTCGTGAGCAGCGTGTACTCGAGCGTGCCGTAGGTGAAGAGCGGCGTCCCGTTCGCCAGCGGCTGGTTCTGCCAGCCGCCGAAATGGTCGGTGCGGTAGGCGGCCAGGTTCGAGTCGTAGTAGAGGATGTCGTAGACGGCCTGGTCGTAGATCATGTTCTGCATCTGGGCCAGGATGGTCTTGCGCGCGTCGGCCGTCGTCGCCGCGTTCTGCGCGTCGTACAGCTTGTCGAACGCGGGATTGCAGTACTGGCTGTCGGACGAGGAGCCGATCGCGTCGCACCGGAAGATCTGGAGGAGGGCGTTCGGGTCCGGGTTCCCCGACCAGCCCCAGAGCTCGATGTCGTAGTTGGCCTTGTAGTCCTTGCCGGCCTCGGGCGGCAGGACGATGTTGCCCAGGGTCGCCGAGTCGAACTGCTGGGCCGTCACCTTGATCCCGAGCTGGCCGTACCAGTCCTTCACGAACTGGGCCGACTTCGCGTAGGTGGCGTCCGTGTCCGGGTAGTCCAGCCGGAGGCTGATCGGCTTGCCCTGCTTGTCCAGGCGGTTGCCGTTCGCGTCGAGCTTGTAGCCGGCCGCGTCGAGCTTCTGCTTCGCGAGCGCGATGTCGAAGGTTCGCGGCTGGTCGGGCTCCACGTGCCACTGGGCCAGGACCGGCGGCACGATCGTCGTGCCGACGTCGCCGTAGCCGCCGAGCACGCGAGCCACGAGCTGGTTCTTGTCGATGGCATAGCCGAGGGCGTCGCGGAAGGCCGGATCCCAGAGCGCCTTGGTCGAGGGTCCGACGCCCGGGGTCAGCGTTGCCCGGTCGAGGCGCCGTACTCGTTGAACGCCAGCTGGGTCCAGCCGTTCGCGCTGCCCGACGACCGTCTTGATGTTGGGTTGGCCCTCGAGCGCCTTGAGCTGGTCCGCGTTCGGGCCGCGGGCGTAGTCGAGCTCGCCGGCCTTGAGGGCCTGGACCATCGTGTCGTCGGTCTTGTAGAACTGGATCACGACCTCGTCGGCGGCTCCCTGCGTGCCCCAGTAGTTCGGGTTGCGGACGAAGCGGACGTACTGGCTGGTCTTCCATTCCGCCGCCGTGTACGGGCCGGTGCCGACGAGCGGCGCCACGAACTTGGCGTCGCCGATCGTCTTGTAGGTCTCCTTGCCCCAGATGTGCTGCGGGATGATCGGGCAGGTACGTCTGGAGGATCCGGTCGGACGGGTCCGTGGTGTAGGCGATCATCGTCTGGTCGTCGGGGCACGCGACCTTCGTGACGCCGGCGTCCTTGAGGCCGGGGTCGAGGTAGCCCGCGCCGATGTTCGCGCTCGTCGGCGATGGCGGCGACGGCGAGCCCCCACGAGAAGCAGGCGTCGGCCGACGTGGCGGGCTGGCCGTCGGACCACTTCATGCCGGTCCGGATGTGGAACGTCCAGGACTTCCCGTCGGCGGCGCGGGTCCACGAGTCGGCGAAGCCGGGGACCGGCTCCAGGTTCGGCCCGAAGTCCACCAGCAGGTTGTACGTGAGCTGGAAGACCTCGTAGCCGCTCACCAGCAGCGTCTGGTACGGGTTCAGCGCATCGAGGTCCTGCGTCGTGCCCACGCGGAGCACGAGCGGGTTCGGCCGCCCGCGCGGGAAGCGCGAGCGTTGGCAGGAGGAGCGCCCCGGCCAGTCCCAGCGCGGCGAGCAGGCGGACGAAGCGATGAAGGGCTGATGCGCGCATCGGTGCTCCTCTCCTCACTCCCCGGCTCCCGTCGGGAGCTCCCGGGGTCCGCCCCCCATCTGACCGGCTCCACTCTAGGCACCGCCGAGCGGCCGGGTCAACTCGAAGTGCACGTGGTGGGCCGCGCCAGTTCGCAGCGCAGCGACGCCGACTATCCCCGGTCCAGGGCCTCCAGGACCGGTGCCAGCGCGTCGAGCGACGCCAGCGTGATGGGGTCCACCACCAGCTGGACGTGCGAGATCCCCTCCGCCGCGAACCGCGCGGAGGACGGCAGCGATCTCCTCCGGCGTGCCCTCGACGGGCGGGATCGGTGGCCGGCCCGTGTCGCCCATGATCCGCCCCGTCCCGGTCGGGAGCCGGACCTGGACTGCGACCGTGCGCGCCACCCCCGCCGGGTCGCGGCCGGCGTCGCGGCAGGCGGCATCCACGCCGTCGCGCAGCGCGGGCACGCCGGCCGGGCGGTTGCCGAACGCGTCGAACCACGCGTTCCAGGCGTCCACGTGCGGGATCGTGATCGCGAGCATCCGCGGTCTCGACGAGCCGATCATGAGCGGCGGTCCGCCCGGCCGCGGCCGCGGTGCCAGCTCGCAGTCGCGGGCCGTGAAGTACGTGCCGGCGAAATCGATCGCGCCGTCGCGGAGGAGCGTCCGCACGATCGTGAAGGCCTCCTCGAACCGGCTGATCCGGTGGTCGAACGGGAAGCCGAAGGCGCGGAACTCCGTCTCGTTCCAGCCGGCGCCCAGGCCCAGGACCAGCCGGCCGCCGCTGATCTCGTCGACCGTGGCGGCCTTCTTGGCCAGCATCGCCGGGCTGTGGAACGCGGTGGCGGCGACCAGCGGGCCCAGCGCGACGCGCGAGGTGACCGCCGCGAGCGCGGCCAGGACCGACCACGCCTCCCACGGCCCGCGGGCGTGGTCTTCGCCCGGCCGCCGGTAGAGCAGGTGGTCGCCGTACCAGACGGCGTCGAAGCCCAGCTCCTCCGCCCGCAGCGCGAGAGCGCGGAGGTCCGGCCAGCGCGCCTCCCACTCGACCTCGGGCAGCTGGATCCCGACGGCCAGCGGCCGTCCCTTTGTCAGCGGACCCGGGAAGGCCGTCATGCCGCGATCACCGGGCCCCACCAGACCGACGCCGCGATGATCAGGTAGAGCCCGATCAGCGCCAGCCCCTCCAGCCAGTTGGACTCGCCGTCGAAGACGATCACGGCGGTCAGGATAGCCGACAGCCCCACGGCACCAGCCAGGAGCGGCGTCACGACCAGCGTCAGCGGTGCCACGCCCATCAGCATCGAGATGATGACGAGCGCCGGCGTCAGCGCGATCGCGACCTGGAGCGACGAGTTGAGGATCAGGCTCACGGCCAGGTCCGCCTGGTTGCGCGCGGCGGCCTGGATCCCCACCACGTTCTCCACCGCGTTGCCGGCGATGGCGACGACGACGAGGCCCGCGAACGCCTCGGACATCCCCAGCGTTGCCATGGCCGGGCGGAGCGCCGTCACGAACCAGTCCGACACGAACGCGGCAGCGACGGCCGCCACGGTGAGCATGACGAGCGCGAGCCACTGTGGCCAGACGTGGCCGGGGCCTTCCGCGAGGACCGCCGCCTGGACGGGGGTGGGCGACGCGGGACGCGCATCGCGGCGGATCGAGAAGATGAGCGAGCCGGCGAAGACGACGAGCAGGACGATCGAGACGACGATCGACAGCTCGGCTGCGTGGCCGGCGTCGGGCGCTCCGGGTTCCGTGGCGAGCGTGGGGATCACCAGCGAGCCGACCGCGAGGAGCAGGAGCATCGCGATCGAGCGGCTGGCGTGGGCGCCGAGCTGCTGGGTGCCGAACTTCAGGCCGCCCACCAGGAATGCCGCACCCAGGACCAGGAGGCTGTTGGCGAGGATCGACCCGATGAGCGCGGACTGGACCACGACCAGGAGCCCGGCCTGGAGGCTGAAGAGCGAGATGAACAGCTCGGGCAGGTTACCCAGCGCCGACTGCAGGATCCCCGTGACCGCGGGTCCGTGCCGGGCGGCGAGCTGCTCGGTCCCCTCGCCCACCAGCGAGGCGAGCATTGCGAGCGCGATCGCGGTCGCCCCGAACGTGGCGACCGGCGGTCCACCACTCGCCACGAGACTGGCCGACGCGACGGTGGCGACGATCGCCGCGCCCAGGAGGAGGCGGGTCTTCCGCTCCAGGTAGTCGAGGATCGCCAACCGGGTCGCGCCCCTTCACGTTGCGGCGACGCAGGCGCCGCGCACCGCCGGGAAGCGTGCCACGTCCACCGGGCGCGCGCCGGGCACGAGGGCGAGCACCGTCGTCGACTGGGGGATCACGACCAACCCGGCACTTCGCGCCGCGTTCCTGGCGGCGATGACCGACGGGTTCCACCTGGGCCCGGCCGTCCCGAAGGCCGCGCCCGCGCAGGGTTGCCCGCAGCCGAAGCGAAAAGGTGGTCGGGGCGGTGGGATTCGAACCCACGACCTCGTGCTCCCAAAGCACGTGCGCTACCGCTGCGCTACACCCCGACGGATCGTGCTCGCGAAGCGCACGTGCTTCCCGAGCGTCGCCCGCATGGCCGGGCCAACACCGCTTGGATCGCATCGTACCGTGTCCCGCGAGCCGCTGGGATCGGAGTCGGTAAGCAGGGCGCGAGGTCAGTCCGACGTCCGGTCGCCGCCTGCTCGAGGGCGCCGTCTTGGGCGAGCTCCTGCCGAACGGCGACTGGCTGGCCGCGACCTGCGCTGGCGACACGACGGCGGCCCGGCGGCCGGACTCGGTGACGCTGGATGGACCAGGACGACCCCTGGATCGCCCGGTGCACGCTCCCCCGCTGTGCGACCCGGCCCGGTCGCCTTCCGCCAGGACGATGACCCGGTCGCTGGGTGCGACCGCTGCATTCGCGACGATCAGTTCCCCGGGTGGCGAAGGTCTGCGGCGACGAGCCGAGGATCGCCGTGTGGCCGTTCTCGATCACGGTGCTGCACCCTTGCGCAGCTCCACCAGCCGGCCCTGGATCGCGGTGACGAGGATGCCGATGAAGTTGCTCGTCACAAAGAGCATGCTCACGGCGCACATCGCGGACCACTGCCGCGGTGATCATGTCGCCGGGCCCTCGACTCCCGAAGAGGCCGAGCACGAACCGTCGACGCCGTCGCGCCCTTTCGGTTCCTGTGGCTCTGGCGTTCGAGGGCGGTTCGCGGTGGAGTGACCGGGCGCACTGATCGCCACGGATCGGTTGCCCGGGCCGTCTCACCGGCGGCTTCAACCCACGCTGCGAGCGGCGGTCACAGATGAACGCGAAACGCCAGGCTGCGTCCCTCCTCCTCGGGATCGCCCTCGCCGGGTGCGCAGGCACCTCGAGCCCGCCGTCTCTCCCTCTCGCGCCCGCGATCTCCGCGAGCCCTGCGACGAGTGCGCCGACGTCGATCGCGACGGACGCCCCGACCGAGGCTCCCATCGAGACGCCGACGGAACCGCCAGGTTCGACGTCGACCTCGACGGTCGCCACTGGAGAGATCGCCTTCACCGCGACGGTCGACGGTGTCGAAGGGGTCTACGTCACGAACGTTGCATCGGGCACGACGACCCGGCTCGCCGACGGCCGTGGTCCGGCCTGGTCGCCCGATGGCACCCGGATCGCCTTCGGGCGCGCCTCGAACGACGGGGGCTTCACGCTGTGGCTCATGAACGCGGACGGGACCGGCATGCGCAGCCTCGGAAGCGGGCTCGATCCCTACTGGTCGCCCGACGGCAGCCGGATCGCCTTCTCGACCTCGCCGGTCGACCTCGGCGACCTGTGGGTCATGAATGCCGACGGCAGCGGCAGGAAACAGCTCGATGGTGGCCTCGGGGGCGAGTGGTCGCCCGACGGAACCCGGATCGCCAGCGCCACGGACGCGCCGGGCGGGGGAGTGCCGCACCTCGTGGTCGCGCGTGTCGACGGCTCCGGCGTGACCCGCCTGGCCACGGGGCAGCTCCCGGCCTGGTCGCCCGACGGAACCCGGATCGCCTTCGTCGGCTGGAGCGAGCAACCGGCGATCCAGGTGGTCGACCCCGCCACCGGCACGATCTCGACGGTGGCGACGCTCGAGACGGATGCCCATGCCCTGGCGTGGTCGGCCGACGGGACGCGGCTCTCGCTCATCACGGCCGGCGGCGACCTGCGGGTCGTATCGGTCCAGGGGCGGCGAGGTGACGACGGCGGCCACGGGCCTTTCCCCCGACGCGGTCCGGTCGCCCGAGGGCGACTGGTTCGCCTTCACGGTCGCTGTCCCGGAGTCGACGACCTCCGACATCTACCTGTCACGCGCCGACGGGTCCGACCGGCGGCAGCTCACCACCTCGGGCACCGCCTCGGGTCCGGCCTGGCGACCGACACCCCGCGGATGCAACTGTTGATCGCGACACGCGGCGCGCACATGCGGGGGCCGGGCCCGCCCGCTCGGGGGCGCATCGGCCGCTGTACTGTGAGGCCATGAAGCGGGCGGGTTCGCCGATCATGGGCGGGACGGGGCGGAGGCACGGGTAGGACGATGAGCGAGCGGACCTTCCGGGCGGTCGTTGCCGCCGTGCTCGTCGGGGCCCTCGCGCTGGCCGTCGTCGTCACGTTCGCGGTGCTGCAGCCGCCGAGCCCGGCGCCCGGTGCGACGCTCGCGGCCCGCCCCACGCCGACCGCGCCTCCCACGCCGGCGGCGACCCCGACGCCGACCCCCGGGCCCGTGTTCGGGGATGTCGGAGTTGCGGCCGTCGGGAGCGTTCCTCGAGGCGGTGCGTCGGGCACGACCCTCGTTCTTCGGTTCGTGGAGCCCAGCGTCGACGCCATCCCCGGTGCGGCTGGATCCCTCACCGTGACCCTCAGCGATGCTGCCGGCGCGGGAACGACACTCGCCTTCACGGGCACGCCCTCGCTCGATGCCCCGGGGTCGCTGGGCGCCCGCGCGGAGTTCCTGGGGAGCAACGTCCTGAAGATCAGCATCCGCGGGTCCGACGCGAAGAACATCGAGCCAATCACCGTGACCGGCCTCGGGATCAGTGCGACCGCGGATGCCTCCCTCGGGCCGATCAGCGCGACTCTGGGCGACTTCACCGGCTCCCTCGCGGGCGGCGTGGCGAACGTAATCCTGAACTCGCCGGGCACCGTCACCGCGGGGCCGTAGCGGCGCGGGAGCCGGGCCACTGCCACCGAGGTTTCGGTGCTCGCGCGCCGTCCTTAGAACCCAAGGCGGTCGAGGATCGGGGCCATCCGTCGAGCGGCCCGTGCGCGGTGGGAGACACCCTGCTTGCGCTCCGGCGGCCATTCGCCGACGGTCGCGCCGCCGGGCGGCTCGGACGCCGGCTCGAAGATCGGGTCGTAGCCGAAGCCGTTCGCGCCGCGGGGTGCAGTCGCGATCCGGCCGAACATCGTCCCCCGCGTCAGCACGACCGGGATGCCAGCCCGCGGACCCGCGTGCTCGGGCAGCGCGAGGGCCAGGGCGCACCGGTAGCGCGCGCCGCGCGCCGCGGGCGGAAGGCCAGCCAGCGCGTCGAGGAGCTTCCGGTTGTTGTCATCGTCAGTGGCATCCTCGCCCGCATAGCGGCGCGTCCGGACGCCGGGACCGCCGCCGAGGGCATCCACCTCCAGCCCGGAATCGTCGGCGAGCGTCGGCAGGCCGGAGAGCCGTGCGTAGAAGCGGGCCTTGAGCGCGGCGTTGGCGGCGAACGTGACACCGGTCTCGTCGGCCTCCGCGGCGATGCCCACGTCATCGAGCGAGACGAGCGTTGCCCGGGCCGGCCCGAGCAGGTCGCGGAGCTCGGCCAGCTTGTGGATCGAGCGCGTGGCGACCAGGAGCCGGGAGCGACCGGTCACCGCTTCACGGTGGCGAGAACGGCGGCCTGCGCGTCGAAGAGCTGCCCGAGCCCGACGTGGGCGAGGTCGAGGAGGCCGTCGAGCTCTTCGCGGGAGAACGCGCGACCCTCGGCGGTCCCCTGCAGCTCCACGTAGCGGCCGGCGTCGGTCCCGACCACGTTGAAGTCCACCTGCGCCACGTGGTCCTCCGCGTAGTCCAGGTCGAGCACGTTTGCCCCGTTCACGGTCCCGACGCTGATCGCCGCCACCTTGCCCACCAGCAGGCGCTCCATCCCGAACGTGATCAGCGCCGCCGCCAGCGCGACGTAGCCGCCGGTGATGCTGGCCGTGCGCGTGCCGCCGTCGGCCTGGAGGACGTCGCAGTCCACGGTGATCGTCCGCTCGCCCAGCCGCGACAGGTCCACGACGCCGCGCAGCGACCGCCCGACCAGGCGCTGGATCTCGTGGGTGCGCCCGCCGACCCGCCCGGCCGTGGACTCGCGCTGGGTCCGCTCGGTGGTCGCGCGGGGCAGCATCGCGTACTCCGCGGTGACCCAGCCGGTGCCCTTGCCGCGGAGGTGGGGCGGGACGCGATCCTCGATCGTGGCCGCGCAGAGCACCTCCGTGTCACCGACGCGGATCCGGCACGATCCCTCGGCCCACTTCTGGATTCCCAGCGTGAAGCTGACCGCGCGCATCTCGTCGGGCCGCCGCCCGGAGGGGCGCACGACCGGTGCGCGGTTCCCGATCGTCATGATCCCGCCTCCTCGCCGGCGGTCGCCGGCGCTCTTGTCTGCCCATCGGCGGCGCCGCGGGCCCGTCCGTCCGGCCCATCGCCGGCGGCCAGCTCCGCCTTCGCCTGGTCCCAGAGCTCGTCGAGCTCCTCGAACGAGAGGTCCCGGAGGGCCACGCCGCGCACCGCCGCGAGGCGCTCCACGATCCCGAAGCGACGCCGGAACTTGCCGTTCGCGCCCCGAAGTGCCGCCTCCGCGTCGACGCCATGATGCCGCGCCAGGTTCACGAGCACCATCAGCAGGTCCCCGAGCTCCTCGGCGCGCTCCGCGGCCGTGGTCGCCTCGGCAAGCTCCGCGAGCTCCTCGTCCACCTTGGCGAGGACGCCGTCGATGCTGGGCCAGTCGTAGCCGATGTGGGCGGCCCGTTCCTGCATCTCCTGGCTGGCCGCGAGCGCGGGGAGGGACCGGCTGATCCCGTGGAGCGCGCTCTTCGGTTGGGTCGGGGCGTCGCCAGCCCCGTCCGCCGCGGACGCCTCGGCGGCTCGCTCCGCCTGCTTGATCCGCTCCCACTGGCGGTTGACGTCGGTCGCGGTCCGGGCCTCCGCGTCCCCGAAGACGTGAGGATGGCGGCGGACGATCTTGCTGGCGATCGCCGCCTGGACGTCGGCGAGGTCGAAGACGCCCGCCTCCGCGGCGAGCTGCGCGTGGAGCACGACCTGGAGCCAGAGGTCGCCCAGCTCTCCGGCGAGCGCCGGCGTTGCCCCGTCGGCGAGCGCGTCGTAGACCTCGTACGCCTCCTCCAGGAGGTGGTTGCGGAGCGACTCGTGGGTCTGCTCGCGGTCCCACGGGCAGCCGTCGGGGGCACGCAGGCGGTTCGAGATCCAGGGCATGCCCCAAGGCGAGGCGAACGCGGCCTCCGGCGCGACCGGCCCGAGGTAGAGAGGGCCAGCCAGGTCGGTCGCGAACAGCGCGCCCACGGTCGTCCCGTCCGACGCCCCGAAGCGCCCGACAGGGTGGTCCGGCGGGTAGAGCCGCCGGAGGAGCGCGATCGGGTCATCCCCACCGGGGCCGTGCCGTCCCGGGAGCGCCGTGGGCGGAACCGACGGGCCCGGGGCGCGGAGGACGGCCAGGGGCACGATCATCACCGGGCGGGTCGGCTCCAGCGGGATTCCGACCAGTCGCTCCGCGGGGATCACCGCCAGCCCGTCCGCCGGGTCCAGGCCCCAGCGCAGGCGCGCCTCGGCGAGCAGCGCGTCGAGCATCGCCGCGCCGTCAGGGGCCGGCGGAGGCGCCGGTCAGCCGCTCGATCGTCGTCTGCTTCGGGTCCGACTTCACGCTCTGGTACCAGTTGTTGAACGCGTTGCTCGTCAGCGTCGCGGTCTGGGCAGCGTCCGGCAGGCGATCCTGCACGTTCGTCACCTTGAAGATGCGGATGCCGTCGGTCCCGACGACCGGCGCGCTCACCTGCCCGACCTGGAGGCTGTTGATCGCGGCCTCCTGGTCGGCGGCGAGCTGGTACTTCGCGACCCAGCCGATCGCACCGCCCTTCGCGGCGGACGGGTCGATGGAGTTCTCCTCCGCGAGCTTCGCGAAGTCGGCCCCCGGCTGCCCGGCCTCCGCCGCGAGCTGGGCGGCCCGCGTCGCCGGGTCCGCCGACGTGACGAACTCGATCACGTGCCACCCGAAGGACGACTGGACGGGCGGCAGCAGCTCGCCCGGCGTGAGCCCGGGGGCATAGATGGCGGCCGCGAACGCCGGGTCGAGCGACGTGGACGTGTCGGCCTTGGAGAAGTACGGCAGGAACCCGTTCGTGGCACCCGACCCGGTGTCGTCGCTCGACGGGGCGAGTGAGGCGAACGTGGCGGTGCCCGCCTTGAGCTGCGCGTAGGCGTTCTCGGCTTCCTGCTTCGCTGTCGCCCAGGCCGGATCGTCGGCCTTGAGCGCCGAGGCCCCGGACGGGTTGTGGTTCGGCGAATAGAGGATGTGCTTGACGAGCACAGCGCCGGGGAGGACGCCCTGGCCGCTGTTGTTCTCCAGCACCATCACCGACACCTCGCGCTGCTGGGAGGCGGAGCCCACGACCTCGGCCGTCAGCTGCGCCGTGATCAGGTCGCGGGACACGAGGGCGCTGTCCACGCGCCTGTAGGCGTCCATGCTGATGCCAGCAGCGCTGATCCGCTGCGTGAATCCCGGGTCGACCTGCGCCGGGGCGATCTCCGTGAGGCGGCCGATCCGGAACGTGCCGTCGCTGCCCTTGATCACGTCCGTGTAGCCGGGCGCGGCGAGCGCGAAGATCGCGTCCACGAAGGCCTGGTCGGGCGAGCTGCTCCCCTTGTTGATGAAGAGGAGGTCACCGTTGTTGGCCGCGGCGGTCGCGTCCCCGGACTCCTTGACCACGGCTTCCCACGTCTTGCCTGCCTTGAGGTCGGCCAGCAGGCCGTTGGCCTTCGCCTGGGCCTCCGACACCCCGGCATCCGTGCCGGCGCTCGCGTCGGGGACGATCGCGATCTGGTAGACGTGGCGGCTCTCGACGGTGGTGGCGTCCGTGGTGACCTGGGCCGTGACCGCCGCGTCGCTGGCGACGGCGCCGCGCTTGGCGGCCAGCTGGAGGATGAGCTCGGTGTCGATCTCGTCCTCCAAAGCCGCGGTCGCAACCTGCTGCTGTTGCTGCGCGATGTACTGGAGCACCTGCTGGCCCTGGGCGGCCGACATGTGGTTCGCCTGCACGGCCTCCCGCGTTCGCGACTCGACGTCGCTGAGCTTGAACGCCTCGATCTTCTCCCGCTGGGCCAGCTGGTCCTTGGTGATCGAGACGCCGTTCACCTTCGCGACCGGGGCCAGGTGCTGGTCGATCCAGGTGGCCGCGCCGGCTCCGACGAGGAGCAGCACCGCGACGACCACGATCAGGCCGAAGCCCAGGTTCATGTAGAGGTTCCGGCGGCCCTCGTCGGCGTGGCTGCCGCGGCGGCGCGATGTCGGCTTGGTGGTCGGGCGAGCGCGGAGTGTCATGGGGGGTGGATGCTCACAGTTAGGGCGCGCGACGCGTGGCCGCGCGCGGCTCGGGGGTCGGCGGCATGGTACCGCACCCGGAGGTGCGGCAGGCGAAACGGGGCGCTCGGCGGCGACCCAGGTCAGGCGAAGCCGGCAAGGCGCTCCACGACCGCGCGATAGCGCCGGGCCTCGCCGTCCCAGTCGAGCTCGCGTGCCCGGGCTGCGGTGGCGGCCACGCGGGCGGTACGAGCTGCCGAATCCTCGACCAGGGCGATCACGGCGCGGACCAGGTCGAGCGGGTCACCCGGCCGGTAGGTTGCGATGGTCTCCGGGCCGAAGTAGCGGGCAACGGTCGGCAGCGCGGACGCGACGGCCGGCTTCCCCATGACGGCGTATTCGAAGAGCTTCGTGGAGAGGCTGAAGTCGGTGAACTCCGTCTGCCGCGTGGGAGCCAGCCCGATGTCGGCCGCGGCGATCGCTGCCGGGACGAGCTCGAGCGGGATGCGGCCGTGGAATCTGACCCGGTCGGCAACCCCCAGCTCCGCGGCGCGGGACCGGAGCGCCGCGTCGGCGTCGCCGCGGCCGTAGATCTCGAGGACGGTGGCAAGGCCCGGTCGCGCGACGGCCAGCCCCGCCAGCGCCTCGATCGCGACGTCGACCTCGTAGGTGGGCGTGAGCGCCCCGGCGTAGACGAGCCGGAGGACGCCGTCGGCCATGAACGGGCGAGCCGGGTGCGCAGCCGGGTCGAAGAGCACGAGGTCGGGCGTGTTCAGGATGACCGTCACCTTCGCGGCCGGGGTTCCGAGCGCGAGGAGCCGGTCGCGGAGCGCGTCGTTGACCGTCACGACGGCGTCTGCGGCCGCGATCGAGGCCCGCTCCTGGAGCCGCAGCAGGCCGTGCGCAACGGGCGAGGCACGCCGCGGGAAACGGGCCCGGAAGAACTCCGGCATCGACTCGTGCAGGTCGAGGAGGACCGGGACGCCGGCGAGCTTGAGCGGCAGCGCCGCGAACACGAGGAAGTCAGGGAGCGTGTTGACGTGGACCAGGGCAAACCGACGGGTGCGGTGGGCCCGGGCCAGGGCGATCGTGGCGCGGACGAAGAAGTCGAGGTACTCGCGGATGTAGACCGCGATCCCGGCGCCCTGGTGCCGCCGGACGTCGAGGCGGTGGATCGTCACGCCGTCGAGCACTGCGGTCGATGGCTCGCCCAGCCGGCGCAGCGCGAACACGTCGACGGGGAGCCCCCCGTGGACGAGGGCCTCGGCCTCGCGGCGGACCCGCGAATCCTCCTCGTAGTACGCGTGGGCGAGCACGGCCACGCCGTGCGTTGCGCGGGTGCCCGTGGACGGGTCAGCGATGGTCGGCCTCCAGGTGGTCCGCGGACCGTGCTGCGAGGGGCGGGACGGAGGGCCCGATGAGCACGCGCTCCATCCTAGCAAGTCGTCGGCGGAACCACGGCCGGGGCGGAATGCAGGTGATACCTTTTCGCGGCCCATGAGCACCTTGGAGCCACACGCCTCGTTGAACGCGTCCGCGGCCCGGCCGGAGCCGGCTTCGATCTGGGCCGGCGGCCCGGGCGGTGCGTGGCCGCGCCGGATCCTGGTCGTCGCCCGCTGGTATCCGTCCCACGACGATCCCGGCAGTGGCAGCTTCGTGAGCGACGAGGTCGTCGCGCTGCGGGCCGCCGGCATCGACGTCGTCGTCGCTTCGTGGGAGAACGCGGACCTTCGGGCCCGCGACGTCGGCACGGACTCGGTGGGTGGGCTGGCGGTCGAGGCCTGGGCTCGGGCCGTCGTGGAGCCGGCGGCGCTGTCGACGCCGCGTGCCTGGGGCGCCGGCGTGCCGGTTGCCCGGATCCCCGTCGTTCATCCGGGCGGACGCCTTCCGGCCCGGGTGGCGATCGAGGCGCACGCAGCACTCCTCGTCCCATTCGCCACCGCGCTCGCGGCGAAGTGGCCGTTCGACATGGTCCACGCCCACGTGGGCATCCCGGACGGAGCGGCTGCGGCGATGGTCGCGACGGCGCTCGGCGTGCCCCTCGTCGTCACGGAGCATGCGTCGAGCGCCCCCGGGGACCTCGAGGAGGACGAGGAGGTCCGCCGGGCGTACCGGGAGCTCCGTGGCGAAGGCCGGCGGATCGTGGCGGTCAGCCGCGCGCTCGCGGCCCGGCTCGAGGCACCGCTGGGCCTGGCAGCGGGCGCGATTCCCGTCGTCCCGAACATCATCCGGTTCGACCACTTCCCGCTCGGGACAGCGGACGACCGCGACCCGGACGAGCTGCTGTGGGTCGGGGCCCGCCGGGAGCGCAAGGGGATGGACGTGCTCATCCGGGCCGTCGCCCTCGCCCGCGACCGGGTGCCCGCGCTCCACCTCCGCCTGGTCGGCCGCGCGCCGGACGTCGCGACGGACAGGCGCTGGCTCGACCTCGCCGGGGAGGTCGGCCTGCGTGACGCCGTCGCCTTCGAGCCGCCTGCCGACCGCGCGGGAGTCGCGGCGGCGATGCGCCGCGCCGGGATCTTCGTCCATCCGAGTCCCTTCGAGACGTTCGGCATGGTCGCGGCGGAGGCGCTGGCGAGCGGCCTCCCCGTGGCGGCGAGACGGTCCGGCGGCGTGGAGGAGGTGCTCGAGGGCCAGGATGTCGGAGCAGAGCTCGCCGACGGCGACGACGCGGCGGCGCTTGCCGACGCGATCCTGCGGCTCCGATCCCGCCTCGCGGAGATCGACCCGGCGGCGATCCGGGCGACGGTGACCGACAGGTTCCCGACGCCGACGACGATCGCGGCGATCCTGGGTCACGCGCGCGATGCCGCAGCCGAGCTGCCGCCGGCTGGAGGCCGGGCCAGCATCGGCACGTCGGCCGCGCCGCCGACCGCCGACGGAGCGCCAGGGACCGGACGACGGGCCGGAAGCGCCCACGAACCGCAGACGTGGCCGGAATCTCCGGAGCCCCTGCCGGCCGTCCTCGTCGTCGGCCTGCGCCGGGCAGTCGCGGCTCGTCGGGTCGCCGCGCTCCCACCGTCCCTTGCGTCCCGGCTCACGATCGTGACCTCGGTCGAGCCCGTGGAGCGGGTCGGAGCACTCCCCCCGGGCGCCCGGTGGGTCGAGATCGATCCCGACGCCGGCTACGTCGGCCGCCTCGCCGCGCTGGGGGGTCCGCCGGATCCGGGCCGAACCGCCGTGGAGCGACTCGTGAGCGCGTGCCTGCACCCGCGCCGGACGGTCTTGCGTCGGCGCCTGCTGCGCGAGCGGCCGGGCCTGCGGGCAGCCGCCGAGCGCGATGCGGTGCTCGCAGCCTGGCGCGACGTCGCGGACGGCCGCGGCGAGGGCCGCGCGGTCGTGGTGGCCGTGGGAGCGGACGATGTCGTGGTCGTCGCCAGCGCCCTCGGCGCGCGCGGCGCGCTTGCGCCCGGCGGGCTCCGCTGGCTCGCGGATGCGTGGGACGCCGCCGGCCGGCCGTGAGACCGGGGCGGCCGGAACCGAGCCGCGGGCGCGCTACGACGCGGGCTGGTCCAGGACGGCCGGGGGAGGCGCCACGGTCGGGGGAGGCACCGCGGCCGGGGGAAGCACCGCGGCCGGGGAGGCACCGCGGCAACCGGCTCGTGCACCGCCTCCGCGAGCTTCCGCTTGCGCTCCTGGACGCGCTCCCGGTAGAAGTCGACAGTGTCCTGCGGCGTGCCCGCGTAGACGACCTGCCCGAACTCCATCAGGAGCGCGCGGTTGCAGAACTCGGTGACCGTCGTGAGATCGTGCGTCACCAGCACGATGGCCTTGGCATGGGCGACCATCTCCCGGATGCGCTGGCGGCTCCGGCCGCGGAACTCCTCGTCGCCCGTCCCGAGCACCTCGTCGAGCAGGAGGATGTCCGGGGCGATCGCCGTGGCGATGGCGAAACCGAGCCGCGCGCGCATCCCCGTGGAGTAGGTCCGCACGGGCGCGTCGATGAACGCGCCGAGGTCCGCGAACTCGATGATCGACGGGCTCAGCCCCAGCATGACCCGGTGGCGGATGCCCATGAAGCCGCCGATGAGGAAGATGTTCTCGCGACCGGAGATCTCCATCTCGAACCCGGCACCCAGGGTCAGCAGGGACGACACCCGCCCGCTCAACGTGACGGATCCCTCGTCCGGCGCGAGGATCCCGGCCAGCGCCAGCATGAGCGTGCTCTTGCCGGCACCGTTCGGCCCCAGGATCCCCAGCGATTCCCCGTGCCGGATCTGGAAGTCGACGTGGCGCAGGGCCCAGAAGTGCCGGCCCACCTGCTGCTTGCGACCGACCCATTCGGCGAGCGACCCCTTGAGCGTGGTGCGCCGGGTCAGGTTGAGGTTGTAGCGAATGCCCAGGTCACGGACGTCGACTGCGTAGGCTGGAGGTGGCATCAGAGGATCTTCGCGAAGCCTGTCTCGAGCCGCTTGAACACCCAGATCGAGAACGCCAGCAGGACGAGGGAGAGCACGAGCACGATGGCGAGGGCGATCCAGTCCGGGGCGATCTTGTAGTACGCCACGTTGCGGTATGACGTGAGGATGTAGGTGAATGGGTTCAGCCCCAGGACGTAGCGAAAGCCGCTCCCCTTCAGGTCGCTCGCCAGGTAGATCGCCGGCGACATGTAGAACCAGATGCGAATGGCGTGGCGCAACAGGTTCTGCACGTCGCGGTAGAAGGTATTGAGGGCGGAGAACAGGATCGCCAGCGCCAGGGTGAAGACGAACTGCACGGCGGCGATGACGGGGATCATCAACAGCCAGGGACTGAGGTGGCTGGGATACAGGAGATAGAGGAGCGCCAGCGAGAGCAGCCCGAAGAAGAAGGTGAGCGTCCCGGCGACGGTGGAGGCGGCGGGCAGGACGAGCTTCGGGAACTGGATCTGGCGGATCAGGTTGCCCCGCCCCGTCACCGAGGTCGTGGCATCCATCAGCGAGGTCTGGAACCACTGCCACGGCAGGATCGCCGCGAAGAGGAAGAGCGGCGCATCAGCGATCGACCTCTGGAAGACCACCGTGACCAGGATCGAGTAGATGGCCATCGAGAAGAACGGGTCGATCAGCCACCAGAGCTGGCCGACCACCGTGTCCGCATGGGTCCGCTTGAGGTCGGTCCCGACCAGGTGCTGGAGCAGGCGCCCGCGCGTCCTGAGGTCCACGGACCCGCGTGTGACCAGGCGGACGAAGTCGAGGCGCCTGAACAGCTCTCGGAAGCCGAGGGGTCGGTCGGCTGCAGCTGGGCGAGCATCGGGGACCGCCCGGACAGGAGGTATCATCGGCAGCCGGAACGGTAGCATGGGCGGTGCGTGCATGCGCTCCGGGCTCAGTCAGCCCGGCCCAGCCGGACGCGCCAGGGTGCGGCCCTGAGGGGCACCCTCCACCGAATCGAAGCACGGTCACGACCTCGTGCCCGGAGAGGAGCGTAGCAGCGCGACATGGGACCAGAACGACCGGCGGACGACTCCCGCTTCGAGGGCATCGGCGATTGGCTGGTGAGCCATGGCCAGGACGCCCTTGCCCGTGGCTCGGGGAGGGGCACGGGGCGCGAAGGTCCGGCCCGCTGGGGCCTCCGGCGAATCGCGCGGATCGTGGTGCGCGTGCTCGTCCCGATCGCCCTGGCCTGGGTGCTCCTGAGCGCGGTGTCCGGCCCCCTTGCCAACTACCTGTGGTTCCAGAACGTCGGGTTCGGCACGGTCTGGGCCGTCCAGTTCACCTACGCCCTCGCGCTCTTTCTCGCGGGCCTGATCGGCTGCACGGTCGTCCTGCTGTTCAACCTTCTCCTGGCCTGGCGCCTGAGCCACGACCCGGACGATGCGGCGGTGGTCATCCAGCTGCGCGCCCGCCGGACGGACGTACGGGGCGCCGCCTGGCTGGCCGCCGCGGCCAACCTGCCTCGCCGGTCTGTCCGCCGCGGCCTGGTCGTCGTGGCGCTCGCGCTCGCGCTCCTCTTCGGCCTGCTCCTGCCCGGCACCTGGCAGACCGTGGCGCTGTGGCTGCACCTCGTGCCGTACTCGGCGTCGGGTGCCGCGGTCGCAGACCCGATCTTCGGATACGACCTCGGCTGGTGGATGTTCACCCTGCCGTTCCTGCACCTGGTGGCCACGGTGGCCGCCGGCCTGTTCCTTTCGAGCCTCCTCGTGACCGGCGCTGCCTACGGCGTGGCCGCGGTGCGCGGAGCGAACGTGACCGACCGCGGTCCCGCCCTGCACCTGGCCGTGCTCGGCGGCCTGCTGCTGGCGGCCGTCGCAGCCATGCAGTGGCTCGGCCGATACGATCTCGCGTTCGCGCAGAACGGCTTCGTCACGGGGATCACCGCCACCGATGCGGCGGTGCGGCTCCCGCTGGCCGCGGTGACCACGGCATCGACGGCCATCGCCGCGGTCGGGCTGGTGGTCCTCGCGGTGATGAACCGCGCCCGGCTCGCGCGACGCGCCGTCATCGTGGGCGGGATCTGGTACCTGGCCCTGCTGGTGGCTGGCGCGGTGCTCCCGACCGCCTACCAGAAGCTCATCGTGGCGCCCAGCCAGAACCTGGCCGAGGCGCCGTACATCGCGAACAACCTCGCCCTGACCCGGCGCGCGTTCGCGCTCGACACGTGGACGCTCGCGTCGGACATCGGCAGGTCGAGCCTGACCGCCGCCGACGTGAGCAACAACCAGGCCACGTTCGACAACGCACGGCTGTGGGACGCCAGCCCGCTGAGCTCGACGCTCGACCAGCTCCAGAGCGTGCGCCAGTACTACACCTTCACGTCGGTCAACATCGATCGGTACGTCATCAACGGCCAGCCCACCGAGGTCATGCTCTCCGCGCGCGAGATGGCCCTCGACAACAGCCAGGCCAGCCCGTCGTGGATCGCGGCCCACGTCCTCTACACCCACGGATACGGCCTGGCCATGGTGCCCGTCAATGCCGTCGATCCGAACGGCCTGCCTCACCTGATCATCCAGAACCTGCCGGTCACCCAGTCACCCGGGGCGCCGGTCGTGACGCAGCCGCGCATCTACTTCGGGCAGCGGCCGTCGACCTGGGTCCTCGTCGACGCGAGGAGCAACGAGTTCGACTACCCATCCAACACCGGCAATGGCAGCGACGTCGACACGCGGTACACGGGGAGCGCGGGGCTGCCCATCGATTCGCCGGCCGCGCGGCTCTTCTGGGCGTGGAACCAGGGCGACCTGAACCTGGCGATCAGCGACCAGGTGACCGCGCAGACGCGGCTGCTGCTGCACCGCAGCCTGGCTGATCGCCTCGGCACGCTCGCCCCATTCCTCGCCCTCGACAGCAACCCGTACATGGTCGTCGCACCGGACGGGCACCTCGTGTACGTCCAGGATGCGTACACGATCACGGGCGGCGTGCCCGACGCGACCGCGGTGAACGATGCCACCCTCGGCGCGACCTACAACTACATCCGCAACAGCGTGAAGATCACCGTCGACGCCTACGACGGCACGACCCACTTCTACGTCGCCGACCCCGCCGACCCGCTGATCCGGGCGTGGGAGGGCGTGTTCCCGGCCATGTTCGAGCCGCTCTCGGCGATGCCGGCTGGCCTCACGGCACACCTGCGCACGCCCGAGGCCATGTTCAACGCCCAGACCCAGATGTACGCCGCGTACCACGTGACGGACGTGGCCAGCTTCTACAAGAGCGACAACCTGTGGACCGTGCCGACCGTGACCACGGGCGGCACCCAGGTCCTGCCCCCCCAGGCGTATTACATCGAGATGCGCCTGCCCGACCAGAGCCAGCCGGAGTTCGTGCTGGTCCAGCCCATGGTGCCGGCCTCCCGGCCGAACATGATCGCCTGGGTGGCGGCCCGAAACGACGGGGCGACGCGCGGCCAGGTGATCGCCTACGAGCTCCCCGCCAACACCACGATCCAGGGCCCCACGCAGATCGAGGCGCGCATCGACCAGGATCCGGTGATCAGCGCCCAGATCAGCCTGTGGAACCAGAGTGGCTCGCAGGTGATTCGCGGGAGGATGCTGGTCATCCCGGTCGGCACGTCATTCCTGTACCTCGAGCCGATCTACCTCCAGTCCAAGAGCTCGGCGTTCCCCCAGCTGACCAAGGTGGTGGTCGCGTCGTCGCAGACGGTCGGTTGGGGAGACACGCTCAAGGAGGCGCTGCAGGCCGTGGTCAGCGGCGCGGGAACGGGCGGCCAGGCGGCCACCGGCACCGGCGGGGGCACGGCGTCCAGCCCTCCGCCGAGCCCGCCCGCCGGTCTCCCGACCGACATGGCCGGCCTCATCCGCTACGCCAACGACCACTTCGCGGCGGCCAGGGCGGACCAGGCCAGCGGCAACACCGCGGCCTACGACCAGGAGCTGCAGCTGGTCCAGTCGGCGCTCGACGCGCTGAGCTCGCTGAACGGCGGATTGTCGGCCTCGCCGCTGCCCTCCGCCTCGCCTCCGCCGGTGCCTTCTGCATCAGCCACGCCGGCTCCGTAGCCGGGAGCGTCACCAGGGGCGACCGGTCAGCCGCCCATACACGTCGAGGAGCGTCGCCGCCTGCCGCTCCCACGTCCAGCGTGCGTGCGCGGCGGCAAGGACGCGACGCCGGAGATCCGCGGCGGCCTCGACCGGCCGATCGAGCACCTCCCGGAGCGCCGTCGCGACGGCGTCGGGATCGGTGGGATCGCACACGGCGCCGAGCGGGCCCTCCGGATCCTCGATGACGATCCTGCGCCGGCCCGGGAAGTCGGAGGACACCACGGGAACGCCCGCCGCGAGGCATTCGAACAGCTTGTTGGGCGTCGAGATGCGCTCGTTCCTCGAGA
Source organism: uncultured Chloroflexia bacterium (assembly GCA_963722475.1). Lineage (GTDB taxonomy): Bacteria > Chloroflexota > Limnocylindria > Limnocylindrales > CSP1-4 > CTSoil-043. Next base: position 60,592 of record CAVRMJ010000012.1, on the reverse strand, counting down.
CGGGCTGGTTGACCATCCCGCCGACGTCGGCCGCGGCGATCCAGCCCACGAGCTCGGCCGGGGGCACCGGCGGCAGGACGTGGACGCGGCCGTCCGTGCGCGGCTCGGCTGCGAGCCGTTCGAGGGCGGGCCGCAGCGGCCCGTCGCCCATCGCGACGAGGGCCACCGAGGTGAGGCGCCGGACCGCCGCCGCGAGGATCTCGATGCCCCGGCTCGGCAGGAAGCCGCCGTGGTAGAGGACGACCCGGGTTTCCGGAGCAAGCCCCAGCAGCTCGTGGAACCGGCGATCCCGGTCGGCCGGGGGCGTCCATGCGGGCAGGCAGTTCATCACCACCGGCGGCAGCGGCCGGTCGAAGCGCCGGGCCAGGATCGCCGCCAGCTCGTCGTTGACGGTGATGATCCCGTCGGAACGCCGGGCCCAGTGGCGTTCCGCCAGGCCGGCGAGACTCCGGATCGGCGCCGGCATCCTGGCCAGGTTGCCGGACTCCGGGTAGAGGTCCCGCGCGTCGTAGAGGACGCGCGCGGCGGAACGACCCCGAAGCGAGAGCGCGAGCGGGATCCCCTGGAAGGCCATGCCGTGGTAGATGTCGGCGCCCGGGTCGGCGGCCGCTGCCTCCCGTTGCTGGCGCCGCAGGGCCGCGCCGATGCCGGCCAGTCGCTCGACCTCGCCGCGAAGGCGCGCCAGCTCCCCGGGCGGGCGGGGGCCGCGGTCGTCGGGCGGCCGCCCGACGCGGACGATCCGGTATCCGTCCGGCGAATCCTCGGAGGGTGACGCGTCGCGGCCGCGACGGGCCAGGATCGTGACCCGGTGGCCGCGCCCAGCGAGCGTGGCCGCGATCCGGAGGCTACGTGAGTCGTGGCGCTCCGGCGTCGACAGGACGAGGACCGCGCGCTGGGCCACGATCGACGGCCGCCGATCCTCGCCTCCCGCGGCCGCGGCCTCCTCGGCGACCGCGTCGGGCCGCGTCCCGGGAGCGATCATCCCGCCGACGCGGCGGCGAGGTCCGCGTAGAGGGCGACGAGGCGCGCCGACTCCGTCTCCCAGTTCCACCGATCGCGCGCGGCCGTCCTGCACCGCTCCCGGAGCGCGGCGCGATCGGCGGCCGGGCGCCCCAGCAGGTCGGCGATCGCCCCGGCGATCGAGGCCGGATCGGTCGGATCGCACAGGAGGCCCAGCGGGCCGGCCGGATCGTCCATCACGATGCGACGCATCTCCGGCAGGTCAGAGGCGACGATCGGGACGCCGGCGGCAAGGGCCTCGAAGAGCTTGTTCGGGGTGGAGAGCCGGTGATTGAGGGTCGAATCCCGGATGGGCATCACGGCGACGTCCGCGTCCCGGACCCAGTCGATCAGCACGTCGGGTGGGACCGCCGCCAGGACGTGGACCCGGTCGGCCACCGGCGAGGCAGCGCGCACGTGCCCGCAGGTCCGCGGCGAGCGAGCCGTACCCGAGGAAGACGACATGGATCCCGTCGAGATCCGGCAGAGCGGCCGCGGCCACGAGCTCCTCCAGGCCGCGATGCTTCGAGAAGCCGCCATGGTAGAGCGCAATCGGCGTGTCCGCTCCGATGCCGAGCGCGCGTCGGAGCGGCCCCGGCGCGTCCGCGGCGGGACCCGGGCGCGGCAGGCAGTTGTGGACCACGACGACGCGGCGCGGCGAGTAGCGCGAGCCCAGCTCCGCGGGCGAGCGCGTCGTTGACGGTCACGAGCGCGTCGGCCTCGGCCACCCAGGTCGCCTCCCGGCGCCGGAAGATGCGGCGAGCCCAGCCGGGCCGCAACGCGTGGGAGCCCGACTCCAGGAAGATCTCGTGGCTGTCGTAGACGAGCGCCCCGCCGGCCCGGGCACGGGCGAGGACCGCGGCGTGGAGCGCGTTCAGGTCGTGGGCGTGGAAGACATCCGCGCTCGGCGCGGCGGCCGCCGCGGCACGATTCCACTCCTCCGTCGAGGTCCGCCAGCGAACCAGCCAGTCGGCGCCGCTCCGGATCCGGGCGCTCCCGGGCGTGATCCGGACCAGCCCGATCAGCAGCGCACCGAGCAGGAGAAGCGGGATCGCGACCAGGGCCAGGATCCCGGCCGCGGCGAGCCGGACCCAGCCCCCGGGGCCGGCCTTCAGCTGGTCACGAGCCCACCAGCCGGCGAGGCGCCACGCCTCGCCATGGTGCAGCGGCCAGCCGGGCGCGCCGGCGCCAGCGCAGGGGCACGGGGACCCGGACGATCTCGAAGCCGTTCCGGAGCTCGTGCTCGCTCCGCTGGTCGTTGAGGTCGGACGGGCGCGCCATGATCGTCACGTGGTGGCCCGCCTCGACCAGCGTGCCCGCCTCGCGCAGGACGCGCGCGTCGGTCCGACAGTCGTCGAGGACGAACATCACGACGCGGCTCACCGGCCACTCCCGGCGGCGTCGAGCGCCGCGACGATGGCATCCGCGGCGCCGGCCGGCGCCAGGTCGAGCGACGCGGCGCGGGTCCGGGCGTCCGCCGCCGACCGGCCGGACGGCGCAAGCCTGTCGAGCGCGGCCAGTGCGCGGACCCGGTCCAGCCCGACCACGACCATGCGGCCGGCCGACCCGGAGACGGCCTCGACCCACTCGGTCGTGGATCGCAGGACCAGGCAGGGCGTGCCCAGCCATGCCGCCTCGCGCTGGACTCCGCCCGAGTCCGTGAGGACGGCCGCGGCGTGCAGCTCGAGCGTGAGGGTCGTCCGGTATCCCAGCGGCTCCACGACGCGAATGCCGGGCGGCAGGACGATTCCCGCCTCGTCGAGGGCGGCGCGCGTCCCCGGATGGAGGGCGAGGATGACCGGCCGGCCCGGACGGGCGGCGCTCCGCGAGGATGCCGGGCCACGCGGCGAGGGCGTCGCGGCGTGCGGTTCTCCGCGCGATGGATCGTCGCGAACAGGTAGCCGCCGGGCGTGAGCGGGGCGTCCAGGGCGGCCGCGACCGCGGCCAGCGCGGCGGGGTCCCGCACCTCGGCGGCCACGCGCGCCGCGAGGTCCTGCATCAGGTCGCCGACCTCCACGACGCCCTGCGTGATCCCCTCGGCGGCGAGGTTCGCGACCGCCGAGGGCGTCGGGGCGAAGCACCAGGTCGCCAGGTGGTCCGCCACGACCCGGTTGACCTCCTCCGGCATGCCGCCGGTCGAAGCTGCGCAGGCCCGCCTCCACGTGCGCGACCGGGATCCCGAGCTTCGCCGCGGCGAGGGCGCCGGCGAGGGTCGAGTTCGTGTCGCCGTAGACCAGCACCGCGTCGGGCCGCTCGGCGAGCAGGATCGGCTCGAGCGCGATGAGCATCCGGCCGGTCTGGCCGGCGTGGCCCCCGCCACCGATCCCGAGGTCGTGGTCGGGCCGGGGCAGGCCCAGCTCCGCGAAGAACGTGCCGGCCATCTGCTCGTCCCAGTGCTGGCCCGTGTCGACGAAGACGTCGTGGTGGCGAGCGCGCAGGGTCGGCCCGAGCGCGGCGGCCTTGATGAGCTGGGGGCGGGTCCCCACGACGCTGACGATGCGCATGGGCGTCGGGGCCGCGGTCGCCGGCTAGCCGCCGGGCAGGCGGCGCGTGGAGGCCTGGACGCCCACGCCCACGTAGGCGACGTCCGGGGGCAGGGCGAGCTCGCGGAGGCTGTTCCGCCCGTCGTAGACGGCCCGCAGGTCGGCGAACCACGCCGCGTCGAGCCCGTTGAAGGCCCGGTCCGCGGTCTGCGTGACGATCGCCCGGAAGGGGCCGGGATCGCCCCAGTGCCACGGCTCGGCGCCGAGCGCGCGGATCTCCTCGTCGTCCAGCAGCGGGTCGAAGGCGGAGACGCGCGCCCCGGCCGCCCGCAGCGCGTCGATCAGCGCGATCGCGCGGCTGTAGGCCAGCTCCTTGACGCCCTCGCGGTAGGTGAGGCCGAGGACGAGGACCGGGGCCCCGGCCAGGCCACCCACCAGCGGGTCGAGGATCGCGAGCGCCCGGTCCACCTGCCCGTCGTTGACGCGGCGCGCGGTCTCGACCAGCGAGAGGCCGGGGGCGCGGGAAAGGAGCAGGTGCGGGTAGACCGGGATGCAGTGCCCGCCGACGCCGATCCCGGGCTGGTGGATGTGGCTGTACGGCTGGCTGTTCGCGGCCGCGATCACCTCCTGCACGTCGATCCCGTGCAGGTCCGCGGCGCGGGCGAACTCGTTCGCCAGCGCGATGTTCACGTCCCGGTAGGTCGTGTCGGCGAGCTTGGAGAACTCGGCCGCCTCCGACGAGCTCATCGCCACGACCTCCGCGTCGAGCACGCTCGCGTAGAAGCGCGCCGCGCGGTCCGTGGACGCCTCCCCGATGCCGCCGACCAGCTTCGGGTAGACGGCGAGGTTCTCCAGGACGGCGCCGGAGAAGAGCCGCTCGGGCGAGAAGGCGACGAAGAAGTCGCGGTCGGCGACCAGGCCCGAGGCCGCCTCGAGGGCCGGGGCGAAGCGGCGCCGCGTGTCGCCGATCGGGAGCGTCGTCTCGAAGATCACGGTGCTCCCGGCGTGGACGCCGGGCGCGATCGACGCGACCGCCGCATCCATGTACCGGTAGTCGGGCCGCTGCTCGGCGTCCAGCATGACCGGGCACGATCAGGACGACGACGTCCGCCTCGCGCGCGGCCGACGCGGCGTCGAGGGTGGCGCGCAGCCGGCCCTCCGCGTGGACGCGGCCGACCAGCTCGGCGAGGCCCGGCTCGTCGCCGACGTGCGAGCGGCCGGCGTTGATCGCCGCGACGACCTGCCGGGTTGACGTCCACCGCGATGACGGACCAGCCGTGCGCCGCGAACTGCGCCGCCGAGCGGCAGGCCCATCTTCCCGGCCCCGACGACGGCGACCGTCCCGGCGGTCCCGTCCTCGCCGGTCCAGGGGTGGACGGCTCGCGAGGTCGCGTGACGGCACGGGTTCGGCGCGACGTGGATCGACCCGCCCAGCATCGATGCGCCGACGGACGGGTCGCGCGACGATGGTCACCTGCCCAGCTCCCCGTCCGGCGGCAGGTCCACCGGGCGACCGGATGCGGCCGCGTCGAGCAGCGCGGTCGCCATCACCACGGCCCAGGCGCCGTCCTCGCCGTCCACGTACGGGCGCTCCCCTGTCCGGACGGCCCGGAGGAACGAGTCCAGCTGGGCCCCGAGCGGCTCGTGGGTCACGACCGGGATCTCGGCGACGTCTCCGGCGAACGTCGGCGCAAAGCCGCCGATGAGCTCCGGGTGGGCGAGGTCCGAGCGCGTGAAGGTCAGTCGCTGGGTCAGGTAGTCCAGCTCGAACATCCCCTCCTCGCCGATGACGATGAGCTGGCGACGCTTCGCCGGCGTGAGCCAGTTCACGTCGAGCATCCCGGCCGCGCCGGACGGGAAGTGGAGCAGGCCGAAGAGCAGGTCCTCGTGCGTCGCGTGCTTCCGCTGGGCGAGCTCGGCGTAGACGCGGGTCGGGCGCTCGCCGGCGATCCAGCAGAGCATGTCCACGTCGTGCGTCGCGAGGTCGACGGTCACGCCGACGTCGCGGACGCGGGCCGGGAAACGGGCCCGCGCGCCGGCTGGCGATGGAGTAGACCGTGGTCAGCCAGCCCGCGCGGAGGAGCCGCCCGAGCTCCAGGACGGCCGGGTTGTAGCGCTCGACGTGGCCGACCTGGACCGGGACGCCGCGGGCCTGCGCCGCGCGCGACGATCCCGAGCGCCTCGGCCGGCGTCGCGGCCAGCGGCTTCTCCACGAGGACCGGGATGCCCCGCTCGATCGCGGCCAGGGCGAGCGGCACGTGGGCGGTCGTGGGCGCGGCCACGACGAGCGCGTCGATCGCGGCTTCGTGAACCATCGCCAGCGGGTCGCTCCAGCCGGCCGCGCCGGTCTGGCCAGTGGCCGCGGCGAGCATCGCCGGATCGGGGTCGCCCACCGCGACGAGCCGCGTCTCCGCGTGCGTCGAGATGACCCGCAGGTGGTTGCGGCCCATCGAGCCGAGGCCCGCCAGGGCGACCCGCAGCGGCGCCGGCGTGCTCATCGACTCGCCCGCGGCGTGGCAAGCGTCCGGGGCGTGGCCACGGCCCGCACCGCGGCGACGATCGTCTCGAGGTCCGCCTCGGAGAGGCGCGGGATGAACGGGGATCGCCAGCACCTCGTCCGAGAGGCGGTCGGTCACCGGCAGGGGCAGGTCGGCGGCACCGGGCACGTACGCCTGGAGGTACGCCTGCCGGTGGATCGGCACCGGGTAGTAGATGAGCGTGCCCGACGCCGCGCTCCGTCAGGCCGTCGATGACCCGCTGGCGCTCGCCCGGGGAACCGCATCGACGTACTGGTGCCAGACGTGGCTCGCGCCCAGCCGGGACGGCGGGCGTCCAGTAGTCGGCAAGGTGCTCGGCCAGGTAGGCGGCGTTGCGGCGGCGCTGCTCCGTCCGCTCGTCGAGCCGGGCGAGCTGGGCGAGGCCGATGGCGGCGGCGAGGTCCGTGGGCTTGAAGTTCGTGCCCAGCGCCTCGTGGTGGTAGCGGACGCGCATCCCGTGGTTGCGGAAGAGGCGGAGCCGGTCGGCCACCTCGTCGTCGTCGGTCGTCGCGAAGCCGCCCTCGCCGGTCATCAGGTTCTTCGTGGCGTAGAGGCTGAACATCGCGGGGCCGAACTGGCCGGCGCGCTTCCCGTGGTACGTGGCGCCGTGGGCCTGGGCGGCGTCCTCCACGATCCGCAGGCCGTGGCGCTCCGCGATCGCGACGAGCGGGTCCATGTCCGCCATCAGGCCGTAGAGGTGGACCGGCAGGATCGCCTTCGTGCGGGGCGTGATCGCGGCCTCCACCGCGGCGGGGTCGATGCAGAAGTCGTCCTCGCGGACGTCGACGAAGACCGGGCGTGGCGCCGACCCGGAGGATCGCGCTGACCGTGGCGTTGAAGCTGAACGAGACGGTGATCACCTCGTCGCCCGGCCCGATCCCGAGCGCGTGGAGGATCGCCTCCAGGGCGACCGTGCCGTTGCTCATGAGGATCGCGTGCCTCACGCCGCAGTAGGCGGCCCAGGCCTCCTCGAACGCGGCGGTCCGCTTCCCCATCGCGAGCATCCCGGAGCGGAGGACCTCGAGGACGGCCTCCTCCTCGGCCGGGCCGATGTCGGGTCGGGAGATCGGGATCATCGGATGCCTCCGTTCAGGCGGCGACGCAGGCGTCGCCGGCGATGTCGAATGCGCGCGTCGCAGGCGCGGGCAGCGCGGCGGCGCCGGCGTGGTCGCGACACGGCTCGGCTCGCCGGTCGGCGTCGCACGAGGCGCTGGCCGCAGAAGCAGACCCAGCCCAGGCGCCGGGCCGGGTTGCCGGCCACGAGCGCGTGATCCGGCACGTCGCGGGTGACGACCGCGCCCGCGCCGACGGTCGCGAACCGCCCGATCACGGTCCCGGCCACGACCACGGCGCCGGCCCCGATCGAGCAGCCGCGGCGCAGGAGGATCGGGCTGACCGTCCAGTCGTCCGCGCGGGCCAGCTCGCCGGTCCGCGTGATCGCCCGCGGGAAGCGGTCGTTGGTGAGGATCGCGTTCGGGCCGATGAAGACGCCGTCCTCCACGCGTGACGCCGTGGTAGACGAGCGCCGCGTTCTGGATCTTGACGCGGTCGCCGATCGTGACGCCCTCGTCGATGAACGCGTCGCGTCCGACGATGCACTCCGCGCCGATGCGCGCCCCGGCGCGGACCTGGGCGCGGTGCCAGACGCTGGACCCGGCGCCGACGGAGACGTCGGCCTCCAGGTCGGCGGTCGGGTGGACGCGCGCGGTGGGATCGATCACGTTCGGCCTGCGGGCTCCTGTAGGGTCGCGCCGGCGAGAAGGGCGAAGCGGAGATCGAGCGCGGACCGAGGTCCGAGTATACAGGCGACTGCCCTCACGCCCGGTGGCGGGACACCCGTGCCAGCGCGAGGAACGCCCCGAGCGCGGCTCCCAACGCCAGCGCCCCGCGCCAGTCGAAGAGGATCCTCGCGTTGCCGTCGACCCGGCCCGCGATGACGAACGCGATCGCCGTCGTCGGGCCGGCCTGGACCCGGTTCGCCACGATCGTTCGCACCAGCGACTGTTCGATCCGGACCTCCTGCGCGAGGACCGCCTGCACGGCGCCCTGCGAGACGCTTGCCTCGCGCGCCGCGATGCCGCCGACCACGCCCATCTCCACGGAGGCGCGCTCGCCGGCGATGCCGCCCACCACGCCGGTGCGGACGTGCACGTCCTGGGCGCGGATCCCGCCGACGGCGCCGCGCGCGAACTCGACCGCCGGCGCGGCGGGCGGCCCCGGGGTGGGAGCGGGGGGAGCCGCGGCGTCGATCCTGGTCGGGATCGCGGCTGCGGTCGTCGGCGCGGGGCGCCGCGGCGGCGGGATCTGCGGCACGTCGGCGGCGCGGCCGCGGCGCTGCGCTGGGCGGGATCGTCGGCTCGTCGGTCATCAGGTTCTCCTCGCCGGGCGCGAGCGGCGCTGGACGCGCCCCGGTCAGGGTCAGCCTACTGCGCCGGCGGCCGTGACATACCGCAGCGACGGCACGTCCGGCGGGGTATCCTGCCGAACGCATGCGAGGAAGGATCGTCGGCCTGGTCTTCCTGGGCCTCGTCGCGGCCGGCGCACTCGCCGCCGTCGGCCTGGTCGGGCACGTCGCGCTCGAGCCCGCGGTCGGCCGGTCGACGACGTCGTCCCCGGCCGGTTCGACGAGCGCCGGTCCCGCTGCATCGGACGCCACGCTCGGGACGGCGACGCCCGCTCCGGCTACCTCCGCCACGCCGATCCCGACCCCGGTCCTCGTCCCGGCGCCGCTCACCGGGCTCCTCGTCACCCCGGCGCTCGCGGCGCGGCATCCGATCGCCGTCATGGTGGACGACCAGGCGGACGCTCGGCCGCAGTCGGGGTTCAACGCGGCCTCGGTGGTCTGGCAGGCGCCCGCCGAGGGCGGCATCCCGCGCTACATGCTGATCTTCGGCGAGGGCAACCCGCCGGCGGTCGGGCCGGTCCGCAGCTCGCGCCAGTACTTCATCACCTGGGCCGCCGAATGGCAGGCGCTCTACGTCCACGTCGGCGGGTCGCCCCAGGCGATGGCGACGCTGGCCACCTCCGGCCAGGGGCAGCTCGTCTACAACGCCGACGAGTTCCAGTGGGGCGGGACGTACCTGTGGCGGATCACGCAGCGATTCGCGCCCCACAACGTCTACACGGACGAGACCCATCTCCGGGAGCTGGCGGCGCGGGTCGGGGCGACGGCACCGCCGGCCGGCCCGGCCTGGACGTTCGGTCCCGGGGCGCCGGTCGCCGAGCGGCCGGCGGGCGCTCGCCTCGGGATCACCTATCCCGCCAACCAGATCGACTATCGCTACGACCGGGCTTCGAACACGTACCGCCGCTTCGTCTTCGGGGCGCCCCAGGTCGACGCCGGCGACGGCCGTCAGGTGGCCCCGGCGAACGTCGTCATCATGACGGTCGTGTTCGGGCCCCTCAACGACGGGCACCCGGACAAGAAGCGCCTGGAGGCGCAGAACGTCGGCAGCGGCCCGGCCTGGATCGCCTCGAACGGCGTCACCGTGCGCGGCACGTGGCGCAAGCCGTCGACCGACCGCCCCGACCCGCTTCTACGGCAGCGACGGGCAGGAGATCGTGCTCACGGCCGGCCAGACCTTCATCCAGGTCGTCCCGCCCGGCACGCCGGTGCTGATCGTCGCCGGCCGCCCGGTCGGCGGCCGCGGGGCCGGCGCCCCGCTAGGAACGCGTCGCGGCCGCCGCCACGTAGGCCTCGCGCGTCCCCCGCGCCACGTCCGCCCAGGTTCGGCGGCCCGGCGCGGCGCGCTCGGCGGCGACCGCGGCGATCGCGTGGTGGACCCGCTCCTCCGCCCACGCCGCCCGGAGGGCGGCCGCGAGGCGGTCCGGGTCGCGTGGGGGCACCAGCAGGCCGGCCGATCCGACGGCTTCCGGAACCGCCCCGACTGCGCTCCCGACGATCGGCGTCCCCATCGCCAGCGCGTCCAGAACCGGCAGCGCGCTCCCGTCCGCGAGCACGGGGTGGAGGGATGCCCGGGCGCCGGCGCGCAGCAGCGCGGCCCGCTCCCCGGCCAGGCCCGGCGCGAACGCGAGCGCATCCCCGACGCCGACCTCGAACGCCTGGCGCGCAAGCGCGGCGCGGTCGTCGGGCGACGCACCCAGCACGAGCACGCGCGGCGGCCAGGCGACCGCCTTCGCCAGCCGCGCCGGACGGCCCGCAGAGGAGAGGCGAGCGAGCGCCTCGAGCAGGGTCCCCAGGTCCTGCCGGGCGTCATACCGACCCGGGTAGACGAAGTACCGCTCCGGCAGGCCGAAGCGCTCGCGCTCGGCCGCGAGGCGGGCACGCGAGGCGTCGCCGTCCGGCGTGCCGGCGGGGCCGGGTGGTCGGAGCGCGTCGTCACCGGCGAGCGGCACGATGCGCACCCGGGCAGGACGCAACCGGAGGAGCCGGATCGCCGCGGCGGCGACCGCTTCGCTGCCGACCAGCACGCAGGCCGCGTCGCGAAGGAGCTGCGCGCGGAGCCGCTGGCCGAAGCGCGCCGCGGGCGTCCGCTGGTACTGCTCCGGCAGCTCCCACGATGCCAGGTCCAGGAGCGTGGCGACCACGGGCAGGCCCGGCCCGATCGGGAGCGCCCCGGCGACGGCATGTGCCACGACGCCGACCGCCCCCGCCGCGGTGGCACCGCGTCCAGCCCCGAGTCCCGCCCCGCGGACGAAGAACGGGTCGAGCGTCAGGGCTCCCGAGCGGAAGATCCGGGTCGGCGGGAGCCGGCGCCGCCCGGCGAGCGCGAGGCCGGGGAAGCCGGCCGTGGGATCCTCGGCGCCCAGGTCGAGCAGCGCGACGAACGACTCGCCCGGCAGCGGCGCCGCGGCGTAGGCCGCCAGCAGCCGGCGCAGGTACGCGGCGGTCACCGGGGCCCGCTCCGGGTCCTGGAGCGGCCGGACGTCGATCAGGACGCGCGTTCCGGCCGGATCGAGCAGGGCCGGGCCGGTTCCCAGCCTCATGGCGCGCGCCGGGGCCCGCGACCCCGCAGCTCGTCGAACCGGAGCTGGCAGACCACGAAGAGCGCCTCGACCACGATGCGGCGGCTCATCTTGGACTGGCCGACCCGACGATCCCGGAACGTGATCGGAACCTCGCGGATGCGCGCGCCGGCGCGGTTCGCGCGGTAGGTCATCTCGATCTGGAACACGTAGCCGCCGGCATGCACGCCGCCGAAGTCGATCGTCGCGAGCGTCGCGGCCCGCCATGCCTTGAAACCCCCGGTCAGGTCGCGGGCGGGCAGGCCGAGCACGAGCCGGGCGAAGAGGCTGCCGCCACGACTGATCACGCGGCGCGCGATCCCCCAGTCCACCACGCCTCCCCCGGGCGTGTACCGCGACCCGATGACGAGGTCGGCCGAGCCCTCGGTGATGGGCTCGAGCAGCGCGGCGAGCGACGCCGGATCGTGGGACCAGTCGGCGTCCATCTGGAGCACTGCCGTCGCACCGTCGTGGAGGGCGACGCGGAACCCCGCCAGGTAGGCCCGGCCGAGGCCGGCCTTGGCGGTCCGATGCAGGACCCGGACGCGAGAGTCGGCCTCGGCCAGCCGGTCGGCCAGCTGCCCGGTGCCGTCGGGCGACCCGTCATCGACCACGAGGAGCGTCGCGGCTGGGAGCGCGGCGAGAATCGCGGCGGTGATCGACTCGAGGTTCTCCGCCTCGTTGTACGTCGGGAGGACAACCCACGGGCCGGGCCGCGATTCTGCGCGTGCAGCTTCGGTCATTGGGGCAGTGTAGGCGAGCCGGCCCCGGCGCCGACCCGCGCGCGGGACGCTCGGGCTGCGCGCCTACTCGACGGTCAGCCGCAGCACCGAGCTGTTGGCATGGCCCAGGCTGTCGCGCCCGGTCAGGACGATGGTCGCGGCGCCCGGAGCTCCGGGGGCAATCGTGGCGGTGGCGCTGAACGAGCCGTCCGCCAGCCTCACGACCTTCATCGTGGCGGGCGCGACGCCGGCCTGCCGCAGGATCGCCGAAGGCAGCGAGGCGAGGGGCTCCGCCGAACGGAACCGGACCGCGACCCGCTCGCCCGCCGCGAGCGTCACGGCCGAGAGCGTGCTGGTGAACGCGTCGGCCACGATGGACCGGCGCAGCACCGTCGTGCCGTACGGACCGACGACGGTGAGCGAGGCGATGTACGTGCCGCGCGGCGCCCAGGCCCCGCCGGCGATGCGGCCGTCCCACCGCCAGGTCCACGTCCCGGCGGCCCGGGTGACCCCGGTCATCGCGCGCCGCACGACGGTGCCAGTCGACGCGTCGAGGATCGCGAGCGTCACCGTCGCGGTGCGCACGAGGCGGAACGACAGCGTGCTCGTGGCAGCCAGCGCGTCGCCGTCCTGCGGGAAGAAGAGTCCCGGCGCCACGCGCAGAAACCCGACGGTCCGGTCCACCACGAGCGGCGTGCTCGTGGTGGCGCGGTTCCCGGTGGCGTCCGTCCAGTCGAGCGTGACCGCGAATCGGCCGTCGGGAGCGGGGCGCCCGGCCACATCGCGGCCCGTCCAGGAGACGGCACCGGACGTTCCGGTGAGCGTCCATCTCTGGATCACGGCCGTTCCTCGAAGGATCCGGAGCGTGCCGGTGCCGGCCTTGCTGCTCGTCCAGGCGAGCCGCGCGCTGTCCGCGATGCCATCTCCGTCGGGGCTGAACGTGGGCGGCGTCGCGGTGAGGCCCAGGACCGGCGGCGTGGTGTCCACGACCACGGTCCACGCCCTTGCCGCGGGGTTGCCTGCCGCGTCGAAGACCGCGAGCGTCAGCATGTACGAACCGTCCGCCACGATCGACCCATCGTCCGCCTTCCCGTCCCATGTCGCCTTCACGACAGGACCCGCACCGACAAGCGTCCGAGCGGCCGGACCACCCGACGCCGACCCGACGACCAGCGACCACCTCACGGCGTCGGCGGAACCGGAGCCCGTGACGACGACGCTGTCGAACCGCCCGTCGCCGTTCGGCGAAAGGCGCCTGGCACTGATCGCGGCCCGGCTCAGCGTGGGAGGCTGCGTGTCGACGGTGATGCCGACCACGGCCCGCTGGGCCGGGGTGGCCGGGGTGGCGGAGGGCCAGGCCACGGGGACCCCTGCCGCCGTTCCTGCCAGCTGGAGCACGTAGCCCCCGTCCGGAGCGGCCGTTCCTCCGAGCCGCCCATCCCACGTCGCGGACTGCGGTCCCGCCGCCAGGTTCGCGGGCAGCGGGACCGATTCCACGAGGGTCCCGCCCGGGCCGAAGACCTGGAGGGCCAGCGCGGTGAGGGCCTGCCGGTTCGTCCAGCTGATCCCCAGGCTGTCCTTCGACCCGTCGCCGTTCGGGGAGAAGGATCGCGCCGCGATGGCGGCGGGGCTCGTCCCCGGGCTCGACCGCGGACCGGACGGAGACCCGAACGTCACGCCGCTGATCGTGGCCGCGACGGTCGTGCTGTTCGGCGCTGGGATGGGCACCAGGTTCGCGGCGCCGGCGCCGCTCGCCGCGACCCAGCCGTCGGCCCGGACATACCGGGCGGACTCCCACGACGTGATGGGGCCGCTGACCTGGTACCAGGTACATCCGTCCGCGACGAGCGGGCCGGCGGTGATCGCGAAGACGTCGCCGGCCGTCGCGGACGTGAGCCGCATTGCCGAGGTGGCCGGCGCGGTGCGGACGTTGAGCTGTGACGCTACGACTCGCCCGAAGCCACCGGGACCGAGCACCGGGGTCGCCACGAAGAGGCTGGTGACGTTCCACGCCGAGAGGTTGCCCTTGCCGTCTCGAGCACGGACGCGGAATGCATAGGCGTGCCCGTCGGCCCCCAGCCAGACATCGCTGGTGGCGCGCGTGCCGGAGAGCCACCCGGCCCACGCGCCGCCGTCCGTCGAGGCCTGGACGTCGTACGACGCGATACCGCTCCACCCGTCGACGCCGGTCCAGCTCACGGCGAATCCCTCGTCGACCTGGCTTGCCGGGAGGAGGTCGATCCCCGCCTGAGGCGGCGTGGTGTCGGTCAGGAACTTGTCGGCGAGCGCCCTGTACAGCTCGGGCCGCGAGCCGTCGTACCCCAGCGCCCAGATCCCGACCCCCCGGATCCCGGACCGGATCACCATGTCATACCGGGCGCGCAGCGTGTCGGCGTCGTCGTAGTAGAGCTGGCGCCAGGTGGTGACGCAGCCGCCTCCCGTGCACGTCCGCTTCTGGTAGGCGAGCCAGGCGGAGATCTCCCGGCTGTCGAACCGACGGCCGTACTGCGCGGCGAGGGCCACCGTGTTGTCGTAGGTGACGGCGGCGGAGGAACCGTGCGTCGCGCCGGTCTGCGTTCGGGCGTTCTGGGCGCCGGAGACCGTGGACCAGGCCCGGCCGTAGTACGGGATGCCGAGGATGATCTGGTTCGCGGGAAGCCTGGCCAGGTACGCCTGGACGGTCTCCGTGAGGTCGTACGCGGGACCGCTCAGCGGGTCGATCGAGCCCGCATTGGCCGAGCTGTCCGTCCGGTAGTCGTACCCCATCACGAAGACGGTATCCGCACCGCCGGGCGCAAGCGCCTGCTCCAGCGGGTAGTTGGCCGGCTGCCCGGTCGTGTCGAACGAGAGGCTGTACCCGGGTCCGATGGCGTCGAGGCCGGCCCGAATCGACCTGATCAGCGCCACGAACCCGTCCTCGTGACCCGCCACGATCGGCTCGAAGTCGAGGTTGATCCCGTCCGCGCCCCGGTCTCGCACCGCCGCCACGGCCTGGGCGGCGAGATGCGCGCGGGCAGTCGGGCTGCCCAGGAGCGCGGACTGGATCGACGCCTGGCTGGGGGTCCACGCGAACGCCGAGAGCGTCAGCGTGACGCGGGCCCTGGCAAGGTGCGCCTTGGTGATCACGTCCGTCATCCGGGTGCTGGTCCAGCCGGCCCAGCCGCTCGTGAGCGACCCGTCGCTGTTCCGCTTCAGGAGGTTCCCGCTGCCATCGACGCCGAGCGCAGAAGTAGGCGACGTCGGAGAGCACGCCGAAGTTCAGCCGAGTGGACGGATCGGAGATCTCCCAGTACGGCAGGAACCCGTAGACGTCACGTCGCAGGGCGGCCGCCGCGGGGCGCCGCCCGAGCTGCGGGCCCCGGGACCGCAAAGCTCCGCCGCGCGGGCGGGAATCGTGACCGGATCGGGTGTCGATGCGGGTATCGGGGCGCCTGCCCCGGCCGCTGGAACGGTCGTGGTGTCCCGGGCCATCTGCGTCCCGCTCAGCCGCCCCGCCGGCAGCGCGCGTGGCGCCGGGCCGCCGACCGCGGAGCCGTCCTCCGGGCGCGGCTGGAACCCCACGTTCACCCTGCCGCCGGGCACGAACGTGTTCGGATCCGCGGCATGCTGCTGGGCGTCGAGGTACATCTCGCTGGGGACCTGGCCGGGGGCCGTGGCGAACGGGCTGAGATCCGGGGCAGCCTGGGCGGCATTGCGAGCCGCCACGGCAAGGACGGGGGCATTCGCGTCGACGCCGCGGGCCGGGACCACCGACGGCAGGGCCGTCGCCACGAGGGCCGTCGCCACCAGGGTCGTACCCAGCACGACGGCGGCGCCCCGGAGGCGGAGCGGCCGGAGGGCGGGTCGACGGGCGTGCATCACGGGCGGTCCTCGTCGGCGCCGGCGACGGCGCACGTGCCGGCGGGAGGCGGCGCGGTTGTCGACGGCAGGGCGGGCACGACCCGGAAGACGACCACCGGTAGGTCGGGGGCAGGCAGATGGTAGTCCCTTGCAGGGCCGTGAGCCAATCGCCCGGGGAAGCAGCCGCCCGCGTCGCCGCGGCTCCGACTCAGTGAAGCGGGTAGGCGAGGCTCGCGCCGGCGGGACGGCCGAATTGGTCGACCCCGGTGACCTTGACGGTCAGGGTGCCCGCCGGACCCGTCCGGAGCCGAAGCTGGACGCGGTAGGTGGAGGTCCCGACCTTCGCCGCCCGGTAGCCGATCCTGGCGCGGCCCGGCTGCGTGATCCAGATGGTCGGGTTCGCGCCGAGCGCCTCGACGGCAACCACCGTGATCGTGACAAGCTGGCCGACGGCCGGTGTCGAGTCGGACGCCAGGATCCGGATGCCATCGCTGTAGACCCACGTCTGCTCGGTGGTGGACGTGGCCCCGTCAGACACGGTCACCTGCGAGAGGTACCGCCCGCGAGGCACGAGCGCGCCCGCGTCGTCGCGACCGTTCCAGCTCACCGCGTGGACGCCGGCAGCGAGCGTGGCCTCCGCGAACCACGTCCGCACCGGGACGCCCGCTGCGGTGGTGACCTGCCACGTCACGCTGGCAGGCCGCGCGAGGGTGAAGGAGAGGGTCGACACCCGGGGATCCGTGCCGCGGCCGGACGGCGAGATCCAGGCCGGGACGGCGGCCACGCGGCTGCGTGCGGTGGCGATCACGACGGGCACCGTGACGCCGGCGCCCACGTTCCCCGCGGCATCGCGAGCCGTGATGTCGAGCACGTACTGCCCGTCGGGCACCAGCGTGCCGGCCGAGCCCAGGCCGTCCCACGTGACCGTCCCGGGTCCCGCGTCCGCCTGGAGCGTGAGCGTGCGGATCGTGGCGCCGGCAGCGTCACGCACGCTCGTGACGATCGTGGCGGGCCTGGACACGACGAAGGTCAGGCGGGCCGTGTCGTTGAGCCCGTCACCGTTCGGCGAGACCAGGATCGGCACGCTCCGCGTCCCGGTGAGCGAGAGCACGGGCGGCGTGCCGGACAGGTCCAGCGTCGCCGGGGCCGTGACGGGCGGGTTGCCCCAGGCGTCGCTCGCGGTGGCGACCAGCCGGTACGCGCCGTCCGGGAGCGTCTGCCCGGCGGCATCGTGCCCGTTCCAGGTGGCATTGAACGTCGCGCCGGAGCCCGTGAAGGTCGTGATGGCCTTGCCCGCGGCGTCGAGGATCGCGACGGACCAGGCGACGGGCTTGCTCGCGGTCGCGGAGATCGTGGCTGCCTGCCCGAGGGTCGGGTTGAACGCCGCCGGAGCAGCCGTGAGACCGCTGATCACGGGCGGCGATCCGTCGCGCTGGGCGAGCCCCGTCGGGGCGACGAACCCGGTCCGCGTGCCGTCCAGCGTCGCGACCTGGTAGGCCAGCCCGCCGGTCGGCGCGGTCGCGGACGCCAGGACGTGGAGCCGCGTCCCGTCCGGCAGCAGCGCCGGTGCCGCGCCCGTGGCCGGGTCGGGAGCCAGGCTCGCGTCCGGGTAGAGCCCGATTCCGCCGGCGGCCGTCACCTCGGCGGCGCCCGGCACCGTCAGCGTGACCGGGTCGCCGACCGCTGCCGGGGACGTCGCGCCGGTGACGTCGTCGGTGCGCAGCGTCGGCTGCGTGACCATCGAGCGGTAGAAGTCGCTGGGCGGCGCGGCGGTGCCGGGGTCGGAGTAGGCCGTGAACCCGGGCGTCCGGCTGCTCGGGAACGTGAACGTGTTGCCCGCGCTGGACGGCTTGGTCCGGAAGAGCTGGTCGAGCGTCTGGTGGGTCGTGAACAGCTGGTCCAGGTACCACGAGGTGTCGGCGTGCGCGTCGGCGATCACCGCGCGCGCGCCGGCCTGCAGGAAGCCGGCGGCGAAGTTGTCGATCCGCGCCTCCGCGACCGCGACGGTCGGAGGGGTCAGGCCGGGCTCGGAGTTGCCCGACGCGTAGCAGAGGTGGGCGAGGATCACGACGGCGTTCGGGGCCAGCCTGACCGAGGAGGCGATAAAGGACTCGCCGTAGTACGTCGTGTTGCTGTCGCCCTGGCCGGCGACGGCGTTGAGCCCGAAGCCGTCCATGCGGTCGGGCCACAGCGTCGAGAGATACGGGCTGGGGAAGCCGTTCCCGTGCCCCATGTAGACGACGATGCTGGCGCCCTGGATGGCGGCCTTCACGGCCGACCACGTCGCGTTCGGGCTGTACACCTTCACGACGTTCGACGAGTAGCGGAGGGCGGCCGCGTAGACCGTGTCCATGTCGGCCCGGTACGAATCGGTGGCCGCATGCGTCGCCCCGACGATGAGCACGATCTTCGGCCCGGACGTGGCCGCCGCGGCGGCGGACGCCTGGGGGGACGGCGCCACGGCACCCGCGACCGCGAGAAGGCCGGCGAGAAGCACGGGAACCAGGCGGCGCACGAGGCAGGACTCCTGTCTTCGGATGAAGCAGGGTCACCTTGGCGGTCGCGACGGGGCGATCTCAATCGCCCGGTCGGATCGGTCACCCCCGACGATCGGGCTATCGGGCGATCGAGCGCCCGGCGGTCCGGTGCGGTCCGGACGGCTACCCGGCGCGGTCCGGCGCGGTCCGGGCGGCTACCCGGCGCGCAGGCGCTCCACGAGCTTCGCCAGCGACGGGTTCGCGCGGTCGCGGCCGGACAGGATCGGGCGCCCGTCGAGCGTGCCCGGGACGGCGGGCCACGGGACCGCGGCGAGCGCGTCGTCCCAGGCGAAGCCCAGCTCGTCGCTGGCGTCGTACTCGGCCGTCACGAAGTAGGCGAGCTGAAGCGGCTCCAGCGCCAGGAACCCGTGCGCCACGCCGGCGGGGATCGTGACCGTGGCGTCCGCCGCGATCTCGCGCGTCTCGACGATCGGCCGGGTGCCGGTCCCGTCGAGCAGCGGCCGCGCATCCACGAGGGCGACCCACGCGCGCCCGGCCGCCACGACCCAGTAGTCGAGCTGGCGGCGGTGCAGGTGGAGCCCGCGGAGCACGCCGGCCGCCGACGTGGAAAGGTTCGCCTGCACGAACGGCGGCTCCGGGGCGGCCGTGCCGGCCCGGTCGGGGAACCAGCCGGCCCGCCACAGCTCGCGGAAGCTCCCCCGCTCGTCGGCGTGGCGGGCGACGGCGCCCCAGCGCACGCCGGGGATCGCGGAGGCCGCCCCGCTGCGGGTCGGATCGCTCACGGGCGGGTCACCGGCGGGCCGCCGCGGCCCGCTCGCGGAGGAGGATCGGGGCGTAGTCGGCGAACGCGGCCTGCCACGGGCGGAGGTCCTCGTCCGAGGGCAGGTGCGTCGGCGCCAGCACCGCCCACGCCGGCGGCGTCGACGGCCGGGCCCACGTCGCGAGCGGGACCTCGACGATGGGGACCTCCACGCCCATTGCCGCGAGCACGTGGCGCGCCCAGCCGGCCCGCGACACCGACCCCGCGTTGACGATGTGGTGGATGCCCGCGAACGTCCCGGCCGCCAGGAGCTCCAGGATTCCCTCGGCGAGGTCCGGGGCGAAGGTCGGCGAGCCGATCTCGTCGCCCACGACGCGGAGCGGCTCCCCGCCGGCGCGGGCCCGGTCGGCGGCGGCGAGGATCCGGGCCGGGAAGTCGTTGCCGGGCGGGCCGTAGAGCCACGCCGTCCGGACGATCGCCAGCTGCGGGGCCGACGGGCCGGCGTCGCCGGCGGTGCCCGAGGCGTCGATCAGCCCTCCGTGGCGCAGGAAGGCTGCCTGGGCCGCCGTCTCACCGGCCAGCTTGCTGGCGCCGTAGGGGTTGCCCGGGAGCGGCCGGTCGTCCGGCGCGTAGCCGCGGCCGTCGGTCCGCCGCCCGTCGAACACCTCGTTCGTGGAGACGACCACGAGGTCGATGCCGGCGCGGACGCACGCCTCCGCGAGCTCGGCGACCGCCATCGCGTTGCGGCGCATCGCTCGCTCCGGCTCGCGCGCGCAGCCGTCCACGTCGGTCCAGGCGGCCGCGTGGACCACGACCTCCGGCGCCGTCATCCGGATGCAGCGGGCCGCCGCCTCCGGGTCGTCGATGTCGTAGCCGGGGCGGCTCCACGCCTGCGGCCCGGCCGGGCCGGTGAACGGCGCGTCCCGAAGCGCAGCCATGAGGGCGCGGCCCAGCCGGCCGCCGGCGCCCGTGACGGCGACGCGCATCAGGCGCCCGTGCCCGCCGGCGGCGCTGCCCGGGGCGACATCCACGGGCG
Source organism: uncultured Chloroflexia bacterium (assembly GCA_963722475.1). Classification (GTDB taxonomy): domain Bacteria; phylum Chloroflexota; class Limnocylindria; order Limnocylindrales; family CSP1-4; genus CTSoil-043. The sequence goes on along the minus strand of CAVRMJ010000012.1, from coordinate 40,752 downwards.
GGGCGTCGGGCTCGGCCCGGCGCCGGCGGCGGCTCCGGCGGCAGCGTCGGCGTTCGCCAGCCGGCCCGCGTACTGGCGCTCGTAGTACGCGTCCCATTCGCCGGACCGGGCGGCCCGCCACCACGCCTCGTTCGCCCGGAACCAGTCGATGGTCGCCGCGAGCCCGTCGGCGAACGCGACCCGGTTCGTCCAGCCGAGCTGCGCGAGCTTCGCGCCGTCCATGGCGTAGCGCCGGTCGTGGCCCGGCCGATCCTCCACGAACCGGACCAGCGACCAGGGCTTCCCGAGGTGGGCGAGGAGCTGTGCCACGACCTCGCGGTTCGGGACGTGGTGGGAGCCGGGAACGTTGTAGACCTCGCCGGACGCGCCGTGGCGCAGGACGTGGTCGATCGCCGCGGCATGGTCGGCGACGTAGAGCCAGTCGCGGACCTGCAGCCCGTCGCCGTACAGCGGGAGCGGCCGGTCGTCGAGCGCGTTCGTGACGAAGAGCGGGATCAGCTTCTCGGGATGGTGGTACGGCCCGTACGTGTTCGAGCCGCGCGTGATGACGACGTCGAGCCCGTAGGTCACGTGGTAGCTCCGCGCCAGGAGCTCGCCGGCGGCCTTCGCGGCGGCGTACGGCGAGCGCGGCGCCAGCGCGTCGCCCTCCCGCGAGAAGCCCTCCTCCACGGACCCGTAGACCTCGTCGGTGGAGACCTGGAGCAGGCGCGGTGGACGCGCACGCGCCCCGGCGGCCGCGCGCTCCGTCTCGCGACGAACGGCCTCCAGGAGCACGTGGACGCCGTCGACGCCGGTCCGCAGGAACGCGGCCGGATCGAGGATGGACCGGTCGACGTGCGATTCGGCGGCGAAGTTGACGACCGCGTCGGCGTCCGCCACGAGCGGCCCGACGGCCGCGGGGTCGGCGATGTCGCCGCGCACGAACGCGAAGCGCGCGGCCTGCTCCGCGTCCGCCTCCACTGGGGCGAGGTTCGCGCGGTTGCCGGCGTAGGTCAGCTTGTCGAGGACGGTGATCCGCGTGCCGTCGCGCCGCGCCAGGACGTCGCGGACGTAGCAGCTGCCGATGAAGCCGGCGCCGCCGGTGACCAGGAGCCGGGCGGTCGGGCCGGTGTCGATCACGCCAGCGGCCGCGGCGGCGGCGCGGACAGCTGGCCGGCCTCGTCGGCGGCGGAGGCCAGCTCGGCGGCGCGGAGGAGCGACGCCACCGTCCCGGCATCGGTCCACTGGCCCTCGTAGCGCGGCGCGAACAGCCCGCCGCCGGGGATGTAGTGGTTGAGGACGTCGGTGATCTCGAACTCGCCGCGGCCGGACGGCGCCAGCTGGTCGATCACGTCGAAGGCGTCGGGCCGCAGGAAGTAGACGCCGATCGGGATCAGGTCGCTCTTGGGGATCGGCGGGCTTCTCCTCGAAGCCGACGACCGTGCCCGTCGGCGTCCAGCTCGGCGACGCCGAACCGCTCCGGGTCCGGGACCTGGTAGAGCAGCGTCCCGGCGCCCCAGGGCCCGGCCTCGAACTCCCGGGCCACGGGCGCCAGCGCGGGCCCCCGCAGGATGTTGTCGCCGAGGACGCAGCAGAACGCGTCGTCGCCGACGAAGTCGCGGGCCAGCCCGATGGCGTGGGCGATCCCGAGCGCGCCGCGCTGGTAGCGGTAGGTGAGGCGGAGCCCGAAGTGCTCGCCGTCGCCGAGGAGCTCGACGACGTCGCCGACGCTCTTGCCGCCGACGATGACCATGACCTCGCGGATCCCCATCCCGGCCAGGGTCTCGAGCGGGTAGTAGATCATCGGCCGGTCGTAGATCGGCAGGAGGTGCTTGTTGGTGACGATCGTGAGCGGGAACAGCCGGGTCGCCGTGCCGCCGGCCAGGATCACGCCCTTCATGGACTCGGGCTCGGCGCGTCCGACGCGGCGGGGCGCTTCGTGGGGCGCGCCGTCGGGGCCGGGGTGGCGAACGGCTGCTCGGAACCCGGCAGCGTCCCGTCGGGGTTCACCTGGTTCGTCGGCAGGTCGGTCGCGTCCGGGATCCCGCCCTGGTAGTCCGTGATCACGAGCACCACCTCCAGGCGATCCAGGTCGATCGCCGGCTCGAGGTACGCGGTCTGGACGACGGCGTTCGGGTCGCGGGTCACGTCGATCGACCTGGCCGATCACGAGGCCCTTCGGGTAGGGCGAGCGGATCCCGCTGCCGAGCGTGATCCCGGCCGTCACGACCTCGTCGCCGATCGTGATCCGCTGGGTCGCGTCGACCTTGTCCATGACGAGCTGCCCGCCGAGGTCGCCCACGACCTCGCCGGTCGCCCGGTTCGAGACCACCTCGCCGATCACGGTCGAGGTCGGGTCGTTGATCAGCACGACGCGCGCGGCGTGGGCCCCGATCTGCGTGACCCGTCCCGCGAGCGCGCCGCCCTGGCCCACGACGACGTCGCCGATGGCGAGGCCGTCGGCCGTTCCCCGGTCGATCGTCACGACCCGGCTGACGTCGGCCACGTCGCGGCCGATCACCCGCGCGGCGACGGTCGCGTACTGGAACGAGTCGCGGATCTGGAGCAGCGTCGAGAGCTGCTCGTTCTCGGGGCCCAGCGCCTCGAGGCGCTGGTTCTCCGCGGTCAGCCGCTCGTTCTCGGCGCGGAGCGTCCCGTTGTCGCGCCGCAGCTGGTCGATCTCGGCGACCGCCCCGATGACGGAGCGGACCTGGACGCCGATCCCGTTGACCGCGTCCTGGGCGGGCGACAGCGCGAACGCGAGGCCGCTCTGGAGCTCCGTGGCGACGGACGTGGAGCTGGTGGCCATGAGCCCGACGGAGATGGCGAGCAGGATCCCGTAGGCGACGAGGCGCCGGCGCACCACTCGCGGCGCCCGGTGCCCGTATCCCAGCAGGCGGCCCGACATGATCGCGAACCCTCGGCGCCTAGCGGGGCGGCCGGGCGTACGTGTCGGCGACGAGCACCCGCTTCATGCGGTCGAGCTCCTGGAGCACGATGCCCGTCCCGCGGGCAACGCAGGTCAGCGGGTCGTCCGCGATGTGGACCGGCATCTGGGTCGCCTCGGCGACGCGCCGGTCGAGGCCCAGCAGGAGCGCGCCGCCGCCGGCGAGCACGATCCCCTGGTCCATGATGTCGGCGACCAGCTCCGGCGGCGTCTCCTCGATCGTGTCCTTGATCGTGTCGACGATCTGCTGCACGGACGGCTCGATCGCCTCGCGGATCTGGTCGGCGCCGACCTCCACGCTGCGCGGCAGGCCGGTGAGCAGGTCGCGGCCGCGGAGCAGGACGCGCTGGCTGTCCCAGTCGCCCGGGTAGCCGGAGCCGATCGCGATCTTGATGTCCTCGGCCGTGCGCTCGCCGAGCAGGAGGTTGTACTCGCGGCGGGCGAAGTTGACGATGTCCTGGTCCATCTCGTCGCCGCCGATCCGGATGCTCCGGCTGACGACGATCCCGCCGAGGCTGATCACGGCGACCTCGGTCGTGCCGCCGCCGATGTCGACGATCAGGCTGCCGGTCGGCTCGGAGACCGGGAGGCCGGCCCCGATCGCGGCGGCCATCGGCTCCTCGATCAGGCGGGCCCAGCGGGCGCCGGCGTTGAGGGCCGCGTCGCGGACCGCCCGCTTCTCCACCTCGGTGACGCCCGACGGGATGCCGAGGACCATCCGCGGGCGCGGGATCAGCCCGATCCGGTCGTGCACCCGGTGCACGAAGTACTTGATCATCTGCTCGGTCACGTCGAAGTCGCTGATGACGCCGTCGCGCAGCGGGCGGATCGCGATGATGTTGGCCGGCGTCCGGCCGACCATCCGCTTCGCCTCGGCGCCGATCGCGAGGACCTTCTTGGTCTTCGCGTCGATCGCGACGACGCTCGGCTCGCTGATGACGATGCCGCGGTCGCGGACGTGGACGAGCGTGTTCGCCGTCCCGAGGTCGATGCCGATGTCGCGGGAGAAGATGCCGAGGAGCGCGTCGAGCATGATGCGGGCAGGGGTCCCTTCGACCTTGCGGCTCAGCTGAGGCGCGGGCCGCCGCGTGGACGCGGGCTGCGCGAGGCGGCGCCAGCATGCGCGGACGCTCGCGGAGTATACCGCCCGCGGCCGATCAGCCCGCCGCGGCGCGAAGGCCGCGGGCGCCGGGCCGATCGAACGAGACCCCCCGGTCGCGGAGCGAGACGAAGGCGTCGTGGCCGATCACGACGTGGTCGAGCAGCTCGATGTCGAGCAGGCGTCCCGCGGCCAGCGCCTCGGCGGTCAGGTGGAGGTCGTCCGGCGACGGGGTCGGGTCGCCCGAGGGGTGGTTGTGGACGAGGATGACGCCGGCGGCATTGAGCCGGACGGCGTCGCGGAAGAGCTCGCCGACGCGGACGAGCGAGGCGGAGACGTTGCCCTGGTAGACCGTCACCACCTTGAGCACGGCGTTCTTCGCATTCAGCAGGACGACCCGCAGCTCCTCGCGCTCCAGGTGGCCCATCAGCGGCATGAGCCGGTCCGCGACGTCGCGCGGGCTGCGGACGGTCCAGCGTCCGGCCGGCCAGTCGGCCATGAGGCGGCGCCCGAGCTCGAAGGACGCCGTCAGCTGGGCCGCCTTCGCGGTCCCGACGCCCGGGAGGTCGACGAGCTCCAGCTCGCTTGCCCGGGCGAGACCCGCCAGCCCGTCGTGCCGGGCCAGCGCCTCCTCCGCGAGGTCCACCGCACCCATGCCGCGCGCGCCGGACCCCCAGACCAGGGCGATCAGCTCGGCCGACGTCAGGCCGGCGGCGCCGCGGGCGGCGAGGCGCTCGCGGGGGCGGTCCTCGGTCGGGATCTCGCGGAGGCGGCGGCCGGCCGGCCGGTGCAGCGGGGCCGTGGAACCGGCGTCGATCACGGGGGTCCTCCAGGTGCGTCAGGTGGTGGTGTCCCCGGGCCCGGACAACGGAGCCCGCCGATTCCTCCGCCATCCGGACCCGGGAACGCTGCGAAGCCTAGGGGTCGGCGCTCACCGCGGACTCACCACGGTCTTGCCTGCCACTCACCGGGCGGCACGGTCGGCGGTCGACTGCGGCAGGCGCGGCTGGCGGGCCGGCCGGTCCTATCCCGTGACCACCCGCGAGCCCGCGAGCAGGAAGAGCACGAGCGGGATCCCGTTGTAGACGGCGTGGAGGGCGATCGGCGCGGCGAGCGTCCGACGGCGGAGGAAGACCCAGCCCAGGAGGAGCCCGACGGGGATCCGGATGGCGAACGCGATGAGCGCCACGCGCAGGCCCGTGGAGAAGTCGCTCCCCATGACGGTGATGACGTGGACCAGGGCGAAGAAGAGCCCGGCTCGCAGGATCGCCGCCCGCGGGCCCGCGGTCCGGGCCCACGCCGTCGTCGTGAAGCCGCGGAAGAACAGCTCTTCCCAGAATGGCGCCACCACGACGGCGGCCAGCAGGTTCAGCGTGGCCCCGAACGGATCGCGAGTGGGAGGCAGGGTCGGTTCGGGAGTCGTGCCGAGGACCGCGATGAGGAGCGCGGCGAGGACCGCCGCGGCCAGGATCGCCGGGACGGCGAGCGCGGCGCCCCAGGCGACGTCCGAGACGAGCGAGCCCTCCCCGGGCCGGGGTCGGCGGAACCCAAGGTCGCTCCAGCGCAGCGCGCCCGGCCCGACCACGAGCAGGGCGATCAGCCCGACCGACACGATGCCCGAGATCAGCGAGGAGATCAGCACGCCTGCCTGGTCGCCGATCCGCACCCCGATGGCGTCAAGGACGACCACCAGCACGTTGACGATGAAGAGGCTCCCCAGGAACGCCGCGGCAAAGACGAGGTACGGCGACGGACCGGCGTACCCGGCGACGCCGTCGGCGGCGCGCTGGAGACCCTGTGCCCCGGCGGCCGCGACGAGGCCGAGCGCGAGGACGCCGAACCCCGCCACGAAGATCCATGGCCCGGCGCCGCCCCCTCCCGCTGCGAGCCCGACGAAGAGTGCGGCGAGGCCGACGGTGCCGAGGCCCCAGCCCGCAGCGTAGAGACCGGGGGCCGCGCGCCCATCGAGGTCGAACGTGCCGTGCCGCACCTGGGCCGCAGTCGCCGGCTCGCCGCTCGCCGAGGAGTCGGACGGGTTCAGGGCCGCGGCGTCGGGCTGGACACGGTCGGGCTGGACACGGTCGGGCTCGACACGGTCTTGGCTGGCGCGGCGGTGCCGACCCTGTCAGTCGACGGAGCCGGCCGGCGGGCGCGGAGCGGAACGGCCGGACTCGCCTCGGGGGTCGGGGCCGGCGCCTCCTCGACGCGCACAGCCTGCGTCCGGGCGGGCCCGGTCGCGCCGACCGCGCCGATCGGGCGATCGAAGTCGCGGCCACACCAGGCGCAGAGAGACCACTCGAAACCGACCAGCCGGCTGCAGTGGGGGCAGACGCGCTTCAGGCGCGTCCGGCAGGTCGGGCAGAGGATCCACTCGTCGTTGACCTTCCGGCCGCAGGTCGCGCAGTGCTCGATCGCGTCGATCTCGGCGAGCAGCGCCTCCTCCGCCAGGCCACGTTCGTACGCCTCCCCGAGCCGCTCCTGCGGCCGGATGATCTTGTAGACGAGGACCGCGAACACGAAGAGGACGGGCGTGAAGCCGATGATGAAGGCGGCGGCGAGATAGGGAACGATGGGGTTGGCCGACCGGAGCTGCATGTCGCGGAAGGCCCAGAACGCGGCGGCGAGCCACACGATGACGATGTAGATGCCGATCGCCTTGAACCCGAGCTGGACGAGCGGCGAGCCGAAGAACGACCCGATCGAGTCGCCGATGCCCGAGAGGAAGTCGAGGTTCATGCGGCCTCTTCACCCATGTGGCGGCTCATCACCCGGTGTCGAGCTCGATCCCCCGCCCTGCTGCGGCGCAGTGTAGCAGCCGTCCCACGGGGTGCCGCCCGGGCGCGTGGCGGGACAGCCGCACGTGATCGTGACGCGAGCGTCAGCTGCGGTTCCCGGGGGCGCGAGCGGCGCGGAGGTCGAGCGACCCGCCGGCCAGGAGCAGAAGTGCGCCCCCGACGAGCGCCCAGAGCCCGATCCCGATCGCGGGCGACGCGACGAGGTAGGTCCAGCCAACCCCCGCGAGGAACCCGCCCAGCACGACCGGCAGGAGGCCCAGCGTCGCGTGCCGCGGCAACCGGTTCGGGAAGATGGTGACGACAAGGCTTGCCCACGCCAGCAGGAATGGGAGGATGTTGCCGACCGCGGCCAGGCCCCACGTGGCGAAGTAGCCGCTCCCCGGGGCGCCGCCGATGATGACGCCACGATCGGAGATCCAGGGCATCACGAACGCGACGATCGTAAGCGTCGCCCCGGCGGCCACCAGCCGGGGACCGACGCCCGGCGCGAGCGCGAAGGGCAGCTCGAGGACGGGAACCCGGGCCGGTTGCCCGGGGATCGTCTCGTCCGGCTCCGCGCCGCGCGGCAGGGACGCCGGGAGCGGCGGGAGCGGGGGTGACGCCGTCGGGGGCGGGGCCGGGGCCGGAACCGCGGCGGGCGCGCTCCGCACCACGGTGGACGGCGGGAGGTACGAACCGGGAATCGGGACCGGAGGCGGGACCTCCAACGGCGGGGCGGGCGGCGCCGGGGGTGGCACCGTCGGCCTCGACGGGGCCGGCGGAGGCGGGGCGGAGGTCGGCGTGGCCTGGGCGGCTCGGCCTCCTTCGACCGACGCGAGGAGGGCGCCGCACGCCCCGCAGGAAAGGCGGCCGGTCGCCACGGCGGCGCCGCACTCGGGACAGACGCGCGGTTCGGTCATCGCTCGACGCTCCCCTCGCTGCGTTACGCCGCGAGTGTGGCACGGGCGTCGAGCCCCGGTGTGCTCACCCTGCCCGGGAGCGTCGAGCAAGCTCCGCCGTCCACAGCAGTGAACGCCACGCGGCCGTGATGCCCGCCACGCCGAGACAGGCCGCCCAGGCCGCGACGAGCGCGAACGTCGCCAGGATGACGCCCGCCGCGTCAGGGCCGTCGACGAGCGCGATCCGGGAATGGTCCCAGGCACCTCCGACCACCGCGATCGCCGGCACGAGGAGCAGCAGCGTGCCCGCGATCCCCAGCGCGACGGTCAGGAGGACCGCCACGGGTGCGCGCACCACGTCGCCGGCGGCTCCCGTCAGGGCGGCGGCAATCGAGGATCCGCGGAGCGCGATCCGCCGCGCCGCCAGGCCGCCGAGCACCTCGGTGGCGAGCCACATCGCGACCAGCCCTGCTGCCGGCAGGGGCGCGCCGGCGACCACGCGGACCGGGAGCGGGACGGCCAGGTCCGACGGCAGCAGGAGCTCGCGGTAGGCGACCTGGACCCACGCCGGAACGGCCACGACCAGCACCAGCGCGACGGGCAGCAGGAGCCCGAGCCGGACCGCCGCAACCCGCAGCGCGGCTCGACGGCCCGACGCAAAGGCCCGAGCCGCCGCCCCGGAGGGCAGCCCAACCCCGGTCGTGTCTGCCCCGGGCGCACCCGTCGTGCGGTAGAGCGCGACCTCCGCTGCGGCCGCGATGAGCGTGCCGGCGACGATCGCCACGAGCACGACCCCCAGCCACGCCGCGACCATCGCGACCAGCCGGGGCGTCGGGCCCGCTGCCGTCACCGAGGTCGGCCCGACGATGTTCGAGACGCCGACGAACGTCGGCAGGACCAGCATCGGGATCACGAGCGGAACGAGGCCGCCGCGGGCGAGGAACGCGAGCAGCGCGAGGACCCACAGCCGCGGCCGCGATGCGACCGCGGCCGACGCCGCGACCATCGCTCGCGGCCACGCCATCGCGCCGGACGGCCCGGGGAACGGGATGATCGGCCGGCCGTCGAGCTCCTCGAGCACGCCGACCGGTGGCGATGAGGTCACGTGGCGGGTGCGGCGCCCGTCAGGGCGCGGGTGTCGGACTCGGGATCACCACGACCCCGAGCTGGCGGAGCGCCGCCTGGACCCTCGCGATCTCCACGCCGTACGTCGCGAAGTCGCCCGCCCGGAGCGCGGCCTGGGCAGCCTCGAAGTGGACGTTCGCGTAGTCGATGAGCCCCTTGACGTCGTTCGGCTTCGGGGTGACCTCCGGGCCGCCGCTGGGGCCCGGAGTGGCGGACGCGGCGGGCGGAGGGCTGATGCCGGGCGAGGGCGACGGCCCGCCGGGCGACGGGCTGACGCCTGGCGACGGTGACGGCGACGGGCCCGAGCCGGCGAGGAGCGCGGTGAGCGCCTCGCTCAGCGTGTCGCCCCAGACCACCCTGGTCGGGCTGGCCACGACGATCTTCGTGAACTCGGGGATGGCAGAGCCGGTGGACTGCAGGTAGATCGGCTCCAGGTAGATGATCGAGTCCTGGACCGGCACGACGATCAGGTTGCCCCGCACGACCGTGCTGCCGGACTGGTTCCAGAGCGTGAGCTGGGAGCTGATCGCCGGCTCCTGGTCGATCCGGGCCTCGATCTGCGCCGGTCCGAAGACCGACGTGTCCGGCGGGAACTTGAAGACCTCGACCGCCCCGTAGTTCGGCGCGTCGTTGCGAGCCGCCACCCACGCGATCATGTTGGGCCGGGACTTGGGGACCATCGGCTGGAGGAGCAGGAACTCCGTCTTGTCCGCGCCCGGCATCCGCATGTAGACGTAGTACGCCTCCAGCGGCAGCTGGCCGGTTGCCGACGTGGCCTGGTTCTGGGGCACGGTCCACAGGTCGTTGCCCTGGTAGAAGTTGGCCGGATCGGTCACGTGGTACTTCGCGTACATCTCCGTCTGGACGTTGAACAGGTCCTCGGGCACGCGGAGGTGCGCCTGGAGGTCCGCCGGCATCGAGGAGAGCGGCTTGAAGAGCGTCGGGAAGACGCCCTCCCAGGCCCGGATCAGCGGGTCGGTCGGATCGGCGACGTAGAACGTCATCGAGCCGTCGTAGGCATCCATGACCACCTTGACGCTGTTGCGCAGGTAGTCGAACGACTGCCCGGCCGAGCCCGCTTCCCTGGCTCAGCACGGAATCGTCGAACGGCTGGGCGTTCGGGAAGCGATCCGAGATCGTGTAGGCATCCTGGATGTAGACGAGACGCCCGTCGCCGGTGACCACGAGGTACGGGTCCTTGTCGTAGGCCAGGAACGGCGCGATGAGGTTCAGGCGCTCGCCGAGGCTCCGGTACATGAGGAGCTGGCTGTCAGAGGTCACCTGGTCGGAGATCAGGAGGTTGAGGTCCGTGAAGCGCGCCGCGAAGAGCAGGCGCGTGAGGATGGAGTCGAGCTTGATCCCGTTGGTCCCGGTCCAGCGCGTCTCCACCTGCGAGTTCGGCGCGCCGGTGCTCGAGGTTCCCACCGGGTAGTCGAACTCGGCCTGGCGCGCGCCCACGATCACCCAGTCGTTGGGCCGCTCGCCGAAGTAGATCCGCGGCTGGCTGACCGGAGGCGCACCGGCCGAGACGGTCACGGGCAGATCCTTGATGATCAGCTCCGGAAGGCCCTGGCTGTCCACCTCGTTGACCGGGACCATCGCCAGGCCGTAGCCGTGGGTGAAGACGATCCGCTGGTTGACCCAGCTTCCGCCCTGGGGGTTCAGCTCGGGCGCCAGCTCGCGGCCGGACAGCATGACCTGCCGGACGTTGCCGCTGATCGTGTACCGGTCCGTGTCCACGTCGACGAACTGGTAGTACTGGCGGACCGTCTGGATCTGCTCCAGCGTCGTCTGGAGGGGCCGGTAGTCCCACAGGCGGGCGTTCTGGAATGTCGAGGCGTCCTGCGTGACCGCGTCGGCGGTCAGGGGCGTCTCTCCGCCGTAGTCCTGCACCTGCCAGCCCGTCAGCCCGTAGGCCAGGCGCGTCATCGCGATGTTGTTGACGACATACGGCTGCTCCTGGGCGTACTGGTTCGGGTCGACCGTGAAGCGCTGGATCGCCTCCGGGTAGACCGCGCCGAGGAGCAGCGAGAGGCCGAGCCAGATCGCGACCCCGGCCCCGAGCGGAGCAATCCAGCGGGTGAACGCGCCCGCCGACGAGCAGGGCGGCCACGATCCCGGCCACGATCGTCAGGGCGTCGAAGGCGAAGAAGCGGGCGGCCTGGTCGGTGTAGCTGACGCCCGTCGCGACGCCGTTCGTGCTGTAGACCAGCTCCAGCTTGTCCAGCTGGTAGCCCGCCGCGACGGTGAGCAGGTACAGGCCGGCGAGAACGCCCAGGTGGACGCGAACCGGCGTCGTGAAGCCGCTCCCGCCGAGCGCCGCGACGACGTAGCGGGCGAGCGCGAAGACGAGCGCCGCGAGCAGGAGCCCGCCGGCCGTCGCCTGGAGGAGCCGCAGGAAGGGCAGCTCGAAGAAGTAGAAGCTGATGTCCCGGCCGAAGATCGGGTCCACGACGGGCGCCGCGCCCGCTGTCGCGAACGGCACGCGGTTCGCATACAGGGCGACGGTCTCCCAGCTCCCCGACAGGGCGCCGGCCGTGCCGAGAGCCACGAGCACCGCGAGGATCACGAGGACGACCACGCCGATCGGTCGGAGGTCCGGGAGGTCCGCCGTGGTCAGGCCGGGGCCCGCCGGACGCATCCCGCGAGGGCGGTCCGCGTCGTCTTCGCCGAAGGGTCCGCGACGCGGCCCGCCGAAGGCGTCGTAGCGGGTGCGGAGGGGGCTCTCGCTCGGCGGTCCGTGCGGTCTGGCCCAGGCGGTCGATGAACGCGCGGAACCGGTCGCCCGCCCCGGTCCCGGGCGGGGGCGCAAGGCGGCCCGCAAGCCAGATGTTGCCGAGGAGGAAGACGAGCGTGATCACGAGGCCCAGCGCGAACAGCCCGGCCTGCGCCCCGATCCGCGTCCAGAAGACCGGATCGAACCCGACGCTCTTGAACCAGGTGGCGTCCGTGACGAGCTGGATCCCGAATCCCACCAGGAAGATGGCGCTGAGCAGGATCAGCGCGACGACGGTCAGCACCACCTGCGGGCCGAGCGATCCGAGCCGCCGCCCCGAACCGCCATCCCGGGGTCCGCCCGGGCCTCGCCGGCGCGGGGGCACGCCCGGCGGCACCCGATGTCCGTCGCCGACGGATCGCGGCCGGTGGAGCGGCGACGGCGCGTCGTCCGGCTCAGGCGTGGCGCCGTGATCAGCACGGTCGGTGTCGGCAGGCTTGTCGCCGTCGGCGGGCTTGTCGCCGTCGGCACGTGGACCGTCAACGGCCTCGTCGGGACTCGATGCGGCCTCGGGCTCCGCCTCGTCCGAGGGGTCGGCGGGCGCAGGGGCGCGCTCACCTCGTGCCGCCGCCTGGGCCTGGCGCTGGCGCTCCGCGAGCTCCTTCATGAAGTCGTCGAACAGGTCGCGCATCCGCTGAGTGTACCCGCACCGGGAAGGCACCCGACCCCGGGTACGCGCGGCCGGTGCCGGGCATCGTGCCCAGCCGTCGTCGCGCAGGAATGGACTGCTCAGGGCCGGTGGATGCCCTCGACCGCGCGCCGGAAGGCGGCCAGGGCCACGTCGGCCAGCGCGTTCTGGGTCATTGCCGCCGCACGAGCCGGCTCCCAGCGAATGGCGGCCTGGACGACGAGCGGCGCCGACCACGGACGCTCCGGGTCTTCGGGCGGCACGGGCAGGCGGAGGCGGATCTGCTGGCGGCCGCCGTCCTCGAGCACGAACCCGGCGAGTCCCCCGGAGAACAGGGGCCCGAGCCGCGCGAGCGGCGGATCCGGCGGCGGTCCGGCCGCCGGGGCCGCGGCCCTGCAGGCCACGATGCCGTCCGCATCGGCGACCCACAGCACGGCGAGCCACCAGCCTTCGATCTCGGTCGGGCGATCCATGCCGGCCCGAAGGCGACGGTCGCCGAGCACGACCTCGTGCTCGCGCAGGTACGAGGGTCCGGGCGGGGGCAGCCGGGGCATCAGGAGGGCAGGATACCGGGGCGGCGACCGCGTCTACGGGTGGGGTCCCGGCGCTGGCTCTTCCGGCGAAGTCGCCTCGAAGGCGGCAGTCGGGCCGTCCGTCGTCGGCTCGTCGATCGAGGGCGGCGGCGGCTCCGGCGTGGGCTGACCGTCTCGGGCGCTGCACCCGACCCCGGTGCGCCGGCCGGCCCGGCGGGGAACGGGATGCCCCGCTCCGCAGCCAGTGCGGCCGCGCGGGCGGTGAGCTTCACGAGCTCCGCGTCCATCTGGAGGCGCAGCATCTCGCGACGGACTTCCGCGTCGGGCGGCGCGAGCGCTGGCAGCTCGGCCTCGGCGGGTGGCAGGATCTCGTCGTCCCCGCCGACGAACAGCGCGCCGAACGTTCGGCGGACCTTGCGGGGCGCGGCGGCCCGCGACGCGTGCTGGCTGTCGATCGCCGTCACGCCGGGAATCTCGAGCGCGGCATCACCCTTGATCGTTGCCCCGCACGCGCCGCACGTCTCGTCGTCGGGGCTCGCGAGGGGCGCCGAGCACCACGGGCAGCGCGCGCCGGGCAGCCGCCGGCGGCGGCGCCGGGATCCCAGGCAGATCGGTGTCGGCCATGCAGCCGCGATGCTAGCGGACCGCGTCGTCGTCGGTCAGGCGCCGCGCGGCCGCGCGGCGCGTCCGCGCACCGACCGTTCGCACTCGATGAGTGCGGCTCCACGCCTACTCCCACTCGATGGTGGCGGGCGGCTTGGAGCTGATGTCGTAGACGACCCGGTTGACCCCGGGAACCTCGTTGACGATCCGCGAGCTGATCGTTCCCAGCACGTCGTAGGGGAGCTTCGCCCAGTCGGCCGTCATGCCGTCCTCGGACGTCACCGCGCGGATGGCCACGACGTTCGCGTACGTCCGTCCGTCGCCCATCACGCCCACCGAGCGGACCGGGGTGAGGATCGCGAAGGACTGCCACAGGCTCCGGTAGAGGCCGGCCGCCTTGATCTCGTCGATCACGATCCAGTCCGCCTCGCGGAGCGTGTCCAGCCGCTCGGCCGTCACCTCGCCGATGATCCGGATCGCGAGGCCGGGACCCGGGAAGGGCTGGCGGAAGACCATCGCCTCGGGCAGGCCGAGCTCCAGCCCGACCAGCCGGACCTCGTCCTTGAACAGGTAGCGCAGCGGCTCGATGAGCGTGAAGCGCAGGTCGTCCGGCAGGCCGCCCACGTTGTGGTGCGTCTTGATCTTCTGGGCCGCCTTCGTCTCCGGGGTCGTGGACTCGATCACGTCCGGGTAGAGCGTCCCCTGGGTCAGGAAGTCGATCCGGCCGAGCTTGGCCGCCTCCTCCTCGAAGACCCGGATGAACTCGTCGCCGATGATCTTCCGCTTCGACTCCGGGTCGGTCACGCCGGCGAGGCGCGCCAGGAAGCGCTGCCGCGCATCCACCATCACGAGCCGCATCCCGAGGTTCTTCTCGAACGTGACGCGCAGGAGCTCCGACTCCTTCTTGCGCATCAGGCCGTGATCGACGTAGACGCAGGTGAGCCGGTCCCCGACGGCGCGATGCACCAGGCCGGCCGCGACCGCGGAATCGACCCCGCCGGAGAGGGCGCAGATCACGAGGCCGGTGCCGCCCGACTCGCGCGCCTGTGCGTCCACGCGCGAGCGGATCTCGTTGACGGTGGACTCGATGAAGTTGGCGGCGGTCCAGGTCGGTCGCGCGCCGGCGATCCCCAGCACGAAGTTGCGCAGGATGTCGCGGCCGCGCGGCGTGTGGCCAACCTCGGGATGGAACTGGATCCCGTACAGGCGGCGGGCCGGATCGGCGATGGCCGGCGAACGGCGTGGACGCGGTCTGGGCCGTGGGCCGGAAGCCCGGCGGCGGCGCGACGATCGAGTCGCCGTGGCTCATCCAGACCGGCTGCTCGCGGTCCAGTCCCGCGAAGAGCGGGCTGTCGTCGGTGAACGTGATCGTGGCGGGGCCGTACTCGCGTTTCGCGAAGGAGACCACGTCGCCGCCGAGCTCGCGCGCCATCAGGTGCAGCCCGTAGCAGATGCCGAGGACGGGAATGCCCGCGCTCCACACCGCGGGGTCGGGCCGCGGCGCGCCCTCCTCGTAGACGCTCGAGGGGCCGCCGGACAGGATGATCGCGCGCGGGCGTCGCTTCGCGATCTCCGGCCACGGCGTGTCGAAGGGCAGGAGCTCCGAGTAGACGTGCAGCTCGCGCACGCGCCGGGCGATCAGCTGCGCGTACTGGCTGCCGAAGTCCAGGACGACGACGGTGTCCGGCTCGCCCCCGCTGCCCTCGCCGCGCGGAACGGCGCCGCCGGGGCGGTCGACGTCGGGGCGCTGCGGCGCCCCGGCGTCCAGGGCCACCTCCAGGTACGCCTCCACCTCGGCGTCGTCCGGGGCGAGGACGCGGTGGCCCGCGTTGGCAAGCTCGCCGTGGACGGTCTTGCCGCGCCGGCGGGTGGCCCGCTCGTGGTCGTCGGGGCGCGGCTCGGTGTCGCCGGTTGGCGGCCGGCCATCGCCAGGCGCCACCTCCTGGACTGGGGCGCCGTCGTCCTGTGCGCGAGCCCGATCCGCCTGCTGCTCCGCCGCGTCGCTCAATCGCCCGCTCCTCCCTCGCTCGGCTCCCTCCGCGAACAGGGCCGTGGCCCGCAGTGTACGGGGGCGCCGATGCCGGGTGCAGGGTCCGGGCGCGGGGCGTCGGTACTCGGCACGGGAGGCCGCGGCTAGGGCGCCGGCCGCAGCCGGAAGGCGGGACCCGCGCCAAGTCCCTCGGACGGCGTGCCGTACTTCAGGATCAGCTCCGTGACGGCCCGTGCCTTCGCGGCGCCCTCGAGCTCGTCCGCGATGAAGGTGGATCGGCGGGTGCCGATCCGTGCCGCGCAGCGCGGCTCGGCGCGCAGGTTCGCCGCCCAGTGCGCGCCCGGGTCTCCGGCGGCCACGAGGAGCGAGCCGTCCGGCTCCTCGACGAACCCCACGGTCGCGACGACGGTCCGCCCGCTCACCCGGCCCCGCGTCTCGATCGCGACGGCCTTCTCCCAGCCGACCAGCTGCTCGCCGTACGGGTCTGGCATCAGGGGGCGACTGGCCGCGGGATGAATCTCATGCGGTGTAGTCTCCACCGTCATGAGGCTTCGCGCGGGAACCGGTCCGGGCCTACCTCCAGGCCCTCCGCGACGCCGCCAGCGTTCCTGGCGCCACCGAGTACACCCTCCGGCCGCCCGCTGGTCGATTTCCTCCACGCGGCCGCGCACGACCTCGAGCTCGCTCCGATCACGGTTCATCCGGAGCTGCGGCTCCGTGACGTGGGCCAGCCCGACCTCCAGGTGGTCGACGGCTCGGGCAGCCCGATCGGATACGGCGAGACCAAGCCCATCGGACCGGCTGCAGTGTTCGCGCGAGTCCTCGAGAGCGAGCAGGTCGAGCGGTATCGACGATCGATCGACAACCTGCTCGTCACCGACTTCCTGCGCTTCTCCCTCTTCCGGACCGACAGCGCGCCCGCCCGATCGGGACGATCGCCACGATCACCCGCGGGATCGCCACCGCGCATGTGACCGGTCAGTGTGTCACGTCTACCCGCTCCACCTCGCAGACGTCGCGGCCGAGGGCACGCTCTTCGCCGCGGACTCCGGGTGGACCGAGAACCTCGACCCGGCTCTCGCATCGGCGATCCGACGCAGCGCTGGCCGAGTCGTCAGCGTCGAGTCGATCGCGGACTACATGCTCGCGGTGCTGTCGGCGCCGATGTACCGGCGAGTATTCCAGGCCCCGCTGGAGATCGACCATCCGCGTATTCCCTTCCCGGCGGATGCGACCGTCTTCGCGGCCATGTCCGCGCCTCGGGGCCGAGCTCGCAGCCGCGCACCTGATGGAGGCGCCGGTCACTCCCGACATCCGCTTCGAGGGCCGGGCAGCAACCGCGTCGACGAAGCCCGGCATGACCCGGCCACCGATTCCGTGTGGATCAACGCCACGCAGCGATTCACCGGGGTGCCCGAAGCCGCCTGGGCATGGGGCGGCTTGTTCCGACCCCTGGAGCACTGGCTGACCGACCGCCGCGGCCGCACCCTCGACCTCGCCCAGCTCGAGCAGTACCAGCGCGCCATTCACGCCGTCAGCGAGGCGATCCGCCTCGAGCCCCTCCTCGACGAGCAGCTCGCCCGGGTACTGGCCGCACCGCTCGACTTTGCGCCCGCAGTGTAGCGTCAGGCTCCTGGCGAGATTCCGAGGGTTTCGGCGAGCTTCACGCGCACCTGGCGCAGCGTGTCTGACATGACCGTTCCACGCGCTCGGTCGTCTGCCAGCTCGACCTTCTCGATGATGAACACCAGGTCCGTCTGGGCAATGGAGTCGCGGACGATCCCGCCATCCGGCCTTCGGATGAGGACGTCGTGCCGGTGGGCGTACTGGGTCTGGGCGCTCAGCAGGACGACGACCACCGTCTCCTGGAAACGGTCGCGGCAGTCTGCCTTGTTGGACACCACGAACACCCACCGGTGCTCGCGCGCCGGCGCGTTCGGGTCGCGCGCTCGCTGGGGCGGATCGGCCAGGGCGGCCGGGATCTCGAAGACGGCGCCGGGCTCGATCACCGCGAGGCTCGCGCGACTGCCGCCTCCTGCAGGTCACGGATCCGGGCGCGTTCACGGCGCTTGAACGAGGCGACGGCGCCGGGATCCGCCGGGGACCGAGGAGAGGCGACATCGGCCACAGTTGCGTCATCCAGGTCGAACGGGATCTCGCGATCCAACTGGATCTGGCCTGTCTCCTCCTCGATGCGCTGGAGGAACCGCATCGGCGCAGTGTTGTACGCCAGCGTGATCGCGTCCTTCGTCGAGAGAGGCCGGATCAACTCCAGGATTCGATCAAGCGTCGCCTTCTCCTCCGGCGCAAGGTTCGGCCGGAAGCGCGGCGCAGGTCCGGGCCGGTAGACCCTCGCGTCGTACGAGCCGACGGGCTCCGTGGCAACGTCGATCTCGTGGCCATCCATGACCTGGGTGGAAGGAACGAGCGCCTTTGCCATGGGCCCGTGCGTGTACCGCACCCACCGAGCGCCGGTCAGCGTCGTTCCTGTCAGCGTGAAGTGCTCGAGATCCGCGAGATAAAGCGCCTTCTGGAGCTTCGTGACGCTCACGGACCCGAGTCCCTCGACCACGTAGAGAAGAGCCCGGCGGAATCGACTGGGGAGGATCTTCGTTGGCTGCGTCACGCGGTCAGCCTACCCCCTCGACCTTACCTTCGACTTATCGCCCGCGGAGCTGCCAGGACTTCCCCTCGGTGGCGACCGACGGCGCGTAGACGATCTCGACCTGCTGCATCTCGCGCAGGGTGCGGGCGCCGAGCGCGGCCATCGACTGGCGGAGCGCGCCCATGAGGTTCTGCGTCCCGTCGGTCACGTGCGACGGGCCGAACAGGATCTGCTCCATCGGCCCGATCGTCCCGACCTTGATCCGCGTCCCGCGCGGAAGGACCGGCGACGGGGCGGCCATCCCCCAGTTCGTGCCGCGACCCGGTGCCTCCTGCGCGCGGGCGAGCGGGGAGCCGAGCATCACGGCGTCGGCGCCGGCAGCGATCGCCTTGGCGATGTCGCCGCCCTTCTTCATCCCGCCGTCGGCGACGACCGGGACCCAGCGGCCGGTCTCGGCGAAGTAGGCGTCGCGGGCGGCCGCCACGTCGCTCACCGCCGTCACCTGCGGGACGCCGATCCCGAGCACCTCGCGCGTCGTGCACGCGGCGCCGGGCCCGACGCCCACGAACACCGCCGCGGCGCCCTGCTCCATCAGCGCGAAGGCGGCCTCCGCGTTCGTCGTGTTCCCGACCGCCACCGGGATCGGCATGAGGCGGGTGAACTCGGCCAGGCTGAGCGGCTCGTACCCGGATGCGAGGTGGCGCGCGCTGCTCACCTGGCTCTGGACCAGGAAGAGGTCCGCGCCATTCTCGGCGCACGCCGGCCCGAACCGGCGGGCGGCGCCCGGGGTGGCGGAGACGGCGGCCTTCGACCCGGCGGCGTGGATCTCCGCGATCCGGCGGGCGATCAGCTCGTCGCGGATCGGGGCCGCGTACGCGTCGGCGAGCACGGCCTGGATCTCGGCGTCGCCGGCCGTCGCGATCCGTTCGAGGATCGGCCCGGGGTCCTCGTAGCGCGCCTGGACGCCCTCGAGGTTGAGGAAGGCGAGCCCGCCGAGCCCGGCGAGCACGCCGGCGCTCCGCGCGTCGACGACGGCGTCCATCGCGGCCGCGAGCACCGGGATCGGGAGCTCGATCCCGCAGAAGTCCTGGGCGAGGTCCACGTCGGCGGGCTCGACCGTCTCCGTGCCCGGCGCGAGCGAGACGTCCTCGAACCCGTAGGTCGGCCGGAGCGAATCGACCCTGGAGCGGAAGGCGCGGCGGGAGGCCGGGGCGATCGAGAGGTCCTGGTCGAGCAACTCCGGCCTCCTGGGACGCGACGAGCGGGCGGGTTGCGCGGCATTCTACCGCGCGCGAGCCCCGGGCCCGGCCGCGTCGCCCGGACCTTCAGCCGTCGCGAGGGGGACGGGCGATCCGGCGCCCGTCGAGGGTCAGCTCGAACCACGGCGCCGCGAGCAGGGTCGGTGAGCGAGCCGAGGATGCGTTCGATCGTCCGCGGTACGACGGCCAGACGACCAGGCGGATCGCGTCCGCGGCCGCGACCCAGCGGGCGTCGTCGTGCTCGTGGGAAAGCCGCGGGATCGCGTCGGCCCGGACCCGGACCGCGAAGATCGCGCCAGTTCACGACGGCGTCCGGGCCCTCGTCGTAGAACTGCGTGACCTGGTCCAGGTCGTAGAACGCCTCGATCTCCGGGGGCCCGAAGCCGACCTCCTCGAGCAGCTTCCCGGAGCGCCGCCATCGGGACGCGCTCGCCCGCTTCCAGCCCGCCGGTGACGCACTGCCAGAGGCCCGGGAAGATGCGGCTCGCCGAACGGCGGATCAGCAGAAGCTCCACCCGGCCGGGCTCCGCCAGCCGGTAGATCCAGCACTCCACGAGGTCCGGGCGAACGGGACTCATGCGGTCCCCGGGACGGCGAGCTCGCGTGTCGGCCCGTCGGACAGCGCGGCGGCCAGCGCCGCGAGCTGCTCGAGGTGCATCAGGTCGTGGACGCCCGCGAAGAGGAACCACTCGCCGCAGCGCAGGCTGCCGACGAGGGGATGCTCGAGCGGGCAGGGCTCCATCTCGTGCTCGGCGATCGAACGGGCGGCGCGCTCGACCAGGCGGCGGCTGGTGGCCAGGCGCCGGAGCAGCTCGTCGCGATCGGCGCCCGCGCGGCCCGGGACGCCCGGCACCACGACCGGGGCGTCGGGTGGCCACCGCCCGGCGGCGGCGAGGGCTGCGGCGAGGACCAGCCCCTGCCGGGCCTCGAACGCGTGGCCGAGCGCCTCGGCGACCGTCCAGTCCGCCTCGCCGCCGGGCATCGCGAAGGCCACCTCCGGGAACGACCGGAGACGCGCTTCGAAGGCATCCGCGACCGCCCCGTGCTGGGGCAGGAGCCGCGCGACCGATCCCGCACCGGCGCGCCGGCGGACAGCGCGGCGAACGGCCAGCGGACGCCCCTCCTGCAGCGCCAGGAACGGCGCCACGAGATCCGGGGCGGCCGGCCCGAGCCGCGCGAGCCAGCCGGGGAGATCAGGCATGACGGCCGTCAGATCCGCTCGAAGCGCTCCACGGGAAGGAGGAAGACCGTGGCGCCGCCGACCTCCACCTCCAGCGGGTACGGGAGGAAGAACTCGCCCGGCTCCATGATCGGCGGCATCGGGTTGACCAGCTGCGTCCGCGAGTGGCAGTTCTCACGGATGACCGCGAGCGCCGCCTCGACCTGGTCGTCCTCCACGCCGAGGATGACGGTCGCGTTCGACTGCTTGAGGAAACCGCCCGAGCTGTGCAGCCGGGTCGCCCGGAACTCGCGCTGCAGAAGCCCGTCAACCAGGTGACCGGCATCCTCCGTGTGGACGATCGCGACGAGGAGCTTCACGCGGCGGAGTATAGAAGGCGGTCCGGCTCGTGGCGACCGGCTGGCCGTGACCGGCCCTCGACGACTGCCGTTTCCCTCGGCGTGGACGGCGCGTATCATCCCCGCCATGCGGACCCCGGCGACCGGCCCGCCGCCCGACCCAGACGTGGAGGCCTCGTGTCAGACCTCGATCCGACCGGCGCAGCCGGGCCCCTTGCCGCCGCGGTCCGGGCGATCGCCCGCGGCGAGAGCCTGGACGCGGCCCTCGATGAGCTCCTCCGCAGCGTGGCCGACGACCTCGGTGCGGCCATCGCGGTGATCGTCGCCCCGGAGGACGGTGGTTCGCGGCGTCACGTGCTGCGAAGCCGCGGCCTGGCGGGCGCCGACATCGCGACCATCGAGTCGGCCGAACCTCGTCCGGACGATCCCCTGGCACTCGCGGCGGTCGAGCAGCGGGCCGTGGAGGCCACAGCCGCCGCCACCGGCGAGCAGGTTGACCCGACCGCGGGCACGCTGACCGAGCGGCTGGGTCTGACCCGGCTGCGCGCCGTGCCGCTCGTGGTGGGGCGAGGCGGGATCGAGCGCGTCGTCGGCGTGCTCATGACGGGCTGGAACGCAGCGACGCCCGGATCGGCGGGGACGCCCGGCCTGGCCGACGCGCTGGCCGACCTTGCCGCGCTGGAGATCGACCGGTCGCATCTCGCCTCGGGCATGGCCGAGCGTGCGGAGTGGATGGAGCGCCTCGCCCATATCGATCCGCTGACCGGTCTCGCGAACCGCCGCACGTTCGACCGGGTCCTGGAGCTCGAGCTGGCCCGGGCGGCCCGGCAGCAGAGCGAGGTGGCGGTCGCGGTCTTCGACGTCGACGCCTTCCGGGCGACGAACGACGAGATCGGGCGGGCGGGCGGCGACGACGTCCTGCGGGCGGTCGCCGCCGTGCTCGCAGAGCAGGTTCGGATGGTGGACACGGTGGCGCGGATCGGCGGCGACGAGTTCGTCGTGATCGCGCCGGGGACCGGCGGGCTGGCGGTCGCCGACCGCGTGATCCGCGCGATCGAGGCGCTGCCGACCGTCGGTGGCGGGTCCGTCTCCGTCTCCGCGGGCGTCGCACGATTCCCGCTGGACGGCGGCAACGCCGATGAGGTGCTCGCGGGCGCCCTGGATGCGCTGGAGCTGGCGCGAGCGGGCGGGCACGGCGCCGTGGCGAGCGCTCCCGCCGCGAGCTGAGGCCGGCTACCCCGCGAGCCGCGGCCCGAGGCCCGGGATCCCGGCGAGCACGTCCCAGAGGGCGGCGAACACGTCGTCGGCGGGCGCGGTGGCGTCCACGACCACCCATCGCTCCGGCTCGGCGACCGCGAACGAGAGGAATGCGGCGCGCACGCGCTCGTGAAAGGTGCGGTCGAAGTGCGCCTCGAACCGGGTGGTCTCGGCCGACGTCTTGCGGGCCAGCCCAACCTCGACCGGGACGTCGAGAAGGATCGTCCGGTCGGGTCGCAGTCCGCCGGTGGCGAACCTCACGACCGAGCGGAGCTCGTCGAGCGGCAGCTCGCCCCCGCCGCCCTGGTAGGCGAGCGTGGAGTCCGCGTATCGATCGGAGATCACGAGCGAACCCCGGCGCAGCGCCGGTCGGATCACCTCGTCCACGAGCTGCGCGCGGGCGGCATTGAAGAGGAGCGCGTCCGTTCGCTGGGTCAGCCGGATCCCGACGGGCCCCGCGTCCATGAGGATCGCCCGGACCCGCTCCCCACCGGCCGTCCCGCCGGGCTCCCGGACCAGCACGACGTCCTGGCCGGCCGCGGCGGCCGCGGCGCGAAGCCGTTCCGCCTGGACGGACTTGCCGCTGCCGTCGGGACCCTCCAGGGTCACGAACCAGCCCGTTGCGCCTCGCTCGCGTTCCTCCACGGCCGGAGTGTACCCGGCTCGTTGACGCTCCAGCCCTCGACGCGGTGCCCGCGAGGCCGGACCAGGGACGCGGCAGCGTGGTCCGCGGCGGCCACATCGAGTAGCGTTGCGGGCATCGGCCACCGGACGGGCGCGGGACCGGCGGGACGATCGCGACACCAGGGAACGCGATGGAACGCAAGTGGCTCATCCTCACGAGCGTCTCGCTCGGCTCGCTCATGGCGACGCTCGACGGCAGCATCGTCAACATCGCCCTGCCGGCGATCCAGGACGACTTCCGGGTCGACCTGACGACCGTCGAATGGGTGGTCGTCGCCTACCTGCTGGTCGTCGGGAGCCTGCTGCTGCCGGTCGGGCCGGCTCGGCGAGGTCCTGACCTTCAAGCGCGTCTACCTGGTCGGCTTCACGATCTTCACGCTGGCGAGCATCTGCTGCGGCGCCTCCCCGAACGAGGTGTGGCTGGTCGGGTTCCGCGTCGTCCAGGGGGTGGGCGCCGCGATGATCATGGCCATGGGCCCGGCGATCGTGGCCCGCACGTTCCCCGCACGCGAGCGCGGACGAGCCCTGGGCCTCAACGGCATCAGCGTCTCGATCGGCCTCAGCCTCGGGCCCGCCCTGGGCGGGGTCCTCACCCAGGTCGCCACGCTGGCGGGCGATCTTCCTGATCAACGCGCCGATCGGCCTCCTCGCGATCCTGTGGGCGGCCCGCGTGCTCCCGGCCGAGACGCCGGGGAAGGGCCAGTCGTTCGATGTCCGGGGGGCCGCGCTTTCGGGCCTGGCCCTCTTCGCGCTCCTGCTCGCCCTCAGCGACGGCCAGCAGTGGGGCTGGACCAGCCCGGCGATCGATCGCGCTCTTCGCGGCCTTCGTCGTGCTTGGCGCGGCCTTCGTCGCCGCGGAACGCGGCTCGATCCAGCCGATGATCGACCTGGCCCTGTTCCGGATCCGGCCCTTCTCGGCCGGCCTGGCCAGCGTCGTCGTGGCGTTCTCGGGCCTGTTCACCGCGACGTTCCTGCTGCCGTTCCTGCTCGAGCAGGGCCGCGGCTTCTCGCCGGTCGAGGCCGGCCTCCTGCTCACGCCGGTGCCGATCACGATGGCCCTCGTGGCGCCCTTCAGCGGGGCCGCCTCGGACCGCTTCGGGCCGCGGATCCTGGCCAGCGCAGGCATGGCGATCATGGCCGCTGGGGCTGCTGAGCCTGACCCAGCTCCCGGTCGGACTTCGCCCTGCCGGACCTCGTCTGGCGGCTCGTCCTGCTCGGGCTCGGCCAGGGCCTGTTCATGAGCCCGAACAGCAGCGCCGTGCTCGGCTCCGTGCCGCGGCCGCGCGTGGGGACGGCGTCCGGCACGCTTGCCCAGATGCGCGTCAACGGCCAGGCGCTGGGGATCGCGCTGAGCGCTGCGATCGTGGCGACGCGGCTGCCCGTGCACCTGGCGGAGCTCGGAGGCGGCACGCCCACCGCGGCGCTGCGGAACGCTGCGCTCGCCGGCGCGATCCACGACGCCTTCGTCGTGGCGGCCGCCGTCTGCTGCGTGGGGATCGTCACGAGCCTCGTGCGCGGGTCGAGCCGACCGGGCCACGCGGAGCGGGTGGAGCCGGCGGAGCCGGCTCTGGCGTCCCCCGGCGATCCCGCCTGACGCTTCGGGCTCAGACCCCCGACGGCCCTCTCCCCTGGCCCGGCATGGTGGCGGCGAGGCGGCGGGCCGAGCGGACGAACGTGCCCGCGAGGTCGCCGAACGGCGCCGGGAAGCTCATTGTGCCCAGCACCCGCGACCCGACGACCTCGAACCTCCCGACCAGGGGCGAGAGGACGACCCGGAAGGCATGGACCGCCCCGAGCGGTACATCGTCACGGCGACCGCTCGCGAGAAAGGCGACCGAGTCGGGGGCGAGCGCACACGCTTCGGCGTCAGGATGGCCCTGTCGCGACGGGCCAAGGAGCCAGGCGACCGCGGCGGCGTCGAGCTGCCCCGTCAGACCACGGACGTTCGTTCCTCCGCCGAAGGCATCGAGCCGCGACCAGTCGATCTCGCACCGCTCGACGTCGTACCGTCGGCGCGGGAGGCGCACGTCCGCGGCCGGGATGAACCGCTCGATCAGCCCCGCGGCGACCGCCGCCTCGGCCGAGAGCTCGGCCGGCAGTCGCGCCTCGGTCCGGCCGCGGTCGGTGGCGACGACCAGTCGACACCAGCGACCCGACTCGGCCGTGTCGACACCGGTCACGAGCTCAACCGGGATCGTCTCGACATCGATTCCCCAGTCCGAGAGGTAGCGATCCGGGTCGGCGTGGTCGACGAGCCAGGCGACCTGGCGATCGGTCAGGACGAGGAGCGCGCTCCGCCGGTCCTGCCGCGAGACCCGCCCGAGGAAGCCCGTCGCGGTCATGCCGGGACGCTCGACCCAGTAGAGGATCCGCTCATCTGAATCGAGGAGGTCCAGGAGGCCGCGGGCGAACCGCGGCGGCAACTGCCCCAGGGAGTACTCGGCGACCGAGTGCGGCGTGGTGAACCGGCGAGCCTCGGGAGTCGCCCCCGACGCCTCCCATGCCCGGCCGCCGACGATCCGTGCCGCCGCCCGGCGCCGCCGATGCTCGCGGCGGGCAGCCGCCGCGATGCCGGCCGCCGCCGCAACGTCGAGCCACGCCCCGCCCGGCATCTCGGCGACGACGCGGGCGACGGCCGGCAGCGGGTCGGAGATCCCATCGATCCTCGCCACCAGCACGGTCCGACCATCAGCCTCCAGGGCACCGACGAGCTCCGCGTCGATCCGACAACCCCGCCACGTCGAGCCGGGAACAGCGATGAGGACCGGTAGGGAGCGGCCCGACCCATCATCGGAGTCGACCACGGCCCCGCGATCGAGTCCGAGCCAGAGGCCCCCGGTTCGGGCGCGGGCTGCAACGAGGCCGCCTGTGCGCTCGTCGCGCTCGAGCTCCAGGCCCGGGCCGAGCGGCTCGACCACCTCGACGAGAAGCCGCGTGTGAGCATGCCCCGGGTCCGGCTCACGCGTCGTGGCGTCAGCGGTCATGTGCCTCCGTCCGGGGCACGAGAAGAGCCCCACGTCTGCCGATGCAGTCGAGGGGCCATCAGCCCGGTCCGGGCGGTTCAGACGCACCCGCGTCTCGGCGGACACCATCGCCGTGGCGCCGAGCGTAGGTCGTCCCCGCATAACCGTCAACGCGCTGCCCGGAACATGCGAACGCGGCCGGCCCCACGGCGGTCGGCGCCCGCAGTACGGCCGTTTGACGAGCGTCGCGCCGCGCCCCATGCTTGGGGACAATCGATCGCGCGATGAAGCTCGCGCCGTATCCCGTTCGCGGGTGATGGCTTCTGGACCCAGCTCCAGGAGCCATCCGCGTTTCCGGGGAGCGAAGGGTCGGGATCCACGCCTCCGATCGCGCCGAGTCGAGCGTGTCACTGGCCCACCGGTCGCGGGACCGACCGGGAGGCCGAAGCTGAGACGTGTGCCATGAACGAGGATCCGCGCCCCCGGGCAGTGCCGGGCGCCCTGAGCATCCTCTTCGACCGCGCCCCCGACTGCTGGCCGGCAGCCCAGGATGGCGCCTTCGTTTCCGACCTCCACCTCGACGAGATCGCCTCGTGGCTCACGGCTCGCCGCAACGAGTACGACCTTCAGGCGTTCTTCTTCGCGCCCTGCCCCGACGTCGAGGCAATCGCCTACCGGCACGCGGTCTTCCGCGACCTCGAAGCCGCCGCGCTCACGGCGGCACTCCGTTCGTTCGCCGACGGGATGCGGGCAGTCCGCGGTCGGATCGCGCGCGCCCAGAACAGCCGCCACCGCTACGAACGGGAGCGCTGGCTTCTCGATGCCGTCAGGCTCTACGTCCCGACCATCGCCGCCCTCGCCGATGGGCTCGACGCGGCGCACCCCCGCTCGCGCGGCCTCGGGCAGATCGCCGATCATCTCCGACACTACGTCGGTTCGGAGGCCTTCGGCCGTCTCGGCTCCGACTCCCGCCGGGTGGCGGGCACCCTCGATGCGCTGGACTTCCGGGTCCGGATCTCGGGGCGCCGGATCATCGTCAGCCGGTACGAGGCCGAGCCCGACTACGGCGCCGAGCTGCTCGCCACGTTCGCGCGCTTCCGGGCGGCGGAGGTGGCGCCGACCGAATTCGCGACACGCTCGGGGGCGCTCTCGATCATGTCGAGGCCGCCGTGCTCGAGGGCGTCGCCCAGATGCATCCCGACGCCTTCGTGGCGCTGCTCGCGTTCGCGGTCGACCACGGCGACTTCATCGACCCGACGCTCGGTCGGTTCGACCGCGAGATCCAGTTCTATCTCGCATACCGCGAGCGGATCGATGACCTCCGCCCCCACGGGCTCGAGTTCTGCTATCCGGAGGTCTCCGCCGACTCGAAGGCGACCTCCGTCCAGAACACGTTCGACCTCGCGCTCGCCGCAAAGCACGCCGCCCGCGGTCGCCCGATCGTCACGAACGAGCTCGACCTCGGGGGAACGGAGCGAATCGTCGTCGTCACCGGCCCGAACCAGGGCGGCAAGACGACATTCGCGCGCGCGGTCGGCCAGCTCCACCATCTCGCGCGGCTCGGCTGTCCGGTTCCGGGCACGGAGGCACGGGTCTTCCTCGTGGATGCGATCCACACGCACTTCGAGCGCTCAGAGGATCTCGGGAACCTCGCCGGCAAGCTCGAGGACGACCTCCAGCGGATCCGTCGGATCCTCGAGGCGGCGACGCCCCGGAGCCTCCTCGTGATGAACGAGAGCTTCAGCTCGACGACGGTGAGCGACGCGCTCTTCCTGAATGGGGCGGTCCTCGGCGAGGCGGAGCGGCTCGACCTGCTCGCGGTGGTCGTCACCTTTCTCGACGAGCTCGCGTCCCTGACGCCGACGACAGTGAGCATGGTCAGCGCGGTCGACCCCGCCGACCCCGGTCGGCGGACGTTCAGGCTCGAGCGTCGGCCGGCCGACGGGCTCGCGTACGCGGAGGCGATCGCCCGCAAGCATGGGCTGACCTACGAGCTCGTGAAGCGGCGGGTCGCCGCATGAGGCCGCATCTCATCGATCGCGACGGCGACCTCGTCCTCGCGCGGCCGCCCGCCCATCTTTCGGCGGTCATCGCCGACCTGGAGCTCGAGACGATCATCGGCGCGATGGCGCGGCGCGACGCCTTCCTCGCGGAGGTGGCGCGGGACGTCCTGCTCGCCGCGCCCGGCGATCCCGCCTCGATCCGATACCGCCAGGACGCGCTCCGCGACGCCCTCGCAGAGGAGGCGGTCGTCCGGGAGCTCTACCAGCTCACGATCGAGACGATGGAGAGCGAGCGCCGAAAGGTCTGGGGCTATGGACTCCGCTCTCCCGGCGCGATCGTCCACCGGTCGGTCGCTGCCCTCGTGGTCTCGCTCGGGTCGTTCCGACGGCTGCGCGCGATCTCGGCGGCGCACGCCGACCGCTTCTCATCGGAGGCGTTCCGCCGGTTCTTCGAGACCGTCGATGCCGAGCTCGACGACGCGTACCTGCGCTCCGTCGAGGAGCACGTGAAGCGGCTCCGCGACGAGCGTGGAGTGCTCTTGAGTGCCCGTCTCGGACCGGGAGGGCGGGAGACCGGCCTCGTGCTCAGGCGGCGGCACCGCGACGGCCGGACGTGGCGCGAGTGGATCGGGCTCGAGGAGCGGCGGAGCTTCGTATACGAGGTTGGCGGGCGCGACGACGCCGGGATGCACACGCTCGCCGAGATCCGCGATGCGGGGCTCGCATCGGCAGCGGCGGCGCTCGCCGAGTCGACGGAGCACGTTCACGGGTTCTTCGAGCAGCTTCGGACCGAGCTCGCCTTCCACGTCGGCTGCCTCAACCTCCACGCGGCGCTCGCCGCGAAGGGTGAGCCCGTGTGCTTCCCCGACGCACCCCCGGCAGGGCCGCCAACCCTCGCCGCCCGGGGGCTGTACGACCCGGCGCTCAGCCTCAGGATCGATGGACGCGCGATCGGGAACAACGTCGCCGGCGCCGGGAAGGCGCTCCTGGTCATCACCGGCGCCAACGGGGGCGGGAAGTCGACACTCCTCCGCGCGGTCGGGATCGCGCAGCTCATGATGCAGGCCGGGATGTTCGTCGCGGCCGACGCGTATCGCGCGGACCTCCGCGACGCGGTGCTCACCCACTTCCGGCGGGAGGAGGACCCGACGCTCGAGAGCGGGAAGCTCGATGAAGAGCTCGCGCGAATGAGCGAGCTCGTCGACCACGCGAGCGGGCGGAGCCTCGTGCTCCTCAACGAGTCGCTCTCCGCGACGAACGAGCGCGAGGGCTCGCAGATCGCCCGCGAGATCGTTCGCGCACTCCTCGAGCGAGGGGTGAAGGTCGCGTACGTCACCCACCTCTACGATCTCGCCGAGAGCTTCCATCGACTCGGGATGCCCGACGCGCTCTTCCTCCGGGCGGAACGAGGCACGGACGGCGAGCGGCCGTTCCGGCTCACCGAGGCGCCGCCGCTTCCGACGAGCTTCGGGCGCGACGTCTATCGACGTGTCTTCGGCGTCGCCGTGCCCAACGCCGGCGAGGTCGCATGAGCGTGGAGCACACCGTGGCGACCCTCGGCAAGAACGGGCGTCATGCAGTCGGGCTCCGGCTCCGGCTCCTCGAGGAACGCCTCGCCACCGTTCGACGCCTCCTGCTCGAAGGCGAGGAGGGTCGCCTCTATCGGCGGCGGCGACCATCGATCACCGCGGACCGCGAGGCCCGGATGCTCGCGCTGATCGAGGACGCCGTCGCCGAGATCGCCGCGGCGGCCGACCGGTGGCGCGTCCCGCGGGTGGAGCAGGATGCGGCGGCGAGGATCGGCGGGATCCTGGCAATCGCGTGGCAGGGGATCGGCGAGGCGCTGGCATCCAACCTGCGCGGCTTCGGCGAGGTCGACCCGGTGCTCGCGGCTGAGCTCGACCCGTCGATCGAGCGGCTGATGGACCTCGTCCTCGAGCTCGAACGGACGCTTGTCAGACCGGCCGACGAGACCTCGATTCCGTCGTCCTGAGCGACCGCCGGCAGGCGGCACCGTCGCGTGGGCAAGGCCCGGATGGGATGCTCCCTTCGACAGAGCGTGCGGGTTCGTCGCGGGTGCGCCCGGCGCTCGACGCGCGAGCGCCGGGCGCCGGGCGCCTCGCTCACGCCGCCGGCACTCGCCGCACCATTCGTGCCGCGATGCCGGCGATGAACGCGTCCAGCCGGTCGCCGGCCACGAAGGTGAGCGTCACCAGCAGGATCCCCGCCCACATCCCGGCCATGACGCCGGTGCCGACGAGGATCACCACCACCAGCGCCACGTCGCGGCGCACGGCGAGCATCGCGGGAACCAGGAACAGCGCGCCGTACGAGCGCAGGGATGGCGCGCCCAGGACCAGCAGCAGGCCGGCGGCCGCCCCGAGTCGCCGGGTCGGAACGAACATCACGAGGAGAACGGTGAGCGCCGTCGCGACCGGCGACAGGATCCCGGGCAGCAGCTGCACCAGCGAAGAGCCGCGCAGCGCCCACGCGGGATCCGCGGCGCGGCCAAGCTGCGCGATCCAGGCCTGCCAGGCGCCGACCCCGACCAGGGGCAGCGTGGCGAGCGCAACCAGGGCCATCACTGCGAGGCCGAGCAACGCGGCCAACGGCCGTCGCCGCAGGAGCGCGGCCCATGCGTGCGGCTGCGTGAGCTTGAGCGCCGGCGTGACGGCCGCGAGGACGCCGTCGGCGATCGCCGGCCGGCCGCGATCGCGCGGATCGCGCGGCGCGGGTCGCCACGGGCCGACGGGCGGGTCGAAGAAGACCGCCACGAACGCGGCGACCAGGAGCACCTGCGCATTGCCGCCAACGAGGCCCTCCGAGAACGGCACCCAGCAGACCACGATCGGGACGCCGCGCCACGGTACCCCCAGGCGGCGCGCGACGAAGATCGCGGCGCCCAGGGTGGCGGCGAGCCAGGCAGCCGCCACCACGACACGCGGCAGCGCGAGGAGCGGCGCGAGGAACGGGAGGACCGGCGGCGGGTAGAGGAACGGGAGACCGTAGCCCTCCGGCGCGGTGAAGGCGGAGGCGAGATACGGCTCGCCACCATGGACCCAGCGCTCGGCCGCCCGGAGCGGGATCTCCAGGTCAACCATGAACGGGTGCGTCAGCAGGACGACGACGCCGCCGACCACCGCGACCGCCGCCGCGAGGATCTCGAGCACCCGGAGGGGCGCGATCGAGGTCAGGCGGGCGGGCGACCCTCGGCGCAGCCGTTCGGCCGGCCGGGAAGGGTCCGTCGGCCGGGCGGGGTCGGCAGCATCGGCCGGCGGGGCGGGTTCGGCGGCAACCACGGCGTCACTCTAGCCGCGTGCGACGGCCGCGGCGACCGCTCCCCGAGCCGGCGCTGCCGCTCGCCCGCTCCGCACCATCGTGGGCACGTCCGGCGCGGAATCCATCACTCGGCCTGATGACGATCAGCTCCACCGATCGAATCACGGGCGCGCACGCTCAACCATCGGTGCGCGTGATCGATATGAAGCCTGCCGATGGGAACGGGGGCCAGCGCCGAGCCCGGCCGACACGGGGCCACCCGGCCGGCTCGTGGGTTCCACCGCGCCGACCCCGCGTCGGGCCCCGCACTCCTGCTACCGTTTCGGCATGCGCGAGATCACCGACCGGGCGCTCGACACCGCCCGAGGCCGGGGTGCGACCTATGCCGACGTGCGGGTCGTCCGGCGCCTCGAAGAGTCGATCGACGTCAAGAGCGGCGCCCTGGCGGGCGTCTCCTTCCACGAGAGCGAGGGGTTCGGCGTCCGCGTCCTCGTCGACGGAGCGTGGGGCTTCGCGGCCAGCCACGTCCTCACCACGACCGAGGCGGATCGGGTCGCCGCCCAGGCCGTCCGGATCGCGCGGGCGTCCGCGACCGCGCTCCGTCGGCCCGTGGTGCTCGACGGCCGCCCGCCCGCCCACGGCCGGTTCGAGACCGCCGTGGTCGAGGACCCGTTCGCGGTGCCGCTGGAGGACAAGATCGGCGACCTGCTCGCGGCGGATGCGGCCCTTCGACGCGTCGGCGGGATCGCGTTCACCGATTCCACGTACGGCGCGCAGCGCGAGTGGAAGACGTTCGCCGCGACGGACGGCAGCTACACGGAACAGGTGATCACCCACGTCGGGTCGGGCATCGAGGCGAACGCGGTGGACGGCGACGAGCTGCAGCGCCGCAGCTTCCCCGACTCGGGGGGCGGCTGGCAGGGCGCCGGCTACGAGCACATCCGCTCCCTGGGGCTGGCCGCGAACGCCGAGCGGGTCGCGACGGAGGCGGTCCAGCTCCTCTCCGCTCCGAAGTTGCCGCCGGGGCGCCGGACCATCGTCCTCCACCCCTCGCAGCTCTACCTCCAGATCCACGAGAGCTGCGGCCATCCAACCGAGCTGGACCGCGTCTTCGGCACCGAGGCCAGCTATGCCGGGACGAGCTTCCTGACCACCGACAAGCTCGGGGCCGGCTTCCGCTACGGCTCGGAGCTGATCGACATCGTCGCCGACGCCACCGCGCCGGGCGGGATGGGCACGTTCGGCTGGGACGACGAGGGCGTCGCGGCGCAGGCCGTTCCGCTCGTGCAGGCCGGGCGCCTCGTCGGCTACCTCAGCAGCCGCGAGACCGGGCCGCGGATCGGCCGCGAGTCCGGGGGCGCGATGCGGGCCGACGGCTGGAACCGGATCCCGCTCATCCGGATGACGAACATCAACCTGCTGCCGAAGCCGGGCATGAGCTTCGACGAGATCATCGCCGACACCGACGACGGCCTCCTGCTCGCCCACAACCGGAGCTGGTCGATCGACGACCGGCGCCTCAACTTCCAGTTCGCCACCGAGCTGGCCTGGGAGATCAAGGGCGGCAAGCTGGGCCAGCTCTACCGCAACGCGACCTACACCGGGATCACGCCCGAGTTCTGGGGGAGCTGCGACGCCGTCGCGCGACGCGTCGAGCTACGTGATGCTGGGCACGCCGAACTGCGGCAAGGGCGAGCCCTCGCAGATCGGCCACGTCGGGCACGCCTGCTCGGGCGCCCGGTTCCGCAACGTCCAGGTCGGGGTGATGAAGTGAGCGCGGTCGAGATGCGGACCGGCGGAACACCGGCCGAACGGCCTGGCGATCGCGGAAGTCGTCCTCCACCACGCCGAGGCCGCGGGCGCCACCGAGGCCGAGGTCCTCGTCAACGCCGAGGACGCGGCGCTGACGCGCTTCGCCAACTCGGAGATCCACCAGAACGTCGCCGAGGCGAACGTGCGGGTGAGCCTCCGTTTCGTGCGCGGCAAGCGGGTCGGGGTCGCGACCACCGGCCGCACCGACCCGGAGGCCCTCAGCCGGCTGGCGGAGACGGCCGGACGGATCAGCGACCTCGTCGAGGAGACGGCCGACTGGACCGGCCTGCCGGAGCCCGGCCCGATCCACCTTGTCGCCGGGGCGTTCGCCGAGGGCACCGCGGCGCTTTCGCCGGAGCTGCGCGCCGAAGGCGTCCGGGCCGTGATCGCGGCGGCCGACGCGGCCGGCGTGATGGCGTACGGCTCGTTCGCCACGAGCGTCGAGACCGTGGCGATCGCCAACTCCCGCGGGATCCGGGCGGCCGAGGCGCGGACCGGCAGCCAGCTGATCACGGTCTCGATGGGCCCGGAGGACGGCACGGGCTACGCGGAGGCGGCCGCCGTCGACGCCACGACGATCGACGCGGGCGCCCTGGGTCGCGAGGCCGCCGAGACGCGCCCGGCGCTCCGCGCGGCCGGTCGCGCTCGAGCCGGGCGACTACCCGGTCGTGCTCGCCGAGTACGCGGTCGCCGACATCCTGGACATGCTCGGCTACCTGGGCTTCAGCGCCCTCGCGGTGGAGGAGGGCCGCTCCTTCTACGAGCCGGGGAGGCGGATCGGGAGCGACCTCGTCAGCATCCGCGACGACGCCGGTGACCCGGCCGGCCTGCCGGCCTCGTTCGACTACGAGGGCGTCGCCTCGGAGCGGGTGACCCTCGTCGATGGCGGCGTCTGCCGGGACGTGGTCTGGGACAGCGCCACTGCCGCGCGGGCCGGGCGTCGCTCCACCGGCCACGGCCTGCCGGCCCCCAACCCGTACGGCCCGTTCCCGCTCCATGCCGCAGATGGCGGCCGGGACGACGCCGCGCGCCGAGCTGGTTCGGGGCATCAAGCGCGGGCTCTTCGTCACGCGCTTCCACTACACGAACCCGGTCCACCCGAAGCTGGCCGTCATCACCGGCATGACCCGCGACGGCACGTTCCTGGTCCAGGACGGCGAGATCGTCGGGCCCGTGCGAAACCTCCGCTACACGATGTCCTACCTGGACGCGCTCGCGGCGGTCGAGGCCGTGAGCAGCGAGCGGCGGCTCCTGAAGGGCTTCCTGGGCGCCGTCCTGGTGCCGGCCGTCCGGCTGGGCAGCTGGCGCTTCACGGGGACGACGGGCAGCGGCTGAGGCACGATGCACGACGGCGAGCCAAGGATCCACCCGTACATCCCGAACGCCGTCCCGGCCGTCCGGGAGGCCATGCTCCGGGTGATCGGGGCGACCACGGTTGACGACCTCTACGCGGAGATCCCGGCGTCGCTCCGGCTTGGGCGGCCGCTGGATCTTCCGGCGCCCCTCGACTCGGAAGCGGAGCTCGTCCGCCACGTGGAGGGCCTGCTCAACCGCAACGCCTCGACGCGCGAAGTCCTGAGCTTCCTGGGCGCGGGCTGCTACGCGCACCACGTCCCGGCCGTCTGCGACGAGATCAACGGCCGGGCCGAGTTCCTGACCGCCTACGCCGGCGACCCCTACGAGGACCACGGGCGCTTCCAGGCCCTCTTCGAGTACGCCTCGATGATGGGCGAGCTGCTCGAGATGGACGTCGTCAACGTCCCGACCTACGACGGCTTCCAGGCCGCCGCCACCGCGCTCCGGATGGCCGGCCGGATCACGGGCCGTCCGCGCGTGCTGGTCCCGGCCTCCATGAGCCGCGACAAGCGCTCGCGGATCCTCGACTACGTCCGGCCGGACCTCGTGGTCGACGAGGTTGCCGTGGACCGCGCGACCGCGCTGCTGGACCTCGACGCGCTCCGGGCCGCGCTCGACGGGCAGGTGGCCGCGGTCCTCGTGGAGAACCCCGACGTACCTCGGCTCGGTGGAGACGCAGGTGCCCGACATCGTGCGCCTGGCCCACGCGGCGGGCGCGCTCGTGGTCGGCGACGTGGACCCGTCGACGCTCGGCGTCCTCGCGCCGCCGGCCGCCTGGGGCGCCGACATCGCCTGCGGCGACATCCAGCCGCTCGGGATGCACCTGCAGTTCGGCGGCGGCCACGGCGGCTTCATCGCGACCCAGGACGACCCCCGGTTCGTGATGGAGTACCCGTCGCGCCTGTTCGGCATCGCCCCGACCACCGTCGCCGGCGAGTACGGCTTCGGCGACGTCGCCTACGAGCGCACCTCGTTCGCCGTCCGCGAGGAGGGCAAGGAGTGGGTCGGCACGGCCGCGGCCCTGTGGGGGATCACGGCCGGGCGTCTACCTGGCCCTGATGGGCCCGCAGGGGATGCGCGAGCTGGGCGAGACGATGATGGCCCGGACGCGCTACGCGATGACGCGGCTCGCCGAGGTCCCGGGCGTCCGGATCCCGTTCGCCGGCCAGCACCACGTCAAGGAGTTCGTCGTCGACCTGGCCGCGACCGGGCGGACGGTCGCCGCGGTCTCGACGGCGCTCCGAGCGCGCGGCATCTTCTGCGGCGCGGACCTGTCGCGCGAGCAGCCGTGGCTGGGCCAGAGCGCCCTCGTCTGCGTGACCGAGATCCACACCCAGGCCGACATCGACCGGCTCGCGGCGGCGCTGGCGGAGGTGCTGGCATGAGCCGCGACACGCGTCCGGCCTGCCGATCGGCCCCGAAGCCGACGCCGCGCCGTTTCCACCAGGCGCGCTGGGACGAGCCGATCATCTTCGAGCTGACCGTGCCGGGCGCGCGGGGCGTCCTGCCGCCCGCGACCGAGGCCGGCGATCACGCGCGGTCGTGGGCGACCCGGCGGCTGCGCTCCCGGCAGGGATCCGCCGCGAGCGGCCGCCTGCGCTCCCCGAGCTCAGCCAGGTCCACGTCCTGCGCCACTACGACCGGCTCTCGCAGGAGACCCTGGGCGTCGACCTCAACATCGACGTCGGCCAGGGCACCTGCACGATGAAGTACACGCCGAAGGTCAACGACCAGCTGGTCCGCAACCCGCGGCTCGCGGACCTCCACCCGCTCCAGGACCCGGCCACCGTCCAGGGGATCCTGGAGATCATGTGGCGGCTGGAGCAGATGCTCGCGGAGATCTCCGGCATGGACCGGGTCACGCTCCAGCCCGGCGCCGGGTCCGCCGCGATCTGGACGAACGTCTCGATGATCCGCGCCTAGCACGCGTCGCGCGGCGAGGCGGCGACCGCGCGACGAGATCATCACCACGATCTTCAGCCACCCGTCGAACGCGGCCGCGCGAAGGTCGCCGGCTACAAGGTCATCACGCTCTACCCGGACGCCGAACGGCTACCCGGACCTCGACGCGCTGCGGGCCGCGGTCTCCGAGCGGACGGCCGCGCTCCTGATCACGAACCCCGAGGACACCGGCATCTTCAACCCGCGGATCGAGGAGTTCGTCCGGATCGTCCACGAGGCCGGCGGGCTGGCGTCCTACGACCAGGCGAACGCGAACGGGATCCTGGGCGATCACCCGGGCCCGCGACGCCGGCTTCGACCTCTGCCACTTCAACCTGCACAAGACGTTCTCGACGCCGCACGCGCTGCGGCGGGCCGGGCGCCGGCGCCTGCGGCGTGACCGCGGAGCTGGCCCGCTTCCTGCCCGCGCCCGACGGTCGAGCGCGACGGGGACCGCTATCGTCCTCGACGACGACCGGCCGCGAGTCGATCGGCAAGGTCCGGCCGTGGTACGGGGTCGCCCCCAACCTCGTGCGGGCCTACGCCTGGATCATGAGCCTGGGCGCGGAGGGCCTGCGCGAGGTCGCCGAGATCGCCGTCCTCAACAACAACTACCTGATGGCGCAGGTGCTCGAGATCCGCGGCGTCTCGGCGCCGTACGCGGCCGGCCGGCGCCGGATCGAGCAGGTCCGCTACAGCTGGGAGCAGCTGACCCGCGAGACCGGCGATCCACTACCGAGGAGATCGGCAGCCGGGTCGCGGACTTCGGGACGCACTACTGGACGAGCCACCACCCGTTCGTCGTCCCGGAGCCGATGACCCTGGAGCCGACCGAGTCGTACTCGACGGCCGACCTCGACGAGTACGCGGCGATCCTGGCCGCAGGTCGTCCGCCGAGGCCTACGACGACCCGGAGCACGTGCGGTCGGCGCCGCACGCCAGCACGATCCACCAGATCGACCACGCGCCGCTCGACGACCCGGCGGCGCTGGGCGATCACCTGGCGCGCCTACCGGCGCAAGCACCTCGGCGGCAGGCGCGGACGACGCAGCGGATGACGGGGCCGCGGGCCGCCCGTCGGCCTGATCGTCAACCCGATCGCGGGCCTCGGCGGCCGCGGTCGGGCTCAAGGGCAGCGACGGCGCGGAGATCGTCGCGGCAGGCGCTCGTCGCCGGGGCGCGATCCCCCACGCGAGCGAGCCGGCGCCGTCGGCGGCGCTCCGAGGCGCTGCGCGCACGATGGGCGCGCCGCCGCGACCGGTGCCGGATCTGCTGGCCGCGCCCGGCGAGATGGGCGCGGACGCCGCGCGGCGCGCGCGGCTTCGAGCCGCTCGTCGTCGGGACGCCCTCGGCCAGGGTGCCACGACGGCCGACGACACCCGCCGGCTCGCGGGCGAGCTTGTCGCGGCCGGGCTCGGACCTGCTCCTGTTCGCCGGCGGCGACGGCACGCGCGCGACATCTGCGGCGTCGCCGGCGCGCACGGCGGTCGCCGGTCCTCGGGATCCCGGCCGGCGTCGAAGATCCAGTCCGCGGTCTTCGCCACGAGCCCGCGCGGCGGCCGGCGACCTCGCAGCCGCGTTCCTCGCGCTGCCGCCCGGGCGACGCCGCACGAGCCACCGCGAGGTCCTGGACCTCGACGAGGAGGCCTACCGGCGCGGCGAGATCGCGCCGCGGCTCTTCGGCGAGCTGGCAGTCCCGGCAGGCGGACCGGCGGCTCCAGGCGCGCAAGGCGCCGACGCCGCCGTCGAGCGAGGCGGCTGCCGCGGGCGCGATCGGCGCGGAAGTGGCGGCACGCCTCGTCGCGGGGCGCGGTACGTGCTGGGCCCGGGGTCCACGGTGCGCGCGGTCGCCGAGCGCTCGGCGTCCCGAAGACGCTGGTCGGGCGTGGACGTCGTGGACGCTCGACGCTGGCGCGGCCGGCCGTGCCGTCGTGGCGACGCCGACGTCGGCGAGGCGCGGCCTCGGGCGAGCTCGTCGACGGGCGTCCCGCGCGTCGTCGTCGTCACGCCGATCGGCGGCCAGGGCTTCATCTTCGGCCGAGGCAACCAGCAGGTCGGCCCGGACGCTGCTCCGGGCGATCCTGGCGGCGCGGCGGCCGGGACGCGATCATCGTCGTCGCCACGCCGGCCAAGCTCGCCGCGCTGCGGGGGCCGTCCCCTGCTCGTCGACACGGGCGACGCCGGCGCTCGACGCGGAGCTGGCCGGCTACCTCCGCGTGATCACCGGCGGCTCGGACGCACGGTCGACCGGTGGCCCCGGCGTGACGAACCGGCCTAGGAGGAGTACGCATGGGAGCACTCGCACGGCAGGCGCGCGATCGTCACCGGCGGCGGCGTCCGGCATCGGGCGGGCGACGGCCGAGCTGCTCGCCGCGGAGGGTGCCGCCGTCGTGATCGCCGACGTCGAACGCCGCCGCGGCGACCGGCCTGCGGCCGCCGATCATCCGTGCGGGCGGGCGGGCGCGCCGTGGTCGTACGCTGCGACGTCACGCTCTCGGCGGACTGCCGCCGGGCCGTCGAGGCGGCTGTCGAGACGTTCGGCGGCCTCGACATCCTCGTCAACAACGCCGGGATCATCCGCCGCGCCGACGTGGTCGAGACCACGGAGGAGGAGTGGGCCCGCGTGATGGCCGTCAACGTGACGCTCGGTCTTCCTCATGTCCAAGCACGCGATCCCGGTCATGGCGCGGGCCGGCGGCGGCGCGATCGTCAACACGGGCTCCGGGCTGGGGCCTCAAGGGCGGCGACCGGCGCGGCGAGCTACTGCGCCTCGAAGGGCGCGGTCGTCAACCTGACGCGGGCGATGGCGATCGACCACGGGCCGCAGGGGATCCGCGTGAACTGCGTCTGCCCGGGCGACACCGACACGGCGCATGCTCCGCGACGGAGGCGCGCCAGCTCGGCCGGGACGAGGCGACCTTCCTCGCCGCGTCCGCCGACCGCCCGCTCGCCCGGATCGGCACGCCGGCGGACATCGCCCGCGGCGTGCTCTACCTGGTCTCGGACGCGGCGGAGTGGGTGACCGGGACCACGCTCGTGGTCGACGGCGGCGGCCTGGCCTGACCGGCAGGGGGCTCGACCGCCGTCCCGCCCGCGGGACCGGATTGTGGGAGAGTGGCGGCGACGCGCGGCGGCCGGCCGCCCGGCAGCTGGAGACGGTGCGGATGACGAAGATCGGCTACGCGGCGATGCTGGAGCAGTTCCACCCAACGGACCTGCTGGAGTGGTGTGAGGCGGCGGAACGGGCGGGCTTCTCGGCCGGCTTCATGGTCAGCGAGCACATCCAGCCCTGGACGCCGCAGCAGGGACAGGCCGCCTTCGCCTGGGGCTTCATGGGCGCGCTCGG
Source organism: uncultured Chloroflexia bacterium (assembly GCA_963722475.1). Classification (GTDB taxonomy): domain Bacteria; phylum Chloroflexota; class Limnocylindria; order Limnocylindrales; family CSP1-4; genus CTSoil-043. The sequence goes on along the minus strand of CAVRMJ010000012.1, from coordinate 1,376 downwards.
GCAGCGCACGAGCCTGCGGTTCGGGACCGCGGTGACGTGCCCCGGCTTCCGCTACCACCCGGCGGTGGTCGCCCATGCGGCGGCCACCCTGGGGGCGATGTACCCGGGGCGCTTCTGGCTGGGCCTGGGCGCCGGGGAGGCGCTCAACGAGCACGTCCTTGGGGGCCCGTGGCCCGAGATCGGCGTGCGCAGCGCGATGATGTTCGAGTCGATCGAGATCATCAACCGGCTCTTCGCCGGGGAGGTCGTCCGGCATCGCGGCGAGCACTTCACGCTGGAGTCGCTGCGGCTCTACACGCGCCCGGAGACGCCGGTCCCCGTCTACGTGGCGACGGCCGGCCCCGTCAACGCGAAGAAGACCGGCCGGTTCGCGGACGGGATGATCACCGTGGGCGCGGCCGACGAGAAGATCGGGATGCTCTGGGGCAAGTTCGACGAGGGCGCCCGGGAGGCGGGCAAGGACCCCGTCTCGATGCCCAAGCTCCTCCAGGTCCACGTCAGCTGGGCGCCCACCGAAGATGAGGCGCTCGCCAACGCGATGCGCGAGTGGCCGAACGGGGGGATGCCCTTCCCGAAGCAGGACATCCGGAACCCGGAGGACTTCGCGGCGATGGCGAAGCTGGTGCGGCCGGAGGACTTCCGCAACCGCGTCCTGATCTCGCTCGGACCTCCAGGTCCACGCGGCAAGCCTCCAGCACTACGTCGAGATGGGCTTCGACGAGATCCACCTCCACAACGTCGGCCGCAACCAGGCCGAGTTCATCGAAGCGTTCGGCGCGGAGGTCCTGCCGGCGCTTCGGCTGGGCGACTGAGCAGGTCTGATGACCGCCGTCGTCTGCGAGCGCCCCGCCGATCGCGACGCCGAGCTCCGGGGCCGACCCGGCGAGGTCCGGCTCCTCGACATCCCGGCGATCCGGGCCGTCATGGTCGACGGCGAGGGCCAGGCCGGCGAGGCGACCTTCGGAGCCCGGATGCCGGGCCTCTACGCGACCGCGTACGGGCTCCACTTCGCGTTGAAGCGGCGCGGCGTGGCGGTGAGGGTCGGGCTGCTGGAGGGCCTGTACTGGACGGCCGACGAATCGACGGACCTCGACGCGATCCTGGGGCCAGACCGGGGGAGGTGGCGCTGGACGCTCCTCATCGCCCTCCCTCCCGAGGCCACGGAGGAGGAGCTCGCGGCCGCGCTTGCCGGCGGTCGCGCGAAGTTGCCCGTCGAGCTCGCTGCCGATCTCCGGATCGAGCGCTTCGAGGAAGGCCCGGTCGCCCAGGCGGCCCTCCACCTCGGGCCGTACGAGGAGGAGCGGCCCGTCGATCGAGCGGCTCCGCGCCGCGATCGCCGCCGCGGGCCTGCGGCCGCGCGGGCGGCACCACGAGCT
>CAVRMJ010000011.1:0-186505 GCA_963722475.1 uncultured Chloroflexia bacterium | reverse complement strand
CGCGCCTGGCCGCGGGCGGCGTGGCCGCCTATCCGGCCGCGCCTCGCGGTGCCGCGCTCGCCGGCGTCCGTGTCTACGCCAGCGACCAGGCGCACTTCACGATCGCGAGGGCGCTCGACATCCTGGGCTTCCCGGAGGGGTCCCTGCACGTGGTGCACTCCGACGACCGGTTCCGCCTCCGCGGCGCGGACGTCGACCGGGCGGTGGCGAGCGACGCGGCAGCCGGCCTGCGCCCGCTGGCAATCGCGGCGGTCGCCGGGAGCACGAACACGGGCGCCGTTGACGCGACAGGCGAGCTGGCCGACGTCGCCGCGGCCCACGGGCTCTGGCTCCACGTGGACGCCGCCTACGGAGGCGCCGCGCTCCTCTCGGCGCGGGACGCGGGGCGCGTGCCGGACCTCGCGCGGGCCGACTCGATCACGATCGACCCACACAAGTGGTTCTTCCAGGCGTACGACATCGGCGGGCTCCTGGTCCGGCGGCAGGAGGACCTGCGGCAGACATTCCACCGCGAGCCGGAGTACTACCGCCACGGCCGCGCGGACGAGGAGCCCGTCCACTGGTACCAGTACAGCTTCGAGGGGACACGCCGGTTCCGCGCCCTCAAGCTCTGGGCAAGCTGGAAGCACCTCGGGACGGCCGGCCTCGGACGGCTGGTCGAGATGAACATCGACCTGGCCGCGCACCTCGCGGCGCGGATCGCCGAGAGCGACGACCTGGAGGCGATCCCGGCCGGCGCCCCGGAGCTCTCGGTCGTCTGCTTCCGGCACCTGCCGGGCGGGCGGGCCGGCACGACCGCGCTGCAGGCGTCCGATCCGGCAGCGCTCGACCGTTACACGGACCTGCTCTGCGCGGCGCTCAACCGGTCCGGCGAGGGCTGGCTGTCGACCACGGTCCTCCGCGGCCGTACGTGCCTGCGGGCCGGGATCGTCAACTACCTGAGCTCGCCGGCCGCGGTGGACGCCGTCCTTGCCACGCTCCGACGGCTCGCGCCGGCGACGGCCGAGGCGGCGGGACTCGCCCCGCGCCTGAGCCCCCGGGCGGCGTCGGTCAGGTCTGCCGCCGCTCCCGGCCCGCGCGCCAGTCCGCCAGGCGGTACCACTCGCCGACGGCCGGCAGGAACCACGGACGGCCCTCGTACGGCGCGGGGACGAGCGGGAATCGAAGCGACGCGAGCGCCGGGGCGGGCTCACCGCCGAGGATCCAGCCGGCTGCCCGATGCCCCAGGTACGGGAGGATCGCGACGCCGCTTCCGCAGCAGCCGCTCGCGTAGGTGATGCCGCCCATCCTGCCCACGTGGGGCATCCGGTCGAACGTGAAGCCCACCTTGCCGCCCCACGCGTAGGCGACGCGGACGCCGGCGAGCTGCGGGTGCACGCGGAGCATGCCCCGGTGGAGGATCCGCGCCGTCTTCTCCACCGACGAGGGCCAGAACGACGCGCGCCCGCCGAAGAGCATCCGCCTGTCCGGCGTGATGCGCCAGTAGTACAGGAAGTTCTTCGAGTCGAAGAACATCCGGCCGTTCGGGCTGATCTCGCGGGCGAGATCCTCGGAGAGGGGCTCCGTCGCGATGATGTAGCTGCCGATCGGCATGACGCGGCGGCGGAGCTCCGGCGCGGCGCCGTCCGTGTACCCGTTCGTGCCGACGAAGACCTCGCGCGCCACGATCGCGCCCGCCGACGTCTCGACGACGACGCGACCGTCCGCCTGCGGCCTGATCCGGAGCGCCCGCACGCCCTCGTGCAGCGTCGCGCCGGCACGCTCGGCCGACGCCGCCAGCCCCGCGACGTACTTCGCCGGGTGGAGCCCCCCGGAACGCTCCACGACCAGCGCCCCGAAGTACGCGTCGGTGCCGATCTCCGTGCGCATCTCGGCGGCCGGGATCACGCGGGCACGCTCGCCGACCGTCGCCATCGACGCCGCGGCCATCGCGAAGTGGTCCATGTGCGACGGCGCGTAGGCGAGCTCCAGGTGCCCGGAGCGCACGAAGTCGGCGTCGATGGCCTCCTCCGCGATCGTCGACGCGGTCCACTCGAACGCGTCGACAGATTCGCGGTAGATCGCCTCGCCGAGGATCGCGCCGTGGCGCTCCATCAGCTCGGTCGGGCCCCACTTGAAGCCGGGGTGGCACATGCCGCCGTTGCGCGACGAGGCGCCCCACCCGATCGACTCGGCCTCCAGCAGCACGACCCGGGCCCCGAGCTGCGCCGCGCGCCGCGCGGCAGCGTTCCCGGCCAGGCCGCCGCCGATCACGACGAGGTCGGCCACGTCGGGCAGGGGACGGCCGCGCCGGTCGGGCTGCGACGGGATCTGTGCCTGCCAGAGAGGGCGGTGCTCGAAGGACTGGAGGGGGTCGGAGGATGGCGGCATCGGAGGAGGAGCGTACCGCGCTCAGCGCGGCCGCGGAAGCACGTTCCGCGATGAGGCCGACCGGTCGGCAGCCCGCGGTGAAACCCCGGCGGACGACGGACTCGACGTCGACACGCGCTACTCGCCCCTGGCTGGATCCGCGTACGCCAGCCGACCCTGCGCCACGGTCAGCACGATCCGACCGGGGAGCTCGCGGCCGAGGAGCGGCGTGTTCTTGCCGCGCGACGCGAGCGCGTCGGCGGTGACACGTCCAGCGGTCACCGGCGTCGAAGACGACGAGGTCCGCCGGCGCGCCCTCCACGAGCCCGCGCCCGGCGCCGCGGCGACCGGCCCGGACACCCAGGACGCCCGCCGGGCCCGACGGTCAGGGCCGCCACCGCCCGCGCCAGCGGCAGCCTCCCGGCCGCGACGGCAGCGAGCAGCACGCCGAAGGCCATCTCGACGCCGCTGATCCCGTTGGCGGCAAGCCCGAACTCCGTCTCCTTGTCGACGGCCGTGTGCGGCGCGTGGTCGGTCGCGACCGCGTCGGCCGTCCCGTCCACGAGCGCGGCCAGGCAGGCCGCCGCATCGGCTGCGCCCGCGGAGCGGCGGGTTGACCCGGCAGGCCGTCGAGTACGGGTGAGCGACCAGCGCGCCGTCGGCCCACGGGTCGCGCGCCGCGCCGCCGGCGTCGAGCGCCTCCCAGGCCCAGCGCCGCGCGCCGGCCACCCACTCGTCGGTGAACCCGAGGTGGTGCGGCGTCACGTCGCAGGTCACCGGCAGCCCGGCCGCCTTGGCGCGCCGCACCGCGTCCAGCGCCCCGGCGGTGGAGAGGTGGGTCAGGTGGAGCCGCGCGCCCGGCGCGTCGGCGCGCACCGCGTCCAGGATCGCGATCGCGCGCTCCGCGGCCGCGACCTCGGCGGCGGCCGGCCACCCCTTGAGGCCGAGAATCGTCGCGACGAGGCCCTCGTTCGCCTCGGCGCCGGCAGTCAGCGACGGGTCCTCCGCGTGCTCGACGAGCGGGAGCCCCAGCATCCCGGCATAGAGGAGCGCGTTGCGCAGGAGGATCGCGCTCTTCACCGGCGAGCCGTCGTCCGAGAACCCGACGACGCCGGCGTCCGCGAGCTCGCCGAGTGCGGCCAGCCGCTCCCCTGCCCGACCGACGGTCACGGCGCCGTGGGTGAGCAGCTCCACCGGCGAGCCCGACGCCGCGGCCGCCCCGGCCACCCGCGCCAGGACACCGGGCTCGTCCGCGGCCGGCGTCGTGTTCGGCATCGCGCAGACCGTCGTGAAGCCGCCGTGCGCGGCCGCAGCGAGGCCGCTCGCGACCGTCTCGGCGTCCTCGTTGCCGGGCTCGCGCAGGTGGACGTGGAGGTCCAGGAAGCCCGGCAGCACCACGACCCCGTCCGGTCCGATGCCCTCCGCCTCGGCGCCCTCGAGCCACGTCACCGCCTCCAGGATGCCGTCGCGGACGACGATCTCGCCGGGCCCCTCGCGTCCGGCGACCGGGTCCACCAGCCAGGCCCGGCTGATCTCCAGGAGCGCGACCATCTCGCCCACGCGCAGGTCAGGCATTCGTCACGGCCTCCGGGTGTCCGCCGGCGAGCAGGTAGAGGAGCGCCATCCGGACAGCCACGCCGTTCGTCACCTGCTCGGTGATCACGCTCCGGTCGAGGATCGCCACGTCCGGCGCGATCTCCACGCCCTCGTTCATCGGTCCGGGGTGCATGACCAGCGCGGTCGGCCGCGCGAGCGCGAGCCGCTCGCGCGTCAGCCCGAAGCGGGCGGCGTACTCGCGCAGCGACGGGAGCAGCCCGGCATCCATCCGTTCGCGCTGGAGGCGGAGGGCCATCACGACGTCCGCGTCGCGCAGCGCCGCGTCCACGTCCGAGGTCACGGTGAAGCCGGCGTGTCCCGGCGCGCCGCCGCCGGCCCAGCGGCCGGCCCAGGCGTCGAACCCGCGCAGGATCGTCGTCGGCCCGCAGATCCAGAGGTCGGCGCCTGCCGCGGTCAGCGACCAGACGTTGGAGCGTGCGACGCGGGAGTGGAGCACGTCGCCCAGGATCACGACCTTCTTGCCGCGGATGTCGCCGAGGTGCGCCCGCATCGTGTACAGGTCGAGGAGCGCCTGGCTCGGGTGGGCATGCCAGCCGTCGCCGCCGTTCAGGATCGAGCCGGAGAAGATCTCGGCCGCGAGATACGGCGCGCCCGACGTCCCGTGGCGCATGACGATCATGTCGGCGCCGAGCGCCTCGATCGTCCGGATCGTGTCGACCAGCGACTCGCCCTTCGTCACCGACGAGGACGACGCGGCGATGTTCACGACGTCCGCGGAGAGGTTCTTGGCGGCGACCTCGAAGCTCACCCGCGTCCGCGTCGAGGCCTCGTAGAAGAGGATCGTCACGTTGGTGCCGCGGAGCGCGGGGACCTTCGAGATCGGGCGGGCGAGGACCTCCTTCATCGAGTCGGTCGTCCGCATCACCAGCTCGATCTCGGCGAGCGAAAGGACGTCCACGTCGAGGAGGTGCTGCTGGTGCCAGTGCGACATCGGGCACGGTCGGGGTGCCTGGGGCGATCATGGCGCGTCGGTCCGCGGGCTGTCGAGGGGCGGGCCCGGCCGCTCGATCCGGACCGCATCCTCGCCGTCGACCTCGACAAGGGACACCTTGACCACCTCGTCGCTGGAGGTCGGGACGTTCTTGCCGACGTGGTCGGCCCGGATCGGCAGCTCGCGGTGGCCGCGATCGACGAGGACCGCCAGGCGGATCGCCCGCGGCCGCCCGAAGTCCACCAGGGCGTCCATCGCGGCGCGGATCGTCCGCCCGGTGTACAGGACGTCGTCCACCAGCACGACGGTCCGGTCGTTGAGATCGACGGGGAGTTGCGTGCCCTTGACGATCGGCTGCTGGGCGACCAGCGAGAGGTCGTCACGGTAGAACGTGATGTCCAGGGCGCCGACGGGGAGCGTGACTCCCTCGTGATCTTCCACGGCGGCGGCGATCCGGTGGGCCAGAGGGACGCCGCGGCGCTGGATCCCGACGAGCACGAGCCCGTCGGTTCCGGCCTGCTTCTCGACCAGCTCGTGGGAGATGCGGACGATCGCCCGGCGGATCTCGTCCGCCGTCATGATCTGGCGCCCGTCCATCAGGCGCGCCCGCGACGTGACACGTGCGTCCTCCTTCCCGGTCTCTCCGGACCGGTCCTTAAAGGGTCGCAACAAGGATACCGCGCGAGCGAGCCGAAGAAGCGGTCCGCCGGGCACGGACGCCTGGCGACTGGCGGGACCGTCAGCGAGCGACGACGAGCGGGTCCGTCCCCGGGTCAGGGGCGCCGTTGAGGCTCCCGGAACCATCCTCCGACCACACGTAGACGCTCAGCGTGCTCCCCTGCCCGTTCTGGCCGGGCGGGCTGGCCCAGGCAAGCCTGTCGCTGGCCAGCGACAGGCCGGGAAGAGCTGCGATGTCTGCGAGCAGCGTATCGCCCACGCTCCCGTCCGCGTTCACCGCGAAGAGACTGAGCTGCCCGACCGACGGGTCAGTCGGATCGGCGATCCAGACCGCCAGGTGGCGGCCCGACGGATCCCAGCGGACGTCCCAGGCGGCGACGCCCGCCAGCCCGGCCGATCCGGGGAGCGGCGTGGCGGTGACCTCGCCGGGACCAACCAGCGCCTGCCAGTCGGCCACCACGAGCCGGCCATTCGTGAGGATCGGCGTGTTGGTGGCGGGATCGAGCACCTGGTCGCCCGTCCAGAAGACGACGCTCCGGTTCGTCGGGTCCACGACCGGGCGCCAGATCCCGGGGCGCGCGATCGGCGTCTGCGCGCCGGTCGAGGGGTCGACGAAGAACGAGCCGACCGGGACGTTCGGCGGCGCGGACGCGTCCGCGGGCGCCCGCGTCGCACCCGGCGTGGCATTCTTCATCGCGCTCCCGGTCGCGACCGCCGGAGCCGTGGAAGCCGAGGGAGCCGGCGAGGCGGGCGCCGGGGAGCCTGCCGACGGGGAACCTGCCGACGGGGAGGCGGGAGCCTGCGAATCGGACGCCGACGACGCGGGCGTCGGGGCGTCCGGTGTCGGGGACGCGGGTGGCGCGATCGTGACGGGCGAAACCTGCGAGGGCGGGCTCCCGGCCGGCAGCACGAGGCTCCCGAGGATCTGGTCGCCGTCCCAGGCAGAGAACACCGACGCGTGGTCCGTCGTGAGCGGTCGCGCCGTCCGGTCGCCGACGCGCCACACGTAGATGTCCGGGCCCAGGGCGCCGTCCGAAGGTCGCGCCGAGAAGGCAACCCACTGCCCGTCTGGCGAGTAGGCCGGCGACCCCCCCACGAACGCGACGTTCTCGATCACCGCGGTGGTCACCGCCGCAGACGGGGCCGGGCTCGCGGGCGGGATGCTCACGATCGAGGTCGCCGGCGTCGGCACCTCCGACGCGGGCGCCGTCGCGGCAGGTTCGCCGGTTGGCGTGGCGGTCGGGATCGGCGACGGGGCGGCGACCGAGGCGGTGGGCCCGGGCAAGGCGGACACCTCGGGTCGGGCGGTGGCGGGTTGCCGGGTCGGGGTGGGGCGCGTCCGGGGGGAACCGGTCGGGACGGGAGTGGCTGCTGGAGGAGTAGCCCCCACTCCCGTCACCGCCGGCGTCGGAGAAAGCGTCCCGAGCGTCGGAATTGGGGACGAAGGAGGAGGAGTCGGTGTGACGCCGGCGTCGCGCGGGACGGTGAACGAATAGAGTGCGTTGCGGCTGACGAGCACCGCGGAGGTTCCGTTGTGCTGGAGCACGACGGCCGACGGCTCCACGCTGAGCGCCACGACCTGTCGCGCCGTGCCGTCGAGGGTGCCGCAGGCCGAGGCATCCAGCCCGGGACAGACCTGGTCGACCGAGGCAGTGGTGAGGACGTAGCTCCCATCGGGCTGTCGCTGCACCCACGTCACCGGTTGCGACACCACCGCCATCGGGGTTGCGACCGGGCTGCCGCTGCCGCCGGGCACCGGGGCGACCGGCGCGTTCCCGATCCCGAACCCTGCCAGCGCAAGCGGGAGGAAGACGATCGCGAGAACGGCCGCGACCGCGATCGCGGTGAGCGCGAAGGGCGCCGACCCGGACGGCGACCGTCGACCCCGACGGGCATCCTCACGGACAGCCCGCCGAACCTCCACGTCGAGCGCCCGGGAGAGCCGCGCGCCAAGGTCACGGGGAGGCACCGGCAACTCGTCGCGCAGCGCGAGGATCCTGGCGTGGTCCGCCGCGAACGAATCCGCCATCCGGCGGCACGGGCCGCACGCGTCCAGGTGATCCCCGAGCCACGCGGCGTCCTCCGCGGCCAGGGCGATCAGGAGCCGGTCGGAGGCGAGAGCCCTCGCGCGCGTGTGCGGATCGCTGAGACGGTCGGGGTGGCGCGTCGCGCGCTGCAGGCCGCTCATCCGTGCCCGTTCGGTCGGCTGCCGTGCGGCGCGGGCCGCTCCAGCGGCCGTCCGGCAGCCTCGGCGTCGGCAACGAGGACTCGCTCCTCGGCGAGGGCGCGGCGCAGGCTCTCGCGGGCGCGGGTGAGGAGCGCGCGAGCCGCGACGTGTGACGTGCCCAGCGACGCGGCCAGCTCCACGCCGGTCAGGTCGTGAACCTCGGCGAGGAGCAGCGCGGACCGTTGGCGCTCCGGGATCCGGCCGAGGGCTCGCTCGAGCTCTCCGGAGAGCCGGGTGTCCATCGCCAGCCGCTCGGCCGACGGCGCGGCGCCACGGGACTCTCCCGTCCACGGGATGAAGCGGACGATCCTCCGGCGGCGGATCTCGTCGAGCGCGACTCGGTTGGCGATCTGGTACAGCCAGGCGCGGGCCTTTGTCGGGTCTTCCAGGCTGGCGTGCGCGCGATAGGCTCGGATGAACGAGTCCTGGGCAAGGTCGGCGGCAAGCTCGGGGTCCCGGAGCATCCGGACGAGGTAGGCGAAGATCTCACCGTGGTGGCGCGCGAAGAGCACCTCCACGAACGCCCGCGCCGCGATCGGATCGGCCGGCAACGCGGAGGCGGCGTCCTCGGCGAAGGCGGCGTCCTCGGCGGACGCGATCGCCTCATCCGCCGCCGGCTCGTCGGGCAGTTCCGGCGGGTGCCGCAGGTCGCCGGGCAGGTTCATCGGCCTGGGCCCCCAGCGGCGCGCGACGTCAACGACCACGAATGCTCCAGCCCGAAGACAGAATCGCGCGGGACCTCCCCGCGCACCGAACCGTTGACGACGAAGACGGCGAGGATGTGACGCGCGGCTGCGCGCAGGGAGGCACGGGCGACGACCGCTCATCGGCGCGCCCCCGGCGGCTCGTCCCGCTCATCCGCGGCATCCGGCGAGAGGCGGTGGAGGAGCTGGTCGACCGCCTCCTCGGGGCTCACGGGGTTGACCGGCAGCCCGGTCCCGAGCTCGAGCCCGGCGATCTCGCGCAGGCGCGGGTGAATCTCCCAGTGCCAGTGATACGTGGCGTCCACCTGCCCGCCGAGCGGTGCCGTGTGGAGGACGAGGTTGTACGGCGGCCCGTCCAGCTGCGCCAGGCGTCCCAGCACGTGCCGGAGGCCCTCCGCGGCGGAGGCCAGGTCGTCGTCCGTGGCCCGCCCGAAGTCCGCCTCGTGGCGGCGGGGCACGATCCAGACCTCGAACGGTGAACGTGACGCGAACGGCGCGAACGCGACGGAGTGGTCGTCCTGCCAGAGGAAACGGGTCCCGCGCTCGCGCTCCACGCGGACCGCTCGGCAGTACGGGCACTCGCTCTCGCGGATCATGAAGCGCGCTGCGCCGCCGATCTCCTCCGCGACCTCGTGCGGGATCTGGGGCAGGTCGTACAGGTCCAGGCAGAGATGATTCGTGCGGGCGCCAGCCTGGCGACCCCAGTTCTGGAGCACCTGGACGTACTCCGTCTGGCCTGCCCGGCCCGCGTCGATGATCGCGCCGCGCGCCCCCGCGAGCAGGGAGGCGATGAGCTCCGTCCCCACCGAGTGCAGGGGCCGGTGCTCGCCGGGCGGTGCCACGATCGTCCGCCAGCTGCCCGCGGCACGGGCCTGGCTGAGCGCGATCTGGGTCACGCTCTTCTCCTGCTCCCGCGCGTCGGCCTCCGTCCCGACCGTGCGGAAGGCGAAGTCCTTGAGCATGCGGAGGCGGACGCCGTCCCCCGCGGGAAGCCGGCAGTTCTGGCAGTCGCCGTCGTCGTCGATGGGCTCCGCGGCCAGCGTGAAGCGGTCGCGTTGGAAGGCGCGGTCAACCACGGTCGCGACCCACCAGCCGGTGATCGCGTCGCGGCGCAGCTCGAACAGCCCGGGGGCCATCAGCGGGCACCCGCGGGGGTGGGGATCGGTCCGCGCGACCGGTCGACCGACACGTCGTCGAGGCCGGGCGTCGCGCCGAGCCGTTCGACCAGCGCCTCCAGCGCGCCGCGCTCCCCGGCCGCGTCGGCGTCGGGCGGCAGATCGCCGGCAAGCTCCAGGCCAAGGCGCCGGGCGAGCGCCGGGGCGAAGACGGCGGCCGCCTCGGCGACGCTCGCGGTGGTCGGCGATGCGTCGGCGCGACTGCCCGGGAGGCCGGCGCGGGCGCGCTCGCGCGAGAGCGAGGTCGAGCGGAGGCCGGGCATCCCGCATGGGTCGATCAGGTCGAAGTCGGCCAGGTCGGTCGTGACGTTCAGGGCGATGCCGTGGAAGGCGACCCCGCGGGCGACCCGGATCCCGAGCGCCCCGATCTTGCGGGGCAGGGGTCCCGAGGCATCCACCCAGCAGCCCGGGTGGCCGGCGCGCGGGCCGGCCGGGATCCCGGCGGTTGCGCAGACGTCCGCGAGGGCGCCCTCCAGCGCTTCGACGAAGGCCCGGACACCGAGCGGCCGGGTGACATCCGCGGATGGGTCCCGGCCGGGCGCAGCGCGCCCGGGACCGGCCGGCGCGAGCAGGACGATCGGGTAGGCCACGAGCTGGCCCGGGCCGTGGTACGTGACCTCCCCGCCACGCTCCACGCGGATCAGCTCGATGCCGCGCGCGGCGAGCAGCGGCTGCGAGGCGACCACGTGCCCGATGTCGGCATTGCGCCCGAGCGTCAGGACCGCATCGTGCTCCAGGAGGAGGAGCTGGTCCTCGTCGAGCGTCCCGTCGGCACGGGCAGTGGCCAGGGCACGTTGCAGGGCCCAGGCATCGCGATACCCCATCCGGCCCAGCCAGCGCGCGCGGAGCGTGCGGTCGCGGGGCCGGACGGCGCGCCCGTCCGCGCGTGGGGTGCCGGGCTCCTCCATGCGCTCCACGTCGCTCACGATAGCAGCCAGGGCCGATCGCGTGCCCCACGTTCTCGAAGAATTCGAGCCAGGGAACATCGCCAGGTGGTGCCGAAGTGCCGCCCAAGATTTCAGGATTACTTCAGACTCCGGTGGTCAACTACGCATCACGGAGATCGGAAACCTCCTCCGAGCCTCCACCTCCGCCGGCCGACCGACCTCCTCCCGGTCCCTGGCACCGAACACGGACCCGCGTCGCCCCCCACCTCGGGCGGCCGGGTCCGTTTCGCGTCTCGGGCAGCCCAGGCCGGACGCCGCCGAGGAGACGACGATCGTCGACGACGAGTGGAGTCACGACTCGTCAACTTCGGCCGAGCGAAAGCCGACATTCGGCCGTTCACAATCGGCCGAGCGAAGGCTTGACGGAGGTGCACTCGAGTGCATACACTCGAGTGCACGCGATCGGGACGTTGTTCGGCAGCCTCGTCCGGCACGGACGGCGAGGGAGGGGACGCCAGGACAGCGGATCGGAGCCGCGGCCCACTTCCGACCAGGAGAACTGATGAAGGCGCTCGCAGACCGCGAGGTCTGGTTCGTCACCGGCAGCCAGCATCTGTACGGCGCGGACGTGCTGCAGCTCGTGGAGGACCATTCCCGGGAGCTCGCCGGGGCGCTCGACGCATCGGCGGCGATCCCCGTCCGGGTCGTCTCGAAACCCGTGGTCACCACCTCCGAGTCGATCCTGGCGCTCTGCCTGGCCGCGACGACCTCACCGAGCTGCGTCGGCGTCATCACGTGGATGCACACGTTCTCGCCGGCCAGGATGTGGATCGCCGGCCTCCAGGCGCTGCAGAAGCCCCTTCTCCATCTCCACACGCAGTTCAACCGCGATCTCCCCTGGGGCGAGATCGACATGGACTTCATGAACCTCAACCAGTCGGCGCATGGCGACCGCGAATTCGGGTATCTCGAGACGCGGCTCCGGCGCAGCCGAGCCACGGTCGTCGGCCACTGGCAGGATCCTGACGTCCTTGATCGCATCGGCACCTGGTCCCGGGCCGCCTGCGGCTGGCAAGAGGTCCACCGGCTCAGGCTCGCCCGCTTCGGAGACAACATGCGCCAGGTCGCGGTCACCGAGGGCGACAAGGTCGAGGCGCAGATCCGGCTGGGCGTCCAGGTGAATGGATACGGCGTGAGCGATCTCGTCACGTCGGTCCGAGCGGCGCCCGACAACGTCGTCGATCGCATGGTCGAGGAATACGAGTCCCGCTACACGCTCGCGCCAGCCCTGAGAGCGGGGGGCGAGCACCGCTCCGCCCTGTCCGAGGCGGCCCGGATCGAGGTTGGCCTCCGCGCGTTCCTTGAGGCAGGCGGCTTCAGGGCGTTCACCGACACCTTCGAGGATCTCGGCGAACTGGCGCAGCTGCCTGGCATCGCGGTCCAGCGGCTGATGGCCGACGGTTACGGATTTGGCGCCGAAGGGGACTGGAAGACGGCTCTCCTCGTCCGCGCGATGAAGGTCATGGCCACGGGCCTGCCGGGCGGGACCTCGTTCATGGAGGACTACACGTACCACCTGGTGCCGGATCGGCCGCAGGTCCTGGGTGCCCACATGCTCGAGGTCTGTCCTTCGATCTCGGCCGAGACTCCGTCATGCGAGATCCACCCGCTGTCGATCGGCGGGAAGGCCGACCCTGTCCGCCTGGTCTTCACGGCGAGTCCGGGGCCTGCGGTCGCCGTCGGTCTGCTCGACATGGGCGAACGGTTCCGCCTGGTCCTCAACGAGGTCGATGTTGTGAGCCCGCCGGCGGACCTGCCGCGGTTGCCGGTCGCCCGCGCCCTCTGGGAGCCCCGTCCCAGCTTGAAGGTCGCCGCCGAGGCATGGCTCCTGGCGGGCGGTCCACACCACACGAGCTTCAGCACAGCGCTCCGGCGCGAGCATCTCGAGGACTTCGCCGAGATGGCCGGCATCGAGCTCGTGACGATCGGGGACGGCTCGTCGGTTGCGGAGATCAAGAAGGAGTTGCGCTGGAGCCAGGCCTACTACCAGCTCGCGCGGGGCCTGTAGGCGCCGGCGAGGGTTGTCCGGCGGCGTGATCGGACGCCGCCTCGTTGAGCACGCGGGAAGGGAGGAGGAGGCGGGACGAGGTCGAAACCGGCGGGAAGGCTGGCCCAGCCACCGGGTGACCGGCCGGGGCCTGGCTGCCGCTATTCCAGTTCCAGGGCAGAAGGGAGGTCTCTGCCGAGACAAAGGCTCGTTCGCTGATCGGCCCCGGGAGTGTCCGGGCCGGAATCGGAGGTTCTGAGGAGGATACGGATGACTCGATCTGGGATGCACCAGCAGTGGCGGTTGCCAGCGTTGGCGTTTGCAGTCCTGTTGGTGGTCAGCGCATGCAACTCATCCAGCAGCCCGTCGCCCGCCGCGAGCGCGGCCGGCGGCGCGTCGTCTGCGCCGGTGGCCGGCCAGTTCTGCTCGGGGATGAAGATCACCTTCTTCCCCGGCGGGACGCCCGGCGGGGGCTTCGAGACGGTCGTCTACAACGGCGCCAAGGCCGCCCAGGCTGCCTTTGGACCCGACGTGACGTACCAGTGGTCCGACTGGGACCCCAACAAGATGATCACCCAGTTCCAGCAGTCAGTCGCCACGAAGCCGGACGGGATCGCCGTCATGGGTCACCCCGGTGACGATGCCTTCGATCCGCTGATCCAGGACGCCGAGAAGCAGGGCATCCTGGTGACGGTCATGAACACCGAGCTGCCGAAGGCCGAGGCCCAGTTCGCGGCCAATGGCATGGGCTACGTCGGCGCAGTGCTTCACGACGCCGGCGCCTCGCTCGCCAATGAGGCGATCAAGCGCGACGGCCTCAAGTCGGGCGACGAAGTGATGGTCTGGGGCCTCAAGGCCCAGCCTGGCCGCGGCGAGCGGACGCTCGGGATCACCGACACGCTCACGGCTGCCGGCATGAAGGTCGACTACTACGAGATCGACGACGCCACCAACAAGGACGCCGCCAATGGCGTGCCGACCTTCACCGGCTACATCTCCTCTCACCCGAGTGTCAAGGCGATCTTCATCGACCACGGCAACCTCACCTCGGCCATCCCGACATTCATGAAGGCCGCGAACCTCAAGCCCGGCAGCATCTATGCCGCCGGCTTCGACATGTCGCCGGCCACGGTCCAGGGCATCCAGGACGGCTACATCAGCCTGGTCATCGACCAGCAGGAGTACCTCCAGGGCTTCATGGCCGTCGAGCAGCTCTGCCTGACCAAGAAGTACGGCTTCGGCGGACTCTTCATCAACACCGGCGCGGGTTTCGTCGACAAGTCGAACATCGACGCCATCGCGCCGCTCGTGACCGCTCAGATCCGCTAGGCGATGACCGTTCCGCCTGCCGGCGAGTCCGGCAAGTCGGCTGGCGAGCGCGAAAGCGCTCGCCAGCCGGCCCAACTCGCGAACCCGATCGTCGCCGCCCTCGAACCCACGGCGGCGCCCCCGCCGGAAGGCGAGAAGCGGCTCGAGCTTCGCCACATCTCGAAGTCGTTCGGGGGCGTGCGCGTCCTCCAGGACGTCAGCCTCGATCTCGGATCGAGTGAGGTCGTCGGCCTGCTCGGCGACAACGGCGCCGGCAAGTCGACCCTCATCAAGATCATCACCGGGGTTCACCGTCCCGACGCGGGCGAGATCCTGTTCGGGGGCACGGCGCGTCGAGGGACTGACCGTCCAGAAGGCCCGGGCGCTCGGCGTCGAGACCGTCTACCAGGAGCGTGCCCTCGCCGACCAGCTCCCGCTCTGGCGCAACATCTTCATGGGCCGTGCCGTCGCCGGCCCGCTCGGCTTCCTCAAGGTCGGCGACATGCGCCGCATGACGGCCGAGCTCATGGGCGAGTCGATGGGCTTCACCTCCGCCGTGCTGACCCCGGACACCGTGGTCAAGGGGCTGTCCGGCGGCGAGCGGCAGGGCCTGGCGATCGTGCGGGCGCTGCACTTCCAGGCCGACATCATCATCCTCGACGAGCCGACGATGGGCCTGTCGCTCAAGGAGACCGAGAAGCTGCTGCGGTTCGTGGAGGGTATCCGGACCGCCGGCAAGTCGGCGATCTTCATCGACCACAACATCTTCCACGTGTACTCGGTCGCCGACCGGATCATCGTCCTCGACCGCGGGCGCGTGGCCGGCCAGTTCCCGACCTCACGCTATTCGCTCGAGGAGCTCCTGGACATCATGCGCGAGGTCGCCGCCCGGGGAACCTTCACCGAGCAGGAGCGCTACCGCCCGGCAGACGGGCCGCCCGAGGCAGCGACCGTCGCCAGCGAGGAGCACGCATGAACCCCGCCGTCCCCTCCGTGACGCCGCCGCGACCCCGCAGCGGCCTCACCGCGTTCACCACCGACATGGGCGTCGCAGATCGGCATCACCGTCGCCTTCCTCGGCGCTCTGGCTCGCCTTCATCATCCTCGCTCCGAGCACGTTCCTGTCCGACCGGATCTACCTGGCCTTCGCCCAGACGATGCCGTACTTCGCGATCGTGGCCCTGTTCCTGACGATGGTCATCATCGCCGGCGACATCGACCTCTCCTTCCCGTCGGAGATGGCCCTGGGCATGGTCGGCTTCGTCTTCACCTGGCAGGCGACCGGCAGCGTCGAGCTCGGGATCATCGCGGCGCTCGCCGTGGGCGGCCTGGCCGGCCTGTTCAACGGTCTCGTCGTCACGTACATCGGCATCCCGTCGCTCGTCGCGACGATCGGCACGCAGTTCCTCTTCCGCGGCCTGACGCTCGTGCTCGTCAACGGCAAGAGCTACGCCCTCGTCACGGCCAGCACGGCCCCGTCGTACGACCTGCTCGTCGGGAAGCTGGGGGGCGTCGTCCCGATGGAGTTCGTCTGGCTCCTGGTCCTCGCGGTCGTCGCCTGGGTGCTCCTCAACCGCCACCGGCTCGGCCAGAACGCCTACGTCATCGGCGACAACGGCCTGGCTGCCCAGCTCATGGGCATCCCCATCCGGCGGACTCGCATCCTTCTGTTCGTCCTCGACCGGGGTGGCGGCGGCGCTGGCCGGCGCTGATGAACAGCCTCCAGATCGTCAACTTCTACCCGACGATGGGCGACGGCTTCCTGCTCCCGACGCTGGCCGCCGTGTTCGTCGGCGGGACCTCCGTGTTCGGCGGCCGCGGCAGCGTCTACGGCACGTTCCTCGGCGCATTCATGATCGGCGCGATCCAGGCCGGGATCGTTGCGGTCGGGCCTGACCGACTACTACACCAACCTCATCTACGGCGCCGTCGATCCTCGCCGCCGTGGCCGTTCACGCCGTGCTCCAGCGCCGGTTCGAGTAGAGATGGCGGCTGGACAGCCGGCCGCGGGGCCAGCGCGACGGCGCGCCGGCCAGGCCGGCGCCGGAGGAGGGAGCCGACCGACCACCGGGCCGCGCCCGGCCGGTGACGATGAGGGACATCGCGACCGCGACCGGCGTGTCGCGGAGCACGGTCTCGCGGATCCTCAACGACGCCCCGTTGACCGTGCCGATCGCGGCCGCGACCCGCGAGCGTGTCCTGGCCGCCGCGCGCGAGCGTGGGCTACCGGCCCAATCCGCTGGCCCGTGCCCTGCGCGGGGCGCCGACGATGCTGCTCGGCGCGATCGTCCGCGACATCACGGACCCGTTCTTCGCGGGGGCGATCGAGGCCGTCTCGGCCGAGGCCCGGGCGCTCGGCTACAACATCGTCCTGGGCCACGCGCACGCGGAGGCCACCGAGGCCCACGCCCTGGCAGCCATGCTCGAGGCGCGCCAGTGCGACGCGATCCTGCTGCTGGGCGACATGGGCGACCAGCCGCGCCTGCTCGACGACCTGCGCGACACGCACGTGCCGGTCGTGGCCCTGTGGCAGGGCTCGGAGTTCGATCTCATCCCGGGCGTGAGCGTCGACAACCGAAGCGGCATCGCCACGGCCGTCGCCCATCTCGGGCGCCCTCGGGCCATCGCCGGATCGCGTTCGTCGGCGGTCGGCTGCTCGGTGACATCCGCGAGCGCCAGGACGCCTACACGGAGGCGATGGCCGGCCTGCTCGGCGACCTCCCGCCCGGCTACGTCCAGCACGTGGCGAACACTCCGGGTGACGGCGAGGCCGCCCTTCGCGCGTTGATGCGTCTGTCGCCGCGGCCGACCGCCATCGTCGCGTCGACGGACGTCCTGGCGATCGGGATCCTCCGTGGGGCCCTCGTCCTGGGCATCCGCGTCCCGGACGATCTCTCGGTCGTCGGGTTCGACGACATCGCGATGGCCACCTTCACCGTGCCGGCGCTGACGACGGTGCGCATGCCGATGGCCGAGATGGCCGCCGCGGCGATCGCCCTGGCGGTCGGCGCGACGGGCCGGGCCCTGGGCGATGGCGCGAGCGACGGCGGCGAGGTCGCGGGCCGCCGACCTGCGGGCGGTCGTATGTTCCGGCCCGAGCTCGTTGTTCGCCAGTCGACCGCTGCCTGCCCGGTCGACACCGAGCCGGCTTGCCCGGCATCGGCCGCCAGAGAGCCACAATGGAACATCGCCGCGGGAGAGGGGCGCGTAGGCATGGACCTGGCCGAACTCCGCGAGCAGGTCTGCGAGGCGAACCAGGAGCTGGTCCGGGCCGGGCTCGTGACCCTGTCCTTCGGTAACGCGAGTGGTGTCGATCGCGACGCAGGGGCGCGCTGGTGATCAAGCCCAGTGGCGTCGCCTACGCACGGCTGCGGCCGTCCGACATGGTCGTCGTCGACCTCGCCGACGGCACGATTCGCGAGGGCACGTACCGTCCATCGTCAGACACGCCGACCCACCTGGCGCTGTATCGCCGATATCCGTCGGTCGGCGGCGTCGTCCACACGCACTCGTCGTTCGCATCATCGTGGGCACAGGCCGGGCGGCCCATTCCGTGTCTCGGGACGACCCACGCGGACCACTTCCACGGACCCGTCCCGGTGACGCGGGCACTCCGTGCCGAGGAGATCGACGGGGAGTACGAGCGCGAGACCGGCAACGTGATCATCGAGACGCTCGACGGTCTCGGCCTGGACCCGCTCGAGATGCCGGCGGCGCTGGTCCTGTCGCACGGTCCCTTCACCTGGGGCGCCGACCCGGCCGAGGCGGTGGCGAACGCGATCGCCCTCGAGGCGGTCGCGGCGATGGCGCACCGGACCACGACGCTCGAGGCGGGCGTCGAGCCGATTACGAACGTCCTGATGGAGCGCCATTTCCGACGAAAGCATGGACCGGGTGCCTACTACGGCCAGCCAACCGAGCAGGGTTGACGCGGACAGTCGACGGCCAGAGCCGCCAAGGAGACGAACGATGAGCCGCAACCGCTACACGATCGGTGTGGACTTCGGCACGGAGTCGGCCCGGGCTGTGCTCGTCGACGTCGCCGACGGCCGCGAGCTCGCAACCGCGGTCCATGAATACGCCAACGGAGTCATCGACGAGCGACTGCCGGAACCGGATCAGGACGTCATGCTCGAGCACGACTGGGCACTCCAGGATCCGGCAGACTACATCGCCTCGTTCAAGGATGCCGTGCCACGCGTCCTGGCCGAGAGCGGCATCGATGCGGCCGACGTGATCGGCATCGGCATCGACTTCACCGCCTGCACGATGCTCCCGACGACGGCGGACGGTACGCCGCTCTGCTTCCTCGACGCGTACCGTCGTCAGCCGCACGCCTGGGTGAAGCTCTGGAAGCACCACGCGGCCCAGCCCGAGGCGGATCGGATCAACGCCCTGGCGCTCGAACGCGGAGAGCGGTGGCTGCCGCGCTACGGCGGCAAGATCTCGTCGGAGTGGTTCTTCTCCAAGGCGCTCCAGATCGTCGACGAGGCCCCGGCCGTCTACGCCGCGGCAGACCGGCTCATCGAGGCCGCCGACTGGGTGATCTGGCAGCTCACCGGCGTCGAGTCGCGCAACAGCTGCACTGCCGGCTACAAGGCGATCTGGTCGAAGAGCGAGGGCTTTCCGCCCAGCGCCTACTTCGCTGCCCTCGACCCGCGCGTCGAGAAGATCGTCGATGAGAAGATGTCGCGCGCCATCCTCCCCCTCGGAACGCGCGCAGGCGGGCTCACCGAACGCGCGGCGGGCTGGACGGGACTGCGCCCGGGCACCGCGGTGGCGGTCGCCAATGTCGATGCCCATGTCGCCGTCCCCGCCGCGACCGTCACGGAGCCGGGCACGCTCGTCGCGATCATGGGCACCAGCATCTGCCACATCGTGCTCGGCGAGCGCACCGCTGACGTCGAAGGCATGTGCGGCGTGGTCGAGGACGGAGTCGTGCCCGGGTTGTTCGGGTTCGAGGCCGGCCAGTCGGGCGTCGGCGACATCTTCGCCTGGTTCGTCGAGAATGGCGTGCCACCCGAGTATCACGAGCGCGCCCGCCGCCAGGGGCTGAGCGTCCACGCGGTGCTCGAGGCGGAGGCCGCCCAGCTTGCTCCCGGCGAGACCGGCCTCCTGGCACTCGACTGGTGGAACGGGAACCGCTCAATCCTCGTCGACGTCGACCTGAGCGGGCTGCTCGTCGGAGCGACGCTGGCGACGCGGGCCCACCACATCTACCGGGCGCTGATCGAGGCGACTGCGTTTGGGACGCGGGTGATCATCGATTCCTTCTCGGCGCGCGGCGTGGCCGTGGACAGGGTCGTGGCCACCGGCGGCCTGCCGGAGCGCAACAAGCTGCTGATGCAGATCTACGCCGACGTCACCGGCCGCGAATTCCGCGTCGCGGCCTCGCAGCAGACGAGCGCGCTCGGGTCGGCAATGTTCGCCGCGGTGGCCGCCGGTGGCGAGACGGGCGGGTACGCGACGGTGGTCGAGGCATCTCGGCACATGGCCCGCCTGCGCGACGAGAGCTACCGCCCGAACCCCGACCACCGCGCCGCCTACGACGAGCTGTATCGCGAGTACGTCCGCCTGCACGACCTGTTCGGGCGAGGCGAGGTGGACGTCATGAAGACGCTGCGCCGCCTGCGTGGGACGGCCGCCGGCCGGGCAGGTGCGCGATCGGAACAGCCGGCGGCGTCCGTCGTCGCGGACTGACGGTCCGGCTCCGTGGGCGACGTCGTCAGAGCGGTCCGGAACGCCGGAATGACGGAATGACGGAATGACGACCGGGATCGTGTTCGACATCCGGGAGTTCACGATCCACGACGGGCCCGGAATCCGGACGACGGTCTTCATGAAGGGCTGCCCCCTGGCGTGCACCTGGTGCCACAACCCCGAAGGGCTTGACCATACCCCGCAGGTCATGCGTTCGCCGACGGGCGACCGAACGGTGGGCCGGCGCTACGAGGCCGCGGAGCTCGCCGAGCTCCTCTCCCGGCAGGCGAGCATCCTTGCGTCCAACGAGGGCGGGGTGACCTTCTCCGGCGGTGAACCACTCGCCCAGGCCCGGTTCGTGGCGGAGGTCATCGACCTTCTGCCGGGCGTTCACATCGTGGTCGACACGTCCGGCTTTGGCGGGAAGGACGCCTTCATGGCGCTCGCCCGACGCGCCGACGTGGTGTACCTCGACCTCAAGGTCATGGAGCCGGACGCGCATCGCCGGTGGACCGGCCGGGACAACGCACCGATCCTCCGGAACCTGGCGCTGCTGGCGGAGCTCGGGCGACCGTTCGTCGCCCGCGTCCCGCTCGTGCCCGGCGTCACCGACACGAACGAGAACCTGAGGGCCATCGCAGCAGCCTTGGCATCCCAGCCGACGCTGGTGCGGGTCGACCTTCTGCCGTACAACCGAGCTGCCGGCGCGAAATACCCCGCCTGCGGGATGACATTCCTGCCCGGCTTCGACGTGGACCGACCCCCGAACGTGGACGTACGCCCGTTCCGGCGGGCGGGCGTCGAGGTGCGAGTCGCATGAACGGGAGGCTCGAGAGCCTGCGGGCACGGACCCGCGACGGCCACTTTCGCCGGTATCGCCAGCCTGGCGGGCCCGATCTCGCGGCCGAATGCGATCGCGAGCGGCTCTCGTGGCCGGAGCGGATGGCCCGCCTGGCCCGCCGGATGTGCGAGGCAGAACGGGTCGTCATCGAACCCGACGAGCTGATCGTCTTCACCCGGACGGTGACCAGGGTCCCGCCGGTCTACTCGGCCGGGGACGAGGCCGCGCTGACCGAGGGACGAACGCTTCACGAAGGGGGCCTGATCAACAACGTGTGCGCCGACTGGGGGATGGCGCTCGGGCAGGGCCTCCTCGGTCGCCGTCGGGTGGCACGCGAGACCCGCGCCCGCATGGCGTCAGCAGGCAACGCGGCGGCGATCGAGTTCCTCGATGCCGCGATCGAGACGATCGATGCCGTGCTCGCGCTCTCCGCACGCTACGCGGCGGAGGCGCGCCGGCTCGGCAAGGTCGACGTCGCGAGCGTGCTCGAGCGCGTCCCGGCGGAGCCACCGCGCACGTTCCATGAGGCGCTGCAGGCGATCCGGCTGCTCCACGCGGTCGCGTGGCTCTCCGGGCACCACCACGTGGGGCTCGGCCGCCTGGACCAGTACCTGTGGCCCTACCTGGCCTCCGATCTCGAGGCCGGAACGCTCGACGCCCCGGCCGCCGAGGAGCTGCTGGCCGAGTTCTTCATCGCGCTCAACCGCGACTCCGATCTCTACCCCGGCATCCAGCAGGGTGACAACGGCCAGACGATCACGCTCGGGGGGCTGACGCGCGACGGGCGCGCCGCCGTGAACCCCCTCACGTGGATGGCGCTGCGGGTCGCGCGGGACGTTGGGCTGATCGACCCGAAGGTCAACCTGCGGATCACGGGCGAGACCGAGCTCGCGCTTCTCGAGCTCGCCACCGACCTGACCCGCAAGGGCCTCGGCTTCCCGCAGTACGCGAACGATGACGTAGTGATCCCGGCCCTGGCCGCGCACGGCTATGCGCTCGAGGACGCGCGCGACTACACCGTGGCCGCGTGCTGGGAGTTCATCATCCCCGGCCGAGGCATGGACGTGGTCAACATCGGCGCCGTCTCCTTTCCGGCGGCCGTCGACGTTGCGGTCCGGGACGGGCTCGCCGACGGAGCGTCGTTCGACGCCATCCTGGCTCGAACGGGCGCCGAGATCGGGCGCCAGGTCCACGAACGCGTCGTTCCGTACGACCGGTTGTTGTGGGCGCCGGCGCCCTACTACTCCGTGCTCATGACCGGGGCCCTGGAGGCCGGCATCGATCACGGCCAGGGCGCCACATACCGCAACCTCGGGATCCACGGTGCCGCCGCCGCCAGCGCCGCCGACGCCCTTGCGGCCGTTCGCCGGCATGTCTTCGAGCTCGCCGACGTCGACCCGAGCGAGCTGCTGGCCGCGCTCGACGCGGACTTCGTCGGCGACGAGGGTCTTCGTCGGCGTCTCGTTGACGAGAGTCCTCGCGTCGGCCTGAACGAGCGTGCCGTCGATGATCTCGTGCGCCTTCTCTACGACCGGCTGGCCGACGCCTGCGAGGCCGAGACTCCGCGGTCCGGCGCGATCGTGCGCCCGGGAACCGGGTCCGCGATGTACTACCTCTGGCTTGCCCGGGGACGGGACGGCGGGCCGCTCGCGGAACCGGTCGTCGGCGCGACGGCCGACGGGCGACGGCGAGGTGACCCGTTCGGCGCCAATCTCGCCCCAACGCCCGGGACCCACCTCCGCGGACCGATCAGCGTCCTCCAGTCCTACGCCACGATCGACTACCGGCGCGTCTGCAACGGCGGCCCGATCACGCTTGAGCTCTCGGACTCAGTGTTCCGCGACGGGGAGTCGATCCGCAAGGTCGCCCTGCTCGTGCGCACCTTTGCCCGCCTCGCTTGTCAGCAGCTCCAGCTCAACGCGCTCAACGCCGAACGGCTCGTGGACGCGAAGGCGCATCCGGCGAACCACCGCGACCTGATCGTTCGGGTCTGGGGCTGGAGCGGCTACTTCTGTGAGCTTGCGCCCGAATACCAGGATCACGTGATCTCCCGCCATCTCTACGCCGACGTCTGAGCTCGGCGGGCAGAACGTCAAAGGCCCCGACTGCTGGGCGGTTCGGCATCCTCCCTCGGGCGATACGGTCCGGATCGTGCGCTCAGCTCTTGGCGAGGACGAGGTGCCGCACCTCCGGGGCGATCGCCCGCCCGAGGCGACCATGGCCAGCTGCGTCGAGATGAACGTCGTCGACAGGGCTCGGAGACACGATCGCTCCGGCGTCGAGAAACGCGCAGCGGGCATCCTCGGCGACGGTCTGGCACAGGCGCGAGAGCCGGCGCGACTCCTCGAGGGCTCGTCCGAACCCCCACAATTCCGCGTGGCTGCTGCCTTCCCCTACGGGCGGCGGCGCGACCAGGAGGACTCGTGGTGCCCGGCGCGAGGGCCCCGCACCGCTGCGCTGGACAAGCTCGACCAACGTGGCGACGCCACTGGCGATTTCCGCTGCTCCCGCTCGGAAGATCGCCTTGAGGTCGTTCGTGCCGAGCATGAGCACGACGACGTCGACGGGCGCATGGGAGAGCAGACACGGCGCGAGGTAGGTTCGGCCGTTGCGCCCATCCATGAATGGGTCCTCCCATACAGTGGTTCGCCCGCTCAATCCTTCCTCGACGATCTCGAACCCTTCGCCAAGTTCACGGCGAAGCACGCCGGGCCAGCGCACGTCAGGCGGAAAGCGGTCACCGGTGGCGGGGTCGAAGCCGTGGGTGTTCGAGTCACCGTAGCAGAGGATTGTTGACATCTTCCCTCCTCGCTGCGCGGGCAGGTCATCTACAGGAGCGTCTGCGATTGCACGGTCTCAATCATGGCGAGCATGTTCGCCAGTGGCACGTCGCCCTCAACGTCGTGGGAGGCCGCGAAGATGTAGCCACCCTCGGAACCCAGCTCGAGCAATCGTCGAACCTCCGAGCTGACCTGTTCGGGCGTGCCGAATGGCAGCGTCCTCTGAGTTGACAGGCCGCCGTGGAAGCACAGCCGCCCACGATACGACGGCAGCAGACGATCGACGTCCATCACCTCGGGCTGGAATGGGTTGTAGCAGCGCACGCCGGCGTCGATCAGGTCGTCGAAGAGCTCATCCACGTCGCCATCGGAATGGATCATGACGTGCTTGCCGGCCTCTCTGACGGCGCCGTACATCCGCCGGAGTTGCGGAAGGATCCGTTCGCGCCAGAGGGGTCGTCCCATCTGGAGGCCACGCTGTTGCCCCCAATCGTCTCCGAAGTAGACGGCATCGATGTCGTACCGAACGGCTTCCTTGACCTGGGCGATGTTGTAGTCGGCAATGGCCTCGAACAGCTCCTGCACGAATCCGGGATGGTCGTAGAAGTCCATCATCAGGTTCTCCATGCCGCGAAGGGTCCAGCCTCGCTCATAGAGGGAGAAGCCGATCTGGAAGACACGGAAGCGATCAGGAAACCGGGCAATTCTTGCAGGGATCTCGGAGAAGAAGCGCGGGTCGAGAGGGTTCGGGAGCTCATACCCAGTCAGGGTCGCCTCAGGCAGAACGCATCCCTCGACGATGCCGATGTCCTTGTCGATGCTGCGGTCCCACACGACGCCGAACACGTCCCGCACGCGGTCGTCGCCAAGATCGTCGAAGAAGCCGATGTCGCTTCCCAGCCTGACGAAATGGTTCTCGACTCGGTCCTCGAGGGCGTCCGCTCCGTAGTGGCGTTGGAGCGTCTCCGCAGCTTCCTTGGTGAACCCGATTGACCATGGCACGTACGGCGGTCGTTTGCCGTCGAGAACCGCCTTCACAACGTCGCGCTTCTGCATCCTCAGGGCCTCCTCGCGCCCTCGACGATGGCATTGCGGGGTGCCGCCATTGACGACGAGCTGACCCCGGCGGCCGTCCATCGCGGCCAGCATGGCGCGTCCGGTCAAGAGCTCGGGGGACCAGCAGCAGGATGCTGGCGCCGACGAGGAGCGCCACGACGCAGCCCAGCACGGCGATGCTGAAGAGGGGCCGCCGAGCGGCAGGTCCGGGGCCACGCCGCACGGGTCGCTGCGCCCCGGCCTGCGGCCGCCGGGAGTCCGGCCGGGTGGCTCAGTATCCGCCGTGCTCGGCAACGGTATCGAAGACGGCCACGATGTTCTCAGGCGGGACGAGCGCCTGGATGTTGTGGACCGCCGCGAAGACGAAACCGCCGCCGGGCGCGAGATCATCGATCCGGCGTCGAACTTCGTCGCGGACCTCCTGCGGCGTCCCGAACGGGAGGACTCGCTGAGTGTCCACGCCGCCGCCCCAGAAGACGAGGTCGCGCCCGAACCGCAGCTTGAGCTGCTGCGTGTCCATCCCTCGTGCGCTGACCTGGACCGGATTGACGATATCCACCCCGATCTCGACGAGGTGCGGGTAGAGCTCCGATGCCGCGCCGCAGCAGTGGTAGAAGATCTTCGCATTCGTCCGGCGCCTGATGGCGTCGAAGAGCCGTCTCTGGCGCGGCTTCACGAGCGCGGCGTAGGTCTCCGGGCCGATCATCCAGCCGTCCTGGGTGGACACGTCATCCCAGTACGTGAAGACGTCGATGTACTCGCCGACCTGCTCGAGGTAGCGGTCCACGGACTCGATGTAGATGTCCGTGATCTGGTCCATCAGCCGCTCGGCGAACGGTCGGTCCGTGACCATCGCCATCATGAACTGCTCCAGCCCTACGGTCCTGCACGGCTGCTCGAAGATCCCGCCACCGATGATCCCGCTCCCGACGAGCGCATAGTCCGTGTGCGTGTGGAGCCACTGCGCCCGTTCGCGAAGCGTCGCGACGACCTCCGGCGGGTCGGGCTGCGGCCAGCGGTAGGCGTCGAGCGCCTCCATCGTCAGGTCACGGATCGGGAACTCCACCCAGTCGTAGTAGAGCGGGCTCGCCTTCGGCATCCGCATCTTCGAGCCCCACCGGTCGTACATCGCCCAATACTCGTCCTCATCGAGGATCTCGACGCCGGAAGCGTGGGTCGGCGGAAGTTGGACCATCCGGGTATCGACCGCGAAGCGCCGGAGGAGGTCCTCCGAGAGGTACGGGAGCTGCTGGACCTCGTCGTAGATCGTCACGTCGCCGGCCGGCAGGCCGAGGTGTTCCATGAGCGGGACGTACGCGGCCTTCGTGATGGAGGTGACGATCGACGATCCGAGGTCGACCGGGACGCGATCGGCTTCCTGGTGGGCGAGGGCGCGCCGCAGGCGCTCACGTGAGGTCATCGGGGTGCACTCCAGCCTGCTGTTGCGGCCAGCGGACGGGGCCGCACGCCGAGCCACCCTCTCGTGTTGGCCCGCGCCGCGGGCGCTGTGCCTCGCGGCCGGCCGCGGCCCGGGCCCGACGCCGAGGGTTGACGCTGCCACACTGATCCCGTGAGCGACACGGCACTGAGGACCCGGATACGTCACCGCGATCGCGTCATCGCCGCGCTGTCCCATGAGGAACCTGATCGCTGCCCGATGCAGATCAGCTTCACGCCGGAGTTCGCGGCGCGGCTGCGGGCGGACCTCGAGGCGCGCGGCCTGGTCGCCCGGTCCGGATCCGGCATCCACAACCCGCACGGTGGCGGCAACACGTACGAGCTGGAGCTGGCCCTCGACGAGGATCTCATCCTCACCTCCGTGGGCTGGGCGAACTCGTACTACCAGGGGACCGACGACTACACCGACGAATGGGGCGTGAGCTGGCGCGCCCAGCCCTACCAGACCCCGTTCGGCACGGGCCATTACACGGAGATGGTCGGGAGGCCCCTTGCCAGCGACGAGGCGATCGCCTCGTATCGCGCTCCGGATCCGGACCGGCCCGAGCTCTACGAAGAGGCCGGACGCGTCATCCGGCAGCTCGGGGGCGAGTACTACATCGTCGGCGTCACGGTCACCACGATCTTCGAGACGGCCTGGGCGCTGCGCGGGTTCGAGCAGATGCTGATCGACCTGGTGGCGGAGCCGGACGTGGCGGAGGCGATCCTGGAGATCCCGTTCCGCTACCACCTCCGGGCTGCGGAGCGGCTCACCGCGATGGGCGTGGACATGATCTGGACCGGCGACGATGTCGGGATGCAGACGGGCATGCTGATCTCCCCCGCGCTCTGGCGTCGCCACCTCAAGCCGCGGATGGCCGAGCTGATCGCCGGGTCAAGGCGATCAACCCCGCGGTCAAGGTGGCCTACCACTCCGACGGGATGATCTGGGACATCATCCCGGACCTGATCGAGATCGGCCTCGACGTCCTCAACCCGGTCCAGCCTGCCTGCATGGATCCCGCCGAGCTGAAGCGCCGGTTCGGCGACCGACTGTGTTTCTGGGGCTCGCTCGACGAGCAGCACACCCTGCCCTTCGGCTCACCCGAGGACGTGCGCGCCGAGGTCCGGACCCGGCTGGGCACGATCGGCCGCCGCGGCGGCCTGATCCTGGGACCGACTCACCACGTCCAGCTCGACACGCCCATGGAGAACTTCTGGGCGATGGTCGAGACGATCCGGGGATGAACGCGTCGCGCGGAGGCCGAGGGATCACGCGTCGGCCGGCAGCGCGTGGCGGCGCTTCACGGTGCAGGACCGACGTCCCGGATGGGACCACGGGACCGGGGAAGTCGGACTCGGTCGCGGACGGCCCGATGAGGCAGTTGCGCCCGATCCGCGTGCCCGCCGGGATGCGCACCCGCTCGGCGACCACGGTGATCCCGCTGTAGCAGGTGCTCCGGCTCATCGACATTCGGGATGGTGCGATCGTCGCCGGTGCCGACCACCGCGCCCGCGCCGACGTGGACGAACTTGTCGATGATCGCGGTGTCGACGACGGCC
Source organism: uncultured Chloroflexia bacterium (assembly GCA_963722475.1). GTDB lineage: Bacteria > Chloroflexota > Limnocylindria > Limnocylindrales > CSP1-4 > CTSoil-043. The sequence goes on along the minus strand of CAVRMJ010000011.1, from coordinate 159,205 downwards.
CCGGGGCCGATCTCGCTGTCGAGCAGCACGATCGAGTCGCGCACCAGCGCCCCTTCGTAGACCCGCACGCCCGGGCGACAGGACGGAGTTCAGCACGGTGCCGTTGATGATGCAGCCGTGGCTGATCAACGAATGGCGCGCGATGGCATCGGGGCCCAGCTTGGCCGGCGAACGCTCCTCCGAGCGCGTGTGCATGAGCCAGCTCCGGTCGAACAGGTCGAGCGGGGGCACCAGGCCGACGAGGTCGAGGTTGGCCGCCCAGTAGGCCTCGATCGTCCCGACGTCACGCCAGTAGCCGTCGAAGCGGTGCCCGAAGACCGGCGGCGCCGGCGGCCAGCATGGCCGGGATCACGTCGCGTCCGAAGTCGCTTCGCGAAGCGCCCAGCCATTCATGCAGCGCGGCACGCGTGAAGACGTAGACGCCCATCGACGCGAGGTCGCTCTTCGGGACTGCCGGCTTCTCCTCCCAGTCGACGATCCGGAAGTCGGCGTCGAGGGAGCAGATTCCCATGCGGGATGCCTCGGACAGCGGCACAGTGCGCACGGCCACCGTCACCGCGGCGCCCGTCGCGCGGTGCGCCGTGATCATCGGCCGGTAGTCCATCTTGTAGATATGGTCGCCGGCCAGCACCAGGACATCGTCGGCACCGGACTGGTCGATCTCGTGCAGGTTGTAGCGCACGGCATCCGCCGTGCCCAGGTACCAGCCGCTGCGCTCGCGCGACATGTACGGCTGCAGGATCTTGATCCCGCCGCCACGCATCCGGTCGAGATCCCACGGTCGGCCGGTCCCGATGTGATCGATGAGCGAGCGCGGGTTGTACTGCGTCAGCACGAGGACGTTGTCGATGTCCGAGTTCGCGCAGTTGGACAGGCTGAAGTCGATCAGCCGGAACTTGCCGCCGAACGGGACGGCGGGCTTGGAGCGGATGGCGGACAGGACCGAGAGCCGCTCGCCGGCTCCGCCCGCCAGCACAACGGCGAGGACCGTGCGCATTGCCTGCTTCGCTCCCGTGTCGCGCCGGGTGCCAGCTCCTGCGGTGGCGCGCCGTCGCCATGATACGCAGCGCCGACGCCCGCGGACGATGCCCCGTCTCGTAGGACGGCGCCCCGGGGATGCGCGCCGACCGGGTCGCTACGCGGGCGGAGCGTCCTCCGCGCGGGCCTCCGACGGTCCCGGGGGCGGAACCTCGGCGATCGGCGCCCGACCCTGGTTGCGAGACGCGATGTACAGGGAGGGGCTGGGTGCGAGGCGTCCCAGGCGCGCCTGGAGCGGCGCCTCGAGCATGGCCAGGGAACGGGCCGGCACGAGGCGCTTGAGGCGTGCCGACCGGAACAGCGAGACCGCCCGACGCGACGTGGGCACGAGGCCCGCCCGGCGAAGCTGCCGGGCCACGGTCGCGGGCTGGTGGGAGAAGTGCCCCTCCCGATACTCGTGGGGACCCGGGTCGCCGGGCGACCAGGACTGGCGGCGGGCGAGATATCGAAGGCGGGCGAGCAGGTGGCGCCGGTTGGGGAACTCGAGCACGAACAGGCCACCCGGTCGAAGGACCCGGGCGATCTCGGCGAAGACGGCCTGCGGGTCGCTGACGTGGAGGATCAGGCGAACCGCCACGACCACGTCGACCGAGCCGGACGCAATCGGGAGGTGGGCTGCATCGGCCTGGGCGATCGAGATGCGGGGGTCGGAGCCGACCCGCTCGCGGGCCGCCTGGATCATCGCGGGCGACGCATCGACGAGCGTGACGCGGTCGAACGCGCCGTATTCGTCGACGAGGCGGCCGAAGCCCGCCCCGACATCGAGCACGTGCCCGCTGCTCCCCGCCAGGAGCGCCCGAAGCGCGATCCTGTCGCAGAGATCCTCGTAGGCCCGGGAGGCCCAGAAGGCGTCGCGGTACGAGAGATCGTAGGTCGGGGGCTCGTGCTGCTGGGGTTCGGATGGCTGACGAACCGGGTCGAGGTCTGGGGTTGACGACGGATCGCGCTCGGGGTTCAACACGCCCGCCAGTATCGCCGCTCCGTGGGAATCCCGGATGCGAGCCGCGCGCCACCGCAAACGAGGGCGAGCCACGAGCTCGGCGCCGGGCCGAGATCCGTGCCAGGTGGCGGGCAACCGGGCAAGGGCCGGGGACGCGTGCAACGGCGATCCTCCCGCTTGCACATACCTTCGTGAAACGGTAGCGTGCCGCCATCCTCGGTCCACTCGCCAGAGTGCCCAACGTCCCGACCAGGAGGGAGCGTCCGCATGCGCCGTCGCCACGTCGCCGCCATTCTCGCCGCATTTCTCATCACCGCCCTGGCTGGGGGCAACGTCTTCGCCGGGGCGCCGAACGCGTCCTCGAGTCGACCCGACTGGGTTGAGGAAGGGCACTCTCACACGTTTGACCTCGCCGACGGGGCGCGGGTCCACGTGCTCCCGCCCTCGACGGATCGGTCACAGGCGTCCGCCCCAGGGGGAGCGGCGGCTGGCGCCCTGACCGGCTACGGCATCGACTACCACGGCGGTCCGGTCGTCCCGGCCGAGAGCGCCGTCGCGATCTACTGGTCGGCGTCGACGATCTACGCCGGCGGACCGGGACCCGACACGACGGGCGCCGGTTCGGCCGACGGATCGCTCGTGGGCTACTTCCTGACGAACCTCGGCGGGTCGCCCTACTACAACATCAACACGACCTACGCGGATACGGTGGGCAGCGGGCATACCGTCGCGAACAGCCTTGCCTACACGCAGTACTGGGCTGACGGTGCCGGTGCCCCGTCGGGCAGCCAGAACGTCTCCGACGCCGCGATCCAGGCCGAGATCACGAAAGGACTCACCTCCGGCGCCATCCCCTGGAATCCGTCGACGGTCTATGCGGTCTTCTCGTCGGGGTCGGTGAACCTCGGCGGCGGCTTCCTCACCCAGTACTGCGCGTATCACGGCTACTTCACGTGGGGTGCCAACACGGTCCTGTACGCCGTGATGCCGTACGACAACGCAGGGCCCGGCACCTGCACGGCGCTCGCGGCACCGAACGGAGACGCAGCCGGCGACGCGGAGGTGAACACGTTGGCCCACGAGCTGGAGGAAGCGAACACCGATCCGCAGCTGAACGCCTGGTGGAACAGCAGTACTGGCGCCGAGAATGCCGACCAGTGCGCCTGGAACTTCGGGACCAGGGGCCTGTCGGGCGGCCAGGCGAACATCACGGTCGGCGCCAACAACTTCCTGGTCCAGCAGAACTGGCTGAACGCGAGCGGCGGATCGTGCGCGCAATCCTACGTTCCTGCCGCGAGCAACTTCTCGATCGGCGCGAGCCCGACATCGCTGTCGCTGACCCAGGGCGGGTCGGGCAGCTCGAGGATCAGCACCGCGGTGGCCACGGGCAGCGCGGGGACGGTCAGCCTGACTGTGAGTGGCGCACCGGCCGGAACCAGCGCCACGCTGAGCCCGACCGCGGTCACCGCGGGTGGGAGCTCGACCCTCTCGGTCGTCGTGGGCTCATCCACGACGCCCGGGACCTACCCGCTCACCATCACGGGCGTCGAGGGTTCGGCGACCCACTCGACGGCGGTCTCGCTCACCGTCACGGCAGCAACAGCAGGCGTGCCGGGTGCGCCAACGCTGAGCGCCACCAGGAGCAACCGGCGCGGGGTCCAGCTCAACTGGACCGTGCCGCCGGCAAACGGCAGCACCCTCACGGCGTACATCATCTACCGGGGCACGAGTGCCGTCAGCCTCGCGAAGCTGACCCAGCGGACCACCGGCTCGACCAGCTACCGCGACTCGTCGACGACCTCGGGAACCGTCTACTACTACGCGGTGAGCGCGGTGAACGCAGCCGGGGAGGGACCGAAGTCGAACGTCGCGTCGGCGACCGCCCACTGACGAAGCGCGTCGCGCAGCGTCCACCACAAACGCGTCCCACCTGCTCGAATCTGACGCGCCATAAGCTGTCGGCTGGAACGTCGGGCAGCGGCCGGTCGAGGCGCCCTCACGTCACCGGTCGGATCGGGCGGAACCGCCTGCTGGGCCAGGGCGAACCCGTTGCCGTCGGCGTCGGGTGCCGACGGGGTGTCGGCCTGGACCCCGCGCCGGATCATCGCGCCCGCGTCGTCGGCAACCAGGTCGGGGTTGCCCCCGTTCACCCTGGCGTTGTCGAAGACGATCGTCCCGTGGACGGCGAGCGCCGTGGCACGGCCATCGACGACCGGCGCCTCCTCGATCCACTCCGCCGACGTCCCCGGGCCGGCGTACGGGCGGGTCGTGGAGTAGCTCCCGCTGCGCGCATCCTTCACCGTGATCCGCCAGCGACCCGTCGAGACGCGGGCGATCGTGATCGTGATGACGTCACCTGCTCGAACTGACAGCCCCCGGATCCTCACCGCCGGCGCGGGCAGGATCTCCCACCAGGCGGAGTAGTGGGCCGAACCGCCGGAGAAGTCTGCCTCGGTGCCTGCCTGGATGAGCGAACGGTTGCTGAACCCGTCGATGCCGACCCACTGCGCCGAGAACCCCGCGGCACCTCTCGCGCTCACCGTCGGAACGGTCCACTGGCCGCTCGCGCTCCGGTACGGCCCTCCACTGACGGTGTAGCCGGCCCAGTTGGAGGAGTACCAGCCGAGCGCTCCGGGGAGCCTGGCCGCCGCGGGCGTCCCCGCGTAGACCGCGCTCGTCATCGCGGTTGTTGCGCCGGGCGGGGAGTCCGGGTCGGTCGGGGCACCGAGGGACCCGGCGACGAGGATCGCCGCGACCGTCAGCACGATCCCCGTCCTCATGCCTCGAACCTCCATGGGCTCCGCATCGATCCGCCGCGACCTCCGGCTGCGAGGGGTGACGCGTCCCGGCACCGCGGAGGTCTCCACTCTCCCCCACCGGGCGCCTCGAGGCGAGCAAGGCCCGGCCGAGAAACGGACACGTGGTGCCATTCGGGGAGCAGGGGGCAGGATTGGACCACGGATGACCTCAGCCCGCCTGCTCGACCTCGCGGAGCCGCGGACCGCATCGCCAGCACGTTCTCCGGCGGCACGTTGGGCTGGACGTTGTGGACTGCCGCGAACACGAACCCGCCGCCCGGCGCGAGGTCGCCGACCCGCCGGCGCACCTCGGCGCGCACCTCGTCCGGCGTGCCGCTGCCCAGGACACGCTGGGTGTCGACGCCGCCGCCCCAGAAGACCAGGTCCCGGCCGAACTCGCGCTTGAGCGCCGCGGTCTCCATGCCCGCCGCGGAGACCTGGACGGGGTTGAGGACGTCCACGCCGATCTCGATGAGATCCGGGATCAGCTCGCGTACCGCGCCGCAGGTGTGGAAGAACACCTTCGCGTCGGTGTGGGCATGGAGGAACGCGAACAGCTCGCGGTGGAGCGGCTTGACCAGCGCCCGGTAGGTCGCCGGCGAGAAGAGTGTCCGGTCCTGGCCGCCGAGGTCGTCGGCCTCGCTCACGACGTCGACGAGGCCGGCCAGCTGCGGCAGGACCTGCGACCAGTAGGTGAGCTTCACCTCGAGGATCCGCTCCATGAGCCGGCGCGCCAGCGCGGGATCGGCGACCAGGTCCATGTACCCGTCCTCGAAGCCGCGCAGCTTGAACAATCCCTCGGTCATGCCACCGCAGATCGAGCCGACGTGGACTGCCCGGCGCTCCTCGAATGCATAGCGACGAGCCTCCTCGTCCATGCCCGCGGAGCGAGCCGGGTCCGCGGCGTCCGGCCAGGGATAGGCGTCGACGGCTGCCTCGCCGACGTCGCCGGCGAGGGGAGGCGCATACGCGTCGAAGTAGAGACCGCCCGCGACGTGGCATCCGTCGACCGACGCCCCACTCGTCCACGAACGTGCGGTACTCGCCGACCTCGCGGAGCTCCCGCCTGTAGGTGGAGGCGCCGCGCGGAACGATGCCGCGAACGTCGCACCCGAGCGCGTCGAGGACGTCCGGCTCGACCTCCGCGAGCTGCTGGGTGATATCGCCGACGCGCTGCTCGCCCACCGGGAGGCCGAGCAGCGCGCGGAGCCGGGCGTAGGCGTGGACGTGGATCCCGGTGACGCGCGAGCCACCGAGGTCGAACGGGACCCGGTCGGGCTCCCGATGCGCCAGCGCCGCACGGACGCGTTCGCGCGAAGTCATGCCGCCGCCGGACGCGACCACGAGGTCGGCGGTTGGTCGGCGTTCCATGGTGCCCAGCGTTGACCTCCATCCGGCCCCTGCAGTATGCTCGATAATCGATGATATCGAGCTCGATCACCGATCGACCCGAGATCTGGCCGCGAGCGTTTCGACCCGGTGCCGCGGGCCGGGGAGCGGACGGAGCCGGCCCCGCGGGCGATGCCGGCCCGGAGTCCCGATGTCTGATCTCCCGTTGCGAAAGGATGCCCCATGAGCCAGCTTGACCGCTTCCGCCTCGATGGCCGCGTCGCCCTCGTCCCCGGCGGCGGCGGCGCGATCGGCTCGGCGATGGCCGCCGCGTTCGCCGGGGCCGGCGCCAGGGTCGCGGTCGTGGACCAGACCCAGGACCGGGCCGACGCCGCCGCCGATCGCATTCGCGCCGCCGGGGGCGAGGCGCTCGCGCTGGCCGCGGACGTGACCGACGCAGGCGAGTGCGACCGGATCGTCGCCGCGACCGTGGAGCGGTTCGGGCGCCTCGACATCATCGTGAACGCGGTCGGCGGCGGCGCGGGCAAGGTCCTGTTCGACGCCGAGGAGTACCCGCGCGACGCGTGGGACTGGATCTACGAGCTCAACGTGCGGAGCACGCTCCTCGCGACCCAGTCCGCCGTGCGGGCGATGATCGCGGCCGGGCACGGCGGGCGGGTCATCAACATCTCGTCGGTGCGGGCCGCCCTGGGGATCAACGCCGGCTACTCGGCCTACGTCGCGGCGAAGGGCGCGATCAGCTCGCTCACCCGCCAGTGGGCCACCGAATGGGCCAAGCACGGCATCACGGTGAACGCGATCTCCCCGACCTTCGTGGACACGCCGCAGGTCGCGATGCTCCTCGACGACCCGGCCTTCAAGGCCGGGCTCGTGGCCCGCATCCCGCTCGGCCGCGTGGGCGGGACCGACGACCTCGCCGGCGCCGTCGATCTTCTTCGCCTCCGACGCGTCTGCCTTCATCACCGGCCAGATCCTCGGGATCGACGGCGGCCTCACTGCCACCCAGTAGCCCACAGGGAGCCCCAGATCCAATGGAGAACGTCACACCCAACGTCTTCACCACCACGAAGCTTCGCGGCTGCAACCCGAGCTTCGTGACGACGTCGGACGGCGTCGTGGTCATCGACACGCCCCAGCTCCCGACCCGGCGGTGGCGATGCGGGCGATGGCCGAGGAGCACGGGCCGATCCGCTACCTCATCAACACCGAGCACCACGTCGACCACATCTTCGGCAACTACTGGTTCAAGGGCGCCGGGACCGTCGTCGACCACCAGGGTGTCTACGACAACTTCATGGTCGTCTACCCCGGACCTCGACCCGTACGCCTACGCGCTCGAGGCCATCCCCGACCGACGACCCGGATGCCGCCGGCGATCGTGCCCGATCGGGACGACCTACTACGCGGACCCGAACAAGGGCACGATCGTCTTCACGGGCGACCTCACGCTCCGGGTCGGCGACCACACGTTCCACCTGCTCCACACGCCCGGCCACACGCCCGGCCAGCTCGCGGTCCACGTGCCGGAGGAGCGGGTCGTCTTCACCGGCGACACGATCTTCTCCGGGTGCCAGACCTGGCTCATGACCTCGGACGTGGACCAGTGGCTGGTGGCGCTCGACCGGATCCGGGCCCTGGACGTCGATCATGTCGTCCCCGGTCACGGGCCGGTCGTGACGAAGGCCTACCTCGACATGCAGCGGTCCGTGCTCCTCGAGTGGAAGTCCGCGGTGGCGGCGGCCGTCGCGCAGGGCTGGACCCGCGAGGAGACCATCGCGCGCGTCGACTTCAGGGATCGCTTCGGCCCGGTCGACATCGGGCAGGGCTACATGATGGACCACATCCAGACGCTCAACGCCGCGTCGCTCTACGACAAGTTCACGCGCCCCGCGCCCGCGCCGGCGCGCTGATCGGCAGCGCCTCCGGGCGGCGGTCCGGTGCCGGCTCCTGATCAGGCTCGCCCGGCGGCAACCTCGTCGGCCCGGCTGCGGCCGGCGAGGAGGATCAGGTCCTCGTGCAGCTCGAACCAGACGCCGTGATAGCTGTCGACACGCGGCGAGGCGACGAAGCGACCGTCTCCGCTCCGCGCCGCGGCCGCCGCCCGCTCGAGACGCTCGAGGTAGGCCGCAAGGCGGGGCAGTCCCGCCGCCAGCGGACGAAGCCACGCCGCCGCGTCTGCGTGGAGCGCGGCGAGCTCGCCGAGGACCGCGTGCGTCGTACGCCGCGTCCGAGTGGTCGTTGATCGTCTGTGCGCCGTCGACCTCGCGCATCTGCCAGGCGGTGACGGTCTCCTTCATCCGGTGATCGAGGGCCAGGAACGCGTCGAGGGCGGCCGCCGCGTCACGCACGCCCCAGCCTTCGGCGTCGGCCGCGATCCGCTCCCGCCCGGCCGCCTTCCCGTCCGGCGTCAGCCGGAACGACCCGGCAGCCGCCTCCGCGAGGCCGTCGGCGACGAGCCGGTCCAGCACGGCGGTCACCTCCGCGGCCGTCGAAAGGAGCGCGGTTGCGGCACTCTCCGGGGTGGCGTAGCCCTTCACCACCAGCGCCCGCAGGACGTCGTCGGCTGTCGCCGTCGTCGATGGTGCGGTCGGCACGGCCCCGCCGGAAGCGTCCACGCCGCCGCGTTCCACCGCGTCAGCGTCGCCGATCGGGATCCCGAGCCCGACGGCCCAGGCGAGCAGCGTCGCGGCTTCGGGGACGACAACCCGTGTCCCCGCCGATCGCACCGGCGAAGACCTCGCCGGTGCCGCCGTCGATCGTGATCGTGTCGCCCGCCCGGCAGCGTCCGCTCGCCGATCGTGACGACGTCGCCGAGGACCCGGACTGCGGCGGCGCCCACCACCGCGGGGATCCCCCAGCCCCGCGCGACCACCGCCGCGTGGCTCGCGAGGCCGCCGCATGGAGGTGAGGATCCCGACCGACCGGGCCATCCCGTGGACGTCGTCGGGGGAGGTCTCCGCGCGCACGAGGATCGACCGCCCGGCCCGCCTCCGCGACCGCCACCGCGGCATCAGGCGTGGTCGCGATCTCCCCGCAGGCAACGCCCGGCGACGCCGGCAGGCCCGTCGCCAGGACCGGGACGGTGTCGTCACGCCCGGTCGTGATCGTCGGCGGATTCGCCGAGGAGCGCCGCGACCCGGCGCACGGCCTCCTCCCGCGTGAGCGGGAATGTCGGGTCCTCGGCCATGTCGACCGCGATCCGGAGGGCCGCCTGCGGGCTGCGCTTCCCGACCCGGCACTGGAGCATCCACAGCGTGCCGTGCTCGATCGTGAACTCGATGTCGCAGAGGTCCCGGTGGTGGCGCTCGAGTCGAGTCGCGTACTCGCGGAGCTCGCGGCCCGACGATCGGCAGCCGCTCGTCCAGGACGGCGATCGGCTCCGTCCGGTGGGTGCCGGCGACGACGTCCTCGCCCTGGGCGTTGAACATGACGTCGCCGTACAGGGCGGGCTCGCCGGTCGCCGGGTTGCGGGTGAAGAGCACGCCGGTCCCGGAGTCGGCGCTGCGGTTGCCGAAGACCATCGCCTGGACGGTCACTGCCGTGCCCAGGTCGTCGGGGATCCCCTCGCGGTCGCGGTAGGCCCGGGCGCGGTCGCTGTTCCAGGAGCGGAAGACTGCCTCGATGGCAGCCCGAAGCTGGGCCCAGGGATCCTCCGGCACGATCTCCACGCCGACGATCGTCCGCGGAACATCGCGCTCGAAGCGGGCGCGGCAGTTGGCGGCGAACTTCGGGCTCCCCGACGCTCGTCGCGAGCCCGGCCGTCGTGTCGTCGTTGAGGCCGAGGTTGAGGATCGTGTCCATCATCCCCGGCATGGAGATCGGCGCCCCCGACCGGACGCTGACCAGGAGTGGGTCGGCGGGGTCTCCGAAGCCGCGTGCCCGACGCGCTCCTCCATCCGTGCCATGTGCTCCCGCAGCTCCGCGTCGAGGCCGTCGGGCCAGCCGTCGGCGAGGTACGCGTTGCAGGCCGTCGTCGTGATCGTGAACGCCGGCGGGACCGGCAGGCCCAGGTCGACCGCCATCACCGTGAGGTTGGCTGCCTTGCCGCCGACGAGCCGTCTGACCTCGGCGAAGGGCAGGTCGTGGCGATGGTCGCAGTCGTAGACGTAGTTGACGGGAGTGCTCTCCCGGACGCCGCGCGTCGCCTTGGGCCGGCTCATCGGGCGGGACGCTCCTGCAGCGCGCGCCAGACGCGCTCGGGCGTGAGCGGGAGGTCGCGGATGGCGACGCCCGTGGCGTCCCGCACGGCGGCCCCGACGGCGGCCGCGACGCACAGCAGGGCTCCCTCGCTCATCCCCTTGGAGCCGTATGGGCCGGGACCGTCCTCGTTCTCGACGACCTCGCTGCGCAGCTCGAGGGGCAGGTCCATGCTGGTCGGGATCCGGTAGTCGATTGCGCCGAGATTCCGGATCCGGCCCGACTCGTCGAAGATGTAGTGCTCCATCAGGGTGTGGCCGAGGCCCATGATGGCGGCGCCGTCGTCCTGCATCGTCACCTGGAGCGGGTTCAGGGCCTTCCCGACGTCGGAGACGGTCACGTGCCGGACAGGAACGACGTCGCCCGTCGCCTCGTCCACCCTGGCCTCGATGGCCGTGCAGTTGAACTCGAAGAAGGCCGCGCTGCCGCCCAATGGATGCTCGGGCTCGGCGTCCTTGCGCATCTCGCCATTGCCGGTCAGCTCGCCGCCGAGCGGGCCCAGGCCCGCTCTCAGGACGTCGACGATGGCGAGCTCGCGGTCGGGCAGGTGCACGACGCCTCGGTCGACCACGACGCTGGCCTCGTCAAGCCCGTGCAGCCGAGCGGCCATGACCCGGAGCTGCGCCTGGATCGATCGGCAGGCCTGGAGCACGGAGTTCCCCATCAGGACCGTGGAGCGGCTCGCGGATGTCTGCTGGTCGTACGGGACGATGGCCGTGTCCCCCATGACGACCGTCACCCAGCCCAGCGGCACACCAAGCTCCTGGCCGGCGATCTGGGCGAACACCGTCCGCGCCCCCTGGCCCATGTCCGACGTGCCGGCGAAGACGATCACGCTCCCGTCGCCCAGGAGCCGGACCGTCGAGTACGACAGGCCGGTGGTCGGGCCGGACTTGATGCCGAGCGCGATGCCGCGCCCGTGGCCCGGCGGAAGGGGGGTACCCCAGCCGATGAGCTCGGCCGCCCGGTTGACCGTCTGCTCCCAGTCTCCGTCAGCTGGCGTGTCGAACGGGATGAAGGCGTCGCCCCTCTTCGCCAGGTTGCGCAGCCGGATCGCGAGGCGATCCATCCCGATGGCCCGGGCGGCCTCATCGAGGTTGGACTCCACCGCCCAGTTGACCTGCGGGTTGCCGAACCCGCGGAACGCGGTGGACGGCACCGTATGTGAGAGGACGCTCCGGGCGAGGATCCGGACGGCGGGCACGTTGTAGGGGCCGGCGGCCAGGTAGCTGCCCTTGCCGACCACGCGGTCGGCGATGTCGGCGTATGCCCCGATGAGGTAGTCGGCCTCGATGTCCTCGAAGACGAGCGCGCCCTCGCGGTTGACGCCGGTCCGGACGCGAACGTCGCAGGACGCGCGGCGGACGGCCTGGAAAGTCTGCTCGAGACTCAGGATGAGGCGGACCGGGCGCCCGGCATGCAGCGCCGCAAACGCGACGAGGGGCTCGAACTTGGCGTGCTGCTTGCCGCCGAACCCGCCACCGGGGTCCGGTGCGAAGACGCGCACCTTCGACAGCGGGAGGCCGAGGACGTTCGAGATCACCTTCTGGAGCCAGTAGGGGTGCTGGATCGTGCTCCAGACGGCGATCCCATCGCCGTCTGGAGCGGCGATGAACGCGTGCGGCTCGATGGCGAACTGGGTGACCATCGGGAACGTGTACGTGTTCTCGACGACGACGTCGGCAGTCGCGGCGGCGACGTCGCCCCAGCCGACGAGGTGCTCGCGAAGGACGTTCGTCGATGCGAACCGATCATCGGGGCGGAGCGCGGGGTCCTGGACCAGCGGCGAGGCAGGGTCGAGGGCCGCCGCCAGCGTGAAGACGGCGGGCAGCTCCTCGTACTCGACGCGGACGAGGCGGGCCGCCTCCTCGGCCGCGTCCTTCGTCTCGGCAGCGACGATCGCCACCGGCTCGCCGTGGTACCTGGTCTCGCCGACGGCGATGACCGGGCGATCCCCGAACTGCGGACCGAACCGTGGCATGGGCTCGGGCAGGTCGGCAGCCGTCATGACGAGGCGGACGCCCGGGAGCTCGAGCGCCTCACTCGCGTCGATCGAGATGATGCGGGCCCGCGCGCAGTCGAGCGTGACAAGCCTGGCCTCGAGGACGTCCGGCAGGCGGATGTCCGCGACGTATTCGGTGAGGCCGGTGACCCGGCCGATGCCGCCGACCCGGTTGGGAGACGTGCCGATGATGGCCGCGCTCATCGTTCACGCGCCTCCGCGACCGCGAGGATCGCGTCGATGATCTGCTCGTAGCCGGCACACCGGCAGAGGTTGCCGGCGATCGCCTCTTCCACCTCCTCGCGCGTCGGAGCTGGCGTGGCCTCGAGAAGCGCCTGCGCGGAGATCAGCTGGCCGGGGATGCAGAAGCCGCACTGCGCGGCGCCCTTGTCGAGGAACGCCTGCTGGAGCGGCGTCAGCTGACCGCCCAGGGCCAGCCCCTCGACGGTCAGGACGGACGCCCCGTCCGCTTCGACGGCGAGCACCAGGCAGGAATCGACGATGCGGCCACCCAGGCTGACCGTGCAGGCGCCGCATTCGCCCACGAGGCAGCACTCCTTCGTGCCGGTCAGCTCGAGATCGTCCCGCAGGACATCGAGGAGCGTGTGGTGGACGGCCACCTCGAGCGCCCGCCGACGGCCGTTCACGGTCAGCTCGATGGGGATCGTCTGGACCATCCCGTTCATTCCTGGGCCAACCGATCGATCGCGGTCCGCAGCGCCCGCGCCCCGAGGACGCGGAGCATGGCAAGGCGATAGTCCGGGCTCGCGCGCATCGACCGGGGTGATGGGCTGGCATCCGCGAACATCCGCTCGAAGATCGGCGCCTTCGCCTCGTTCGGGGCAGCCGGGTCGGCGAGCACGCCGGTCTCGTCGACCACGAGCACCGGTCGCGGGCCCACGCTGCCGTAGGCCAGCCGCGTGACCCCCGCCGCGTCCACCCCGCAGCACAGGGTTGCCGACGCGAGATCGTGGCCGCGGCGTCGCGTCCGCCGCACGTGGACCGCGCCCATCTTCCGGGCTGGCATGGGCAGCTCGATCGCGATCACGAGCTCACCCCGCGCCAGGGTCGTGACCCCGGACCGCACGAAGAACCCGTCGATCGGGATGCGGCGTGTCCCGCCGGGTCCCTCCGCGACGACCGCGGCGTCGTACACGAGGAGCGCGGGGGCCGTGTCAGCGGCCGGGGACGCATTGCAGACATTGCCGGCCAGCGTCGCCCGGTTCCGGATCTGGACGGAGCCGACGACGGACGCGGCCTCGGCGAGCGCCCTGAATAAGCCGCGAACACGATCGTCCGCTGCGACATCGGTCATGACCGTCCCGGCGCTGATCACGAGGCGCCCGTCCTCCTCGCGGATTGCCGGGCGCAGCTCGGCGATCCGCTTGAGGTCGACCACCACGGCCGGCGCGGGCGGTGCCGTCCCGCAGCCTGACCAGGAGGTCGGTGCCGCCCGCGAGGAGGCGCGCGCCTGGTCCGTGCTCCTCCAGGATCGCCACAGCCTCGGCCAGCGTCGTCGGCCGCACGTAGGCGAACGTGTGCATGCGTGGGCTTCCCCCCGGGCTCAGATGACCTTCTCGACCTCGTCCAGGAGCACCTGGGGGTTGGCCGCGCGGATGAAGTAGAACGGGCGCTCGCAGAAGCGCTCCACGAAGGCAGCCCGCGCCCTGCGCAGGACGTCATTGTCCACGACCGGCATCGGCCAGCCGGCCGCGAGGAGCTCGTTCGTCAGGAAGTAGTTCTGGAGCGAATGGAGCGTCTGGAACTGGCGCTCGAAGGGGATCATCGCGCCCGTGCTGGGATCGAAGTTGCCGTCGATCGCCGGCACGATGACGACATCAACGTTGGTCGGCTCGAGATAGAAGCCCCAGCTCGGCAGCTCGCCCCAGAACTTCTCGACGCCCTTGTTCGGGGCGGCCTTGTCGGCCCGCTCGGTTCCTTCAGTGCGCTTCTTGAGGAACACCTCTTCCGAGCCGCGGACGACGACGCCGTCCTCATCGATGACCGAGGTCTCGGAGGCCACCTGGAGGCCGCCCCGCCGGCCGGCCTCGATCAGGCCCATGCTCTTGCCATGGTTCGACTCGCCGCCGAGGAAGACGATGGTCCTGCCCCGATAGCGGACGGCAGCGGCGTGGAACGGGTGCAGGCCCACGGCCTCCATGCGGAGGGCCAGCATCGTGACGACGACCTTCTGGATCGGCCCTGCCGGCCACGGGCCGGTGAAGTGCATCGCGCGGCCGTCGTACCTGATCGACTTCTCGCCGTCCTGGCGCCAGATGATGTCGGGCCTGGCCAGCGTCACCTCGGGCGAGATGCGGACGTCGGCGAGCCGGTAGTTGAGGAAGTTGAGGTCGTCGAGGACGTGCTCGCGCGGCTCGCCGCCGTGGACGTCCACCCGCAGGCGGGCCATCCCGGCGGACATCTCCTCCGATAGCTGGAGCTGGTCGTTCATCTCATCCTTTCGCGGGGCGTGGGGAGCGAGCTCAGGACCCGATCCCGAAGAGCGGCCGGGTCGCGACCGTGCTGAGGATCTCGACCACGCCGGTCGATCCGTCGATGCGGACGCGATCGCCGTTCGTAATCTGCTGGGTGGCGACGGACGTCCCGACCACGGCCGGGATGCCGAACTCACGGGAGAGCACGGCCGGGTGCGAGGCGGTTCCGCCGGCGTCGGTCACGAGGCCGACGATCTTCGTGAACAGGACGACCCAAGCCGGGTTCGTCATCTGGCAGACGAGGATGTCGCCCGCCCGGACGTCGTCGAACTGGTCCTCGCGAAGGACCACCCTGGCGATGCCCTCGACGACGCCCGGCGAAGCGCCGATCCCGGTCACCTGGCCCGCGACCGCGGACTCCTTGCGGTGGAACTTCTCGGGGAAGCCCCACAGGTTGAGGTACGGGAACGCGAGCTGCGTCGCGGTGACCGTCCCGACCCACTCCCTGGGCCGTAGCGTGTACGCCTTCTCGCGCGCGGCCTTGCGCTCGGCCACGAGGGCGCGCCCGGCAATGCCGGCCGGGTTGCCCATGAAGACGCGGAGCTCGTTGTAGCGGAAGAAGACGACGTCGTCCGGCGCGTCGAGGACGCCCGCCTCGACCAGCTTCCTGCCGATAGCGATGAGCACGAGCCGGACGTGGGCGTTGGCGCCCTGGTCGATGTAGAAGTGGTGATCGGGGGTGAGCGGCGCCATCCGCAGGTTGATGTCGTTGGCCGCCCGCATCTCCGCGAGCGCGTCGCCCTCGAGGCCCTCGAGGATCTCGGCCGCCGCGGACTTGATGTCGGCGGCCAGGGCGGCGATCGTCGTCGGGTAGTCGTAGTTCGTCTCGATGTAGCCGCGCACGAGCTCGACCACCGGCTCCATCTGTTCGCGGACCGTCGGGAAGATGAACTCGTGGCTCCAGACCGCGTGCCAGCCGTACTCCTTCTGGTACGGCACCACGCGTTCCTCGATGAACTGTCGGCCGCGCTCGCTCCCCCGCAGGGCGACGATGATCTCGCCCGCCGTCTCGGCCCTGAAGATGGCGGCAAGGACCGGGTCCGTCCTGGCCTCCTCCTTCATCTTCCAGAGTGCCTCGATCGAGTCCCAGTTGCGGTCCCGCGCCGAGTTCTGGAGGCGTCCCAGGAGCCGCTCGTCGATCTTCCCGTGCGTCTTGTCCATGACTGCGCGCAGGTTGAGGGTCGCGGACAGCTGGGCGAAGTTGAGCATCCAGTGGATCTTCCAGTGGCGATCGTGGATGTCGATCGCGTCCTCGAGCAGGCAGGCGAGCTGCATGAGGCTCAGCTCGTCCTGCCTGTCCAGCATGCTCTCCAGGTAGGCGAAGTTGCGGTCCATCTCGGGCACGAGGCGATCGCGCCACCAGTCGACGAATTCGAGGCCGTAGGTCGGCAGGACGGCGCCGAGGTACGTGCCGATCGTCGCCGCGTACTCGGGGTCCTCCGGCACGACGGCGTTGATCGCGTACCCGTACTCCTGGGCGCCGGCCACCAGTCCGGCCTCGGCCGGGATCGCGGCCGTGTAGAGGTAGCCGTTGACGTTCTTGGCGATCCAGTCGGTGGCAAACGGCGTCCCGAACCGGCGGAACATGTGGTCGCAGGAGAGCCACCAGCCGCCGATGTCCTCGTACATCGGGCTCAGCGGTTGGGGACAATGCAGGTCGTCGTAGACCCAGAAGAGGAGCTTCTCGGTTTCCGAGGCCCACGCGACGGGGAACGTCGTCGTCCCCCAGGAACTGCCCGAGAACGTCTTCCTTGAGTGCCACTGCCTTCGACTCCTGCTCCATGCACTGTCGCCGTCCCGGGCGACCTGGTCAGCCAGCGACCCCCGCCGCACGGGTGATCCGCCGGGTGCGCCACACGTTCTCCGTGATCGCCACCTCCATCGGAAGACGCTCCACGCTCGACGAGCCGGATACGGTGGCGCCGTCCGCGGCGTGGTCGAGGACGTCCCGAGTGTCGGCCGATTCCGACATCAGCACCGTGAATTCCTCGTCCCGGCCGGGGGATGGCCGCCGAGGGGAGAGCGACAGGATTGTCGATAATCGATTGTCGAGGGTATCATCTCGCCGAACCCCGTCAAGAGCCGTCGGGCAACCTCCGGGACGCCCGAGGGGTGACCCGCCGGCGTCGACTCCTCGAAGTGGGGGTCGACGCGGCGCAGCCCGATCGACTGCAGCCTCGAGGTGTCGCGGTGCGCGACGACGGAGTCCCTGACAACCGCGCCATCTGGCGCACGGTGCTCGCCGACCAGGTCAAGGACCGGCTGCTGGAGGCGATCCTCGACGGCCGCTACCCGCCCAACTCGCGGATCGTCGAGACGCGCGTTGCGCGCGAGCTCGGAACCAGCCAGGCGCCCGTCCGCGAAGCACTGCGTGGCCTGGAGGCGCTCGGGCTCATCGAGATCTCGCCGTTCCGCGGAGCACGCGTCCGGCATCCCTCGGCGAGCGAGCTCGTGGACGCCTACGTGGTCCGATCGGAGCTGGAGTCGCTGGGGGCGCGCCTCGCAGTCCCCCAGCTCACCGAGGCCGACCTCGCCGAGCTCGTCGAGCTCGTCGACACGATGCAGGCGGCCGCGGGCGGGGACGACCGGCACGCCGTCGCGATCGCCGACGCGAGCTTCCACGCCCGCCTCGTCCAGGCCGCGCACAACGCGACGCTCGAGCGCGTCTGGCACGCGCTCGAGCCGTTCTCGCGGACCTACCTCACGCTCGTGATGCCGGGCGGGAACGCCCAGTGGACGGCCGACCTTCACCTCCCGATCCTCGAGGCGCTCCGGCGGCGCGACGCGGAGATGGTGGTCGGGGCCCTGCAGCGGCATTTTGCGGATGTCAGCGCGCGGCTCGGCACGGAGTGGTCCGAGAACGGGCGCGACCCGGCCAGACCCCCCGGGGCGGCCGCCGGGCCCGCACTCCGCAGGGCCTGAGGCGACGGTCGGGGCGCCGGCCGCCGGCTGCATGGCAGCGCCCCGGGCGCGCCCGGAAGGCGAGGCACCCGGTCTCCGCCTACGCGTTGCCGGGGAAGACCAGGGACAGGCGCGCCGCGGCGGCCGGGCTCCGGCCAGCGCTCGGTGACCATCTTCTGCTGGGTGAAGAAGCGGATCGCCGTCCTCGCCGCGCATGGCCAGGTCGCCGAAGGCGGACTCCTTCGCGCCCGCCGAAGGAGAGGTAGCCGGCGGGCACCGGGATCGGGACGTTGACCCCGATCATCGGGCACGTCGACCTCGAGCTTGAAGCGCCGGGCGGCGCCGCCGTCGGTGGTGAAGATCGCGGTCCCGTTGGCGTACTTGTGGCCGTTGATGAGGCCGAGCGCCTCGTCGTACGTCTTCGGCGCGGACGATGCCCAGGACGGGCCCGAAGATCTCCTCCTGGTAGATCTCCATGTCCGGGCGTGACGTGGTCGAACAGGGTCACGCCGAGGAAGAAGCCGTCGGGGTTCGTCGGGATGGACGAACGGCCGGCCGTCGACGACGAGCTCGGCGCCCTCGGCCTCGCCCACGTCGATCCAGCGCGATGACCGACTCGCGGTGCTCGGCCGAGTAGATCGGGCCCATGTCCATGCCGGGCTCCATGCCCGGGCCGACCTTGAGGTTCGCGATCCGCTCGAGCATGAGCGGGCGCAGCCGCTCGGCCGTGTCGCCCACCGCGATGACGCAGGGTCTGGGCCATGCAGCGCTCGCCGGCGGAGCCGTAGCCGGAGGCGACCGCGGCGTCCGCGGTCAGCTCCATGTCGGCGTCGGGCAGGACGACCATCGCGTTCTTGGCGCGCGTGTAGGCCCCGACCCGCTTGCCGAGCCTGGTGCCGGTCTCGTAGACGTAGCGCCCGACCGCGGTCGAGCCCGACGAACTGGATCGCCTTGATGTCGGGGTGCTCGACGATCGCGGTCACCGCCTCGCGGCCGCCGTACACGACGTTGAAGACGCCGTCGGGCAGCCGCCGGCCTCCTTCCACAGCTCGGCCTGGAGCTGCGTCGCGCCCGGGGTGTGGGAGGACGGCTTGAGGATCAGCGTGTTGCCGCAGGTCAGGGCGATCGGGTAGATCCACATGGGGACCATGGCCGGGAAGTTGAAGGGCGTGATCGCGGCCGTCACGCCGAGCGGCCCGCGCAGGGTGAAGGCGTCGACGTTCGTGGCGACGTTCGGGGTGTTCAGGCCGGCGAGGTGGACCGGCAGGCCGCAGGCGAACTCGACCGTCTCGATGCCGCGCATGACCTCGGCGAACGCGTCGGGGAAGGTCTTGCCGTGGTCGCGGGTGATGAGCGCCGCCATCTCCTCGCGGTGCTGCCACATCAGCTCGCGGAAGGCGAAGAAGACCTGGCTGCGGGCGATGAGCGGCATGTCGCGCCAGGCGGGGAAGGCGGCCGTGGCGGCGGCGACCGCGCGCGTCGACCTCGGCCGCGCCGCCGCGCGGGACGCGGGCGATCACCTGCGCCGGTCGCCGGGTTGTAGACGGGCCCGGTCTGCTCGGGCAGGACCTCGACGGGGCGGCCGTCGATCCAGTGGGACAGGATGGGCAGCGTCGCGGGCTGCGCGGTCTCGGTCGTCACGGCGAGTGTCTCCTTCATGGGTCTGCGCGTGGCGGATGGGTCAGGCCGGCCGGAGGTCCGGATCGGGCAGGACAATGTCGCGGATGGCGCCCTGGAGGTCATGGTAGGACTTGACGAACGCCGCGGAGTGTCCGCGCGGACGCCCCGTAGGCGTCGAACTCCGACGGGCGTCATGCCGTCCGGCTCGTACGCACGCCGGAAGTCCGGGATGCGCGCGAGAGGTCGTCGAGGATCGCGGAGTCCACCGGCTCGTCCATCCGCGGGACCGGGGTGATCCCGCTGGCGTTGAACCGGACCTGCCACGCGTGGGGCAGCGTCAGGATGACGTCGCCGCCGACCAGCTCCGTCCAGTGCAGGCGATGCCGATATGCCGCCGCGAGCAGCCGCGAGCGGTAGCCACGCTCGCGGAAGATCCCGTATGCGCGCTTGAAGACGGCGATCCCGGCCCAGTTCGGGGCGTCCGGGTGGAGCGCGATGTCGTCGCGCTCGACGAGCACCTTCATCCAGTCGTCGAGCCGCCCGATCATGATCGTGACGATCGGTGTCATCGACGCGACATCCAGCCCCGCGGCCGCCCGTCGCGCGAGGCCGCGCTCGACGGCCTCCGCCGCGGCCACCGCCTGGGGCACGGTGAAGCTAGACCGTGGCGTTGATGTTGACGCCGCGGGCCGTGGCCTCCTCGATCGCGACGATCCCGGCGGCGGTCGCCGGGAACTTGACCTGGATGTTCGGGGCCAATCCCGCGAAGCGGACCGCCTGCTCCACCATCCGCCCGGGTCCGGGTAGTTGGCCGGGTTCGTCTGGACGCGACAGTCGACCCTTCCGGCCGCCTTCGCGCTCGAAGACCGGGCCGAGGACGCCGGCGCCGCGGACGGCCATCTCCTCGACGATCGCCCAGGTCAGCTCGACCTCGGTCCAGGCCGGGTTGGCGGCCGCCAGCTCGTGGACGCGCGGGACCCAGTGGGCCTTCTCCTTCTTCAGGACCTCGAGCACGATGCTCGGATTGGAGGTCGCGCCGGTCGCGCCGCGATCGATGGCATAGGCCAGCTCGTCGACCGCGCAGGAGTCGTTCCAGTAGTCCGTCCCCGAGTCCTGCGTGGTTCGCAGGAGCGGGCTGTCGACCATCGTCATGCCGAGTCCTCGTTCGCGGCCGCGGCGAGCGCCTTCTTCATCATCGCCAGCGACGCGTCGGGGCCCTTGAACCCGACCAGGTACTCGAGCCGGATGGGCGCGAAGCACTCGTAGAAGACGACGTCCTCCTCGCTCAGCTGGCGAAAGGCGTGGACCCAGTTCGACGGGATGATCAGCAGCGAGCCCGGGCCGACCTCGGCCTCCTCGTCGCCGACCTTGGCCCACAGCCGGCCCTGCTCGACGAGCATGAGCTGCTCGGCCTCGTGGCTGTGGTCGGGGATGACGACGCCGCCCCGGTAGACGATGCGCGTGAGCATCGTCTTCTCGCCCGAGACCGCCTGGCGAAAGACGCCGGGTACGTACTCGACGGTCGGGAACTCGTCCCAGGTCGTGATCTGTCCCATCGGGATCTCCCTGCTCAGTGTCACGAAGAGGGTGGAGCTGGCGTGCCTCGAGGCCGCGCAGGATCTTCTCGGGCGTGACCGGCAGCTCGTCGACCCGCACGCCCGTGGCGTGATAGATCGCGTTGACGATCGCCGGGATCGGCGAGTTGGCCGTCATCTCGCCGACGCCCTTGACCCCGTACGGACCGTTCGAGGACGGGACCTCCAGGACGACGCATTCGATCTCCGGCATCTCCAGGGTGCCGGGCATCAGGTACTCGCTGAAGTCCCTGGGGCTGTGGTCGACCGCCGGGTAGTAGGGCGCGGTCGTCTCGTACAGGGCGTGGGACATGCCCATCCAGGCGCCGCCCACGATCTGGCCCTGCGACGAGCGCCGGGTTCACCTGGCGGCCCACCTCGTAGGCGCTCCTGATGCTGAGGACCGTCACCTCGCCCGTCTCGGTGTCGACCTCGACCTCGGCCACCGTGCAGGCATGGGCCTCGGTCGAGTCGGGATCCATGGCCCCGGTCTCGGGGTCCACGAGGCTCTTGGGCTTCATGTAGCTCCCGCGCCCTGCGATCGTCCTGCCGTACTTGAACTGGGCCATGCGACGCGATGTCCGCCATCCGGACCGAGCGGGACGGGACGCCCTTGACCATCAGGTTCCCGTGCCCGTCGAGCTCGAGATCGTCCACCCCGACCTCGAGCTCCTCGGCGGCCACCTCGAGCAGGGCCTGGCGGGCCTCCGTGGCGGCCGCGATCACCGCGTTGCCGACCCGGTGGGTGGCCCGACTGGCGAACGTGCCCATGTCGTGCGGTCCGGTGTCGGTGTCGGCGGTATCGATGACGATCTCCTCGAACTCGACCCCCAGCGTCTCGGCCGCGATCTGGCCGATGACCGTCTTCAGCCCCTGCCCGAGGTCAGTCGCCGAGAGGGTGACGACGAACGACCCGCTCGTCGTGGCATGGATCAGGGCCTGCGACGGGTCGCCGCCGAGATTCATGCCGGTCGGGTAGTTGACGGCGGCGATGCCCGTCCCGCGCAACCTGGCCATCACTCGCCGCCCCCATCCTGGCTGGCGTCGCGTGGCGCTGACGTCATCGCCCTGAGGTCGTCCGGCAGCACGTGCCCCACGAGCGCCGCGGCGGCCTGCATCGTCTCGATCAGGGTGGCGTCCTCGGCGAGCTTCCGGTGCGGCTTCATGTCGCCGTTGTGGTAGGCGTTGATGAAGCGGATCGTCCACGGATCGACGCCGACCCGCTCGGCGATCTTGTCCATCTGGACCTCGACGGCGAACGATGCCATCGTCACCCCGAAGCCGCGCATCGCGCTGCTCGGCTGGCGATTCGTGTAGACGCAGTAGGCGTCGATCGACACGTTCGGGATCGCGTATGGGCCCGCGGCGTTCGCGGCGTGCTTGGTGAGCGCGTACGGGGTCTGGCGGCTGTAGGCCCCGGAGTCGGCGTAGCTCGTCACCTTGCGGGCGACGATGTGGCCGTCGCGCGAGACGCCGTCCTTGATGTAGATGCGCCACGCGCTGCGCGTGGAGGACACCTGCATCTCCTCGGAGCGGCTGTAGACGTACCGCACCGGCCGGTTGGTCTTCATGGCCGCCAGCGTGGCGATCGGCTCGACGATGACGTCGACCTTGCCGCCGAAGCCGCCCCCGACCGTGCCGCCGACGAAGTGGAGCCGGTTGCCCGGGATCTGCAGGATGATCGACGTGTTGTCGAGGCTGAAGTAGAGCGCCTGGGTGTTCGTGTAGACGGTGTACCGGCCGTTCGCCTCCGGCACCGCGATGCACCCGGTCGTCTCCATCGGTGCCTGCTCGATCGGGCTCGTGTTGTAGACGCCCTCCACGATGTGGTCGGCCCGCGCGAACGCCGCCTCGACGTCGCCCAGGCGCACGCGCCGGCAGGGGTGGCCCTCGTACATGAACGTGTTGTTGCCCCAGTGGGTCACGATCGGAGCGCCCGGCCTGAGCGCCTCCTCGACGTCGAAGACGGCGGGCAGCTCCTCGAGGTCGAGGTGGACCTTCGCGACCGCCTCCAGCGCCGCTGCCTCGGTCTCGGCGACGATGGCGACGATGGCCTCGCCCTTGAAGCGGACGCGGTCCTCGGCCAGCACGAACTCCTCCTCGGGCTCGACGCCGATGAGGCGCAGGATCGTGTACAGGTTGTGCGGGACGTCCCTGAACGTCAGGGCGCGGACGAAGCCGGGCACCGTCTCCGCGTCGGACAGGTCGATGCCCGTGATCCGCGCGTGATGGAGCGGGCTCCGCACCATCTTGAGGTGGAGCATGCCCGGGAAGGAGCGGTCGGCGAAGTACTGGGTCCGGCCGGTGACGTGGCCGATCCCGTCGCTTCGAGCGACCGACTGGCCGACGACGTTGAGAGGGGGGCTCATCGTGCCGGCTCTCCCCCGCTGCCGCTCATCGCTTCGGCCGCGCTGTGGATCGCCGCGACGATCGGTCGATATCCGGTGCATCGACAGATGTTGCCCGTCAGCGCCTGCCGGATCTCGTCGTCGCTCGGCGCGGGATCGTGGTCGAGCAGGGCCTTCGAGACCATGACCATGCCCGGCGTGCAGTAGCCGCACTGGAAGGCGTTCGCGTCGAGGAACGCCCGCTGGATCGGGTGCAGCCCCTCGGCCGGCGTGATGCTCTCGAGGGTGGTGACGCGCCGGCCGGCGACGTCCTCGACCGGCAGCAGGCAGGACATCATCGGCTCGCCGTCCACGAGCACGGTGCAGCTGCCGCAGCCGCCCTGCCGGCAGCCGTCCTTGATGGCCGTGAAGCCGAGCTGGTTGCGCAGCACCGACTGCAGCGTGGTCATGGGCCTGACCATGACCTCGACCTCGCGGCCGCCGAGCTCGAACGTGACGATCGTCGATGCCATGCTAGCGACCCCCTCCCCCGGCGTCCGGCGCCAGCTGCTCCAGCGCCCGGCCGACGAAGAGGCCGACCATCCTGCGCCGGTACCAGTCGGTGGCGATGCCGTCCGTGAACGGCTCGCACTCGCGGGCGGCCGCGGCGGCCGCGGCGGCGATCGCGTCCGCGTCCAGGCCGGTCCCGACCAGGAGTCTCTCGGCCCCGCGGGCGCGGATGGGATGCGGACCGGCGGCGCCGAGGGCGATGCGCGCGTCGGCGACTCGCTCCTCGTGCCACTCGAGGCGGACCGCGACGGTCACCACGGCCGGCGTGTTGGCGTGCTTGCGCCCGAACTTCAGGTACGCCGTCGGCTCGCTCCGGACGGGCACCACGATCTCGACGAGCAGCTCGTCGGCCGCCAGCTCGGTGGTCATGAAGCCGGTCAAGAACTCGGCCAGCGGGAGCCGTCGCTCGCCCCGCGTGCTGGCCAGCGTCACGCTCGCGTCCAGGGCCAGCAGCGCGACCGCGACGTCGCCGCCCGGGGGCGGGGTGAACAGGTTGCCGCCGACGGTGCCCATGTTGCGGATCGACCAGCTGGCCGTGTTCCGGGCCGCCTCCCGGAGCATCGGGACGGCGTCCTGGTTCAGCAGCTGCGTCAGCGTCGCGGTCGCCCCGATCCGCAGCGTGTCGCCGGCGCGCTCGAGCCGGTCGAGGCCCGCCAGGCGCAGGCCCATCACCGCCTCGGGCAGCGAGATGCCCTCGTTGATGAGCGGCATCGCGACGGTTCCGCCCGCCATCACCAGCAGCTCCGGGCCGTGCTCGTCGAGCAGGCCGAGCGCCTCCGGCAGCGATCGAGGCAGGAAGTAGCTCCTGACGGTCACGCTGGAATCTCCCTGGTCGGCTGCCGGCTGTCGTTCGAAATGCCGGCCGGCGGATCGCCGCGCAGTCGCGAGTCCAGGTTGCGCAATCCCTGGGTGATGAGCGACTCGGCCAGGCCCTCCACGAAGCGGGTGTCGAGCCGGGCCAGCGGCCCGCCGATCACGGCGTGACCTTCGTAGTCGATCGTCGTCCGGTCGCCGGATTCGGCGAGCCGGAAGGTGGCACGTCCCCTGATCGTGCCGAGTGTGCCCTCGAGCTCGCCCTCGAGCCGGGTCGAGCAGGGTGGGTCGGCGTCGACCAGGCGGACGACGGTTCGGTATGTCCCGACGACGCCCGGGAGCCGCAGGGAGATCTGCCCCCGGTACTCGGCGTCGCCCGTCTGCGCGATCTCGCGGCAGCCGGGAATCACCCCGAGGAGCGCGTCCGGGTCGCAGATCGCGGCGAACACGACGGCTCGGGGGGCGTCCAGCGTGTGGCGGCCCCGGACGTTCACCGGGCCTGGGTTCCGGCCGCGGCAGGCTCCGCGGCGTGCGCGGGAGATTCCGCGTCGTCCGAGCCGATCGCGGGCCGCAGCCCCTGCTCGACGTGGTCGAGGTGTTCCAGCATGGCTCGCTCCGCTGCGTCCGGGTCGTGCGCGCGCAGCGCGTCGAGGATCCGCCGGTGATCGTGCAGCGCGGCCTCGCGCACCTGGCGGAGACCCCCCGTCCGTTCCCGGCTCACCTTGCCGAGCGTGCTCGACGATGTTCATGAACTGTGAGAGCAGGAAGTTGTTCGCGGCGGCGCACACCGCCTCGTGCAGGGCGATGTCGAGCTCGCTGAACCGGTCGGGGTCGTCGATGCAGCTCGCCAGCGAGACCACGAGGTCCGAGAGCGCGGCGATCTCGCTCTCGGAGACTCGGACCGCGGCGAGGCGGGCGTTGCCGGCCTCGACCACCCGCCGGGCCTCGAGGAGCTGGACGAGGGCAACGCTGTCCTTCGCGAACACGAAGTCGAGGTGGGCGATCAGCTGCTTCGGCTCCAGGGACGTGATGTAGGTCCCGTCGCCCGGGCGGATGTCGACCACCCGCATGAGCGCGAGCGCCCGAAGGGCTTCCCGCACGACGGGCCGGCTGACCTCCATCATCCCGGCGAGATTGCGCTCGGCGGGCAGCCTGGCGCCGGGCAGCAGGTGCTGATCCCGGATCAGCGCGAGCAGGCGGTTGGCGACCTCCTCGGGAAGCGTGCTCCGCGGGATGACCGTGAACCGGCGCTCCCGCGCCGCCTCCCCATCGACGCCGTCGAGGGCGGCGACAAGCGGATCTCGTTCCACCAAGGCTGGCGCTCCTTGAACATTCGTCTCACGACATCCTAGAGTCCGCTGGTATAGTGGTCAACTGGTAAGACCAATTCCTGGACGCCCCGCACGCCGTGATCGCGACCCGAACGGAGGCCTCGACGTGATCGAACGACACATCACGTTCAACGTTCACCCGGACAAGACCGCCGCCTTCGAGCAGTTCATCGCCGACGAGTACGGACCGGCGATGGCGGCGTCGCCGGGCTTCGTGAAGATCGAGCTCCTCCGCGAGGCGGAAAGCCCGACCCGCTACCAGATGGTGTTCCGCTTCGAGGATGCCGACAGCGCGGCCGGCTGGCGGACCTCGGAGGTCCACCAGGCGCTGCAGCCCGCGCTGAACCTGCTCCACGCTGGCATGGAGATCCAGGGGTACGAGGTGATCGGCTGATCGGTCGACGGACGGCGAAGGCAGCGGTGGAATCGAGAGGCAAGAGGTGGCTGACGAGCGCGTCCTCGTCACCGGCGGCACGGGCTGCATCGGCTCCTGGATCGTCAGGAACCTCGTGCACGAGGACGTGCCCGTCGTCGTCCTGACCGCGGGCCAACGGCTCGGGCGCCTGGAGCTGATCCTGACGGGCGCGGAGCTCGACGCGGTCGCCTTCGTGACCGGGGACATCTCGGACCTGGCCACGCTCGAATCGGCGTCGCGGCGGCACGGGATCAACCGGATCATCCACCTGGCGGCGATGCAGCTCCCCTTCTGCGCCGCCGACCCGGTCAGGGGCGCGCTGGTGAACGTCGTCGGCACGATCACGATCTTCGAGCTTGCGAAGCGACTCGGGATCGAACGGGTCGTCTACGCGAGCAGCGCGGCCGTCTACGGGCCCAGGACCCACTACCCGGAGGCCGTCCTGGGCCCGGACGCCGCGTTCTTCCCGACGTCCCACTACGGCGTCTTCAAGGTCGCCAACGAGCAGGACGCCGGGGTCTACTGGCAGAACGACGGGATCTCGAGCATCGGGCTCCGGCCGCACTCCGTGTACGGCCCGGGCCGCGACCAGGGCGTGACGTCGAAGCCGACGCGTGGCCATGATCGCCGCCGCCGCGAGGCGCCCGTACCACGTCGACTTCGGCGGCAGGTACCAGTTCCAGTTCGTCGATGACGTGGCGAAGGCGTTCCTTCGGGCGGCCCGCGTCCCGTTCCGGGGTGCGGCCGTCTTCAACATCGGCGGCAGCACCTTCGGCGTCGACGAGATCATCGGGTGCATCGAGGCGATCGAGCCCGACGCCCGCGGCCGGATCACGTTCGAGGATCGACCGCTGATGCCTTCCCGGAAGCCTTCGACGGTCGCCCGATCGTCGAGGCGCTCGGGGCCTCGGCGGAGACGCCGCTCGAGGAGGGCGTCCGCCGGACGATGGACTGCTACCGGGCCGCGCTGCGCGACGGCACGCTCGACGACGCGTATCTCGACCGGGTGCTGGCCTGATCACGCGATGGAGGCAGGAGCCGCGGAGATGGACCTGACGGCCGCTCTCGTCGATGCGGGCGTCGTCCCGGTGGTCACGGTCGCGCGGCCGGAGCAGGGCGTGCCGGTCGCGGAGGCGCTTCTCGCGGGCGGGCTCACGTGCGTCGAGATCACCTTCCGCTCCGACGCCGCTCCGGCCGCGATCGAGGCGATCCGCGCCCGCCTGCCCGGCGCTCCTCGTCGGTGCGGGCACCGTCCTCACGACCGCGCAGGCCGATGCGGCGATCGCGGCCGGCGCGTCGTTCCTCGTCGCGCCGGGGTTCAACCCGACGGTCGTCGACCACGTCCTGGGCCGGGGCATCCCGATGCTGCCCGGGGTCGTGCACGCCGAGCGAGATCGAGCAGGCGCTCGCGCGCGGCCTCCGGCTGGTGAAGTTCTTCCCGGCCGCCGCGATGGGAGGCCTCGCGTTCCTGCGCGCGCTCGCGGGCCCGTATCCGATGGTGCGCTTCGTGCCGACGGGCGGGATCACGCCGGCGAGCCTGTCGCCGAGTACCTCGCCGCTCCCTTCGTCGCCGCGGTCGGGCGGGACGCTGGCTCGCGACCCACGACGTCGTCGCCGCGGGCGAATGGGAGACGATCAGAGGCCTGGCGGCGGACGCGGCAGCGATGGTCCGCCGGGCGCGAAGCGCCACCGCGTCGCGGCCCGGCAGCGCCGGGGCGGCCGGCATGAGCCTGCCCGCGATCAGGCCCCGCGGATGCCGCGCGCTGGGACCTCGCGTCGCTCGGCGAGGTGATGCTGCGGCTCGACCCCGGCGAGGAGCGCATCCACACGACGCGCGCGTTCCGCGCCTGGGAGGGCGGCGGCGAGTACAACGTCGCGCGCGGCGCTGCGGCGCTGCTTCGGCCTGCGCACGACCATCGTCACCGCGCTCGCCGACAACCCGGTCGGCCGCCTGGTCGAGGACCTGATCCTGCCAGGGCGGCGTCGACCTGCTCGCACGTCCGCTGGGTGCCCTACGACGGCGTCGGCCGGACGGTCGCGCAACGGGCTCAACTTCACCGAGCGCGGCTTCGGCGTGCGCGGCGCGGTCGGCGTGCTCCGACCGCGGCCACACGGCGGTCAGCCAGCTGCGGCCCGGCGACATCGACTGGGATCGCCATCTTCGGCGACGGAAGGCGCCGCGCTGGTTCCACACCGGCGGCATCTTCGCCGCGCTCTCCGACGACGACCGCCGAGGTCGCCGCCGAGGCGATGGCCGCCGCGCGGCGGCACGGGACGATCGTGAGCTACGACCTCAACTACCGCCCCAGCCTGTGGAAGGGCATCGGCGGCAGGCGCGAGGCCCGGCGACGTGAACCGCGACGCTCGCGCCGCTCGTCGACGTCATGCTGGGCAACGAGGAGGACTTCACGTCGGCCCTCGGCTTCGAGGTCGACGGGGCGCGACGCGAACCTCTCGACGCTCGACCCGGCGAGCTTCGGCGGATGATGTCGAGCGGTCGTCGGCAGCCTATCCCAACCTCGCGGTCGTGGCGACGACGCTGCGCGTCGCGCGGACGGCGACCCGCAACGACTGGGGTGCGGTGTGCTTCGCGGACGGCGCGCTCCACCGTGGCCACGCTCCGCGACGGCCTCGAGATCCTCGACCGCGTCGGGGGCGGCGACTCGTTCGCCTCCGGGCTGATCTACGGCCTCCTGGCCGGGCTGCTCGCGACCGCGGCGCTCGAGTACGGGGCCGCGCACGGGGCGCTGGCCATGACGACGCCGGGCGACACGTCGATGGCGACGCTCGCCGAGGTCGAGGCCGTCGTCGCCGGGGCGTCGGCGCGGGTGGTTCGGTAAAGATCGGAGCGTGGTGATGGACGTCCCGATTCGCGAAGCAGCTCCCGGCGACTGGCAGGAGTGCGGGCGGATCTGCTACGAGGCGTTCGCGACGCTCGCGACGCGCCACGGATTCCCGGCCGGACTTCCCGACGGTCGCGGCCGCGGCTGAGCCGATCCGGTACCTCATCGACCATCCGCGGATCTACGGCGTGGTCGCCGAGGGCGGGGGCCGGATCCTGGGCAGCAACTTCCTCGACGAGCGGTCGACCATCTCGGGACTGGGACCGATCAGCGTCGATCCCGCCGTGCAGGACCACAAGGTGGGCCGCGCGCTCATGGCCGCCGTCCTCGACCGAGCCGTCGAGCGTCGCGCCCCGGGGGTCCGGCTCATCCAGATCGCGTACCACAACCGGTCGCTCAGCCTCTACGCGAAGCTCGGCTTCGACGTTCGCGGCTCGTTTGCCGCGATGCACGGGGAGCCTGCGATTCGCTGAATTGGCCACGCCAGTCCGCGCGAAATGGCCACCCTGGATCGGGGTTTTGGCCACCCCCTCGGAGGCCGCGTCAGCGGCCGACGCGGGGCGTCGCTCTCATCCCCTGATCCTCACCTCCTCTCCGCGTGGGTGCGTGGCTGGGTAGTCTGCCACGCCGAAGGTGTCGCGCTGGCAGCCCGTCGGCGTCATCGGCGGCCCCCGGACCGTCGCTCGCCGGAGCGCCGACGCTGAGCGTGGCTCTGAGCGGCGCAGGGATGCGCCCGACAGCTCGATTCGGTGGGCTCCGGCAAGGAGCCGGTCGCAGATGGCGTCGGCGACGGTCGGTTCGCCGAGGCCCTCGTGCCAGAGGGCGACCGGGAGCTGGCTCGTGACGATCGTCGAGCGCAGACCCCAGCCGGTCCTCGATCACCTCGAGGAGATCCGCCGCCTGGGCGTCGGTGAGCGGCTGCAGGGCGAAGTCGTCGAGAACGAGAACGTCGATCCGGGCCCAGGCCGCGAGCAGGCGCGGCAGCGACCATCGAGGCGCGCGGTCGCGAGCTCGGTGAGGAGGCGCGGCACCCGCAGATAGAGCGCGGAGTGGCCGGCCCGGATGGCGGCGCCCGCCAGGGCGCAGGCGAGATACGTCTTGCCGACGCCGGTCGGCCCGACGATGAGGACCTGCTGGTGCGCCGCCACCCAGCGCGACGCGGCGAGGTCGAGCAGGACGCCCGGTCGAGACCTCGCGGCGCCCGGAAGTCGACGTCCTCGACCGAGGCCGCGATCCGCAGCTTGGCGGCCCGCAGATAGCGCTCGAGACGTCGGTTCTCCCGTTCGGTCGCCTCGCGGTCGACGAGGAGGCCGAGGCGGTCCTCGAACGAGCAGCTCGGCCATAGGCGCGGGCTGCTCGCGCTGCTCGGCGAGGGCGTGGGCCATGCCGGCGAGATTGAGCGCGAAGAGCTGGTCGAGGGTGGGGCTGGTGAGCACGTGGTCTCCTTCGTGCGGATGCGGTGCGGCCATTCGTCACTCGTAGTAGCCGGGGCCGCGGACGTTGGCGTGCGAGCCCGGGTGGCTCGCACCGGCGCGGGCTCCGGCAGGGGCTGCCCGTCGAGGCCGGCCTGCAGGATCGAGTCGACGCTGCGATAGGTGAGGGCGCCGACCGCGAGAGCCCGGGCGCAGGCGGCCTCCAGGCGCTCGGGTCCGTGGCGACGCCCGAGGCGGAAGATCCCGAGGCACGAGCGGATAGCCCTGCTCGGGATGGGGCCGGCGGCGCCAGGATCGCGGCCACCAGGGCGTCCGGTCGGCGGTCCGGTCTGCTCGCCCCAGGCGATCAGGCGCCCGGGCGTCCACTCGAGATGGCGGCGATGGGACTCGGGCATGTGCGCGTCGGTCGTCGTGTGCCTGCCCACGGCGCTCGGCCGCGCAGAGTGGCTCGCCACCCGCCGGCCCCGGACGAAGATCTCGACCGTGCGCGCCGATGCCCGGACGTCGGCCGCTCACCGCACGAGCTGGTACGGGCACGCTGTAGTAGTGGCGATCGACCTCGACGTGGTAGTCGATCGAGACCTTGGCCCGTGCTTCCAGGTCGCGTACTCGTACGGGATCGCCGGGAAGTGGCCGCAGAGCCGGCCGGTCGAGCTGCCGCGAACAGGCTCGCCCGGGAGCCGGCGAGCTTCTTGAACGGGCCGGTTGTTCAGCCAGGTCGACGCGCTCGCGGATCGCGGCGTTCGCCTCGGCGA
Source organism: uncultured Chloroflexia bacterium (assembly GCA_963722475.1). Taxonomy (GTDB): domain Bacteria; phylum Chloroflexota; class Limnocylindria; order Limnocylindrales; family CSP1-4; genus CTSoil-043. The sequence continues at coordinate 127,803 of CAVRMJ010000011.1, read as the reverse complement.
GCGAGAAGAACGTCCGGTTGCGGAGGGCCGCCGAGATCCAGCGTTCGGCCACTGAACACCGGATTCCACCTTCGCCTTGTCCCTTGGCTTCTCGGGCCGAGCCGGCAGGATCGGCACACCCGTAATGGGCGGCGAGCTCGGCGTACGTCCGGTTGAGGATCGGCTCGTAGCGGTGGGGCTTGATGACCCCGGCCTTCAGATTGTCGGGGACCAGGATGGCCGGGACCCCGCCCATGAACTCGAAGGCCCGGACGTGGGCCGCCGTCCAGTGCGCAGCTCGGCCTGGGAGGGCAGCGCCTCGGCGTACGTGTAGTTCGACGCGCCGAGGACGGCCACGAAGAGCTGGGCCTGGCTGATCTCGCCGGTGGCGGGTCGATGATCGGGATGGTCTGCCCGGCGAAGTCGAGGAACAGCTTCTCGCCGGCGCGGTGATCCTGGCGCAGGACGACGTCGAGCCGGCCCGCGAAGGTCGCGGTACTGCTCGGTGAACCAGGTGTACCCGAAGCCGTCGGGGCAGCGCGGCCCGGTACTCGGTCCACAGCAGCGCGAGCGTGACGCTCTTGCGCCGCAGCTCGCGGTGGACGATCGGCCCAGTCGGGACCGGACGCGCGACGACCGCTGGTGGCGGGGCCGCCCGGCCGAAGAGGCGCTCCTCGAGGGCGCGGTCGTCGATCTCGGGCGGCAGGGGCCAGCCGAGGCCGACCTCGGCTGCCCGCTCGACGTAGCGGCGGACGGTGGTCCGGGGCAGTCCTGTCGCCATGCCTGTCTGGCGCGGGCTCAGGCCCTCGGCGAGGCAGAGCCGCAGGGCTTCTCTGATCTTGCGCATGGCAGCACGGGGACGGGGCACCGGCATCTCTCCTGGGGCGATGTGAACGCTTTCCAGGCGAGCGTGACGGGTCCGGGACGCCTCACGTCGGCGCTGCTGACGACCTATCCGAGGGGGTGGCCATTACCCGTGAACCAGGGTGGCCAATTCCGGCGAAACAGGGTGGCCAATTCGCCGTGAAACCAGGTGGCCAAAACCCGTGAAATCCGCAAGCCCCTCGGGATCACGATGCCCGGCTACGCGGTTCGCGCGGCGACGGATGCCGACGAAGCGGCGTGCAACGCCCTGTGTCTCCGCGTGCACGGCCACGATCGGGCCGGGGAGCTTCGCGAGGCGATCGCCGAGGGCAACGCGAAGGTGGTGGAGCGCCTCGGGCGCATCAGCGGCTACACGACCGGCATCACGTACTTCACGCACTCGGTGGCGGAGACCACCGACGACCTCGAGGCGCTCATCGGCGCGGCGGAGGACTTCGGCACGCCCGGCTTCCTCGTTCCCCTCGCCAACGCCGCGCTCTTCCGCTGGAGCCTGGCCCACGGCCTGCGCGTCTTCTTCGTCGTGAACATGATGACGATCGGCATCTACCAGGAGCCCGCCGGCGCCTACATGCCCTCCGTGGGCTACTGACCGGCGCGCGGAGCGCGGCCGTCACTCAGGACTCGGATGTCACCCGGGTGTATGCAGCCGCGACGACGACGATGATCGACCCGAACACGACCTGCCGCGTGGCTTCGGGCAGCCCGAGCACCGTGAGCAGGGCCGTGAGCACCGTCAGGATGAGCGCGCCGACGATCGTCCCGGCGTAGCCGCCCCGCCCGCCCATGATCGACGTCCCGCCGATGACCGCGGCCGCGACCGAGGGCAGCACCGACGTGTCGCCGAGCGACACGCTCGCCGTGTTCGTGAGGCCGGAGAGCAGGAGCCCGGCAATCGCGGCGAGGAGCGCCGAGATCACGTACAGGACGATCAGGACCTGCCACGCCCGCGCGCCCGAGAGCCGCGCGGCGACCGGGTTGTCCCCGATCGCGTACAGCAGCCGGCCGTACCCAGTCCGCCTGAGGCCAACGAGGATCAGGAGCATCACCGGGACGAACACGACGCAGGCTGTACGGCACGACGTCGAAGAGCAGTCCCGACCCCAGTGTCCTGCAGGCCCGCGGGCACGCCCGGCCCCCGTCTGGACCATCTGCAGCTGCCACACGTTCGCGAAGCCCAGGACGACGAAGCTCATCCCGAGGGTCATGATCAGCGGGTGCACCCGGAACACGCCGACGCCGATCCCGGTGATCAGGCCGGCGAGGACCGCCGCGGTGAGCGCCACGCCGATCCCGAGCGGAACGCCGCCGGGGCTGTTGACGAGGGTCGCGGTCACGAACCCGGCCATCGAGGCGATGGCGCCGACCGACAGGTCGATCCCACCGGTCAGCATCGTCAGCGTCTGGCAGCCGGCGAGGATGGCCAGCGGCACCGAGGCCCGCAGGATGACGCCGGCCCATGCGGGGCTGACGATGCCCGGGTCCGCGACCTCGATGACGACGACGAGGATGGCGAGCAGCGCCGTCAGCGGGATGAGCGGCCGGTCGCGGAAGAGGTTGCGCCACGCCGCGCCGCGGTCGCCACCGGTTGACGGGCACGGCCGCGCTCATCGGCGCGTCCGCCGGATACTCGAGAGGCTCGCGGACATCACCACGCCGATCAGGATCACGCCCTGGGCCACGATCGCGAGGTTGCTGTCGATGCTGAGGAACGTCATGTCGGTCCGGATCATCTGGAGGACGACGACGGCGACGATCGGCCCGAAGACGCCGCCGCGACCGCCCGCGAGGCTGACGCCGCCGAGGACGACCGCCGCGACGCTCTCGAGCGTGTACGGGCCGGGGACGGGCGTCCCGATCCCGGTGCTCGCCGTGAGCGAGAGTCCGGCGAGCGCCGCGAACAGGCCGGTGAGGACGTAGGCGAGGAACTTCGTCCGGCCGACCGGCACGCCGCTCCGGAACGCCGCCAGGCTGTTGCTGCCGATGGCATAGATCGAGAGACCGAGCCTGCGATCTCGAGACCGGGATCCAGATGACCGCGACGACGACCAGGAGCATGACGACCGCCGCCTTGGGCACCCACTCGTTGCCGAGTGGTCCGACGCGAGGTCCTTCAGCCATTGCGCCGCGTCGCCGCCCGGCGCATCGCCGCACGAGGAGCGCGAAGCCGGCCCACACGAACGACATCGCGAGAGTCACGACGATGTCGGGGACACGCGTGGCAACCACCAGGGCGCCGTTGATCCCACCGAGCACCAGACCGAGGACGAGCACGCCGAGCACGACGAGCGACGCCGACCTCGCTCGGTCTGGCCCTGTCATCGCGGTGGCCGCGACGACGCTCGTGAGCGCCATCATCGATCCGATCGAGAGGTCGATGCCGCCGCCGATGACGACGATCGCCTGTGCGACCGCCGCCAGGCCGAGCGGCAGCACGGAGGTCCCGAGGCCCTGGACGCGCGATCGACCCGTACCTCGGCTGGATCGACCTTGGTGAACGCGAGGAGAACGGCGAGGAGCGCGAGGAGCGCCGAGCGTCCACGTGTTGCGCCGCAGGGCGGACCCGACGATCACGGTGGCACGGGCCGGGCGCGCGTCGACGGGAGCGGCGGCGGCGGTCATCGCTCGCCCTCCGGTCCCTGGTCCCGGGCCGGGGAACCCCCGGTGCGCCGGCGCGTCCGCGGCCGGCTCGCCATCGTCGCAGCCCCGCCCGACCGTTGCCGCGCCGGAACCCCGCTCAGCGTCCTCGGCCGAGTGCCTCGGAGGCGACGTCTCGGGGATCACGGCATCGGACGTGAGGTTGTACGCGGCGCGCAGCAGCGCGGCTTCGTCCGCGTCGGCCGCCGGCGATCTCGGCGACGACCCGGCCGCCGAAGATCACGATCGCGCGGTCGCAGACGAGCTGGACCTCCTTCAGCTCCGAGGTGTAGAGGAGGACCGGCGGCGCCGGCCTCGGCCAGGTCGCGGAGCAGCACGTAGATCTGCTTCTTCGTGCGGATGTCGATGCCGCGCGTGGGGTCGAAGCAGAGCATCGTCTGGACGCCGCCGGCGACCCAGCGGGCGATCGTCACCTTCTGCTGGTTGCCGCCCGACAGCCGCCGGACCTCGCCCTGCGCCCGGGCGTCGATCTGGAGCCGTCTCGACGGCGCCGTCGACCTGCTCCCGCTCGCCGCCAGGTCGATCAGGCCCCATCGGCGCGAGCCGGGTCGTGAACGGCAGCGCGATGTTCTCGCGCACCGAGCGCTGCATCAGCAGGGCCTCGGCGCGATCCGCCGCCACGTAGACGAGGCCGGCCCGGATCGCGTCGGCCGGATGATGGAAGCGAGACGGGCGTGCCGTCGACGAGCAGCTCGCCGCCGTCCGGGCGCTCGGAGCCGGCGAGGATGTCGAACAGCTCGTCCTGCCCCTGGCCCTCGAGCGCCACGACGCCGAGCACCTCGCCCGGGTAGCAGGTCGAACGACACGTCGTGCAGCTTCGTGCCCGGCGCCGAGGCTCGCGGGCCGCAGAGCCGGGGCGTGGCGTCCGGCGGCCGCGCGCCGGCCGCGGTCCGCTCGGCGCCACGGCCGGCAGCGTCGCTCGACGATCTCGCCGAGCATCAGCTCGACGATCCGGTCCTCGGAGCCCTGCGGTCACGTCGACGACGCCGACCGTCTCGCCCTCGCGCAGGACGGTGGCGCGGTCGCAGACCGCGGCGATCTCGATCAGGCGGTGGGAGATGAAGATGACCGAGCGGTTCCCGCCCCGCTGCGCGGCCGACGACCTCGAGCACGCGCTCGGTGAGGTTCGCGGGCAGCGCCGCGGTCATCTCGTCGAGCATCAGCACGTCGGGCTCGATCGCGAGCGCGCGCGCGAGGTCGATGATCCGGAGCGAGGCCAGCGGCAGGCGCCGCGCCATGGCTCGACAGGTCGAGGTCCTCGAGGCCCGAGCTCGTGCAGCCAGTGGCGGAACGGCTCGAGCGGCGTCTCGGTGAGACGCAGGTTGTCGCGGATGTCCAGGTCGGGGATGAGCGCCGGCTCCTGGTAGACGGAGACGAGGCCGCCGCGCCGTGCCTCGGCCGGCGAGTGGACGTCCGCTCGCGGCCGCGGACGCGATCGCGCCCGCTGTCCGGGCGGACCGCACCGGTCAGGATCTTGACGAGGGTGCTCTTGCCGGCGCCGTTGGCGCCCATGCAGCGCATGGACCTCGCCGGGGCGGACGGCCAGGGACGCGGACCTCAGCGCGACGACCGCGCCGTACGTCTTCGAGACGTCGGTCGCCTCGAGCAGCAGGTCGGTGGTGGTGAGCGGTCATGGGTCCCTGCTGGCTGGGATGGGGAGGCGCGGTGAGGGCGCCGGCGAGCCGGCGCCCACCGCTGGTCGAGTGACCTGCGGGTTCGGACTCGCTACGCGCCCTTGCAGGTCGACGGGACCGGTGTTCGGGGTCGTACGTGGTCCAGCCCGGGATCGAGAGGCTCAGCGGCCAGAGCGGATCCATGCCCGGGACCGACCTCCACGCCTTGAGCAGTGCCTTGCCCGCGTCGGTCGTGTTGTCGAGGATCGCGGGTCGAGCAGGACGTGTTCGGCTGGCCGCGCCGGCGGGTCTGGTGACGGTCTCGCCGTTGAGGAGCTTGAGCGCCAGGGTGACGCCCGCGCCGCCGACGGAGGCCGTGTTGGTCACGGCCGCGCCCTTGAGGCCCGGGTAGTCGGTCGGATCGAGGAGCTGGGCGACGAACGCCGCCGATGTCGGCATCCGCGATCGGCACGAACGGCTTGTTGGCCGCCTTGATCGCGTCGACGATCTGCTTGCCCATGCCCGACGCCCAGATGCCCTGGATCTTGTCGTACTGGCCGCTGGCGATGAAGTCGTTGGTCAGCTGGGTCGTCGTGGCCGGATCCCAGCCGGTGAAGACGCCGTCCGCGGTCGGGACGACCTTGATGTTCGGGATACTCCTTCAGGACGTTCTTGAAGCCGATGTCACGGTCGGTGTCGGCCGAGTTGCCGGCGAGGCCGCGCGTGTACCAGACGGTGCCCGTGCCGCCCATCTGCTCGAACAGCCACTTGGCGCCGAGCTCGGCGTACTTCACCTGGTTGTTGTACAGGTTCCAGGTGTTCGGGTCGGTGACGTACGCGTCGACCGAGACGGTCACGATGCCGGCGGCCTGCGCCTCGGCGAGGGCCGGGTTGAGCGCGTCGGGATCGTTCGGGTTGAAGACGATCGCGTTGACGCCCTTGGCGATCAGGTCGCGGATGTCGGACAGCTGGCCGGCGGCGTCGGTGTTGCGATGGATGACGGTGAGCTTGGAGACCTGGCCGGACGCCGTGGCCTGCGCCTTGGCGGTGCAGACCTGCTCCTCGCGGAAGCCGTTGCCGACGCCGCCGCCGTTCGAGTAGCCGATGGTGTACGTCTTGCGCCGGCGGCCGCACGGCGAGGCCGCCGCGGCAGACGCGGCGGCGGACGCCGCGGCGCGCCGACGGCGCGGCGCTGTGGAGCTACTCGAGCACGCGCCGACGACGACCGCGATCGCGGCCAGCGCCGCCATGCTCCGGGAGAGACTGCTTCGCTTCATGAACGGGACTCCTCCATCCTCCGACCAGCGGGCTCTCATCTGGAGCGCTGGCCGAGCCGTATCGCTGCGTCGCTCTCGCGTGATCGCTGGATCACTCACCTCCTTGTTCGTCGATCGCACGGGCGAGCCGCCGCGCATGCTCTCGGTGGGCTTCGTCGAACAGCGTCCGCGACCGCTCGGCCCCCACGCGCTCGCGCCCTGTGGTCACAGCATCGACCACGGTCCACGAGGAGCCGAGCGTCCGATCCCTGATGGCCTTCACGTGGCGACCGGGCCGATGTGGACCCGGGTCCGACGGGGCTGTCCAGGCCGCCGATGGTCACCATTCCGTCCACGTGCGCTCCACCAGGGGCTGACGTCCCTCGACCACCCGTCCCGCGACATCCTAGAGTCCGCTGGTATGGTGGTCAACTGGTAAGACCAATTCAGGCCGGCCAGTCACTCGTCGCCAGCCTCGGCGTCGACGGTCCGCCGGGCGACTCGAGCGGTCGCCGGCGTTCCCGGCCTTGCGCGCGCGGAAGTCCTCGATGATCGTCTCGGTCGCCGTGGCGCCGATCCGGGTGACCCCGAGCTCCATCACGGCCAGGAGCGCGTCGAGCGTTCGCACGCCGCCGGCCGCCTTGACCCGGATGTGCGGCGAGGTGTTCGCGCGCATGAGGCGCAGGTCGTCGTGGGTGGCGCCGGACGGCGCGAAGCCGGTGCTGGTCTTGACGAAGTCGGCGCCGGCCGCCTCGCTCAGCCGGCAGGCGCGGACCTTCTCGTCGTCGGTCAGGTAGGCGTTCTCGAAGATCACCTTGACGATCGCGCCGGCCGCGTGCGCCGACCTCGACGACGGCCCGGATGTCGGCCTGGACGTCGGCGTCACGGCCGGACTTGAGCGCGCCGATCTGGATCACCATGTCCAGCTCGGTGGCGCCGTCGGCCAGGGCGCGCTGTGCCTCGAAGACCTTGACCTCGGTGGCGTGGTTGCCGTGCGGGAACCCGATCGTGGTGCCGACGTGACGTCGGTGCCGCGCGAGGAGCGCGGCCGCGCGGGCGACGTCGGCCGGTCGGACGCAGACCGAGGCCACGTCGTACTTCGCGGCCAGGCGGCAGCCGGCCTCGACGAAGGCGTCGTCCAGCTCCGGGCGCAGCAGCGAGTGGTCGATGGTCTTCGCGATGTCGCGCTCGGTGAGGTTGTCGATGCGAGAGTGCCATGGGGCTCCTGCCTGGGGACGCTACTTGCAGTACGGCCGCAGCACGTCCCTCGCGATGAGGAACCCCTGCTTGACCTTGTCGTCGGTGCCCTCGAAGCGGCGATCCTCGTGCTCGATGATGCAGTCGCCCTCGAAGCCGGCCCGGTAGAGCTCGGAGAAGATCGCGGACCAGTCCACCTCGCCGAGCCCCGGGATGCGCGGGATCTGCCAGCCCATGCCCATCGAGAGCACGCCGCGCTCGTAGAGCCCGTCGCGGTCGATCATCAGGTCCTTGGCCTGGAAGTGGAGGACGTGGGCGCCGAACTCCCGCAGGAAGCGGCGCGCGTCGATCATCTGGAGCACGAGGTGCGACGGGTCGAAGTTGAGCCCGATCGTGCCGCCCCACTGCTCCAGGATCCGGCGCCACATGCGCGGGGTCGTGGCGATGTTGTGGCCGCCCGGCCACTCGTCGTACGAGAACAGCATCGGGCAGTTCTCGAGCGTGATCTTGCGGCCGTGGTCGTTCGCGAACGCGCACGATCTCCGGCCAGACGCGCAGCGCCTCCTCCCAGTTCTGGTCCTGGTTCTTCGCCGCCGTCGCCGCCCATGAACGTGTTCACCAGCGGGACGTTCATCTTCTCGGCCGCGGTGATCACGTGCTTCAGGTGGCCGATGACCTGCTCGCGGTGGGCCGGGTCGGGGTGGAGCGGGTTCGGGTAGAAGCCCAGGCCGGAGATCGAGAGGCCCTTGCCGGCGAGCTCGTCGACGATCTCGGTCGCCTGCGAGGCCGACAGGTTCGCCACGTCGATGTGGCTCGTCCCGGCATACCGGCGGGTGGGACCGCTGCTCCGCGGCCAGCAGGCGATCTCGAGGACCTCGAAGCCGGCGCCGGCCGCCCAGTCGGCCACCTCCATGAGCGGCGTGGCGGGGAACGGTGCGGTCAGGAAGCCGAGCTTCATCGCGGCGGAACCTCCAGGCTCGACACGGGGTGGGATGGGGCGCTCATGCGGGCCGGGCCACCTCGACCCAGCGGCCGGTGCGCGAGCTCTCCAGGACGGCGTCGCCGACGAGCATCTCCTCGTGGCCGTCGGCGAAGGTCGCGTAGGCGGGCGCCGGGACGGGGCCCCGGCGATGACGTCGCGCGTAGATCGCGGCGAACACGGCGCCGAACGTGTCCGCGAAGCCCTCGACGTGCCCGCCCGGCAGCCGGGCGGCGGCGCGCCCGCCGGCGTTCATGAGCGCGGGGTTTCGGAGCAGGAGCTCGTTGGGCCGGTCGCGATGACCGATCCAGAGCTGCTCGGGCTGCTCCGAGTCCCACGCCACGGCGGAGGAGGCGCCGTCGATCTGGTAGGCGAGGCTGTTCTTGCGGCCCGGGCTGAGCTGGGAGATCGCCACGCTGCCGCGTGCCCCGCCCTCGAAGCGCAGGAGGATCGTCGCCACGTCCTCCGTGTGGATCTCGACCGGGACGGTCTCCGCGGCGCGCTCCGTGGAGAACGTGAGCACGGGGCCGGCGGGCTTCCGGCGGACCGGGATGAACGTGGTGAGGTCGGCCATGACCGCCTCGACGCGGCGTCCGGTCAGGAACGTGGCCAGGTCGAGCCAGTGCGAGCCGATGTCGCCCACGGCCCGCAGGGCGCCGCCCCGGTCCTTCTCCAGGCGCCAGTTCCAGTCCGTGTCGTACAGCAGCCAGTCCTGGAAGTACCGCCCGGTGACCAGCCGGACGTCGCCCAGCCCGCCCTCGCGGACAAGGCCGGCCACGTGCTGGTTGAGCGGATAGAAGCGGATGTTGAAGTTGACCGCGTTGACCAGGCCGCTGGCCGCGGCCAGCTCCGCCAGCTCCGCCGACTCCTGGGACGTCATCGCCAGCGGCTTCTCGCAGATGACGTGCCGACCCGCGGCGAGGATCTCCCTGACCTGCGGATGGTGGAGCTCGTTCGGCGACGTGACGTGCACGACCTGCACGGCGTCGTCGGCGAGGGTCTCCGCCAGGCTCGCGTAGGCCCGCGGCAGCCCCAGCTCCGCGGCGCGCATCGCGCCCAGCTCCGGCGTCGCCTCCAGCAGCCCGACGACCCGGACGCCGATCCGGCGCAGCGCCTCGATGTGGACCGTGCCGATGAAGCCGCTGCCGATGACGGCGGCCCCGATGTCACTGAAGTGCCTCATTCCAACTCCGGAGCGGCGTGCGACCGGCAGCGGGCGCCGGTCGCGCGCAGACGTCATCCTCTCGGCGGCCAGTCTCGCGGTCGGCGCTCGCCGGCGGCAATGACACTAACGGCCGATTAACTGTCAGGAGCGGCTGGCGCGGGGCGTCGGCGTGGTCCCCGCCGGGCGCGCTGGCCGGTCTGGCCATTTCCGTCCATTTGGCCCTCCTGCAACCGGGTCCGCGGGCCCGATCATCCACTCCACGGCCTGCAGCGTCTCCCGGACGCCGGCGACGGCGAAGCCGGGCCATGGAGGGTCTCGTGACGGTCTTCTTCTGGCAGCACGACCTCGATCCGGCGTTCCCGCTGTCGGTGCTCGAATACGAGACCCGTGCCGCGGACGACCAGATGCACTGGCACGAGTACTTCGAGATCGCGCTGTGCCTGCAGGGGAGCGGGCGGTTCCTGTTCGGGCGCCGCAGCTATCCTGCGGAGCCCGGCGACGTCTTCCTGATCGACAACGCCGAGCCGCACGTCTGCGTCGCCGACCCCCCGGACCGGATGCGCCTCCTCCTCACGCTCTTCCGCCCGGAGCTCATCGCGGCACCGGGCTGCCGCAGCTTCGACAGCGAGTACCTGTCACCGTTCCTGTGCGGTGGGCGCCCATTCGCCAACCGCCTTGCCCGGGAAGGGGCGGCCGCCTCCGAGCTCAGGCCGATCCTCCTCGAGCTCAAGACGATCTGGGACCGGGAGGATCCCGCCGACCGGCACCTCCTCGACGCCAACCTGAGACGCGCGCTCGCCGTCCTGGTGCGCCACGCGCGTGCCAGCGAGTCGGCACCGGAGGACGCGGCCACGCCCGGAGATCGACACGAGCAGGTGCGGCCGGTGCTGAGCTACGTCGAGCAGCACTTCAGGGAGAGCCTGACGCTGGAGCGGGTGTCGGAGCAGGTGCACGTGAGCGCCTCGCGCGTGCGCCACCTGTTCAAGGACGTGACGAGCGTGGGTTTCAAGGAGTACGTCACCAGCCTGCGCCTGTCGGAGGCGAAGCGCCTGCTCCTGACCAGCGATACCTGCGTCCAGGACGTGGCGTACACCGTCGGGTACACCAACCTGAACCAGTTCTACAAGGTGTTCCAGCGCTACTCGTCGATGTCGCCCGCCGACTACCGGCGGTACTACCAGCGTTCCGGCGGGGCGGAGATCGCGCTGCGGCGGGACCGCGGGATCGTCGGCGAGGGTCCCGTTCGCGTCGCCTGACTGACGGCTCGCACGCGACGGTCGGCGAGCCACCGTCGCCCGCGCCAGCCGCTCCTGACAGTTTATCGGCCGCTCCTGACATTGCCGCCGCGCGAGCGCCGGCCGCGAGACTGGCGCTGAAGACCGCGCATCGGTCGGGGCGTCCCGCCTCCGCGGCGGATGCGACCCGCGCCAGACAGGGAGAGCTCCATGCCGTCGTTCCCGCACCTGTTCAGCCCGATCCAGCTCGGCGGCCTGGAGCTGCCGAACCGCGTGGTCCATGTCCCGACGGACATCAGCTCCTCCCACGCCGACGGCGAGGTGAGCGAGCGCGACATCCACCACCACGCCGACATCGCGCGCGGCGGGGCCGGGTTCATCATCGTCGGCGCCACGACGCCGGACATGAAGACCGGGCGACCGACGGTGACGTGCCTCGTGGCCGACGGGGACAACTACATCCCGGGCCTGGCGCGCCTCGCCGAGAGCATGCATCGCTACGGCGCGACGTGCGCGGTACAGCTCCAGCACCCGGGCCGCCAGTGCGCGATCCCGCGCTACAACACGCTGGGCGCGACCGACCGGGTCCTCAAGCTACCGTGGTCAGCCGGGCACGAGATCATCTACGAGAACGACGAGGAGAAGGGCAAGGAGATCCGGGCCGCCTCGATCGCCGAGATCCTCGAGCTCGTCGACCTCTTCAGCGAGGCCGCGTGGCGGGTGAAGCAGGCGGGCTTCGACGCGGTCGAGCTCCATGCCGCCCACGGCTACCTGCTCTCGGAGTTCATGAGCCCGTTCCTCAACATGCGCACGGATCGGTTCGGCGGCAGCTTCGAGAACCGGATGCGGTTCCCGCTGGCGGTCATCGACTCGATCCGGAAGAAGTGCGGCAAGGGCTTCCCGGTCCTCGTGCGCTACTCGTTCGACGAGTGGTACGCGGGCGGCCGCGGCGCCGAGGAAGGCGTCGAGATCGCGCGTGTCCTCGAGCGGGCCGGCTGTGCCGCGGTGGACCTGTCGATGGGCATGCAGGAGAGCCCGGGCGCCGGCTTCGACCCGATGCAGTACCCGGAGGGCTGGGCGACGTACGCCGCCGAGGCGACGAAGAAGGCGATCCGGATCCCGGTCATCACCAGCCACTCGCTGCGCGACCCGGCGTACTGCGACCAGATCATCGCGGAGGGCAAGACGGACCTCGTCGGCCTGGCCCGCCAGCTCCTCGCGGACCCGTACTGGCCGGTCAAGGCGCAGTACGGGCGCGTGAAGTCGATCCGGAAGTGCATCTCCTGCCTGGGCGGCTGCTGGCAGGAGTCGCTCATGGCGAAACACGAGATCGCCTGCTCGATCAACGCTGCCTGCGGCAATCCCGCGTACGCGGAGATGAGGCAGACCGCGAGGGCCGTGCGCGTCGCCGTCGTCGGCGGCGGACCGGCCGGGATGGAGGCGGCACGAATCGCGACCGAGCGCGGGCACACCGTCACCCTGTTCGAGAAGGCCGGGGAGCTGGGCGGCGCGTTGCTCTACTGCTGCCTGGTGCCGGGCAAGGAGAAGATGCGCTGGTACCTGGACTGGATCCGGAACCAGCTGCTCGACCTGCACGTCGACATCCGGCTCAACCACGCCCCGACCGTGGACGAGCTCCGCGGGTTCGACGTCGTCCTGAACGCGACCGGCGCGATCTCGTATGTCCCGGACGTCCTCGGCCAGCGTGACCGGGTCGTGCCCTTCGAGGAGGCGATGGCCTGCCCGAAGATCGCCTGCGAGTGCCACCCCGGCGCACGGAAGCTCCACAAGCTCGGATCGCACGTGCTCCTGTGGGGCGACCACTACGCCGCGGCCGACACGGCGGCGTTCCTGGGCAGCATCGGCAAGCAGGTCACGATCGTGACCGAGAAGCGCGAGTTCGCGGCCGAGTGCGAGGTCATCCACATGTACGTCCTGCGCAAGCGCTTCGCGCAGGGCGACGCCGAGGCGCTGACCTCCCGACCGTTCAAGCACCCCGTCACCGTGATCACGAACGCCACCGTGCGGGAAGTGCGCGAGGGCGAGGTCGTCATCGAGGACCACGACTTCGGCCGCACCACGCTCCAGGTGAGCGACGTGGTCTCGTGCCAGACCCGACCCGTCGTCGACCTGTACGGCGAGCTGCAGGCCGCCGGCGTCCACGTCATCAACGTCGGCGACTCCGTGCGACCCCGCAACCTCTACCACGCCGTGAAGGAGGGGTCGGCGTTCGGCCTGGCGGTCGACGAGCACATGCTCTTCAACCCGAACCACGCAATCCTCAACGAGCTCCCGATCGACGTCCTCGCGCAGCTGACGCGCGAGGAGGCGCCGGCCTACTCGCACCAGCAGATCGTGGTGCTCACGGCGCGGCGCGATGGCTGACGGGGCGGTCCCGGCGTGCATGTGGGCAGCCGGGCAGTGAGCGACTCGGCGGCGGGCCCGAACCGGCACGGCCTCGCCGCTGCGCGTCGGCGTCGTGGGGACCGGGTTCATCGGCGAGACACACGTCGCGGCATGGGCCGCCGAGGGCGTCCACGCAATGATCCACGACGTGGACGCCGGCCGAGCGGCCGCCCTCGCCGACCGGCACGGGGCACGCGTCGCCGGATCCCTCGCCGAGCTCTTCGGCGCCGTCGACATCGTCGACGTCTGCACGCCGACACACCTCCATGCCGACGTCGCCATCGCCGCCGCGCGCGCCGGCCGCCACGTGATCTGCGAGAAGCCGATGGCCCGCACCCTCGCGGACGCAGAGGCAATGCTCGCGGCCGCGCGCGACGCCGGTGTCCGACTCTTCGTGGCGCACGTGGTGCGGTTCTTCCCCGAATACGTCGCGGCGCGGGCTGCCGTGCTGGACGGCGCGATCGGCGAACCCGGCGTGCTCCGCCTCACGAGGGCGAGCTTCCGGCCGCGGCAACCCGCCGGGCACTGGTTCTTCGACCATGCCAAGTCGGGCGGGATCATCCTCGACCTGATGGTCCACGACCTCGACTATGCGCGCTGGATTGCCGGCGACGTCGTTGCCGTTCACTGCCGGTCCGCGAGCGTGGCGCAGCCGGACGCGGGCGTCGACCACGCCGTCGCCATCCTCACCCACCGGTCGGGCGCGATCAGCCACGTCTCGGCATCGTGGGGCTACGCGCCGCCAACCTTCACGACCGCCTTCGAGATCGCGGGTTCACACGGTCTCATCGAGCAGAGCTCGACGGCGACCGCGCCGGTCACGTCGTCACTGCTGGCGGGCGCCGCGGGCGGCAGCCTCACGGCGATGGCCGACACGGGCCTCGCCGGGGACCCCTTCCGCCTGGAGCTCGCCGAGTTCGCCAGGGCGATCCGCGACGGGACGGAGGCGAGGATCGGGGCGACGGACGGCCTCGAGGCACTCCGCATCGCTCTCGCCGCCGACGAATCCGCGCGGACCGGGGCCGTCGTCCGGCTCCCGCAGGCGACCGCGTGATGGCCCTCGACGCGGAGAGCCGTGCGCCAGTGCGGATCGGCGTCCTCTCCGCCGAGCACGTCCACGCGCCGACGTACATCTCGCTCCTGGCGTCGATGCCGGGCGCGCACCTGGTCGGGGTCTGGGACGATGATCGGCAGCGCGCGGCGGCTGCGGCCGAACCCGTCGGGACGCGCGCGTTCGACGAGGTCGACGGGCTGCTCGAGCGCGTCGACGGCGTCGTGATCGCCTCGGCCAACAGCCGCCACCGGCGGCTCGTCGAGATCGCAGCGGAGGCAGGCGTGCACGTCCTGTGCGAGAAGCCGCTCGCGACCACGGTCGAGGACGCCCGGGCGATCGTGGACGCCTGCGCCCGTGCGGGCGTTCGCCTGATGACCGCGTTCCCCACCCGCTGGAACCCCGCCGCGCGGGCGCTGGAGTCCGCGGTGCGCTCCGGGGCGCTCGGCACGCCGGTCTTCCTGGAGGGCGTCAACACCGGGACGATGCCCGACATCCACGCAGCGTGGTTCGTCGACCCCGTCCTCTCCGGGGGCGGCGCGGTGACGGACCACGTCGTGCACCTGGCGGACCTCTTTCGCTGGATCCTGCGCTCCGAGGTCGTCGAGGTCTACGCCGTGGCGAACCGGATCCTCCAGGAGCGGTTCGCCGGCGTCGAGACCGGCGCGCTCGTCTCGATGCGCTTCGCCAGCGGCGTGTCGGCCACCATCGACTGCAGCTGGAGCAAGCCGCGCTCCTACCCGACGTGGGGCGGCCTCTCGGTCCAGGCGGTCGGCACGGGCGGGGCGTTCGGGATCGACGCCTTCCGACAGCGCCTCGCCGTATATGGGACGCGCGAGACCGGGATCTCGTGGCCGGCCTGGGGTCCCGACGCCGACCGCGGGATGCTGGCGGAGTTCCTGTCCGTGGTGCGGGACGATCGAGAGCCGGCGGTGACGGGAGTGGATGGGCTGCGGGCGGTCGAGATCGTCGACGCGGCGTACCGCTCGATCACGGCCGGTGCGCCGGTCTCGCTCGGGGCGGGCGAGTCGTGACACCCACCCGGCATCTCGGGCTGGACCTGGGGGGCACGCTGCTGAAGTGGGCCGTCATCGAGTCCGCGGACGGGGGCTGGGACCGGCTGGCGACCGACCTGGTCCCGACCCGCCTGGACGCAGGCGCCGACGGGATCGTCGACCAGCTGGAGGAGGCGGCCGCAGCTGCCGGCGCCGAGTGGGGCCCCTTCGCCTCGGTCGGCCTGGGGATCCCGGGGCGCTACGACGCCGCCGGCGGCCGAGTGACCCTGACGCCGAACATCCCCGTGCGCTGGGAGGGAACCCCGGTGGTCGACCGCCTCGAGACGGTCGTCCGCGTGCCCGTCCATCTCGTGAACGACGCGCGCGCGTTCACGCTCGCCGAGCTTCGCCTCGGGGCGGGGCGGGGCGCCCAGACACTCGTCGGCATGACCCTGGGCACCGGCGTCGGTGGGGGGCTCGTCATCTGGGGAAGGCTGTATCTCGGCCGCGACGGCGCGGCCGGCGAGATCGGCCACCAGACGATCGACCCCGACGGCCCGTTCTGCAATTGCGGGAACCGCGGCTGCGTCGAGGCGTTCGCGCGGGCAGATGTGATCGCGGCGACGTGTGGCGCGTCGTCGGTGGAAGAGGCGGTCCGGGCGGCAGCCGCCGGCAACGCGCGGGCGCTGGACGGGCTCGCCCAGGTGGGTCGATACCTGGGGATCGGCATCGCGAACATGGTGACCGTCCTGACGCCGGATCGCGTGGTGGTGGGGGGCGGCGTGGCGGCGGCTGGCGAGATCCTCTTCGCGCCGATCCGGGCAGAGCTCGACCGGCGAGTCCGAATGACAGGCTCGGCCACGGTCGAGATCGTGCCAGCCCAGCTCGGGATCTGGGCAGGGGCGATCGGCGCGGCCATCCACGGCGCGGAGGCCGGGGAGCGCGTCCCGGGACGCTCCTGACACGGGAGGAGCCGGACCGATGAGCGACGACGGGCTCGTCCGCGGCCGCCTCGTGCTCGAGGATCGGGTCGAGCCGGGCCGCGTGATCCTGGAGGGCGACCGGATCGCGGCTGTGGAGGCGGATCCGACCGAGGCGCACGGCCCGTGGATCATGCCCGGCTTCGTGGACGTCCACGTCCACGGCTGGGGCGGACACGACGCGATGCGCTCGGAGTCCTCCCTCGACGGCATGGCCCGCGCCCTGCTGCACCGGGGCGTCACATCCTTCCTGCCCACCGCCGTCACCGCGCCTCTCGAGGTCCTGCGCGCGTTCGGCGAACGGGTGCACGCCTGGATGCCCGGCGCGCCCGACGACGGGGCGGCGCCGCTCGGCTTCAACCTCGAGGGCCCCTTCATCTCACCCCAGCGCGTGGGCGCGCAGAACCCGGCCTCCGTGCGAACCGCGGCAGAGATCGCGTTCGAGGACCTCGAGCCCCTCCTCGGCAGCTTCCGCCTCACGACGATCGCGCCGGAGACGCCCGGCGCGATCGACCTGATCCGCTGGCTCACGGAGCGCGGCGTCGTGGCCTCGCTCGGCCATTCGGTGGCGACGGCAGCCGAGGCTCAGGCCGGATACGACGCCGGCGCACGCACCACCACCCACCTGTTCAACGCGATGTCCGGGATCCACCAGCACACGCCGGGCCTCGCTGCGGTCGCGCTCTCGCGGGACGACGTCTACACGGAGCTGATCGCCGACGGCCACCACGTGGATCGTGTGCTCTGGCCCCTGATCCTGCGCACGAAGCCGTCGGATCGGCTCCTCCTGGTGAGCGACGGGATCGAGCTCGCCGGGACGCCGCAGGAGCATGGCTCCCTCGGCGGCCTGGACGTGGAGGTGCGGGGCGATCGCTGCACGCTCGTGTCCAGCGGCGCGCTTGCAGGCTCCGTCATCGCGCTCGACACGTCCGTGCGGAACCTGGCGCTGTTCGGCGTGGAGCTGCCGCGCATCGCCGCCGCCGCGAGCGCCAACCCGCTGGCGCTGATCGGGGTGAACGATCGCGGGCGCATCGCCCCGGGCCTCCGCGCCGACCTCGTCGAGCTGGACGATGCGTTCAACGTGCGACGGGTCATGCGCGCAGGACGGTGGTTCGCGGGACCGCGCTTCGCGTCGCCCCCGGCGTGACGCCCGACGAGCGCATGACGGTGGCGTCGATCGTGCAGCTCGACGAGCGACATCTCGTCCGTCCAGGCGTGGTGCCTCCGCTCGATCCCGGGTTCCGACCGGCAGCGCTGGCGGCCGCCCGGTTCTTCGATCGAGTCCGGGCGTCGCCATACGGCCGTCCCGTCTGGCTCGCCGTGGAGCAGCCGGGCGGGGCCGTGAGCCACCACCAGTCCTGGGCCTGCGAGGAGGGCCCGGATGCGGCCGCCAGCGAGCGGTTCGTCGAACGGGACCTGAAGTTCCTGCTCTGGTCGCGGGGCGGCCGCCGCGTCTACGTCGACGGTCCAGCCTCGCTGGTGGAGGCGCTGGCCCGCCACTTCAGGGCGGATCCCGTGGGTGCCTTCGATGCCGGCGCGATGGGCGTCGACGATCTACGGTGCACCGTTCGAGCTCCTTGCCGCGCCGCATTCGGAGTTCCCGGGCGAGTCCGCCGCTTCGCTGGAGATCGGCGGTCACCTCGACGGCTGCCGCATCGGCTTCGACCTGGGCGCGAGTGACCGGAAGGTGGCCGCGGTCATCGACGGCGTGGTCTGCTTCAGCGAGGAGACCGGCTGGGATCCCCGGCACCAGGCGGACCCCGAGTGGCACTTCCAGCAGATCAACCGGTCATTGCGGCGAGCGGCGGACCACCTCCCGCGCGTCGATGCGATCGGAGGCAGCTCGGCCGGCGTGTTCGTGGACAGCGAGCCCCGGCTGACGTCGCTGTTCCGGGCAGTACCGCGAGACCTGTTCGAGTCGCGCGCGCGGCACCTGTTCCGTGAGCTGCAGCACGCCTGGGGTGACGTTCCCCTCGTGGTCGTCAACGACGGTGATGTCACCGCGCTGGCCGGGGCGATGAGCGCCGGTGTCGGCGCCCTGCTCGGCATCGCGATGGGCTCGAGCGAGGCCGGCGGCTACATCACGAACGACGGTCGACTGACGTCGTGGCTCAACGAGCTGGCCTTCGCTCCGGTCGACCTGTCCGCAGGAGCGCCCCGCGACGAGTGGTCGGGCGATTCGGGCGTCGGGGCCCAGTACTTCTCGCAGCAGGCCGTCGCGCGACTCCTGCCCGCCGCCGGCATCGACCTCCCGGACGACCTGGACCAGCCTTCCCGGCTCATCGAGCTGCAACGGTTGATGGCCGAGGATGACGCACGAGCCCGTTCGGTCTACGAGACCGATCGGTGCCTACCTCGGCTACGGCCTCCTGCAGTACGCGAGGTTCTACCGCATCGAGCACCTGCTCCTTCTCGGTCGAGTCATGACGGGCAGCGGCGGCGAGGTGATCCAGGAGACGGCGGAGCGGGTGCTCGAGTCGGAGCAGGACCAGTCGTCCGTGCACATCACGTTCCTCACGGCCTCCGAGCGCGACAAGCGCCATGGGCAGGCCGTCGTGGCGGCGAGCCTCCCGCGACTTCGATGAGCGGGCCGCGGGCGCCGGCACGCTTCAGGTCAGCAGGGCTGCCGCCTCCTGGTCGACGATCACCTCGAGGTTCGGGTGGCGGCGGAGGTAGGAGGCCGGACAGTCGGGGCTCTCCGGGTCGCGGAGCACGCGGCGCAGCGTCGCCGCCTTTCGCGCGCCGGTCACGAGGAGCCACACTTCCCGCGCGGCGAGGATCTCTTCCATCCCGAGCGTGATTCCGGCCGTCGGCACGCTCGCTGCCCCGTAGCGGGCCATCGCCGATTCCCGGCTCGACGCTGCCAGCGGACGACGCGCGTGGGGCTCGTGGCGAGCGATCCCGGTTCGTTGAACCCGACGTGCCCGTTCATCCCGAGGCCGAGCACGGCGAGGTCGAGATCGACCGCGACGGCAGCATGCCGGGCAACGGCCGCTTCGAGATCGGCTGCATCCACGTGGATCAGGTGCACGGCCGCGGGCGGGACGGGCAGCCGGTCCAGCAGCTGGGCCCGCAGCCGGGTGTCGCAGCGGGCCGGGTCACCCGGCGGCAGGCCGACCCACTCGTCGAGCAGGACCACGGTGGCGCCGGCGAAGGACACCTCGTCGCGCCTGGCCATTCCCACCAGTGCCTCGTACACCGGCACCGGCGTGGCGCCCGTGGGCAGGCAGACGCGGAGCGCCGGGTTCGCGCGCAAGCCGCCCGGCCAGGTCGGCGGCGACCGCTTCGGCCCAGGCCGACGCCGGCAGGATCCGCGGTGTCGTCACGCGCCGGCGACCACGCGATCGACGAAGTCGCCGGTGGCCGGGTCCTTGAGGATGAGCTTCTGGCGCCCATCGGGCAGGATCTCGCACTTGATCACGACCTGCCCCTCGAACATCTCCGGCGCCTTCGCGATCCGTGGGGTCGTTCCGCCCCGCCAGTCGAGGGTGACCGGCTCCCACGCGCGGCGGGCGGCCGAGCGGTAGCAGGCGTCCATGACCGCGTTCACCACGTAGCCGTCGTAGAACGTTTCCTGCGGAACGCCGCCCCCGTCCATGGCGCGGAACATGTCCGTGAACATGTCCATGTAGCCCAGCTCGGAGACCTCGTCACCGACCGGGAAGAGCCAGCCTGCGGTGGTCTCGGCCTTCTCCGCCACGTACCCCGTCGTGGTGCCCGCGGAGAAGATCTCGAATCCCGTGCGCAGGAAGTGGTTGATCCAGATCGTGCCGCCGGTCCCGGCGACCTCGTCGCGCAGGTCCATGCCGCCCCGGAACGTCCAGCTCACCTCGAACTGCCCGATGGCGCCCGACTCGAACCGGATGAGCGCGATCGCATTGTCCTCGTCCGCGATCGGGTGGACCAGCGTGTCGGTCGTGCACATCACCTCGACCGGCCGGTTCCCCTTGCCCACGAAGTTGCGGATGATCTCGATGCAGTGGCAGCCGAGGTCGATGATCGCCCCGCCGCCGGTCAGCCGCCCGTCCCAGAACCAGGCCGAATGCGGGCCGGGATGCGTCTCGCGGGAGCGCACCCAGGTCACGTCCCCGATGGCGCCGGCCCGGGCGGACGCGATTGCCTTGAGCGACTTCGGCGTATAGCAGAGGTCCTCGAGATAGCCGCCGAACACGCCCGCCTTCTCGACCGCCTCGAGCATCCGCTGGGCCTCGCCTGCGTTCCGCCCCAGCGGCTTCGTGCACAGCACGGCCTTGCCGGCCGCGGCGACCGCCGTCACCGCCGCTTCGTGGAGGTGGTTCGGGAGGGCGACGACGACGACGTCCGTCGCCGGGTGCTCGATCGCCTTCTGCAGGTCGGTGGTGAGCTCGGGGATGGCCCAGCGCTCACTGAAGGCCCGGCCACGTGCTTCGCTGCGCGAGTAGACGACCCGGACGCGGTCACGGCCGCGCTGCCCGTGGAGCGTCATCGTGTAGAAGTCCCCGATGAAGCCGCTCCCGAGCATCGTGATGGCGTGGGTCTGCATGGTCGTGCGGCTCCTCTGCGTGGTTGCGACCGATTGTACGGACCGGTGAGGGGACCCTGTCCGTGACCGCGGCACGTCAGCCGGCCGGCCGGTCCGTTTCAGGTCGCGGGGGGCACATTCCCTCTAGAATCGGTCCCGAGCCTCGACCGCCCGGGCTCCCCTTCCCTGTCACGAGGTCCGGCCGATGCGTCCGCTGTTCGGGTACCACCTTCCCAACTACACGTTCCCCGGCGTCGCGCCGGAGGCGCTCTTCGAGCACGTGGCCAGCCTGGCAGGGCGGGCCGAGGAGGCCGGCTTCGACTTCGTCACGGTGATGGACCACTTCTACCAGATCGGCGGTGTCGGGCCGGAGGAGGCGCCGATGCTGGAGGCGTATTCCACGCTGGCCGGGATCGCGGCCCGGACCTCGCGGGTCCGGTTGGGAACGCTCGTCACCGGCGTGACCTACCGCAACCCGGCACTCCTCGCCAAGACCGTGACGACGCTCGACGTGATCTCCGGCGGCCGGGCCATCCTGGGACTCGGCGCGGCGTGGAACGAGTCCGAGCACCGCGGCTACGGCTTCGACTTCCCCCGGGTCGGCGAGCGCATGGACCGCCTGGACGAGACGCTGACGATCTGCCGGCGGATGTTCACCGAGGAGCGACCGACGTTCGAGGGCCGCTTCTATCGGATCGAGGCGGCGCTGAACCAGCCGCGCCCCATCCAGCCCGGCGGGCCGCGGATCCTCATCGGCGGCGGCGGCGAGCAGCGGACGCTGCGCCTGGTGGCCCGCCACGCCGACTATGCCCACTGGTTCCCGCTCGGCATGGACGTGCTCCGCCACAAGACGGAGATCCTGGAACGCTACTGCGAGGAGATCGGCCGCGACCCCGCGACGATCACCCGAACGATGGCCGCCCCGGTGGTGCTGGTGGCGGACGCGCGCGAGGGGGAGGCGCGCCTCGCCCACATCCCGCCGGAGCGCCGCGGCGCGCTCGTTGCGGCGACGCCCGCGCAGGCAGCGGAGATCCTCGGGGAGTACGTCGAGGCTGGCTTTGGGGGCTTCACGTTCGGCAACACGATGCTGCCGGGCGAGTCGCTGGACCTCGCAGCGGAGCTGATCCGGTCGTTCGCCTGAACGCGGGGGGACCGCCGGCGAGCCCGGCGACCTCGCGGGCTACGGCACGTCGTACCGCTGGCCGGGCGACCAGACGCTGTTCGCATTCGCCCTGGTCGGGACCGCCATCGACCGCACCATCCAACTCCCGCGCGACATGAAGGTCATGGGGAGGCGTGCGAAGCCGGTCGCGTCGGGGGTGACGGTCCAGGAACCCCTGAGGACCCAGGAACGCCCGACGAGCTGGAACAGGCGGTAGATGACCGGCCCCGGCGCGACGGACGCCGTCACCGGCCGCACGAGGGTCGAGAACGTGACGGTAGTACCGCGTGACACGCGACGGACCGTCCCGCGGTTGTCCGGTCGCAGCAGCGCCACGCGCCGGACCACCACCCGGACGACCGGGCTGGTCGCCCCGGCGAGGTCGGGCGCGCCATCGAACACCAGTCGATAGAAAGCGTTTGCCGCCGGCCGGTCGACCGCGGCCGCGGTGCCATCCGTGCCCGTCGTCACGTCGGCCACCGGCGCCCAGCCGATCCCGTCGGTCGAACGCTGGAGGTGCAGGGTGCGCCCGCCGGCGCCTTCGGGCCCGGGTGGCACGAGTCCCGCCACGAGTGGCACGTTCTGGCTCCAGGTCATGACCGCGCCGCTCGCGGCGAGCGTGAGCGACGGCGGCGCGGCTGCGACCGGGAAGGGCGACGCGCCTGCGGGCGCCAGGCCCGGTGCGCTGGCGACCAGCACGACGCCGGGTGCCGCGCCGTTGAGCAGGCAGCCGTCGAAGGTCGCGACGCCACCGACCACGCCACGGCTCAGCCCGCCCGTGCAGGTGAGCGAGAGGCCCGGCGCGGGGGACGCGAGCGCCAGTGAGACCGTCGTCCCGCTTGACGCGTCGCCGACGAAGGTCTGCCCCGTGGCATCCACCACGGCGACCACGGGCTGGACGGGGAAGGCAACGCCGGCGGCCCCGGCGGAGGGCTGCGCAAGGAACCTGAGCGCCGCGGGAGCGGCGACCGCGGGAAGCCCTCCCACGACCTCGAGCCCGGGACCGTAGTACGTCTGCAGGATCGCGGACGCGGCCATCCCGTCCTGGGCGCAATGCGTCGCGCTCACCTGGTACAGGTGCCCGCCGTCGGCGTTCGCCCCGCAGGCCACGTTCTCGCCTGCCTGGTAGTGGGTCACGAAGAGGCTGGTATTCCTGCGGACGGTCGTGCCCCAGCTGGCATCGACCGCCGCAGCGATCGAGGCCGCCGGGACGCGCGTCTCGGGCGAGTAGACCTGGTCCATGCTCGAGTCGACGACGTCGTAACAGGATCCGTCGGCGGCGGACTTGCCGCGCCAGAACATGGCGTAGTACCAGGCGTATTCCTTGACCGCCACGGCGCCCGCGTTCAGGGCCTCGGCCGGGTTGCCCGCACCCCACTCCGCCGCCATCACGACGTTCACGTAGTCGTGGAACGCCACTTGCTGGACGGCGCCCGATGCCGGGCCGGCCGTCCGGAGGACCCGGATCGTCGTCGGCGGGACGCTGTCGCTCGCCCAGCCTGTGCAGGTCGCAGCCGCCAGCGCCGCCGGGGAGCCGCCGGATCCGATCGGGGTGCCGACCAGGGTCGCGGCCAGCACGAGGGCGGCGGAAAGGAGGGCCGCCGCGCGGAGGAGTCGCGGTCGGCGACGCCCCGCGACCGGCGCGGCGCTCACGCGATCATCCGGGCGGGCCTGGAGCAGGGGTGAAGGCGTCCCGTGGCGCTTCGGCCGCGGGAAGCGCGGCGGGGACGGCGGGCGGGGCCGGGGCCGCGGCGGGAACCGGCTCGGAGGCCGGGTCTCGCGCCTCCCCGACGGACTTGCGAAACTCCCGGATGGTGTCGCCCAGGCTCTTCCCGACCTCGGGCAGCCGCTTCGGGCCGAGCACGAGCAAGGCCACGACCAGGACGACGATCAGGTGCCACGGCTCGATTGCGCCCATCAACCCACCTGCAACGGCATTTCCCGGGGCAGCGTAGCACTCGTCACCGTCTTCCTGCCCAGGTCGCATCGATCTGCAGGCCTCTTCAGCAGATGTTCAGGCGCCGATTGCACGATGCGGCCATGCACGCGAGGAATTCCTGATGCGACCGACGAGCCGGCGATCTGCCTGGATCGCGATCGTCGTCCTGCTGCTCGTCGTGGTGGGCGCCGTCGGCTTCGGGCTCGGCGTCGCGGCCGCCCGCGGCGGGGGCGCGGACGGCATGCCGATGCGCGGCTTCGGCGTCCGCTACCCGGGGGTGGGGCTGCTCGGCCTGCTCGGACCCCTGGTCCTGGTCGGCCTGGCCGTCGCGTTTATGGTCCTCCTGTTCCGCGAGCCCGGACGGCCCACTCCTCCGCCACCTCCGCCCGCACCGCCCGCCGGCGGCGGCGTCGACCTGCTCCGCGACCTCGTGACGATGCACGAACGGGGCCAGCTGACGGACGAGGAGTTCGTGGCCGCGAAGCGGAAGCTCCTGGGCAGCTGATCGGGCCCCCCGGGAGTGGGTGGACTCCCGGCGACGATCGCGACCGTCGCGTCGCTCCCCCGCCCGTCCCCGACGCGTCGCGCCCATGCAGAGCGGGTGAAGGACTCTGAACTATCAGGAAGCTTTCAGGAATCCGGCCGACCTTGGTTCCAGCGACCGGCCAACCTGACGCAAGGAATGGACACAGACA
Organism: uncultured Chloroflexia bacterium; assembly: GCA_963722475.1. GTDB lineage: Bacteria > Chloroflexota > Limnocylindria > Limnocylindrales > CSP1-4 > CTSoil-043. The sequence continues at coordinate 103,110 of CAVRMJ010000011.1, read as the reverse complement.
TGGATCACCGCATCACCGAGTTCTCCGCGCCGGAAGACGTTCTCCCGACCTGGAGCCAGTCCACGCCCGAATCCCCGTCCGCATCCGAACGCCCGACGGCGTCGACGGGCGAGCGAGCCTCCGATCGCCCCGGACACCCAGGCGTCCATGCCGCGAGCGCCGCGGAAGCGGGCCGTCGCCGGGATGGCGGCCCTCGCGCTCGTCGCGGCCACGCTGGCATCGGGCGGGACCACCCTGGCCCTCGTCGCATCGGGCGCCCTGGACAGGACCGCCGTCACGGTCGTCTCGGCCGGCACGCCGGCGAGCGTCGCGAACTTCGTGGCGCCGGGCTCCTCCGCCCCGGGTGGCGCCGGCGGCTCGTCCAACGGGGCGGCCGCACCCTCGGACGGCAGCGTCGTCTCGGCGGCCGCGAAGGTGAGCCCGGCGGTCGTCACGATCATCACGTCGAGCTCCGCCGGCAGCGGCGCAGGCGGCGTCGGCTCGAACGGGTCCGGCGTCCTTCCGGGCGGCGGCACGAAGGGCCAGTCGGCGTACGGTCTCCCGCAGGGCCAGGTGCCGGTCAGCGTCGGCTCGGGGGTCATCTTCAACGCCAACGGCTGGATCCTCACGAACCATCACGTGGTCGCCGACCCCGGCACGCTCACGGTCCAGCTCTCGGACGGCCGCTCGTTCCCCGCGACCGTGTACGGCACTGACACGCTCACCGACCTGGCGATCGTGAAGATCGATGCGACGGGGCTCCCGACGGCGACGCTCGGCGACTCGTCGGCCCTCGCGATCGGCCAGACCGTGATCGCGGTCGGCGACCCGCTCGGCGAGTACCCCGGCACCGTCACGTCGGGGGTCGTGTCCGGTGTCGACCGGACGATCTCGGACAGCACCGGGAGCCTGGACGACCTCATCCAGACGGACGCCGCCATCAACCCGGGCAACAGCGGCGGTCCGCTGGTCGACACGAACGGCACCGTCATCGGCATCGACACGGCGATCGCCGGGGCGGCCCAGGGGATCGGGTTCGCGATCCCGATCAACGTCGCACGCCCGCTCACCGAACAGGCACTCGCAGGGGCGAAGCTGACGCGACCGTGGGTCGGCATCCAGTACGAAGCCCTCGACGCCGGCCTCGCCGCGCGCAACGGCCTCTCGGTGAACCAGGGTGCGTGGATCACCTCGAGCGGGACTGGCGCCGCGGTCCAGCCGGGCAGCCCGGCCGCGGCGGCGGGACTTCGCGAGAACGACGTCATCACGGCGGTCGACGGCACGAAGGTGGACACGAGTCACCCGTTCGTCGAGCTCCTTGCGGCCCACGGACCCGGCTCCACGGTCACCCTGGCCGTCCGGCGTGGAACGACCGACATGGAGGTGCAGGTCACCCTGGGGACGCGACCGGCGACCACGAACTAGCATCTTCCCGCTTCACCACGAGGCCGGCCCGGTCCCCCCGGGCCGGCCTCGTCGCGTCCGTCGTTCGCGGGCCGGGGCGCACGGTCCCGCGGTCTGCCTCAGGCGACGACGAGCCGCCCGATCGCGATCCCGGCGACCGCTGCCACCGCCGCGATGGCCAGCGTCTGGATCGTCGTGGCGACCACGGTCCGGTGCGTGATCCGGGCGCGGCCGATGCCCAGGGCCAGGAGCAGCAGCGTGGTCGTCACGAGCGACGCGGTGCGCGCGGCATCCATCTCGAGCAGGGCAAACGGGACGACCGGCGTCGCCGGCGCGATGAGGTCCGCCACGAACATCCACGCCGCGTGGGGCCATGGAGATTCCCGGGCCTGGCTTCCGACGCCGAGCTCGAACGCGGCGACGAACTCGAGCATCGCGTCGGGGTGCCGGGCAAGAGCGGCCGACGTTGCACGAGCTTCTGCATCCGAGAAGCCCGCCCGACGGAGCCGCTCCTCGGCGCGGAGCGCCGTGCTCCGGTCCCGGCCGGAGACCACGTCGAGATACGTCCCGGCCATCATCGAGGCCGCGCCGGCGGCCGCCCCTGTCGCCCCGGCAAGGAGCACCATGTGGGTGTTGCTCGTGCTGGCCGGGCCGCCGGCCGCTCAGACCCGACCCCTCGGAGTTCCTCAGTCCGGGCGCTCCCGCCTCAGGATTGGCTCGTGGCAGCCACCTTCGCCCGCCAGGGAACGCCGAGCCGCGGCAGCAGGTAGCGGTCGACGCCGTAGTGGCCGGCCACCTTCCAGCCCAGGATCAGGCCGATCGCGAGCGCGAACATGATCGGGTTCACCGACGTCGAGCCGGCGAGCAGGTAGGACATGTTCATCACGACCCCGAAGAAGGCCGCGATCCCGACGAGGGCTCCGACCAGGAGGGCGATGCCCACCGCGAGCTCGCCGAGCGTGATGAGCCAGCCGAACCAGCCCTGGGCGTGGTTGTCGATGAGGAACTGGAGGAACGAGCGGTACCAGTCGAAGGTGATCGGCGCCGAGCCCTGCGCCGGGACCTTCACGGCGCCCTGCCAGTAGCCGAGGAGCGACGCGCCGCCGTCGGTCCAGCCCGTGCCCGTCAGCTTGTGCCAGCCGGCGACAGCCCACTCGAAGCCCAGGAAGATGCGGATCGGCAGCCAGAACAGGCCCGCCCGGGTGTTGCTGAAGAGGTACCGCGCGAACGCCGGACCCTCGACCTCCACCACCTCGGCGCCCGGCGACTTGCGGTCCTCGAACATCAGGACGAGGACGACGACCGTGAGCACCCAGAAGGCCACGGTCGCGACGTGGTTCTCCGTGGTCCCCGTCTTGGGGAAGAACCAGGGGTTCTCCATGTAGACGAGGATCAGCGCGGCGATCAGCGCGAGCGGCGTCACCAGGGAGCGGTACCGGGCCAACATTTGTTCTCCTATTCGCCGTGTGCCGGGGAAACCGTCGTGACCCCTTGCCAGGCCTCGCGGTTCCCAAACCCCCCGAGAAACGGCTCTCCAGCCGGCACCGCCACACGCTATCACCACCCATCGAAATCGGCGGCGACCGGCGTGGCGAGCCGAGACCTTACCGTTCACGGAAAGGTTACACTAAGGGCGATGAACCGTGCGACAGAACAGCACATGTCCGGCGACACGGCAGGCGCGCCAGCGGAGATCCAGCTCCGGATCCACGAGACCGCTGAGCTGGTCGGCCTGACGCCCCGATCGATCCGATACTACGAGGAGATGGGCCTGTTGAGCCCGTCCGCCCGCTCGCAGGGCGCCTACCGCCTCTTCGACCAGCTGGACGTCGACCGCCTGCGGTTCATCAAGGGGCTCCGCGACGACGCGGGTTTCTCGATCGCCGAGGTCCGCCTGCTCCTGGAAGACGAGGCCGCCCGCCGGCTCGCCCGCGAGGCCTTCGACGCCACCGATGACCCCGCGGAGCGGCGCCGCATCCTGGAGGGGAGGCGTGCGAGCATCGACGAGCAGCTCGCGGGCGTGCGGGCGAAAGTCGCGCGCCTCGAAGCAATGCTCGGCGACCTCGAGGTGCGGCGGCGGCACGTCCTCGAGCACCTGGCGGAGCTCGGGGGCGCCCCGGCCGACCCGGACCAGCCGAAGGCCGGCCGATGACGACCGGATCCGGGACGCGCTCCGCCGGGTTCGCGGAGCCCTCGGCCGAGGGCTACAAGTGGTGGGTCCTCGGCGTCACGAGCATCGGCGCCCTCCTTGCCTCGCTGACGTCCGGCACGCTCGTCATCGCCCTGCCCGACATCCTGCGCGACCTGCACACCGACCTCTTCGCGCTCCTCTGGATCGTGGTCGGCTACACGCTGGTCGTCAGCGTGCTGGTCCTCAATGCGGGCCGGCTCGCGGACATGGTGGGGCGGGCGCGGAGCTACAGCGTCGGCTTCGTCATCTTCACCATCGCGTCGGTGCTCGCGGCGACCTCGGGCAGCGCCGCCGAGCTCATCGCGTGGCGGCTCCTCCAGGGCGTCGGCGGGGCGCTCCTCATGGCCAACTCCGCGGCGCTCGTCGCCGACGCGTTCCCGCGCGACCAGCTGGGTCGGGCGCTGGGGATCAACGCGATGGTCGTCGGGGTCGGCCTCATCCTCGGCCCCGTCCTCGGCGGGGTGCTCACGTTGTTCGGCTGGCGCTGGGTGTTCTGGTTCAACCTGCCGATCGGCATCGTCGGGTCGCTCGCCGCTGCGCTCGTGCTCGTCGAGCAGGGCCAGCGCGAACGCCGCGTGGTCATCGACTGGGCCGGCAGCCTCCTCTACCTCGTCGGCGTCCTGGGCCTGATGACGTCGCTCGCGTTCGGCGCGATCTTCGGCTGGACGACGTGGTGGGTCGTGGGCGGACTCATCTCGTTCGTCGTCGCGACTCCTCTCTTCGTCTGGGTGGAGGCGCACCATGCGGCGCCGCTCCTCGACCTGGGGCTCTTCCGCGACCGGCTGTTCAGCATGGGCAACTTCTCCGCGTTCCTCAACGGCGTGGCCCGGAACAGCGTCCTGTTCCTCCTGGTCTTCTACCTCCAGGGGGCGAAGGGCGACAACCCGGTCCTTGCCGGGATCCTCCTGGCGCCGCTCGCGGTGGGCCTCCTCGTCCTCTCCCCGATCAGCGGCGTCCTCGCCGACCGATACGGGTCGCGCGAGCTGGCGACTGCCGGGCTCCTGATCACCGCGCTCGGGCTCGCGGGGCTGATGACGCTCCGGGTGGACACGCCGTACTGGCAGCTCGCCTGCTGGCAGCTCGTGATCGGGGCTGGCTCGGGGATCTTCAACTCCCCGAACACGAGCGCGGTCATGGGCTCGCTCCCGCCGGCAAAGCGCGGTGTCGGGGCCGGGACGCGGATGATGCTCGTCCAGGCCGGGTACATGATCAGCATCGCCCTGTCGGTCGGGCTGGTGACGAGCGCCATGGATCCGAAGGTGATGTTGAGCATCTTCTCGGGCACGCAGGTCGGCACCTCGGGTGTCGATCTCCGCCCCTTCATGGATGCCCTCCATCTCGCCTTCGCGGTGGGCGTCCTCGTCAGCCTCCTCGCCACCGGCGTCTCGCTCATGAGGGGCGCCCACCGGCCGATGCTCGCCCACGTTCCGGTCGCGGTCGACGGGCTGGAATGACGACACCCAGCGGCCGGGCCGGGCTCCATTGGCGGGGCGCCCTCCGCCACCGCAACTTCCGCCTGTTCTGGTTCGGCCAGCTCATCTCGCTCGTCGGCACCTGGATGCAGTCGCTCGCCCAGGCGTGGCTCATCCTCCTCCTCACGCACGACCCGCTCTGGCTCGGGTTCGTCGCCGCGATCCAGTTCCTGCCGGTCCTGATCCTCGGGCTGTTCGGGGGCGTCATCGCCGACGTGCTGCCGAAGCGGACGACGATCATCGGCACCCAGGTGGCCTCGATGCTCCTGGCGTTCGTGCTCGCGGCGCTCACGTTCGCCAACGTCGTGCAGGTCTGGCACATCCTGATCCTCGCTGCGCTGCTCGGGGTCGTCAACGCGGTCGACATGCCGACCCGCCAGGCGTTCGTCGTCGAGATGGTCGGCCGCGAGGACGTGACCAACGCGGTCGGCCTGAACTCCGCGATGTTCAACGCGGCCCGGATCGTCGGTCCGGCCGTCGGCGGGCTCCTCATCGGCGCCCTGGGCGTGACGGCCTGCTTCTTCCTCAACGGTGTGAGCTTCATCGCCGTGATCGTCGGCCTGCTGATGATGCGCGAGGCCGACCTCCTGCCCACGGTGCGGCTCGCCCGGCCGACGAGCGTCCGGGGCGTGGCGGACAACCTTGCCGAGGGCCTGCGCTACGTGCGGGCGACCCCGGTGGTGCTGCTCGCGGTCGTGCTGGTCGGGCTCGTCTCGACGTTCGCCATGAACTTCAACGTCGTGGCCCCCGCGCTCGCCCAGAACGTCCTCGGCGTGGGTGCCACGGGACTCGGGTTCCTGATGGCCGCCATGGGGCTCGGGTCGCTCACGGCGGCGCTCTTCGTCGCGTCGCTCGATCGGCCGCGACCGGGGATCATCGTCGTCGGCGCCCTCGGGCTCGGCGCGCTCGAAGTGATCCTGGGCGGGGTCCGGTCGTACCCGATCGCACTCATCGCGATGTTCGGCGCGGGCGCCGCCGCGATCGCGATGATGGTGTCCGCGAACACGTCGATCCAGCTCGCCGTGCCCGACCGGCTCCGCGGCCGCGTCATGTCCGTCTACACGACGGTCTTCGCCGGCTCGACCCCGATCGGCGCGCCCGCCATCGGGTGGCTGGCGTCCGCCTTCAGCACCGAGGTCGCCCTGATCGTGGGCGGCGGGATCGCGGTCGCGGGAGCGCTCGTCGCGTGGGCCTGGATGGCTCGCGGCGGCCTGACCAGGACACGCGCCGGCCGGGACTTCCTGGCCCCCGAGATGCTCGACGCGCCGGGGCCGCCGCGAGGCGCCGCCGGAAGCTGAGCCCGGCGCTCCCTACGCCGGGAGGACCGTCTGTCCGTGCATCAGGTAGCGGTCCACGCTCTGGGCGACGGTGCGGCCCTCGCGGATCGCCCAGACCACCAGCGACTGGCCGCGCGAGCAGTCGCCGGCCGCGAAGACGCCCGGCACGCTGGTCATCTTGTCCTCGCCGGTGCGCAGCGTGCCGCGCGGATCGAGGTCGCAGCCGAACGCCTTCGGCAGGGCGGGCTCCGGGCCGGTGAAGCCGAGGGCGAGCAGGACGAGGTCCGCCGGGACGACCTCCACGGTCCCGGGCACCTCGCGCATCTCGAAGCGCCCCTCCGGCGAGCTGCTCCACTCGATGCCGGCGATCTCGATGCCGGTGACCCGCTCGTTCCGGCCCGATGAAGCGGCGGGTGGTGGTGGAGTAGCGGCGCGGGTCCTCGCCCCAGAGGGCCTTCGCCTCCTCCTGGCCGTAGTCCAGGCGATAGACCTTCGGCCACTCCGGCCACGGGTTGTCCGCTGCCCGCGTCTCCGGCGGCCGGGGCAGGATCTCCAGCTGGCGGACACGCGTCGCCCCCAGCCGGATCGCCGTGCCCACGCAGTCGGTTCCCGTGTCGCCGCCACCGATCACCACGACGTCCTTCCCCGCCGCGTCGATCGGGACCTCCGCCTCCGGGCCGCCGTCGAGGAGCCGGCGCGTGTTGCCGCGCAGGAAGTTCATGGCCAGGTGGATGCCGCCCAGCTCGCGCCCGGGGACCGCGAGGTCGCGCGCCACGGTGGCGCCGGTCGCGATCACCACGGCGTCGAACTCGGCCAGCAGCTGCTCGGCCGGCAGGTCCGAGCCGACCGTGACCCCGGTGACGAACCGAACGCCCTCGTCGGCCATGAGCTGGACGCGCCGGGCCACGACGGCCTTGTCGAGCTTCATGTTCGGGATGCCGTAGACAAGCAGGCCGCCGATCCGGTCGGCGCGCTCGAAGACCGTGACGAGGTGGCCGGCCTGGTTGAGCTGCGCCGCGGCCGCCAGCCCGGCCGGGCCGCTGCCCACGACGGCGACCGTCCGTCCCGTCCGGGCGAGCGGCGGCTGCGGGACGATCCAGCCGTTCTCCCAGGCCCGGTCGGCGATCTCCTGCTCGATGGTCTTGATCGCGACCGCGTCGCCGTTGATCGCCGACCGTGCAGGAGCCCTCGCACGGCGCCGGGCAGACGCGGCCGGTGAACTCCGGGAAGTTGTTCGTGCGGTGGAGGCGGAGGCTCGCCTCGCGCCACTGCCCGCGGTAGACGAGGTCGTTCCATTCCGGGATCAGGTTGTTGATCGGGCAGCCCGACGCCATGCCCGAGATGAGGGTCCCCGTGTGGCAGAACGGGACGCCGCAGTCCATGCAGCGCGCGGCCTGGGCGGTGAGCGTGGCGGGGGCGAGCGGCAGGTGCGCCTCGTTCCAGTCGCGGATGCGCTCCAGCGGCGGGCGGCTGTCCATCGCCTGGCGCCCGAACTCCATGAAGCCGGTGGGCTTGCCCATCTTCAGGAGCCTCCGACCCGGGCGAGGTCGGCGACGTTCTCGTCGAACGCGGCCATCTCCGCCTCCTCCTCGCTGAGCCCGGCGGCGCGCATCCGCGCCTGGGCGGCAAGCACGCGCCGGTAGTCGTGCGGCATGACCCGCACGAAGCGGCCGGCGGCGGCGCCCCAGTCGGCGAGCAGGGCTGCCGCCCGCCCGCTCCCGGTCAGCTCCGCGTGGCGCGCGACGAGCCCGCGGACCTCGGCGATCTCGGCGGGATCCCGGAGCGGCTCGAGGGCCACCATCTCCGTGTTGCAGGCCGTCGCGAACGCGCCGCGATCGTCGTACACCCAGGCGACGCCGCCGGACATGCCCGCGGCGAAGTTGCGCCCCGTCGGCCCCAGCACCACGACCCGGCCGCCCGTCATGTACTCGCAGCCGTGGTCACCCAGGCCCTCCACGACCGCCGTCGCGCCGGAGTTGCGGACCGCGAACCGCTCCCCGGCGATCCCGCTGATGAACGCCTCGCCGCCGGTCGCGCCGTACAGGGCCACGTTCCCGGTGATGACGTTGTCGTGGGCGTCGAACCGGGCGGCGGCCGGCGGGAAGAGGGCGAGTCTCCCGCCGGAGAGCCCCTTGCCCAGGTAGTCGTTCGCGTCACCCTCCAGGAGCAGCGTGATCCCCTGCGGGATGAAGGAGCCGAAGCTCTGGCCGGCGGAGCCCTGGAACGTGAGGCGGATCGTGTCGTCCGGCAGCCCGTCGCGGCCCCAGCGCCGGGTCACCTCGGAGCCGAGCATCGTGCCCACCACGCGGTTGACGTTGCGGATCGGCAGCGTGGCCCGGACCTCGTGGCCGTCCTCCAGCGCCGGGCGGCACAGCTCGAGGAGCGTGGTCGCGTCGAGCGACTCCTCCACGTGATGCTCCTGTGGGATCGTGCAGGTTCGGCCGCGCCCGGCGGGGACCTCCGGCTGGAAGAGGATCCGGCTGAAGTCGAGGCTCCGGGCCTTCCAGTGGTCGATCGCGGGGACCATCTCCAGGCAGTCGGACCGACCGACCATCTCGTCGATCGTGCGGAAGCCCAACCGGGCCATGTGCTCGCGGACCTCGCGACGCGATGAAGGTCATGAAGTTGACGACGTGCTGCGGGATCGCCCGCGAAGCGCCGGCGAAGCTCGGGGTCCTGCGTGGCGACCCCGACGGGACAGGTGTTGAGGTGGCAGACCCGCACCATGACGCAGCCCAGCGAGACGAGCGGCGCCGTCGCGAATCCGAACTCCTCGGCGCCGAGCAGCGCCCCGATCACGACATCGCGGCCCGGTCTTGAGCTGGCCGTCGACCTCGACCGCGATGCGCGAGCGCAGGTCGTTCATGAGCAGGACCTGGTGGGCCTCCGCGAGCCCGAGCTCCCAGGGGATGCCGGCATGCTTGATCGAGGTGAGCGGAGAGGCGCCCGTCCCGCCGTCGTGGCCGCTGATGAGCACCACGTCCGCGTGGGCCTTGGCGACGCCGGCGGCGATCGTGCCGACGCCGACCTCGGCCACCAGCTTCACGCTGATCCGGGCGTGGTGGTTCGCGTTCTTGAGGTCGTGGATCAGCTCCGCGAGGTCCTCGATCGAGTAGATGTCGTGGTGCGGCGGCGGGCTGATCAGGCCCACGCCCGGGGTGGAGTGGCGCGTCCGGGCGATCCACGGGTAGACCTTGGAGCCGGGCAGCTGGCCGCCCTCGCCGGGCTTGGCGCCCTGGGCCATCTTGATCTGGAGCTCGCGGGCGTTGACCAGGTACTCGCTGGTCACGCCGAAGCGGCCGCTGGCGACCTGCTTGATCGCGCTGTTGCGGGAGTCGCCGTTCGGGAGCGGCTCGTAGCGGGCCGGATCCTCGCCGCCCTCGCCGGTGTTGGACTTGCCGCCCAGCCGGTTCATCGCGATCGCGAGTGCCTCGTGGGCCTCCGCCGAGATCGAGCCGTAGCTCATCGCCCCGGTCTTGAAGCGGCGCACGATCGCCTCGACCGGCTCCACCTCCCCGAGCGGGACCGGGCGGAGCGCCGGCCGCAGCTCCATCAGGCCGCGCAGCGTTGCCAGGCGTTTCGACTGGTCGTCGACGAGGCTCGTGTAGTCCTTGAACGTCGCGTAGTCGCCGGTGCGCACGGCCCGCTGGAGCAGGTGGATCGTCAGCGGGTTGAACAGGTGCGTCTCGCCCTCGGACCGGTACTGGTACTGCCCGCCGATGCCGAGCTGGTGCTGCACGACTGGCCGCTTGGGCGAGTAGGCGTGGTCCTGGCGGGCCCTGGCCTCGCGCGAGACACCCTCGATCCCGATCCCGCCGATCCGCGTCGGCGTCCCGGTGAAGTACTCGTCGATGAAGTCGCGGTTGAGCCCGAGCGCTTCGAAGACCTGGGCCCCGTGGTAGCTCTGGACCGTGGAGATCCCCATCCGGGAGATCGCCTTGATGACGCCTTTCAGGAGCGCCGTCCGGTAGCGCTTCTCGGCGGCGTCGGTGGGGCCGGCGATGACGCCCAGGCGCACCTGGTCGTCGATCGTCTCGAACGCGAGGTAAGGGTTGATGGCGCTCGCGCCGTAGCCGATCAGGAGGCAGAAGTGGTGTGCCTCGCGCGGCTCGCCGGATTCGAGGACGAGACCCACCTGCGTGCGCGTGCCGGTCCGCACGAGGTGGTGGTGGACCGCTGCGACGGCGAGGAGCGCGGGGATCGGGGCGTCCTTCTCGTCGTGGCCCCGGTCCGACAGGATCACCAGGTTGTGGCCCTCGGCGATCGCCTCCGACGCCCGCCGGCGCACGTCGTCGATCGCCCGGCGGAGGCCCTGGCCGTTGTCCGAGGCGCGGAAGAGGATCGGAAGCGTGATGGACCGGAAGCCCCGCGCCGACGGCCCGCCGTCGAGCTCGCGGATCTTCTCGAGCTCCGCGTTGGAAAGCACCGGCGAGGGGAGCGCCAGCTGGAATGCCGCCCGTGGCCCCGGCTCGAGGAGGTTGTCCTCGGGGCCGATGGACGTCTCCGTGGCCATGATGATCTCCTCGCGGATCGCGTCCACCGGCGGGTTCGTGACCTGCGCGAAGAGCTGCTTGAAGTAGCTGTAGAGGAGCTGAGGCCGCTCGGAGAGGACCGCGAGCGCGGCGTCGTTGCCCATAGAGCCCACCGGGTCCGTACCCGTGGTCGCCATGGGATTGATGATCAGGCGGACGTCCTCGGCGTTGTAGCCGAAGACCTCCTGGCGCCGCAGGACGGTCTCGTGGTCGGGCTCGATCACGTGGGGTGGATGGGGAAGGTCGTCGATCCGGACCAGCCACTGCCGGATCCACTCCCCGTAGGGCTGGGCCGACGCGACCGCACCCTTCAGCTCGTCGTCGGAGATGATCCGCCCCTCGGCCGTGTCCACGAGGAACATGTGGCCGGGCTGGATCCTGCCCTTCGCGACGACCTGGTCGGCCGGGATGTCGAGGACGCCCGCCTCCGACGCCATGACGGCCCGGCCGTCCGCGGTGATGTAGTAGCGCGCCGGCCGCAACCCGTTGCGGTCGAGCGTGGCCCCCACCCGCACGCCGTCCGTGAAGGCGATCGAGGCCGGGCCGTCCCACGACTCCATCAGGCAGGCGTGGTACTCGTAGAAGGCGCGCAGCTCCGGCGACATCGTCTCGTCGCGGTTCCAGGGCTCCGGCACCAGCATCATCATCCCGTGGGCCAGCGACCGGCCCGACAGGTGGAGCAGCTCCAGGACGTTGTCCAGGATCGTGGAGTCGGAACCCTCCGTATCGACCGCCGGGAGTACCTTCTGGAGGTCCTCGCCGAAGAGCGACGAGCGGAACATCGACTGGCGGGCGTGGAACCAGTTGACGTTGCCGCGGAGGGTGTTGATCTCGCCGTTGTGGGAGATGTAGCGGTACGGGTGGGCGCGAGCCCACGACGGGAACGTGTTGGTCGAGAAGCGCGAATGGACCATCGCGATCGCGCTCGTGAAGCGCGGGTCCACGATGTCCGGGTAGAACGTCAGGAGCTGCGACGCGTTCAGCATCCCCTTGTAGACGATCGTGCGACAGCTCAGCGAGGAGATGTAGAAATCGCCGCGGCCGGGCAGCGCCGAGCGCGAGACGGCCTTCTCGACCAGGCGGCGGGCGACGAACAGGCGCCGGTCGAACGCGACGTCGTCCGCGAGGTCGCCCGGCCGTCCCACGAAGAGCTGGCGGATGACGGGCTGGCTGGTCCGGGCGGTCTCGCCGAGGCCGGCTGCCTCGGTCGGGACGTCGCGCCAGCCGAGCAGGTCGAGACCTTCGGACGCGAGGACCGTGCTGACGTGCCCCTCGCAGGCCGTTCGGCTGGGCTCGTCGCGGGGCAGGAAGACCATGCCCACGCCGTACCCGCCCGCGGGCCGGCAGGTGGAGCCCCTGCTCCGCCGCGACCGTGGCCAGAAAGCCGAACGGGACCTGGGCCAGGATCCCCGCGCCGTCCCCGGTGTTCCGCTCCGACCCGCTGGCCCCACGGTGCTCCAGGTTGACCAGCACCGTCAGGGCGTCGCGCACGATCCCGTGAGAGAGACGGCCCGCGATATCGCAGACGAACCCGAACCCGCAGGCGTCGTGCTCGAACGACGGTTCGTAGAGAGACTGGGACTCGGCCACGCTTGATCCCCTTCGTCCGCTCGGTCGAGCGACGATAGCGTCCCGGTGCGCGAGATTGGGTGCCGACGAAGGGATGCTTCGGTTGCCGTTGCGTGCCCCCGGCCCGACGGCGAGGCAGCGGTTCCCCGTCCTGCTAGCAGCGCCAGTCGGCGTCGAAGCCGTTGGCCGCGTACTGCCCCATCACGACGGGCCCGCCCGTGAAGCCGCCGCTGCTGCAGCTGGCTCTCGCCCCGCTGGTGGTCCCGGCGCCGGCGACCCAGCCCGGGGCGGCCGCGAAGACCTTCGTGCCCCCGGTGACCTGGTTCCACTGGTACGAGGTGGAGTAGAACCCGATGCTCGCGGCGCCCACCGATTGCAGGTAGTCGAACTCACCCTGAAGGGCCGCGACGTTCAACGCGGCGGCGCTGCGCCAGCTGTTGGCGGTCTCGACGTCGAGCCACCACGCGTTGGCCAGGGGCGTCCGCGTCGCGCCCGGGGGCGCCAGGCCCAGCGAGATGTAGGCGAGGACGGCCGTCTGGTAGGAGTCGGCTGCCGCGTTCCAACCGTAGTCGTAGGCGCAGTCCGCCGTGTCGGCGCCCGGGGCCGTGGCCGTGTTGCAGGCACGCGGAGCCACCTGGCCGTTGGGCCAGTGAGTCGAGAGCGCGGGGCCCGGGTTCCCCGTGTTCGCGTACAGCTGGGCGCTCGGCCCACCCGCCCAGGCAAGCTCGCTGGGCACGGCGCCGGCCCCAAGGCACGGGTTGGCGGACATGGCCCGGCCCCCGTTCACGCCGACGATCCCGAAGGCCGGGCTGTCCGGGAACAGGCCACCACACTGGGGGAACGAGATGTCGTAGCCCGGCGGCGGCTCGACCTCGAAGGCTCCCGAGTCACACGCCGCGCCCTGCGGCCGGGGGACGCCGCGCTGGTCCGTCGCCGGCGGCGGGCAGGCAGCCCCGGCGTTGATCGCGAGACTGCCGGGCAAGAGCGCGACGGTCTGCGTCGGACCGCTGTTGTCCGCGAGCGGGGCGAGAGCCAGGGCAGCAACTGGCACCCCGTTGCGCGACGAGGCCGCGTTGAAGCCGCAGGAGCCGTCGGTGCTGAAGTTGCCGCCCTGGTCCGTCATGACCAAGCCGACCGGGTCGCACTCCCCGCCCGTCCCGCCGGCCAGGATCGAGTCCCGAACGGTCGCGGCGCCGCCCGCGAGCTCGAAGGACGCTCCCGTCCCCACGTTGGTGACGAACGTGCTGTTGACGATCGTCAGGCCCGCCATGGCATGGATTGCGCCCCCGTGTGCGGCCTGGTTTCCGACGAATGTGCTGTCGGTCACGGAGACGACCGAGCCGTCGATCGCCCCGCCGTCGCCGCCGGCCGTCGCATTGTCGACGAAGGTGCTGGCCACCACTGTCACCGTCGCGGGGCCACCGGCGGCGATGGCTCCTCCAGCTCCGGCCCGGTTATGGGAAAGGGTGGACCCCAGGATGGTCAGGGGGCCGCCCTGACTGGCGTCGATGGCTCCGCCGTGGCTGAGCGAGCTGCCGTCCTGCAGCGTCAGGTCGACGACGCCGAAGCTCGCCCCGCCACTGACCGAGAACAGGCCCACCGCGCCGCCTCCATCGATGATCACGACGTGATCGGTCGCGTCGAGGACCACGGGCTTCGTCACCGCGATCGTCGAGGCCAGCGTGATGGTGCCGTCGCAGGCGAACCGCACCGTCCCGCCGGCGGCGAGCGCGGATGCGAGATGAGCCTGGTCACAGGTGGTCACGAGGGCGGCGCCGGCCTGCCTCGCGAAGGCCCCGCAGGAGACGTGGCTGCCTGACACGAGCCGGATCACCGCGCCCCCATTGTTCACCAGCGTGGCCTGCGCGATGGTCAGCGCGTTGGTCCGCGCGAAGGTGCCCCTCGCCGTGGTCCGCAGCGTCGGCAGGGCCGCGAGCCTTGTCGACAGCCTGGAGCACGTTCCGCGGAACAGCGCCTCGCTGTACGTCGCCTTCGGGACGAGGCCCTTGAGGCTGACCGAGATCGTGCCGGCCCCGGACGTGGCGATCGCGACGGTCGCGGTCCCGTCGACGCCGCGCGATCCGATCTTCGCCTGCCACTCGGCGCCCACACTGGAGGCGCTGGCGGGCCCGACGGCGACGACGGCGCTGAAGAGGACCGCGACGATGGCCGTCATGACGGCACGTCCGCTGGGCGTCATGGCTGGCTCCTCCCCGGGATCCGGGCGCCGTCCGGCGCACCTGCGGCGGTGAGCCTACCCCGTGGGCGAGCCGGGTGCGCGGCGAGCTATGCTCAGCCGGCATGGGAGACCTCAAGCCCGAGCAGATCCTCGCGCTCCTGGCCCCGATCGCCGTCATCCAGCTGGGGCTGATGATCGCCGCGCTGGTCGATCTCGAACGCGGCGAGCGGCGGGTGCGTGGCGGCAACAAGATCGTCTGGGCGCTCGTCATCGTCGTCGTCAACGTGATCGGCCCGATCCTCTACTTCGTGGCCGGGCGGGAGGAGTCGTGACGGCGGCCATCACGACCGCGGCGGCGCCCTCCGCGATGACCGGCCCGGCCATCGAGGCTCGCGGGCTCACGAAGCGATTCGGGGCGATCCTCGCCCTCGATCGCCTCGACGTCGACGTGCCGCGCGGCTCGGTCTTCGGCCTGCTCGGCCCGAACGGCGCGGGCAAGACGACGACGATCCGGATCCTCGCCGGGTTGGCCCGACCCACCGCGGGCAGCGCGTCGGTCGCCGGCGTGAAGGTCGGCCTGGACCAGCCGGAGCTGCGCCGCCGCCTCGGGTACCTCGACCAGGACCCGCGGTTCTACGGCTGGATGAAGGGGCGCGAGCTCCTCGAGCTCGTCGGCCGCCTCCACGGGCTCGCCGGGCAGGACCTGCGATCGCGCGTCGCAGAGACGCTGGACCGGACTGGCCTGGCCGCCGCGGCCGAGCGGCGGATCGGCGGCTATTCGGGAGGCATGCGGCAACGGCTCGGCATCGCCCAGGCGCTTCTGCACCGACCCGAGCTGCTCTTCCTCGACGAGCCGGTCAGCTCGCTCGATCCAGAAGGGCGACGCGATCTCCTGGAGCTGATCGCCGGCCTGCGGGGCGAGGCGACGGTCGTCTTCTCCACGCACGTGCTCTCGGACGTCGAGCGGATCTGCGACCGCGTCGCGATCCTCGACCGGGGGCGCCTGGTGACCGAAGGTCCCCTCGAGACGCTCCTCGCCGCCCACGCCCGTCCCATCTTCCGGCTCGTGCCCCTGCCCGGGCAGGACGCGCAGGTGGCTGCCCTGGTCGAGCGGCTGCAGGCGGCGCCGTGGAAGACCGATGTCTCGGTCGCCGCGGGCCAGATCCGCGTCACCGTCTCGGATCCCGACGCCGCCGCGGGTGCAGTCCTGCCGCTCGTCGTCGCCGGCGGCGTCGTCCTGGAGTCGTTCGAACGGACCCGCCCGACGCTCGAGGACGTCTTCCTGGAGCTCGTCGGCCCGGCTGCCGCGGAGGACCTCGACGGCCGGGGGTTCGTCCGGGCGAGGGAGGCCCCGGGCCGATGACCGGCTTCGCTGTCCTCCTGCGCAAGGAGCTGCTGGAGCAATGGCGGACGACGCGGCTGCCGCTGGTGGCGACCGTCTTCCTGCTCGTCGGCCTGTCGTCGCCACTCCTGGCCCGGTTCACCCCTGAGATCCTGAAGGCCGTCGGCGGCGGCCAGTTCACGATCATCCTCCCGACGCCGACGGCCGCGGATGCCTACGACCAGCTGTCGAAGAACCTTGGCCAGTTCGGCGCGATCATCGCGGTCCTCCTCGCGATGGGCTCGGTCGCCACCGAGAAGGAGCGCGGGACCGCGGCACTCATCCTCACGAAGCCGGCGGGCCGGGGCGCATTCCTGACCGCGAAGCTCGTCGCGATCGCGACGACCCTGGGCATCTCGACGGCGATCGCCGGAGCCGGGGCCTGGTTCTACACGCTGGTCCTGTTCGAGGCGCCGCCGGTCGCCGGGTTCGCCGCCGCGATGATCCTCCAGTGGCTGGCGCTGGTGGCCTATGCCGCGATCACGTTCCTCGGCAGCACGCTGACGCGGTCGGCGCTCGCGGCCGCCGGGCTCGGCGTCGTCGCGTTCATCGGCCTCGGGATCCTCGGCATCATCCCCGCAATAGGGCGCTACCTGCCGACCGGCCTCGGCGCCCCGGCCCGCGCGCTCGCCATCGGCCAGCCCGGCGTGGACGCCCTCGGCCCGACCATCGCGACGGTCGTCCTGGTGGCGGGCCTCCTGGCGGTGGCCTGGCTCGCGTTCCGTCGGCAGGAGCTCTGAGCTCGCGGGCCGGCCGCCCGGGCGGCGCTCTGTCAGCCCGCGCGCGGCTCCGCCGTCACCGCCTCGGTGAGGTCGAAGCCTCGCCGCCGCATCCAGGCGGACTGCTCGGAGAAGGGTTGTCGGTCGGCAATGATGGCGTCGGCGGTGGCGTCTCGCTCGATGCCTCGCGGGCGTCCGGCTCGGGCTCGGCCTGTCCGTGCCGTTCCCACGAGACGAGGCCGGCCGGCAGCCCGGCGGCCCGCCGTCGCGGGGCCGCGGACGCCGGGAGAGCCACCCGGGGACGCGCGGGATGACCCAGCAGGAGCAGGAGCTCGGGCTCGAGCGCAGTCGGCAGGTCCAGCACCACGCGCACCGCGACGTGGCTGAAGGACGTGACCGGGCACGTGCCCAGGCCGAGCGAGTGCGCGGCCACCATCATGTTCATGGCGGCGGTCCCGACGTCGATCATGATCGTCGGGTCATGCTCAAGCTGCACCAGCTCTTCGGCGGCGCGGGTCGCGTCGGCGCAGATCGCGATGACCACGGGCGGCATCCCCAGCATCCCGGGCGACACCGCGCGCAGCCGCCACAGTGTCCCGCGGTCCCGGACGACGAGGAAGCGATGGATGCGCGCATTTCCACCGCTGGTCGCCCACCGCCCGGCCTCCAGGACATCGAGGATCGCTTCGACCGGCACGTGCCGGTCTTCGAAGGCACGCGTCACCCGCCGGCTGCGAATGGTGGACAGGACCACCTCGGTCGCGGCCGATCGTCTCTCATCCGACACGCGGGCCGCCCGTCGGGTCGTCCGCCGTGCCCGGTGCCTCGCCCGGGGCCCGCGCACCGAGGTGCTCGGCCACCTGGCGGCTGGCATCGCGCAGGAACGCCGAGTATCGCTCGCGGTCGCGGGTCGACCCCATCTTCCGTTCATCCACGTCGGCCCGGAACGCGGCCAGCCAGGCGCCGGTGACGGGCCCGGCCCGCGGCTCCATGACCGCGGCGAGCCGGCTGGCCGCGTCGATGAGCCGGAAGACGCCGTAGTCGTATGGCTCCACCATGCACAGCTCGGCGCTCGTCACCAGGTGCGCCAGCAGGGTCAGCGCGTCGGACTCGCTGACCACCATCGGGTCGTCTGCGGCGACCGCCGCGCCGTCGCGGGTCGGGGCGTCCATCAGTAGCCCTCGACGCTCATCGCCCGGCACAGGCGGACGAGCTCGGGGTGGAGGTACCGGCCGGCATCCTCGACGCAGACATCGTCGAACCAGACCGACGGGTTCAGCACGACCCCATCCGAGTGAATCGGCGATCCGAGCGCCGCGGCGCCGATCCCGAACTGCATGCACCCGAAGACGCGCTCGTCCTCGAGGATGCGTCCGCTCGGGCGCGTGACCCCGGGATTGAAGCCATAGCAGGCGTGGTCCATCAGCATCGCCGCCGGATGCTCGAAGCCGCGCAACCAGCGGTCGTAGGTGGTCGCCTCCGGCCCCCCCTCGATCCGCACGACGCGTCCGCCCTCGACTGTCAGGCGCACCGGGGCGCGGAGGAGCCCGAGCGCGGCCGGCGGCCAGATCGCCCCGTCGTACACGAGCACCCCTTCGAAGCTCTCCCGGACGACCACCGGCCAGGACTGGCCGCCGAGCATCTGGGCGAAGCCTCCCGTCCGCTCCTCCTCGAAGTACGGGTCGCCCGCAGTGTCGACCGTCATCCGCAGGTCGGTTCCCGCGGGGCTCGTCAGGCGGATCGCCCCGGCGGCCTGCGACATCCGGTACAGCGTGCGTGCCATCTCCTCGAGCGGCTGCGTGGCCACCCGGCCGATCGTCCGCACCATCATGTCCGCGTCCATGCCGGTCAGACAGACGTAGACGCAGCCCTGCCTGACGGCAGCGTCGAAGACCGGGCTGTACAGCTGGTACGCGATCGCGAAGTCGAACCAGACGTCGGCACCCATGGCGGCCTGCCCGACCGGGCGCGGCGGTTCCCGCATCGGCTCGGGCAGCGTGGCGTAGGAGACGAGGGTCGGCACGCCACCGACCGCATGGACGGCCGCGGCCGTGGCTCGCGCGGCCCGGGAGTCGCCCGCGGTGTCCACCGTGACGAGGACCTGCTGCCCCGGCCTGATCGGCCGGATCTCGGTCACGAGCTTGTGGGCCGCGGCCGGCAGCTCGATCGAGTAGAAGTCATCGCGCGCTTCGTTGCCAAATCCCGAGACCATGGCCGTGCGCCCGCTCAGGCCCGAGACGCGGACGGAATCCGCCCCAGCAGCGCCTCGATCGGCTGGTAGTCGATGTCGAAGCCGAAGTACCTCGGTCCGGCGCAGGCCAGCCCGCGCTCGCTGCGGAATGCCTCGAGCCCCCGGATCCCGACCACGGCCACGTCGTGTCCAGCATCGACCAGCGTGTTCGTGTAGCCCTCGCCGGTCGCGCGGTCGGCAACCACGACCAGGTCGGGGCTGCAGACCCACGGCTGGTCGTCCAGCCAGCTGACGTGGTTCTCGTTCTTGAACCAGACCCGAAGGGTGTGGCCGGCAAAGCGGCCGGATCCCTCGATCGTCGTGGTCCCGAACATGTAGCCGTCGCGGTCCTCCCAGTCCTTGCGGCTGACGCGCCCTTCGAACAGCAGGTGGCCACCGGTCTGGGCGATCGCGGCCGCGACCGGGTCGCCGCCCGCCTCCCGTGCCCGGCGCATCGCCTGGCCCAGCGCGAGGCTCCGGGACAGGGTCCCCGGCACGACAATCGCCTTCATCTCCGCCGCCGGCAGGAGCGTGGCCGCCTGGTAGCAGTGGCCGTGGGCAGCGACGCTCAGCAGTTTCCCGATCCGCTCGAGCATGAACGGGTTGGTCGCCTCCTTGAGCACGACGATGTCGCCCCACGGATCAACGCTCGCGAGAGGATGGCTGACCTTGCCGTAGAGATACGGCGTGCCCTGCATCTCGTCGGGGATCGCGCGGCCGGCATAGTCGCCATCGACGCAGGCCACGCCCAGACGCATCGCGGTCACCAGCGGCGCGGGCGTGTTGCCGGCTCCCAGCTCCGACGGCACGATCGCCGTGATCGGCTTCCCCGTGTAGGCGGCGAGCTCGCGCACCGCCTGGGCCATGGCGTCGTCGCCGAACCGGTCGGTGAGCCCGAGCGCGACGATCGCCCTGGCCGTCGATTCGTCCTGCGGGGCGATGGAGCCCATCCCGAAGGCGGTGCACGTCCACGCGTCGTCGGGGATGTCCGCAAGGTCGGTCCACTCGATGGGCAGGCCGTCGGCAAGCGCCGAGAGGAGCATGTCGGCGCCCCACTCGCGCCCGCCCCCGCCGCCGGTCCCCATGAACATGCAGCCGTTGATGAAGTCCTCGCAATCCTGCGGCGTGCTGAGCGCGTGACGGGCCATGGGACCTGCTCTCCTTTTCCGCGGCGCCGGCCCACCGGGACGGCGCCACACGTCAGATCTGCCGCTCCGAGCGGTCAGGCAAGTGGATCGAGCACGCCCAGCTCCGGAGCTCGAACGCACCGCACGAGGCGCGCGCGATCTCCCTCGACGGGCACCAGCGCCTGCGGAGAACCGCAGGCAGGTGCGGTTGCGTGCGGACAGCGCGCCGCGAACCGGCACCCGGCCCGCAAACTCACCTCCGCCGCTCCGGGTGCGGGGCCGAGCGGGGCGCGGAACGGCACGCCGATCTCCGGCATGCTGCGCCGAAGTGCCGCGGTGTACGGGTGGCGCGGGGCCTCGAGGAGCGCGCGGGTCTCGCCCCGTTCCACCACCTCGCCCCGGTAGAGCACGACGGTCTCGTCGCACAGGCGGGCGACCACGCCCAGGTTGTGGCTGACGAGCAGCAGCCCCAGCCCGCGCTGGATGCGCAGCCGCTCGATCAGCTCCAGGATCCGGACCTGGACCGTGGCATCAAGGCCGCTCGTCGGCTCGTCGAGGAGCAGCAGGCGCGGCCCCACCGCGAGCGCGCGGGCGATCACGGCACGCTGGCGCTGGCCGCCCGAGACCTCGTGAGGATGGCGACGGGCGAGCGAGGCCGACAGGCCCACCTCGTCGAGCAGCCGCTCCACCACCGATGAGGACTCGGCCGCGGCGCCGCCACCGGCCCGGTGCCCCTCGGCGATGGCCGACCCGATCGACTGGCGCGGATCCAGCGCGCCGTCGACGTCCTGCTGGATCGGCTGGACGGCGCGCCGGAACGCACGCGCCGCATCACCGCGCAGGCGCGCGAGCGCGACGCCACCGAACTCCACGCCACCCTCGGTCGGCCGGACCACGCCGAGCAGGGCGCGAAGGGCGGTGGTCTTGCCCGATCCGCTCTCGCCGACGAGCGCGACGCTGTGGCCCGGAGCCAGCTCCAGCACGTCCAGCGCGAGCGCCGGGTGCGCCGCCGGGTCGGTGCTGGGGTAGCGAACCAGCAGGGCGCGGGCGACCAGGCGGACGTCGCCGTCCGGCATCGGGCGGGTGGCGCCGCCGATCGACGGCCGTGCGTCGCTCACGCCACGGTCCCGCGGGTGCGCTCGATGGTCGGGTTCGCGCGGACCAGCTCGCGCGTCACCGCGTGCCGTGGGTCGGACAGCACGGACGGCCCGCCTCGTTCCACGATCGAACCGTCCGCGATGATGTCGATCCGATCGGAAAGCCCGGCCACCAGGGCCAGGTCGTGGCTGACGAGGAGCACCGACGTGCCCTCGGCCTCCCGCAGCTCGCGGAGCAGCTCGGCAACCTCGGCCTGGACCGTCACGTCGAGCGCGCTCGTCGCCTCGTCCGCGAGGATCAGCTCCGCGTGGAGCGCGACTGCGAGGGCGATCGCGACGCGCTGCGCTTCGCCGCCGGACAGCTCGTGCGGATAGCGACGCAGGAGTGCCGGGTCCAGGCGCACCGCGTGAAGCGCGTGGGCGACCCGTGCCCGCCGCTCCGCCGGCGGGACCCGGTGCAGCACGAGGGCACGCTCGATCCACGTCCCGGCGCGAAGGGTGGGGGTGAGCGCGGCGCGCGCGCCCTGCAGGACGACGGCGATCCGCCGGCCCCGCACGCTGCGCAGCAGCCGGTCCGACGCGCCGCGCAGCTCCACGCCGTCGAACTCGATGCTTCCCCGGACCGTCGCGTCGGCCGGCAACAGGCCGAGGATCGACGAGAGCAGCAGGCTCTTCCCGGCCCCGCTCTCGCCGACCAGCCCCACGATCTGGCCGCGTGCGACCGAAAGCTCGGCGACGTCCACGAGGCGCCGTCCCCGGATCTCGATCACGAGATCGCGGATCGCGAGGAGCGCTGCGCCGGGGGTCACGGTCGTGCCAGCCCTTTCGGATCGAGCCGCTCCCGCAGGCCCTCCCCCAGGAGCGTGAAGGCAAGGGCGGCCACCATGATCGCGGCGCCCGGGAACAGCGCGACCCACGGCTGGGTGGACGTCAGCGTCCGGCCCTGCTCCACCATGAGGCCCCACTCCGGCGTGGGATCCTGCGCGCCGAGGCCCAGGAACGAGAGCGCGGCAAACGTGAGGATGACGCCGCCGAGGTCGAGCGAGGCCTGCACGATGACCGGCCCGATCGAGTTCGGCAGGATGTGGCGCAGCGCGACCCGCCATCGCGCGATGCCCAGCAGGGACGCGGCCTCCACGTAGGCGCGGCCTCGGATGGCGGCGGCCTCCCCGCGCATGAGCCGCGCGTACCACGGCCACCACGACACGACGATCGCGATCGCGGCGTGCTCCATCGACGGACCCAGGGTCGCCGCGATCGCCAGGGCGAGGAGGAGCGAAGGGAAGGCCAGGAAGATGTCCACGATCCGCATCAGCAGGTCGTCGAGCTTGCCGCCAACGGCCCCCGCGAAGAGCCCGATCGGGACCCCGACCAGCAGCGACGCCGCGATGACCACGACCGAGACGCCGACCGAGATGCGGATGCCGAACAGGATCCGCGACCAGACGTCGCGGCCGGCGAGGTCGGTGCCCAGTGGGTGGACGCCGCCGGGTGGCTGGAGCGCGGCGAGGAGATTCGTGTCGTTGCCCGCATCCCCCGGGAAGGGGGCCAGCAAGGGGGCAAGCACGGCTCCGACGGCGAGGACGACGACGATGCCCAGGCCGAAGGCGAGCCCGGGCCGCCGGGCGAGGTAGCCGATGACGCGACGAAACGCGGACCGTGGGGCCAGGGTGCCCACGTCGCCGGGCGCCGCCGAGCCGCGCCGGCTCGCGTCGGTGCCTCCCACCGCGCCCGCGGATCCGCTCATCGCCCGGCCTCCCTGAGGCGCGGGTCCATGACCGGCCGAACCAGGTCCACGACAAGGTTCGCGGCGAGGTAGGCCAGGGCCACGAGGACCGTGGTCCCCGCGATCGCCGGGGCATCGAGCGCGGCGATGGAGTCCACGGCGTAGCTCCCCAGGCCCTGGAAGTTGAACAGGTTCTCCACCAGGAACGTGTTGCCGAGCGCGAAGCCGAAGACCAGCGCGAGGGCGGAGAGGACGGGCCCCATCGACGGGCGGAGCGCGAAGCGCCAGATGATCGCGCGCTCCGTGTACCCGGTCGCCCGCGCCATCCGCACGTGCTCCTCGCCCAGCGTCTCCAGCAGCCCAGCCCGGGTCAGGCGCGCGAACAGGCCGATCGGATACGCCGCGATCACCACCGCCGGCATGATCAGGTGCGAGAGCCCGGACATGAACAGCGTGAGGTTGCCGGCAAGCAGCGAGTCGACCAGCACCATGTGGGTCCTGGTTGCCGCCACCGCGACGTCATTGAGCGTTCGGTCCCAGCGCCCGGCGACGGGCAGCCAGTGGAGCTGGGTCGCGATCACGAGCTGGAGCAGGAGCCCCAGCCAGAAGACGGGGACCGAGGCCAGCAGGGAGGACGAGATGCCCGCGATCCAGTCGGGCGGGCGCCCTTTCCAGCGGGCCGCGAGCACGCCCGTCGGGATCCCGATGAGCGCCGCGATCACGAGGGCGAACGTCACGAGCTCCAGGGAGGTCATGAAGCGACCGGACACATCGCTCAGGACCGGCTGGCGTGTGTGGATCGAGGTGCCCCAATTGCCCGTGACGAGGTCGACCATGTAGCGAACGGCCTGGTCCCACAGCGGCTGGTCCAGGCCCAGCTGCACCCGTACGCGTGCCAGCTCATCGGCGGTCGCCCGGGGCCCGGCCCAGGTGGCCGCCGCGTCGCCGGGGAGCAGTCGCGTGATGACGAACGCGAGCAGCCCGACGCCCAGCGCGACGAGGAGCGACTGCAGGC
Source organism: uncultured Chloroflexia bacterium (assembly GCA_963722475.1). Taxonomy (GTDB): domain Bacteria; phylum Chloroflexota; class Limnocylindria; order Limnocylindrales; family CSP1-4; genus CTSoil-043. The sequence goes on along the minus strand of CAVRMJ010000011.1, from coordinate 79,212 downwards.
CGCGGCGGACCAGGATCCGGCGCATCGTCGCGTGCTGACCTCGTCGCGCAGGGCCGGGGGCGCGTCGGCGGGTGCCCGGCGGCCCAGTCCTGCGCTGCTTCTAGGGGCCCGGGGTCAGGTCGTAGACGAAGACGACCTGGGCGTAGGCCGGGTTGTCGACGAACCCTCCGACTGATGCCTGGAGCACCCGCTGGTAGTTCTGGACGTACGGCACCACGACAACGGCGTTGTCGATGAGCTGCTGCTGCATGGTCACGTACTCGGCCGCCGCCTGGTCGCGGTTCGTCGCGGTCAGGGCCTGGATCCCGTCGATCTCGGCATCGAGCGTCTTGTTCGAGTAGTAGGCCAGGTTGAAGTTCGGGGTCGCCTCCGAGTGGAACAGGGAGATGAACCAGCTGAACGGGTCGGCGTAGTCCGGCCACCAGTACATCAGGAAGACGTCCTGGCGCTGCGTGACGTCCGACGACTTGGCCTTGTCCCACTGCGCCTGCCACTGGACGGCCTGGACGTCCAGGGTGATGTTGAGCTTGGCCAGGTTCGACTTCAGGCTCGTCGTCACGAGCTGCAGGTCGGTGTCACCGGAGACGATCGTGGCGGTGATCGTGAGGGGCTTCCCGCCCGGACCGTAGCCGCTGGCGGCCAGCAGGGAGGCTGCCCCCGCAAGGTCGAGGCCCGTGCCCGTCAGCGAGTCGCTGTACCCGATCAGGCCCTGCGGGATGACGCCCTTCGCGGCAACCACCGACCCACCCAGCGCCGACACGATGCCGTTCGTGTCGAAGGCCTTGGCGACTGCCTTGCGGACGTTCGGATCCTTGAGCGGACCGGAGGCGGTGTTCAGGAGCGCGACGAGGTTCTGGAACGACGGCGTCTCGACCACCTGGAGGGCGGGGTTGCCCTTCAGGCTCGTGATCAGCTGCGGCGTCAGGCGATCGACGTACGACACGTCGCCGGACTGGGCGAGCTGCGCAGCCGTGGTGACCTCGGGCACGACCCGGAAGACCACCTTCGTGTAGTGCGCGCCCTGCCAGCCGCCCCAGTAGGCGTCGTACTTGCTCAGGGTCAGCTCGAACTCGTCGCCCGCCTTCCAGCTGGCGATCTGGTACGGGCCGGTCCCCGCGTCCTTGCCGGTCTTGAACCAGGCCACGAGCGCGGCGTCACTCGCGCCCGCGCCCGTCGCGGGCGCGCCAGCAGCCTGCGTGTCGTAGATGTAGGCGGCGTAGTTGGCGGAGGCGATCAGGTCAAGAGGCGCGGGGTAGTCGAGCGTGAAGACGAGCGTCTGCGGGTCCTTTGCCACGATCGAATGCACGGCGCCCCAGATGTAGCCGGCACCCTGGTTGATGGTCTTCGTCCGCTCGATGGCGGCCTTGGCCGCTGCCGCATCCATCACCCGGCCGGTGTGGAACGTGACGCCGCTGCGCAGCGTGAAGGTCCACGTCTTGCCGTCCGGGGAGGACGTCCAGGAGCTGGCCAGGGCGGGCACGACCTTCTTGTTGACGGCGTCGTAGCGCGTCAGCGACTCGTACACGTCGTGCATGGCGATCACTTCGTTCGAGTACGAGGTCGCCGGGTCGAGGTCGGTCACGACCTGGGTGTGGGACGCATACGTGAACGTGGCCTCGGTCGGGGCCTGCGGCGAGGCCGAGGCCGGGGCCGCGCTGGCGGCCACCGAGGCGGCCGCGGACGGGCCGACCGAGGCTGGAGCGGTCGTCGAAGCGGAACCCCCGCAGGCGGCGAACGCGAGCGCCGCAACGCAGACGAGCGCCGCCATCCGGGCTCGGACCATTCCGGGATGCTGGACGCGAGCCATCACGACCTCCTCCTCCTGCCCTCTCGGGACGCTCGACGCGGATCCCCGCGGCGGGCCCGATTATACGGTTCGCGGACGGCTCCTCCACGGGCGCGATCTGCCCCATGGCACGATCGAGACCATGGCACGATCGGGCGTTGCCTGCGGGGATATCCTGTGCTCGCTCCGGGGTGCGGAGCGCCAGGACAGACGAGGAGGGCAGAGTGCCGCGGTACGTCCCGGAGGACTCGCTGCAGTCGCCACGCTTCACGGGCCCGGCCACGTTCGCCCGCCTGCCCTACGTCCGGACCCTCGAGGACGTGGACGTCGCGATCGTCGGCGTGCCCTTCGACACGGGCGTGACCTACCGGGTCGGCGGCCGCTTCGGTCCGAACGCCGTGCGGGCCGCCTCGGTGATGCTCCGGCCGTTCAACCCCAACCTCGGCATCAGCCCGTTCGAGGTCCTCTCCTGCGTCGACCACGGCGACGTCGCGATCGTGCCCGGCTACACCGAGCGCAGCTACGCGGCGATCGAGGCGGCGGTCGGGCCGATCGTCGAGGCGGGGGTGGTCCCGCTGCTGGTGGGCGGCGACCACGCCTGCACGCTCCCCCACCTTCGCGCCACGCGCTCCCGGGGCCCCGTGGCGGTCATCGACTTCGACTCCCACACGGACGCCTGGGACAGCTACTTCGGCGAGAAGTACAACCACGGGACCTGGATGCGCCGGGCGATCGAGGAGGGCCTCGTCGACGTGGGCCGCTCGATCGAGGTCGGCCTGCGCGGCAGCCTCTACGGCGCCGAGGACTGGACCGGGCTGCGGAGCGAGCTGGGCCTGGACTACCTGACCACGGAGCAGGTCCTCGCGATGGGCCCGGCGGCCGTGGCGCACGCGATCCGGGACCGGGTGGGCGATCGACCCGCCTTCATCAGCTTCGACATCGACGTCGTGGATCCCGCGTTCGCCCCCGGGACGGGCACGCCGGAGCCGGGCGGGCTCTCGGCGCACGATGCGCTCTCGATCGTGCGCGGGCTGACCGGCATCGACTTCGTCGGCTTCGACGTCGTGGAGGTCATCCCGGCCTACGACCCTGCCGCCGTGACGGCGACGCTGGCGGCCAACCTCGCCTACGAGATGCTCTCCCTGGTCGCGCTCCGGCGGAGGCCCGCGTGAGCATCGACGAACCGGGCCGCCCGGGCGCTGACCGGACGGCACCTCGCGAACGGCCGTTGGCCTCGACGTTCCACGACCGGACCGGCGTCTTCCGCTGGCCCGACGGGTATCGGGCCGCCGCGGCATTCACCTTCGACGTCGACGCCGAGAGCGCGATCCTCGTCGACGCGCCGGAGGCGGCCAACCGCCTCTCGGTGATGACGCACCAGGCCTACGGGCCGCGCACGGGGGTGCCCCGACTGCTCCGGATCCTGGAGCGACAGCAGGTCCGGGCCACGTTCTTCGTGCCCGGCTACACCGCGGAACAGCATCCCGATGCGGTGCGCGCGATCCGCGACGCCGGCCACGAGATCGCCCACCACGGGTACCTGCACGAGCGAGTGGCCGGCCGCTCGCCCGACGAGGAGGAGCGCCTCCTGCTGCGGGGGCTGGAGGCGCTGGACCGCATCTCCGGGATCCGCCCGGTCGGCTGGCGAGCGCCGATGTGGGAGGCCAGCTTCGCGAGCCCGGCGATCCTCGCCCGCCATGGGTTCCGCTACGACTCCAGCCTGATGGATGCCGATCGACCGTACTGCCTCGCCACCTCGACGAGTCCCGGCGGCCCCGCGATCGTCGAGCTGCCGATCCACTGGGGGCTGGACGACTGGGAGCAGTACGTCTACCTGCCGGGCCTCTCGGGAAGCGGCCTGATCGAGTCCCCGGCGAAGGTCCTCGATCTCTGGACACGCGAGCTCGACGCGCTCGCGGCGGATGGGGGCCTCTTCCTGCTGACGAACCATCCCTTTGCCTCGGGCCGGGCATCGCGCGCGGCCGCCCTGGAGCGGCTGATCGAGCACGCCCGCGAGATCGACGGGCTCTGGATCGCCTCGCTCGAGGAGATCGCGGCGCACGTGGAGAGGCTGCCGCTGGTGCCGGTGCACCACGTGCCGCCACCGCTTCCGGGCGCCGCCGGCTGAGGCGGGCCGGGTCTCGGCGGGCGTTCCACCGAGACCCGAACGATGGGGCCCCGAGGTCAGGCGGTGACCGGGACCGCGGTCGACGAGCGCCGCTCCAGCGCCCAGTAGACGATCGCCGCGACCACGAAGCCGACGACGTACGTGACGTCCGTCCCGTTCGCCAGCGGCCCCACGAACAGGGACTGGTTGAAGAACGGGATCGAGGCGACGAAGCCGACGACGAGCGCGATGAGCGCGTTCCAGCCGCTCGGGAGGTTCGAGAACGGCGTGATCCGCCGCACGTCGAACCGGCCACCGCGGAGGCGCCAGTCGACGAGGACGATCGCGATCCACGGCCCGATCCAGTAGGTGATCAGGAGCAGGTAGTTCTCGAAGGCCGACGTGAAGTTGCCGTAGTAGAGCCACAGCGTCGCGATGAAGCTGAGGACGCCGACGATGCCGGCCGAGATCGGTCGCCAGATCCGGACGCCGGCCGCGAGGAGCGAGAGCGATCCCGTGTAGTCGTTCATCGCGTTGACGGCCACCGAGCCGAAGAAGATCGCGATCATCGCCAGCGACCCCGCGAACCCCTGCCCCACGATGGCGTAGATCTGGTGGGTACCGTCCGCCGTCGCGAGGTCCCCGGTCAGGGCGCTCGTCACGGCCAGCCCCAGGACCTCGAGCCAGACGGCCGAGAGGAAGAGGCCGAGGAACGTGTAGAGGAACACCCGCGAGCTCGACGTCTTCTCCGGCAGGTACCGGGTGTAGTCCGAGGCGTAGAGCGCCCACGCGAAGTTGAAGCTGCCCGCGATCGTGGTCATGAGGATGAACGTCGCGATCGAGGCGCCGGAGCCGTTGGCGAACGAGGTGTCGACCCTCGGCAGGGCGGCCACGGTGGTGACGGCGAAGAGCACCAGGAGCGCGATCGCCGCGTACTTCTCGAAGGTGTGGATCGCCTCGTGGCCGATCACCGAGAGGGCGGCCTGGCAGAGGACGACGATGGCGAGGCTGAGCCAGAACGGCAGGGCGCCGCCCGACAGGACGTCGAGGGCGTAGGCGCCGAAGAACGCGTTGATGGCGTCCCAGGCGATCGTGCTGACCCAGTTGATGACGGCCGGGACGGCGATCGTCTTGCCGAAGGGCAGGCGCGACGCCGGGATCTGCGCCAGGCCGGTCCGCGGCCCCATGACCGCGACCGCGCCGACCAGCCCGGCCGAGATGACGTTGCCGAGGACGATCGCCGCGACGCCGGCCCAGAAGCCCAGGCTCGCGAAGGCGACGGCCAGGGTGCCGATCGCGAACGCGGCCGGCACGAGGTTCGGCGTGAACCAGACGGTGAAGACCCGGTACGGGGCCCCGTAGCGGGCGCTCGCCGGGACCGGCTCGATGCCGTGACCCTCGATCGTGAAATCACCCTCGCCGCGGGGCATCGTGCCACTGCCGGCGTCCTCGTGCGCGACGATCGTCATGCTGTTCCTCCTCTGCTCACCCTCAACAACTGAAGGTGACCTCCGCCGAACCTTCGACCCGGTGCACCACGCTCCGCGCCGGCTCCGTCTCGGCCACGACCCGGCCGGCCCGGACGACCCAGCGGGCGGGCGGCCGCAGCCGGATCGCCTCCGCTTCGTCGTCGCAGTCGAAGACGACGAAGCTGGCGGGCCGACCCTCGGCAAGCCCGTACTCCACCTGCGCCGCCCGCGCCGGGTTCGTGGTGACCATCTCGTACGACCGGAACAGCTCGGTCCGCCCGGTCATCTGGGCGACGTGGACCAGCATCGAGACGGCGTCGAGCATCGAGCCGCGACCCAGGGGATACCAGGGATCCATGATCGAGTCGTGCCCGCAGGCGACGTTCACGCCGGCGGCGTCGAGCTCCTTGACCCGGGTCATGCCCCGGCGCTTCGGGTACGTGTCGAAGCGACCGCTCAGGACGATGTTGTCGAACGGGTTGGCGACGATCGTGACGCCTGCCCGGCGCAGGATCTGGAGGAGCTTGAACGCGTAGTTGTCGTTGTAGGAGCCCATCGCCGTGGTGTGCCCGGCGACCACCCGGCCCTGCATGCCGTCGCGAATCGTGCGGGCCGCCACGACCTCGAGGAAGCGCGACTGCTCGTCGTCGGTCTCGTCGCAGTGGAGGTCGATGGGCTTCCCGGTCTCGCGGGCGAGGTCGAAGATGAAGTTGACCTCCTCGACGCCATCCTCCCGGGTCCACTCGTAGTGCGGGATGCCGCCGATGACGTCGCACCCCAGGCGCATCGCCTCCCGCATGAGCTCCCTGCCGTTGGGGAAGGAGAGGATGCCGTCCTGGGGGAACGCAACCAGGCGCAGCTCCACGATGTCGCGGACCTCCGCGCGGAGCTCCAGCAGGGCCCGCAGGGCCACCAGGCTCGGGTCGCACACGTCCACGTGCGAGCGGATGAAGCCGGTCCCCTGGGCGACCTCCCAGCGGATTGCCTCCAGGGCGCGCGCCCTGACATCCTCGCGGGTGAGCGACGGCTTGCGATCCGCCCAGGTCAGGATGCCCTCGATGAGCGTCCCCGACTCGTTGTGCCGCGGTTCGCCCACGGTGAGGGCGGCGTCGAGGTGCACGTGGGCGTCGACCAGCGGCGGCGAGACCAGGCGACCGTCGGCGTCGAGGACCGTGGCGCCGGCCGGGGTCGCCGAACCGCGCGGCCGGATGGCGGCGATGCGGTCGCCCTCCACGAGGAGGTCGACGGGCTCGGGTCGCAGCCCTCGCGTGGGATGGAGCCGCGCGTCGCGCACCAGCATGGGCATGGGGTGGCAGGCCCTTCCTCGGTCTCGGCACGGCCCCCCTCCGGACGACCTGCACCGTGGCGCGGAGTGTAGCGACCGGGCCGGTGGTCGGGAAGCCCGAATTCGGGTCGACGCGCCGCGCCTGACCGGCCTCGCGCCGGACGGAGGTTCCGGGAACACGGCCATTCGGGTATTGACACGGTGTCCCCGCACCCGGATACTCCGCCCACCGTGCAATCGATTTCCGCGCCGTCGGCAATCGATTTCTCCAGAACTCGAGACAGAAAGCGAGGAGCGAGAACCGTGAGCGTGCTGCGTCCCAGTCGATCGATCGCCCATCCGGGCATCCGGACTCTCATGGCGCTGGTTGCCGCGAGCGCGGTGGCTCTCGCGGGCTGCGCCAGCGCCGCGACCCCGACTCCCGCGGCGTCCGTTGCAGCCGCATCTGCGGCCGCGTCGGCCGCAGCCGCATCGGTCGCGCCGTCAGCAGCGCCCTCGGCCGCCTGCCCGATCGCGCCGTGCGACCAGCCCATCGTGATCGGCGTTTCCCAGGCGCTCACCGGTGACAAGGCCGATCCCGGCACCGCCATCGAGCAGGGCTACGAGGTCTGGGCCAAGGAGGTCAACGACGCCGGCGGCCTGCTCGGCCGCCAGGTCGTGATCAAGTCTTACGACAACCAGAGCCTCGCCGACACCGCGGTGAGTCAGATGGAGCGGCTTGCCACGGTTGACAAGGTCGACCTGATGTTCGGCCCGTTCTCATCCGTCCTCACGGGCCCGACGTCCGCTGTCGCCGCGAAGTACAACTACGCGTACATCGAAGGCGCCGGCGGCTCGCCGTCCGTCTTCTCGCGCAACTTCACGAACATCTTCTTCGTACAGCCTGCCACGGCCGACCACCAGGCCGATCCGTTCGTGCAGTACATCCTGTCGCTGCCGGCCGACCAGCGTCCAAAGAGCGCGGCCTACCCGCAGCAGGATGACCCCTTCGTGAGCGCGACCGAGGACGGCGCCCAGGCGACGCTCGAGGCTGCCGGAATCAAGACCGTCTACAAGCAGGTCTACCCGCCGACGCAGACCGACTTCTCGTCCATCGCGGCCGCGGTCAAGGCGTCCGGGGCCGAGATCGTCCTCGGCGGCACGATCGGCAACGACTCGATCTCCCAGGTCCAGGCATACGCGTCCATCAACTACCAGCCCAAGGCCGTCTACATGACCAGCGGCCCGAGCACCGTGGGCCCGTTCAAGCAGGCTCTCGGCAGCAAGGTCAACGGGATCTTCACCGGCGACGGCTGGGTCCAGACCTCGAAGGCCCCGGGCAACGACAAGTTCGTGTCCGAGTTCCATGCCATGTTCCCGACCGTGACCGACATCGGCACCGAGTCGGCCGAGGGCTACTCGGTCGGCCAGGTGCTCCAGGCGGCCGTGCTTGGAACCCAGTCCATCGACAACGCCAAGATCATCGCCTGGCTGCACGCCAACAAGGTCCAGACCATCCAGGGCCTGATCGGCTGGGATTCGATCGGCCGGCCGAACGGCAGCTTCCTCCTGGAGCAGTACCAGAGCGACCAGCTGCTCGTCGTGGCCCCCGCGAACGATCCCAACAAGAACGGCGACCCCGTGTACCCCAAGCCCAACTGGTGATCCACGCCGCCCGGGCCGGGCGCCTTCCGGGGTTCACCCCCGGTGGCACCCGGCCGGCGGACAACCACCTCACGGGGATCAGACCTTGAACGTGCACCTCCTCATCCAGGCACTCGTCCTGGGTCTGCTCGCCGGCGGTGTCTACGCGCTCATGGCCTCGGGCCTGACGCTGATCTTCGGCGTCATGCGCGTCGTCAACGTGGCGCACGCGGCAATGATCGTGACGGCTGCCTACGTGTCGTGGGTGCTGTTCACGACCTTCGGCCTCGACCCGATCGCGTCGATCCTCGTGGTGATGCCGGTGTTCTTCGTCGGCGGGGCTCTCGGCCAGCGCTTCGTCCTGCGGCACCTCGGTGACCGGGACATGACGCTCACGGTCCTGGTCTCGTTCGGGATCGCGATCATCCTGGAGGGGCTCCAGGGCAGCATCTGGTCCTCCAACTTCCAGGCAATCAACACCTCGTATGCCCAGAGCAGCTTCGCGATCGGCGATGTCTACGTCCCGCTCGTCCGCCTGATCGCGGCGGGCGCAGCCCTCGTGGTCCTCGGCGGGCTGTTCCTGCTCCTGACGCGCAGCAACCTGGGCCGGGCGATCCGGGCCACGACCCAGGACCCGCGCACGGCGGCACTCGTCGGCGTCAACGTGGAGCAGGTGACGATGATCGCGTTTGCGATCGGCGTCTCGGTCGCCGCCGCCGGCGGGCCGTTGCTGGGCGTCCTGTTCTCGTTCTACCCCGCGACCCAGTGGCTTTGGATCGGCAAGCTCCTTGCAATCGTGGTCCTCGGCGGCATGGGCAGCCTGCGCGGCACCTTCGTCGCCGCGATGATCCTGGGTCTTGCCGAGCAGATCGCTGCGGTCTACCTGCCGCTCGACTGGGCCCCCCTCGTGTTCCTGATGGTGCTGTTCGGCGTCCTCATCGTGCGCCCACAGGGCCTGTTCGGATCCGTTGCCCGGGAGAGCCTCTAATCCGATGAACATGCGCAAGAAGTTCCCGATCGTGGCGCTGGCCCTGTTCCTGGTTCTGCCGATCTTCGTCCACGAAGGCTTCTACCTTGACCTGCTCCTGTTCACGTTCATGTACGCGGCCATGTCGGTCGGCTGGGACATCATGGGTGGCTACGCCGGCTACGTGTCCCTGGGCACGGTCGGCTTCTTCGGCCTCGGCTCGTATGCCGCGGGCCTCCTCGTCGTCCACGCCGGAATCCCGGTCTTCGTGAGCGCCCCGTTCATCGGGATCGTGACCGGCATCCTCGGGGCCGGCCTCGGCTGGGTCTCCCTCCGCGTCCGAGGCACGTCCTTCGTGATCGTGACGCTCACGTTCGCGTCCGTCGCGCAGTTCCTGATGCTGAACCTGCGCGGGATAACGCAAGGCAGCTCCGGCCTCCTGCTGCCGCTGCTCCAGCTGCCGGCCAACCTGGTGATCCTGCCGTTCTACTACGCCAACCTCATCCTGCTGGTCGCGGCGATCGTCGTGTCGCTCGCCATCCGGCGCTCGAAGTTCGGCCTGGGGCTGATCGCGATCCGGGAGGAGGAGGGCAAGGCGGACGGATCCGGCGTCAACACCTCGCTGTACAAGATCCTCGCGTTCGCGATCAGTGTCTCCTTCGCAGGGGCGGCCGGCGCCATCCACTCGCAGTACCTGAACACGATCACGCCGGACTCGGAGTTCGAGCTGATCATCACGCTCAGCGTCATCATCATGGCGCTCGTCGGCGGCCGCGGGACGGTGTGGGGTCCCGTCCTCGGGGCGTTCATCATCCAGACCCTCTCGGTCTACCTGATCTACCTGGCTCCATCCGGGATCGCGGGCCAGCTCCACCTCGTGGGGCTCGGCGTCATCCTCGTCCTCGTCGTCATGTTCCTGCCGAACGGGATCATCCCGACCTGGGACGCGCGTCGGTCCGCGCGCCGCGGTCCGCCCGACCCTGATGTCGTCGGCACACAGGTCCCGGAGGGTGCGTCGTGACCGCAGCCCTGATGACGGCCGTGGAGGTCGAGGCAGCGGCCCGCGATTCGTCGACCAGCCTGGCTGTCGCCGGGATCACCAAGTCGTTCGGCGGCATCCAGGCCCTGACCGACGCGTCGCTCAGCGTCACCAAGGGCACCATCACGGCCCTGATCGGACCCAACGGCTCGGGCAAGACCACGATGTTCAACTGCATCACCGGGTTCTACCAGCCGGAGCAGGGACAGGTCTACGTCAACGGCGTGCCGATCGTCGGCAAGCGGCCGAGCGACATCGTCCACCTGGGGCTGATGCGGACCTTCCAGGTGACCCGCATCTTCCGCAGGATGACGGTCCTCGAGAACATGATCGTGCCGATCCGCCAGCTCACCTTCAGGTCGCTGTTCACCGCCGCGATCAAGGGTCACGAGCAGGAACGGGCCGAGTCGCTGCTGGAGTTCTTCGGCATCCTCAAGCTTCGCGACCAGCCGGCCGGCAGCCTGTCGTTCGGCCAGCAGAAGCTGCTCGAGCTCGCTGCCGCGCTGATGGCCGACCCGGAGATCGTGATGCTCGACGAGCCGGCCGGCGGCCTGAACCCGGTGATGATCGAGAAGGTTGCCGGCCACGTGAAGGAGTTGAACGCCCGCGGTGTCACGTTCCTGATCATCGAGCACAACATGGGCTTCGTGATGAACCTGTGCGACCCGGTCATCGTGATGCACCGCGGCACCGTGATCGCCCAGGGCTCCCCGGGTGCCGTCCGCGACGACCCGATCGTCCTCGACGCCTACCTCGGGGACTGACGATGCTGCTCGAGATCGAAGGCCTCTTCGCCGGCTACGGCAGCGGCGGCGACATCCTTCGCGGCGTCGACCTCACGCTCGCCGAGGGCGACTTCGTGTGCCTGATCGGCCCCAACGGGGCCGGCAAGTCCACCCTCCTGCGTGTCCTGTCCGGGGTCCTGCACCCGCGGCGCGGGGCAATCCGGTTCGATGGAGCCGACGTCGGCGGGCTGCGTCCGGACGTGCTGTTCCGCCGGGGCATCGCCCACGTGCCCCAGGGCCGGAGCACCTTCCCGCAGATGACCGTGCGCGAGAACCTGCAGATGGGGGCATACAGCATCGGCAACCGGACGCTCGCGCACGAGCGGATGAAGGCCGCGGGCGAGCTGTTTCCGATCGTCGTGGAGCAGGCCGATCGCCGCGCGGGCCTGCTCTCGGGTGGCGAGCAGAAGCAGGTCGAGATGGCCCGAGCGATCGTGACCTCGCCCCGTCTGCTGCTGCTCGACGAGCCGACCCTGGGCCTGGAGCCTCGAGCGTCACGAACGGTCATGGCCAAGATGCGCGAGCTCAACGAGCAGGGGGTGACCATCCTCCTGGTCGAGCAGAACGCGCGGACCGGGCTCGGCGACGGCGCGGACCGGCTGCGTCATGGAGCTCGGCACGATCAAGCTGCGCGGCGAGGGCCAGCGGCTGCTGGACGATCCGCAGGTCAAGCGCCTCTACCTCGGCGAGAGCGCGGCCGTATGACCGGCGAGGCAGGCTAGCCCGATGAACGCGACGAAGGCCCGGGCGACGATCACCGACGTGGCCTCGGAAGCCGGCGTGCACCCGTCGACGGTGTCGCGGGTGCTCAACGGCCACGCCGAGTCCACGATCCGCGCGGCGACGCGCGAGCGCGTCCTGGCGGCCGCGGACCGCCTCGGCTACCGGCCCTCGGCGCTCGCGCGGAGCCTCCGCCTGCAGCGGACGCTGACGCTCGGGATGCTCGTCCCGGACATCACGAACCCGTTCTTCTCGTCGATCATCAAGGGCGCCGAGGACGCGGCCCTCGAGCGCGGCTACAACCTGATCCTGTGCAACTCGGAGGATGATCCGGCACGCGAGGCGGCCTACCTCCGCGTGCTGCGCGAGCGCCAGGTCGACGGCCTGCTCATCGCGTCCTCGCAGATGGCCGACGACACGATCGACGAGCTGCGCGAGGAGGACTTCCCGTTCGTCCTCCTCAACCGGGCGGGCCAGAGCGACGACGACCTCGCGGTCGTCGTCGACAACCGCGCCGCGGCTGTCGAGCGTGGTCGCGCACCTCGCCGGCCTCGGCCACCGCCGGGTGGGCCACATCGCCGGGCCCCGGAAGACCTCGACCGGCGCCGACCGGCGCGAGGGGTATCGGGCGGGCGTCATCGCGCACGGCCTCGCCGACGAGCCCGGGCTGGTGGTCGAAGCCGACGCGTTCTCCGAAGAGGCCGGCAACCGGGCGCTCGGGATCATGCTCGCCGGCCCGGCCCGGCCGACGGCCGTCTTCGCGGCCAACGACCTCATCGCCATCGGCATGCTCCAGCGTCTCCGCGGGATCGGCGCCCGCGTCCCGGGCGACCTCTCGATCGTCGGCTTCAACGACATCCCGCTGGCGGGCCTGCTCGAGCCCGCGCTGACGACCGTGCGCGTGCCGCAGCTGGAGATGGGCGCCGCCGGCGCGCACCTGCTCATCGACCGGCTCGAGGGTCGCCCGATCGGCGACGTCCGGCTCACCCTGCCCACCGAGCTCGTCATCCGCGCGTCCACGGCCGCGCCATCCACAGCCTGAGGAAGCCCCAATGACAACCGGAGCCCAGCCATGACCCGTCTCGTCGACCTCACCCAGCCCTGGGGCGATCGGATGCCCACGTGGCCCCAGTTCGCCTCGATCGAGGTCACCGACATCACGACGCATCACCGGGACCGCAAGAGCACGATGCTGGTGAAGACGAACATGCACACCGGCACGCACATCGACGCGCCGAGCCACTACTGCGAGACCGGCCGGGACCTCGGCCGGATCGGCCTCGACGAGCTGTACGGGACGGGCCTGGTGCTCGACCTCCGGCCGATCACGCAGTCCCTGGAGCAGGTACAGCCTTGCCGACATCGAGGGCTGCATCCCGAAGGGCGAGAAGATCCGCGAGCACGACATCGTCGTCCTCTACACCGGCTGGGACCGCTACAGCTGGACGATGCCGACGCGCAACGACGTGACCTACTTCGATCGGCACCCAGGTCCGCATGCCGGAGGTGATCGACTACCTCATCGACAGGAAGATCAAGTGGATCGGCGCCGACCTCGCGTCGATCGACCACTCCCTCCACACGCGCGTCCGACTGATGCGCCCGGACCTCGTCGCCGAGTACGAGGCGATGACCGGCCGGCCCATCGAGGAGACGCTGCCCCTCGCGGACTTCGAGCACATCCACTACGCGACCGCGCGGCACGACATCTCGATGCTCGAGAACCTGGGCGGGGAGATCGCCGAGGTGGCCGGCAGGCGCGTCGACCTGGGCGCATTCCCCTGGCGCTGGCAGGGGGGCGAGGCCTCCGTCTGTCGCGTCGCCGCATTCGTCGAGGAGTAGTCAATGGACGCGCTCGTGCTCACCGCTCCACACGCCTTCGAGATCCGCGACGTCCCGCGCCCGGAGCCGGCGGCGAACGAGGTGCTGTGCAGGGTCCGCGCGATCGCGATCTGCGGCACCGACGCGGAGATCATCGAGGGCAGCTTCGCCGGGCGCTGGCCGCGCGCCTACCCGTACATCCCGGGCCACGAGTGGTCCGGCGACGTCGTGGCGGCCGGGCCGCTGGCGGAGCAGAACGGGTTCACGGTCGGGACGCGCGTCGCCGGGACCTCGCACTCGGGCTGCGGCCTGTGCCGCATGTGCCGGATCGGGCGCTACAACCTGTGCTTCAACTACGGCCGCGAGGACCTTGGCCATCGCCAGTACGGCCACTACTCGCCAGGGCGCCTACGCCGAGTACGTGGTCCACACGATCAAGGCCGTCTTCCGCATCCCCGACGACATGCCGTACGACACGGCCGCGCTGTGCGACACGGCATCGATCGCGCTCCACTCCGTGAAACGTCCCGGGATCCAGCCCGGCGACATGGTCGCGTCGGTCGGCTCCGGCGGCATGGGGCTCCTCGTCGCGATGTGCGCGAAGACCCTCGGCGCGGCCCGGGTCGTCGTTGTCGGGGGCGGCAGGCGCCTGGAGCGGGCCGGCGAGCTCGGCTTCGAGACCGTCGACTACCACGCCGGCGATCCCGTGGCGCGGGTGCGCGAGTGGTCCGGCGGCAACGGCGTGGACGTGGCGGTCGACTCGGCCGGCTCGCGGGATTCGGTCGGCCAGGCGATCGGGATGGTCCGTAAGGGCGGCCGGGTGGCGTTCACCGGGATCCCGAAGGAGCCGACCGCGGTGAACTTCCAGAAGGTCGTCCTCGAGGAGATCGACCTCTACGGCGTGCGCGCCAACCGGAACACGATGGAAGAGGTCATCCCGCTCATCGCCGACGGCCGGATCCCGGCGGGCCGGCTGATCACCCACCACTTCGCCCTGCGCGAGTTTCGCGAGGCGCTCCGCACGTTCAACGAGCGGATCGACGGGGCGCTGAAGGTGATCGTCGAGCCGTGACCCGCGCCACCCACCCGGCGATCCGGCCGTGAGCGCAGCGACGATGCGCGCGGTCGTCTTCGAGGCGCCCGGGCGGTTCGCCGTGGCCGACGTGCCGGTGCCCGACCCGGCCGCGGGCCACGCCCTCCTGCGGGTCGAGGCGTCGATGGTCTGTGCGACGGACCGCAAGATCCTGGCCGGGACGTTCGCCGGCACGCGCTTCCCGCACATCCCGGGCCACGAGTTCGCCGGGACGGTGGTCGCTCTCGGCCCGGCGGACGGACGGGCCGCCGGCCGGGACCCGGGTCGGGGTCGAGGTCCACGTCGGCTGCGGCGTCTGCGACCGCTGCCGCGAGGGCCTCTACACCCTGTGCCAGAACTACGGCCGGCCCGAGACGGGCCACGCGCACGTCGGCTTCACGATCGCGGGCGGGCTGGCCGAGTACGCCAGCGTGCCGGTCGCCGCGCTCCACCCGCTGCCCGACGGCGTCTCCACCGCCGACGGCGCGTGGACCGACAACCTCGGCGTCGCCCTGTGGGCCCTCGAGCGCGGGCGACTCCGCGCGGGCGAGTCCGTCGTCGTCATCGGGCCGGGAGCGATCGGGCTCTGCGCTGCCCAGCTCGCCCGCGCGGGCGGTGCCGGACGGGTCACGATCGTGGGCCGCGGAGAGCGGCTCGCCCGCGCGGCCCGTTTCGGCGACCTCGTGGTCGACGAGCGCGACGCCGGGCCGCTGGCAGGATCGGCAGACCTCGTCGTGGAGTTCGCCGGGACGGCCGAGGCGGCGCGCCTGGCGATCTCGACGGCCCGCCGGGGCGGTCGCGTGGTCCTCGGCGGGGCGACCGGCCAGGGGGTCGAGCTCTCGGGCGTCGACCTCTCGACGATCGTCCGCGGCCACCTCGACGTGCTGGGCTCCGTGGCGAACCCGATGGGCGTCTCCGGGCGGGCGCTCGAGCTGCTCGCGCGCGGCGGGATCGACGTGGCCAGCCTGACGACCCACCACTTCCCGCTCGACCGGTTCGCGGAGGCCTGGGCGACCTTCATCGAGCGCCGCGACGGCGCGATCCGCGTGATGCTGACCCCGTGAGGAGAACGAGATGACGATCGACCGGGCCGACTGCGCTCGAGCTCTACCGGGTGATGCGGACGATCCGCCGGTTCGAGCAGCGCTCCACGACGCTCTTCGGCGAGAACAAGATCTGGGGCACGATCCACAGCTACGCCGGCGAGGAGGCGATCGCCGCGGGCGTCTGTGCGCACCTCCGCGACGACGACTGGATCACCTCCACCCACCGCGGCCACGGCCACTGCATCGCGAAGCGCGCCGACCTCGGGAAGATGTTCGCGGAGCTGCTCGGGCGGGAGACCGGCTACTGCCGCGGCCGGGGCGGCTCGATGCACATCGCGGACACGTCGAAGGGCAACCTCGGGGCCAACGGGATCGTCGGCGGCGGGATCCCGATCGCGACCGGCGCGGCGCTCACCGCGAAGCAGCTGGGCACCGACCAGGTCGCCGTCTCGTTCTTCGGCGACGGGGCGGCCAACCAGGGGACGTTCCACGAGTCGCTGAACCTCGCGGCGATCTGGAAGCTCCCGGTCGTCTACGTCTGCGAGAACAACCAGTACGCGGAGAGCCTCCCGGCGGGCCGGGCGTTCGCGGTGGACGACATCGCGTCCCGCGCGATCGGGTACGGCATGCCGGGGGTCCACGTCGACGGCCGCGACGTCCGCCTCGTCCACGCGGCCGCCGGCGAGGCGGTCGCCCTGGCCCGGGCCGGCGGCGGACCGACGCTCATCGTGGCCGAGGCGTACCGCCACGAGGGCCACTACTACGGCGATCCGCAGCAATACCGGACGAAGGCGGAGATCGAGACCTGGCGCTCCACGTTCGACCCCGTCACGAACGCCCGGGCCTGGCTGACATCGGACGGCATCGCCTCGGACGCCGAGCTGGATGCGATCGACGGGGCCGTTGACGACGAGATGGAACGGGCGATCGCGTGGGCCGAGACGGGCCCGATCGCGTCGCCGATCACGCCGGAGGAGATCTATGCCACCCAGTGAGGCGGCTGCGGCGCCGAGGGCCGCGGCGACGAACGACCTCTTCTACTCCGAGGCGCTCCGGGAGGCGCTCCGGCTCGAGATGTTGCGCGACCCGAGGGTCTTCGTCATGGGCGAGGACATCGCCGAGCACGGCGGCGCGTTCCAGGTGACCGCCGGGCTGCTCGCGGAGTTCGGGCCCGACCGCATCCGCCAGACGCCGATCAGCGAGATCGGGATCGTCGGGGCGGGCGTCGGGGCCGCGCTCACCGGCCTGCGGCCGGTCGTCGAGCTCATGTACATCGACTTCTCCGGTCTCGCGATCGACCAGATCGTCAACCAGGCCGCCCAGAACCGCTTCATGTTCGGCGGGCAGGCCCGCGTGCCGCTCGTCGTACGGACCCAGGGCGGCTCGGGCCGGGGCAACGCGGCGCAGCACTCCAAGTCGCTCGAGGCGTGGTTCACCCACGTCGCCGGCCTGAAGGTGGTCATGCCGGCCACCCCTGCCGACGCGAAGGGCCTCCTGGCCGCGGCGATCCGGGACGACGACCCGGTCATGTTCATCGAGCACAAGCTCCTCTACCGGACGAAGGGGCCGGTTCCCGCGGGCGAGTACGTGATCCCGCTCGGGAAGGCGGACGTGAAGCGGGCCGGGCGCGACCTCACGATCGTCACCTGGTCGCGCGAGGTGCTCTTCGCGCTCGAGGCGGCCGAGACGCTCGCGCGCGAAGGGATCGAGGCGGAGGTCATCGACCTGCGCTCGCTGGTCCCGCTCGACCGCGAGACGATCCTTGCCAGCGTGCGCAGGACCCGTCGCCTGCTCGTGGTCCACGAGGCGATCCTGCGTGGCGGCTACGGGGGCGAGATCGCGGCCCTCGTCGCGGAGGAAGCCTTCGACGACCTGGACGCCCCGCCGCGACGCCTGGCCGGCGTCGAGACGCCGATCCCCTACGCCGCCCACCTCGAGCGCGGGGTCGTCCCGCAGGTCGAGGACATCGTCCGCGTCGCGCGGGAGATCGTCGGGTGAGCGTGACGCCGGTGATCCTCCCGAAGCTCGGCCTGACGATGGACGAGGGCCGGTTCGTCGCGTGGCTGAAGAAGGAGGGCGACCACGTCGAGGCCGGCGAGGTCCTCTTCGAGGTCGAGACGGACAAGGCGACGATGGAGGTCGAGTCGCCCGTCGCGGGCTTCGTGCGCCGCCTGCTCGCGGCTGCCGGGGACGAGATCCCAGTCACCGCGGTGATCGCGCTCATCTCCACCACCGCCGACGAGCCGATCGCCGACGAGCCCGCCGCGGTCAGCGGCCCGCGAGCCGACGCCCGTCGTCGCGCCGACGCCCGTCCCGGCCTCCGAGTCCCGGCCGGAACGCCGGACGAGCGTGTCGTCGCGAGTCCCGCGGCGCGCAAGCGAGCCGCCGGAGCTCGGCGTGGACCTGGCCCGGGTCCGCGCGGCGCGGGGCGGCAGGATCTCGGTCGAGGACGTCGAGGCCGTCGCCGCGGCGGGCGCTGCGACTGCCGATCTGCGGCGGGCCGTCGAACCGGGCGCGCAGCCGGGCCGCCGGGCCCGTCCGCGAACCGCTCTCCCGGATGCGCCGCGTGATCGCCGAGCGGATGACCCGCTCGTTCCGCGACGTGCCCCAGTTCTCGGTGTCGCGCGACGTGGACATGACGGCCGCGGGAGCAGCCCGGACCGCGGCCGGCGTCTCCTACGCC
This sequence comes from uncultured Chloroflexia bacterium, assembly GCA_963722475.1. GTDB lineage: Bacteria > Chloroflexota > Limnocylindria > Limnocylindrales > CSP1-4 > CTSoil-043. The sequence goes on along the minus strand of CAVRMJ010000011.1, from coordinate 60,809 downwards.
GACGTGCTGATCTGGGCGGTCGCCCGGACGCTCGTCGATCACCCGCGGCTCACGATGCGCTACGACCCGGAGGGCCTGATCGCCGGCGACGGCATCCACCTGGGCATCGCGGTGGCGCTCGACGACGGGCTGCTCGTGCCCGTCCTGCGCGACGCCGACACGAAGGAGCTGGCCGCGATCTCCCGCGAGCGGTCGGCGCTCCAGGAAGGCGCCCGGGCCGGGAAGCTCGCCGCGGATGCGCTCGCCGGGGCGGTCATCGACGATCTCGAACCTCGGCGCGCACGGGCGTCGACCGGTTCACCGCGATCGTCAACCCGCCCGAGGCCGCGATCCTCGCCGTCGGGCGCGTCCGCGACCAGGTGGTCGCCGCGCGCCGGCCGGTGGTGGTCGCCCCGATCGTGTCGCTCACCCTGTCGGTCGATCACCGGGTCGCGGACGGCGCCGAGGCCGCGGCGTTCCTCGCCGATCTCGCCGGCCGGCTCGAAGGTGGCCTGCCGTGAGCGCATCCGGGTCGAAGGAGTCCATCCGTGGCCACTGAACCGGTGAACCGGGTCCAGCTCGCCGTCTCCCACTGGAAGCCGCGCTTCGTGGCCAACGGGATCGACGTCAACGACTTCGAGCGGGTCCAGGCCGCCACGACCGAGTGGGTCGACTGGGCGCCGAACTGGAAGGCCGTCGGCGACATGCACCGGGAGCTCGCCGAGGAGGCGGCCGCCCGCGGCCACGTCGTCACCGCGACCCAGGCCTTCCAGCGGGCCGCCTGGTCGTACCACCTCGGGAAGTTCCTCTGGTTCGAGGATCCGGCCCTTCACCTCGAGATGAACGCGCTCGTCCTCGCGATGTACGCCCGGGCACTCCCCCACCTCGATCCGCCCGGCGAGCGCCTCGAGATCCCGTTCGAGGGCACGACGATCCCGGGCAACCTGCGCCGGCCGCGCGACGTCGCCCGCCCGCCGGTCGTGCTCCTGGTCCCCGGGCTCGATTCCGTGAAGGAGGAGCTCTTCGCGATGGAGGAGGACTTCCTCCGCCGCGGGATGGCCACGCTCACGGTGGACGGCCCCGGCCAGGGCGAGAGCGCGCCGCGCTTCCCGATCCGGGCCGACTGGTCCAGCGTCGTCCGGCCGATCATCGACACGCTTGCCGCCCGCTCGGACGTCGACGCGGGACGGGTGGGCCTGATGGGGATCAGCATGGGCGGGATCTACGGCCCGCTGGCCGCGGCCCGGGAGAAGCGCATCCGCGCCCTCGTGGCCCTCGCCGGCCCGTACGACCTGTCCGAGTGCTGGCCGGCCCTGAACTCGCTCACCCGGGCCGGCTACGTCTTCTACACGAAGTCGCGCGACGAGGCCGAGGCCTTCGAGCGGACGAAGACCCTGGCGCTCCACGGCGTCCTCGCCCAGGTCGACCAGCCGCTCCTGGTCATCCACGGCGCGCGCGACCGGCTCTTCCCGCCCGAGCAGGCCGAGCGGATCGCCCGCGAGGCGCCCAACGCGACCCTGCTCATGTACCCGGACGGCAACCACGTCTGCAACAACATCCCGTACAAGTACCGGCCCGCGATGGCCGACTGGATGAGCGAGAGGCTGCGCCCATGACCGACCAGCTCGAATCGATCAACCCCGCGACCGGGCGCGATCCTGGCCCGCTACCCGGCGACCACGCCGGACGAGGTCGAGGCGGCGATCGCCGCGGCGGACGCGGCGCAGCAGGCCTGGCGGCGGACGTCGTTCGCCGAGCGGGCCGTGGCGATGCGGCGCCTGGCGGCGCACCTGCGTCGCCGGCGCGACGACTACGCTCGCCTGATCACGCTCGAGATGGGCAAGCCGATCACCGAGGCTCTCGCCGAGATCGAGAAGTGCGCCCTGACGTGCGACTTCTACGCGGACCGGGCAGCGGACTTCCTGCGCGACGAGGTCGTCGCGACGAACGCCAGCCGGAGCCTGGTCGCGTACCAGCCGCTCGGGGTCGTGCTCGCGATCATGCCCTGGAACTACCCGTTCTGGCAGGTCTTCCGGTTCGCCGCCCCCGCGCTGATGGCAGGCAACGGCGCGCTCCTCAAGCACGCCTCGAACATCCCGCAGTGCGCGCTCGCGGTCGGCTCGGCGTTCGAGGAGGCGGGCTTCCCGCACGGCCTCTTCCGCACGCTCCTGCTCGCTGGGCGCGGCCGTCGAGCCGGTGGTGCGCGACCGCCGGGTGCGGGCCGTGACGCTCACCGGCAGCTCCGAGGTCGGCGCGCGCGTCGCGGCCATCGCCGGGGCGTCGCTCAAGAAGACGGTGCTCGAGCTGGGTGGATCGGACCCGTTCATCGTCCTCGCCGATGCCGACGTGGCGGCGGCAGCGGCCACCGCGGTCCGGGCCCGGAACCAGAACACGGGCCAGTCGTGCATCGCGGCGAAACGCTTCCTCGTCGCCGAGTCGATCGCCGACGAGTTCGAGGAGCGCTTCGCGCGAGCGGTCGCGTCGCTCCGGGTGGGTGATCCGCTCGATCCCGCCACCCAGGTCGGGCCGCTCGCCCGGGCCGACCTGCGCGACGCGCTGGAGCGCCAGGTCGAGGAGTCGGTCCGCGCGGGCGCGACGGGTGCTCGTCGGCGGACGGCGGATGGCCGGTGCCGGGCCACTTCTACGAGCCCACCGTCCTGGTCGACGTCCGCGACGGCATGCCGGTGCTGGCCGAGGAGACCTTCGGCCCGGTCGCCGCCGTGCGGCGGGTCGCCGACGGCGAAGATGCCGTCGCGATCGCGAACGCGTCCGACTACGGCCTCGGCGCCAGCATCTGGACCGGCGACGTCGCTGCCGGCGAGGCGCTGGCCCGGACGGTCGAATCCGGTGCCGTCTTCGTCAACGGGATGGTCGCCTCCGACCCGCGCCTGCCTTTCGGCGGCGTGAAGCGGAGCGGCTGGGGCCGCGAGCTCGGCTCGTTCGGGATCCGCGAGTTCACCAACGTCCAGACGATCTGGATCGGGCCGGAGGTGGCCCCCGGAGGCCCGGTCGCCGAGTAGCGCCGCTGCACGGATCGGTCCGTGCGTCCGGCCTCGCGGCGGCCGCAGCACACGAAGATCCGGGGAGGATCGGACATGACCGCGACGATGGACCTGCTCGAGCTCTCGGCCGAGCAGCGACTCATGCAGCAGACGACCCGCGAGTACGTCGACCGGGTGGTCATCCCGTTCATCCGGGCAAACCGCGCAGCGGGAATGGCTCTTCGAGCCCGACGAGCGCCTCCCGCGGAGCATCCTCGAGGAGGCCGATGCGGCCGGCCTGCGCGGGCTCGGCGTGCCAGGCACGTACGGCGGCGTGGAGCTGGACCCGGGAACCGAGGCGCAGACGTTCGCCCTGATCGCCACCGAGCTGGGTCGCGGGGACGCCGGCCTGGCCGACAAGCTGGCCCAGGGCTGGAAGGTCTCGGTGCTGCTGCGGAACGTGGCCCCCGAGCACCTGCAGGCGCTCTGGTTCCCCCGCTACATGGCGGACCCGTCGTTCCTCATGGCCCACTGCCTGACCGAGCCGAAGGGGGCGTCGGATCGCTGGCTGCCGTACAACGTCCCCGAGGCGAACATGGACACCCGGGCGGTGTTCGCGGACGGCCACTGGACCATCAACGGCCGGAAGCACTACATCAGCAACGGCTACGACGCGTCGCTCTACGTCGTCTACGCGAACACGAACCCCGCGGTCGGGATGCTGCAGGGCACGAGCAGCTTCCTCGTCCCGCGGGACACTCCCGGGCTGACCGTGACGCGCTGCAACGAGACGGTCGGTGGCCGCTACATGAACAACGGCGAGATCGTCTTCGAGGACTGCCGGGTGCCCGAGGACCATCTCCTGGTGCAGGACGTCGCCCTCGGCAAGGCGGGCGTCTACTTCCGCCCCGGCAAGATCCTCCAGGCAGCCAAGAACCTCGGGACCGGGGTCGCCGCCTTCGAGGACACGGCGACGTTCGTCCAGCAACACGTCCAGGGCGGCCGCATCCTCATCAAGCACCAGGCCGTCGCGCTCCGGCTGGCCAGGATGGCCATCAAGCTGGACGCGGTCCGTGCCTTCGTGCGCCATGCGGCCCGGGCGGTGGACCAGAACGCGTCGGACGCCGACCAGCTCTCCAACATGGTCAAGGTCTTCGCCTCCGAGGAGGTGTTCGACGTGTGCCGCCAGGCCCTGGAGCTGCACGGCGGCCACGGTTCGATGCTCGACGTGGGGATCGAGAAGTACCTCCGCGACGCGTCCGTCTACCTGCACATGGATGCCACGGTGGACGTCTCGGCGTTCAAGATCATCAAGGCCATGTTCCCCGAGACGGCCGGGGCGTACGCCGGCCCGGAGTGATCGACGCCGGAGGTTCGGCGCGCGAGGAGGCACCCGTGGCGGGAAGACGACGAATCAGCTACGTCGGACCAGAGTCCCTCGACGAAGAGATGCGCGCCGAGCTGGAGCGGTGCGCTCGCTTCGGCACGCCGCGGCCGGAGAGCCAGTCGATCCGGGCCCACGTCCCGGCCGTCTTCTGGTCGTTCGCGAACACCTGGCAGGCCGTGTTCCGGGACGGGGTCTGCGATCACACCATCAAGGAGCTCTGCCGGGTCTACGTGTCGCGCACGGTCAAGTGCGAGTACTGCGGCAACCAGCGTTCGGTGCAGGCCTCGGCGCAGGGCCTGACCGAGGGGAAGTACGACCAGCTCCTCAACTTCGAGACGTCGGACGCCTACGACGAGCGGCAGAAGGCGGCGCTTGCCTACGCCGAGGCGATCACCTGGCGGCTGGATCCCGACGACGCGTTCTGGGACCGGCTCTCCCGGCACTTCTCCGAGCCGGAGCTGGTCGAGCTCGGCTACTTCATCGCCCTCACGATGGGCCAGCAGAGCTGGCTTCGGCTGCTCAACATCGAGCACCACGAGGTCCTCGCCGGCGACGCGGCGTCGATGGCCCCCGGCTTCGAGACCCCGGCCGCGCTGGCAGCCAGCCGGGCACGCGACGACTACTGGGCCAGGCGCTGACGGACGGCGGGCGTCGGTACCGCGTCCTCGCCCTGCGTGGTCATCCCTTCACGCTTCCGGCGGTCAGTCCGGAGACCAGGTAGCGCTGGAAGACGAACGCGATGACCAGCGGCGGGATTGCCGCGATCACCCCGCCGGTGGCCAGGCGTCCGAAATCGACGCCGTACCGACCGATGAAGTCGTTCAGGGCGACCGGGAGCGTCTTCGACGCATTCGTCTGCGTGATGACGAGCGCGTACAGGAACTCGTCCCAGGCGAGCAGGAAGGCGAGCAGCGACGTCGAGAGCAGGCCGGGCCGCGAGACCGGCAGGATCACCCGCCAGAGCGCCCCGAGCCTGGAGCACCCGTCGACGCGAGCTGCGTCGTCGAGCTCCCGGGGGACCGTATCGAGGTAGCCACGCATGAGCCACACCACGTACGGCGTCACGAAGGACGAGTAGATGATGATCAGGGCGAGGGGTGTGTCGCTCAGGCCCAGCGTGTTCATGATCTGGTAGAGCGGCAGGAGCAGCGCGATCGGCGGCAGCATGGTCGTGGCCATGAACGCCAGGATCATCCAGCCCCGGCCGGGAAAGCGGAAGCGTGAGAACGCGTACGCGGCCACCGTGCCGACGCTGACGCCCACGAAGGTCGTCACCGACGCGATCACCAGGCTGTTCAGCATCGCCGAGCGGAACTCCAGCGCCTGGCTGTCGCCCGGGGCGCCGCCGACGGTCAGGTCGATGAAGCGCTGGAAGCTGATGTGGTCCGGGATCCACGACAGCGGCCGGGTCAGCAGGTCGACCTTGTCGGCGACGCTCGAGATCAGGAGCCAGAGGAACGGCGCCAGGATGACGACCAGGGCGATTGACATCCCCGCGTAGACGAAGAGCGTTCTGCGAACGCGGCGAAGGGTGATGGGCTCGCGGCGCCTCGAGGGTCGCGGCGTCCCGGACGAAGCCGGATCGCCCTGAGACGAGGTCACCCGCGTGCTCATGACGTGGTCGTCCCGGTTCGCCTGAGCATCCACAGGTAGACCGCCGCGAGCAGCATGATCGCGATGGCGATGATGTAGCCGAGCGCCGCGCCCTGGCCGAAGTCATAGCCCTGGTACGCCGTGCGGTATGCATAGATGGCCACGGTCTGCGTGGAGCTCGCAGGGCCGCCCCCGGTCATGATCCAGATCAGGTCGAAGACCTTGAACGCCTCCATCGTCCGCAGCACCAGGACGATCAGGATGATCGGCGTCAGCAGCGGCAGGATGATGCGCCGGAAGATTGCGATGGTCCCACCACCGTCCACGCGGGCTGCCTCGAAGAGCTCGCGGTCGATCCCCTGCAGGCCGGCCAGGATGAGGAGTGCGCAGAAGGGTGTCATCTTCCAGACGTCGGCGATGATCACCATCCACATCGCCGTGGTCTCCTGGGAGAGCCAGGGCACGTAGTCGTGCAGGGCGCCGACCTGCGTCAGCAGAGCGTTGAGCGAGCCGTAGGTCGCGTTGTCGATCCACCGCCACATCAGGGCGTTGACGATCGTGGGCAGGGCCCAGGGAAGGATCACCAGCGACCGAAGGATCCAGCGGAACCGCATCGGCTGGTCCATCAGCATGGCCAGACCTGTGCCGAGGCTGAGCTCCAGGGCCGTGGTCACGACGGTGAAGAAGAGCGCCTTGGAGGTCGAGTCCCAGAATCCCGCGCTCGTGAGCTGGGTGATGTAGTTGCCCAGGCCGACGAACGGCTCGACGCCGGGGCGCGTCAGCTCGATGGCGAACAGGCTCATCCACCCGGCACGGGCCAGAGGAACCACGACCACGAGGAAGATGACGAGGGCGGCGGGGGCCACGAAGGCCGCCGCCACCCACGTCTCGGGCCACGGCTTCGACCGCTTCACGGGTGAGCGGCGGAGCGTGCCCACGGCCATTGCCGGATTGCCCTTCAGGAAGCGGGAGGGGCTGGCGGGCCGTCTACTGCTGGAACGTCGGCAGCTGGGCAGCCACGTCGTCCAGCGCCGTCTGCGGGGTCTTCTTTCCGAGGAGCACCTGCTGGATCGCGTCCTGCAGGGCGTTCGAGAGCTTCGTGTAGTACGGCACCACCGGGCGCGCAACGAGGCCCGCGAACTGGATCTTCGCAGCGGCGAAGAGATCGGGGTTGTTCTTGGTGACGGCCGGATTGTCGAACGACGCCTTCCACATCGGCAGGGCGTTGGCGACGTCCATCTCCTGCGACTGCTCGCTGGCCATGAACAGGGCGTAGGCGAGCGCCTCGTTGGGATGCTTGGTGGTCGTCGTGACGGCCAGGCTCATGCCGCCGTTCACGCCGCTCGTGGTCACGCTGCCCTCGCCGGGGCTGGGTGCGACCTTGATCTTGCCTGCGACGGTGGACTTGGACGGGTCGTTCATGACGCTGAGCCCGTAGGTCCAGTTGAGCGCCATCGCCGACTGGCCGGCGCTCATGACGCTGTTGACGTCGTCCTCCGTCTGGCTGAGGGAGGCCGGGTCGACCAGGCCTTCATCGATGAGCTTCTTCATGAAGGTCAGGGCCGCGAGGCCACCGCCCTGGTTGAAGAGCGCCTTGCCGCTCGCGTCGACGAAGTCGGAGCCGCCGAACGCGGCCGCGAGCTGGGTCCAGTCGCAGATGACGGCCTCGGCCTGCTTCCAGCTCGCCGTGATCGGGTACTTGACACCGGTTGCCTTGATCAGCTTGGCGTCGGCCTCGACCTCATCCCACGTCTTGGGAGCTGCCGTGATGCCGGCCTTGGTGAACATGTCGGTGTTGTAGAAGAAGAACTTCGTGTCGTTGATCCAGGGCACGCCGTAGACCTTGCCGTTGTACTTCGCGGCGGTCCAGGCGGAGTCGAAGACGCCCGTCGTGAAGTTCGCTGGGATCTGGCTCGTGATGTCGGAGACGATGTTGGCCTTGACGAGCTCGGCCGGCCATGGCGTATCCATCAGCACGACGTCGTACTTGCCGCTGCCGCCGACCTGGGCGGTGACGATCTTGTCGTGGAGCGAGTCGTAGGAGACCAGCTCGGGATTGATGGTGATGTTCGGATAGGCCTTCGTGAAGGCGGCGTCCATCGCCGTGATGTCGGCGGCGCTGTAGGCGGCCTGCTGCATCAGCAGGACGTTCAAGGTCATGGGCGTGGTGGTATCGATCGCCGCACTTGCCGCTGCGGATGCGGCGGGAGAGGAGCCGGCCGGCGGGCTTGCGGCGGGCTGGCTGGCGGCCGGCGAGGGCGTCGCCGCGCTGCTCGAGCACGCCGAGACGACGAGAAGCACGGCTGTCGCCGTGCCCAGGAGCCGCCACGCGATTCCGCGCGGTGCGGCAACGGACCGAGTCATCATTCCACCTCCCGAGACAGGTAGCCGCTGGCACGGCCTTGAGCTGGGCAGTCCGGTGCATCCAACGCTGCCTCCAGCGCGCCTTGCGCCTGAAGAACGGACCGGGCGGCCACCGCGGCACCCTCCAGACCAGACTGGGCGCCGAGGTCGCCGATGCGAGAATCCGGCGGAGACGGACGCAGATCCGCAACGCGCCGGCGCAGGGGCTCAATGAACGCGGGGGCCTCTTCGACGAGGCCGCCCGAAAGGACGAAGGCTTCGGGATCGAGCGAGACAACGAGGGCGACCATCACCATCGCCCGACCCTGATCACAGCGATGCTCCAGGAGAATTGGCCAGACACCGGCCTCGGAAGCGGAGCCGCCCAGGGGGCTGCGAGGGAGCCGGTTCAGGCATCTGTTTCAACCCGTCCGCTACCGGTGAAGGCCCCGAAGAGAGCTGAGGGAGCGGCTCGCTGGCGAGTGAGCTGGAGCGCGGCGGCGATCGCCCCCACCAGGGTCGCGTTCGGCCCGAGCCTGGAAATGCAGAGGCGCGGGATCGACAGGAGCCGGCCAGTCAAGCGCCCCGACAGCTCGGCCAGGTACGGCTCGAGAGATCGGCCGATGCTGCCGTCAAGGATGATCAGCTCCGGGTCGACGATGGTCGTGATCGCAACCAGCCCCAGGGCGGTGTCGTCCAGCAGCTCGTCAATGATGCCACGGGCCAGCGTGTCTCCTGCAGCCGCCGCAGCGAAGATGAGCTCTGGGGTCACAGGCAGGCCCGCCAGCGAGGAAGTCGCACCCCCTTCGACCAGGGCCCTCGCACGGTTGGCGATCGAGGGACCCGCAGCCAGCTTCTCCAGCCCGCCGTATCCGCCCGGGCGCTCGCCCACCTCCGACGCCTGTCCGAGGCGGAGGGAATGGAGCTGCGCTCGGCTGGTCAGGAGGTAGCCGATCTCGCCCGCGGCATTGTGGCGGCCCTTCACCAGGCGACCGTTGGCCACGATGGCGGCGCCGATACCTGTTCCCATCACCAGCGTGACGAAGTCGCTCAGTCCCCGCCCGTCGCCTCGCCAGGCGTGAGCCAGGGCGGCCAGGTTGGCGTCGTTCTCGACGACAAAGGGGACGTCGAGCGTTTCCCGGAGGCCGCCGACGATCTCGAATTCCTGCCAGTCGACTGCCGGACCGCCGACGGCCCGGCCTTCCGCCGGATCGAGGACGGCCGGGATGCCGACGGCGACCGCATCGACGTGCAGGCCGCGCTGGGATGCCGCCGCCTGCATCGTCGAGATCGTGGTCGAGAGCGCTGCGAACGCCCCTCCTGGACCCTGCGTCGGGCGGACGTCCTCACACAGGATGGCCCCCGAGAGATCGGCGAGCGAGCCGTGGCACTCCGTGCCACCCAGGTCCACCGCCAGGACTGCGCCGGCCCGGCGGTTGAACGTGATGGTCTTGCTCGGCCGCCCAGTTCCGGTTGCCCGGCCCGGCGACTCGATCGCAAGGCCCGACTTCAGAAGCCGCCCGATGATCCGGCTCACCGACGAATCCGAGAGGCCAAGGGCGCGGCCGATCTCCGGACGAGTCGTCGTCGCGTGGTCTCGAACGAAATCGAGAACCAGAAACTCGTTGACTTCAAGCATCGCGGCGTGACGAAGAGCCATAGTTCCTGCCAGACAGAAACGAACTAGGCCTAGGCTACCTCACATGTCAATGGGCCGCCGTATCGCCTCCGGTTGGATCCGAGTGGGACCGACCTCACCGGGTCAGGGTGACCTTCCGGATGCTACGAGGGTGGTCCGGGTCGAGATGCTTGGACAGCGCCAGGTGATAGGCGAAGAGCTGGCCCGGGATGATCGCCGACAGCGGTGAGAGCCACTCCGGGGCGGCCGGTAGCCGGAGCGGGACGTCCGCAAAGGCCAGAACGTCGGAGGAGTCCGAAGCCACGACGAGCCGCGCGCCGGCCTGCCGCAGCCGCTCCAGGACCGCCTTGATCTCTGGCAGCGTCGGTCCCTGGGCGGCAACGACGTGGACGACGAATCCCGGGTCGATCATCGCGATCGGGCCGTGCTCGAAGTCGGCCGTCGAGTAGGCGTCGGCCAGGACGTAGGTCATCTCTTTCAGCTTCAGTGACCACTCCAGGGCCGTTGCGTAATTGAAGCCCCGCCCGAGGACGACTGCCCGCTGCATGCCGGCCTGTTCCCTCGCGGCCGACGCCACGGCGTCCTCCAGCCCGAGGGCCGCAGCGATCGCGTCCGGGACCTCCCGGAGCTGCTGCCGAGCTTCTCGGTCGTCATCGAGGGCGGTCGACAGCATCGCCAGGGCAGTCAGCTCGGCGACGTAGGTCTTCGTCGCGGCGACGGCTCGCTCGGGACCCGCCTGGATGTCGATGTGGAACTCGGCGGCGCGGCTGAGGGGCGACCTCGCGTCGTTGGTCACCGCGATTGTCGGGGCGTTCTGGCGACGGGCCTGCTCGATGACGCCGATCACGTCGGGTGACTGGCCCGACTGCGAGACCCCGATGACAAGGGCGTTGCGGAGTCGCGGGTTGACGCCGTACAGCGACTGGATCGAGGGGGCGGCGAGCGCGACTGGAAGCTTGTTGTTGACCCCGAAGACGTACTGGGCGTAGATCGCTGCGTGATCGGACGTGCCTCGGGCGGCGATCAGGACCAGGTCCACCGGACGCGACTGGACCGCCTCGGCGACAGCGTCGATGACGCCTCTCTGCTTTTCGACCAGCGATCGCACGACCTCGGGCGCCTCCCCGAGCTCTGATCGCATGCTCATCACGCCACCTCCGGGAGGCCCGCACCACGGTCGCGGCGACCGAGCTCCGCCAGTCTATCCTCCTGCGAGGACGTCCCGGACCTCGTGGGCGATCTGGACATCCTCCCGAGCCGCGATGACGAACGTCCGGACCGCGGCGCCGGGTGACGCGATCTCGCGATCGATGCCCGCCGCCTGGTTGCGCGCCTGGTCGACCGCGACGCCGAGGAACGCGAGGTCGCGCGCGGCGCGCTCACGGACGGCCGGCGCGTTCTCCCCCACCCCGCCGGTGAAGACCAGGACGTCGAGCCCACCGAGCGCCGCCGCCATCGCGGCGACGGCCGCCCGCAACCGATGGTGGTAGACATCGAGCGCAAGCACCGCGTCCGGCTCGCCGGAGGCGGACGACGCGAGGATCGCCCGCATGTCGGCGGTGCCCGCCAGGCCCAGCAGCCCCGAGCGGTGCTCGAGCGTGGCGGCGAGCTCGGCGGGCGGCATCCGGGCGTGCTCCTCCAGCCAGAGGACCAGGCCCGGGTCGATGCTCCCGGACCGGGTCGCCATGACCAGCCCGTCGAGCGGCGTGAACCCCATCGTCGTGTCGACGGAGCGGCCATCGAGCACGGCCGCGAGCGACGCTCCCGCGCCCAGGTGGCAGGTCACCAGCCGGACGCCGTCGAGAGGACGGTCCAGGAGCTCCGCGACGCGCCGCGACGCATACGCGTGCGAGAGACCGTGGAAGCCGTACTTGCGAAGGTCCCAGCGCTTCCGCCATTCGGACGGGATGGCATACGTGGACGCCGCCGCCGGCATGCCGGCATGGAACGCCGTGTCGAAGCAGGCGACCGCCGGCACATGCGGGAGGGCCGCCTCGACCGCCGCGAGCGCAGCGAGGGACTTCGGCTGGTGGAGCGGGGCGAGATCGGTGAGCGCCCGGAGGTGCTCCACCACCTCGCGGTCGATGCGCATGGGCCGCGCGTAGATCGTCCCGCCGTGGACGATCCGGTGGCCCACCGCGTCCACGCTCCCGAATCCCGCGATGGCGCGCGCGACGGCGGCGTTGTCGGCCTGCCCGCGCGGCGCGGGCAGGTCCTCGGAGCCCACGATCCTGTCGTCCGGGTCGAGCACCCGGAGCTTCAGGCTGCTCGACCCGGCGTTGACGACGAGGATTCGCATCGGATCGGGGCGGTCAGTGTGGCCAGGACCAGTCCCGGATCTCGGGCGCGTCCTCGCCCTCCAGGCGCGTGTGCGCCCGGGCGAGCAGGCGCCGGTCGACCATCAGCTGGCGCACGTGGGCGGCCCGCGGGCCGAGGCCCGGCACGCGGTCGATCACGTCCATGACCAGGTGGAACCGGTCGAGGTCGTTGAGCATGACCATGTCGAAGGGCGTGGTGGTGGTGCCCTCTTCCTTGTAGCCGCGTACGTGGATGTTGGCGTGGTTCGTCCGGCGGTAGGTGAGGCGGTGGATCAGCCACGGGTAGCCGTGGTAGGCGAAGACGACCGGCTTGTCGCGGGTGAACAGCGAATCGAACTCCGTGTCCGACATCCCGTGGGGGTGCTCGGTCTCCGGCTCGAGGCGCATCAGGTCGACGACGTTCACGACCCGCACCTTCAGGTCCGGCAGGTGCTGGCGGATCATGTCGACGGCGGCCAGCGTCTCGAGCGTCGGCGTGTCGCCGCAGCAGGCCATGACGACGTCCGGCTCGCCGTCCTGGTCGTTGCTGGCCCAGTCCCAGATGCCGATGCCGCGCGTGCAGTGGAGCACGGCCTGCTCCATCGAGAGCCAGTTCGGGGCGGGCTGCTTGCCCGCCACGATGACGTTCACGTACTGGCGGCTCCGCAGGCAGTGATCCGCCACGGACAGCAGCGTGTTCGCGTCCGGCGGCAGGTAGACCCGGATGACCTCGGACTTCTTGTTCACCACGTGGTCGATGAAGCCCGGGTCCTGGTGGCTGAAGCCGTTGTGGTCCTGGCGCCAGACGAGCGAGCTGAGGACGTAGTTGAGCGAGGCGATCGGGCGCCGCCACGGGATCCCGTTCGTGACCTTCAGCCACTTGGCATGCTGGTTGAACATCGAGTCGATGATGTGGATGAAGGCTTCGTAGCAGTTGAAGAGACCGTGACGGCCCGTGAGGAGATACCCCTCCAGCCAGCCCTCGCACTGGTGCTCCGAGAGGACCTCCATCACGCGGCCCTCCGGCGCCTGGTGCTCGTCGGTCGGCAGGATCTCGGCGTCGAACTGGCGGTCGGTCACGTCGAATACCGCGCCGAGCCGGTTCGATGCCGTCTCGTCGGGCCCGAAGAGCCGGAACGTGTCGCGGTTCCGATCGATGACATCGCGGAGGAACGTCCCGAGCACGCGCGTCGCCTCGGCCGTCGTGGCGCCCGGCGCGGGCACCTCCACCGCGTAGTCGCGGAAGTCGGGCAGCGCGAGGTCGCGCAGGAGCAGCCCCCCGTTGGCGTGCGGGTTGGCGCTCATCCGCCGGTAGCTCCGCGGCGGCAGCTCGGCGAGCTCCGGGATGAGCGCGCCGTCGGCGTCGAAGAGCTCCTCCGGCCGGTAGCTCCGGAGCCAGGTCTCGAGGAGGGCGAGGTGCTCGGGGTTCGTCCGGACCTCGCCGAACGGGACCTGGTGCGCGCGCCAGGAACCCTCCGACGGGCAGGCCGTCGACCTCTTTCGGGCCGGTCCAGCCCTTCGGGCTGCGGAGCACGATCATCGGCCAGCGCGGGCGCTCCGTGGCGCCGCCGCTCGCGGGCCGCGCGCTGGATCTCCTGGATCTCGGCGATCACGGCGTCCATCGCGGCCGCCATCTGCTGGTGCATGCGGGCCGGGTCGTCGCCCTCCACGAAGTACGGGTGGTGACCGTAGCCCTCCATGAGCGCGAGCAGCTCGTCCTCCGGGATCCGCGCCAGGACCGTCGGGTTGGCGATCTTGTAGCCGTTGAGATGGAGGATCGGGAGGACCACGCCGTCGCGGACGGGATCCAGGAACTTGTTCGAGTGCCAGCTGGTGGCAAGGGGTCCGGTCTCCGCCTCGCCGTCGCCGACGACGCAGCAGACGACGAGGTCGGGGTTGTCGAACGCGGCACCGTAGGCATGCGAGAGCGCGTAGCCGAGCTCGCCGCCCTCGTGGATCGAGCCGGGCGTCTCGGGCGCGACGTGGCTGGGGATGCCGCCCGGGAACGAGAACTGCCGGAACAGCTGGCGCAGGCCGTCCGCGTTCCGCGTGATGCTCGGGTAGACCTCGCTGTAGGTTCCCTCGAGGTACGCGTTCGCCACGATCGCCGGGCCGCCGTGCCCGGGCCCGATGACGTAGATCGCGTCGAGGTCCCAGTTCCGGATGACCCGGTTCATGTGCGCGTAGATGAAGTTCAGGCCCGGCGTCGTGCCCCAGTGGCCCAGCAGCCGCGGCTTGCAGTGCGGCGGGGCAAGCGGCTCGCGGAGCAACGGGTTGTCGAGCAGGTAGATCTGGCCCACCGAGAGGTAGTTCGCGGCCCGCCAGTACGCGTCGATCCGCTCCAGCTCTGCCGGTGCGAGCGGGCCGATCGCCTCGTCATGCGCGCGTGCAACGTCTGTCATCGCAGCAACCTCCGCGCACAGCGTAGCGCCGGCAGCGTCTCGAGTCCGGGAGATGGCGGACCTTCATGACGCGGCGCTTTCGGGACCACACAGTGGCGTCATCATGACGTGCCCGATATCGGACTCTTGGCGCCCGGCGCGCGGGCCGACGGCGCGAATGGCGCAGCGTTCCCCTACGTGGCGGACACGTCGACGGGACGGCCCTCCGCGCCGCCGGCGACGACGACCTGGTCTCGGCCCAGCGCCTTCGCGCGGTACATCGCCGAGTCAGCGGCGAGGAGGAGCTGCTGAACCGAGGTTCCGTGCTCCGGGAACTCGGCGACGCCGACGGAGATCGTCATGGTCGGGTAGAGGTGACGCGATTCGTCCAGCGGAGGAACCTTGATCCCCTCCCGTAGCGCCTCCGCTCGGCGCTGCGCGTCATCGAGCGATGCCTTCGACAGGATGACGACGAACTCGTCGCCGCCAAGCCGGCAGGCGATGTCCTCTCCGCGCACGGCCGCCGCAAGGAACCGGCCGATCCGCCGCAGCATCTCATCGCCGGCGGCGTGGCCAAAGGCATCATTGAGCTGCTTGAAGTGGTCAAGGTCAGCCATCAGGACGCCCAGTCCGTAGCCCTCGCGGGTGGCCCGTCGGATCTCTCGCTCGAACAATTCCTCCATGTACCTGCGGTTGAAGAGACCGGTCAGCGGATCGCGCAGGGACTGCTCCCGGAGCGTCGACCGGAGCCCGATATTGGCGAGTGCGACGGCTACCTGTTCTCCAAGCGTCCTGACCAGCCCTTCGGCATGTTGGGCTGGTCCCGCGCTCTCCACCGCCCGGCGGCGCAGCTGGACGTGGAGCAGCCCGAGCGTCTCGGTCTGGGCCGCGAGCGGCACGCAGAGCAGGCCGGCCGCGACTGGCTCCTCCACGTGCGGGCACCTGGGCTCCGGGTTCTCTTGATAGACGGCATGGAGGTGGCCGCGCCGAAGCGCCCAGCAGTCGGTCGGCGGGAACACCTTCCGCGCGGGGGGTGGACTGCCCCACGCAGCGACGACCTCAGCCGCACCGCCAGGGGACTTCATGGCATACAGGGCGCCGGCATCACCAGGGAAGAGCGGCTCCGCGGCCGCGGAGACCACCGCATACGCTTCGTCGAGCAACTGGCATGCACCGAGCAGGTCGCCCATGGTGGCGAGCTGGGAGGATTCTCGTCCGCGCTGTTCCAGTGCTTCGGCGTGGCGGCGGAGCTCCTCGTGAACCTGTGCAAGCTTCCCCTGGAGCTCCACGCGGGTCGTGACGTCGACGACGGTGGCGAACACGAGCGCGCCGCGCTGAGACGTGACCGGGGCCAGGCTGATCTCCACCGGGAACTCCGTGCCGTCGCGGCGGCGTCCGAACACCGCCAGCACGGTGCTCGGACGGCCGGTCGGGTGATCCTGGTCCCCCGTCTTGTGCGCGGCGGGTTGCTCGGCCAGGCCCGACGGCACGAGGCGCTCGACCGGCTCTCCCCAGAGCTCGTCCGGCGCCCAGCCGAACACGTGCCGGACCATCGGGTTGGCGTACACGATCCGACCGTGACCATCGACCGCAAGAACGGCATTCGAACTCGCGTCGAGCACCGGCTCGACGGAAAGCCAGAGCGGGACTCGGGCTCGGGGTGCCCGCCGGGAGTCCATGTCACTACCAGCGCTGGTGCACCAGAGGCTTGACTCGTTCCTCGTAGAGGCGGGCGATCCGCTGCATCGCCGCCGGCGGCAGCGGGGCGAGGTCCGCGGCGGCGGCGTTCGCGCGGGCCTGCTCGGGCGTCTTCGCCCCCGGGATGGCCGCCGTCACGGCGTCGGACATGAGGATCCAGCGCAGCGCCATCTGGGCCAGGGTGGCGTCGGCCGGGACCAGCGAGCGCAAGTCCTCGACCACCGCGAGGCCCGTGTCGTAGTCGACACCCGCGAACGTCTCGCCGACGTCGAACGCCTCGCCGTGCCGGTTGAAGCGGCGATGGTCCGACTCGTCGAAGACCGTGTCCTTCGTCAGCTTGCCGGTGAGGAGCCCCGAGGCGAGCGGTACTCGGGCGAGGACGCCGACGTCGCGACGCGCCGCCTCCGCGAGGAAGCGGTCCGCGGCCCGCTGGCGGACGACGTTGTAGATGATCTGGACCGAGGCGACGCCGGGGAACTCGATGGCCTTGAGGGCTTCCTCGACGCGCTCCACGCTCACGCCGTAGGCGGCGATTGCCTTCGCGGAGACCAGGTCGTCGAGGGCCGCGAAGATCTCCGGCCGGTAGTAGATCGCCGTCGGGAGACAGTGGAGCTGCACGAGGTCCAGGCAATCGACGCCCAGGTTGTCTCGGCTCCGGTCGACCCAGCCTCGGAACGCCTCGGACGTGTACAGGGCCAGGTCCAGGGGGGCGCGACGGCCCATCTTCGTTGCCACGAAGAGCGACTCGCCGCTCCGCTCCCGGAGGAGCCGCCCGATCAATCGCTCGCTCCGACCGTCCCCGTAGACGTCCGCGGTGTCGAAGAGCGTGATGCCGGCGTCGGCGGCCGCGTGGAGCGCACGCAGGCCGGTGGCGTCATCGACGGCGCCCCAGTCACCGCCGATCGCCCACGCGCCGAAGCCGATCGCGCTCACCGTGCGCCCGGTCTTTCCAAGCCTTCGGTAGTCCACGTCGTGTCTCCTCCGGGGTACCGCTCGAAGCAAGGATAAGGCCGCGGAATTGAGTCGGGGCACCCGGACGGGCGCCGGCGCCGCTACCATTGGACGGGACCGCATCTCCGGCGGCCGTCACAGGTGGTCCGCTCATGCACTCGCCGCCGAGGGCGCTCGTCGCCCTTGCCGCTGCGCTCGCGCTCGGCGCGAGCCTGCTGGACGTCGGGCTGCTCCCCCCGCTCGACTCGCCGTCGGGTGCCGCGCGCGCGGCGATTCTCCAGCAGTACGCCTCGCAGGGCCAGCTCCCGGTTGCCCCGGGCGTGACGCATGACTGGGGGACGTTCGCGACCGGCTCGGGCCAGCAGGTCGTCAACTTCGTCGAGGTGCAGCCCGGGGCCCCCGGCATCTCGTTTGACGCCGCGCTGTCGAACGACCAGGTGCCCGGCCTCGAGCGTCCGTCGAGCGAGGCCAACCGCAAGAGCGTCGAAGGGCACCGGGCGATCGCCGCCATCAACGGGGACGTCTGGTCGAGCTCGTCCGTGGGCGCAGGTGCGGCGCCGTTCGGGATCCAGGTCGAGAACGGCGAGCTCGAGGTGGCCGGCAACACGGCGCGGCCGACCTTCGGCGTCGGCGCCAACGGGCAGCCGCTCATCGGGGCGCCGGTTGTCACGACGAACCTCGTCACGCCGGACGGGGTGGTCCACCCGATCAACCGGATCAACCAGCAGGCCAACGCCGGCGAGACCGTCCTCTACACGCCGCGGTTCGGCGCCCAGACCGATGCAGGCGATTCCGGCACCGACGTCGTGCTCTCCGGGGTGCCGCTCCCGCTCGGGACATCCGTCAACGCCACGGCGACCGTCGTCGCCGTCCGGGCGGCCGGCGGCCAGCCGATCGATCCGGGCACCCTGGTGGTGACCGGCCCGCCAGACACCTATCTCGCGTCGCTGGTCCCGGGCACCACCGTCCAGCTGACGATCTCGATCACGGCCGGCTGGGAGACCGTCACGCAGGCGATCGGCGGCCGCGAGTTCCTGCTCCGCGACGGCGCGACGTCCATCGACCCGCACCCCTCGATCGCGGACCAGCGCCACCCGCGGACGGCGATCGGGGTCACGGCGACCGGCGCGGTGATCCTGGCCGTCGTCGATGGACGCAATGCCGGCTACAGCGCCGGCGTCACCGACGACGATCTCGCGAGCGTGATGGCCCAGCGGGGTGCCGTCAACGCGATCAACCTCGATGGCGGGGGCTCCACGGCGATGTCCGTCCGCCAGCCCGGCGACGGCGTCGTCTCGGTCGTCAATCGGCCGTCGGGCGGTTCGGAGCAGGCCGTCTCCAACGCGCTCCTCCTCTTCAGCGCCGCCCCGACCGGGCCGCTCGCGATCCTGAGCGTCGGGCCGGCCGACCAGGCCATCTACCCGCAATCGAGCATCGACTTCGGGGTCGCCGGCCAGGACGCCACGTACAACCCCGTCGCCCTGGTCCCGGCTGGCGTCACCTGGTCGGCGCAGGGCCTGGCGGGCACGTTCGACAGCACTGGCCGGTTCACGGCGACCGCACCCGGCAGCGGCACGATCACCGCGACGACCAACGGGCTGCAGGGCAGCACGCACCTCACCGTGCTTGCCGATACGACGCCGCCGGTCGCACAGCCTCCGCTCCTCAGCCTCGTCCGCGGCGCCATCCTGGGCAGCACGGTGCCGGTCCAGGTCAGCTGGCCCGCGGCCACGGACGTCGGGGTGGGCGTCGCGGGCTACGAGCTGCAGGCGAGCGTCAACGCCGGGAGCTGGAAGACCGTGAGCTCAGGTTCGCCGCTCAACCGCACGGTCACGCTCAACGAGGCCCGCGGCGCCAACGTACCGGTTCGCGGAACGGGCGCGCGACGCGGCCGGCAACGTGGGCGCCTTCGCGACCGCGCCCTCCGTTCGGGTCGTCGTGCTGTCCGAAGCCTCCGGCGCCATCTCGTTCAAGGGCGGCTGGATCAAGTCCACCTCGCCGTCCTACGACGGCCGGGTGGCCATGTCCACGCGAACGCCCGGCGCGTCGGCGACGTACACCTTCGTGGGCTCGAGCTTCGCCTGGATCTCCGCCGTGAGCCCGGTCCGCGGGTCCGCGAACGTCTATGTCGACGGGGCCCTCCAGGGAACGGTCGACCTGTTCTCGAAGACGACGATCCCCCGGCAGATGGTGTTCACGAAGACCTGGACGTCGAGTGGCCGGCACACGGTCAGGATCGTGGCGCTCGGCACGAGCGGTCACCCGCGGGTGGACGTCGACGCCCTGGTCGTGCTCGCCCCGCCGACCATCGGGGTCCTCCCGCCCGCGTAGAGGCAACAGATGTCGGGAGTCGAGATCAGGGCGCAGCTCGACGGGACTCGCGCGTTCGTTGCCGACGCGGTCGAGCGGCTCGCGGTGAGCCTCGGGGAAACGCATCCGACGGTTGTTGCCGGTCGCCGGGTCATGGCCTCCCTCGACGCCATCCCCGACGACGCGGTCTTCGTGACGGAGGAGACGCTGGCTGCGGCGCTCCATCGAGCCTTTCCCTCCCGCCGGAATACCCCGAACGCGTCGGCCCTGTCTGCGGCCACGATCCTCGCCGCACTGCGGACGGGGCCCTGATCCTCCCGTCCCGCGACGACGGCACTGCGCCGGATCATTCGCTCGCCATCTCCAGCAGGCGGCACAGGGCGTTCGCCAGCCGCATCTGCCGCGGCGTCCGGCACCGGACCCGAACCAGCCCCGGGCTCGCGACGAGCACCGTGAGGCAGCGGGCGCGCGAGGTCGCGACGTTGAGGCGGTTGAGGCTGTAGAGGAACTCCATTCCGCGCGGGGCGTCGGCGGGCGTCGAGCTGGCCATCGAGTAGATCGAGACCGGCGCCTCCTGCCCCTGGAACTTGTCGACGGTCCCGACGCGAACACCGGGCAGCCGGCGCTTGATCTCGCCGACCTGGGCGTTGTAGGCGGCGACGACCAGGACGTCGCCGAGGGCCAGGGGCCGGCGCTCGCCGTCGCGGGTCGTCCACGAGGCGCCGCCCTCGACGAGCGCGGACACGAGCTCGGCGATCCGGTCCGCCTCCTCCGGGGAGTCGTTCTGATTGCCGGTGTGCTCGACGGGGACGTACCGCGTCCCGGTCCCGGCCAGCGGTGACACGCCGGCCAGCTGCTGTCGCTCGTTGCCTGCCTGGGGGTCGAGCCGGCCCTCGTAGAAGACCTCCGACGTGTAGCGGCAGAGGTCGGGGTGGAGGCGCCAGGTGTGGTCGAGGAAGAGGCCATGCCCGGGCGGCATCGTGGCGGCACCATCGAGGAGATGGGCGAGCGCCGAGCGCTCAGCCCCGGGCGGATGCGAGCCCTTGAGCGGCTGGTCGAGCTGCTGGGGATCGCCGAGCAGGATGAGGCTTCGCGCGGCGGGTGAGACGGCGATCGCGTTGGCGAGGGCCATCTGGCCGGCTTCGTCGATGACGAGCACGTCGACCGCCCCGGCGAACTCGTCGCGCGACCACGTCCAGGCGGTGCCCCCGACGACGTCGACCGCGCCGGCGTGGAGGGCGGCCAGGGCCTGCCCGTTCGTCCTGTATGGGACGGCGGCCTGGCACGTCCACTCGCCGCCCAGCTCGGTCCGCTGTCCGATTCGGACCTCGACGTGCTGCTTCGCGGCCTCGGCCGCGACGATGTCGAGGAGGTTGCCGATGACCTTGTGGCTGTTGGCCACGACGCCGACCTTCGTGCCCGTCGCGACGAGGGCGAGGATCATCTGCGCCCCGGCGTATGTCTTGCCCGAGCCGGGCGGGCCCTGGATCGGCAGGTAGCTCTCGTCGAGGGCCAGTGCCAGCCGGACCGCCGCGGACGAGACGTCCTCGTGCGCTCGCGCAAGGGCCTCCCCGGCGTCCTGCCCGGTCCGTGGCGGGAGGCGAAGGAGGAGATCCCGGGCGGTTCGGTACGGCCCGTCTGCCTCGATCCCGTGCGCAGCGACCCACTCGCCGATCCGGAGGAGGCTCGCTCGTTGCGGGTCGCTGGGGACCAGATCGAAGGGCACGAGGGACGTCGGGTGCGGCGCGTCGTTGGCCGGGCCCCGGCTCAGGTCGATCATGCCAGCCGCCTCGTCGATCGCGACGACGCTGCCGGGCGAGCCTCCGGTGGCGGGGTCGCGAACGTCCCGGCCAGGCTGGATCGCGTGCTCCTGGCGTGGGAACCGGTAGCGATGGACCTGTGACCGCTTCACCTGGCCGACGACGCCGACGTAGCTCAGCCCGCCCATCGGCTCCCGCTCGGCGATCCGGTCCTCGTCGGTCAGGTCGTCCATGAGCGTGAAGTAGCGCCGCCAGAAGCTCTTCTCCTCGCGGCGGTGCCACGAGAGCAGCTGCGCCAGCAGCCAGTGGCCGTGCTGCGCGGGGCTGCGCTCGGCCTCGTCGGCGGGGACGCCGTCGGCCAGCCGATCGGCGATCTCCTGGACGTGCGCGAGGGCCTCGCCGAGCTCCTCGGGCGCCTCGCCGGGCGTCGGCGCGGGTCGCGGAAGCGGCTCCCCGATCTGCGCCTCGAGCTCCGGTCGCCGGGCCTCGAGCCAGTCGCGCAGGAGCAGCGTCGAGACCACGTCGTCGTGGTTGTAGCGCTCGATCGTGCGGAGGGACTCGTCATCCCGGGCACGCTCGCCGTCGAGCTGCAGCCACGCCTCGAAGGCGGCGATCGAGGAGCCTGCATCGCGCAGGTCGATCTCGCGAGTGAAGCCGTAGAGCGGCTCGAGCTTCTTGATCGAGTAGCTCTCGACCGATGCGCGGACGCCCTGGCGCACGGCCCGGAAGAGGTCGACGAGCACGTTCCCGCGAAGGAGGCTGTCGACCTCGGTCTCGCGCGTGGCGTGGCGACCCATGAGCTTCGCGAGGGCGGTGGGCTCGTATGGCGCGTAGTGGTAGATGTGGATCGCGGGGTCCCGCGCGAGACGCTCCATGAAGAGGTCGGTGAGCTGCTCGAACGCCAGCTTCTCCGCGTCGCGCGTCACGCGGCCCTCGGCGTCGCGCGCCCAGAACGCATGGAACGTGGCGTTGCCGTCGGCGTCCGGCAGACCCGGCTCGAGCACGCCGAAGAGGTATTCGATGCCGTCGTCGAAGGCGTACGGGTCCCCTTCGATGTCGAAGAAGAGATCGCCGGGACGCGGCTCGGGAAGGGAGAGCAGGCCCCGGTTCGGCTCGAGCGTCCCGTCCTTCAGCCGCGTCGGCTCGATCAGCTCGTGGAGCATCCGGCCCGCGTCGTCACCCTCGACCTGCAGGCGCGCCTGCGCGATGGACCCGCTCGAGGCTGTCGGGCCGGACCTCCTCGAGGGGCGGGACGAGGGGCAGGACGAGGCGGGCGAGCCCGCGTCGAGTCGGGACCTGCCGGGCCTTCAAGGCCACGCGCTGGCGCGAGGTGATCCCGGCAACGCGCGAGAGGTCGTCGTCGGCGCGCCGCCGGGCCGAGCAGAGCTCGCTCCAGCGACAGACGTCGCAGTGCTCGACGGGCTCGGGGTAGGTCGCCGCGGGAGGATAGGCAGGCTCCGTGGCCGTGACCTGCTCCTCGAAGAGCCGGCGGGCCTGCCGGTAGTAGGCCATGTAGTCGGCGACCCGGAAGCGCTCCACCGTCCTGGCGCTGCCGCCGAGCGCGACGTGCATCCACTCGGGCTGGAGTCCCTGGATCCGGGTCAGCTGGTCGATGTAGGAGCAGATCTGGAGCAGGGCGCTCGCCTTGGTGTGTCGGGCGAGCTTCGTGTCGGCGACCTCGTAGCTCCACGGGCCGAGCTCACTGGGGGTCTCCACGCGCAGCAGGAAGTCGGCGAAGCCCAGCCAGCGGCCGTCGAAGAAGGTGGCCTGGTAGATGACATCGTCACCGCGCCGGATCGCATCAGCAGTCTGCGCTGCGGCCCGGCGCAGCCGCGCGGCCCGGTCGTCGATCGTCTCGTCCGGCTCGATCTGCGTCGCCCGCCGTCCCGCCGTCTCGAGGTCGCCGAGGAAGCGACGCTCGTGCTCGATCCCGCGCTGCTGGATGACGTCGAGCTCAGGGTCCGGCCGGATCGGCCGCCTGACCAGTCGCGCGGCACCGGCGAGCTCGAGCGCCGTGAGGTGCTCGCAGGCCAGGAAGCCGACGAGATCGGTCGCCGAGAAGACCGGCTTGCCGTCGAGGACCTGCATCAGGAGCGCATGCGTGCGAGGCGCCGTCCCGGCTCGTGAACAGGGGGCCGGCAGTCATCCAGGGCGGCGACACTCACCATGATGGAGTCAGGGTAGGCTACCCGACGATGCATCTGCCGCGGCCCGCACGTTGGCGCGCCTTCGCCTCGTCCCAGTACCGGCCCTTCCAGGCGATCGCCGTCGGCCAGGCCTTCACCGCGTCCTACGCCTCGGATGCGCTCTTCGTCCCGCTCCTGCTGCTGCTGGGCGCACCGGCGGCGCTGGTGGTCCTGGTCGGCGCCGCCCCGGTCGGAGGCGCTGCACTCCAGGCATTCGCGCCGCAGATCCTGCGCCGGTTGAAGGGCGACCTCCGCGGGCTCACGCTGGCCCTGGCGCTCGCCGAGGTCCGCGGCTTCGTCCTCGCCGCGATCGTGGCCGGCGTTGCCGCCGGCGTCGTGGGCCATCTCCTCGGAATCGTCCTCATCTCGGTGACCGTCGCGATCGGCCAGACCGCCGGCGTCCTGTCGGCCTCGAACATCACGCTGTGGACGGCGGTCGTGCTGCCCGATGCCGAGCGTCGCCTGGTTGGACCCCGGATGGGCGCGCTCACCATGGCCCTCTCGACCGTCCTGCTCCTGCCCGCCGGCTTCGTCCTCGACGCGGGGACGCGGGCGATCGGCATGTGGGCCTACGTTGCCTTCTACATCGTCGGCGGGGTGGCGTCGATGCTGACGCCGCTGGCAGTCGCCCGGCTGCCACATCCCGGGCGCGTGCTCGTCGCCCGCGAGAGGGCCGGCGGCGCCGAGGTGCCGCCCGGGTTCCGCCGCTTCAGGGACGCGAGCGTGGTCGCCTCCTTCGGGCAGGGCCTCCTGCCCGCCCTCTCGCTCTACGCCCTGAATGTCCTCGGGATGTCGGCCGGCTTCGCCGTCGCCCTGTCCGGCGTCGGGGCGGCCGGCGCGCTGAGCGGCTCGCTGGCGGCGGGCTCGTTCCTCTTCGGCGGCTCGTCGAGCCGCGTGCTGCGAGCCAGCTTCCTCGTCCGGGCGGTGGCGGGGGTCTGCTGTGCCGCGGCGATCCCGGCGAACCCGCTCGCCCCGCTGTTCCTCCTCGTCGGCTCGGCGCTCTTCAACGGCGGGGGGAACGCGGGAGTCCTCGCGACCAACGAGCGCCTCTACCGTCTCGTCCCGGCGCAGGCTCGGGTCCACTACCAGAGCCGGTTCGTCGGCGCGACGGCGGCGGCCGCGGGGACGGGCGCGGTCGTCTGCGCGACCGTGCTCACGCTGGTGCCCCCGGCCGCGTGGGCCGCATACATGGCCCTCTACGCCGGATCGGCGCTCAGCCGGACGGTCGCGACGCTCCGGAGCGAGGTCTCGGCTTCGTGGAGCAGCCCGTCCGTCCCTCCGGCGGACGCCCCGATCCCGGGCGGCGGCCCATAGACGAACGCGCCAGGATCTGCCGCCCGATCCGCGACGATCACGCCTCCACGGCGACCGCGGCGCCCGTTGCCGCCGACTCGTAGAGTGCGGCGATCGTCCGCGCCTGGCCCAGCGCGTCGTCGCGGCCGAGCAGGGGCGCGGCCTCGCCGAGGATCGCCGCGCTCATGTTCTCCAGCTCGAGGCGATAGGCGTCGTCGGGCGTGATCGGGACCTCGCGGTCCCCCAGCCACAGCGCTCGAGCCTCGCCCTGCCACGGGCTGCGCATCAGGAGGCTGCCTGCATCGCCGGTCGCCTCGAGCGAGGCGTGGTCGGACGTGAAGCCCGAGGCGACCGTGGCGATGACATCCGCCGGGAAGCGCAGCAGCCCGGCGAACGTCATGTCGACGCCGGAAGGTGCGAGGGTCTGCTCGCCGAGGACGTGTGCCGGCTCCAGGCCGGCGATCGCGCGGGCGCCGCTGACCGCGTAGCACCCCACGTCCATCAGGCTTCCGCCGTCGAGATCCGCGGCAAGCCGGGCGTCGGCCGGGTCACCGATCAGGAAGCTGAACGTCGCCCGGATCGCCTGGAGCGTGCCGACCTCGGGGAGCAGCTCCTGGAATCGCCGCGCCTGGCGCGTATGGCGCCACATGAACGCCTCCATGAGCACGCGACCCGCCGAAGCCGCGACGTCGAACGCCTCCGCGACCTCGGCCGGGTGCCGCGAGTAGGGCTTCTCGCAGAGCACGTGCTTGCCGGCCGCGAGCGCCCGCACCGTCCAGGGATGGTGGAGCGAGTTCGGGAGGCAGATGTACACGGCATCGACGGTCGCATCGTCCAGGAGCGCCTCGTACGACGCGTGGACGCGGGAGATGCCGAAGGTCGCCGCGAACTGCGCCGCGCGTTCGCGGGTCCGGCTCCCGACCGCCACGACCTCCGCATTCGCCGCCTCGTGGGCATGGCGCATGAACCGCGTGGCGATAGAGCCCGGGCCGAGGATCCCCCAGCGCACGACACCCGACGACGGCATGGGACCTTCCTTTCCGGGACGCTCGCCCGCGATCCGCTCGCGGCCGGCACGCCCCAATGATGGCCGTCCATGCGCCCGCCCGCTCACCTGCGCGCACTCCGCAGACGCTCGATCGACCAGCCGCCGGGTTGTTCAGGCGGCGACCACTGGAGCGATCGGGTACGGGACCAGGATCGCGCCGCCGGCTGGCGTCACCCGGTAGACGTCCTCGTGGCGCACGCCGCCGAAGCCCGGGATCGCGAGGATCGTGTGGCCGATCGTCACGGTCATGCCGTCCCGGAGTGGGACATTGCGGTGTGGCGGGATGATCGTCGAGGCGGGCGTCTCCTCGAAGCGAAGCCCGAGACCGTGCCCGATCCCATCCACCTGGTATTCCGCCAGGCCGCGCTCGCGGAGCACCGCCCCCGCGCACGCGTCGAGCTGGGCCACGGTTGCACCCGGGCGCATCGCATCGCGGACGGCCGGGATGAGGGCCTCGTAGGCTTCGAGCAAGGAGTGCTGTCGCGCATCAGGCTCGCCGAGCACGAACGTCCGGGCCAGGTTCGCGCAGTAGCCGTCGACGACGGGCGTCAGGTCGATGACGACCAGGTCGCCGGTCCGCATCGGTCGCGGGCTCTGCCAGCCGTGGAGCATGCACGTCTCCCGGCCGACGTTGACGTAGATCGGCGTGCTGGTCCGCTGGGCGCCGGCCCGCATCATCGCGTAGGTCGCCTCGGTCGCGATCTCGTGGGCGGAGGCGCCATCTCGCAGCAGCGCGCGTGCGCGATCCATGCCGATGCACGCGATCCTCTGGGCCGCGGTCATGGTCGCGATCTCCGCTGGCTCCTTCACGGCGCGGAGCGGATCCATGATCGGGTCGGACGAGACGAGCTCCACGCCGGGGTTCACCTTCCGGAACATCTCGACGAGGAAGGCCGGCGTCTCGAACCACTGCTGCATCGCGACGCGGAGCCGGGTCCCGGGGGCCGGGGTGACAGCCTGCGTCTCGGCCGCGAGCTCTCGCAGGCGGGTGACCACCTCGTTGATCTGGCCGCCCACCGACCCCCAGACCAGGACCGGGCCGTCGCCGGTGATCGCCCGCAGCTCCTCCTCCTCCGCGGTGAATGCGATGAGAGCCGGCGCACCGGAGGCCGGGATGATCGCCCGCGGCTGCGCCCGGTCGATGCCGAAGAACCAGCGGTAATCGTCGTGGTTCATCACGACGATGGCGGCCACGCCCTGCTCGCGCATCAGCGCCTGGGCACGCTCGATGCGGTCGAAGCGAACGGGCGGTGTCGTCGCGGTCGTCATGATCGCATCGTGCCACGGGGAGCCGGCGGATGCGCCGGATGTCCGGCCCGTCCACGCGTCGTGCGGCGCCGCTATCGAGGGAGCAGGTAGAGCGCCATCTGCATGGGAGTCCGCGCCACTAGGCTGTGCTTCACCTCGGGTGCCATCCGCAACCACGTCCCGGGACGGGCGGGATGGGGATCTCCGCCGACGGTCAGCTCGCCCTCGCCCTCCAGGACGTGGATGATCGCCGGGCGGGCCGACGTGTGCTCCGAGAGCGCCTCGCCGCCGGCGAAGGCGAAGAGCAGGAACTCGACGTCTCGCTCGTTCGAGAGCGTCTGGCTGAGGATGCCCCGGGCCGGGATGGGCGCCTCGGTGGCGAGGTCGGCGAACAGGGTGTAGGGCGTGTCCATGTCTCCACCAGCTGCGAGGCGCCCCACGTTACCCGATCAGGAGGCGAACGCCGACGAACGTCCCGATCACGATGATCGCGAGGCGCAGGACGCCCGCCGGCAGACGCCGTCCCACCGTCGCGCCGACCTGGCCACCGGCGATCGCGCCGATCGCGAGGAGGATGGCCGGCGGCCAGGCCACGGGTGCGACCGCGATGAACAGGATGGCCGCGACGCCGTTGATGAGCACCGCGAGGACGTTCTTCAGGCCGTTCAGGCGCTGCAGCCCGTCGGGCAGGAAGGTCGCCAGCAGGGCCATCATGATCACCCCCTGGCCAGCCCCGAAGTAGCCGCCGTACACCCCGGTCAGGAAGATCGTGACGACGAGCGGCAGCGTGTGCTCCGCGCCCACGGCCCGCCGGTCGCCCATCGCTCGCGACAGCCGTGGCTGGATCGCGATCAGGACCACCGCGCCGAGGATGAGGATCGGCACGATCTGCTCGAACGCGGCTGCCGGCAGCGCGAGCAGGAGCAGGCCCCCGGTCAGGCCGCCGGCGATCGCGGCGGCACCCAGGCGGATCCCCCGGCCGCGCTGACCGGCCAGCTCGCGGCGGTAGCCGATCGCGCCGCTGAGCGAGCCGGGTACCAGCCCGACCGTGTTCGAGACGTTCGCGACAACCGGCGAGTAGCCGAATGCGAGGAGCGTCGGGAAGGTGATGAGCGAGCCCGACCCGACGACCGTGTTGATCGTGCCCGCCGCGAGGCCGGCTGCGAGGATCGCGATCGCCTCGAGCAGGCTCATCGACGGCGGCTCATCGGCCGGCCGCCCATGCCCCTGCCCCTGCCCCTGCCCCTGCCCCTGCCCCTTGGGAGGGTGCTGCGTGTCGTGCTCACCGGAGCAGTCTGAGGCCTCGGCCGTTCGCGGGCTCGTCGCGGGCCGCAAGTCCCCCTGCCGCGTCGCGCGTCGCGCGTCGCGCGCGCCGTTCACACGCTTCGCGCGTGAACTTGACGCTCGGCGGACGAGGGGCGAACCTGCGCGGCAGGCCCAGAGGTCGTCCATGCAGAACTGTCGTCGGAGGCGCCATGCGATCCCGTCCCGGTCTTCTCGGGTTCCGGATCTCCGCCACCGACGCGGCCGGGGTCGACTGGCCGGCACTGGCAGCGACCTGGGCGGTTGCAGGTGAGCTCGGCATCTTCGACGCCGGATGGACCAGCGACCACCTCGCCGACGCCAACCGAGACCACGGCGGCGCCAGCTACGAGTCGTTGACGCTGCTCGCCGCGCTTGCCGGCCGCGTCCCGGGCCTATGGGTTGGCGTCGCGGTCGCCTCGGCCACGTTCCGTCACCCGGCTGTCCTCGCGAAGGCTGCCACGGTGCTCGACAACGTCACGGGCGGGCGCTTCATCCTCGGCCTCGGGGCCGGCTGGCACGAAGGCGAGCACGAGCAGTTCGGGATCCCCCTGCCTGCGCTGCGCGAGCGGTTCGACCGGTTCGAGAGCGCGGTCGGGGTCGTGTCGGCCCTCTTCTCGGAGGCCGCGCGACACCCACCGGGTGTCACCCTGGACGACCCCATCTACCCTCTCCGTGAGGCGACGAACGAGCCACCCCCGGTGCGGCCCGAGGGCCCGGCGATCTGGCTCGGCGGCCAGCAGCGGCGCGGCATCGGGCTGGCCGTGCGGTACGCGGAGGGCTGGGTGATGCCGGGCAACCGCCCCGGCGACGTCGCCTACTTTGCGCAGAAGCGCGACGAGATCCGGCGCGCACTGGAGGCCGCCGGCCGAGACCCGGACGACTTCACGTTCGCCGGGCAGATGAGCGCCGGTGGATCGCCCCACGACCGGCGCGAGGGGCGGGAGACGGCCTTCGAGTTCCTCCGCGCGGGGGTCGACCACCTGGTCATCGGGGTGCCCGGGCGCCTGGGCGTCGATGGGCTGCGGCGCATGGCGGCCGAGATCGCTCAACCGGTCCGCGAGGCCGGCGGCTGAAAAGGTCGGCGGAGCGACGGTCGCGCGCCCGGACCCGCGGACTTCTCGCGACCTCAGGCGTCGAGGAGCGTGACGAGACCGTACGGCCGGACCCGGATGCGGGCCCAGGCACCGGAGCTCCAGTACACGTCGTGCTCGGCGAGATCGCGCGCGGCAGCTTGGTCCGCCACCCGCACCAGGATGAACGCCGACTCGACGTTGCCCACCGCGCCGGCCACGATCACGACCCCCTCGCGCATCAGCCGGGCGAGATTCGCGAGGTGAGCGTGGCGGACCGGCCGCCGTCGCGCCTCCCCGTCGGGCGCGAAGTCCGCCTCGATCGCCCACACCTGCACGATCTCGACACCCTCCGGGATCTCCCCGCCGTGCATGGGTCCTGCCTCCTCCCTGTGCCTGCGATGTCAGGTCCGCAGGCGGCTCTCCAGTCGAGCCTCGATCTCGTCGGTGACGGCCGCCGCCAGGCTGGCACCGAAGCGCCCGGCCAGCCGCTCAAGGAGCGGCCGCCGGAGCCGGACGGGCGCCGAGCGGGCCGGGACGCCCGCGGCCTCGGCGGCCAGCTCGACCGCGCGCTCGAGGTCGCCGATCTCGTCGACCAGCCCGAGATCCCGCGCCTCCTCGCCCAGCCAGACCTCACCGGTTGCCAGCTCGCGGACCTTCTCCTCCGTCAGGCGCCGGCCCCGCGCGACCCGGCCCACGAAGGCGGCGTAGAACGCGTCGACGATTGCCTGTTCCTTGGCCCGTTCCTCGTCCGTCTCGTCGCGCCACGGCGCGCCCATCCCCTTGAGCCGTCCGGCCCGGTTCTCGGTGACGGTGACGCCCAGGCGCTCGAGGAGTCGCGGGAGCCGGGGGCCGGCCGAGATCACCCCGATCGAGCCCACGATGGCGTTCGGCTGGGCGACGATCGTGCGCGCGGCCATGGCCGCCAGGTAGGAGCCGGACGCGCCCGTCCCGCGGATCGCGGCGACCAGCGGCTTCTTCGCCGCCAGCCGTTCGAGGGCCAGGAACATGCCGTCGGAGGCGGTCGCGGATCCGCCCGGCGAGTCGATGTCGAGCACGACGGCAGGCACGCGCCCCGACTCGCGGAGGCGGCGGACCAGCTCGATCCAGTCGGTCGTTCGGGCGCCGTCGGCGATCGGTCCGTACAGGCGCAGGATGGCAACGTGTCCTGGCGGGAAGAGACGTCGGAGGCCAGGCACCAGGGCTCGCACGCGTCGGACGCTCATCACCCCACCAGCGTAGCCGCTTGGAGCGTTCGTCGGAGCCAGTGGCCCCGGGTGCGGGAGCGGCCAATCGCGCCGGCGCGACCGCGCGACGTCCGCCGCCTGCCGGGAGATCGCGCTGCTCGTAACCCGATCGGAGGGTGGCCCTCGGCGTCCAGGTCGGGCCTGATCACGAGCGGGCGGGAGTCACGCCGACCGAGACGGCGAGCGCCGCAGCGTGGGCGAAGATCCCGGGCAGCCCGCCCGTGTGGAGGAAGACGACGCTCGCGGAGGGCGAGATCGCACCGGCACGAATGTCGGCCAGGAGGCCGGCCATCGCCTTTGCCGTGTAGACGGGGTCGAGCAGGATTCCCTCGGTCCGCGCGACGAGCGAGATGGCCTCGAGGCAGGCCGGGGTCTCCCGGCCGTACCCGGGTCCGATCTGCGACTGGTCGGTCTCGAAGTCGCCGGCGCTCAGCCGAACCGGGCTGCCGATGAGCTCGGCGGCCTGGTTGGCGACATCCGCGGCGCGTTCGCTCTTCGCCGGATCGCCACCACTCACGGCCACGCCGTGCACGCTGTACTGAGCGTCCGCCACGTGCGCCCCGAGGACAAGGCCGGCCGCCGTGCCCCGCGATCCCGCCGCCACGTAGAGGCGCACGGGGCGTTCTCGGGCGGCTTCGAGCTGGGCGACCAGCTCGATTGTCCCGGTGACATAACCGAGCGCGCCGACCGGGCTGGAGCCGCCGAGCGGGATCACGTATGGGCGCTCCCCCCGGGCGAGCAGCGCGGCGACGACCTCGGCGACCTTCTCCGGTTCGTCCGGACCGGTCGCCAGTCGAGGGTCTCCCGCCCGGACGAGGTGAACCTCCGCTCCGAACAGGTGATCGAGGAGCAGGTTGCCCTGGATTTCCGGCGCGTCCGACCCGGCGGTCAGGACGAGGCTCGTCCCGAGCCCGACCATCCGCCCGGCGGCCGCCGTCATCCGGGCATGGTTGGACTGCACGCCGCCTGTCGTGACGAGCACGGTCGCCTCTGCCTGCAGCGCATCGGCCACGAGAAACTCGAGCTTGCGCGCCTTGTTGCCGCCACCGGCGAGACCCGTCAGATCGTCGCGCTTGACGAGGACTCGGGGAGAGCACCGGGCGCCGCCGAGCGCGTCACGCAGCCGGTGGAGCTCGTGGAGCGGCGTGGGAAGGGTCGCCAGCGACACCCGGGGGAGGCGGTCGAGAGCCCGTGACGCTTCGATCAGCATGGGTGCGGCGCCTTTCTTCCGTGACGCCTCGGCTCGGGCGGCACGCCCTTCGTTGGGTCGGCCGTCGCGGCGAGCTCACCGGCGGGTGGGTCTGGGTCATCGACCATCATGCACCCGCCGACCCCACCCGTTGCCCGGTTTCGTCTCCAGGCGCTCAATCGAGCGGGCCGTAGAGGGCCGCTGGAGCCCCGGTCGTGGCAGCCCAGTAGCGGTCCCCGAAGGACCAGTGCCACCACTCGGTCGGGTAGTTCAGCAGGCCGACTCCCGAGAGGGCGCCCGCGAGGATCAGTCGGTTCTCCCGGGCCTCCCTGGAGATGTTCGAGGCGGCCATGAAGCAGGCGCTGTCGCTCTCCTCGGGACTGGTGTTCACTCGGGTGCCCATCTGCATCTCGGCGCCGTCGAGGCGGCAGAGCGTCAGGTCCACCGCGGCCCCGCAGGGATGCGGCGCCACCCCGGGTGGCGAGATGTACGCGCTCGCCTCGACGTGCAGGCGGTCGGCCGACCAGCCTGGGTGGAGCCTCCGGAGCTCGGCCAGGTGCTCCTCGAAGTAGTCGTGCTGCAGCCACGCCGGTCGATGACCCTCGATCACGAGAAAGGCGAGGCCGGCGGGGAGTCGCCGTTCGGCGACGAGCAGGCGCTCGACGACCCCGCTCCGAAGGCGCGCATAGGCGCCGGTCTCGTCACGCTTGCGTCCATCCAGCCGAAGGCCTGCCTCGCGCACGTCGAGGAGCGCCTCCCCCGTTTCCGCGATCGGGAGCGCGGCTACCCGCGGGTCCGACAGGAGAAGAATGCGCTGATCCGATGACTGATCACTCATGTGCCGATCTTCGATCACAGCAGGTCAAGGACCAACCCGGGGCCAGCGTCCTGCTCGCCAGGCTCGCGCGGCATCTTCGATCGAGGATGCCGAGTTCTCCCAAGGCACCCAGGCGTGGACTAGCCCCGGGCGCCGCGCCGGGCGGTCCAGGCGACCCCGGCTGCTGCGACGACAAGGACGGCGCCGATCACCGCCCAGAGAGACTGGCTGCTCATCGGGCTGCCGCCCAGCAGGCCGGTCCCCTGGACGATCCACACAAGGCCTACGAGCAGTAGCACGATCGAGACGGCGAGCCGGAACCCGTTCACCGGAGAGTCCTCCTCTGCGAAGTCGGTCGCGGTGCGCTTACCCGCTGACGTTCAGCGTGCCGGTCATGTCGGGGTGGATGCTGCAGTGGTACGCGTAGGTTCCCACGATCGTGAACACGTGCGAGTACGCGCTCCCGGCTGCAAGCGGGTCGCTCCCGAACGACCCGTCGTCGGCCGTTACGGTGTGCTCGATGGCGGGCTGAAGATTCGTCCACGTCACCCGTGTCCCGACCCGCACCGTGATGACCTGCGGCGCAAAGGCGAAGTCCGAGATGCGGACCGCCTCCCCTCCTGGCGCCGGCGGGGGCATCGCCGGCGGCGGCGTGGCAGGACGAAGCGACCCCGTCGGCCGTGGGGTCGGCGCGGCGCTGGGCCGAGTCGTGGCCCTGGCCGCCGGGGAGGGCGCTGAGGGTTGCGCGGATGCTTGTGGAGCGCCTCGGGTCGCCGCAGCGCCCGAGGCGGCGAGACTCGGCGGCGCGGTGGCTGCTCCGACGTTCGCCGTGGGGCCTGCCGGCGCGGCGGGCGGTGGAGTCTGTGCCGAGCCCGTGGGGCTGCACCCGGTCACCAGGACCGCCACGATCGGCCCGATCACCCACCGCCCGCCGAGGCGCATCGCCGGTTACGCCCGACGCATGCGGCGCGACAGGACGCCGATCGCGACCATCGTCGCTGCGACTGCACCAAGGAGCGCGAGCAGGAGCGACCGGATGACGCCCGGCCCGTCGCCGGACCCGTTGCCGCTCGTGCTGGTCGGCGGGACGGTGGCGGCGCTCGTGGGCGCGGCGGTTGCCGACGGACTGCTGGTCGCGACCGCCAGGACCGCGGACGCGACGTGCCAGACCCCGCCGAACGCCGCGATCCCTTCGCCGTTGGTCTGCCCGGCCGCAGTGTCATGCGCGAAGTAGTAGAGCGGGCGCGAGTCGTGGGTGACCTGGGCCGTGCCGTCGCTGCGGGCAAACGCTCCGAACGTGCCCGTCGCACCGGCCGGGCCGCTGGTCGAGCCTCCGGGCGCGATCAGGAGAGGCGGCCAGTTCGCCAGGCACCCGCCGGTGCAGACCGACCCGTTGTTCGGGTCGGACGACAGCGTGTACAGGGTCATGCCGCCGGAGCCGGCCAGGAACGTGCCGAGCGTTGCGTTCGTGCCGGACCCGAGCTGGATGCTGGACTGGGCTCCCGAGAGCGCGGCCACCAGCCAGACGCCGCCGAGCGCCTTGATGCCCTGGCCATTGGTCTGCCCGGCCGCCGTGTCATGGGCGAAGGAGTAGAGCGGCCGACCGTTGTACGCCACCTGTGTGGAACCGTCATCCGCGCGGGTGATCGTCGAGAACGGGCCGGTCGCGCCGACCGGCCCGGCGACGGAGCCGCCCGGTGCCACGACCAACGGCGGCCAGGCGGCGAGGCAGCCGCCCGTGCAGACGGATGCTGCGCCCGTCTCGGACGAGAGCGTGTACAGGGTCATGCCGTTGGGCCCGACCAGGAACGACCCCAGGGACGCGCGCGATCCGGCCCCAAGCTGGATGCTGGCCGGGGCGGCCGTGGTCACGGGCGCCGGCGACCCGTAGTCGACGGCAAGAACGGGCCCGGCCGCCCATGCGGCCAGCAGCACGACGATTGAGCCGAGTGCACCAGGCCTCGTCAGGCGCGGCATCGGGACGCGTGGCTTCATTGCAGCTCTCCTCGCTTCTGGGGGTCGACTCGACCTTGTGCGGTGGGTACGTCGGCGGGCGGCGCGCGGTTTCATCGGCAACCGCGCCCACACCTCTCCCCGCCCCTGGTGGGGCGTTGGTTCACGCCGATCCGACGCTCGTGGGGCCGGCGCGCCGACCACCGCCGATCCGACCGAGCGGTGGTAGCCTCGGCCGGCCATGGCCGCACCCGACGTCGCGCCGATCCAGGTCCCCGACGAGTTCACCGTCTGGGCTGCCAGCGACCTCCATGGGCAGCTCGGCGCCGTCGACCGCCTGCTAGGCGCGGCCGACCTGACCGACGGCGAGGACCGGTGGACCGCGCCGGCCGGGACGGCATTCGTCGTGACCGGCGACGTGGTGGACCGGGGACCCGATTCGCTGCGGCTCGTCCGGCGTCTCGCCTCTCTCCGCGCGCAGGCCGCGAACGCAGGCGGCCTTGTCGCGATCCTCGAGGGCAACCACGAGGCGCAGGTCCTGGGCGGGATCGGAGGCGAGCCCGAGATCTTCCGGGCGTTCATGACGTTCGGCGGCGGGGCAACGCTGCTGTCCGCGGGTCTGCGCCCGGACGAGTGGAAGGGTCGGTCGCCCGCCGAGATCGCCGCTCGCGTCGACGAGCTGGCCCCCGACCTCGTGCCGACGCTCTGGACGTTCGCGCCGTACGCGCGCTGGCGGGACGTGCTGTTCGTCCACGCCGGGCCGGTGCCGTTCCAGGATCTCGACCGGTTCGAGCGGAGCGCCGACCGGCTGTGGATCCGCGACGGGTTCTTTGCCTCACCGGAACCCTTCCCAGGCGCGGAGTCGTGGGCGACCTACCGGAGGGCCGGGATCAGCCGGGTCGTCTTCGGACATACCCCGGTCGAACGGCCCACTCTGAGCCATGCCGGGCACGCCCTCAATCTCGACACGTGGCGTGGCCAGCAGGTGACCCTCGCCCGGCTCGAGCCGGGACGCGAGCTGCGCGATGCCGCCTTCATCGCGGAGCCGGCGGAGCCGTGCGCGATCGCCGACGCGCCGGTCTCCGCCGAGGAGATCCGACGCTTCGACGCCCATCTCCCCGCGGTGGTCGACGCATGGGTCGCTGGGCGCCGCCTCGGACGCCGTTGATCCCCGAGCGGAGCCTCGCTGGG
Organism: uncultured Chloroflexia bacterium; assembly: GCA_963722475.1. GTDB lineage: Bacteria > Chloroflexota > Limnocylindria > Limnocylindrales > CSP1-4 > CTSoil-043. The sequence continues at coordinate 24,943 of CAVRMJ010000011.1, read as the reverse complement.
CTGCAGGTCTGTCGGGGCACGACGGGCTCGCGAGCGGGAGCAACTCCCGGTCAGGATCCGCCCGTCAGTGGCGTGCGGCGGCGATTGGGACGGCGAGGGCAAGGGCGACGAGGGCGATGGATGCGATCGCTTCCATGAGCCCGACATGGATCGGCCGCAGCCCCCGCCCCGTCGACGCAAGCCGGCGGCGCGCAAGCGGCAGCGCAGCCGCACGGGCGGTGAGGAATGCGGCGAGCGCCGCGTACGCCAAGGGGAGGGTTGCTGCTGCCGCGAGCGTGATCACCGCGTGGTAGCCCACCGAGCGGACCGCGAAGGCCACGTTGTCGCGTTCGCGGATGACCGAGCGAACCGCCAGCACCGAGCCGGCCATCTCGCCAGCCACGATCGCCGCCGCCGCACCGAGCACCCACGTCCTCGTCTCGCCCGCCAGGAGCATCGCCGCCGGGGCGAGGATTGACGCCTGGGCGACGTGGGCGAGGCTGAGCGCCAGCTCGCGCGGCGTGCCGGGGCGGGAAGCGGCGAGCGTCAACGCACCCGCCGGTACGAGCACGAAGACCGCCAGGATGAGCCGCGGCTCGAGCACGAGAAGCGGGATCCCGAGGAGAGCGGTCGCCGCACCGTACGCCGCGATCGACGGAACGTAGGACGGCCGCCGCCGGGCCCGGAGCCACGCCTGGAGCGTTGCCGAGGCGAGGTACGCGGCGACCGCGGTGCCGGCGAGGAGCAGCTGACCCGGGAGGAACCGGCTGGCGGCGATGCCGACGAGGATCGGCAGAGCCAGCATGGCCCACGCTCCGTGCTGGTGCGGCAACCACAGGCGGAGGATCCGGCGTTGACCGACCTCAACCCATTCACGAACGGTCAATCGCCGGTCTCGAGATCCGGCCCAACCCGCACCGCGAGGAACGCGAGACGCGTCACGGCTTCGATTCCTCGTCGCGATCCCCGTGGGGCGATGACGGTCGCCCCGGCGGCGAGCACGAACCGGTTGTCGTCGACGACCATCTCGCCCTGCCCCTCGAGGACGTGGTAGATGGCGAGACGCTCCGGGTGGGCCGGGATCTGGCCGCCCGGCTCGAGACCCGCCACCAGAACGCGGACGTCGGTCTCGTCGCGGAGCAGCGTGGGATTGGGGCGTGGTGCCGCGAACGTCACGAGCTCGCGCCAGTCCGGGTAGAACTTCGCTGTTTCCATCTGGTGTTCCTTCGTGCTTGGCGGGGACTGGTGGCTCCCGGACGGTGGATCAACCCCCGGGCGGTCCCGAAATCGGGGCGGCAGCCGCGCTCGCGAGCGTCGCGGCCGCGAGGGAATCCCGAAGCGCCTCCTGGGCCGATGCAAAGACGCCGTGGACCGAGCACTGCCCGTTGGCGAGACATGGCCCACCGCGGAGGATGCAGATGCGCCGTCGCGTGTCGCCTTCGACCGCCTCGATGATCTCGAGCAGGCTGATCCGGTCGGCGCGACGAGCCAGGCGATAGCCGCCGGTCCGGCCCGTCTGCGCCTCGACCAGCCCTGCTCGCGTGAGCCGGTGCATGACGCTCGGGAGGATCCGCGGCGGAATGGCCTCGGATGCCGCGATCCGGGCGACGCTCAGCTGGCCGTTCCCGGGATGGTCCCCGTGCCGCGTCTCGTCACGGGCCAGGGCGAGAGCCAGCATCGCCCGGACCGCGTAGTCGGCCCGCCGGGTCAGCTCCAGGCGCATGTCGAGATCACTCCTCTGGTCCGTGCTCGTCAGCTGACCTTGAAGAGGCCGACCGCGCCCTTCGAAGCGTCGCAGAACCGGTGGGTCACGAACGGGTACGTGCCGGGTTCGGCGAACGTCAGCTCCACGAGCGCGCCATCACCGGGAGGCACGTCGATCGTCTGCCGCATGCCCTGCCGGTTCGCCGGGTGGCCATCGGCCTCGACGTGAGAGAAGAGCGCGCCGATGACGTGGAAGGCCGACGAGGAGTTGGGGCCGGCATTCACGATGAAGATGCGGACGAGCTCGCCGACGCTCGCCGTGAGGGGGGTCGTCTTGTAGCGGTTGGCCTGGCCGTTGAAGACGACGAAGTCGGGCGGGTTCGTGAGCATCTTGGCGTACTCGCCGCCGGAGCCGTAGAACTCGCTCTGGACGATGAGGTACTCGCGGGCCGCTGGTCGACCGCCCTTGGGATCGACGATGACCGCGCCGTACATGCCGTCGGCCATGTGCATGAGCACGGGCGCCGCGCCACAGTGGTACATGAAGACGCCCGGATAGCTCGCCGTCCAGTCGAAGCTGAACGAGCCGCCCGGCGGCACCTCCTGGTAGTTGGTGCTCCACGCGGTCCGGGCAGCGTGAAAGTCGATCGAATGGGGCATCTGGCCCTGGTTCGTCAGCGTGAAGTGGACCGTGTCGCCCTCGGTGATCCGGAGCGTCGGAGCGGGGACTTGCCGGCCGAAGTTCATCGACGTGTACGCGGTCGCGGGATTGGCGGCGATGAGGATCGTCTCGTCCGAGCCATCGTTCGACGTCAGCTCGAACGGGATCGGGGTGGAGTGCGCCCGTTGATAGGCCGGAGGCACCGCGAAGTCGGCAGGGCTCGGATCGCGGGCCCCGGCAACCGGCGCCGCCGAGGCAGTCATCGCCGGCACCGCCGAAGGGGTCGGGCTCGCAGCCGGCTCGGTCGACGTCGCCGGACTGGCCGACTTCTCGGACGAGCCTCCGCTGGACGCCGGGGCGGCGGGCGGGTACGTCCAGGCGGGGGCGCCCGCCTGGGTGCACGCGGCGAGGAACGCTGTCGCGCCGACGCCGCCCGCAATCAGCCCGCTGCGCCGAAGGAGCGTGCGACGACTCACGAGGACCGCCCGGCCGGGCGAAACCGGATCGGACGGTGCGGAGCTGGAACGGAGAGGCATCGAATCGGGCCTCCGCTGCGAACCGACCGGCCGATAAACACATGCCGATCTGGTACAAGTTTAGCGCGATCCGCCGAGCCCGTCCAGCTCAGGCCCGCGGGAGTCGCACTCCGTTGCCGGTGGCAAGCGAAGCGTGACCCGCCTACGACCTCCCCCATCTCAGCCGACCGGTTCCGCCGACTGCCTTGTTGCCCACAGACTGGCGGCTTCGAGACCGCGCCGGAGGCCTAACCCTCCAAATCGACCGAACAACTGACGGCGCGTCTGACACTCCGGAGCCAAACCGCAACGGGGGAGACCTCGCAGGTTGCCCGTTGTGCTGATCTCCTCACGTCGAGCTTGTCCTCCGGCTGCCCATGTGATATACGTATACATCTACGTATCACTCGTCTGGTCGACAGGAGTTACGATGCCGACGTGCCGAACAAGACGATCTACGTCTCCGATGGGGACCTCGCGCTCTACCAGCGCGCCCAGGAGCTCGCCGGCGACAACCTCTCGGCGGCGATCGCTGCCGCCCTTCGTCGCTATGTCGACATCGAGGAGGGCCGGCGCGAGGGATTCGACGAGATCATCGTCCGGGTGGGACCGAAGGCCGGCCGCAAGGTCCGCTTCAGCGGCGTGCTCCTGGGCGAGTGGGTCAACTCGTCGTCGAGCCGCTACGAGATCTTCCGCGTCTACCGGAGCCGGACGGGCAAGTTCGTCGTCCACATCGATCGGACGGCCGAGTGGACGGCGGTCGACGCCGAGGGCAAGCCTGCCGGCTGGCGAGGCTACCTGGGCCTGGGCAACATCAGCTACGGCACCCGGCCGGCCGAGTCGACGCTCGAGGTCGTCGAGACGCTCGAAGGGCTCCGCGAGCGGATCCCGCCGCAGCTCTACGAGATGGTCGCCGGCGCAGCCCAGCAACCGCCCGTCGAGGATCTCGACATCTGACCCTGTGGGTCGCAACGCCTCCCGACCTGGAGGTGCGGCATGACTGGCGCCGCGTCACGCCCGGCGATCCGGGCGGTGGGCCTGCGGAAGTCGTACGGCACCCAGGTCGTGCTCGACGGCATCGACCTCGAGGTCCCCGAGGGTACGGTCTACGCGCTCCTCGGGCCGAACGGCGCCGGCAAGACGACCACGGTCCACATCCTGTCCACCCTGATCACCGCCGACGGCGGCGACGTGGAGGTCGCGGGCCACGACATCGGCGAGTTCCCGACGCTGTCCGCGCCGCGATCGGCGTCACCGGCCAGTTCTCGGCCGTCGACAGGTTCCTTACCGGCGAGGAGAACCTGATCCTGATGGCCGACCTCCGCCACCTCGGCAGGGCTGACGGCCGACGTCTGGCGGTGGAGCTGCTCGACCGGTTCGACCTCGTCGAGGCGGCGCGAAAGCCGGTCTCGACCTGGTCCGGCGGGATGCAGCGCCGACTCGACCTCGCGATGACGCTCGTCGGCAACCCCCGGATCATCTTCCTCGACGAGCCGACCGCGGGGCTCGATCCGCGCAGCCGGCGCACGATGTGGCAGGTGATCCGAGACCTCGTCGATCGCGGGGTCACGATCTTCCTGACCACCCAGTACCTCGAAGAGGCGGACCGCCTTGCCGACCGGATCGCGGTCCTCGACCATGGCCGGCTGGTCGCCGAGGGCACGCCGTCCGAGCTCAAGCGCCTGGTGCCCGGCGGCCACGTCCGGCTCGAGTTCGCCGACAACGGCGAGCTGGAGCGAGCCGCCGGGATGTTCGCGGGCGCGTCACGCGACGACGAGTCGCTCGCCCTGCTGGTCCCGAGCGACGGCGGCGTCAGCTCGCTGCGGACCCTGCTCGACACGCTCGAGGACGCGTCCATCGACGTCGACGGGCTGTCGGTCCGCACCCCGGACCTCGACGACGTCTTCCTGTCCCTCACCGGCCACCCCGACATCGAGAAAGGAGCCGCATGATGACGGCCCACGCCTACGTCCTGGGTGACTCGGCGACGATGCTGCGACGGAACCTCCGCCACATGCAGCGCTACCGCTCGATGACCCTGTTCATCGCCGGCGTCCCCGTCGTGTTCCTGCTGCTGTTCGTGTACGTCTTCGGCGGCACGCTCGGCGCGGGCCTCGGCGGGGTGTCCGGGGGCCGCGAAGCGTACGTCGCCTACGTGATCCCCGGGATCCTGCTGATGACCGTCGCCGGCGGTGCCACGGGGACCGCGATCTCCGTCGCCATGGACATGACCGAGGGCATCGTCGCCCGCTTCCGGACCATGGACATCTCGCGCGGTTCGGTCCTGATCGGCCACGTCGTCGGCAGCATGATCCAGACCGGCCTGGCCATCGCTCGTGGTGGTGGGCGTGGCCCTGCTGATCGGATTCCGGCCGACCACCGGCCCGGCGGAGTGGCTCGCCGCGGCCGGGATGCTCGCGCTCACGACGCTCGCGGTCACCTGGCTCTCCGTCGCGCTCGGCATGTCAACACGGAGCGTCGAGACCGCCAGCAACCTCCCCATGTTCCTCATGCTCCTGCCGTTCCTCGGCAGCGGGTTCGTGCCGACGCAGACGATGCCCGACGGCCTGCGCTGGTTCGCCGAGAACCAGCCGTTCACGCCGATCATCGAGACGCTGCGCGGCCTGCTGTTCGGGACCCCCATCGGCGACCGCGGCGTGATCGCCGTGGCCTGGTGCGTGGCGATCGCGCTCGTTGGCTTCGTGTGGTCACGAAGACTGTATGAGCGCGATCCTGCTCATCGGTAATCGTTGAATGGCGGTGGTGACTAGGCTGGCGATATCCCTCGTCAGGGGTCAACGCCCGATGCTGGCGAACCGTCCTTCACCATCTGCATCTCGAATGCCGTTCACAACTCGCCGACGCCTGGTGACGTCGATTGACGTTGGTGTCGGGACCCATCCCCTGCGCAGAAGATAGCCCCTAGACCGATGGCCGCCCGAACCGGCCGATCGCGCGGGCATGGTCTCGCGCCCGCGCCGAACGGAGCCAGTGCTGAACGCCCGCGACCTGTCGGGCCGGTGCACGCCGATAATCCCTGCATGTTGGCTCGATCAGGCGGGTCCGCCGCGAACCCCGCCTCCGGGCCGGTGTCCCTCGTCATCGAACGCCTCCCGGCCCTCGATGGCGTCGCGCCCGCGCACGCCGCGGAGGGGTTTCGCGACGTGCCGGGCCTCGGGTTGCTCGAGAGCGCGCGCCCGGGGCGGGCGGGCCGCTGGTCGATCCTCGTGGCGGACCCGCGCGACGTCCTCGTGGGCTCGTCGGCCGGGCAGGATCCGTTCGCCGACGCCCGTCGGGCGCTCGCGCGCCTGGATGCGACGCCTCTTCCCGCAGGGGCCGTTCCGTTCGCCGGCGGGCTCGTGGGGCACCTCGCCTACGATCTGGGCCGGCGCCTCGAGACCCTTCCGGCGCATGCCATCGACGACCAGGGACTTCCGGACCTTCGCCTCGGTCTCCACGACTGGGCGGTCGTCTGGGACCGTCGCGACGGGCGCGCATGGCTCGCCGGACGGGCCGTGGACGAAGACAGGGCCAGGCTGGCGCGCACGCTCGCCGAGGTGCGGGAGCGGGCGGCAGCGATCGCTCGGGCGGCCGTGGCCAAGGACTCGGCGCCCTCACCCCTTCCCCCACTCGACTTCGTCTCCGGGACCGACCGGGCTACCTGGGATCGGGGCGTGGAGACCGCTCGGGCCGCGATTGCGTCCGGCGAGCTCTACCAGGCGAACCTCGCCCGCCGCCTGGCTGCCCCGTTCGACGGCGACCCGTGGGCGGTCTTCCGGCGCCTGCGCGCTGGCGAGCCGGCTTCCTTCACCGCCTTCATCGACCTCGGGCGCGATCCGGCCGGCGGCGGCCCCCGCGCGATCGTGTCAGCCTCGCCCGAGCCGTTCGTCTCGCTCGATACCGCCGGCCGCATCCGCGCGGACCCGATCAAGGGGACCCGTCCCCGGGGCCGGACCCGGGAGGAGGACCGCGCCCTCGCCGCGGAGCTCATCGCCAGCGCCAAGGACCGCGCCGAGAACACGATGATCGTGGACGTCCTGCGCAACGACCTGGGACGCGTCTCGCAGCCGGGGAGCGTCCGCGCCCCGCGACTCTGGCGGCTGGAGCGGACCCCCAGCGTCCAGCATCTCGTGTCGACGATCACCGGCCGGCTGGCTTCCGGCCGGGACGCCTTCGACCTGCTGTCGGCCACCTTCCCGGGCGGATCCATCACGGGTGCACCGAAGATCCGGGCGATGGAGCTGATCGAGGCGCTCGAGCCGGTCCGGCGCGGCCCATACTGCGGCGCCGCCATCTGGGTGGACGCCGCGGGGACACTGGGGTCGTCGATCCTGATCCGCACCTTCGTCGCGGACGGGCGACGGCTGACCTTCCATGTGGGTGGCGGGATCACCTGGCGCAGCGACGCCGCGACGGAATGGGAGGAGACCCGAGCCAAGGCCCGCGGCCCGATGCGCGCAATCGGCGCGCGGGTCGCCGGAGAGGAAGAGTCGTGAACGAGAGCCACGAATCCTCAAGACGACGGCTGAGGTGCTCGTCCTCTGGTGGCCGATGCGACCGATCTCGCGCGGCGCGCCCGGATCTCCCTCACGAACCGTGAGATCGGCGAGCGGCTCTTCGTGACCGAGAAGACCGCCAGCGTCCACGTGTCGAAGATCCTTGGCAAGCTCGGTGTGCCGGGCCGGGGAGCAGCCGCGGCGATCGCCGTTCGATTGAGCCAGGTGCCAGCCGAAGACTCGGGCTGAGGCGCTGGCAGCTCACACACGATGATCGGATCGACTGTCTCATGACGTGCTGGAGCGAGGGCGGCTTCCTGGTCCCCCTCGTGCCTCCTACTCAGCGCACCTCCTCCCCGATGCCCAGGGCGATCCTCGTCGGCCAGGCCCCAGGCGCTCGGCCGTCCCGCGGGCGGCCGAACAGGTAGCCCTGGCCGTGGTGAATCCCGAGCGAGCGGAGCGTCTTGAGCTCGGCCGCGGTCTCGACCCCTTCGGCGACGAGGCGCACCTTGCGCTTCACCGCGAAATAGCTCATTCCGGCGACGAGCGCCTGGCGGGCGGGATCGGCGTTGATCCCGCGGATGAGCCCAATGTCGAGCTTCACGATGCTCGGCGCGAGCTCGAGTACATGGCGGAGGCTTGCGTACCCGGCGCCAGCATCGTCGACCGCGAGGCTGACAGTCGGGCCGAGCGTCGCAAGGTCACGGCGGAGCGCCGCGTAGTCCTCAACGACGGCGTGTTCGGTGATCTCGAGCGTGATCTGCCGCGTGAGGCCGACGAGGAGCGGACCGAGGCGGCCGGAACCGATGAGCGCTGGCGAGGCGTTCAGGCTGAGGTAGGCCTCGGGCGGGAGGACGGCCGCGGCCCCGAGGGCTGCCTCGAGCGTGGCGACTTCGAGCTCGACCTCCAGTCCGGCCCGGGCGGCCGAGGCGAAGACAACGTCGGGCCGGGTGCCATCGGTGAAGCGGCTGAGCGCCTCGTAGCCGACGACAGCGCCGGTGTGGAGGTCCACGATCAACTGGAAGAACGGACGAAAGGAACCCGCATTGAGGATTGCCTGGGTGCTCGTTCGCGTAGCGGCCGTCGCCGTCACCTGGGCGGCGGACGGCGCCAGGAGTGCCCCGGCGAGCGAGGCGAACTCGAGGATCGCCGGCAGGCGCTCGGTCAGCAGCGCGACGGCATCAGGGTCCCTCGAGCCGACCGTCAGCAGGCCGATGAGGGTCGCTCCCGACCGGATCGGCGCATAGGCCTGGCCGCGGAGACCGATGGCCAGGTGATCGGCGAGGTAGGGGTGACCGGCGCGCGGTACCCAGGCCTGGACCCACGGTCCCTGCTCGGCGCGCGTCCGGAGCTGCGCGCTCCGCTTGGAGCCGAGGTCCTTCCGTTCGAGAAGCCGCCCGTCGTCGACGATCATGGCCAGGGGCACCGCACTGCCGTCTGGATCGATGAGCAGAAGGGACGCCATCGCGACCTCCTGGAGCTCGACGATGCGGCCACAGATCGCCGCCGCCGTCTGCTCCGGGGTATCGAGTGGCCGAAGCGCCCCGAGCGCATCCGCGATCAGGGCCCGCTCGCGAGCGCGGCGAACTTCTCGCGCCTCGAGCTGGACTCGCTCAGTGATGTCCTGGACGGTGCCGACCATCCGGACCGGAGTGCCGCTCGGATCGCGGACGGCCTCGGACTCGTCACGGACGATCCGGATGCTGCCGTCCGGGCGGACGGCCCGGTACTCGAGGGCATACTGGCCGCTGCCTGTGGCAGCCGCCCGCTCGGATGCCTGCACTCGAGCACGATCGTCAGGATGAACGAACGCGAGGAACGCCTCGGTCGTCCCGGGGATCGTGCCAGGCTCGACCCCGTAGATCCGGTGCAGCTCCTCGGAGCGCTGGGCGGTGTCGGTCGCGAGGTCCCATTCCCAGCTGCCGATGTGGGCGATCCGCTGCGCCTCGGCGAGGTTGCGCGCGCTCAGCCGGAGTCCCTCCTGGAGTCGAGACCGTTCCTCCTCGGCGGCGGCCTGCTCGGTGATGTCCCGGGTGGAGCCGGCGTACCGGACCGGCGTCCCGTTCGCATCGCGGATGACCTCGGCCTCTTCGTGCAGGAGCCGCACGGCGCCGTCGGCCCGGATGATCCGGTACTCGATCACTCTGTGGTCGCCGGCATCGAGGTCCGCCAGGCTTGGGGAGGCCTTGCTCCGATCGTCGGGATGGACGAACGCGAGGTACGCCGCCAGGGTTCCGGCGAAGGTGCCAGGCTCGATCCCGAACATCCGGTGCGACTCGTCCGACCAATGGAGGGCGCCCGTCGCGAGGTCCCGCTCCCAGCTGCCGACGTGAGCGATGCGCTGTGCGTCGGCGAGGTTGCGCTCGCTCCGGCGAAGTCCTTCGACGAGCCGTGCCCGCTCTTCCGCCGCCGCAACCCGCTCGGTGATGTCCTGCATCGTCCCGCGGATCCCGACCACAGCTCCTGTCTCGCCCCGTTCAGCGATGCCGTGGCTGGCGACCCAGCCGTGCCGTCCGTCCGGTGGCTCCAACCTGAGGTCCATCTGCCAGGGCTCGCCGGTCTCGACGGCTCGTTCGACGGCCGCCGTCACACGGCCCACGCTGTCGTGGGAGAACACCCTCGAGATGTCAGCGAGTCCCAGGGCTGGACCGTCGGGATCGAGCCCCAGGATGCCGTACATCTCGGAGGACCACGTGGCATCGCCGGTCATCGGGTCGAGCGACCAGCTCCCGATGCGGGCGATCCGCTGGGCTTCGGCGAGGTCGTGCTCGCTGCGGCGAAGACGTTCTTCGGCCGCCCCGCGAGCCGCGCGCGTCCGGAGCATCGTGATCCCGAAGGCGAGGTCGTCGGCGAGGCCGCTGAGCAGCTCCACGTCCTCTGCGCTGAAGGCATTCGGCATGCTCGCGTAGATCGTGAGCGCGCCGAACGGCCCGTCTTCTGCTCGCAGGGGCAGCGCGAGGGACGAGGCGAAGCCATGCTGGATCGCCTGTTCCCGCCACGGGGCGAGCTCTGGATCGGTGAGGAAGCTCCGGCCGAGGACGGGGCGGCCGGTGCGGATCGCCGTCCCGGTTGGTCCCCGGCCCAGGAGGGTGTCTGCCCAGGTAATGGTGATCGATTCGAGGTACCCCGCCTCGTAGCCGGCCTGGGCGACCGGGCGGACAGTGCGCCCCGGATCATCATGCGCGAACCCGACCCAGGCGAGTCGATAGCCAGCCTCGTCGACCGCGATCCGGCAGATCAAGTCGAGGAGCTCGGCCTCGTCCTCGGCGTGCAGAAGGGCGCGCTGGGCCGAGCGGAGGACGACGAAGGCGCGCTCGCGATCCACCCGATCAACCCGCACTGCAGGCCCCGGCTCGCTCGGCGTCCGCGCCTGTCTGGGGATCGCTCCCCGGGCCGTCTGATCGCTCCGCCGATTCAATCCCCGGCGGGATCTGGCCCCGGGTCCACTCACGCGACGCCTCCCGTGCCGGCACGTCCATGGCGCCGCGATCGTACCCCATGGCTGCGCCGCGTTCGAGCCCATAGCCAGACCTGATCATGCCCGAGTCGAGGCGACAGACGGAGCCGACCGCGGCCCGGCTGTGAGCGGCGTTGACGCGGTCACCACGCCTGGCGAACGGTGTCAGGCGACGGAGCACGGGGTCCTGACCACCGATTGTGCCTCATGCCCCTGGGGCTGGGAACGGTAGGGGCCGGCCGAGCAGGTAGCCTTGCCCTGAGCGAACGTCGAGGGCGACGAGGGTGGCCAGCTCCGCTTCGGTCTCGATCCCCTCCGCGATGAGGCTGCACCCCTGTGAGTCGGCGAAGTGACGGAGCCCCGCGAGGAGTGCCTGGCGGGCCGGGTCGGCGTCGATACCCGCCACAAGGGAGCGATCGATCTTCACGATGTGGGGCCGCAGCTCGACGATGTGCCGCAGGCTCGCGAACCCGGCTCCCGCATCGTCGACGGCGATCTGCAGGTTTGGTCCCAGAGCGGTCACCGCCTCTCGGAAAGCGGCGTAATCGTTGATGACAGCGTGCTCGGTCACCTCGAGCACGAGTTGACCCGGATAACCCGCCACGAGCGAGCGCAGCGGCTCCCCGGCCAGGACGACTGCCGGTGAAGCGTTCACGTTGAGCCACGGAGCTGCGGGCAGGGCGCTGGCCGCAGTCAAGGCTGCACGCAGCGCCGCGACCTCGAGCTCGACGCCGAGGCCCACCGCCGCAGCTGCGCCGAACTGCGCATCGGGTTGCATGCCGTCGTCGAAGCGGGTGAGCGCCTCATAGCCGATGACGGCGAGGGTCGCCAGATCGACGATCGGCTGGAAGACCGGATGAAACGCCACCTCGTCGATGATCGCCTGGATGCGTTCGCGCGAGCGGCTGAGCTGGGCGCGCGACGAGATCGAGGGGCCGAGCACCGCGCTCGCGATCGAGGCGAACTCGACGAGCGCGGGCAGGCGCTCGGTCAGCCGGTCGGATGCGTCGTCGCCCGCGGAACCCACCTCGAGCAGGCCCACCACGACCTGCTCGATCCGGACGGGTGCATAGGCGAGAGCCCGGATGCCGATCGCCTGGAACGTGCGGCTGAAGGGTTGGCCACGTGACGCCTCCCAGCTCTCGACCCAGGGTCCCTGGACCGCCCGCGACCGAAGGTGCTCCGTCCGTGCCCCGCTGAGGCGTTGGCGTTCAAGGACCCGGCGATCCGCAGCGGCCGCACCAAGCGGGGTGGCCCGCCCGTCGGGGTCGAAGGCGAGGAACACGGCGGAGCGCGCCTCTGGCAGCTGAACAATCTGCTGGCACACGGCGTCGGCCGTCTCCTCGGGCGTGGCCTGCGGATGGAGCGTTGCGAGCGCCTCGGCGATCTGGGTCCGCTCGCGAGCCCGGACCTGCTCGCGGGCCTCAGCTTCCCGCTCGCGTGTCACCTCGCGCTGCACCGCGACGTAGCTGGTCGTCGTGCCAGCGCCGTCGCGGATCGGGGAGATGACGGCCGCCTCTGTGTACAGGGAGCCATCCTTGCGGCGGTTCACCACGTCACCTGCCCAGGGCTGCCCGCTGGTCAGCGTCTGCCACATCGCCTCGTAGAAGGCGCGGGTCTGGTGCCCGCTCTGCAGCAGGCGCGGGTTCTGGCCGAGTACCTCCGCCGCGGTGAAGCCGGTCACGCGCTCGAAGGTCGGGTTCACGTACTCGATCCGGGCCGCAGCGTCGGTGATCACGATCGACTCGGCCGACTGCTCGATGGCCGTCACCAACCGTCGACGCGCGGCCTCGGCCGCCGCGCCGACGGCCCTCGTCCGCAGGGCATCAACACCGTATGAGAGGTCAGCCGCCAGCTCCTCGAGCAGCGCGACCTCCTCGGGCCCGAATGTGTCGGGCTCGGCCGCGTAGATCGTGAGCACGCCGAAGACCGCTTCATCCCGACCCAACGGGAACGCTGCCGAAGATGCGTACCCACGAGCAAGGGCCGCCTCGACCCACGGGGCCATCGCGGGATCGGCCGCGATCTCGCGGCTGACAGTCGGACGCCGCTCGCGCGCCGCGACCCCCGTGGGCCCGCGGCCGGAGTCGTTGTCATGCCAGCTGACCGCGATCTCATCGAGGTAGCCCTCTTCGTGCCCGGCATGCGCGACAGGTCGGATCGTGCCCGCCTCGTCGTCCTCGCAGTAGCCCACCCAGGCGAAGCGAAAGCCGCCCTCGTCGATCACCGCCCTGCAGATGGCCTCGAGGAGCGAGAGCTCTTCGTCGGCACGCACGAGCGCCGCGTTGGCGGCGCTCAGGGTTCGCTGGACGCGGTTCACGCGCGCCAGAGCCGTTTCGATGCGGCGCTGTTCCGTCACATCGCGCGCGACCCCCTCGACCGCGACCGCCTGGCCCACTGCATCGAGGATTGGCGTGCCCCGCTGTTCAAGCCAGATCCAGCTGCCGTCGGCGTGTTGCATGCGCAGTACGACTGGCAGCCCGTCGCGCCACGCGCCCGCATCGCGATCGACCAGCCGCGGTCGTCGGGGTGGACCAGGTTCCGGAAGAGGTGCGGATCGCCGTCGAACGCGGACAGAGGATAGCCGAGCATGCGCTCGACGGCCGGGCTCAGGTACTCCGTCGCGGCGGTCGGCCCGAACGCGATCCGGAAGATGATGTCCTGCGCGTGCTCGGTGAGCAGCCGGTAGCGGCGCTCGCGTTGCTCCAGCTCGGCGGCCTGGTACGCGCGGAGCGCGTCATAACGGTGCAGGAGCGCGGCGAGCAGCCCGCCCGTGACCGCGACGAATCCCACGCCCTTCAGTGTCTCGACAAGGGTCCGGTCGTCAGGGTTGGAGAACAGGACGCTTACGATCTGGTCGCTGAGGGCGATCCAGAGCACCGCGACGACCACGTACGCGATGACGATTGCCCGCGCCGAGAGCGCCAGCGGTCGGCGACGGCTTGCAGCGCCGCTCGCCGCCACGTCGAGCGCCGACACCGTGCCGCCGCGTTCCATCCCGTCAGTCGGCCGGCGTGGCCTGAGCGTGCCACCGCCCGATCATGGCACCGTGACGGGGTGCGAACTGCGACCTGTCGATCTGCAGCAGCCGACGTGACGTTGAGAACATCGCGCTCCCGACGGTCGCGGACAAGCATCTGTGGTCCTGACCAGCAAGTATATATGCACCCACACGGCACGCCGACAACAGCCAAGCGCTGTACCAGCGGAGACAAGGCGCTCGCGGGCGCCTCTCAGACCGACAACGCCTCGCGGGTCAGGTCGTACGCGCGACGAAGGTCTCCGCTCTCGGCGAGCATCTCGGACCAGGCGCCGAGCACCTCGCGGATCCGCCCACGCGAGCCGGAGGCGCGCGCAAGATCCGCGGCTCGAGCGAAGTCATCGTCTGCGCTCTCGATGTCGCCCCGCCGCCGCCGGACCTGGGCACGGGTCACGAGCGCCGCCATGAGGGCCTTCTGGTTGCCTGTCAGCTCGGCGCCCCCGATCGCCTGCTCGGCGAGGGTCGCCGCCTGGTCGAGGGCCGATCCGGCCAGCGCGATCTGGGCCTCCGTGTCGGTGATATGGGCCAGCCATCGGGCGTCCTCGAGCGCCTCAAAGCGCGTTCGCGCGCTCGTCACGAGCTCGTTTGCCCGCGAGAGGTTCCCCAGCTTGAGGAACGCGAGGGCCAAGTCATTCTCGAGGGCAGCCGTCTCTGCGTCGGCGTGCATGGCGGCGAACAACGTCAGGCTCGCAGAACCCGCCCGTACGGCAGCCTCGTAGTCACCGGTCTCGCGATAGCTGTGGGCCAGGTCGAAAAAGTAGGTTGCCCGGCGCCGGTCATCGAGCGTGTCGGCAAGCCCGCGGATCTCCGAGAGGTACGCGAGCGCGTGGTCATACTCGCCGTCGCGTGTCTCGACCGATCGCCAGGGCGATCACCATTCGGAGGTGGAAGTCGGGTTCGACCCGCAGGCCAGCGCGCACCTTGGTGAGAATGGCCTCGATCAGCCGGCGCGCCTCAACCAGGTTCCCCTGGAGGTACTCGCCATTGGCGACCCAGTAGCGCGCCAGCGACGCGTCGGCTTCGCGACCCAGGCGATCGAAGATCTCGGCGGCCTCGGACGCCGCCGTCGCGGCTTCTGGCCCGCGGTCGAGCCTCGCGAGTGCCTCGGCCCGTCCCCGCAGCAGCTCCGCTCTCGCACCGCCTCCTGGGGCTTCCGCAAGGTGGTGGTCGTAGATATCGAGGGCTTCCTGCCAGCGACCGCTCGCGAGCAGGACGTCTCCTTCGAGCCTGCTCCAGTGATCTGGCTCACCGGCCAGGAGCACCGCGGAGGAGATGTCCAACCGCGTCGCCAGGTAGGTGAGCGCCGCCATGGACGGCTTGGACGAGCCGTTCTCGAGGGCGCTCACGTATGCCTTCGTGTACCGCTCGCCCGCCAGCTGCTGCTGGGTCAGACCCGCCCGGAGCCGGGCCTGGCGGATCCGCGCTCCCAATCGAGCGCGCCAATGGTGTGTCATCGACCGTCACGCGGCGGCGTCGGGTGGCTTCCGTCATGAACCGAAGTATATGTGTCTCGCCACGTCCACTCCAGCTGGTCGAGGAGTCTGCCCACTGGCACGTCCAGGCGCGCCGCGATCAGCAGCAGGGCGGGGAGAGACGGAAGGGCACGCCCGTGCTCGATCGCCGAGACGAACGAGCGAGTCATCGGCGAACCCAGCTCCGTTTGCGTGAGCCCGGCCTGCATGCGCAGCTCCCGAATGCGGGATCCCAAGGTGGCGGTATCCCGGTCGTTGTCTCGGGTGGTCGGTATACAAATACTTGACAGTCGCATGTCGCCAGTCTAGCGTGGCCTCAGCGCTCCCGTCGAGAGGGAGCCTCTGGAGGGCATGCACATGTCTAGGGTTCGGTACCTGCGTTTGCGCGTCGTCGCTTCCGCGCTGTTGGCTGTCGTGGCGACCGCCGTAATCAGCGTGGCGACTGCTCTTGCCGACAGTGGTGGGCCGCCGCTGCCGCGCTAGGTTGCACATTGGTCCTGCGTGAGGGCAGGACTGCTCAGCGTTCCCCGCGCTCAGGCGTGCCCGGCAAGAAAGCCCCGGTCTGGATGGCCGGGGCTTTCGGTCAGCCGGTGGGCTCGGGCCGCTCGGCGACCGGACGCTGGGACAGGCCGCACCAACACACGACGGCATCAACCTCGTGTCTTGCCCCGGGACAGCGCCAGACGTGGGAATGCTGCAGTGGCGCGGTCGACCACCTCGCCGAGCACGGTGGCGAGGAAGGCGACGTCAAACGCCTCGTCGTCGAAGGGCAGCCGCACCGCATCGGCCACGGTGAAGCCGACATTCCGGGCGCTCGCGCGGTCGGGTCGGGCGCGGGCCGGCTCAAGCATCTCCGGCTGCACATCGAGGAGCTCCAGGCGGCCGCGCGGGAGGCGGCGGGCGACGGCGCCGCTGACTCTTTCCGGTGGGCGGAGCAGCTGGTGCTCGGGTCGGGCTCCCTATTCACCGCGGCCCGGACAAGCGGCTCACGACGCCCGGCGTCTGGATGTGCCGCCGCACGGATAGGCGGGTCACGCCGTCCCCATTCCTAGCCCTTGACGACGATGAGCGGCCGGAGGCGGGCAACCGGCCGGATGAGGCCAGCATTCGCCGAGACCTCCACCACGGCTTCGACGTCCTTGTAGGCCGGCGATGCCTCCTCGGCCAGCAGGTCCCGCCGCTCAGCGCGGACGACGATCCCCTGAGCGCCGAGCTGCCTGGCGACGTCGACCCCCCGCAGCAGCCGGACGGCGGCGTGACGCGAGAGAGCGCGGCCGGCCCCGTGGCAGCTCGAGCCAAAGGTGAGTTCCATCGCACCAGGCGCACCGACCGCCACATACGAGCAGCGGCCCATGTCACCTGGGATGAGGACCGGCTGCCCGACGGCACGGTATTCGGCCGGCACGTCCGGATGGCCCGGTGGAAACGCTCGCGTCGCGCCCTTGCGGTGAACGCACAGCACAATCGGTTGGCCGGCGACATGATGCTGCTCGATCTTGGCAACGTTGTGGCTCAGGTCGTAGACGAGCTCGAGACCGAGCCGCTCGGCCGGCGTGCCCAATACCCGCCGGAAGGCAGCGCGAACTGCCTGGCCGATCAGCTGGCGGTTCGCCCAAGCGAAGTTGGCCGCGGCCGCCATTGCGGCGAGGTATGCGTTCGCTTCGGGTGAGCCGAGCGGGGCGCAGGCGAGCTGGCGGTCGGGCAGCACAATGCCGGCGCGAGCGGCCGCCGTATCCATCGACGTCAGGTGGTCGGTGCAGACCTGATGGCCGAGCCCCCGCGAGCCGCAGTGGATCATGACGGTGACTGCGCCAGCCTCGAGGCCGAGCGCCATCGCCGCCGAGGGCTCAAGGATCCGATCGACGACCTGGACCTCGATGAAGTGGTTGCCCGAGCCGAGCGTGCCGAGCTGATCCGCCCCGCGCTCGTGGGCCCGGTGGGAGATGTCGGCCGGGCTTGCGCCGACCATCTCCCCTCGCTCCTCCGTGCGATCCAGGTCGCTCGACCAGCCGAATCCGCGTTCGACCGCCCAGCGCGCTCCCTTGCAGATGACCTCGTCAAGGTCGTGCAGAGCCAGACGCTGACCGGTTCGAGCCCCTACGCCCGAAGGGATCGCGGCGAAGAGGGCGTCGGCGAGAGGCTCGAGGCGCGGACGAATCTCCGCGGCGACGAGACCGCTGCGCAGCAGCCGGACGCCACAGTTGATATCGAAGCCGATCCCGCCCGGGCTTACGACGCCGCGGTCGGCGCGCATCGCTGCGACGCCACCGACCGGAAAGCCGTACCCCCAATGGACGTCGGGCATCGCCAGACTCGCCCCAACGATGCCTGGTAGCGTCGCCACGTTGGCGACCTGCTCTAGCGCGGGATCGGTGCGTAGCGGCGCAATGAGGCGCTCGTCGGCAAAGACGATGCCGTCGACCCGCATGCCGCGGTGCTCATCCCGGGGGATTCGCCAGCGATAGGCGTCGATCTGCTCCAGACGAATCGGCCGCGAAAGACGACCTGGTTCGAGCGTCGGCTCAGGCGCGGATCCTCTGGGTGGCGAACGGGCTGGACGGTTTGGGCCCCTCTTGCTCATTGCTCATACATCGAGATAGGCAGTCATCTGCCAGCCCGATTCGAACTGGCGGACGCTGAGCCGGTAGAACGTGGCCGACTTGACCGGAGTGTGGCGCCTGGCCGCAGCATCATCGAACGGGACGAGGTCGATCGTCGCCACGAGCCTGGTGCCAGCGCCCTCCGCAGCGACGTCCACGCACTCCACCCGTGCTCCGGTCACCGCTGACCGGCGCAGCTCGCTTACGGTGACAAGCTCATTCAGCCAGTTGAAGGCGAGGCTGATGAGGTCGTGTGCACACAGCGTCACCGACTCGGTCGCGCGGTCGCCCGAGGGCACGTCTTCCGTGAGATCGGCGGTGAGCTCAGAGAAGGCCGCTGCAGCCTCCTCGAACAACCCTGCCAGGTCCCCGGCGCGAGCCAGCAGTCCGACGTCCGCCGTGTGCGGGACGAGCTCGTGCCCACGCGAGTCAGGGGGGCGCACATCAGCGAGGCGAGGAGGCACGGGCCGCCGGGGTCGCCGCCTTGTCGGAGGGCTCGTCGTCATCTTCTGGCCTCCATGCCCGACAGCGGACTGGTGCGGGGCGGGCGGCTCAGAACGCGTTCCGGCCGCGCCTCGCGGCAGGGTCAGGACCGCATCCATGCCGGCTCGAGCACGCGGTGCCCGGCGAGCGCCGTGTACGTGATGCCGAGGGCTCGCTCCCAAGCATCACGATGGACGTGGACGGTAAATCCATGGCTCCCGGCCTGGAACGTAAGGACCGGGACGTTTCGAATTGCCTTGTCCACGTGCATTGGCAACCCGAAGATCGCGCCGACCGCCGGCGTCGCACCGACATCGCATCCGGGACACGACTCGGCAAGCTCAGCCTCGGTCATGAGCCGGACATGCGTGGCGCCGAGCACGCCGCGAGCCTTGAGCAGGTCGAGGTGATCGTCTGCGTCGAGGACCACGAGCGCGCGCCGCCCGTCGTCGGTCAGGACCCCGATCACCTTGGCAAAGGCAGTCGGGCTGACGTGGTCCGCACGAGCGGTCTCTCGTGCGGTGAACGTCGTCGGATGCTCATGGAGCTCGTACTCGACCCCGTTCTCCTCTAGCCAATCGAGCAAACCGCGGTGCGGTCCGGCTCGGACCGCCTCATCGCCGCTCATCGCGAACCTCCTGTACGCGTCGCGGGCGGACTGCAGGCGACGGCAACGCCCGCGGCAGCAACATCTCAGAGTGACACCCCGCCGATCCGCGCGCCAGAGCCATCGGTCCTGCGCGGGCCCATCGGGCCGGCCGACCGATCGCCCTCGAGAGCGTCAGCGTCTGCGGGCGGCCCGTTTCGCCCGAACCATGGTTGGCGTTCCCGGCGGAACCCGAAACCACGACCTTCCGCTTGGAAGGCGGGCTGCATGCTCAATGCTTCTCTATGAAGAGGGGCCCCGCTGTCAAGGGCACGACTCGTTGGTCGTGACAGGGTCCCTGACGAGCGTCACGGTCCGGCGGTCTCGTGGGAGGCTGCTCCGGCGGCCCACGTTCATAGGGGGCCGTCAAGCGACCAAACAGATCGCGGGGCCTGCCGGATGGAAGGGTTTGTTCTTCGTGGGCACGTGCCAGATGGCTTCGGCGAGCTTGCGGGCGATGTCGATCCGGGCGACCTTTGCGCCACGCTGACGGCCGGGGCGCCGCTTGGTCCGCTCGTACCGCTCGCGATAATGGGCGTCCCGGGCAGCGTGGGTGGCGGCCTCGATGAGCGCCCAGCGGAGGTACTTCGGACCGTTCTTGGCGAGCGGCCCCCGGACGTCGCGATTGCCCGACTGACGGACGAGTGGGCAAAGCCCGGTGTACCCGGTGAGCTTCTGCCAGGCACGTTCCCGCGCCGGGGTCACGGCCTGCAATCTGCGCCTTCGCCCGACGATCGCCTGACCGGATCCAATCACGATTGTCGCAACGAGACGACCAGACCGCGGAGGACCGCTCGATGGTGACCTGGGATTGGCATCCACTTGGTCGTACCAGATGGGATCTCAGCCCCGAGCGCGCTCGTTGCGGGCGGCCGCCTCCGCGATCTCCGTGATCCGTGCCGCACGCGTCTCCGGCCGCCGCGCGAGCGCGACCCAGCCGAGCAGCATCTTGCGGGCCGACGGCGGGAACGCGGCGAAGTTGACCGCGGCCGGCGGGCGAGCCTCCAGGGCCGCGCCGAGGTCCTGCGGGACCTCCAGCCGCTCGACGGCATCGAGGATCTCCCACGATCCGTTCGCCTTCGCCCGCTGAATGGCGGCGAGACCTGCGGGAGCCATCCGCCCTGCACTGATCAACCGCTCGACGCGCACCTTGTTGGAAGCAGCCCAGATGCTGCGCGGCTTGCGCGGCGCGAAGTAGAGCTTGCCGCGCTCGTCATCCACGTGGCCGCCCGTGCTGTCCACCCAGCCGAAGCACAGCGCCTCCTCGATGGCCGCCTCGTAGTCCAGGCCAACCCGGCCGGACCGTGGCCGCCAGGTCAGCAGCCAGGCGCCGCGGGCAGTCGCGTGGTTCGCCTCCAGCCAGGCGCGCCACGTATCGCGATCGTCGGCGTGGACAAGCGGCGCATCATCGAGGGCGGACACGACCGCAGTCTAGCGGGGTCGCGGTCGTCGGAGCGGAGACGTGGGGCTTCGGCGGTGACGTCCAGTTCACGCTCGCGACCTCAGACTGGCTGGGCCTCCTGCGCTTGCTCGGCTACACGAAGCCGGCTTCGCTTCAGAACCTGGCGGGTCAATCTCTGAGAGCCCAAAGTCGCTCGCGTCAACGGTTGAGAAGCTCGGACGCGGCGTCGTCGAGCGCCGCGTTGAGGCCGGTGAGGAGCTCGTCACAGCCCGCCTCGTCGATCACCAGCGGCGGCGCGATCAGGAGCCAGTCGCCGAAGCGGCCGGCGTTTTGGCGGCGCGAGTAGAGCAGGAGACCGTGGTCGAACCCATGGCGACGGACGATTGCGCCCGGATCGACGTCGGCCGGGAAGCGGTCGAGTGTGACCGGGTCGGCGACGAGCTCGATCGCGAGAAGCAGGCCCCGCCCGCGCACGTCACCAACGAGCGGGCAAAGGCGAGCACCTGTTCGGCACCGAGCCGGAGGATCGTCTGCTCGAGCGCGGCGATGCTTGCGGCGGCGGCCTCAGCGCTCTCCGCGCGGAAGGTGAGCGGCGCGGGGATCTTCTCCGACTGCACCGTCAGGGGTCCCCACAGCGCAGGCGCGGCAAGGTCGCCATTGAGCCCAAGGGTCTGTGTCGTCGCGCCGTGATACCCGGGCAGCATCGAGATCAAGCGGTGGCGTGCGGGCTGCCCGGTCGCGACGGCGTGCTGGCGCAGGAACTTCAACGCCATCTCGACGGCCTCCGAGCCGCCCGACGTGAGGTGAACGCGCTCGAAGCCCGGCCCCGCGAGCGCCGCGAGCTGCTCGGTCAGCTTTGCGTTCGCCGCGTGCCGGGTCGTGCGCGAATACGTATAGGCGAGCCGGCGGCCCTGGTCGAGCATCGCCTGCAGGACGCGCTCGTTGCCCTGACCGAGGTTCGCGAGGAACGGGCCGGAGGCCACGTCGAGAAGACGCCGCCCGCGGTCGTCGAGGACGTAGATGCCGTCCCCAGCAACAATCGTCGGCATCTCGGGCGACGCCGCACGCGGGAAGAACAGGTCCTGGTTGCCGCCGCGGGACGGACGGCTCAGGCCGCTCACGGGTGTGTTCCCTCGCGGTCAGTTGGTTGTTCTTCGGACTCTGTCCGGGTGCACGCTCAAATCGGCGCCCGGACGATCCCCACTCCGTCGTCGCGCCTCGGCGCCGAGCATGTCAGCGGCGAAGGACCGGAGCCTGGCTGAGCCAGCCCAAGAGCCTCTGGTCGCAGCGACACGCACGAAGTGGTCATCGTGCCGGGCTCGTAGATCACATTCCTGCTCGAGGGCATTGGTCTTGCAGCGATCCGGCTGCGTCCGCCGTATCGGTATGCACGCCAGCAGTCACGGCGGGGATCGAAGTCGTCGAGGCGATCGCGAGGCGCTCCCTTGAGTCATCTACACCGTCATTTGGGACGTGACCCCCACTGCTCGGACGAATGGGGTGTCGGCGACTCACGATACAGGGCCGCTCTCGTCGCTCCGGGGCCCGTCCTGCCCGACGGCCGTGAGCAGCCGAACCGCGAGCTCCACGACCTCCCGATCGTCGAGACCCTGCTGGATCACGAGGGAGCGCCAGGTCAGGAAGTCGACCAGGTGGCGCGCGACGGCGCGGAGGAGCCGCCCACTCCCGTCGGGGTCGGTCTCGTTGCCGGACTGACCGGCGATGAGCGCGTCAGCCAGCGTCCGGTTCCCGGCTTCCGTCGCCTGCTGGGCGGATAGGGGCATGGCCGCGGCGTCCCGATTGATCGGGTAGAGCTCGTCGGCGTGGTCCCGGTACCAGCCGTAAAGCTCCCCGAACGCCCGTCGCGCCCGATCTCCGAGGTCCGGGATCGCGGGCCATGCCCCGGCATCCGGCCGGGGGTTCCGTGCGGACCAGTGGGCCCTGCAGGCCGCGAACAGCGCGTCGGGGTCCGCGAAGTGGCGGTACACCGTGAGACGCGTGACGCCGGCCTCCGCGGCGACGGCCGCTATCGAGGAATGGGCCGGCCCCACGCTGGTGTGCAGGCGGACCGCGGCCTCGGTGATGCGCTGGCGGGTCTCATCCACGTGCTCGGCGCGTCGCCGCATGCGATAGGGCCGTGATTTGGTAGAACGCATCTGTGTACTCGATATTGACATACGCTCCAACTGTGTTCATTGTACAGCCCTGTTCACTCGATAAGGCAAGGGGGGTCTCGCAATGACGGCACTCGGATCCATGGCGACTGGGGCGCGCGTGAAAGTCGTCCAGCCTGGCGAGGGTCGGGCCGGCGGCCTCGCCCCCGGCGTCGGCGTCATCTTCAAGATCGACGGTGTGGACAGCGGCGGCGCCCTCTCGATCGTCGAGCATCCCTTCGCGGTCGGTGCGCTCGTGCCTCCCCACATCCACCACCTCGAGGACGAGTTCTCGATCGTGCTGGAAGGCCAGATCGGGTTTCGCTCGAGCGACCAGGAGGTCGTCCTAGGCCCCGGCGGCTACATCGTCAAGCCGCGGGGCGAGGTCCACGCAATGTGGAACGCGGGCTCCACACCCGCCCGGATGATCGAGGTCATCTCGCCTGCCGGGTTCGAGGGATTCTTCCGCGAGCTCTCCGACATGACGGCGGTTGGAGCGCCGGACCGGGCCGCGATCGCGGCGCTTGGGGAGCGGTACCAGCTGCCGTTCGCGCAGCCCGACTGGCTGCCCGATGTGATTGCGCGCTACCACCTGACGCCACTGATGCGCTGAGCTCGAGGATGGGCGTACAGCGAGTCGCGGCCGGTAGATGGACGTCGCCTGGCCTGGTAAGGGAAGCGTGGTCGGGCCGGAGTGTGCCGCGTCCCGTTCCCTGATCCCGGTGGCGCGCAGATTCGCGCGGTCGATCATTCAGGCTGGCCATGCCTTCCGCGGCCGCCCTGACACCCTGGTCCTGAGTGATGCTCCCGCCGTTCGCGAGCGCCACGGCCCCCACCACGAGCCAGAGCGCTGCGCCCGTGGCGATGAGGGACGCGAACATGGGCTCCCCTGAGATCCCCTCAGGGGTGAGGACGAACTGACTGACGACGATCGGCATGTGCATGAGCATCACCACCAGGATGCTCTGGGTGCGGTCGTAGACTACGGCCAGGAGCCGAGCCAGCGGCCGGTCGCTGACCCCAGGGCGACCGACGTCGCTGGCTGAGATCTGGTCGGGCCGAAAGCGCATAGGCGGTCACCGTCGCGATACGGCGCCACCTGGCACCGCTGATGGGATGGATCGCGCCGGGTGCCCTGGCATCAGGTCCTCCCGTGGTCGTCGCGTCGAGGTTCCCGGCAGGTCACGGGTTGACCGGCACCGGCGGCAACTGACCACGCTGTCGGGCGCGATGGCGGGCCGCCTTGGCCCGGTTGCCGCAGCTGGCCATGCTGCACCAGCGTCGACGAGCGGTCGGTGACGTGTCCTCGAAGACCCATCGGCACCCGTCGTTCGCGCAGATCCGGAGCCGCTCCGTCTCGCCCGAGGCCACGGACTCAGCGAGTGGATCGGCGAGCCGCGCCAGCGCGTCCTCGAGCGCGTCGCCGACGTGGCGGTGGCGGGCCACCAGGGCGCCATTCGCCGACACGAGCTCGACGACGGTCCGCCGGCTGAGCAGCTCGTTGACGGTCGCGACCGCGGACGCGGACGCCGGCCGCCCGGCCACGAGCGACTCGACGACCTCGCGGAGCGCGGTGCGGGCGGCCCGGATGTGCGCAAGCAGGCTGGCCTTGCGCGGTGCGTCGAGGCGATCGAGGGGCCGCGAATTCCTCCGGGTAGAGGAGCCCGTGTTCGACAAGCCACGCCGTGGCGTCCTCGAGCGTCGCGATGTGCTCGACCGGCCGCCCGCTGCCGTCCAGCTCGTGCGTGTTCAGGAAGTCGAGCGTCGTCTCGATCGACGCCGTGTGTCGGTGGTCCGTGTGGTCGATCTCGTCCATTGGTAACCACATTAGAGTCTTGACGGGTTACGCGCAAGCGGCTATGATCCAGTAACCAGATAGGCCGATCGTAACGGTTACTCCGTCGGCGCCAAGGGGGATCGACTGATGGTCATGGCTCTCTCGTGGGTCCTCGTTCTGACGGCCCTGCTCGCGATCCTTGGTGCGGCGGCCGTCCTGCACGGAACCGACAGCCGCGATTCGTTCGTCGACGATCAGCGCCGCTGAGCTTCGGAGGGTTCATCTGATGTGGCAGACTCAGTACTACCTTCACATGATGCGGATGCGCGAGCTCGAGGCAGACGCCGACCGACGTCGGCGCTGGCAGCTCGAGGATCGCTGGAACAGTCGCCCGACGGTGACCGACCGAGCTCCGAGCCGGGCTCGCGCGGGAGCTGCCCGGGCAGTAGCCAGGATGAGCCGTGCTGCTGCCCGGCTCGCCGTGTGGCTCGACGGCCGGGTGGTCGTCGAGCGGGGCTCGAAGCGGGTCCTGCGCGACACCTGAGGCCGGGCCGCCCT
>CAVRMJ010000010.1:0-140740 GCA_963722475.1 uncultured Chloroflexia bacterium | reverse complement strand
GTGCGGGACATGCCCATGAGGGTTCTCTTTTCCGGAAAAATCGTCGCGGCGCTCGTGCTCGGCGGCGCCGCCGTGGGCCTCGGGACCGGCCTCAGCCGAGCCCACGCGTCTCGAGCGCCCGCCCCCAGTGCATGACACGGACGGCGACCAGCACCCCGAACGCTGCGAGGACGAGGATTGCCGCGGCAGCGATCGATGCATCGAGGCTGCCACCCTGGAACTCGCCGTACACGACGAGCGGCAGTGTCTGCGTCCGTCCCTCGACGTTGCCGGCAAACATGATCGTGGCGCCGAACTCGCCGAGCGAGCGCGCCCAGCTCATCACGAGGCCGGCCGCGAGGGCGGCTCCCGCGAGGGGCACCGTGATCGTCTGGAACAGCTGCCGTTCCGAGGCCCCGTCGACACGCGCGGCATCCTCGAGGTCGCGGTCGACCCCGGCGAACCCGGTCCGCGCCGAGCGGATGAAGAACGGGGCCGACACGAACGTCTGGGCCAGGATCACCGCGGCCGTCGTGAAGGGGACGGAGATGCCCAGCAGCCCGATTGGCTCGGCGAGCAGGCCACGTCTTCCGAAGACCAGGAGGAGCGCGAGCCCGGCGACCGCGGGCGGCAGGACGATCGGGAGGTCGACGACCGCCTCGAGCAGTCCCTTGCCCCGGAACCTTCGCCGGGCGAGCACGAACGCGAGCGGCGTGCCGAGCGTCACCGTGATCGCGAGGCTGATGGCCGTGGTCACCAGGCTCAGCGACAGCGCGTCGAGGACGACGGGCGCGGCGACCGCATCCGAGAGCGACCCGTCAAGAACCGCTCGAACGAGGAGGGTGAGGACCGGCAGCCCAAGGAACAGCGCGAACAGGCCAGCGACCGCGACCGGCCAGCCCGATCCCCAGCCGCGCCGGCGTGTCACAGCCCGGGTCGATCGGTGCGCATCGGCCGCGGTACCGGCACGCGCCGCTGAATTGTCGATCACGACGGGGGAAGGAACCCGAAGCTGCTGAGGAGCGCCTGGCCGTCGGGTCCCGCGAGCCAGGCGAGGAACGCTTTCGCGGCGGCGGAGTTCGCGGACTCCTTGACGACGACGCCAGCATACGTGGCCGGGACGTTGGCCGAGTCGGGCACACCCACGGTCGTGACCTTCGTGGACGCCTTCGCGTCGGTGACGTACACGATGGCCGCGTCGCCCTCGCCGAGCTCGATCTTGGCGACCGCCGCCTTGACGTTGTCCTCCCTGGACGCGATGTTCGCGGCGTAGGCGGCCACGAAGTTGGCCGGGTAGCCCGGCTCCCTGGCAAGGTTCGCGACCAGCTGCATCGCGTACTTGGTGATCGGCACGCTGTCACCGGCGGCGATCACCTTGATCCCGGGTTTGGCGAGATCGGCCGGGGATGCGATCCCGGCGGGGTTGCTCGTCGGGACAATGACGACCAGCTGGTTGTTGGCGAACGCGACGGCGTCCCCGGCAGCAAGACCCTTGTCGACAAGCTTCTTCGGGTTCGTCATGTCGGCCGACAAAAAGACGTCCGCCGGAGCGCCCAGCTCGATCTGCGTCTCGAGGGCGGCCGAGGAGTCGGTCGAGATCGTCAGGGTCGTGCCCGGGACTGCAGCCTGGTAGGCCGCCTTGACCTTGGCGAGGACGCCCTGCAAGGACGCCGCCCCGTAGATCGTGAGGTCGACCTGGGCAGGTCCAGGAGCCGAGGCGCCGCTCGAGGCTGGAGACGGGCTGCCGGAGCAGGCGGCGGCAGCAAGCACCACGAGGGCGAGCAGGAACGTGAAGCCCGATTTCATGCCCGCGACTCCCGCGACGAGGGGACTTCGACGATCACGTTCGTCGCCTTGACGACGCACACGACTTCATCGCCGACCTTGAGGTCAAGGTCCTGGACCGCTTCCGCGGTCATCAGGCTGACCAGCCGGTGCGGCCCCGCGATCACCTCGACGACCGCGGCCACGCCGTCCCGCTCGATCCGGGTCACGATGCCCGGGAACCGGTTGCGCGCCGACTGGGCGACGATCGGCCGGTCCTGCGACGTCCGCCGCCTCTCGGAGAGGAGGCGCGTGACCTCGCCGATCGGGACCCGCCTCTGTCCACCCTCGGTGCGCGTTGTCGCCAGCCGGCCGTCCAGCTCCCAGCGGCGCAGCGTCTCCACGCCGACACCGAGCAGCTCAGCGGCCTGGCCGATCCGGATCGTTGGGGTGCCCATTCCCGGAGATGATGACGTTCGGCGAGCCTCGTGTCGAGATACGCGGTCGCGCGGCGCGCGCGCCCGCCGACGCGCGGATCGTCAGCCGCGGGTTCGGAAGCGGTCTGCCAGGCCGAGTGCGCTCAGCAGGCGCGGACGAGGCGCCGGCGCAGCCTCGTGCGCACCGTTTCCGGGCGCCAGGTAGTCCGGTTGGCCACCGCCGCGCAGCTCGCGTTCCATCGGGGCGCCGACCTGGGCGACGCCGCGGGACGCAAGGAGCGCGTCGGCGAGGCGGCGCTCCTCGTCGGTCTGCAGGGTCGCCAGCGGAAGATCGTCCGGGTCGAGCGGGCGCTGGACCAGGACGGCCGGGCGCGGGGGGCGCGCGTACGCAGGCGCGCCGTAGAGGCTGGGAAGCGCGAAGTACGGATCCGGCAGGACGGCCACGTGAAGGTCCCGATGGTGCGGTCGTGGGCCCGACGATGGTGCCGGGCGACGGAAGAGTGCCTCGAGAGGGTACTGCAGACCACGCCCACGCTGTCAATGGAAATCGCGGGGCCGGGCCCACAGGCGGTGCGCCTGCGCACCGGGCGGTGCGCCTCGGCACCGGCGGGCCGGACCGGCGGCCTGTCGGCGACGGACTACGGAACGAGGAGCGGCTTCACGATCTGGAAGAGGATCACGAGCGCGAGATACGCGATCGGCAGGGCGGCGAACAGGCCGAGCGCCGCGCTCCACCGGCTTCGAACGCCGGGCCGCCCCGGCTGCGGCACGACGAGATACGTGATCCACGCTCCCAGCCCCGTGACTGCCACCACGAAGATGACCCCGGCCAGGGTGCGCAGGTCCCCGCCGGGAAGCCGGACCCCGGCGCCCAGGGCAAGGTCATAGGCAAGGAACAGCGCGCCCAGCACGGTGGCGACGGCGACGCTGCTCAGGACCGCGCGGAACACGGGCGGGGGCGCGCTGCGGAGCTGGCGGCTGCGGACCTCCAGCCAGGATCGCCGCCGGACCGGGCCGGGTTGCCGCTGGCTCACGTGGGCGGGCGCTCGAGGAACTCGATCACCGGACGCGGGGGCAGCGTGGCGGGGGTGTGGCGCGCCAGCAGGGCCACCACGTCGAGTGTCCGCGATAGCTCCTCCTCGGTGGTGAAGAAGCCCACCGAGAGGCGGACGGCCTGGAGGCCGGGGATCGGCCGCACGGTCGCGAAGACGCGACGGGCCAGCTCCTCGGCGACGCGCTGCGCGGGCCAACCCTCGACGCGGAACGTGACGAGCGTGGCCATCCTGCCGAGGGGCGTGAGGAGTGCCACGCCCGGCGTCTCGTGGAGGCGGACCGCGGCCTCGTGCGCGAGGCGCGCAGAACGCGCGTGCGCCCAGGGCAGGCCGACGAAGATGGCCAGCCATCCGACGCTTCGGGCGAGGCCGACCAGCGACGGAGCGTGGAAGCCGGCCACCTCGAAACGGCGCGCGTCCGGCCAGAGGTCGTCGCGGCCGACACGGTCCGGACGGGCGACGCCGAACGGCCCGCGCGCTGCCGGCAGGCTGGCGGCGGCGACGTCCGGGCGAACCACGAGCGCTCCGGTGCCCTGCGGGCCGAGCAGCCACTTCTGGCCGGACACCGCGTAGAACTCGGCGCCCAGGTCGTCCACGTGGAGCGGGATCGCGCCGCCGGCCTGTGCACCATCCAGCGCCACGACCGCGCCATGCGCGTGCGACTGCCGCACGATCTCGGCGACGGGGAGCACCGCCCCGGTGGTCCACAGCACGTGGGAGAGGGCCACGAGTCGAACGCTGCCCGACGTGAGCTCGCGCTCCAGCGCGGCGAGCGTCCGGTCATCGTCGCCGCCATCGCCGATCTCCGCGACACGCACGTCCACGCCGTGTCGGTCCCGGACCGCGGCAAGCGGACCCAGCAGGCCGGGGTGCTCGTGGCTGGTGGTGAGCGCGCGATCGCCCGGCCGCCAGTCCAGCGTCCCCACGGCCAGGCCGATCCCCTCCGTCGTGGAGTGCGTCAGGGCCACGCCGTCGATGTCCGTGCCCAGGATCGCGGCCAGCGCCGCGCGCGCCTCCGCCATCCGATCCACCAGCTCATCGCGGGCTTCACCGGTGGCGCGGCCCAGGGCGAGCTCCCGATCCTCCGCCTCTCGCGTCGCGGCAGCGCTCTCGACCGGGATCGGGCCGCAGCTCCCGGTGTCGAGGTAGATGCCGGCCCGGGTGGCAGGCAGCGCTGCGCGAAGCGCGGCGAGCTTTTCGTGGTCGGGGACGGCCGGGGGCTGCGCCTGAGTCGAATCGAGCATGGGGTCCGTATGATAGGCGGCGATGGCCGGCGCCCACGCTCGACCCGAGCTCCTCGCCTCCCCCGACTGGCTCGCCGAGAACCTCGGCCGGCCCGAAGTCCGGGTTCTCGACGTGCGATGGCGGCCGGATGGAACCGGGCGCCTCGCATTCGCGGGCGGCCACATCCCGAACGCGACCTGGCTCGACTGGCGCGCCGCGTTCGTCGATCCGGAAGACGCCGACACGCTGCTCCTCCTCGCGCCGCCGGACCAGGTGGCCGCTGCCGTCGCCGGCGCGGGCATCGGCAACGGCAGCACCGTCGTCGTCTACGACGACGCGGCCAGCCTGTACGCGGCTCGGACCTGGTGGAGCCTTCGCGCGTACGGCCTCGAATCCGTGCGGATCCTGGACGGCGGATACGGCGCCTGGGTCTCGTCCGGGCGCCCGGTCAGCCACGCGGCGAACGAGCCCGACCCCGCGGCCTTCAGCCCGCGGGCCCAGCTGCGGACCCGCCTCACGACGGGTGACCTTCGGTCGCTGGTCGGGTCTCCCGGCGCCCTGATCCTGGACGCACGAGCGGCCGCCGAATACCGCGGATTCCAGGGCAATGCCCGGCGCCTCGGCCACGTGCCCGGCGCCGTCAACCTCCCGGTTGCGATGACCAGCGAGCCGGGCACGGGCCGTTTCGCGGACGGCGGAACGCTACGGGCGCTGCTCGATCGAGCCGGGGTGGCCGCCGGCCGTCGCGTCATCTGCTACGACGCGTCGGGCGTTGGAGCCGCCAAGCTCGCGTTCGTGCTGGCCCTCATGGGTCACGACGACGTGGCTGTCTACGACGGCGGCTGGGCCGACTGGGGAAGCCGGCTCGACCTCCCGGTGGGGCGCTAGCTCGCTCCGGGCCCGCCCTGCTCGGGACCGCCCGGCCCGGCGGGCGGGCGGGCCGGCGACGGGGGCGTG
Source organism: uncultured Chloroflexia bacterium (assembly GCA_963722475.1). Lineage (GTDB taxonomy): Bacteria > Chloroflexota > Limnocylindria > Limnocylindrales > CSP1-4 > CTSoil-043. The sequence continues at coordinate 135,327 of CAVRMJ010000010.1, read as the reverse complement.
CCCGCGGCGCCGATGCCGGCCCAGGGGTCCACCTCGTGGTAGGGCGCCAGGATCTGGGCGCGTGCCTGGTTGACCGCGACCATGGCCGCGGTCTGGCGGCCCTCGCCGAGGCGGTCCGACCAGAAGACGGCATCGGTCACGGGCACGAACGGCGCCTTCAGCTCCGCCAGCGAATCCCGGAGGCTCCGTTCGGGCAGCAGGTGGACGTTCCCGATCACCCGGAACGGAGGGATGGAGACGAGGGCGCGCTCGGAAGTCTTCACGGTGCGGAGCTCCCGCATCGGATCCACCGTCTGCAGGGAGACCGCGAAGAGGATCGACCCGAGGTTCACCTGGGCGAACTCCGCCCGTGTCGGCAGGTCGTTGGAACCGAACTCCTCCATCGAGACGTCCTCGAGGACCAGGAACGGCTGGGACGCCTCGTTGAGGATGTCGGTGACGCGATGCTGGCGCGTCAGGATCGTGCCGCGCACCACGAACAGCTCCGTGTAGAGCGTCATCGGGACCGACCGCATCGCCGACTTCGAACGTCATGCGCGAAGTCTACGGAGAATCGCCCGCCGACGGAACCCGTTGTACTCGTCCGGCGGCCCGGCCCGGCCCGCGACCGGTGCCGGTGCGCCCCGCGTTCGACGTCTCGTCCGTCCGTGCGTTCGCCATATGGACCGATGCGCACACGTGCATGGGGCCGATCGGCCCTGCCGAACGGCCTGGTCGAGCGGGGTACTGTAGATCCGTGGATCCAGAGCGCGACCTTCGCCTGCTCACGCGCGCGAAGTGGGTGGGCGTCCTCCTCCCGATCGCCCTCATCTGGGGCTTCGAGCTCTTCCGGTACCTGTGGATCGACCCGAGCGTCCCGGCCGACTCTGCCCACGTGTTCGCCGCCCTGGTCATGAGCGGCGGCGCCGTGCTCTTCGCCCTCGGGATCTTCGCCGTCCTCGACCGGACCCAGCGCCGGCTCGTCGACACGAACCGGGACCTTGCCGCCACGCACGCGGTCGCCGCGACGCTGCAGGGCGAGCAGGATCTCCCGGCGATGCTGGAGGCCGCGCTCGACCGCGTCCTCGAGCACACCGGCGCGCTCGCCGGCCAGATCTGCGTCAACGGGCCGGGCAACCTGCCGGTGACGGTTCGCCGGCCGGACGATCTCGGCGACGAGCATGGGCATGCAGTGGGCCCACGCGCTCCTGGCCGAGACGCCGACCTCGGTCCAGCGTGCCCGCCCAGTCGCAGCGCCCCGGGGTCGATGCCTCGGTCGTCGACCTGCCGCTGTGCCGGCGGCGTCGCCACGGGCGGGACGATGCGCCTCCTCTTCCACCCCTCGGCGGATCCCGGCCATCTCGATGGCGGCCCTCGTCGACCTCGCCGGGACGGTCGGCACCGCGGCGACCCTGGCGACCTCCCTGGCCGATCTCCGCCGGGAGGAGCACGAGCGGGCCGCGCTGTACGCAGTGGCCCTGCAGCTGACCGGCCGCGCCGAGCTGCGCGAGATCCTCGACACGATCACCAACCACGCCCGCGAGCTGCTGGGCGCGGAGCGGGCGGTCGCCTGCCTGGCCGACCCGCGGATCGACGGCCACAGCTACGACTGGACGAACCGGCTGGCCGTCGCCGACGACGGCTCGACCTGCCTCCTGGCCCACCCCGACACGCACGGGGAGATCGGCCGGCACAATCCGGCCTGCCCGATGCAGCACGACGGCCCGCGAACCGGTGGCCCTGGCGCGGCCCACTGCGCGGCGCCGACGGCTTCCTCGGCGAGCTGTGCGTCATGCGCACGAGCGGCGTCCCGTTCACCGACCGCGAGCGCGAGCTCCTCGGCGCGCTGGCCGACATGGCCGCCATCGCCGTGCGGACTGCCCGCCTCCGCGAGGCGGAGCAGCAGTTCACGATCGTCGCGGAGCGGGACCGGATCGCCCGCGAGCTCCACGACAGCATCGCCCAGGTCCTCGGCGTGATCCACCTCCGCCTCCGCGGCCTGGAGCCGGAGGTCCGCGACGCTGCCGGCTCAACCGCCGGCCGCCGAGATCGCGGACCTCGCCGAGATCGCCGACGAGGCCTACAAGGACGTCCGCGAGTCGATCCTGGGGCTCCGCGAATCGATCACCACGGCCGACGGGCTGGAGGGCGCCCTCGGCGAGTACCTCCGCAAGTACTCTCGCCAGACCGGGATCAGGACGACGCTCCGCTGCGACGGGGCCGCGCATCGGGCGCTCACGCCGCACAGCGAGGTCCAGCTCCTGCGCGTCGTCCAGGAGGCGCTGACGAACGTCCGCAAGCATGCCGGGGCCCACCGTGCGACCGTGAGCCTGAGCGCGGACGACGGAGTGGTCACGCTGGCGGTCGTGGACGACGGATCCGGCTTCGACCCGTCCCGGCTCGAGGAGGCCCTGGACCACGGCTTCGGCCTTGCCTCGATGCGCGAACGGGTGGAGCAGATCGGGGGTACCCTCGCCGTGCAGACCGCGCCGGGCAAGGGAACCCGGGTCGAGGTCCGGCTCCAGCAGGAGGAAATGCGTGCCGCACACGCCCCCGTCGCTTCGCGTCCTGCTGGTTGACGACCAGCCGCTCTTCCGCAAGGCGCTCGCCGGCCTGGTCAACGCCCAGCTCGACATGACCGTCGTCGGCGAGGCCGACAACGGGCTCGAGGCGCTGGAGCGGGTGCGGGCGCTCTCGCCCGGACGTCGTCGTGATGGACGTCAACATGCCGGTGGCGGGCGGCGTCGACGGCGTGCGCGCCATCCGCGGGGCGGGCTTCGCGACGAAGATCGTGATGCTCACGGTCTCCGAGGACGACGACGACCTGTTCGACGCGATCCGCGCCGGCGCGAACGGCTACCTGCTGAAGAACATCCGGCCGGAGGCGCTCTTCGAGGACCTCCGCGGCGTCATGCGCGGCGAGGCGCCGATCGCCCCGGCGATCGCCCACCGGCTGCTCGACGCGCTCCGCGAGGGGCCGGCGCGCCCGCACACGCCGTCCGTCGGCGCGAGGGCGAGGCCGAGACGACGCTGACCCGGCGCGAGACGGAGATCCTCCAGCTGGTGGCGGGCGGCCTGACCAACAAGGAGATCGCCGGCCGGCTGACGATCACCGAGGGCACGGTCAAGAACCACGTCCACAACGCCCTCGAGAAGCTCCACCTGACGAACCGGACGCAGGCGGCCGCCTACACGGTCTCGCAGGGGTTCAACGCGCCACGACCGTCCGGCGCCGACCGCACCTGACGTCGCCGGCGGCAGGCCGCGCCGCCAGGCGCGATCGGGGGCGCATTCGGCGCCGTTCGGCGGCTGCCGATCGGCCCACTGGACCGTGCCGTTCGGTACCGTTCGGTAGACCGGGCAGCCCGCGAATTGTGCCCACGGGCGGATGGCACGCCCGCCCGCGGCTTCGTACGATCGCCGCCGAGCGAGGCCCGCGGGGACTCGCCCAACGCAGGAGCCCGGCCCATGTCGGACCCCGTCCGAGTCCTCGTCCTGTACGACCATCCGCTCCTCGGCGAGGGGCTGGGCGCCCTCATGGCGTCCGTCCCGGGCCTCCACGTGGAGCGGATCGCGATGGGCGACCCCGACGCGATGGAACGGGCCGTCGCCGCCGACGCCGACGTCGTCATCCTCGAGGAGGGCGGGCCGCTGGGCCTGCTCGACGTCCTCCGCGGGAGCCGCTGCACGGGCGATCGTGGACGTGAGCATCAACACCTCGCAGGCCTGGACCCTGCGCCGCGAGGAGATCGAGCCGGACCCGGAGTCGCTCATCGACCGGATCGTGAGCGCCTGCCTGGACGACCGCGGCCGCCCGAGGCTCGCCCCCGCCCTCGGCTGACGTCCCGTCGTCGCCGGCGTAGGATCAGCGCATGGATGAGCCCGCCGCGCCCCGTGGCGCTCCAGGGCCGCTGGCCGCCCCGATCAGTCGCCGGCGGGCCCTCGCCGTCATCGGCTCGTCCGTCGCCGGGTTCGTCCTCCTCGATGCCTGCGGCTCCGGCCGCCACGCCGGCGGCCACGCGGCTGGGTGCCCGCGGACGTGGACCCCGCCACGCTGGCCGCGGACCAGCCCGTGCCCGTCCGCTTCGCCGGCACGGTGGGAGGCTCCGCGGTCGCCGGGTCGGCCTGGCTCGTGCGGCGCAGCACCGGGGAGCTCGTCGCGTTCGACCCGCGCTGCACGCACGCCGAGTGCGCCTACGACTGGACCGACCAGGCCAGCTTCGCCTGCCTGTGCCACAAGGGCTTCTTCCGGATCGACGGCACCGTGATCTCCGGCCCGCCGCCGCGTCCGCTCGACCGGTTCGCCGTCCGGGAGACGGGCGGCTCGATCGAGCTGGAGGTCCCGGCGGACTTCGCGACGCCTCGCCCGAGCGCCTGACAGGGGCTCGGCGCCGGCCCGGGCTCCGCGCGGTTCCGCGGGCGCCGCTTCAGATCCGTGCGTTTCGCGCACGAATGCAGCACCGGTCTGCGCAGGATGCATCTATGAAGGAGCGGGCTGGCGTCAAGGGGGCGGTCGGGGTGGCATCGGTTGCTCCTGTGCTGGGTTCGGTCACGGGGCCCGGCCGCGGGTACCAGGGAGTGGGGAACGGGATCGAGTCCGGTCAGGCATCTATTCGAGGGTGGTCCTCATGGTGAGCATGCGGCCGGAACGGCGGCTCAATCACGAAGGCGGCCGTCGGGTGAGGCCATGCATCCAAGCGAGCGCGCCGTGACCGGCCGGCGCGACGGGCGCGGGAGCGCCGGGTACTCCCGGCAGCCCCGCTCGTCGCGGAGGGCATAGAAGGCGAGGACGAGGAGCCGGCGGGCGAGGGCGACCCGCGCGATCTTGGTCCCCCGGCGTTCCGCGATCGGGTCGGCGAAGCGGTGGAGCTGTGCCGACCGGGAGGTCCCGATCTTCGTGGCGGCCTCGACCATCGCCCAGCGCAGCCAGCGGCTGCCCTGCTTGCTGATGTGGCCGCGTCGGACGTGGTCCGCCGAGCTGCGCTCGGTCGGGGTGAGGCCGGCCCACGAGGCGAGCCGGTCGGCCGAGGGAAAGCGGGCCACGTCGCCCACCTCGGCGATGATCGTGGCCGCGGTCAGGATCCCGATGCCCGGGATCGGGACCAGGCGCCGGACCCGGTCGTCATCGCGAAATGCCGCCACGATCTCCCGGTCGGCCGCGATGATCTCCCGGGCGAGGTCGTCGACGAGGCGCAGGCAGGCAGCCAGGCGACCCGCCGTGATCGGCGGGAGGACGAGGGTCGCGAGGGACGCGCGGCCCTGCCGCCCGAACAGGTCGGACACCGGCACCGGGATCCCCGCGTCCGCGCACAGGGCGTGGACCTGGCACTTGAGGCGGGAGCGGATCCGCACGAGCGAGGCCCGCATCCGGACGAGCCTCCGCAGCTCGCGCACCTCGGGCGGGGCGATCCAGGCCTCAGGCAGCAGGTTCGTGCGCAGGAGGTGGGCGAGGGTCGCCGCGTCGACCGCGTCGTTCTTGACCCGCCCGGCACCGATCGCCTTCGTGGCGAGGGGATGCGCCATGTGGGCCTCAACCCCGGCGTCGACGAGCAGGTCGGCGAACCAGCCCCAGCCGTACGTCGCCTCGAAGGCGACCGAGATCGGCTCGGGCTCGAGCTCGCCGAAGACCCGCCGGAACCCCTCCCGACTGTGCTCGAAGCGCCGCGACAGGATCGTCTCGCCGGACTCGTCGAGGGCAACCACGTGGCTGACCTTGCGGTGCAGGTCCACTCCGAGGTACACCATTGCCTGGGCCTCCTCTTCTGATCGCTTGCGTCTGGCAGATCCGTCACAGGATCGCGCCATAAGCATCGGAGCGGAGGCCCGCTCCTTCATGACATCACGATCTGACCGACCCGGTGGCCCGGCGACCCGGCGGATGGCGCCACGGAGCCGGCCAAACCGGACATCGGTCGAGTTCGGGCGTCCGATGAACAGTCCCGACGCTCAGACCCGTCCGAGAACCCGCTGATCGTCGCGATCGTGCATCCGATGGAAGACGGGGTCCGGGTGAGGACGGCGCCGGGTTGGGCGGTGAGCGACGAGCGGCCGGCGCGTGCCCCTCGTCCGGCCGATACATGCCCACTTGCAGGTCACGGGCGCCTACCTGTACCCATCTTCTACCCCCCGGCGGATAGGAACGCGCACGCGTGGAGCCGACCATTGCAGGCGGTCAGGTGTGCCGATGGCATGCCCGCGTCCCGCTACAGCAGGTGTCCAACATGTTCCGGGTCACGTCCCTGGCAAAGATGGACGACGCGCAGCTCAACCGCTGGATCAAGCGGGTGGTGCTGCTCCTCGTCGTCGGCACGATCGCGTTCGCCGCGTTCTACGCGTTTGACCGCTGGCGTCCCGCCACCACGCCGATCGTGGACCAGCGGCTCGCCGCCGCTGGAGCAGGCGGTCCGCGACACGCCGGACGACATCGTCTCTCGCGGCGAGCTTGCCGACACGTACGTCGCGAAGGGGCGCTTCGCCGACGCGCTCGTCCAGTACGACGCGATCCTCGCGGCCGGCAAGGATGTCGAGCTCGCGACGAACGGTCGAGCGCGGTGCCTACATGGGCCTCGGGCAGCTCGACAACGCCGCAAAGGACTTCCAGGCGGTGGTCGACATCGCCAAGGGCGGCGAGACGGCGAACGTCGACCCGATGCTCGAGGCCGCCTACTACAGCCTGGGCTCCATCGCGATGCAGCAGGCCAGGCCGGCGGACGCGATCTCGTTCCTGGAGAAGGCGCTCGCGATCACGCGATCGGACGCGGACGCGCTCTACCTGATCGGGACCGCCTACGTGGCGACGGGTCAGATGGACAAGGCCGAGACCGCCCTACGGTCCGCGGTCGAATTCGTGCCGATCGGCTGGAGCGAACCCTACACGGCGCTTGCCCAGGGCTTCACGAAGGCCGGCAAGACCGCGATGGCCGAGTGGGCCGGCGCCATGGCCGACCTGGCGGCCGGCAAGCCCGATCTCGCCGAGCCGCGCCTGCTGGCGATCGTCAACACGGACGCCGCGCTGGACGCGGCGATCGGACTGGGCCTCCTGTACGAGACGAAGGGCGACACCGCCAACGCCGCCGTGTGGTACGGCAAGGCCCTCGCGAAGAGCCCCGACAACGCTGCCGCACGACTGGGCATGGACCGCGTCGGATCCGACGGCAGCGCCCTTCCGGCCCTGCCGACGCCCGGCGTGTCGGCGGGAGGGACCAACTGATGACTGCCGAGATCACCGCTGACGGCATCGCTCCCGCCGATCGCCGCCGGTGATCCGAGCCGGAGGAACAGCCGCACCGCCAGCCGCGGCGCAAGGCCGTCCTCCTCCTTGTCCTCCTGGGGATGCTCGCGACGTTGACCACGATCGTGATCTGGTACCTCCTGTTCCGCCAGCCAATCGCCGTGCTGCCGCTCCCCGGGATCCCCGAGACGCAAGTGCCCAGCTACTCGACCGCCGTCTACGGCGCGCAGCAGCCCTCGGGCGTCGCGGTCAGCCCGTCGGGCGATCGGATCTACGTCATCGAATCCGGGAGCGGCGAAGCCGGGATCATCTTCGACGCGAGCGGCACCAAGGTTGGGACGTTCACGCCGCCAGCAGCCACCGGCACCGACCACGCGCCTGTCTACGGGGCGATTGACCCACTCACCAGCGAGCTCTACGTGAGCGACCGGCTTGCCGGGGCCATCTACGTCTACGACCGCGATGGCGCGTACCAGCGCACGTTCACGCTGGCCCAGCCGCGCCCCGGGTGGCAGCCCCTGGGGCTTGCCTTCGATGCCAAGGGATACCTGTACGTGACGGACCTCTCGGGACCCTACCGAGAAGGTTCTCGTGATCGATCGCACAGCAACCGTGGTCCGAACGCTGGGCGAGAGCGACGGGCTCTCGTTCCCCAACGGCGTGGCCGTCGATGGCGCCGGCAACGTCTACGTCTCGGACAGCAACAACGGCCGCGTGCTCATGTACGACACCAGCGGTACCGTGCGCGCCCAGGTCGGCCGCGGATCGGGCCAGGGCAACCTCGGTCTTCCGCGCGGACTGGCGGTAGACGGCCAGGGGCGCGTCTTCGTTGCCGACACGACCGGCCAGGGCGTCTTCGTCTATCGCGCGCCCAGCAGCGGCGAGCGCCTGCTCGAGTTCCTGGGCTACGTCGGGGGCGAGGGGGTCTCGGACGGCACGTTCGAGTACCCCAACAGCGTCGCGGTCGACGCGCGCGGACGCGTGTACGTGGCCGACACGTTCAACAACCGCGTGCAGATCTGGAGCTACTGATGCTCCTGGCACGCAGACAGAGGGAGGTGACGCCGGACCGACGCATCGCCGCCGATCCGTGGCGGCCCTCATGAATCGAAACACCGCAGAGTCAGAGAAAGGAGGTGAGGACAGTGAGGCGATGGACGCTCCTGCTTGCAGGAGTCGCGCTCTGGCTGTTCCTTGCCGCGATCCCTGCCCTCGCGGACGGTGGACCCCATGTCAAGCGGACTGAACAACGGCACGGGTGCTGGCGGCTTGACGGCCGACACCTGCGCCGGGTGTCATCGAGCCCACACCGCGCAGAGCGACACACTCCTCATGAAGTCATCAGTGACCGAGCTCTGCCTGTCGTGTCACGGCGGCGGCGCCACGGGCGCAACGACGAACGTCGTGAACGGCGTGCAGTTCGAGCCGGCCACATCGGACGCGCTCCACCGGAACGCCAGCGGGCGTCATCCTCGGCGCCCTCCGCGGCGGCGGCTTCGCAACCGCAGCCATCGGGTCGAGCAGCGCCTACAAGGCTATCGGCAGCCTCGGCAGCCACGGCTACTCGAGCATCGCCAAGGTGCCGGTGCAACAGAGCGGTGGTGCCATTGCCGGCGCATCCGTGACATCCGCCCACATGATCGTCCCCGGCTCCCCGCTCGCGACGACGTTCTTCACGGGCACGACCTGGGGCAACCGCACCACGAGCGCCAGGCGACAACGTTGGCGCGACCGGCGGCACGCTCGAGTGCACCAGCTGCCACAACCCGCACGGCAATGGCAACTACCGAATCCTCCGCGGCGGCGCCACTGACGTGCCGACTGTCGATGGCGGCGACTTCACCGCCGGGACCTACAGCGCGGTCACGGACGCGGCGCTTCCGCCGACGGACCCAACGACCGGCACCTTCACGACACGCGCAACTACACGGTCATCCAGACCGCGGGCGGCACCGGCACGCTCCTCGCGAGCCAGGTTCCAGCCGGCCGAGCCTACACCAACCTCGCGGGCGACTACCTGCACAAGACGGTCCCTTGGACCGCCTATACAGGGGGAACGGCAGACGCCCCGAACGGCGCTGCCGCAACCTTCAACACCCAGATCAACGCCTGGTGCGTGACGTGCCACTCCCGCTACCTCTCGGGTGGCAGCGCTGATACCACGAACGCAAACGCGATCTTCCACAACCGGCATTTCGCCGGGGGCAATGGCACGCGGACGCCCGTGTGCACGACGTGCCATGTCGCGCACGGCACGAACGCCGTGATGACCCCCGGCGGCAACTCAGCCTCGGTGCCGTACCCGGGCGGCGGTCACTGCCCCTGCGGGCGACAGCCGCCTCCTCAAGGTCAACAACCGCGGCATCTGCCAGACGTGCCACGACCCGACAGGCACCCTCATTACGGGGAATACCGTCGGGACGCTCCCGTCGCCATACACCCCCTGATCGGACTCTTCCTTGTTGCGGTCCGCCGCGGGCCGGCCACCACGCCGGCCCGTCGGGACCTTCTCCGGGTCGCCCTAAGCGACTCCAAACCCGGGGATCCTGAAGGACGCAAAGCTGCGGCGATGACACACCGACGGACGCTCCAGCACCACGCGGGCCCCCTCTTCGGGGCCCTGCTCGTGCTGGTCATGGCCGCCCTGCGCGTTCACGCCCGGTCGTCCCGCGGGTCGGGCGCGGTCGATCCGACGCCAGCGCCGACGCTCGATCCGACGCCAACGCCGACGCCAGATCCCACGCCAACGCCGATCCGACGCCACGCCGACGCCGATCCCTCGCCCTCCGCGCGATCCGACGCCACGCCGTCGCCCGATCCCTCGCCCTCCGCGGATCCGATCGCCATCGCCGTCGCCCGATCCCTCGCCCACGCCGACCCGACGCCCGTCGCCAAGCCCGTCGCCCAGAGCCCGTCCGCGGCACGCTCACCCTGACCTCGAACGCGCCGACCGGCGGGCGCCACCGGATCGACCCCGGCAGCGTGCTGTCCGTGGCCCTGTCCGCCCGCGTGGAGACCCCGGCGAAGGACGTGCGACTGGTGGCCCAGCTGCCGGCCGGCTGGACCGTCGTCGATCGCTGACGGCGGCGTCGTCGACGCGATCGGCCCGGACCATCGCATGGTCCCTCGGGGACGTCGCCGACCCGATGCAGGCAGTCGTCGCGCCCGCGCCTGCGAGCCCCGCTCCGCTCGCCGGCAGGCGAGCCCGCCTTCTCCGCCACGTTCGCGGCCCGCCTCGAGCACGCCGACGGCGTCGCGGCGACCGACTCGGTCTCCGTGCTGGTGGCTCCCGAGCTCGTCGTGGCGCACGCGGTGTTCGCCCAGGTCGAGCCCGTCTCCCAGGCTCCGACGTACCTGGGGACGGACAGCGCGCTCACGGGCGTCCTCCGGTTCGATGCCTTCCGCGTCCGCTTCCAGGTCCGCAACGCCGACCTGCCGGCGGCGGGCTTCGTGCCGCGACCTCCAGTACCGCCTCGGCGGGTCGGCGACCTTCGCCGACGTCCCGGTCGGGAGGCTCCGTGGTCGGCGTCCCGTTCTACATCGGCGCCGAGTGGCGAAGGACGGGCGTCGGCACGGGAACGCTCCCGGGACCGGCCCAGGAGTCGATCGGCGCGGGAGAGATGATCGTTCGCGACACCGACGACGCCACGCAGGCCCCGATGCACCGGGCCGCCGCGTCATGGGCCGGGCCGGGACGGCGCACGATCGCCGTGCCGGGCGACTCGTACACGGAGGTGGAGTTCACCGTCCGCGCCTCGATCGACCTCCCGCTGGGCGCGTGGTTCGAGCTGCGCCTGACGGACGCCGGGCAGGCGATCGCCGGGGCGACGACCGCCAGCGTGGTCAGCGAGGCCACGCCGCAGGTGGACCTGACGCCCGGGCAGCGGAACGGCGTGCCGGTGGGCCGACCGGTGGACCAGAGCCCGTCGAACCCGCGCGGCATCGCCAGCGTGGACTTCCCGCTCGTCACGCCCGGCGTGATCGCCGCGACCTGGACCAATCCCGGCGGGATCCCGATCTACCGCCTCGCCGTCGCCCTGCCGGCCGCTCCCGGCGCGCAGCGCCCGCTCTTCGCCCCGTTCACGTCGCCACACGTGCCGGACACGTCGCTCGTCTCGGACACGTGCGGGATCTGCCACTCGGCGCACACCGCCAAGGGCCAGCCGCTCCTCGCGCGAGGCTGCTCCCGCAGGCGCAGGTCTGCCTCACCTGCCACGACGGCACCGGTTCATCGCTGAACGTCGGCCGCCCAGTACGCGGCCGTCCCGGCCAACGATGCGACGACGCGGCAGCTACTACAGCCATCCCGCGACGACCGACCCGCTCGCCCCGAACACCCATTCACTGGCCCAGGACGACGAGTTCGGCGGCGTCTCGAACCGCCACAGCGTGTGCGCCGACTGCCACAACCCGCACAACGCGACCGCGACGGCCCCCACCCAGACGGACACGGGCTGGACGGTCTCGGGCGCGCAGGCGGCGATCTCCGGCGTCTCCGTCGCCAACGGCGCGGCCGGGGCGGCGCCCGCGTACACGTTCCTCGACGGCACGGCCGGTCAGCAGCCAACGCGCGAATACGAGATCTGCTTCAAGTGCCACTCGGGGTTCACGACGCTGAACGCGAACGCGGGCGTGCCCCCATCGCAGCTCGAGCTGGACAAGGGGATCGAGCTGAACCCTTCGAACGACTCGTATCACCCGGTCGAGGCGGCCGGGCAGGAACACGACCGCGGCGATGGCGCTCAGCCTGAGCGGGACCTCGCCGTACAAGCAGTGGAACTTCACGACGGGCAGCACGGTGCGGTGCGTCAACTGCCACGGCGACCCGCAGAAGTGGGACGACACGCTGCCCCTGGGCGGCACAGATGCGACCGCCGCCGGAGGCGACCTCGCCCCGCACACCAGCCAGTACCGCGGCATCCTGATCCAGAACTACCAGGACCGCGTGCTGAAGTCCGCCTCCGAGCCGTACGCGGCGGCCGACTCCGCGCTCTGCCTGGTCTGCCACGCGGAGGAAGGGTTCGTCAGCAGCTCCTCGTCGGCGACGAACTTCAGGCTGCACCAGGAGCACCTGACGGACATCGCCGGCGAGGGCAACGGCGGCACGAACATCGACACGCCGGGCGACGGGCAGGGCAACGCGATCTGCGCGGAGTGCCACTTCCGGATCCACGGCACGGCGCTCGCCTACCAGGTCGGCGACCGGCAGAACACGCGGCTGGTCAACTTCGCGCCGAACGTGCTGCCCGATGGCGTCTCCGGTGTCCTGGAGTGGACATCGACGGGAGTCGGCACGGGCACCTGCACGCTGACCTGCCACGGCTACGACCACGAGGCGAACGACCTACGGGCCGTAGTCGCCGGGCGGAAGCCGCCGCTGCGGAGCAGGCAACAGAACGCCGATGCCGGGGCCTGTTGACGCCGTCCGCCGCCCCGGCAACCGCCAATCGTTGCGTCGCCCGCATCAAGTGCCGCGACCGACGCGCCCGGAACGTATCCCCGTCAGCGGCGAGGCCCCGTCAGGGCCGGTTTGTTGCGGGCCGCACAACGCCCGACGGAAGCCGCCTCGGACAGCCTCGGACGGCGGTCGCCAGGCCGCCCGGAGCAGCCCGGCATGACCTCTGCGGTCCACTCGAGCGACGTCCGCCGCCGCCGCTCTATCGATCGGTAGAGACCCCGGCGCGCGCCCCTATCGGTTGAGCATTCGCCCGCCGGCGCATTTGTGCCCCCCGGCGGATGGGATGGCGCGGCCCTCGCCACGACACTTCGTCGCAGGTGTCACGGCCGGGTGTGGACCCGGCCGATCAACGAGGGCAGCACGAATGCACGGACCAGGACGACGCGCCGGGTGGGCGCGCCCGGCAGGAACGGCGCGATGAGCGCGCCGGCCGGCAGCAAGGCCATGAGCCCCGAGAAGCTGGAGCGCGAGCTCCTGGCGCGCCTCGGGCTCGACACGTCCGCCACGCCCGAGGACGTGAGCACCGCCCACCAGGCGGTCTCCGCGTACCTCGCTGGCAGCGCCGCGCAGCCTGCGAACCTGGGCACGCGCCCAGGCGGCGGGCGCCGACGAGGCGTACGCACTTCTCACGGACCCGGCCGCGCTCGCCCGTGCCGTCGCCCTCGTCGGGGCGGGTGCGCGACCGGCCGTCCTACCCGGCGAGCCGGCGACACCTCCGGCTCGCCGGGACATCCCTGCCCCGGCCGCCGTCGCGGTTCCCCCCGCCGCGACGGTGGGCCCGGCGGCAGCCCTGGCGATCGGCGCGCTGCCGCGCGTCGACGAGAACGGCCGGCGCATCGTCAGCGACGACGAGATCGACGCGCTCCTCGCCGAGGTGGACCCGACCGCCCACCGCGAGGTCGTGGGGACCGCCGCAGAGCGCGCCGCCGTCCATGGCGGCGGCGAGCGGCAGCACCCCGCCCGAGCCGGCTCGTGGGCTCGCTCGGCTCGCAGGCCTTCCGCAACCTCGCCCTCGTGGGCGCCACGGTCGCCGCGATCGGCATCGTCGCCGTCCTCGGCTTCAACGCCGGCGGCACGAGCGCGGCCGGCATCGGCGCGAACGGCTCCCCGGCTCCCGCCGCCTCCGCCACCACGCCGGTCCTCGACCAGGCGGCCGTCGCGGCGCTCATGGTGAAGATCCAGGCGAACCCGAAGGACGCCGACTCCCTGATGGCGCTCGGCGACGAGTACTACCAGACGGGCGACTTCAAGACCGCCGGCGACTGGTTCACGAAGGTCACCGCGGTCGAGCCCACGGCCGTGCGCGGCTTCCTGGCCCTGGGCGCCTCCGCCTTCAACCAGGGCGACTCGGCCACGCGCCGCTGACGGCGTGGACGAAGGTCCTGACGATCGACGAGACGAACGTCGAGGCGCACTACGACCTCGGCTTCCTCTACCTGAACCAGCAGCCGCCCGACATGGTCGGGGTCCAGCGCGAGTGGACGCGCGTCGTCGCAGCTCGACCCGAACAGCGAGCATCGCCACGACGGTGAAGGCGCACCTTGACGCCCTCGCCAGCGCAGCTCCCGCCTCGCCGGCGCCAGCGGCGACCCCGCAGCCTCGCCCGCCGCGACGCCCGGCGGCCAGTCCGCGCTCCCCGCCGTCCGCGGCCCCGGCCAGCCCGGCGCCGTCCGGCGAGCGCCCAGCCATGACCGTCGGGGCCGGGATCGGCCTCGCTGGTGGCGTTCCTGGCCGGCGTCGTCTCGTTCGCCTCGCCGTGCTGCCTGCCCCTCGTCCCGCCTACGTCGGGTACATGGTGGGCGCCACGGGCGCGGCGGACCGCCGCCGGAGCCTCTTCCACGGGCTGGCCTTCGTGACCGGCTTCACCCTCGTCTTCGTCGCCTTCTGGGCCTCGATCGGCGCGATCGGCTACGCCCTGGCCGACAACGCGAAGTACCTCCGCCAGGTCGGCGGCGATCGTCCTCATCGTCTTCGGGCTCCAGGTCGCCGGCGTGATCAACGTGCGGGCCCTCTGGCGCGACACGCGCCCGATGCCCGCCTTCGGCGGCGCCATGGCGGGCGGCGGCACGATGGCGCTCGGCGGCGGCCCGCGGCGTCGGGCATGCGCGTCGGCGGCCCCGGGCTACGGCCGGTCGCTCCTCTTCGGCGTCGTGTTCGCGGCCGGGTGGAGCCCCTGCATCGGCCCGATCCTCGGCGGCATCATCGGCCTGGCCACGACGACCCAGAGCGTCGCCCAGGGGACCGTCCTCCTGCTCGCCTACGCCGCCGGCCTCGCCGTGCCGTTCCTCGCCGTCGCGATGGGCGCGACGTGGCTCGCCCGCCGGCTCGGCTGGGTCGGGCGCCACCACCGCGCCGTCTCGCTCGTGAGCGGGGCGATGCTCGTGGGCCTCGGCTTCCTCATGGTCACCAACCTGCTCGCGCGTCTCGCGGCGCTCAGCGCGCCGCTCGGCGGCTGACGGAGGCGCACGAATGGCACACACCACGAGAACCCAGGAGCTCGCCGGCGGCGCCGTGCCGGCCCCGGCCGCGGCCGGCCGGGTCATGAGCGCGGACTCGGCGCTGGACCGGCTGTGGCACCTGCTCACCTCGATGAAGCTGGCGCTGGTCCTCATCCTCGCCCTGGCGGCGCTCTCGCCTCGTCGGCACGCTGCTCATGCAGATGCCGGCCGGCGTGGCGGACGACCCGCAGGCGCGGGCCGAGCTGGCTGGCCGGCGTCCGCCCGAAGTACGGCGGCTGGACCGACGTCCTGGATCGACTCCAGTTCTTCACGATCTTCACGTCGGTCTGGCTGCGCGGCCTCGGGGCGCTCCTGGCGGCGTCGCTCGTCGCCTGCACGGTGCAGCGGATCCCGGGCACCTGGCGGACGATGCGCCGCCCGCACGTGGCCGTGGGCCCGGCGTTCTTCGAGCACGCGCCCCAGCACGAGGCGATGACCTTCCACGCGCGCGCCGGCCGAGGTCCTCGCCGACGGTCCGGGGCGTCTTCGCGCGCCACCACTACCGGACCCTCGTCGAGGACGACGGGACCGTCCACCTCTACTTCGACCGCAACCGCTGGGCGCCGTGGGCCGGCCTCGTCGCCCACGTCAGCATCGTCGTGATCCTGGCCGGCGCGATGGTCGGCTCGATGTTCGGCTTCCGCGACTCGCAGTTCATGCTGGCGGAGGGCTCGACCTCCGCGATCCCGACGAAGGCCGGGGCGACGATCACCCTGAACTCCTTCCAGGACACCTACAGCCCCGACGAACGGCGCGCCGCTCGACTACGTCAGCGACGTGACCGTGAAGCAGCGACGGCCAGGTGGTCGCCCAGCAGCAGGTGCGGGTCAACCAGCCGCTCCAGTTCGAGAACGTCACCTTCTACCAGGCGTTCTTCGGGCCGGCCGCCGTCGTGACCGCGAAGGACGCCGCCGGCACGACGCTCTTCTCCGGGGGCGTGCCCGCTGGCCTGGACCTCCGACAACGGCGGCAACAAGGTCGGCACGTTCGCCCTTCCCGACCAGAACCTCACGGCCTGGGTCGTCGCGACCACGGGCCCGGACGACCCGAGCGTCAAGCCGGGCCAGGTCGCCATCGAGCTCTACAAGGCCGACACCGGTGAGGCGGTCGTCCAGAAGTCGATCGACCAGGGCACCCCGACGACGGTCGACGGGCTCACCTTCACCTTCGACCGCGAGTCGAAGTACACCGGCCTCAGCGTCGCCAGCGACCCCGGGCGCGCCGCTCGTCTGGCTGGGCTGCATCCTCCTGGTCCTGGGCTTCGTGGTCCGGCTCTACGTCCCCTACCGGCGCATCTGGGGCCGCCTCGTCGCGAGGCCGGACGGCGGGACATCCGTCTCCATCGCCGCGGTCGGCCGCCGCGACACCGGCTTCGACGCCGAGTTCACCTCTCTCGTCACCGACATCCGCCAGGCCGTCGACCGGCCCGGCAGGCAGCTGAGGAGCGCGCAACCATGGGAAAGCTGGCCGAGTACGCCTTCGTCGCGGGGACGCTGAGCACGTTCCTCGCCCTGGTCGGCTACGTCTTCTACGCCCTCTCGGGCGTCCGGGCCGCCCGCCTGGCCGCCGCGGGCGTCCCCATGTCCACGGGCGGCATGGGCACCGTCGGCTTCACGTCGGGCCCCCGGACGACCTCGATCGGGCACTACGCCACCCTCCTCGGGTGGCTCGGGCTTCATCGCCCTGGGCGCCGGCCTCGTCTTCCGGACCATCGCCACCGGCCACGGCCCGTTCTCCAACATGTACGAGTTCTCGATCGCCTTCGCGTTCGGGATCCTGGGCGCCTACTACTGGTTCGAGCGCAAGTACCACCAGCGCGTCCTGGGCCTCCTGGCCCTCCCGGTCGCGCTCGCGCTCCTGGGCTACGCCGCGACCGTCCCGGCCACGCATCGAGCCGCTCGTCCCGGCCCTCCAGAACAACATGCTCCTCACCGTCCACGTCGCGACCGCGATCGTCGCCTACGGCTCCTTCACGATCGCCTTCGCGGCGGCCCTCCTCTACCTCATCCAGCCGGAAGGCGGCCGCTGGGGCCTGCCGAAGCCGGAGGTCCTCGACGAGATCGGCTACCGCGCCATCGTCGTCGGCTTCCCGTTCCTGACCCTGACCGTCGTGCTGGGCGCCGTCTGGGCCAACGTGGCCTGGGGCACGCTACTGGAGCTGGGACCCCAAGGAGACCGCGTCGCTCGTGACGTGGCTGCTCTACGGCGCCTACCTCCACGCCCGCGTCGTCCGCGGCTGGCGCGGCAACAAGGCGGCGATCCTGCTCCTGGCGGGCTTCGGCGCGACGCTCCTCACCTACTTCGGGAACCTCTTCTTCGGCGGCCTCCACAGCTACGCCGGCCTGGGCTGAGCCGGACCGGCCGACAGACCGATGACCGCGATCGGACGCGATGGACGCGATGCCGGTGCCCGCGCCGCGGGCGGCCGGCCTCGGCGCGGGGCGGCTGCGGACCCTCCTGGTCCTGGCCGTGGCCGCGGTGCTCATCGGGGTCGTCGACCTGGGTGGTCGACCGGCCGACCGACGACGGTGTCACGTTCCTGCCCGGGCAGGCACCCGTGGGCGCCCCGCCGGCCGCCGGGGACGTGCTGCCCGACTTCTCGGCGACGGCCACCGACGGCTCGACGATCTCGATCGCCGGCCTGAAGGGCCAGCCGGTCTGGCTGACGTTCGGGGCCAGCTGGTGTCCCGACTGCCGGGCCGAGGCGACGGACCTCCAGGCGACGTACGCGAAGTACAAGTCACAGGGCCTGGCCGTCGTGGGGGTCTTCATCCAGGAGGACCAGGCGGCGGTCCTGGACTACGCGAAGCGGGTCGGGTTCACCTTCCCGATGGTCGCGGACCCGCAGAGCAGGATCGCCGACCTCTACCGGGTCTACGGCATCCCCATCCACTTCTTCGTCGGGCGCGACGGGAAGGTCCGCGACGTGCGGATCGGCCGGCTCACGCCAGGCGACATGGAGCAGCTGGTCCAAGCGGCTGATCAGCGGCTGACGGAGTCACCCACATGAGCGAGCCCGGAACGAGCGCCCCCGGCGCCGCGTCCGTGCCCGTCCGGCGGCGAGCCGGGCGCCGTGCGTCCGCCGACGAGACGGCTGTCGCGCTGCCGCCAGGCGAGGGGACGCCGCCGGCCGACGTGACGGCACCTGCCCGGCGGCGCGGGCTGCGGGGCCGCCTCCCGGGCCGCCCGCGTCTCCGGCTCCCGCGCTCCCGGCAGGGGGATCTTCGCCCTCCTGCTCGTCGGCGGTGCGCTCGGGTTCTACTTCATCTGGGCGAGCGTCACCCTCATCCAATGGACGGAGACCGCCAACTTCTGCGGGCGCTGCCACCAGATGGGCTCCGAGCTGGCGGCGTACGAGGCCGGCCCGCACCGGGACGTCACCTGCGGCGAGTGCCACGTGGAGCCGGGGATCGACGGCTGGATCAAGGCGAAGCTCAACGGCACGAAGCAGCTGATCCAGGTGATCACCGGCCTGTACCCGAAGCCGGTGCCACCCCCGGACCACAGCGAGCTCCCGCCGGTCGCGGACACCTGCCTGCGCTGCCATTCGCTCGGGAGCCTGGCCACGGTCAACCTCGTGACGCGGACGACGTTCACGCGAGGATCAGAACAACACGCGCCAGTTCGTGGGCCTCATGATCCGGCCCACCTCCGGCAACATCAACGACGTGAAGCAGAGCGTGCACTGGCACGTGCTCACGGACGTCGAGTTCCGGAGCCCCGCGGCGAACGCCCAGAAGATCGACTACGTCACCTTCACGGCCGCCGACGGGACCGTCGAGGAGTTCATCGCCCAGGACAAGATCGGGGTTGCCCAGGACGTCGAGCCCGACATCGCCAGGATCAAGGCGACCGAGCCGACCCGGACCGTGGACTGCATCACCTGTCACAACCGGGTGGGGCACCCGATCCCCAACCCCGGCCTGAGCACGGATGCCGCGCTCACATCGGGCCAGATCGACTCCACGCTCCCCTACATCAAGCAGCAGGCCATGCAGATCCTCTGGTCCGCCTTCCCGGACCTGGCGTCCGCGGATGCGGCCGTCGACAAGCTCAGCGGCTTCTACGCGCTCAACTACCCGGCCGTGGCCGCCACGAAGGACGCGGCGATCAACCAGGCGGAGGCCGAGATCAAGGTCCTCTACCGGCTGTCGGCGACACCCGACATGAAGGTGACGGCGGCCTCCTACCCGGACAACCTGGGTCACCTCAACTTTCCCGGCTGCTTCCGGTGCCATGACGGCGGCCACTTCCTGGTGAAGAACGGCGCCGTCACATCCGAGGTCATCCCGTCCACGTGCGACACGTGCCACACCTTCCCGCAGATCGGGACGGCGATCGCCAGCCTGCCGCTCGGCCAGCCACCGTCGACGCACGTGGACCCCCTCTGGGTCTTCAACCACAAGAGCGTCGCGACGTCCCTGGATCCGGGGAGCCAGACGTGCGGCGAGTGCCATGCCCGTGACTACTGCGTCAACTGCCACAAGACGGGCGCAGTGACCGTGCAGCACGAGCAGATGATGACGAACCATGCCCAGGTCATCCGCAACCAGGGCAACCAGGCGTGCGCCTACTGCCACCAGCCGGTCTACTGCGCCCGCTGCCACGCGGACAAGGTGCTGCCGGTGACCGCGCCGTTTGCCACCGGGTCCACGGGCGCGGTGCCCGAGGGAGTTCGCTGGCCGCTGATCGCGGCCGTGGCAGGTGCCCGCCCATGACGGTGCGTACCTCCGACGCGAAGCTGAGCGTGCTCCTGGCCATCTTCGAGTTCCCGATGCTCAACGCGGGGCTGCGCGAGGTCATCGACGCCGAGCAGGACATGGAGGTGATCGGCGAGGTCGAGAGCCCCCAGACGTTGTGCGAGGAGGTCCGGAGGTCGGTCGCGGACGTGGTGATCGCGGAGTGCCTCCCGTTCGACCGCTCGGGATGCACGTCGTTCCAGTCGATCGAGTCGATCCGGGCCGCCAGTCCGAGCACGAAGATCCTCGCGCTCGAGTGCCGCAGCAGCAGCGAGCAGTTCGCGCTCGCCATCAGGGCCGGCGCCGACGGCTTCCTCACTCGTGAGGCACGGGCGGCCGACGTCGCCACGGCGTTGCGGTCCGTGGCGCGCGGCCAGACTTACGTCAGTCCGGCGATCGTGACCCGGATGGTCAACACGTACGTCCTCAAGTCCCCGCAGGGCACGCTCGAGGACCGGTACGACGACCTGAGCGAGCGCGAGCAGGAGGTCCTGCTCCTGGCTGCCATCGGCCACACCAACCGGGAGATCGCCCGGACGCTCCACCTGTCCGAGGGGACCATCCACAGCTACCGCGCCAACGTCATGGAGAAGCTCGGCTTCCACGACCGGGTGGAGCTGCTCAAGTACGCGATCCGCCGAGGCCTCATCAACGTCGCCGACCTCTGACGGGCGCGCGGCCCGCGTCGGCCGCCCGGGCTACTGGCTCAACGTCCCCGCAAGGTGGCAGAACGCGCACATCCCGGCCCGGGAGGCCAGGTCGTGGGGTGCCTTGGGTGGCTGGCTCGCGGCCGGACCGTGGCAGGCCGAGCACTGGCTGTTCGTGCGGTCGGCATGGTCGGCCGGGAGCGCCCCCAGCCTGGCGGGGCTGTGGCAGGTCAGGCAGATGCCGTCGGCCGGCGTGGGGTGGGGGTACGGCGGCGCCTGCACGGCCGCCGAGGGATGGCACAGCCAGCAGGTCGTCTCGGACCGGTTCTTCATGCTGTCGGGCAGCGGCGCCGTCTTCCCGTGACAGGAGAGGCAGGGCACGTCCTGTCGGGCGGAGTGTGGGCGATCCACGGCAGCAGGCGTCGTGGCCGTGTGGCAGAGGAGGCACTGGTCCGCGTGGATGCCCGAATGCCCGGGCGCGGTCTTGACCAGGCTGTCGTTCGCGTGGCAGGAGGTACAGCTCGTCCAGCCCGCCAGCGGATGGCCGATGGGCGGCACCGTGGCGGTCCCGACGCCGCCTGCCGCGGTCGTATGGCAGCCAAGACAATCGGCTCCGGCCGGCATCACGAGGGTCACGGCCAGGGGCGGTGCGGATTGCGGCGCGCCGGACGCAGTCGGCGACGCGGCGCTCGTGGCCGGAGGCGCGTCCGGGGCCGCCGACGGGGTGCCGGGGGCGGCCGTCGCCGGCTGCACGCGCGCGACCAGCGAGTCGACCAGGCCGGAGCTGGCGATCCCGATGCCGAGGGCCGCCCCGATCGCCAGCGCGGCGACGATCGCGACGACCGCGACGACGGCGCGCCGGACCGGCTGTGCCGTCACAGCACGCCTCCGCTGTCGTCGAAGAGCGGCGCCGAGCGTGCACTCCCTGCCTGTTCCTCGCTGCCGGCGGCCATTCCTGCGGTCGTGACCGGGGCCGTGCCCTCGGCCGTGACCGTGACCGTGACCGGGGTGCCCGAGCCGAGGAACGCGCCCACCAGGTGCCCCTGGTGCTCGCCCATCGGCAGGTGCAGCTCGGCGAGCGTGTAGGCGAGGGCGAGGAAGGCGAGCGCCCCGACGACGACGCTGATCTCCACGAGCGTCGGGCGCATACGTCGCGAACGGCGACGGGAGGACGCCCGCGACGGCCGTCTCGGGCGCGACCTGGCCGGCGGAGACGAAGATGGCCCGGTCGGCGAAGAGCCCGACGAAGGCGAGGCAGGAGGCCGCGAAAAGGCCGGCGGGGGTCCGGGTCCGGGGGAGCGCCAGCAGGGCGAGCGGCACGACCAGTCCCAGGAAGACGCGGACGATCCAGAACGGCAGCGCGAGCGGCCCGACGAGGATGGCGGCGGTCGCATCGGACAGGCCGGGGACATTCCCGTACAGGCCCCACGCCGTGTCCCACCCGACGACGAGCACCGTCACGGCGAGGATGATCGTGAGCAGGAGCCGGATCGCCGGGATCGCGAGCGTGGCCACGCGCTCGAAGCCGGCCAGCCGGAACCGGTGGACGCAGGAGAAGACGATCCCCAGCAGCGCGATGCCCGACAGCAGCGCCGCCGCGACCATGGCCGGCGGCGTGAAGGCGCCGTGCCAGTACGGGCGCGACGAGAGGACCCCGAAGACGGCCCCAAGGGTGGTTGGCGCGACGATCGCGGTGATCGACGAGAGGACGCAGGCGATCCGGTGGATCTGCCAGCGCCCCGTGAACATGCTCAGGACCTCGATGATGAGGAAGACCAGGTAGGCGCCGTAGAAGACCCCCATCCACCACATCGGCGAGAGCGGCGACGGGCTCAGGACCGCCCCGAACACCATCCGGACCGGGAACTGGAGATCGAGGGCGATGACCCCGAACGCGGTGAGCAGGCAGAGCAGGGCCAGGATCGCGTGGCGCTTCTCGAGCGGGATGAACATCTCGATGCCGAAGACCGTGCCCAGCGACGACGCCAGGCACAGCCCGCTCGTCGTGATCGCGAAGAAGACGTAGGCCGAGATGAGGATCCCCCACTCGAAGGTGGGGCGGGTCCCCAGGACTTCCCAGCCGGGGGGCAGGCAGAGGACGGCGCCGACGGCCCCGACGAGGCAGAGCACGAGCAGGACGCTGTACCAGATCCTGAGCGGGCGCGGCGTGGCCGCGACGCGGACGCCGCATGGCGCGCGCGATCTCCCGCGGGTCGGTGGGGAGCTCGCGGTTGGCCAGGCGCACGGACATCAGTCCACCTCGCCTTCGAGACCCGTGTAGAAGACGCGCGGCCGAGTGCCCAGGGCGGGCTTCATCACCCGGACTCGCTTCTGGTCAATGGCGACGCTCACCGCGCTGGTCGGGTCCTTGCGGTCCCCGAAGATCCGCGCGTTGACCGGGCAGACCTCCGCGCAGGCCGGCAGCATGCCGCGGGTGATTCGGTGGTAGCAGAACGTGCACTTGTCGACGACGCCGGCCACGCCCTTCGGCGTGGTATCGCCGGCGGGGACCATGTACCGGGCGCCGTACGGGCAGGCCACCACGCAGTAGCCGCACCCGATGCAGCGCTTCTCGTCCACGAGGACGACGCCGTCCGGGGTCCTGTACGTCGCGCTGACCGGGCAGACCCAGGTACACGGCGGGTTCTCGCACTGCATGCAGGTGCGGGGCACGAAGTAGGCATTCCGGACTGCCGCTTCGGGCACCGCCGGCAGCGTCGCCTGGGCCGGCGCGCCGTCCGTCGCCGCCCGCGGGCGAGCTCACGGTGACCGTCCAGTCCTGCGCCAGGACGTGGAGCTCCACCCAGGTCCGGTTCAGCTCGGGGTCCGCCGGGACGTGGTTCTCGAGCTTGCAGGCCTCGACGCAGCGGCCGCACCCGATGCAGGTGGTCGTGTCCATCACGAATGCCCAGTCGTGCGCCGACGGGTCGTACGTCGCTGCCGGCTGGCGCAGGCTCGGCGGCGCGGACCGCGTCGTCGGACGTGGCGAGGATGCCCGCGGCGATCCGCGCTCCGCAGACGGCGGGCACGGCCGCCAGGCCGAGCTGCAGGACTCGACGCCGCGACAGGGTCGCCTGCGGGCCGTCGCGGTTCGCCGGTGCCAGTCGTGTCGGCTTCGATCATGGACACGCTCCTACTGGCCATTCGCCGGCCGCGCGTGGCAGGTCAGGCAGACCGTGTCGGCGGATGCGACGTGCCCGACCGGGACCGGCTTGAGGCCGGCCGGCGTGTGGCAGGTGACGCACGCGGGCAGCCGGTCCAGCGAGTGCGGGATGTCGGGTGGCCGCACCGCCGTCGCGTCATGGGGGTCGTGGCACCAGAGGCAGGAGGCTCCGGCGTAGTGCCGGGCAAGGTCCACCTGGGGGAACGTGGCCGGCCGGCCGGTGACCCGCTGGTGGCACGCCACGCAGATCGCGTCGGACACCTTGGCCAGCACGACGGAGCCCGCGGGCGCGTTCGGTGCGGTCTCGGCGGCGTGCGCCGCAAGCGGGCCGTGGCAGCTCTCGCAGACGACCGTGCGGTGCCGGATGCCACCCACGGGCCGTACTCGGCCTGGTGGCAGCGCTGGCAGAGCGTCGAGTCCGCGTACGCGGGGGTCAGCGCGGCCCAGCTTCGGGCGTTCTCGGCGGGGTGAGAGCCGTACTCGCCGTAGAAGGCGGAGAACGCGGCGCCCGCCACGAGGAGGACCACGGCAAGCCCGGCCACGAGGGCGGCCCCGGCGGCCATCCGCCTGAGCAGCCCGCCCCGGCTCGCGGGCCGGAGACGCCGCGCGGCCGATCGGACGACCTGCAGGCGGCTCACAGCTCGGTCCCCTGGACCAGGCCGCGGCGGAGCGCGTACCGCAGCAGCTCCACGCGGTCGTGGACGCCCAGCTTCGCCATGATGGTCGCCCGATGGTTGTGTACTGCCTGCTCGGAGAGCTGCAGCGTCCGGGCGATCTCGCGGTTCGTGTGCCCCACGGCGGCCAGGCGGAAGACCTCGCGGGCAGGCTCGCTCAGGGCGTCGAACGCGTCATCGGGCGCGCCGGGCGTGCTCCGCCGGACGTACGTGTCGACCATCCGGGTCACCATCGCCGGGCCGACGTAGGTCTCGCCGCGGCCGATGCAGCGAAGCGCGCCGACGACCTCGGCGGCCGTTGCCCGGCGCGCCAGGAACCCCTGTGCGCCGGCCCGGATCGCCGGCGAGAACTGCTCACTCCCGCATCGGCATTCGATGGCCAGGATCCGGGCGGTCGGCCGGGCCGCCCGGATCTCCTCGATCGTCGGGAACGACGGGCCGCCCGCGGCCGCGGAGGGGAGCCATTCGGTGACGACGAGGTCCGCGTCGGACCCGGCGACCTGGTCGTGCGCGGTCTCGCGGCCCTCGATCGCACCGACGACCTGCAGGTCCGCGCGTGGCGTCGATGACGGCCCGGTAGCCGGCCACGAGCAGCGGGAAGTCGGCGATGGCGAGGAACACGCCGGTCCTCGGTCCGCCGTCCGCGGCGGCATCCTGCGAACGCGCGGCGGCATTCGCCGCCGCGTCGCGGTCAGGCATTCGGCGACCTGCGACGAGCGCGGCGCCGGAGGACGAGCGCCCAGGCGACGGGCGTCGCCGCCATGGCCACTCCCGAGACGATGACCCCGACCCAGGCCGCGCCGATGCCGAAGGCGAACAGCAGCCCGTACGAGGCGACGAATGCGACGATGAAGACACATCCCATCGAGAGGACCGTCAGCACGAGCCAGGTCCCCAGGAGGGCGCGCAGGCCGACGCCGGGGACGCGCATGAGGGCAACGGCGAGGATCAGCAGCCAGACGAGGATCGCGGCCAGCACGGCCAGGCTGTCCATCGCGATTCCCTCTCCCGTCGGTCTCTGCGGCGTGGCCCCCCTCGATTCCTTCCAAGGCTAGGCGTCGCGGGCGGGACCCGGAACGGCACGGGTGGATCCGCGGGGCTCCACCTCCGGGGTGATTCAGGCCGACGGTCGTAGGTAATCGGGCGACAGGCGTCGGATGCCCCGCGACGATCGCGCGGTCCGGGTCCGGGCCGTCGCTCCAGCCCGCCGGTCAGCCCGGCTCCCCCGGCGCCGGGCCGGGATGGTATACGCTCCCCGGCATGCGAGCCCGGAGCTGGTTTCCCGCCTCGATCCCCGGCCGAACGGTGGTGCTGCGGCCGCACACGGCGCGCAACCTGCCCGCCTTCAAGCGCTGGTACGGCGACCCGGAGATCGCGCGACTGACGCGCTACCAGGAAGGGCCGATGCGCGCGGACGAGGTAGAGCGCTTCTTCGAGGCTCGCGTCGCCGGCGGCGGCTCGCTCGCGCTCGCCATCCACCTCGCGGACTCGGACCGCCTGATCGGCACGTGCGCGTTCAGCCAGCTGGACGGGGACAACGGCTCGGCGCTCTTCCACATCACGATCGGTGAGCCCGATTGCTGGGGCCACGGATACGGCTCCGAGGCGACCGCGCTGATGCTCGAGCACGCATTCGGCGTCCTGGGGCTCCACCGCGTGGCGCTTGCCGTCTTCGAGTACAACGAGCGCGCCATCCGGGCCTACCGGAAGGTGGGCTTCTCCGTGGAGGGTCAGTCCCGCGAGGCGATCTGGCGGGGCGGCCGCTTCTGGGACGAGGTCCAGATGAGCATCCTCGAGGACGAGTGGCGAGCCGCTCGCGAGCGCGCGCTCGGGCTGGCGCCCGCCGTGGAGCAGACCGGCTGAGACTGGGCACGGCGGCGGCGGCGCTGGCGGCGGAGAGGGGGATGAAGATGGCGAGCACAGGAGCGGCCGCGGCGGCGGCCCGGACCGCATTTGCCGACCAGGCGGCCGCGAAGGGCCACGTCGTCGAGAACGCTCGGGCGGCGGCGGCCGGGCTCGAGGCCGCGTTCGTGTCCGGCGTCCTCGTGCGCACCCCGGCGATCGACGCGATGCTGCACGACCTCGCTGCCGCGCTGGATGCGGACGCGGAGGCCGGCGAGCGGCTGGGAGGCAAGTCCGCCGAGGCGGCCCGCTTCATCCTGCGCGCGATCGGCCGCGAGCTGGCGGCCGCGTAACGCCCAGATGCCCGAGCAGTCCGCACGCCGGGCCGCGGTCGTCGAGTACCAGCACGTCTCGAAGAGCTACGCAGCGGCAAAGCCCCGGCGGGGCGCGCCGGACGCCCCCGGCGCCGTCAACGACCTGTCGCTGACCGTCCCGGCCGGCAGGATCTGCGTCCTGGTCGGTCCGTCCGGCTGCGGCAAGACCACCAGCCTCAAGATGGTCAACCGGCTCATCGAGCCGACGAGCGGCCGCATCCTGGTCGACGGCGCCGACGTGGCCGGCCGCGACGCCACGGAGCTCCGGCGCGAGATCGGCTACGTGATCCAGCAGGTCGGCCTCTTCCCGCACCAGACCGTCGGCGCCAACGTGGCCGTCGTGCCGCGCCTGCTCGGGTGGCCGGCGGCCAGGCAGCGGGCGCGGGCCGAAGAGCTGCTGGCGCTGGTCGGGCTCGACCCGGCCCTCTACCGCGACCGCTACCCGGCACAGCTCTCCGGCGGCGAGCGGCAGCGCGTGGGCGTGGCCCGCGCCCTCGCGGCCGACCCGCCCCTCATGCTCATGGACGAGCCGTTCGGCGCGGTGGACCCCATCGTCCGCGAGCGGCTCCAGAACGAGCTC
This sequence comes from uncultured Chloroflexia bacterium, assembly GCA_963722475.1. GTDB lineage: Bacteria > Chloroflexota > Limnocylindria > Limnocylindrales > CSP1-4 > CTSoil-043. The sequence continues at coordinate 108,142 of CAVRMJ010000010.1, read as the reverse complement.
CTGCGCCTCCAGGCCGAGCTGGCGAAGACGATCCTGTTCGTCACCCACGACATCGACGAGGCGATCAAGATGGGCGACCTGATCGCGATCATGCAGGCCGGCGGGCACCTGGAGCAGTTCGCGCCCCCGGCCGAGATCCTGGCCGCCCCGGCGTCGGGATTCGTCGCCGACTTCGTGGGGGCCGACCGCGGCCTGAAGCGCCTCTCGCTGACCCGGGTGGGCGACGTTGCGCATCCAGCCGGTCGTGACTGCCCGGGAGGGTGACCCGGCCGGCGACGCGCGGGCCCGGACGTTCGCGGACCCGTTCCCGTACCTCCTCCTGCTCGACGCGTCGGACCGCCCGATCGGGTGGGTCAACCAGCGCCAGGTCCCCGCCACGGGGACGCTGGCCGCGTCGCTGGCCACGCCCATGTCGCCGCTGCTCGACCGCCGGACCACCCTCAAGGACGCGCTCTCGATGATGCTCGACGCGGACGTCCAGACGGGGATCGTCGTCGACCGCGCGGGCCGGCTGCGCGGCGTGCTGACCGTCGAGGCGATCGCGGCCGCGCTCCGTCCGGGCGCCGATCCCGGCGGGATGGCCGTCGGCATGCCGGGCGCCGACGCGTGAGCCGCAGACCGCCGGCGCGATGATCGACTGGGGCTGGCTCGCCGGTCACCTGGACGCGATCGCATACCGGACCGGGCAGCACGTCTACCTGGCGGCGCTCGGGGTCGTGCTCGGGTTCGCGATCTCGTTCGTCCTCGCGCTCGCGGCCGCCCGCTATCGAGCCCTCTACCCGCCGATCAGCGCGCTGGCCGGCATCCTCTACACGATCCCCAGCCTGGCGCTCTTCGCCGCGCTCATCTCCATCACCGGGTTCTCGGTCGTGACGGCCGAGGTGCCGCTGGTCATGTACACCCTGGTGATCCTGGTGCGGAACATCGTGGCCGGCCTCGACGGCGTCCCCGCCGAGGTGCTGGAGGCGGCGAACGGGATGGGCTACACCCGCCGCGGGCGGCTCTGGCGCGTGGAGCTGCCGCTCGCGGTCCCGCTCATCGTCGCCGGGCTGCGGCTGGCCACGGTCTCCACGATCGGCCTCGTCACGATCACCGGGACGATCAGCGACGCGTTCGGCGGGCTGGGCTACTTCATCCTCGACGGCTACCACCGCGGCAGCTTCCTGACCGAGATGTACGCCGGGGCGCTTCCCTCGATCCTCCTGGCGCTGGGCGCCGACTTCCTGTTCGTCCGGGCCCAGCGACGGATCACGCCGTGGGCCCGGGCCCGCGTCGCGGGAGGCGACGGCGTGAACCTGGTGACGGCGACTGCGGCCTGGCTCACGAACCCCGCCCAGTGGGCCGGCCAGGCAGGGATCCCGAACCGGCTCCTCGAGCACGTGCTCATCGCGAGCATCTCGCTCGCGATCGCGCTGCTCCTCGCGCTCCCCGCGGGGCTCGCGATCGGCCACACGGGACGGGGGGCGGCCGCGGCGGCGGGCTTCGCCAACGTCGGGCGCTCGCTGCCCTCGCTGGCGGTCATCGCGATCGCGATCCCCGTCACGGTGCTCATCGACCCGGTGCTCGGCGGGGCGACCCTGCCGACGCTCGTGGCCATGGTCGTGCTGGCCGTGCCGCCGATCCTCGTCAACGCCTGCACGGGCATCGCGGAGGTGGACCGGGACCTCGTGGAGGCCGGCCGCGGGATGGGCATGCGCGAGCGCCAGATCCTGGCCCGGATCGAGCTGCCGGTCGCGCTCCCGGTCGTGCTCGGCGGGAATCCGCTCCGCGGCGGTACAGATCGTGGCGACGGCAACCCTGGGAGCGATCTTCGGCAGCGGCGGGCTCGGGCGCTTCCTGGTGGACGGGATCGCCCAGAACGACGACGGGCAGGTGTTCGGCGGCGTCGTCCTGGTCGCGGCCCTCGCGATCGCGACCGAGGTGGGCGTGGGCCTCCTGCAGCGGCTCGCCCGAACGCCGGGGCTGCGCGGCGCCGGGAACGGGCCGGCGCGGGGAATCGCGCCGGTACCGCCCGTGCTCGGGGTGTAACGCTCCCGGGCAGCACGAAGACGGATTCGGGGTCATCGGGCGTTGGCCGGTATAGTCCACCGCGGCCCGATGCTGCCTGCCCAGGCAATCACGGGCACACCAGGGGGAGGCGACCCAATGCGGTTGACCCGCGTGCTCGCCCTCGGGGCGTCGGTGCTGGTGCTCGTGAGCGCCTGCTCGACGGGAGGGGGCAGCAAGCCGACCGTCAAGGTCGGATCGGACGGCTTCTACGAAGCCAAGCTCATGGCCGAGATCTACGCCCAGGCCCTGGAGGCCGGCGGCTACACGGTGGATCGGACCGGCATCGGGATCGGGAGCCGCAAGGTCTCCGCCCCCGCGCTCGAGAGCGGCCAGATCGACCTCAAGCCCGAGTACATCGGGAGCGGGCTCGCGTTCTACGAGCCGGGGAAGCAGACCGGCGACCCGGCCGCCAACGAGGCGGCCCTCCAGGCGGTCCTGGCAACCAAGGGCGGCGGGATCACGGTCCTCGACTACTCGCCGGCGGCCGACCAGAACGCGTTCGTCGTCCGGAAGGACACCGCGGCCCAGTTCAACCTGGCCAAGCTGAGCGACACCACGGCGGTGCAGAACCAGCTCAAGTGGGGCCTCGCGACCGACTGCAAGACCAACCCGGTCTGTGCCGCGGCGCTGAAGTCCGCGTACGGGCTCGACCCCACGAACATCACCCCGCTCGCCGCCTGCGACACGCCGATGGCCCAGGCGCTGGCCAACAAGACGATCGACGTCGCCGAGCTCTGCTCCACGCAGCCCGACATCGCCGTCAACGGCTTCGTGGTGCTCACGGACGACAAGCAGACCCAGCCGGCCGACAACATCGCGCCGCTCGTCCGGGACGACCTCCTCGCCAAGGTGGACAAGACCGCCTTCGAGAAGATCCTGAACGACGTCTCGGCGAAGATGGACACGGCCACCCTGACCGACCTGAACAAGCAGATCTCGGTCGACAAGAAGGACATCGCGGCCGTGGCGAAGGCCTGGCTGAAATCGGTGGGCCTGGTCAGCACCTACTAGCCCGCCAGCCCGATCCGCGTCCCGAGCCCGCCGGCAACGGCGGGCTCGGCGATTCTTGGCGGGCTCGGCGATTCCCGGCCCGCGCTACCGGGTGGGCGCCACCCCGGGCGCCGTGCGCCGCCATCCCAGGGACAGGAGCGCGACCGCCCCGCCCAGCGAGGTCAGGACCAGGATGACCGCGTGGACCAGCACGGCGAGCGCGACCGCCGGGTCCGCGCCGACCCCGAAGACGGCCGCGATCTGGACCGCGGCCAGCTCGAACGTGCCCAGGTAGCCGGGCCCCGCGGGGATGGCCGTGGCGAGGGACACGCCGGCGGCCAGGAGGGCGGCCTGCCCCCAGGTCAGCTCGCACGCCGACCGCCTGGCCCGCGGCGGCGAACGCGACGACCGTGGCGCTCCAGCGCGACGACGCTCCAGGCGACCGCGACCGCGACCGTCCGCGGCCGCCCGGCCACGGCCAGGCCGCCGCGAAGCCTGCCGGCCAGGCGGACCACGGACGGCCAGCGCTCGCACGGCCGCCAGCGACCCGGTCGGCATAGGGGAGGCGATGCGCCACGAGCGCGATCGGCGAGCCCCACGACCAGCAGCCCGGTGAGGCCCAGGCCCACCAGGACGGCGCTCGCGACGATGCCGCGGACGTGGAGCACGAGGATCGCGGCGGAGGCGATCGCGACGAGGACCACCGTGTCCACGACGCGCTCGACCACGATGGTGCCGAGCGTCGTGGCGCGGCTCATCCCCTCGCGGTCGCCGAGGTAGTGGCTCCGGACCAGCTCGCCCAGGCGCGCCGGCAGGACGTTGTTGGCGAGGTAGCCCACCAGGAGAGTAGCCCAGGACCGGCACGAACCGGATGCGCTGGATCGGGCGCCAGGAGCCCCTGCCAGCGGACCGCCCGGCAGCACGACGTCGGTCGCGATGCACGCGCAGACGATGAGGCGACCCAGCCGGGTGCCGCGTTCCCGAGCACGCGGCGCAACCGCGGCAACGTCGACCTGGCGGACGACGAGGACAGAGCGCGAGGACGGAGATCGCGATCCCGAGCGCCGCCGCGCACGAGCGATCGGCGCATGCGCCGGGGCGTCCTGGTCCGCCGGGCCGGCTTCAGCTCGCCGCGGCGCGCGCGGCGTCAGCTTCGGGGAGGGCCGGACGCGGACGCGGTGGAGCACGAACCGGGCGACCACGCGGAGCGTGGACAGCCCGTAGACCACGCTCCGCCGGAAGCCGACCGAGCTCGCCTCCTCGAAGTAGCGCGTCGGGACGGCGATCTCGCCGATCCGGAAGCCGCCGGCCGCCACGACCTGGGCGACCAGCTCCTGGTCGAAGACGAAGTCGTCCGAGTTGCGGTGGTACGGGATCGTCTCGAGGAGGCGCCGGGAGTAGGCCCGGAAGCCGGTGTGGTACTCCGAGAGCCGCAGCCCGAAGGCGAAGTTCTCGAGCGCCGGTGAGGAAGCGGTTGGAGACGAACTTCCAGCTCGGCATCCCGCCCGCCAGCGGATCGCCCAGGAAGCGGCTGCCCAGCATGAGGTCCGCGTCGCCCGCGGAGGATCGGCGCCACGAGCGCCGGGATCCGGGTCGCGTCGTACTGGTAGTCGGGGTGGAGCATGACACGACGTCGGCGCCCGATCTCGAGGGCCGCGTCGTAGCAGGTCTTCTGGTTGCCGCCGTAGCCGCGGTTCTGGCGGTGGACGATGACCTCGAGGCCCAGCTGCTGCGCGATCTCGACCGTCTCGTCGCGACACGTCGTCCACGAGGATGATCGTGGTCGACGAGGTCGTGCGGGATGTCCGCGTACGTTCGCTCCAGCGTCTGGGCCGCGTTGTAGGCGGGCATGACGACGACGATCCGGTGGCCGGCCATCGCCTCGCGGGCGGCGGCGTCCTCGGGGCGGTGAACCTGGACCTCCATGGGCGAAGCGTAACGGCTCGCCGGCCTGCGTGGACGATTCATCGAGCACGGCCATTGGACCCCGTCTCCTCCATCGGCGAGAATGCTGCCACCCTCACGGAGAACCCCATGTTCGAGCGCCTCTTCGGCACCCGCGGGCAGGATCCCGCGGCGGCATCGCGCGTTCCGCCGGGCCAGTACCTCACCGAGAAGTTCCCGGTCCTCCACTACGGCAGCGTCCCGAAGATCGACCTGGCCGCCTGGGACCTCCGGGTCCACGGGCTGGTCGGCGCGCCGCTCACGTTCACCTGGGACCAGTTCCTGGCGCTTCCGCGGACGCAGGTCACGGCGGACATCCACTGCGTGACGCGCTGGTCGAAGCTGGACACCACCTGGGAGGGCGTGCCGATCCAGGCGATCCTGGACCTGGCCCAGGTCCGGCCCGAGGCGACGCACGTCCTCGTCCACTGCGGAGCAGGGCTACACCACCAACATGCCGCTCGAGGTCCTCGACGACGCGGACGTGCTGCTCGCCGACCGCTACGAGGGCCAGCCCCTGGAGCCGGAGCACGGCTACCCGCTCCGCCTGGTGGTGCCGAAGCGCTACTTCTGGAAGAGCGCGAAGTGGGTCCGCGGGCTGGAGTTCCTGGACCACGACATCCGCGGCTTCTGGGAGCGCTACGGCTACAACAACGACGCCGACCCCTGGAAGGAAGAGCGGTTCAGCGAGTAGCCGCCGCGCAAGCGGCGGTGACACAGGGGGGCTCCAGCATGGCCGATCTGCACCCGAACCCCGATCCGATCCCGGTCGCCCCGGCGGTCGGCAGGCCGGCAGCCCGGCCGATGCCGGCGATCTACCTGGGGCACGGCGCGCCCCCGCTCCTCGAGGACGAGGAGTGGATGGGCGAGCTCGGCTCGTGGGCCGCATCGATCCCGCGCCCGAGCTCCATCCTCATCGTCAGCGCGCACTGGCAGACGGCGCCGATCGCGCTCAGCGCAACGCGGCGGGTCCCGCTGGTCTACGACTTCTACGGCTTCCCGGAGCACTACTACCGGATGACCTACGACGCGCCCGGGGCGCCCGAGCTCGCGGCCAGGGTCACGGCGCTGATGCCGGCGAACGAACCCGTGCTGGAACGGGAGACGCGGGGCCTCGACCACGGCGCGTGGGTGCCGCTCAAGGCGATGTACCCGGGCGCCGAGATTCCCGTCCTCCAGATGTCGATGCCCGACCTCGACCCGCGGCACCTGTTCGAGGTGGGCCGCCGCCTGGCGCCGCTCCGGGACGAGGGCGTGCTGATCGTCGGCAGCGGGTTCCTGACCCACGGCCTGCCGTTCGTCCACGACTACTTCATGGGCAGGCCGGGCGCACCCCAATGGTCGATCGACTTCGACCAGTGGGCGACGGAGGCGCTGAACCGGGGCGACCTCGACACCCTGTTCGCGTTCCGCGAGAAGGCGCCGGGCATGCCGTACGCCCACCCGACCGTCGAGCACTTCGCGCCCATCTTCGTGACCCTGGGTGCGGTCGCGAAGCCGGACGACGCGCCGGACTTCACGATCGAGGGCTACTTCTACGGGCTCTCGAAGCGCTCGTTCGAGGCGCGCTGAGCGGGCTCGGACCAGTCGGACCAGGGAGGCCACGGCATGACCGATGCGACGCCGGCGACGGCACAGATCGACGAGACGCTCGCGGCGCTGCCGGCCGAGCAGCGGGCCGCGCTGCAGGCCCTCCGCGAGACGATCGCCGCGGCGGCTCCCGGGGCCGCGGAGACGATCAGCTACGGCATGCCGGCGTTTCGGTACCGTGGTCGGGCGCTCGTGTCCTATGCCGCCTTCAAGGCGCACTGCTCGTTCTTCCCGATGAGCGCGGCGCTGATCGAGATGCATCGCGACGAGCTCGCGGGCTATGCCACGGCCAAGGGCACGCTCCGGTTCACGCCGGAGCATCCCCTCCCGAGCGACCTCGTGGTGCGGATCGTGCGCGAGCGCATGGCCCAGATCGACGCGCGCTGAACGCGTCAGCCCACCAGCGCGACGCCGGCCCGTGCGCAGGCAGAGCAGAGTCGAGGGTCGGCCGTCGCGAGCGGCAGTCCACGGATCGCGGCGAGGTGGAGTCGATGAGCCAGGGGCGAGACGCGGAGGGTGGCTGGCCATCCTCCGCCGCATGCCCCGGAGGACTGGTGCGCGAGTTCGCCGCGTCCGGCGGTCGCTCGCCGGGAGCCCGTCCGACCGATCTGCCTTCCCCGACGACCGTCGGACGTGCTCAGGGCGAACATGCACGCTGCGCTGCCACGCGCGCTGGACCGCCGGCGCAAGCTTCAGGCGCGTTCTCGACGACACGGCAACACGGGCGACGCGGCGGCGACTGGCGTAGCAGTCCACCGGCGCATCAACAGGTCGACCGCGCCGACCCGAGGATCCGGCGCGAGCTCGAACGGTTTCACGCGGTCCGCAGGGCCGGGAACCGCGGCGCGGCCGCGACGACTCAGCGCGGGTATCGACAGGGCGGCCGCGCGGCCGCGCCCGGCGGAGGTTCAGTGGTGGCAGGCCCCCGGGGCGCCCTCGGACTCCGCGGTCCGGAACGAGGAGCCGCAGCCGCACGCCGCGACCGCGTTGGGGTTGTTGACCGTGAAGCCCGCGCCCATCAGCGTGTCGACGTAGTCGATCTGGGAGCCGGCCAGGAGGTCGATGCTCTTGGTGTCGACGTAGACCTTGATCCCCTGCGACTCGAGGACCCGATCCTCGGCGGTCGGCGCGTCCTCGATCATCATCCCGTAGCGGAAGCCGGAACACCCGCCCGAGTAGACGTAGACGCGAAGCCCGACGTTCGGGTTGGCCTCGCCGGCGGTGATCTCGCGGAGCTTGCCCGCGGCCACGTCGCTCAGGCTGAGGATGGTCGAGCCGCTGTCGATCATTGGGGAGCGTCCTCCTTGGGACGAAGGGGGGCGGGAACAGGCACGCAGATCGTACGGGTTTCGCCGATTTTCGACAAGCACGACGTCGAAATCAGCCGTCGCGTCGGGAGACGCAGCCACCCGCGCTCCGCCGGGCTCAGCGACCGAACCGGCGCCCGCGAAGCTGGTACGTCCGGATGGCGCGGAGGAAGTCGAGCTCGCGGAAGGCCGGCCAGTAGGCCTCGCAGAAGTAGAACTCGCTGTAGGCGCTCTGCCAGGGCAGGAAACCGGACAGCCGGACCTCGCCCGAGGTGCGGATGATGAGGTCCGGGTCGCTGGAGCCGCGCGTGTAGAGGTGCGCTTCCAGCTGCTCGGCGGTGAGCGCATCGGGGAGCTGGTCCGGCGACACGCCCTGTGCCACCAGCGTCCGGATCGCGGCCCGGGCGGCCTCCACGAGCTCGTCGCGGCCCGAGTATCCCAGGGCCAGGGTGACCCGGAGCCCCGGCCGCCCCTGCGTCTCGGCCTCGCCGCGCTCGGCTGCTTCGCGGAGCCGGTCCGGGAGGAGCTCGCGCCGACCGATCACGCGCAGGCTCATCTCGAGCCGCTTGACCTTGTCGCGCTCGGAGAGGGCGGTCAGCGTCTGGCGGGCGATCTCCGTGATCATCTCCACCTCCTCGGGCGCCCGGTCCAGGTTCTCGAGCGAGAGCGCCCACAACGTGACCTCCCGGATCCCGAGGTCGCTGCACCAGTCGAGGAGCTCGATCGCCTTGTTCGCGCCGTGCCGGTGCCCGATGCCGGCCCCACCGCCCAGCTGGCGCGCCCAGCGGCGGTTGCCGTCCATGATCAGCGCCACGTGCTCGGGGACCGGTCGCGCCAGCACCTCGGCGCGGAGCCGGACCGTGTAGGCACGGTAGACCGGGGCGAGTGCCGCGCGGCCGGCCAGCGTCGATGCCATGCGCAGGCGCCGGGCGAAATCCGCCAGCCGGCGCGGACGAGCGGCTGCCACGGCCGCGGTCGGAAGCGGATCATCCATCGATCCGCTCCACGACGGTGGCGATCCCCTGGCCGACGCCGATGCACATCGCCGCGAGCCCGTAGCGGCCGCCGGTCCGGACCAGCTCGTGGACGAGCATCGTGACGAGCCGCGCGCCGGACGCGCCCAGCGGATGGCCCAGCGCGATCGCGCCGCCGTTGACGTTGACGCGGGCGGGGTCCAGCCCCAGCTCGTCGATGCAGGCGACCGACTGGGAGGCGAAGGCCTCGTTGAGCTCGACGAGGTCGAGGTCCGCGACGGCCAGCCCGGCCCGCTCGAGCACCTTGCGGACCGCGGGCACCGGCCCGATCCCCATGACGCGCGGGTCCACGCCGGCGACGGCGGTGGCGACGACCCGGGCCATCGGGCGCAGCCCGAGGTCGCGGGCCCGGGTCGCCTCGACCACGAGCAGCGCCGCGGCGCCGTCGTTGATGCCGGAGGCGTTGCCGGCGGTCACGGTGCCGCCCTCCCGGAACGCCGGCCGGAGCCGGGCCAGCGCCTCGGCCGTCGTGTCGGCGCGGGGGTGCTCGTCGCGGTCGACCACCACGCGGGTCGCCCTTCCGCTGCGGGATCGTGACGGGGACCAGCTGGCCGTCGAAGCGGCCGCCGGCGATCGCGGCCACGGCCCGCTGCTGGCTCTCGAGCGCGAAGGCGTCCTGGCGCTCGCGCGAGACCGACCAGTCGTCCGCCACGCACTCGGCCGTCTCGCCGAGGGTGATGGCCGGGTAACGCGCGTCGAGCCGGGGGTTGACGAAGCGCCAGCCGAGCGTCGTGTCCACGAGGTCATGGGTGCCGCGCTCGAACGCGCCCTCCGGCTTGAGCATCACGTACGGCGCGCGGCTCATCGACTCCACGCCGCCGGCGATGAAGACGTCGCCGTCGCCGACCGCGATCGCGTGGGCCGCGGAGTTGACCGCCTGGAGGCCGGAGCCGCAGAGCCGGTTGACGGTCAGGCCGGCGACCTCCACCGGCAGGCCCGGCGAGGAGGAGCGCCATCCGCGCCACGTTGCGGTTGTCCTCGCCCGCCTGGTTGGCGCAGCCGAGGATGACGTCCTCGACGATCGCCGGGTCGATCCCGGTCCGGTCGACGAGCGCCCGGATGACGAGGGCCGCGAGGTCGTCCGGGCGGACCGCGGCGAGCGCGCCGCCGTACCGCCCGATCGGCGTGCGGACGGCGTCGATGATCCAGGCATCGCGGAGCGGGCGGGGCAGGTCGCGCGTCATGCCGCTGAGTCTAGGCCGTTGGCCGGACGAGGCGGAACGCGTCACGTGCGGGACACCGGTGTCGCGGTCAGCCCGATCGGCATGTAACGCCCGGGAACGATCAGTCGGACGCCTGAGCGGTTCGCGCAGATCGGTCTGGGCGTTCGCCTAGGGCACGATCAGGTGCACCGGGTTGCCGCGGACGCCCACGCGCCAGGTGGTGGTGTCGTTCGACTGGACCCCGGCCGCAATCTGGTAGTCGATCTTCCACCAGCCCGGCTGCGTCTCCCCGGGAGGCGTAAGACCGACGCTGCCGTAGGTGCTCGGCAGCGGGATCAGGATCGTGAGCCACGAGTCGTTGTACGGGTGCGACCCGCCGGAAGTCGTCGCCGTGATGGACGTGACTCCATTCCCCGAGCAGGTGCCTTGAGCACACGGAATCCGCCTGGTAGTTGAAGGTCGCGTTCGTGTACGTGTTGCCGTCGGGGCTCTCGACGTAGAGGATCGCCTGGCCGCTGACGTCGCCGACGTCGAACAGGTCGATCTCGAGCGTCTTCCCGGCGTCGATCTTCGGGATCTGCGCCAGGTAGAACTTCTGGTCCCCGCCGTTGACGTTGTTGTACGCGACCATCCTGCCTGCGCCGAACACCTGGGGCGTGACTCCCCCGGCTGCGGTCACCTCCAGCGAGTACATGTTCTCGGCGTTGGTGCTCCGCGTTGATGGTGGCGTCCAGGACGGTCCTGGCCCCCGTCCTTCGTCGTGTCGACCTTCGTCGTGGTGACCTGGAGGTAGTACAGGCCAGCCGGAAGCCCGGTGGCCATCGGCCACCACTTGTCGTGGTAGGCGTCGCAGGCGGGGAGACCGCTCGGACCGCCCAGCGCCGCCGAGGGATCTGACCCCGTCTGGTTCTCGAAGCGCGTGCCCGACGCTCGTCACGAGGGAGAACTGCGACGGTCGCGTACACGTTGCCATTGGTGTTCCAGAGGTTGTAGTACGTCGAGACGGGCGTTCTGGGCCCCGGCGATCCAGTGATCGCCGGTCGCCGTAGTCGAGGCGTTGACCGCACAGTAGCCCGGATCGAAGACGTTCACGCTGCCGCTGCTGTCGCCCGGCGGGATCAGCACCTCGTAGTAGACGCCGGCGGGGTTGTAGGTCGGGTTGGTCCCGCCGCGGCCGCTGTCCGCGGTGGGACCGTAGGCGTCGCCGTTCCCTGATTGCCGCCCCTTGGTGATGACGGCGTCGAAGAAGCCCTGGCTGTTGAGCTGGTTCGGTGCGGTCGGGCCGGTCAAGGGAACGGGATTGGCGACCGTCGCGTTCGGGATGCCGCTGGCGCCGTTCGAGTTGCCGGCTGTCGTGCAGACCGGCTGCGTCCCGCTCTGCGTCCGTGAAGCAGCCGACTCCGAGGTAGTTCAGCGGGCTCCCCATGGGCACGGGCAGGACGTACAGCGCCTTCGACGCGCGGGTGGCGGTGATCGAGGTGATCCCGACGAGACGCATGAAGAACGTGCCGACGGGCGCCGAAACCGTGACGTCGAGCTGGCGGTCATTCGAGGGATCCTGCGTCGGCGTCACGGTCACGCCGCCGGCGCCGCTGCCGTGTAGCCGTTCTGGCCCGCGGCCGTCACGGCCGCCGCGTCGGCGCCTGCGACGTCGCCGGGCAGGTCCACCACTCCGGCGAGCGCGGCCGCGTCGGCGGCGCGCTGGACCCGCAGGGTGTTGGCCCAGTACCAGGACACGTCGATCACGACCGCGGAGAGGCTGAGGAGCGCGACGAGCGCCCCGGCGAATATCACGAGGACCTGGCCGCGCGACGCGTGCCGGCGCCGGGTGCTCGGTGGCGGGGGTTGTCCGTGCCGGGACGGCTTCGGCGACCGGGCTCCGGTGCTCCTGCTCCACTGGAGCCTGCGTGGGCTTCATGTCGTCCACTCCTCAGCTCGCGCTCGGGTTCAGCTGCATCACGGTCTTGTCCGAGATGGTGAGAGTCGGGTTGCCGCTGCCGCCCCCGAAGAAGCTCAGGACTCCGGCCAGCGGCGTCTGGAATTTGTACGTGTAGACCAGGCTGACGCCGATCGAATCGATGTTCGGGGACGCATTGCTGCGTGAGCAGGCCTTCCAGCTGTCGCTGTTTGGATATGAGGCGTCGACGAAGTTGAGGTGGTTGGTGGAACCCTGGGGGATCGGGCCGGCACCGGGCGAGTACGTCCACACGTCCTGGAGGCCCTGATCGTTTGCGCCGGTGGTGGGATTCGCCTTGTAGATGACGATCTGGCTGACCTGCGAGATCACCACCAGGGATCCCGGCGATTGCAGGACGCGTTCGACTGCGGCGATCACGAGCGGGTCGACGGTCGTCCAGTTCGGCGACTGACCGGCCCCGCAGCCCAGCGCTCCGCCGCCATTGTCCAGCGCGGCGCCGGCCCGGGCCCCCTCGCGCGTCGCATACTCGAGCGTGAGGTCATGCGAGAAGACGAACCCGAACTCGATCATCCCGAAGAGGATCAACATGAACACGGGAATGATCAGAGTGAACTCCACGAGCGCCTGACCACGCGGATCGCCACGCCGCAGGCCGCGGCACCCGGCGCGCGCTCACAGCACCGGCTCCATGCGCATCTGGTTCGACTCGGTGAGCGTCCAGCCCGTCCCCAGCAGCCCGATGAGGTTGTGCAGGGGCGTCCGCCAACTGTCGAAGTAGGTGACCTGGACCCCGATCGTGTCGATTCCCGGGTGGCCGGCCTGGCAGCCTTCCAGCGTGCCCTGGACGTCGCTGCAGCGTGCGGATGTCCGGGTAGTTCGCCGTGCCGGAGAGCGAATACGGGACCGTCAGCGAGGTCGCCATCAGCGAAGGTGCAGGTCGTGGTGCCGGTTCGGGAATACGTGTCGGCGGCTTGACTGCCGCTGCCAAAGGTCGTGACGTTCCCGCTCGTGTCGAGCGGTTGTCCATTCGCGTTCGTCCAGAAGATCTGGACCTGCGAGATGTTGGCCCGGTTGGCAGGCGCCGACACGTCCTGCTCGACCTTCTGCAGGACGACACAGTCGGCCCCCACGCCATTTCCCGCCTCGGCGGCGATGAGCGCGGCGTCGCGGGTGGCGAAGTTGATCGAGAGCTGGCCATTCAGGAGGAAGGCGAACTCGATGACTCCCATGAGCACGACGAGGAAGATGGGGATGACGAGCGCGAACTCGACCAGGGACTGGCCTCGACTGCTCGAGCCGGTGCGGGGTCGGGCGATCGAGCGGTGCCCCCGATGGCCTGCGCGCATGCTTTCGTGCCCCCCAAAGGATCGCCGGCCGCGGATCGACGTGTCCGCCTGACGACATTGAACCGCGAGGTTGACGGCGCAACCTTTCAATGAACCTTGCGCAAGTGCCACAAGTCACCGGATGACTCCGGGACCGGGTCTTCAGCGCGACCGAAACCGGCGCCCAGCTTGAGCTCACCAAAGGAGCAGACGTACACGCCGGGCGGCAGCACGACATGTGGCGGCCTCACGGTGCCGTACACGATCGCTACGTCCAGCTACCCGTTCAACGTCCGGTGCAGCGACCTTGACCGCACGTCGTGCTCTGGCAGGATTACACGGGCCCGACCAACACCGGCGTCGACATCATCGGCGTGCGATCGACTACGGGTACCGCTTCGTCACGCCCCTCGGCAGCGCGTTCTCGCTGCTCCCGGCAACGGGGCGCCGCTGTGGGGCGGCGCCGGCATGACCATGACGGTCGTCGAACGCGATGCGGATGGAGCCGATCCTGTGATCCGGCGCGTCGAGCGTTCCGCGGCGCTCGGGAGGGCAGCGCGACAGCTCGGGCAGGGACTGGTCGAGTTCGCCCTCGTCGTGCCGATCTTTCTCCTGCTCCTCTTCGCGATGCTGGACTTCGGGTTCGCGCTTGTACACGAACCTCACGCTCGAGTACGCGTCACGCGAGGGAGCCCGGGTCGGAGCCGCGCTCGCGGCGGGCAATGGCTCCGCACTCCCATGCGCGCAGGTCGACAACCATGTGATCGCCGCCGTCCAGCGCGTTCTCCAGTCCGCCGGGATCTCGGTGCGCCTGATCGCCAATCGCTGGAGCCGACCAGACGAAGAGCGGCGTCCACTGGATCCGGATCTACAACGCGACCGGCTTATCGTTGACGGAAACGGGTACGCGACTGCCAACAACTACAACCAGTGGACGTACTCGGCTGGTGGCGGTCCAACACGTCGACGGGACCGCGCTCGACTTCGTCGGCCCGACGACGCCGGCTTGGAGCGCCTGCTCGCCGGATGAACGGTGCCACTCCCGACGAGATCGGCGTCGCTATCAGCTACACGTACGCGTGGACGACGCCCCATAGCGAGTCCTCAGGCTGATTTCGTCGCGGCATCCTTCTTACCAGCCTGACGTTCCTCGACAAGACCGTCATGAATCCTCAATCCGACGTACCCGTAGGAGACCGCCGTGGAACCGGCCTGCCGCAGACGGGATCGACCTGGCCGTCTCCGTGCCACTTCGCGACGCTCGCGCGCGCGACAGCGCGGACAGGGCCTCGTCATGTTCGTCGGGGCCATCGTCTTCTTCATCGGCCTGCTCGCGATCGTGGTGGACGTCACGTGGTACTGGGCGAATACGCTGAAGGTGCAACGCGCGGCCGATGCCGCCGCGCTTGCTGGCGCCGTGTGGCTCCCCGACCAGCCCGACCACCGCGACGACCGTCGCGCTCGCGTCCGCGAAGCAGAACGGCTACGACCAACGGCACCGGCGGGTCACCGTGACGGCCGTTCAGAACCCGACGCGGGACATCCAGCTCGACACGACCGTCTCGGCGCCCGTCCCGACGTTCTTCATGCGGCTCGTTCGGGATCAACTCTCTCCAGGCAACCCGCAACTGCCTCGGCAGAGTACGTGCTGCCCGGTTCCCATGGGCAGCCCGCTCAACTACTTCGGCGCATTCGGTGACCTTGCGCGGCTGGATCATTCACACAGACACGGGCTTGCTGGCCCCGACGACCCTACGGGGCGATCTTGGTCCGCTCCGGAGAATGGCGCTCGTCGGGAACGTTGACGACAACCCACGACCGCTGTCATGCGACGACCGCACGACGTGATCAACACGGACCAGTCCTATCCGGGAATTTCCGACATTCGCGATGCCGGCATGAACCTGGCCTCGGAGGCCGAGAGTTCCTGGCGATATGGCGGCATCGAGGTAGTGGTGAATGCCATTCATCCAACAGGCCGGATGCAAGATCCAGGCCGAGGTCACGTCGAACGCGAGCGCGGGCACCCCGACTTGGTATGGCATTGCGGCGCCGAACCAGGCGACGAATGACCCTGCCGACCCTCACCCAGACGACGGACAGCGTCCTCACGCTTCGGCGGGGACGATCTCCTCCGGCGTCGACCGACGCCACCGATTGGTGGAGGACCTCCGGCTGGACCACCGCGAACTTCGCCGACGGGAACTTCGCGTCCGCCTGAAGGCAGTCGGGACCGGCTTGTGCGCGTCAGCGATCACCTCTGTCGACTACATCAAGGTCCGGGTCACCTACGAGCAGCTCAGAGCCGCCCATCACGGGTCCCAACAACGAGCCCCTCAATGCGCAGGGCAGTCTGGGCGCGGTGCTCTCGCAAGGCGCCGACGTGCTGAACGGAGACGTCTACTCGCCCCAGTACAACGGTTCCGGGTCGAACACCCAGTACTCACCCACCAACTACTACGACTACGCGATCGAGATGCAGCCGGGCACGACGGACGGGTCCGTCTACGTCTTCGACCCGGTCTTCTGCGCGACGAAGAATGACTTCAGCACGGGGATGGGTGACCACTGGTATGGCACCGGCAACCAGACCATGAGCACCTTCTACGATCTCTACGACACGAACAACACGCCGTACGCCCTGACCGACGACACCTGGATCGCCGGGAATACCGGCCCAACCGGCTCGTCAAACCCCCTGCTATACGCTCTTCCGCAGAAGTAACCGGTACGACGGCAGCCAGGGCGGAACCTCGGCGGGGGGTTCGACCGACTGCCAACGTGGGAAGTGACAAGTCCCACCGATGGCGGTTACTGGCACAACCGCTGGTGGCCGCTCGCGACCGGCATCCCCGGCCCGACCGGCTCCACGCCCCGCGTGTACCGCATCCGCGTCACGAGCACGGATCCGGCGGCACCGACCGATCAGAGCTCGACCAACGCGCTCAACAACTTCTCGCTGTTCGCGAGCGTCAGTGGCCACACCTGTCCGAACACGCCGGCCGACCCGAGCTGTCCGCGAGTCTACGGGCTCGGCGCCATGGACGCGTTCTCGCCGCTGGACCCTCGAGCACGGCCGACCTGTACCTGTCCCAGATCGGGGTGGCGTACGCCGGGAAGACGATCAAGGTCTCGCTCTGGGACCCGGGCGACACGAACCAGTTGTCAGCGGTTCTCTCGTTCCGCATGCCCACGAGCACCGGCTATCACGACGCCCCCTTCACGTGGACTGCCGCGCGGTTCGCGCCGAACGGCGCGAACTGCAACGGAAGCTCGCCGGGTACCGTCACATCGGTCACGACCAGCTACGGTAGCGGTGGCTTATTCAACGGCTGCTGGCTCGCTATCCTCATCGCGATTCCCACGAGGTACACGGCCGCGACGCCGCCTGGCGAGCCTGGTGCAGGCTGGTGGAAGATCCGGTACAGCATGGGAGCCGGCAGCACGCCCGCATCGGACCTGACCACCTGGAAGACCCAGATCATCGGAAACCCCGTCCACCTCGTCGTCACGCCGTAGATCGTCCGGGCACCGCGGGTGGAGACGCGGTGCAGCCTGGACCTCGAAGACGAGGTACCCGG
The DNA here is from genome assembly GCA_963722475.1 of uncultured Chloroflexia bacterium. Classification (GTDB taxonomy): domain Bacteria; phylum Chloroflexota; class Limnocylindria; order Limnocylindrales; family CSP1-4; genus CTSoil-043. Next base: position 91,241 of record CAVRMJ010000010.1, on the reverse strand, counting down.
TCTGGCCGGCGTCGAGGTTGAAGGCCTCGACGTTGAAGGTGCAGACCTTCGGGGCGTTATTCGGGGTGCCGTCTGGCGTGCCCTGTTCGTGGATCTTCAGGGTGCCGTTGTTTCCGGCGAACGCCGCCCCGGTTGCGACGAGCCAGATGAGTGCAGCTGCCGCCGACGCCGCGCCGAGTCGGCGGGTACGGCGGATAGCAGCGGTGGTCATGGTCACCTCCCGTGCGTACGTCAATCGCGCGGCCCATGCCTCGATCATCCGGGACCCGCTCGGACAACAGCATCGTACGGCCGTCGGCGGCGGTCGAGGACTGGTGAGAAAAGCCGGTGCCTCAGCGCAACGGAACGGTCGGTCGGGAAGTCGTCGATGAGATGAGATGAGATGGTCCTCTGCCGAAGACGATGGTCAATGCATACCGGAGCGGGCGGACGGCCCCGTCACGACGCGGGCCGAGAGGGCAGGCCCCGCCGGCCCGCCCCGCGACGGATCGCGTCAGGGGAGGAGCTGGAGGGCCGGCGCGGCGGACGCGTCGTCCTTGGCCGTGACGCCCAGGACCGTGTCGTTGCGCACGTAGAAGTAGCTGAAGCTTCCGTCCCGGAGCTGTCCTTCGTCTTGATCACGTCCTTGCCGCCGACGTTGGCCGACGTGACGAGGCTGCCCGACGCCTGCGCGGCGGCCGTGAAGACCTGGAGGAGCTTGCTGCCGTCGGCGCCCGCGAACCGGATGGCGGCGAACGTGACGTCCATCTTGCCGGTCGGGTCGGCCGCAACGGCGACGCTGACGTCGGCCGTGGTCAGGCCGAGCGCCGTCACCGCCTTGTTGAAGTCCGACGTCGGGTCCTGCCCCAGGAACTGGGCGCCCTTCATGCTGAACTTCTGGAGCGTCACGCCGTTGAAGGTGCTCGGCAGCACGGCCTCGAGGTTCGTGTCCTGGTTCGGGGAGCACGAAGCTCGGGAGGGCGCCGCTCGCGGCCGGTGCCGCGCTCGCCGCCGCGGCCGCGCTCGCCTCTGGCGATGGGGACGGCTGGACTGACGGCGCCACGGAGGGCGCGACAGACGGGGCCGCCACGCTCGGCGCGGCGGTGGCAGAACCGCCACAGGCGGCCACGAGGACGACCAGGGCTCGCGGAGACGACGAACGGTGCGAATGAACGAAGGCGCATGAACTCTCTCTCCCATCGGATCGGCCGCGGCGGCCCGTTGCCGCTCGTCCCGGGCCCGTGCCCGGGGGCTGCAGGATAGGCGGGATCGCGCCGACATGGAAGACTCGGCCGTCCGGGACCCCATCGATCGAGCGGTCGGCGGGCCGCGAACAGGCGCAGAATGGCCTCGTCCGGCCGGGTCTGGCCGGCTTGTGGCGGGTTCGGCCGGGTCCCCGGGGCCGGACTCCGGCGGAGGCGAGATGGAGCACCAGTTCGGCGGAGGCCTGCTCGTCCTCGTCCAGGGCGACATCACGGCAGTGGCCGCGGACGCGATCGGCAACGCGGCGAATGCGGCCCTCGCGGGCGGCGGTGGCGTTGACGGGGCGGTCCATCGAGCCGGCGGCCCGGAGATCATGGCCGAGCTGCGGGCGCGACACTCGTACGGGACCCCGGCGGGGACCGCGGTCGCGACCGGCGCCGGAGCGCTCCCGGCGCGCTGGGTGATCCATGCCGTGGGCCCGGTCTGGCGCGGCGGCGACCACGGGGAGTCGGTCCAGCTGGCCGGCGCCTACCGGTCCGTCCTGAGCATCGCCGCCGAGCTCGGCGCCCGCACGCTCACGCTCCCGGCGATCAGCGCCGGCGCCTATGGGTATCCGCTCGACGATGCGGCGCGCATCGCGATCGGGACGGTCGCGGAGTCGCTCCGCTCGGGGGCGCCGCTGGAGCGCGTGACCTTCGTGCTCTATTCGCCCCGCACGCTCGCGGCGTTCGAGCGCGCCCTCGCCGCGTTTCGCTGAGGGGCAGCCGGCAGACGACGCGTCAGCCGGGCGGCGCGACCGTGGAGAAGGGGACGAGGCGCCCGCCGACCAGCTCGAAGACCCGCAGGTCGATCGCCTCGTCCGAGTCCTCCGCGTACGCCCGGACGAAGTCCGCGAACTGCGGCCCGAACTCGGGGTCGTCCGGGTGAAGCGCTCCCACCAGCAGGAGGTGGCGCGCCGGAAGCCCCACCAGCACCTGGGCCCCACCCTCGCCGAGCGTCGAGCCGAGATGGGTGGTCACCTCCGGGAGCAGGATGCGGGCCGCGTCCCACCCGTCGCCAGTATCGGACGAGAGGATCCGGCGCCGACCGTCGACCTCCTCCGACCAGGGCGCCCCGGCCGACCACTCGGCCAGGTTTCGGAACGCCGTCTCGCGGAGCTCCGCCGGCGGAATCGACCAGGCGGCGAGATGATCGCCGTTGGCGAGGACGTCGAACCCGACGGCCGAGATCACGTACGCCACCACGAGGTCCGCCGGGCCCGGGTCGATCAGCGGCTGGGTGTCCCCGGCCGCGCTCATCGGCGTGGCCAGGCGGTCGAGGAACGTGCCGAGGGTGCCTGCGGGCCGCAGGACGGGGAAGACCAGCCCGGCCGCGGTCGCCCAATCGTGCTCGGGCGCGAGGGAGACGCCGGACAGGCTCGGCCCCGTGCCCGGTCCCGAAACGCCACCTGGCGCCGCATCGGCGGCGGAGCGGAAGGGGTCCATTCGGGTTGGTCCTCCGTGGGTGGTTCGAGTCGGTGGCGGGCCGGCGGCTGCGGTCAGCCGGGGCGATGACCTGCGCCCGGACGAGTGTCGCGACCGGGCGGTGCCGGCTGACCCTCCCAGCGCGGGGGTCGCTTCTCCAGGAACGCGCGCATCCCCTCGGCCTGGTCCGGCGTTCCGAACAGCTGCCGGAAGAGCATCCGCTCGTGGAGCACGCCGCCGGCAAGCGGCAGCTCGGCCGCTGCGCGAACCGCCGCCTTCGCGGCACGCGCCGCGCCGGCCGGCAGGGCCGCGATCTCGGCGGCGAGGTCGAGGGCGCTCGCCAGCGTCTCGTCGGCCGGGACGACCCTCGTGACGAGGCCGAGCCGGGCCGCCTCGTCGGCGCGAACCTGCCGGCCGGTCAGGATCAGCTCCATGGCCCGTGCGGCACCGATGGCACGGGGGAGCCGCTGCGTGCCGCCGCCGCCGGGGATGATCCCGATCCTGATCTCGGGCTGCCCGAAGACCGCGTCGCTCCCGGCCACGAGCATGTCGCAGGCCATCGCCAGCTCGCAGCCGCCACCCAGCGCGTATCCCCGCACCGCCGCGATGGTGGGCGTGCCGATCGCGGCGACCCGATCCCAGCCCCGGAGGCCCTCCGCCTCGGCGAGCGAGTCGGGTGTCTGCTCGGCAAGCTCGCCCACGTCAGCGCCCACGGCAAAAGCGCGCGTCCCGGCCCCGGTGATCACGATCGCCCGAACCGCCGGGTCGGCGTCGAGTGCCTCGACAATCCGGCCGAGATCCGTCAGCAGCGCGAAGCTGAGGGCGTTGAGCACGCGCGGGCGGTTGAGCGTGACCAGCGCAACTCCGTCGAGAGACGGGCCGGCGTCGCCAGGACCGGTCGCCGGTCGGCGCGCCGGGTAGTCGACCCCGACAAGGTCGGTGCCGGAATGGCCCGTCGGGTCGAGCGCCTCGGTCACGCGTCACGCTCCCTGCCGCGCCGGGTGGTCCCGGCACGTCGTGACACAGTATCCACGCCATCCCCGGGCCCGTCGAGGCGCGGCGCAGTGGCGCAGGGCCGGATCACTGGACCTCGGCGCCGGGATCGCGCGCGGCGACCCGGCCGGCCCGGGCCGCGGCGATCACCTGCGTGGATCGCCAGAAGGCCGCGCACGCCTCGTTGAAGATGCCCGGCTGGCGGGCCATCGCCTCGTGGCCGGCGTCCGGGATCACGGCCAGTCGGGCGTCGGGCAGCTGCCGAGCCAGCTGCCAGGCCTGGGGCACCGGCACGAACGGATCGCGGTCGCCCACCACGACGAGCGCGGGCACCTCGGCGCGGCGGAGATCGGCCGCCGAGATGGCGGGCTGGTGCTCGACCATCGCGACGATCGCGGGCATCAGGCGACGCCAGGCGCCCTCGCCCTGGGTCGGGTCGTGGCGCCGCGCCAGGCGGTCGGCCCAGGCCGGGTCCTGCGCCTCGATCCGGGCGACGTTCGCCAGGTGGCGGATCACGTGGGTGCGGGGCTCGACCTCCGGCGACGTCCCGACCAGCACCAGGGTCCGGAGCCGTTCCGGGCGGCGCATCGCGTACAGCAGCGCCGTCGCGGCGCCCATCGAGAAGCCGAGCAGGTGGAACGTGCCGAGGTTGCAGGCATCGGCAAAGGCGTCCAGGTCCACGGCCAGGTCGCCGTAGCGCAGGCCGGCGGCGGGATCCCAGCGCGTGCCGGCGTGCCCTCGCGCGTCGGGCAGGTAGCAGCGAAACGCCTTGCCGAAGAGCGGGAGCTGGGCCGCGAAGTCCTCGTGCCCCACCGACGAGGCCCCGTGCAGCATCACGAGCGGCGGGCCGCTCCCCGCGGCGTGGAACGCGACCGACAGGCCGTTGGCCGCGACGTGCCTGCTCACGGGATGGCTGGCTCCATGGGCCATGAGTCTACGCGGGAGGACCGCGCTCCCCTGATCGCGTGCGCGGATCCGCACGATAGAATGCCGCGCATGTCCTCGACCGCACGCTGGTCCGCCGCCGCCGCGCTCATCCTGGGCGCCGACGGCGAGCGCCGCCCCGAGATCGCCCAGCTGCCCGCGGGGCTGCCCGACATCGAGACGCTCTTCACGTTCATGCGGGACGCGGAGCTGCGCTTCGACACGCTCCGCCTGCGCCTCGAGGAGCGGACCTGGGTCGCGCGCGCCGAGACGGTCCGGCTCCACGAGCTGCTGCTCCGGCACCCGGGCTCTGCGCGGGTCACGACAATCCGCCCGGAGGACGGCACCCCGACGAACCACGATGTCTGGCTCTCGGACGGCAAGACGGTCCGGATCTGGCGGGCCGGGCACCGGCTGGGAACCGTCCGCCCGTCGCGGGCGCGGGTGGCCGGGCTCGACGGCCGCGACCTCCCCGGGGCATCTCGCGCGTATCACCCCCGGACGGGCCTCCCCGCGAACTCGCTCGCGGACATGTTCGTGCACCCGGCCGGCTACTGCCAGAACGTGCTGGCCACGGGCGCCTGCAGGATCGTCGGCTCGGAGCTCGTCGGGGGCCGGGAAGCCGTCGTCATCGAGTCGCTCCACCCGCGGACCATCGAGATGGCGGGGGACCGGCCGGACCACCGCCTGGTGCTCGCGGTCGACCGCGAGACCGGCGTCGTCGCCCGTCTCGAGGAGCGCTACGGCACGGCCCTGAGCCGCCTGGCCACGGCGACGGAGCTCAGCCCGGATGCGCCGATCCCCGACAGCGCGTTCGCGCTGAGCATCCCAGCCACGGCGGCGATGATCTACTGACCCGGCCGAGCGGGCTGCCCGGCGAGCGTGTGGATTTCGACACCTGACCTCGACCGGTCCTTGACCGACGGCCCGTAACGTTCCGGCCGAGACCGGCGTTTCACTGCTGTCGGCCCGCCACAGGACGCGGGCGAACCAGTCGGCCTTCGGGCGAGACGTCGACCGGAACCCCACGTTCGCCCGAGGTGTCCAGAATGCGCAGACTCTCCGTCATCGGCGGGCTCGTGCTTGCAGTCGTCGCCGCCGGTTCCGCGTTCGCGGCCGCTCCCGGCACGCCCGCGATCTCGCTCGCCGCCGCAGCATCCCCGACCTGGAAGGCAACGTTCTCGGCCCGCCCGGTCGCCGGCTCCGCGAGCCTGGTCGCGCCCGCCACCTGGGCGTCGGGCGTCATCCACCTCCGGGCCACCGGGATCAAGAACGGCGCCACGCTGACCGCGCGTCTCCTGGAGCGCACGAAGACGAAGGTCGTGGTGATCGGGCGGCTCACCTTTGTCGGCAAGCTCACGACCAAGGGTCTCGAAGCCAGGACGTGGGTCCTGACCGCGGCCGAGCGAACCGCGCTCAAGGCAGCCCTCAAGGCCGGCGACAAGGTGTTCGTCCGGCTTGTCGACGGCAAGATCAGCGCCACGGGTCAGTTTCACGCCGTCTGATCCCGCGACCCGGCAGACCGCCACCAGCGCCGAGGCGGCCTCCGCCTCCAGCGTGAAGATGGCCCCGAGCGCCGACCCGGCCCCGGCCGGGTCGGCGCTCACCGCGTCCCGCGACGAAGAGGCCATCCGGGGACTGGTCATCGCTGCGCGGAATGGTGACGAGGCCGCGTTCGTCTCGCTCTATCGAACGTACGCGCCCGCCGTGTACCGGTTCTGCCTGGCCCGCGTGGGTCGTCCGGAAGACGCCGAGGACCTGCTCCAGCAGACGTTCCTGCGCGTGGTGGAGGCGTTGCCGCGCTACGAGGATCGAGGCATTCCGTTCGGGGCCTGGCTGTTCCGGATCGCCCGGAGCGTGACCGTGGACCAGCATCGCCGCAGGCGCGACGAGCTTCCTCTCGACATCGTGGTCGGAGAGACGACCGGTGGCCCCGCGGCGCCGCCGACGATCGACCTCGGCGACCGCGAAGTGCTGCTCGCGGCGCTCGCCAGCCTCACCCCGGACCAGCGCGAAGTCGTACGCCTCCGCTTCTTCGCGGACTTGACGGCCCGCGAGTCCGGGCTCGTCCTCGGCCGCGACGAGGCCGCCGTCCGGGTGCTCCAATGGCGCGCGATCGCCGCGCTTCGACGGGTCATGGATCCGGCGCCGGCGGCGCCTGATGCGCGCCGCGTGCCCCGGCTGGCCACGACATGACCCGGTGGTGGTCGGCGGCTCACCCGGACAGGGAGCCCTCCGGCCGGTTCCAGGATCCGGGGTGGCTGCGCTCGCTCGCAGACCGCGACTTCTCTCCGACGGCGCCCGAGCTCCAGCGGGTGGAGACCCGCGCCCTTGCCGCGTTTCGCGCCGCGCACCGGGTCACGGACCGCGCGTTGGCCCGCGTTCCCGCGGCGCGGCAATCCGGCCGCCTCGCGTGTGCCGAGGCCCGGATCGGCCGGACGGTCAGGCTCTCCCTCGTCGTGGCGCTCGTGCTCGTGGTGGCCGGCGCCGGCGGGACGGCCGCGAGCGGACCCGGCGCGCCCCTGTACGCCATGCGCCTGGCCGTGGAGCGCACGATGCTCCCCGCGCCGGGGCAACCGACCCGGCTCGATGCGGAGCTCGCGCTCGTGGACCGCAGGCTCGCAGACGCGACCGCCGCGCTGCGGCGCGAGGACCCGCGCGCGGCCAGCGCGGCGCTGGGGGCAGTCGTCGGGGACGTGGCGGGCATCGGGCCCGACCCAGCGCTCCACTCGTCGCGGCGAGCCGTCCTCGCGCGGCTCGATGACGACGCGACGATCGTGCGACAGCTGGGCGTCGCCCTGACCGGCGGCAGCGCCGCGCAAGAGGCGCTCGACGCGCTCCGGTCCGCCCGCAACAAGCTGGCCGCCGCGACCGATCGCGATCCCCCGGCGGACTCCCCGCGCGCTCCCTGATCGTCCGGCGCGGCCAGCTGCCCGGGCCGGACAGGAACTCAGCCCGGCGGGAAGACGATGACCCGGCGGGCGCCGTCGCCCCGGCGGAGCGCCTCGAAGGCGGCGGCCACGTCGGCCAGCCCGATCCGCTCCTCGATCAGCCGATCGAGCGGCAGCGAGCCGTCGACCGCGTGCCGCGCAAGCTCGCCGAAGATCGTCCGCCGGGACGGCCGACCCGTAGTTGCTGGCCAGGACCCGGGCGCCCGATTCGACGAACGAGTACACGTCCAGGCCCAGCCGGGCCGCCTGCGGCGGCATGCCCACGAGGGTCGTCGTCCCGCCGGGCCGGACCGACGGCCAGCGCCGTCTCGATGCCCGCGATCGACCCGGAGGCATCGAACGAGTGGTCCACCCGCGGAACCACCGCCGACCCAGCCCGCCTGGATCGCCCGGAGGGAGGCCGCGGTCTCTCCCGGGTCGGCGCCCGCCACCAGCAGGTCGGTCGCTCCCAGCTCCGCGGCCCGGTCGAGCTTCGCCGGAACGCGGTCGATCGCCACGATCCTGCGGGCGCCCGCGAGCCGGGCGCCGAGCACGGCCGCGAGCCCCACGCCGCCGAGCCCGACCACCGCAACCGTCTGGCCGGGTTGCACGCGCGCGGTCCGGGTCACCGCTCCGACGCCCGTCGTGACCGCGCAGCCGATCAGCGCCGCGACGGCCGGGTCCGTGCGCGGATCCACCGGGATCGCCGCGTCCGCGGCCACGACCTGGACCGAGCCCATCGTCCCGATCCCGGAGTACGCCCCGAGGGCGCTCCCGTCCGGCCGGTGGATGCGGACCTCGCCGGCGGCGCGCCGGTGGCCGGACCCTGCCGGGGAGAGACACAGCCAGCCCTCGCCGCGCAGGCAGGCGGCGCAGCGGCCGCAGGGCGCCGTCCAGGCGAGCACGACGAGGTCGCCCAGGCGCGGTCCACGGCGCGTGCCGGGCGACGCCGTTCCGGTCGCGTCGGGCTCGGCGGGGACACTCGGCCGCCCGGCGACGTTCGGCCCGACAGCTGCCTCCGGCCCGACGGATTCGACCCAGCCCGCCCCCTCGTGACCCATGACCAGGGGAGCCGGCCGCGCCCAGTGCCCGTCGAGGACGTGCAGGTCGGAATGGCAGACGCCGGAGGCGGCCATCCGGACACGCACCTCACCGGGGCCGGGCGGATCGACGCGGTACCGGGTGATCTCGAACGCACCGGGGCCGAGGAAGACGATGCCATCCGCGTCCAGGACTCCCGGGGTCGTCGGAGCGACCGGGCGCGCGGGCCGCTTCTCGTCCCTCGCGATCACCCCTGGCGCTCACCGGCCGCCTGGCTCCAGGTCCGGGCGGACCCGGCGGACCCAGTCGCGGAGCGCCCACTCGGTCGTGCGAAAGGCAAGCCCGGGCCACGGGATGGCATCTGGTCGGAATGGCCGGACCTCCAGCGCCTCCGGGGTCTCGGTGACGGCGCCGCCCACGATGCGGGCCTCGAACGCGATGACGACGATCGCCGCCTCGGGGCGCGTGTAGAGACCGACGATCGCTCCCGGCTCGACGAGCAGGCCGGTCTCCTCCAGCGTCTCGCGGATCGCGCCCGCCTCGACCGTCTCGTCGATCTCCATGAAGCCGCCCGGCTGCGCCCAGAGCCCGCGGGCCGGCTCGATCCCGCGGCGCAGGAGCATCACCTCGCCCGCGTCCGGTGACCGGCAGGCAGGTGACGACCAGGCGCGGGTTGACGTAGGCGACGAAGCCGCACGCGTCGCAGGCCAGGCGTTCGCGGTCCTCCCCGGGCACCATCCCGAGGTGAAGCGGGGCGCCGCACCGGGAGCAGTGGCTGAGGGTGGCGGCGAGCCAGGCCGGGACGCCGCGACCGGCGCCCGCGTCCGCGCTCGGCTGCGGAAGGCTCGCCTCGTCGGTCGAGCGGAGGTCCGAAAGGCCGACCGGCGTCGGCGGGCGACGCGTCCCGTGGCTCATGCGGTCAGCACCACCCACGCGGCGACGAGCAGGAGCGCGTAGAGGATCACGCCGACGGCCACCCAGGCCAGCCGGAAACGGCCCTTCGTGGCGTCAACGGGCATCCAGGCCCAGGCCGAACGCCAGATCCGGACGATCGCGTCGGCGTTCGCGATCGCAAGAAGCGGTGCCGCGATCACGACACACAGCTTGATCGAGCGGGCTGCCCGGCGCCGCGCCGATCTCCAGCGCCGTGATCGCGACGGTCCCGAGGACGAGGGCGGGGGCCGAGAGCAGCACGTAGTGCTTCTGGAGCGGGGTCGGCCTCGGCTCCGGCACGCTCCGCGGGGGCAACCCCAGGTTGGCGGTCACGCGAGCGGCTCGGCGTTGCTCTCGTCGCCAAGGACGCTCGCCGTCTGGGCGGCCCGGTACGCCGCCAGCCGAGCCGCGAGCGCCAGCGTCGGAGAGCGCGAGGATCGCAGCGGCAAGCAGCGCCGCGTTCTCCGCGCTCCCGATCGCGACGGTCGCGACCGGGATGCCGCGCGGCATCTGGACGATCGAGAGCAGCGAGTCCAGGCCGCCGAGGTGCTGCGTGGGGATCGGGACGCCGATCACCGGCAGCTGCGTCTTCGCGGCCAGCATCCCGGGCAGGTGCGCGGCGCCGCCGGCCCCTGCCACGATCACCCGGATCCCCCGCCCGGCCGCCGTCTCCGCGTACCGGAAGAGGTGGTCCGGCGTCCGGTGGGCGGAGACGACCCGCAGCTCGCAGGGCACGCCCAGCTCGTCGAGGAGCGCCCGCGCCTTCTCGAGGATCGGGAAGTCGCTCCGGCTGCCGCCGACGATCCCGACGACGGGCGCCCGGCGCGCCGGCCCGCGGGCTCCGTCGTCCATGGCTCTACTGGCCCTGCGCCTTCGTGTAGCCCGGCTCGCCGGCGAAGACGTGGAGCTTCTCGACGTGCGTCCAGGCGAACCGCTGGGCGACGCGGCCCTGGAGCGCCAGGATCTCCGCGTCCGAGGCCGCGCCGCCGTCCTGGCGTGCGACGAAGCGCGCGCGCAGGAGGCCCGACGCTGTCCGGCGACAGCCCCGTCGTCGGGTAGACCATCGTGCCGCGGCTCGAGATCATCTGGAGCCGGAGCGCATCCCCGGCAAGCTGCTCCAGGACGGGACCCGCGACATCGCGGCGACTCCCAGGATCTCGAGGAACAGGTCGACGCCGACCGTCGCGCGCGGGACGGCCGCGGAGACGGCCTCGCCGTACGACCAGTGGGGCCGCGGCCTGGCCGTCGCCCGACGGCCGCTCCGACCCGAGGCGCGGCGGCACGGTCGACGGCTGGCGGCCGAGGTTCGCGATGATCGCGTCCGTGAAGCCGGTCGTGGAGGCGGCCTGCTCGACGTCGCCGCCGGTCTGGCGGGCCAGGTCCTGGGTGACCGCGTGGCCCTCCTCGAGCGTCACGAGGACGGCGTCCTCGATCCGGTCCGCGGCGTCCGACTCGCCGAGGTGGCGCAGCATCATGAGCGAGCTGAGGATCAGCGCGGTCGGGTTGATGACGTCCTTGCCGGCGTACTTCGGCGCCGAGCCGTGGACCGCCTCGAAGATCGCGACGTCGTCGCCGTAGTTGCCGGACGGCGCGAAGCCCAGGCCGCCGACCAGCCCGGACGCCAGGTCGCTGATGATGTCGCCGTTGAGGTTCGTGGTCACGACGACGTCGAACTGGGCCGGGTTCTTGGCCATCTGGTGGGCCACGTTGTCGATGATCAGGTGCTCGGCGGCGATCTCCGGGTACTCGGCGGCGAGCTCCTCGAAGACCCGTTTGAAGAGGCCCTCGGTGAGCTTCATGATGTTCGCCTTGGTGGCGCAGGTCACCTTGCGGCGCCCCTCGCGGCGGGCCAGCTCGAAGGCGTAGCGGATGATCTTCTCGCTGCCCTTGCGGCGTGATCACCTTGAGGCACTGCGCGACGTCCGGCGTCTGCATGTGCTCGATGCCGGCGTAGAGGTCCTCGATGTTCTCGCGGACGATGATCATGTCGACGCCCTCGCCCGCGTAGCGGGTGGGGACGCCGGGCAGCTCGCGCGCGGGCCGGACGTTGGCGTAGGTCTCGAACAGCTTGCGCAGCGTGACGTTGGCGCTCTTCTCGCCGAACCCGACCGGCGTCTCGAGGGGGCCCTTCAGGACGACCCGGGTCCGCGCGATCGAGTCGCGGGTCGCCTGCGGCACGCCGGAGGTGTCGCCGCGCTTGAAGACCTCGGCGCCCGCCTCGGCCGCCTCCCAGTCGATGGCGACGCCGGCCGCGGCGATGATCCGCTGCGCGGACCGGACGACCTCCGGGCCGACCCCGTCGCCGGGGATGACGGTGACGCGGTGGGGCTGACCTGGCATGGGGACGGGTCTCCTGTGCGGGATCTGGGCGACACTCGTCGCGGCGCGTGGCGTGTCGCGGGCGTGTCGCGGATTCTGCCCCATCGCGGGGTCGCGCGCGACGCCGGCGGCGGGGGTCGCGGGCGGGCGCCCCTGCTTTCGCGTCGAATCTCTGCATTCGGCGCACGAATTCGACCGGCCGCTGCATCAAACGCACGATCGTGACGTCCGCCCGGGGTCATGTGACCCGGGGCGGGTAGGTCGTGCGTCGAATGCGCTGCGGCCCCCGGCGCGCCGCGGGCCAACCCCGGGTCAGCCGCGCCGCGGCGCGACTCGTCGGTGCGCTCCGACGCCGGTTCCGCGTGGCCGGTCACCTGAGGAACGGGTTCGACCCGCTGCTCGTCGCGACGTTTCATCGGGCGCACGATCGTGACGTCCGCTGCGGTCAGATGACCCGGCGCCGGTCCGGTTCGTGCATTGGATGTCATCGACATCGCGGACCGAGCCCGGAGCCGCTCACGCCCACCGGAGCTTCGCCACGGCCGCCCGGGCGCGCCGCAGCGCCTCGTCGGGCGTCGCTGCTCCCGCCACGGTCAGGTGGCCCATCTTCCGGCGCTCGAAGACGGTGCGCTTGGCGTAGACGTGGAGGTGGGCCAGCGGGTCGGCGAGCGCCTCGGCGGCGCCCTCCAGCCGGGCCTCGCGCGGCTCCCCCGTCCCGAGGAGGTTGACCATCGCGGTGGGCCCGAGCGCGGCCGGATCGCCGAGCGGGAGCCCGCAGATCGCGCGGACGTGCTGCTCGAACTGGCTGGTCCGGGCCCCCTCGATGGTCCAGTGGCCGCTGTTGTGGACCCGCGGGGCCAGCTCGTTGACCGCGAGCGTGCCGTCCCGGAGCAGGAACAGCTCCGCGGTGACGACGCCGACCACGTCGAGCGCCTCGGCGATCCGCTCCCCGAGCGCCGTGGCAGCGGCCGCGACGTCCGCGGGCACCGCTGCCGGCGCGACCGATTCCACGAGGATCCCGGCGTCGTGCACGTTGCGGCTGATCGGGAAGGCGGCCGTCCGGCCGTCGAGCCCGCGGGCGACCACGACGGAGAGCTCCGTCGCGAAGTCGAGCTCGCGCTTCCAGCAGGAGCAGCGTTCCGGGCGGGCGGCCGAGTCGCTCCAGCGCCCCGGGCAGCTCGTCCGCTGCCCCGATCCGGACCTGGCTTCGCCCGTCGTAGCCCCCGAACGGCGCCTTGAGCCGGAGCGGGAAGCCGAGGCTCGCGGGCGGCGGCGGCGAGGTCGGCGTCGTCCGCCACCTCGCGCCACGGCGCGGTCGCGATCCCGAGGCCCGCCGCGAACCGCCGCTCCGCGAGCCGGTCCTGCGCCACGGTCAGGGCGACGGAGGCCGGGCCGGACCGGGACGCCGTGCGTCGAGCGCGGCGACCACGCCGGCGTCCACGTGCTCCAGCTCGTACGTGGCCACGTCGACGAGGGCGGCGAGCTCGCGCGGCCGCGCCCGCGTCGTCGTACGCGCCGACCACGACCCGGTCGGCGATCGCGGCCGCCGGGCACGCCGGGTCCGGGTCCAGGACCACGATCCGGTAGCCCATCGACGCGGGCCGCGAACCCGAGCATGCGACCGAGCTGGCCGCCGCCGAGCACGCCGATCGTCGCGCCGGGAGGAGCGGGGCGGAGGATGGCCGTTCGTCATCGCGCTTCCGAGTGTACGGGCGGCGACGGCAGGCGGCGATGCGCTGCGGCCTGACGGCGGCCTGGCAGTGGCGCTCGGCACGGGGCGCGCGCTAGCATCGGCCCGTGACCGCCCGAATCTCCCTGCTCCTCGACGTCGACACCGGGATCGACGACAGCCTGGCGCTCCTCTACGCCATGCGCCTCGCCGGAAGCGGAGATCGTGGCCGTCACCTGCGTCGCGGGCAACGTGGACGCCCGACAGGTCGCCGAGAACACGCGGGCAGTCCTGGAGCTTGCCGGCCGCACCGACGTCGAGGTCGCGCTGGGGCGGGAGACGCCGCTGGTCCGCGACCTGGTGACGACGCCCGAGACGCACGGCCCGCGGGGGATCGGGTACGCGGTCCTGCCGCCGGCCAGCCGGCCGCTGTCCGCGCGGTTCGGGCCGGACCTCATCGTGGAGGAGGCGCGGCGCCGCCCGGGCGAGCTGACGCTCGTGACGCTGGGGCCCATGACGAACCTGGCGGTCGCCCTCCAGCGCGAGCCCGCGCTCCCGACGCTCCTGCGGCGCTGGGTGATCATGGGCGGCAGCTACCGGTCGCCGGGCAACACCGCCCCGACGACCGAGTGGAACGTGAGCGTCGACCCGGATGCGGCGCAGCGCTGCATCGCGGCGTTCGGACGGCCGGACGTGGCGGAATCCCGCCGCGCCGCCGGCTTGCCGCCGCTCCCGCTGGCGCTGGGCCTCGACGTCACGGAGCGCGCGAAGCTCCTGCCCGACCATCTCGTGGCGCTGGCGGCGCGTGCCGGCGTCGTGGCCGGCGTCGTTGCCGGGACGTCCCTCCGCGCGAACCCGGTCCTCCGCTTCATCGACGACGCGCTCCGCTTCTACATGGAGTTCCACGCCCGCAACGACGGCTTCTACGGCGCGTTCATCCACGATCCGTTCGCGGTCGCCGCGGCGCTGGACCCGTCGCTGGTGCGAAGCCAGGCAGTCGCCGTGGACGTGGAGCTGGCCGGCACGCTCACGACCGGCGAGACCGTCGCGGACTGGCGCCGCGCCTGGGGCCGGCCGCCCACGCTGGACGTGGCGGTCGAGGGCGACGCCGAGGCGTTCTTCGAGCGGTTCATCGAGCGGGTCGGCGGCCTGGCGGCGCGTCTCGGCTGAGGATGCCCGGGCATGGCCCCGCGGACACCGGGCGGGGGGAACGTCCGGCGTGGGACACTGCGCCCACGCGGTCGCCGGCACGACGCGGGCGCGGTGCGGCGACCGAGCGCCGCACGAACGGATTGAGGGAGGTCCGAGCACCATGGCCTGGCTGTCACGGCAGTTCAGCACGCGGGTGATCGTGCTGATCCCGATCGCGATCGCGATCAACATCGTGCTCGGCTACACGGTCCAGACGATCCTCAAGCTGCCGATCTACCTCGACTCGATCGGCACGATCCTCGTCGGCGTGCTCGCCGGTCCGATCGCCGGGGCACTGACCGGGATCCTGTCGAACCTGATCTGGCAGTACGCGCCGGTGATCGGGGGCGGAACCATCGGGCCGTTCGCGATCACGGCCGGCGTGATCGGGTTCCTCGCCGGCATGTGGGGCCAGCTTGGCGTCTATCGGTCCCGGCCCGCGACCGGGCACGCAGCTCGATCGTCGCCGCGATCGCCGCGGCCGTGATCGTGGCTCATCGTGGTCGTCCCGATCCTCAACAACCCCGCCTACACGGACCCGAACATCGGCGGGTATCCCGAGCTGGGTCTACACCGCGGCCGTCGTCATCGCGGTCGTCGCCGCGGTCGTCGTCGCCGCGCTTCATCTACCTCCGGCGCGACCTTGCCGGCCTCTGGGTCGCGGTCGCCGGCGTCGCTGACCGGCGTCGTCGCCGCGTTCGTGTCGGCGCCGATCGCCGCGATCGCCTTCGGCGGCGTGACCGGCTGCGGCACGGACCTGCTCGTCGCGGCGCTCCGCCAGGGCGGCTCGGACGTCATCCAGCGCCTCGCTCGGCCAGGGCCTGTTCAGCGATCCGATCGACAAGACGATCACGAGCTTCGTCGTGTTCATCATCCTCGGCGGGCCTGTCCCCGAGGCTCCTGGCCCGGTTCCCGCTGGGTGAGCGGCTCGTCGGGACCGTGCCGCCTGACCGCGGGCCGGACCCGTCGGTCGCGAACCCGGAAGGGAGCGCCGCCGGCCTCCCTGCATACGTCCTGCGCGTCCCGACCGGGACATACCGCTCGCTGAACCCGTTCACGAAGGCTCGTGGTCGCGCTCTCGAGCGCGCTCGTCGCGTTCGGGGTGCGGGGCTGGACCGGCCCGCTGAGCGTCCTCGTGCTGACCGCCGCGATCGCGCTGGTCGCCGGCGTCTCGCGCTCCCTGCGACGCTTCGTCCTCGCCAACGATCCCGATCGTCGTCTCGATCCTGCTCGTCAACGCGTTCCTCTACCCGGGCGCGACGGACGTGCTCTTCAGGGTCGGTCCGTTCGCGCGCGACGGGCACGGGCGTGACCGTGGCGCTGCAGGCCACGCTGCGCGTCGCTCGCGTTCGCCCTGAGCGTTGCCGTCTTCAGCCTCACGACGGCGACCGACGACTTCCTGGCCGACCTCGAGCGTCGCGGGACGGGCCGGCGGCTGACGTTCGTCGTCGGCTCCGCGATCGGGATGATCCCGGCCATGGCGTCGCGCGCCACGGAGATCGTGGAGGCGCAGCGGGCGCGCGGCCTCGACACGGAAGGGTCGGTGCGGCGGCGAATCCGCGGGATCGTGCCGCTGGCGGGCCCGATGGTGTTCGGTGCCCTCTCGGAAGTCGAGGAGCGAACGGTCGCGCTCGAGGCGCGCGGCTTTTCGGCCCCCGCCCGTCGGACCGTCATGCGGATCCTGCCCGACAGCGGCGCGCAGCGCGTCCTGCGATGGCTGCTCGGCATCGGCACGATCGTCGTCGTTGCCGCGTCGATCGCCGGGCGGTTTCCGCTCCCGTGAGGCGGCGGCCGTGACGCTTCGCCTGCTCGGCGGCGACGTATCGGTACGCCGGCGCGCGACCGCGACGCGCTGGACTTCGTCGATCTCGAGCTCTCGACCGGGTCAGTGCTGGGCGTCGTGGGTCCGAACGAGGCCGGCAAGAGCACGCTCTGCCTGGTGGCGTCCGGGCTGGCGCCGGTCGTCGTGGCGGGTCGGCTCAGCGGATCGGTGACGATCGACGGGCGCGAGACCACCGACATGCGGCCGCACGAGCTGGCCCAACGCGTGCGGGATCCTCTTTCAGAACCCGCAGGCGCAGCTCTCGGGGACGGCCTCGACCGTGTTCGAGGAGGTTGCCTTCGGCCCGCGCAATCTCGGCCTGTCGCTCCCGGCGGTGATCGAGCGAGTCGAAGCGTGCCTCGGGGCCCTCGGGATCGCCGCGCTCGCGGATCGCGACCCGACCCGGCTGTCGGGCGGCCAGGCGCAGCTCGTCGCGCTCGCCGCGATCCTCGCGATGCGGCCCGGACTTCCTCATCCTCGACGAGCCGACCAGCCAGCTCGACCCGCAGGGGACGCGGCTGGTCGGCGACGCGCTCCGCCGCCTGGTGCGGGAGAGCCGGACGGCGATCCTGGTCGTCGAGCACAAGACGGCCCTGCTCGACGGCTCGCGGATCGTGTCGTCGTCGTCGACGAGGGCCGGATCGTCCGCGAGGGGCCCACGGTCGACGTGCTGGGCGACCCGCGCTTCCGGGGCACGGGGTGGAGCCGCCGCCCCGGGTCCGCGTCCGGTCGGCACTGGCAGCCGCTGGCGTCGGAACGGCCGCCGAGACCGACCGGTGATCGCGGAGCTCGCCGGGTGATCGCGGTCGACATCCGGGGGGTCGCCTACACGTACCCCGGTGGCGTTCGGGCGCTCGACGGTGTCGACCTCGCGATCGCACCCGGCGAGACCCTGGCGATCATCGGCCAGAACGGGAGCGGGAAGTCGACCCTCGTTCGCCACCTCAACGGGCTCCTTCGACCCGACGAGGGGCAGGTCCGGCTCGACGGCCCGCGCGTCGGGCGACGCCATGTCGCCGAGCTTGCGCGGCTCGTCGGCCTCGCGTTCCAGGATCCCGACCGCCAGATCTTCGCCGGGCAGCGTCCGGGCGGAGGTGGCGTTCGGGCCGCGAAACCTCGGGATGCGCGGCGCGGAGCTGGACCGCGGGTCGCTGAGGCGCTGGAGGCGGTCGGGCTGGCCGGTGCCGCCGACGAGAACCCGTACGACCTGGGCTACTCGCGCCGGAAGCTCCTGGCGATCGCGTCCGTCCTCGCGATGCGGACGCCGATCGTCGTCCTCGACGAGCCGACGACCGGCCAGGACCTGCGCGGCGATCGCGCGCGTGCGGGCGATCGTGGCGGCGCTCGCCGCCGAGGGGCGGACCGTCATCGCGATCAGCCACGACATGCGGTTCGTGGCCGAGACGTTCGGCCGCGTCGTCGTGATGCGCGCCGGGCGCATCGTGCTCGACGGGACGCCGGCCGAGGTGTTCGCCGAGCCGAACTGGCCGGTGCTCGCCGTCGACCTACCTCGAGCCGCCGCTCGCCGCGCGGGTCGGCGCGCGGCTGGGGGTCGGGAGCACGCCCACGGAGGCGAGCCTCGTGGCAGGCGCTCGCGGCCCGGGGGTAGGCGCGGCGAAGCGCGGGTGGTCGGGCCGCGACCGACGCGATCGGTCGCGTCACGCCGGATCCAGCGCCACCTCGAAGACCTGCCCGTCGACGATCCGCCAGGCCCGGACGCTCTCCGCGCCGGTGACCGGGTCGGCCTCGTCCGGCGCTCAGCGAGACCAGCACGTAGAGCGCGTCCGGGTAGAACGCGAGACCCACGTCGGTCGGCGACGGTCGCGCGGGCGACCGGACGTGGCGAGTGGACGATCCCCCAGATCGCCTCGCCGGCGTCGTCGATCGCGAGCACGACGCGCAGGAGGTCGTCGGGGTGGACCTCGTAGCGGAGCGGCGACGCGGCCCGGTTGCGGGTGGCGTGCCAGCGGGTGGCCGAGCCGCCGGCGGCGGCCGCGGCCGTCCCCGCGATCAGGCCGCAGGCCTCGTTCGGGTACTCGGCCCGGGCATGCGCCACGAGCGCGCGGCGGATCTCGACGGGGAGCGTCGCCCGCGCGGGCCCGGGTGCGCGGTCCGCGCCGGGCCGGGTGCGCGGCGTTCGAACCAGCGCCCGGCGAGTCCGCCGCGCGCGGAGCCGCGACCGGCTCAGGCGATGATCTCCTGCGGAGGCGCCGGGAACGGGAAGGCCAGGGCCTCGTTCGCGGGTTCCGGCCTCGGCAGCCGGCCGCCCCGGACCGCGCGGCCGGCCGCCGCTCGGCCGCGTCGCCGAGCAGACCGGGCAGGCCGGGTCGCGCCGGAACCGCAGCTCCGTGAACGTGGCTTCCAGCGCGTCGAAGAGGACGAGCCGCCCGGCGAGCGTCTCGCCGATTCCCAGGAGCAGCTTGAGCGCCTCGGTCGCCTGGAGCAGCCCCATGACCCCCGGCACGACGCCCAGCACGCCCGTCACCGAGCAGCCCGGGGCCAGCTCGGGCGGCGGCGGCGTCGGGTGGAGGCAGCGGTAGCACGGCCCCGCGTACGGGACGAACGTGGTCAGCTGGCCCTCGAACCGGAAGACCGAGGCGTGGACCACCGGGATCCCGGCCATCGACGGCAGCATCGTTGAGCGTGTAGCGCGTCTCGAACGTGTCGGTGCCGTCCAGGATCACGTCGTAGCCGGCGATCAGCCGCTCGACGTTCGCCGGGCCGAGGACCTCGTCGTGGGCGACCACCGTGACGTCCGGGTTGAGGGCACGGATCGCCACCTCCGCCGAGACGACCTTCTTCAGACCCACCCGGTCCGTCGAGTGGAGGACCTGGCGCTGGAGGTTGCTGACGTCCACGACGTCGAAGTCGACGATCCCGAGCGTCCCGACCCCGGCGGCCGCCAGGTAGAGGGCGGCCGGCGACCCGAGCCCGCCAGCGCCCGACGAGCAGCACCTTCGAGCGCAGGAGCGTCGCCTGCCCCTCGGGCCCCACCTCCGGCATCAGGAGGTGGCGGCTGTAGCGCTGCTGCTGCTCCAGCGGTCAGGCCGGGCGGTCGAACCGATGGCAGGCCCAGCGCGTTCCACTCGTCGAACCCGCCGGACATCGAGACTGCGGCCGTGTAGCCCATCTCCTGGAGCGTCCGGGCGGCGAAGATCGAGCGGACGCCGCCGGCGCAGTAGAGGACCACCGGCCGCGCGCGGTCCGGCGCCTTCGCCTCGATCTCCTCCTCGAGGTGGCTCTTCGGGACCAGCACGGCGCCGGGGATGTGCCCGTGCGCCCACTCGTCGGCCTCGCGGACGTCCACGAACAGGGTCGCCGGGTCGGCGCGCAGCGCGTCGGCCTGCTGCGGCGTGACCTCGCGGACCTCCGCCTGCGCCTCGCGGAACAGGTCGGCGTAGGACTTGGTCATCGGACGCCCGAGCTCGGGGTCAGGCCCCTGCGTCGCGCGCGCGCGGCGTCCGCGGGCAGCGCCCGGGAGGCTCCGCGGCCGTCGCCGCGCTCCTCGAGCGCGTGGCTGACCGTGTCCAGGCTGAGCAGCGCGCACTTGAGCCGCGCCGGGCTGATCTCGATCCCCAGGAGGTCCAGGACGTCGTCGGCGGTCAGCTTCTCGACCTCGGCGACCGGCTTGCCCTTGATCTCGTCGGTCAGCAGGCTGGCCGACGCCTGGCTGATGGCGCAGCCGCGGCCGGTGAACGCGACCTCGGCGACCACCCCGTCGCGGATCCCCAGCATCATCGTGATCCGGTCGCCGCAGAGCGGGTTCGCGCCCTCGTAGCGGGCGTCCGGCGCCTCGATGATCCCGAAGTTGTGGGGGTGCCGGTAGTGCTCCAGGATGTAGTCGCGGTAGAGGTCGTCCATGGGCCGTGAAGTCTAGCGCGGTCGGGCTTCCGGGGCACAATCCCGACTGATCCGGTCGGGATTCAAGTCTCGTCCTTCGAACGCCCTGACCGCGTTCGCGAGGCCCTGCTCGTAGGCGGCGACCAGGCGGTCCCACCGGGCGTCCATCGCGGCGTCCACATGCTGGCGGCCGGGATCCGCGTCGAACCAGGCCACGGTCCGCCGGATCCCCTCCGCGAACGGCGTCGTCGCGTGGAAGTCGGGCACGAAGCGCTTGATCTTGGTGGTGTCGAAGACTGCACTGACCGACTTGTCGCCGAGGAGCGTCCCGCCCATCTCCGGAAGGCACGCGGCGATGAAGTCGGACGCGATGTGGACGATCCTCGCCTCCACGCCCGCGGCGGCCGCCACCTGCCGGTAGATCTCGTCCCAGGTCAGGACCTCGTCCGACATGATGTTGAAGGCGTGGCCGGTGGCCTGGGGGCGACCCAGCAGGCCCACGAAGCCTTTCGCGAAGTCGCTGTTGTGGGTGATCGTCCAGAGCGACGTGCCGTCGCCGGGCACGATCAGCGGCTTCCCCTGGCGCATCCGCGCGATCGCCGTGAAGGGCCGCTGCCAGCTGTTCACGGCCAGCGGCACCTGCGTGTCGCCATAGGTGAGCGACGGGCGGACGACCGTGACCGGGAACCCGTCCTCGCGGTACGCCTGCATCAGGTGCACCTCGCAGGCGATCTTGTTCCGGGCGTAGTCCCAGAACGGGTTGGCAAGCGGCGAGTCCTCGCGGAGGAGCCAGTCCCCGAGGGGCTTGCGGTACGCGCTCGCGGAGCTGATGAAGACGAACTGGTCGACCCGATTCGCGAAAAGCCGCAGGTCGCGCTCGATGTCCCCGACGTTGAACGCCATCCAGTCCACCACGGCATCGAAGCGGTGGCCGGCCAGCGCCCGCTGAACCGCCGCCTCGTCCCGCAGGTCGGCGATCAGGGACGTCGCGCCCTCCGCCCGGTCCGGATCGTGGCCGCGGTTCAGGAGAAATAAGTCCAGGCCGCGCTCGAGGGCCAGGCGCGTGCACGCGCTGCTGATCAGGCCGGTGCCACCGATGAACAGGACCTTCATGGACACACTCCTGGGCGGCCGGTGGCCCGACGCCGGCCGGATCCGCGGACGTCAATCCTGCCACGTGCCCACGACGCGGGCGTTCGTCAGGCTGCCTTTGCGAGGCGGGCCCCAGGCGGTCACGTGGCCGATGTTGCGCTGCGTTTCCGCGTCGCGCTCTGCATCGCGCACGCGTGTCCCGGCCGCGAATCCCCGGGAGCGCGGGGAGCGACCGCGCCGTATGTCCGCCTGGGGTGCACGTGTCAGGAACGGGGCAAGCGCTTGTGCGCCACAGCCGGTTGGCAAGTCCCCGACCTTGACCGACAAACGAGTCGGGGTAGAGTGCTCGATGAACGGCTCTTGATCACGGCCGCCGAGGGTTGGCGATGCGACCTGGCATTCGATCCGTTCCGTGGCTCATCGCGGCTGCGAGCCTCGGCACTCCCTTGCTGGCAGGTGGCGGCTCCGGGTGGCCCTACGTTGTCCTGTGGGGCGTCCTGCTGATCGTGCCCTGGATCGTGACGCGAGACCAACCCGCAAGCCGACGTGAGCGCATGAAGCTCCCAGCCTTCCTGCTGCCTGTCCTGTTCGTGTTCGGTTTCCCGCTCGGCGGCTGGTACCTCATCCCCGCCGATGCCGCGTGGCTGCTGGTCGAGTTCGCCGACAGGCACCGCGACACGACTCTTCCCGCGCCCACCGCCATGTCGTAGCATCGAGCACGGGCGTGCTATGGCGGCAATTAGCCTGCGCCGACCCGCCACGGGATGCCCCGCCAGTGGGTCCCCGTCTGTCAGTCACGGTCGGGTGCCAGGCGATGCCGCGATGAACCCCGGTGAGGGGGGACCGACCGGGATCCGACCGCCATCGAGCAGGGTTCGAGCTCCGAGCGGTTCCGGCAGGACGAGAATGGCGGGCGTGCCCGGAGGGCCGGGACAGGCCTGAACGCCACCGAGCGGCTTGACGCCGATCGCGACCGTCACCGTCGTCGGGCCGAACGAGACCGCGGGTGCAGACATTCTCCCGGACGTTGGCCGACCGCTCGCACAGAGCGTCTCCCACACGAGGATGTGCATCGAGGTCGACTCGGGACCGGGCGAGGGGAAGGCCGGGTCAAGTGCCCACGTCGCCAGCCTGAACCCGTCGGGCACCGCGTCCGTCGCCGCGGGAAGTGTCTCGGGTGACACGGGCCAGGTCGGAAGCTGGGAATCGTCGGCGACATTCCCTCCGCACCCAGCCAGCAGCAGTGCCGCGATCAAGGGGGCGAGGAAGCCGTCTACGTTCTTTTGTTCGGTCACGCCTGCCCTCCGTCACATCTCGACGAGCACCGAGAGTCGTCGGCCCTGCGACCTTCGTCAAGTGACATCCGGCCTTCCGACGCGACAGGGCCCGCTGCTACGTACCGGTGGGTAATCCCTGACCCCTTGATCAGACTGGTGGACTGAACTCCGACAGCGGCGGTGCCGGACGACCGCGGAAGACTTTGACGAGAAAGCGACCGTGTGTAAAGTAGTGAGCCGACGGATTGTAATGTAACGAGCCGACCGATTTTAACGTTGGCGGCGGCGGAGCGAGGCGGACGAGGGCCATGGACTACCTGCGACGGGTCGTCGAGCAAGAGCTCGACGAGCTGATGCCTGGTGTCGCCGCAATCTCACTCGAGGGTCCGAAGGCCGTTGGAAAGACGGCCACAGCGCTGCGACGTTCGACCACGGTATTCCGGCTCGATGACCCCTCGCAACTCGAGGTCGTCGTCGCCAAGCCCGAGCGTCTCGTTGCGGGCCCGCCGACAACGCTCATCGACGAATGGCCACGCTATCGGCCCTCGTGGGACCTGGTCCGGCGAGCCGTCGACGAGGATCGCACGCCGGGTCGTTTCCTACTCACCGGCTCCGCGTCCGAGGATGCCACCTCGCTCCACTCCGGGGCCGGCCGGATCGTCTCGCTCCGGATGCGTCCGATGACGCTCGTCGAGCGAGGTGTCGGAGCACCCACTGTCAGCCTCGCCGGTCTCCTTGCGGGAAGCGCGGAGATCGAGGGGACCACGGACGTCGGTCTCGAGGACTATGTGGACGAGATCCTCGCCTCGGGCTTCCCAGGGCTCCGCGGCCTGTCCGAGCGGGTCGTCCGCGCCGAGCTCGACGGCTACGTCTCGCGGATCGTGGAGAAGGACTTCGCGATGATGGGCCGGCCTGTACGCAACCCGGCTGCGCTTCGGCGATGGATGACCGCCTATGCGGCGGCGACCTCGACAACCGCCTCGTCGGAGACCATCCGGCGGGCGGCCGGAGAAGCCAACGGACCGGCCCCGTCAAGACCAACCACCGTCCCATACGACCAGATCCTGAGGAACCTGTGGGTGGTCGACCCGCTGCCCGCCTGGTACCCGGCCCGGAAGTCGGCGTTGAGTCGGATCGTCGGCCAGGAGAAGCACCACCTCGCCGACCCGGCACTCGCGGCCCGCCTCCTCAACGCCTCTGCCGACGCGCTCCTCGCTGGCCGGGAGGTTGGTCCTTTGGTCCCGCGCACGGGCACCCTCCTCGGGAGCCTGTTCGAGTCCCTCGCGGCCCTGTCGGTGCGGGTCTTTGCGCAGGCCACCGAGGCGCGCGTGTATCACTACCGCACGAAGGGCGGCGAACGTGAGATAGACCTCATCGTCGAGGGCCCCGACCTTCGCGTCCTGCCGATCGAGGTCAAGTTGGCGGCGACCGTGGGCGACGGTGACAGCCGCCATCTCAAGGCTCTCCGGACCGACCTTGGCGACGACATCCTGGACCTCGTCATCCTGACGACGGGAACCGAGGCGTACCGTCGGAAGGATGGCGTCGCCGTGGTCCCGCTCGCGCTCCTCGGCCCGTAGACGCTCTCCTCGGGGCGATCCCGACGGCTTCAGGAACGGGGCATGCGCCGGCTCGGGGCCCACCGCCCCCTCGATCGGGCCGTGTCAGTCGGGAAGCCGCACGCCGACGAGCTCGCCGTTGCCGATCGGGACGACCACGCTGCTGAGCCGCTCGTGGGCCAGCGCCATCCTCTGGAAGCCCTCGAGATCGGCAGCATGGGAGGTCAGGTTGTCGGCGACGAGCAGGCCGCCGGGCCGGAGGGCGACCACGGCCAGGTCGAGGTACCTCTCGTAGTCCTGCTTCTCGGCGTCGATGAAGACGAGGTCGGCGGCGCCGACGAATGCGCCGAGGCCCACGGCCGCGTCCTCGGCCCGCAGGTCGACGACATCAGCGACGCCAGCGTCGCCGAAGGTGCTCGCCGCCAGCGCGACCTTGGCCGGATCGATCTCGAAGGTGGTGACCCGCCCGCCGGTCCGCTGCGCGGCGAGTGCCAGCCAAAGCGTCGAGTAGCCACCGGAGGTGCCGACCTCGACGATCCATCGTGCGCCGACGGCGAGCGCGAGGGTCAGCAGGAACTGCCCGACGTCCGGTGTGATCGCGCGCAGGCGTTGCGACTGAGGTGTCCCGTCGGCACGGTCGCGCGCGTCGCGCTCCTGGAGCCGCTCCATGACGAGCCGCATGCCATCGGGGACGAGGTCCATCCAGGCTCCTCCGTTCGACGTGGCCGCTCGGCCCGCGCCCTTATCCCCCGAAGACCCGCTGGACCTCCCGGAGGCCGGCGGCGAGGGCGTCGATGTCGTCGGTGGTGGTGAACACGGAGAAGCTGGCGCGCGCGGTCGCGGCCAGGTCCAGGCGCTCGTGGAGCGGCATCGTGCAGTGGTGGCCGGCCCGCACGCAGATGCCGGAGCGGTCCAGGATCTGGGCGACGTCGTGCGGGTGGATCCCGGGGAGGTTGAACGAGACGACGCCGCCGCGGAGGTCGGCCGGCGGCCCGTAGAGGGCGATGCCCGGCACCTCGCGCGGCAGCAGGTCGAGTGCGTAGGCGACGAGCTCGCGCTCGTGCTCGCGCACCCGGTCCATGCCGAGCTCGCGCAGGTAGTCGGCGGCGACGCCCAGCCCGATCGCCGCGCTGATGTCCGGCGTGCCGGCCTCGAACTTCCAGGGGACGTCGTTGAACTCGGACCGGCGCAGCTTGACCTCGCGGATCATGTCGCCGCCGGCCAGGAACGGCGGCATCGCATCGAGCAGCTCGCGGCGGCCCCACAGGACGCCGGACCCGGTCGGGCCCAGCATCTTGTGGCCCGAGAAGACGTAGAAGTCGGCGCCGAGCGCCTGGACGTCGACCGGCAGGTGCGGCACGGCCTGGGCGCCGTCGACCAGGACGAGCGCGCCCGCGGCGTGGGCCATCTCGACCATCTCGCGGACCGGGTTGATCGTGCCCAGCGTGTTCGAGACGTGGGTGAACGCGACCAGCTTCGGGCGGAGCCGGAGGAGCACCTCGAAGACGTCGAGGCGAAGGATCCCGTCGTCGGTGATCGGGATGAACTCCAGGTCGCCGTCCACCTCCTGGGCCAGGATCTGCCAGGGGACGAGGTTGGCGTGGTGCTCCATCTCGGTCAGGACGATCGCGTCGCCCGGGCCGATGTTCCGGCGGCCCCAGCTGTAGGCGACCAGGTTGACCGCCTCGGTCGCGTTGCGCGTCCAGACGATCTCGTGGGCGGCGGGCGCGTTGATGAAGCGCGCGACCCTGGCGCGGGCGCCCTCGTACGCGTGCGTCGCCCGCTCGCCGATCTCGTAGATGCCGCGGTGGACGTTCGCGTTGTACTCGCGGTAGTAGCGGTCCATCGCCTCGATGACGACGCGCGGCTTCTGGCTGGTGGCGGCCGAGTCGAGGTAGACCAGCGGCTTCCCGTGCGGGCGCTGCCCGAGGATCGGGAAGTCGGCGGCGAGCGCTGCGGGTCGAGCGCGCCGCGCGGGTCGAGGCCGGCGCCGCGGGCGCGCGGCGCGGCGGGCGGCGGTCGGGCGGTCGCGAGGTCGGTCATGGCTCAGTGGGCCGCCGCCGGCTCGGCCAGCTCGGGGGCGTCGGTCTCGTCGGCGTCGTAGCCGGCTTCGCGCAGGACCGGCGCGTAGCCCTCCTCCTCGAGCCGGAGCGCGAGGTCCTTGCCGCCGCTCTTGATGATCCGGCCGCGCGCGAGGACGTGGACCTGGTCCGGCTTGATGTAGTTGAGCAGGCGCTGGTAGTGGGTGATCAGCAGGACGCCGAGGTTCGGGTTGAGCATCGCGTTGACGCCCTCGGCCACGATCCGCAGCGCGTCGATGTCGAGGCCCGGAGTCGGTCTCGTCGAGGATCGCCATCTCGGGCTCGAGGACCGCCATCTGGAGCATCTCCAGGCGCTTCTTCTCGCCGCCGGAGAAGCCCTCGTTGACGTAGCGCATCGCGAACGCCTCGTCCATCTTGAGGAGCGCCATCTTCGCGCGCATGAGCCTGCGGAAGTCGCCCATGCCGATGCCGCCGCGAGTGGGATCGGTCGGGTCGATGTCCGGGTTCTTGTCGATGCCCTGGCGCTTCGCGTTGAGCGCCGTGCGCAGGAAGCTCGCCACCGAGAGCCCGGGGATCGCGGTGGGGTACTGGAAGGCGAGGAACATGCCCAGGCGCGCCCGCTTGTCCGCCGAGAGCGCCAGGATGTTGCGGTCCTTCCAGATCACCTCGCCCTTCGTGATCATGTAGGCGGGATGACCCATGAGGGCGTAGGCGAGCGTCGTCTTGCCGGACCCGTTCGGCCCCATGATCGCGTGGACTTCGCCCTTGCCGACCACGAGGTCGATCCCCTGGAGGATCTCGGTGTCGGGCGCGGCGATGGGCGCGACGTGGAGGTCGCGGATCTCGAGGTACTGGTCGCTCACGGTGGGTCTGGCTCCTGGATTGATGGGCGGTCGATGCGTCCGCGACGGTCAGGCGGGGACGGGTGTGCGCTCGCGGATGCCGAGCTCGATCAGGTGGGGTGCCGGGATCAGGTCGGCGAGGGTGGTGGTCTCGAGCACGCCGCTGATGGCGTCGCGGACCTTCACCCAGAGGGAGTTCACGGAGCAGGCGCCCAGGCGCTCGCAGAGCGCGTGGTTGGGATCCTCGGTCGCGCAGATCATCGGGGCGAGCGGCCCTTCGAGCGCGCGGAGCGCCTCGCCGAGCGTGATCTCGCGGGGATCGCGCGCCAGCGCGTAGCCGCCGCGGGCGCCGCGCGTCGAGGCGACGATGCCCGCCTCCCGGAGCGGGATCGCCAGCTGCTCGAGGTAGGCCCGCGGCAGGGCCTCGTCGACGGCGACCTCGGCGAGCGAGACCGGCACGGGCGACTCCGGCCGCCAGCGGCGGGCGAGCTGGACGAGCATCCGCACGCCGTACTCGCCCTTCGTGCTGAAGGAGATGGCGCCGGTGGCGTGGAAGGTGCGGACGCTCAGGGCCTGGTCCTCGCTGTGCTGACGCGGTGGCGGGTCGATCGGGGCCCGGTCGCGTCCGCGCCGGGTGGCGCGGGTGCAGTCGGGCTAATTCCGACCTTTTCAGTCGGAAATGGTACACCCGGCCGCGCGGAAGCGTCAACGCGCGCGCGATCTGGACCCCCGGTCAGGCGGTATCGCAGAGCTCACGGCCGCGGGGGCCGTCCACGCGAGCTGGGGTGGTATGCGGGGCGCCCCGGACCTTGCCGCGCACGAACCCAGAGCGCCGAGGAGACCCGCCTCGATGCCGGCGCGAAACCGGCCACTTCACGACGAACGCCTCTTGGCATCGGTGGTAGGCGCCGGTCACTCGCCCAGCACGCGGGAGGCTTGAACCCGCGGCCCACACACGTGCCCGCCGGGACCGCGCCGAGCCAGCTGGCGAGACCGACCCGCAGGGTGACTCCCGGAGAGGATCTAGCTGTGGCCGAGTTCGGTTTGTTCATCGGCTGGGCGCGCCGCGCGCCGGCAGGGAGCTCGCGGCGGGCAAGGTGTTCGAGGAAGCTGTCGCCTACTGGCACGCGCTGCAGGCATCGGGCCAGATCGAGAAGTTTTCCGAGTTCGTGGAACTGAACGCCCACGGTGGCGACCTGGGTGGCTTCGCGCTGCTGCGCGGAGACCCCGAGAAGTTGGGCGGCTCAGCGTGGCGCCGGAGTTCCAGCGCCTGACCGACGCGGGCGGCGCCTGCCTCGTAATAGGGACGTTCGAAGTTGCCGCCCACGTCGCGATTGCGGGTGCAACGCAGCAACGGCGGTTCAACCGCGTCGATTGACACGCCCCGCCACCCGGAGTACAACCGGGGCTCGCGACCTGGTCCGGGTCCGCACATCAAGGCCGCTGGAGGTCCATCGTGGCGTCGTCCCACTCCCGCCCGTCGTCGACGCCGGGATGCGCCGCTGGTGGGCGTCTGGTCGGCTCATCGCTGATCGCCACGGCGGCATCTGCCGCGCCAGCTCCCGCCGTCCTGCCCGGCGCGGGATCGGTCAGCGATCGGCAGCCGTCCACCACGACGTCTCGCCGCCCCTCCGCGGGATGGCGCCCGCCTCGCCGACCGCGCGGAGTTGGCCGTGGAGCCGATCCGGCTCACGGTCGACCACCGAGCCTGTCGGGCGGCCCCTCCAGGGCTCCGCCACGACCTCTGCTGCGACGACCGCCGGGACTCGGGTTCGCCGGGGTCGGCCAGGGGGACTACGGCTTCAGCGACCAGTACGCCCCGCCCGACACCAACGGCGCGGTCGGGGCGACGCCAGTACGTCCAGTGGGTGAACACCGCCTTCGCGGTCTTCGACAAGTCCACCGGCGCGCTCGTGCTACGGCCCTGTCGCCGGGCAACACCCTCTGGTCCGGGTTCGGCGGCGGCTGCCAGACCAACAACGACGGCGATCCGATCGTCCAGTACGACAAGGCCGCCCACCGCTGGATCCTGACCCAGTTCTCGGTCTCGACGACCCCGTACCTCCAGTGCGTCGCCGTCTCGCACGACCTCTGACGCGACCGGCGCGTACAACCGCTACGCCTTCAGCTACGGCAGCACGAGCTTCAACGACTACCCGAAGCTCGGCGTCTGGCCCGACGGCTACTACCTGAGCGTCAACATCTTCAACAACGGCACCATCGTTCGCCGGCCCGAGGTCTGCGCGTTCGACCGCACCGCGATGCTGACCGGCGCCGCGGCCACCCAGCAGTGCTTCCAGCTCTCGTACGAGCTACGGTGCCTGCTTGCCGGCCGACCTGGACGGCGACGACGCCGCCGCCGGCCGGCTCCCCGGACTCTTCGTCGGCTTCGGCTCAACAGCTCGCTCGAACCTCTGGAAGTTCCACGTCGACTGGACGACCCCGGCGAACTCGACGCTCACCGGCCCGACGATCATCCCGGTCGCCGTCGTTCAGCGCGGCCTGCAGCGGCGGGCACCTGCATCCCGCAGCCCGGGCACCACGCCAGAAGCTCGACTCGCTCGCCGACCGGCTGATGTACCGCCTGGCGTACCGCAACTTCGGCGACGCATCGAGTCGCTGGTGGTCGAACCACTCGGTCGACGGTCGGCGCTCGAGCGGACAGCACGCCGGCGTGCGCTGGTACGAGCTGCGCAACGCCGAGCGGCGACGCCGACGCGTCTACCAGCAGGGCACCTACGCGCCCGACGCCGACCTACCGCTGGATGGGCAGCATCGCCATGGACAAGGTCGGGCAACATCGCCGCTCGGCTACAGCGTCTCGAGCAGCAGCGCTGTACCCGTCGATCCGCTACACGGGCCGGCTCGCCGGCGATCGCGCCTGGGCACGCTGGACGCGGAGGTCATCGATCCAGGCCGGCACCGGCTCGCAGCTGGCGCAACCTGCACCGCTGGGGCGACTACAGCGCCATGACGCGTCGACCCGGTCGACGACTGCACCTTCTGGTACACGCAACGAGTACCTGAAGGCGAGCGGGACGTTCAACTGGAGCACGCGGATCGCGTCCTTCAAGTTCCCGGGCTGCCGCGTCCAGCAGACGCTCACCT
The DNA here is from genome assembly GCA_963722475.1 of uncultured Chloroflexia bacterium. GTDB lineage: Bacteria > Chloroflexota > Limnocylindria > Limnocylindrales > CSP1-4 > CTSoil-043. The sequence continues at coordinate 61,014 of CAVRMJ010000010.1, read as the reverse complement.
CGATCTCAGTCTCGCCTCCGAGCGCGAGTTGTCGAAGTGGGCGACGCCCAGCAGGTACGCGGTTGCCCTTCCGCCGCCAGAATGGCAGCCTGATGGTCAGGCCGACGGTTTCGTGGGCGGCCCTGCGGCGGAACCGACCAGCGGCAGCGCGTGTTCACAGCGGCAGAAGCTGGGCGGTCCATGGTCATCGCGATCGCGGTTCCGTCTCGGACGGTGAACGGCGTGGTGCGCTGGTGCTTTCCTTGCCTCTGGTCTTCTCGGCCACCGCTCGGTCCTGTCGAGGGCACGCAGCAGTTCGAGCGCTCGGCGACGACGAATGGGACGAAGCCCTGATCCAGCCAACTTTTGCGCGCGTCCGGTGGGGACGATCAGCGGCAGTGGCGCGGCGGACAGCCGGCACGCACCAGCGGCTGTTCATGTGCATGGGCCAGCAGCGGGAAGCGCGCCGGCACCCCCGAGGGCGAATGGCGACGAGCCTGCGCTGGTCGGCCACCATCAACTGGCCGCCTCTCCAGCGCGACCTGCGCCGGCGCTCGGTACGCATCGATTGGCGTCCGGCGATGACCTGCGGCGTCGTGCCCCTCGAGACCCAGCCGACGTTCACATGGTGCGTCTCTGGCGTGGCGACCAGCGCAGCGGCTGTTCGGCCGGTTCCACCGCAGGTCTCCCTTCGCCGTCAACGCCACAGCGGCTCGGCCTCCCACGGCGAGCGTCACGGTGGTCCAGCCCGACTTCTCGCTCTCGGCCAGCCTCAGCTCCCGGTCGATCAAGCACGGCCAGAGCACGAGCTACAGCATCGCCATCACCCGGCTATACGGGTTCGCGGGGTCCGTGGCGTTCACGGTCAGCGGATTGCCGGCCCACGCCACGGCCTCCTTCACCCCGAGCTCCACGACCGGGTCGAGCACGACGATGAGCGTGTCTTCTTCCGCCTCGCGAGGATGGACAGCCGTCGGGACCACGGGACTCGAGCGACCCTCGCGCACCAGATCACAGTCTCGCTCACCCTCAGGTAGGCATCCGGAGCGCCCGGTCGTCGCGACCAGGACGCACCTTGCTGCACGGGCGCCCGGGTACGTCACAGCGATGGGTGGCGGCGTGGACGCTGCCCACTCCTGCATCGGGATGCCGATCGTCGCGCGGTCCCCGAACCTGATCCGTCGCATGTCGGTGTCGGCGGCTTCGGCTGAGCCGGACGGTCGTGACGCAAGACGACCCCTCGCTCGTGTTCCTGGCGAACGCTCGCTCACTCGGCGACCTGTCGATCACCGCGCTTCCCGCTATTGGTCCCGCCTCAGACGCTGGATGCGTCCCATGCGCGAGACCCTTCGGATGCGGGAGCCGCCGGCTGCCGCCGGATCCAGCCGCGCCAGGAATGGCGTCGCCCCGAGTCGAACGAGGATCTCGCGGGCAGCGTCCGCGGCGCCGCGGACCTCCCGCTCGGCCGGGTCGAGGAGCGTGGCCATCTCGATCGCGGTAAGGCCTCGTCAAGCGGCAACCCACTGTCGCGGAAGCGTCGCATCGCATCGCGGTAGAAGGCGAGGGCGTCGGAGGGACGGCCGTCGAGGGCGGCGAGCCGGCACGGATGGAAGCTCTGCCGAGCCTCGATTGCCGGGCCGTGCAGGCCTGTCCGCGTCGAGCCCGGCGAGGTCGCCGCGGTCGACGCCGCATCCCGGGCCAGGAGGGAGCGCGCGGGCGCGCCAGGACGTAGACAGACCGGCGCGTACTCCGCGCGTCATCGCGGCCGGCCTCGCCGGTAGTCCCGCGCGGCGTCGTCGAGCGTCCCGCTCGCGAAGGCGCGGTCGGCACGCGCGACCGGGAGCAGAGATCGAGAATCGGCGGGCTCGGTGTATGTCCCGACGAGCGCACGATCTCGTCGACAAGCTCGGTCGACGAGATCGCCTCGCCAGCTGCCGATCTGGACCAGGCGGCCGATCACGATGATCCGATCCTCCCGGTCGAGGTCGTCGGCGAGCAGCTGCTGGAATTCCGGCAAGCGCCAGGTCCCAGTCACCGGTCCAGACCGCGACCTCCGCCGCGTTGGTGAGGAGCACCAGGGCCTGTCCGACGATGGCCGAGGCGCTGAGACTCGGCCAGCCCCGCGCGGGCGATCTCGAGCGCCTCCCGCGGATCGCCGGGCGCCAGGAGTGCCCCGAGGTTGACCCGGGCGCGCAGGGCCGTCGCCGCGAGGCCGTGCCGTTCGGCGAGGCGCAGTCCGCCCTCGATCTCGGCGAGCGCCTCGTAACCCCGGCCGAAGTAACCGTATGCCGTGCCCTTGGTCACCAGCGTATCGGCGACCAGCTCGCACGAGATCGGCCCGCTCGGCCGCCGCAAGCGCCCGGTCGGCGACCTCGATGGCACGATCGGGCTCCTCGTGGAACATGTAGGCACGGGCGAGCTGGCCGAGGAGCGCGATGAAGCCGCGGATCGGCGCCGAGGTCGGCGAACTCCTCGGCCGCGGGCTCCAGGACCGCCAGGGCCTGCTCGGTTCGGTAGGGCGTCGACGAGCGCCCGGCCGAGGGCGGCCGTCGCTCGCGCCTTCGCCTCTCGATCGCCTCGCTCGCGGTGCGGGGCAACCGCCCGGCGCAGGAGCGCCTCGGCCTCAGTCGTGGTGGGCGGCGGCCGAGGCGGACTCGCCGGCCCGCTCGAGGAGCTCGGCCTCCTCGGCCGGGTCGGTCGTGACGGTGAGGGCCTGCCGGAGGAAGGTGAGGGCCTGGTCGTGGGAGCCGAGGGCCGCGGCCCGCTCCGCGGCCGCCGCGAGGGCGATCCGGGCCTGGGCGGCGAGGGCGTCGGCCTCGGGACCCTCGCTGGCGTTGGCGTGGGCGGCGAGGTAGTGGCCGGCCAGGGCGCCCGCGAGCTCGTCGGTGTCCGAGGCTCTCGAAGAAGCGGGCCGCGGCGAGGTGGCGGCGCTTGCGATCGCGGCTTCGCGAGCGTGTTGTAGGCGACCTCGCGGATGAGCGCCTGGACGAACGCGTACTGGCCCCGCTCCGGGGCTGCGGGGGTCCGTCTCGAGGGCCAGGAGCTCGCGGCGGACGAGCGCCGCAGGCGCGGCTCGAGCTCCGCCTCCGGCGACTCCCGAGACGGCCGCGAGCCCGCCAGGGTGAAGCTCTGCCCCAGCACGGCGGCGTCGGAGACGAGGGCGCGGTCGTCGGGCGCCAGGCCGTCGAGGCGGGACGCGATGAGCGCGGTGAGCGTCTCCGGGCACCGCGAGGCTCGTGAGGTCGCCCGACCGGGCGGTAGGTCGCCGTCGTCGCAGGGCGAGCCTGCCCGTCGGCGAGGAGCATCCGGACCGTCTCGACCGCGTAGAGCGGGATCCCGTCGGCGCGCGCCACGATCGCGCGGATCGCGGACTCGGGCAGCCCCGGCACGAGGCCGGCGAGCAGCTCGCGCATCGCCGGCTCCGGGCAGCGGCTCGAGGTAGAGCGAGGTGAAGTTGCGCTTGCCGGCGCCCCAGTCCGGGCGCGTGCTCGAGGAGCTCGGGGCGGGCGAGCGTGACGACGTAGATCGGGACGGTCGCGGCTCCACTCCAGCAGGTGGTCGACGAAGTCGAGCAGGCCGGCGTCGGCGAAGTGGAGGTCCTCGAAGACCATGACGACCGGGGCCGTCGCCGCCAGCGCTCGAAGAACGTCCGCCAGGCGCCGAACAGCTGCTCCGAGCCGACGCCCGACTCGACGCCGAGGAGCGCCAGGAGGGCCGGCTCGATCCAGCGCCGCTCGGCCTCGTCGGGGACGTGCGTCGCGAGGGTCTCGGCGATCTTCGCCCGGGTCGTGGGCTCGTCGTCGGTCTCGAGCGAGCCCGGCCCGCCGGCGGACCATCTCGCCGAGGGCCCAGAAGCTGATCCCGTCGCCGTAGGCCGGGGAGCGGCCGTCGTGCCACCAGACCGTGCTCGACGAGGCCGTCGACGTACTTGAGGAACTCCCAGGCGAGGCGGGTCTTGCCGATGCCGGCCGGGCCGATGACCGACACGAGCCGGGCCCGCTTCTCGCGGCCGGTCGCGTGGAAGAGATCCTTGAGCAGGCGCAGCTCGTCGTCGCGGCCGACGAACGGGGCCTCGAGGGTCTCGGCGCGCTTGCGGCCACCGCGCTCGGCGACGACGCGCAGGGCGCGCCAGGCCGGGACCGGCGCGGCCTTGCCCTTGAGCAGCTGCTCGCCGGCCGGCTCGAAGGCGATCGCCGCGGCCGCGGCCCGCTGCGGTCGCCTCGCCGACGAGGACGGTGCCCGGGGCGGCGACCGACTGGAGCCGGGACGCGGTGTTCACGAGGTCGCCGGCGACCATGCCCTGGCCGACGGCGCCGATCGTGACGGCGGCCTCGCCGGTCAGGACGCCGGCCCGGGCCTGGATCGACGGGCCGAGCGTCCGGACCGCGTCCACGAGCTCGAGGCCCGCCCGGACGGCCCGCTCGGCGTCGTCCTCGTGCGCCGTCGGGGCGCCCCAGACCGCCATCACCGCGTCGCCGATGAACTTCTCGACCGTGCCGCCGTAGCGCTCGATCACGTCGCGGCGCGAGGTCGAAGTAGCGGGTCAGCAGCTCGCGCGTCTCCTCGGCGTCGCGGCCCTCGGCGAGGGCGGTGAAGCCGACGAGGTCGGCGAACAGGACCGAGACGAGCCGGCGCTCGGCGACGGGGGCCACGGGCGCGGTCGGCGGCGCCGGCCGGGCGGTCGCCGAAGCGGGACGGCACGGCTCCGGCGCTCGAGCGGGGTCGCGCATTCGCCACAGAACTTCGCGTCGGCAGGGTTGGCGGCTCCGCATGCCGGGCAGACCAGCGCCGAGTCGCGCCGCGCATTCCGTGCAGAACTTGCGTCCTGCCTCGTTCTCCGTCCCGCAGTTCGAGCAGACCATGCTCGCGGCAACCTCCCCGACCGACCAGCGTAGATGCGAGAGCGTATCCCACCTCGAGTCGCGTCGCGAGCGACCACGGTCCGCTGCGATGCCGCGCTCAGGACACCCCGGACGGAGCTCCCTGCCGACGGCGGCCTCGAGCTGCCCGAGGAATGGCGCGGCGCGCAGCCCGACGAGGATCTCGCGCGCCTCGGCGATCGCCGGTGCCAGCTCCGGAACCGGGCCGAGAAGCCGGCAGGCGCCGATCACGCTCGTCGCGAGGAGCAGCGGCGTCCCGAGGTCGCGGAAGCGGCCGAACGCCTCGCGGTAGCGGGTCACGGCCGTCGGACGGTCGCCGGAGAGGGCGGCACGCGCGGCGCTGATCTCGACGCGCAGCGCGTGCGTCCAGCGGCCGATCGCCGGGTCGAGCGCATGCCTCGCACTGGGCGAGACCGTCCGCGGTTCGCGCTCCAGGCGGCGGCCCTGATCCCGACCGCCGCCGCCCAGGCCTTCCAGGATGCGCCCCGAATCCGTGCCCATGACGAAGGCGGCCCGCTCCAACGCCTCGGCGGGTAGCCCGGCCGCGAGATGGAGCCCACCCCGTCTCGATGCGCGACGTTCAGCTCGATCTGCCGGTCGTCGCCCGCGGCGATCCTCGCCCGGATGCCGTCGAGAACGTCAACCTGTCTGCTCGGGGTCGGCGTGCATCGCGGCGAAGGACGCCAGCAGCGCCCGTGGAAGACCCGGTCGCGCTCGGACGGAAACCCCTCGTCCTCCAGCTCGGCCAGGCGTGCCTCGACCCAGTCCCATTCGACCCCCATCCACGCGCGTGCCTGGCCGATGACGTAGGTCAGGTCGAAGGTCCACTCGCGGAGCCCGAGCCGGCGGGCCTTCTCGAGCCCGGGGCGCACGACCTCGATCGCCCGGATCGGGTCGTCGATGTCCGAGAACCAGAGGTTCTGGCGGGCGCGGAGCTCCGATGCTCACCAGCCCATGGGCCTCGGAGATCGCCAGCGCGCCCCGGAGCAGGACGATGCCCTCCTGCATGCGCCCGATCGAGGTGAGCGACGTGCCCTTCGTGTTGAGGCTCTCCGCAAGCGGCTCGAAGAGCTCGAACCGTTCGGCGATCGGCAGCGCCCGGTCGGCGGCCTCGATCGCTTCGTGGTCGCGCCCGGAGCGCATGTACGCCCGCGCGAGCTCGCCGACGAGGTAGGCCAAGCCCTCCGGTGCCTCATCCGGCCCGAACTCCGTCGACGGCCTGCCAATCAGCTCCAGGGCCTCGCCCACCCGACCCGCGTTGAGGAGGATGCCGCCCAGCTCGGCGACGGCGGTGGCCGCGGCGGATCGATCGGGGCCGGCGCGACGGACTGCGACGAGCCGTTCGAAGTAGCCGCGCGCGACTTCCAGATGCCCCGCGTGGTCGGCCTCCCGGCCGGCCGTCTCCCAGAGCGCCGCCCGCTGCGTCGGATCCGTGGTGATCGCTTCGGCCTGTACGAGATACCCGAGCGCCTGGTCGTGGGACCCGAGGGCCGCGGCCCGGTCGGCGGCGCCGCGCAGCGCGATCCTGGCCTGAGCGGCCAGCGCGTCCGCCTCGGGGCCGTCCGGCGCGTTCGCGTGGGCCGCGACGTAGTGGCCGGCCAGCGCCCCGGCCAACTCATCGGTCGGGAGCGCCTCGAAGATCCGGGCAACCGCGAGGTGCTTCGCCTTGCGGTCGATACGGGAAAGCGTGTTGTAGGCGACCTCGCGAATGAGCGCCTGCACGAACGCGTACTGGCCCCGCTCCGCGGACCGGGCGTCCGCCTCCAGCGCGAGGATCTCCTGCCGGACGAGCGCCCGGAGGCGCGGCTCCAGCTCGTCGGCCGCCATGCCCGTCAGCGCGGACAGGCTGCTCGAGCGTGAAGCTCTGCCCGAGCACCGCCCCGTCCTGGACCAGGGCGCGGTCCGCCGGCCCCAGGCCGTCGAGCCGCGACGCGATGAGCGCGGTGAGCGTCTCCGGGATGGAGAACGCGGATGATGTCGCCCGTGGGCACGTAGCGCCCGCCCTCCTCGCGGACGCGGCCCTCGGCGAGGAGCATGCGCACGATCTCGACCGCGTAGAGCGGGATGCCGTCGGCTCGCGCGACGACCGCGCGGATCGTCGGCTCGGGGAGGCCCGGGACCAGGCCTGCCAGCAGCTCGCGGATTGCCGGCTCCGAGAGCGGCTCCAGGTAGAGGGAGGTGAAGTTGCGCTTCCCGGCGCCCCAGTCGGGACGCCGCATCGAGCAGCTCGGGCCGGGCGAGCGTGACGACGTAGATCGGGAAGGCGCGACTCCACTCCAGCAGGTGGTCGATGAAGTCGAGGAGCCCGGTGTCGGCGAAGTGCAGGTCCTCGAAGATCATGACGACCGGGCTCGCCGCCGCGAGCCGCTCGAAGAAGAGCCGCCAGGCTCCGAACAGCTGCTCGGACCCGATCCCCGACTCCAGCCCGAGCAGGGTCAGGAGGGCCGGCTCGACCCAGCGGCGATCCGTCGCGTCGGGGACGTACTCCGCGACGGTGGCGGCGATCCGCTCGCGCGTCGTGGCTTCGTCGTCCGACTCGGCGAGACGCGGCCCGCGTCCGGACCATCTCGCCGAGGGCCCAGAACGTGATCCCGTCGCCGTACGCCGGGGAGCGGCCCGCGTGCCAGAGCACGGTCCCAAGAGGCCGTCCAGGTACTTCTCCAGCTCCCAGGCGAGGCGCGTCTTGCCGATTCCCGCCGGCCCGATCACCGACACGAGGCGGGCCCGTCGCTCCCGGCTCGTCGCGTGGAAGAGGTCCTTGAGCAGGCGCGAGCTCGTCGTCGCGGCCGACGAAGGGAGCTTCGAGCGCCTCGGCCCGCTTGCGGCCGCCCCGCTCGGCAACGACGCGGAGGCGCTCGCCAGGCGGCACGGGCGCGGCTTTACCCTTGAGCGCCTGGTCTCCCGCCGCCTCGAAAGCGATCGCCTTGGAGGCGGCCCGTTGGGTCGCCTCGCCGACGAGCACCGTGCCCGAGGTGGCCGCCGACTGCAGCCGCGACGCGGTGTTGACGAGATCGCCCGCGACCATCCCCTGGTTCGTGGCGCCGAGGGTGACGGCGGCTTCGCCGGTGAGAACCCCGGCCCGGGCCTGGATCGCCGGGCCCAGGGCGCGCACCGCGTCCACCAGCTCGAGGGCGGCGCGGACCGCCCGCTCCGCGTCGTCCTCGCGGGCCGTCGGGGCACCCCAGACCGCCATGACCGCATCGCCGATGAACTTCTCGACCGTCCCGCCGTAGCGGCCCACGACCTCCGAGGCGAGCTCGAAGTAGCGCGACAGGAGCTCCCGCGTCTCCTCGGGGTCACGGCCCTCGGCGAGCGCGCGTGAACCCGACGAGGTCCGCGAAGAGGATCGAGACCACGCGGCGCTCGGCGATCGGGGTCGGGGCCGGCGGAAGTTCGGCCGGGGTCCGTGCGGCGGTCGACGCGACACCGTCGGCGAGACCGCGTGCCGCACTCGTTGCAGAAGGCCGCATCCGGCTCGTGGAGTGTGCCGCACGACGGGCAGGCCAGGGCAAGGCGCGCACCACAGTGCTTGCAGAACTTGCTCCCCGCCGGGTTCTCGATCCCACAGCTCGTGCAGGGCACCGCGGCCTCCCCCAATCGACCTCCGAGGCGCGGAGCGTAGCCGATGTGCCCGCTCCGGGCCAGCGGCGGCACGTCCGGGCATGGCGGGCAAGTCCGGACGAAGGCCCGGTCGACGTCGGTGCCGTCGGCCGGGCTCGGTGCTGCGTGGGCTGCCCTCGGGTGGGCAGCCGCGGTCGTTCTAGCGCTTGATCTTGAGCGCGGCTGCGGGCGTCCTCAGGACGCTCGAGCCGCTCACGGCGGACACCCAGAAGTTCTTCGCGCCGCTCACGAGGGCGACGTGGAGGTTGGCGGTGCCGTTGCCGCGCGCGTTGGTGTGGATCGCGCCGGCCTTGGTGGGGGCGCTGAGCGGGCAGGCACCCGGATCCTGGTTGACCCAGACGTCATAGGTGGCGTTCGGCGAGCGCCTTTGAGCACCACGTTGACGTTGAGCCGGTTGTGACCGGTCGTGTTCAGGATCGCGAAGCCGTAGGTCGCCGCGTGCGCGACCGGCTGGGCGCCCGTGGCGCAGGTCGTAGGTGCCGGGTTCAGGTACAAGGCGACCTTGCGAGCGCCGTGGCCCTTGGCCTGGTCGTGCCCTTGCCCTTGGCCTGGTCATTGCCCTTGCCGGCACCTTCCGGCGCGCGGACGCGTGCCACGACCAGTGAGCTCGGGTTCGACAGGCCGCTGAGGACGACGTCCCCGGACGCTCCGGCCGTCGTCGTCGTCACTGGCGCCGACGAGAACGTGATCGTGCTGCCCGCGACCGGGGCACCGGTCACGCTGAACGTCGCGGTCGTCCCGCCTGCGGTGATCGTGCCGTCGGCCACCGCGAGCGTGCCGCCGGATCCGTTGGACTCGACCGTGGTGATCGAACCGCTGATGGCCCACGTGAAGCCGGCCGGCAGGGTGAGGGTCAGGGTTCCGGCCGCGATGTCGGTCGTCCCGGTTGCCGTCACGGCCGCGATCGGGACGTAGGTGGTGGCGCCGACCGGGGTGACGGTCGTGGTCACGGGGGACACCGTCGCAGCCACGGCCGGAGCCGCCATCGAGACGGCGAACAGCGACGCCATGAGCGAAGCGGCGACGCCGCCCGTTGCGAGGTTCCTGCGAAGCCTCATGGGTACCTCCTCGGTGCCGCTACGATCGGCGACGATCCGTCGTTCAGGTCCGACCGTTCGCCGTGGCATCGACGCGAGTCGCCGTGTCAACGGCGCGCGCAGTATGGCGTGGACGCCCGGAGCAACGATCGCGCCGCGGCGCCGTTAGGGACGGTCGCGGTCAGCGGCCTGCAAGATGCCGGAGCGCCACCGCCGCGTACATCGCCACCCCGACGGCCATCGCCGGCTCGTCGAAGACGACCCGGTTCGAGTGGTTCGCCGGGCGCCGTCGCCGGGTCCTCGGTCGGCGGGCGGGCGCCGAGGAAGACCATCGCGCCCGGGCACCCGCTGGAGCACGTACGAGAAGTCCTCGGCGCCCATGATCGGGGCGGCAGCGTCGACGACGGCCTCGTCGCCCGACCAGCGTCCGCGGCCGATGCCCGCGCGACCCACGCCGTGAAGTCCGGGTCGTTGACCGTCACCGGGTAGCCACGGCACGATCTCGAGGTCGGCGGTCGCGCCGTGCGCCGCGCAGACCCCCTCCGACCACCCGCGCGACCCGCGTGCATGGCGGCCGCGGTCTTCTCCGAGACCGTCCGGATCGTCCCCTCGAGGAGCACGGTCTCCGGGATGATGTTGTTGCGTCGTGCCCGCCGCGGATGCGCGCGATCGTGACGACGGCCGGGTCGAAGACGTCGACCGTCCGCGTCGACCATCGCCTGGAGCGCGAGGACGATCTCGGCCGCGACCGGGATCGGGTCGAGCGCGTGGTGCGGCGCGGAGGCGTGGCCGCCGCGGCCGCCGCACCGTGAGCCGGATCGTGTCGGCCGCCGCCATCATCGGCGCCCGGTCGGAGGTCGAGGTCGTCCGCTCGGGTACTGGTGCGGATGTGGAGCGCGAAGGCGCCGGCCACGGCCTGCGCCGGCGGGCCGTCCCGAGCAGGCCCTCCTCGAGCATGAAGCGGGCGCCGTGGTAGCCCTCCTCGCCCGGCTGGAACATCAGCAGGACCCGGCCCGGCGAGCTCGTCGCGGCGCTCCAGCGAGCAGCCGCGCGGCGCCCAGGAGCATCGCGACGTGCGTGTCGTGGCCGCAGGCGTGCATCGCGCCGGCGATCTCCGACGCGAACTCGAGGCCGGTGTCCTCCGTGCAGCGGCAGGCCGTCCATGTCGGCCCGCAGCAGGACCGTCGGGCCCGGGCGCGCGCCCTCGATGACCGCCACGACCGAGCCGTCGTCCGCCCGGCCGGCCTCGAGCCCGATCGCGCGCAGCGCCTCGACGACCATCGCCTGCGTCGCGGGCAGCTGGAGGCCGATCTCGGGCCGCCGGTGGAGGCGCCGGCGCACCTCGAGGATCTCGGGCAACAGGGCCTCGGCATCGCCGAGAAGCGGCGGAAGGCGCGCTCGGATCGGTCGTCATGGCCGAAGTATGCGCGGGCCGGGTGCCGGTCCGCCCGGACATGGAGCGGCCGCGCCGGTGACCGGCGCGGCCGCTGCCGAGCTACGCGATCGTCAGTGGACGACGAGTGTTGCCGTCATCCCTGGGTGGATCTGGCAGACGAACGTGTACGTGCCGGCCGGCGCCGTCGCGGACACGCCGATCGTCCAGGTGCTGAGCGCCGCGGACGCCGGGAGGCCCCACGCGGCCCGAGCGGCTGCGCTCGCGAGCAGCCCGGAGTCAGAAACGGTGGTCGGGTTCGCGACCGTGCGGACGCCGTTGCCTGGGGCGAACTCGATCTCATTCGCCGGGGCCGTCCCGCACGCGAAGTCGGCTGGGCCCTGTCGGTGGTATGACGGTCGGCGTCGCCGGGGTATCGGTTCCCGTCGACGCGTCTTCGCAGAGCGGGACCTGGTCGGTGTGGATGTCGCCCGGGAAGGTGACGGTGTGGACCTCGTTCGCGGCTGGTGACGTCCACGTCACGAGGTCGCCGGGCTGCACCGAGAGCGTACCGGGGGAGGAATTGGTTGATCGCCACGTGCCGTGACGGGCTGGATGCCCCGACGTTCACCAGCCAGAGGGTGTGGCCGTCGGGCAGGGTGGAGCTTGAGACGACGGACGCCTGCTTCTCAGCGCGAGCCCGTCCTTGACGTCGGACGCGACCTGGCGCTTGACGCTCGAGACGAGCGCCCCGCGAGTGGTGGCCGGAACGGACGCCGAGGCAACCCGGATCGTCGCGGTCATCCCCGGGTGGACCCTGCAATGCAGCACATAGACGCCGACTGGCGCGTTGATGGTCACGACGAACGGACCGCCGCCCGGGCCGAGTGGCGCGCCGCTGCTCACGACCGCGGCCCCCGTGAAGGAGCACGGATGCGTCGGCGTCCCACACTTCATGGAGGTCGGCAGGATCGCCGGAAGCCGGAGCTGCGAGTGCGTCTGGTAAAGGGCGTATTCCCGGAACGCTGGCAGCGGCGCGAGGCGCCCACCTCCAGCGGCCGGATCCGGCAGAATCGCGGCATGGCCCAGGTACCTCCGGTTTCGCGGCGCGCGCATCGCTCCGGGGCCCGCTGAGGCCGTCGTGGGAGTCGTCGTTCGGGAGGCCCGGCCGGAGGAGCACGCCAACCTCGGCGAGCTGGTCGTGCGGGCCTACCGGACGTTGCCGAGTTCGACGAGCCGGGCTATGAGCCGGAGCTGCGCGACGTTGCCCGCCGCGCCCGCGAGGCGGTCGTCCTCGTCGCGGTCGACGACGCAGATGGGACGCCCCTTGGCTGCGTCACGTACGTGCCGGGCCCGGACAGCCCCTGGGCGGAGCTCCTGGAACCCGGGGAGGCCGCGATCCGGATGCTGGCCGCGGACGTTACAGCCCGCGGCCGCGGCGTCGGGACCGCGCTGGCGGCGGCCTGCGTCGCCCGGGCACGTGCGGACGGGCGAGACGCCATCTTCCTCCACTCGCTGACGTACATGCGGGCCGCCCAGGCGATCTATGCGCGGCTCGGGTTCGTCCGGCGACCGGAGCGGGACTGGGAGCCTGTTCCGGGCGTCCGTCTGCTGGGGTTCACGCTGGAGCTGTAGGGCGGGTCCCCCGGACGAGGAGTACTCACGGGCCATCGTCGCCCAAGGACCGCGTTGCTACGGTGCACCTGCCGTCTCCATGCCGGGCGGCATCCCATCCTGCCGTCGAGCGGGGAGAAGCACCGACCCGTGGTCAATCATTCCCGGTCCGTCGTCGGAGCCCGGACGGGCCCCGGAGGACCCGGCGTCCCCGGCGCGGCGGGCCGCGTGGGCCGGATGGGCGACGTTGCCGTCGCCGACCTCGACGCCGCACGGGCCAGCCGTGACGCCGCGGTCCGGCGGATCGCGGTCGAGGTCAGCAACGAGCGGGATCTCACCCGGATCTTCGATGACGTCCTCGACCACTCCGTCTCGCTGTTCGAGGCGGACAAGGCCGGACTCTGGACCGTGGAGGACGGCGACAACCCCTTCCGGCTCGCGGCGCACCGTGGCCTCGGGCCTACCTTCCTGGCGGCCGTGGCCGGGATCAGGCGCGGCAGTCGCGCCGCGGGCTGGCGCGCGGTCACTGAGCGCCGGACGATCGTCCTCGCCCACCCGTGGTCGACCGTGTCGCCGACCGAGCTCGTCGACGGCTACGACGACGAAGGCTTCCGCACGATCTGCCTCGTCCCGGTCGCATACCTCGACGAGCCGCTCGGCCTCCTGGCGCTCTACCACACCCGTCCCACACCTGGTCCAGGCGGCCCGAGCTCGTCGAGGATTCGCCGACCAGGTGGCGGTCGCGCTCCAGAACGCCCGCCTGTATGCCAGCGTCCACGGGTTCGCAGCCCGCCTCGACGCGATCCAGGACCTCGCCGGCGCTGAACCGGCTCCACGACCAGGTCGAGATCGGCGAGGCGATCGTCGCCGAGATCCGCGGCCTCTTCGCCTCCGACACGGCGCGCGTCTACCGCGTGGACCAGGCCTCGGCGATGTGCGAGCCGATCGCCTTCGGCGGCACCTTCCTGGGCTCCACCGACCCGGCCGCCGAGGTGCTCCGGGTCCCGATCGGGACCGGGCTGACCGGCTGGGTCGCGGCCCACAACACGGCCGTGCGCGTCGCCGACGTCACGAGCGACCCACGAGGCCTGGTCGTCGGCCCGGACCAGGTGCCCGAGTCGATGCTCGTGGCGCCGATGTCCTTCGAGGACGTCGTGCGCGGCGTCGTCGTCGTGCAGCAAGAAGGGCATCGACCGGTACTCCGAGACGACCTCGTCACCCTGCGCGATCTTCGCGGGCTTCGCCGCCCAGGCGCTCGTCAACGCCGAGAACATCGGCCGCCTCCGTGACCAGCAGAGGAGCTGGAGCATCGCCTCGCCAGCCAGCGGGCCCTCCTCGACGTCAACGAGACGCTGCTCGGCGCGGCGATCCCACCGCCGTCCTGGAGCGGATCGCCGACGGGCTCCGGACGGTCGTCCGGTACGACAACCTGACGATCTACCGGATCGACCGCGAGCGAGGCGTGCGGACCGCCGTCCTGGCCCGCGACCGCTACGCCGACGTGATCCTGGCCGAGGAGATCCCCACGGGCCGGGGCCTCACCGGCTGGGCGACCGAGCACGGTGAGGCGCTCCTCGCCAACGACGCCCACCTCGACCCGCGTGCCGTGAACATCCCGGGCACACCGGCGGAGCCCGAGTCGCTGATCGTCGTCCCGCTGCGCGTCGGCGGCGACGTCATCGGCACCCTGAACGTCGGACGCATGGGCGAGGCCGAGGCACACTTCGCGACGGACGAGTTCGAGCTCGTCAAGCTCTTCGCCGGCCAGGCGTCGATCGCCCTCCAGACGGCGGAAGCGCTCCACGCGGCGGCGCTGCGCGCCGAGCACGACGCCCTGACCGGGCCTGCGCAACCACGGCGCGTTCCAGGCCGGCCTCGACGACCTCCTCGCCCGGCGCCGCGCCGGCGGCGAGCACGTTCGCCCTGCTGATGCTCGACCTCGACGGTTTCAAGGGCTACAACGACAGCCGCGGGCACCCGGCCGGCGATCGCCTCCTCCGGCGGATCGCCGACGCGCTGCCGGCCAGCGTCCGGCCCGAGGACCGCGTCTTCCGGTACGGCGGCGACGAGTTCGCGGTCCTCCTCCCGGACGTCGGCCGCCACGAGGCGCGCGTGATCGCCGACCGGCTGGCCAAGGCGGTCGACGCGCTCGGCGCGGCGGAGGACGGCCCGCACGTGACCGTGAGCATCGGCGTCGCGGCCTGCCCCGCCGATGGAACCACGAAGGACGAGCTCGTCATGCTCGCCGATGCCGAGCTGTACCTGGAGAAGGCGGCCCGCCGCAAGGCGCGCGTCACGACGGGCGGGCCCGGCGCGGGCAGCGGGGCCGAGTACCTCGCGGCCATCCACGAGACCACGTCGGCGCTGATGGGTCGCCACGACCCGAACGAGCTCCTCGAGACGATCGTCGCCCGGGCGGCCGCGCTGGCCGGGACCCCGCACGGCTACCTCTACCTCGTCGACCCGGAGGCCGGGGTCCTGCGGCTCGCGGTCGGCCTCGGCATGTTCCGCGGCATCGACGGCCTGGAGATCACGCGCGAGCAGGGCGTCGGCGGCCGCGTGTGGGCCTCCGGCGAGGCCATGTGCGTCGGCGGACTACGACACGTGGGCCGGGCACGCCCCCGGGCTCGACGGCATCGGGCTCATCGGGTCGGTCGTCGGCGTGCCGCTGACCGCGGGCGCGGAGATCATCGGCGTCATCGGCCTGGCCGCCGGCAGACTCGGGACGGGTCTTCGACGAGACCGACGTGGCCGGCCTCAGCCGCTTCGCGCAGCTCGCCTCGGTGGCCCTCGAGAACGCCCGGCTCCACGCGGCGGCGCGGGCCGAGCTTGCCGTGCGGACGCGCTCCGAGGAGGAGCTCCGGGCGAGCACCGACCGTCTGCGGCGCCTCGCGGACGCCTCGTTCGAGGCCCTGGTGATCCATCGCGGCGGGCGCGTGCTGGAGGTCAACACGGCCTTCGCCGAGCTGTTCGGCCGGGCGCCCGACGAGGTGCTCGGGTCGCCGGTCCTGGATCTCTTCCCGGAATCCGCCCGCGCTGCGCTGGCGCTGCAGCTGGCGGCGGACAACGAGACGCCGTACGAGACCGTCGCCCTCCTCGCCGACGGCTCCGAGGCCGCCGTGGAGCTGATCGGGCGGACGATCCCCTACCTCGACGAGGCGCCGGCCCGCGCGACGGCCATCCGCGACATCCGGGAGCGGCGGGCGATCCAGGAGCGCCTCGCCCGCCAGTCGTTCTACGACACGCTCACCGGCGCTGCCCAACCGGTCGCTGTTCATCGACCGGGTCACCCACGCGCTCGGGTGGGCCCGCCCCGACGACGCGACGCCGCTCGCCGTCCTCCTGCTCGACCTCGACCGGTTCAAGGTGATCAACGAGAGCCTCGGCCACGCCGTCGGCGACCAGCTGCTGGTCGCGGTCGGACGCCGGCTGGCCGAGGCGCTCCGGCCGGCGGACACGCTGGCCCGCCTCGGCGGCGACGAGTTCGCCGTCCTGGTGGACGGGCTCGCCGGCGACGCGGCCGCCGAGGGCCTGGCGCGGCGCATGGTGGAAGCCCTGGCGTCGCCGTTCCTCGTGGAGGGCCGCGAGACCTACGTGAGCGCCAGCATCGGCGTCGCGCTGTCACGGGCCGGCGCCCAGGGCGCGGCCGACCTGCTCCGCGAGGCGGAGATCGCCCTCTACCGGGCGAAGGCCGACGCGAGCGACCGCGTCTCCGTCTTCCATCCGCGCATGAGCGCCTCGTCGATGGACCGCCTGGAGCTGGAGCTGGACCTCCGCTGGGCGGTCGAGCGCGACGAGCTGCGCGTCCACTACCAGCCGCTGGTGGACCTGCGGACCGGCCGCACGATGGGCCACGAGGCGCTCGTTCGCTGGCAGCACCCGACCCGCGGCCTCCTCCCGCCGCTTTCCTTCATCCCGCTGGCCGAGGAGACCGGGCTGATCCTGCCGATCGGCGACGTGGTCCTCGCCGAGGCCTGCCGCCAGGCGCGGGCGTGGCAGCTGGCTGCGATCCGACGCCTCGCCGACCTGGTCGTGAGCGTCAACCTCTCTGCCCGCCAGTTCGCCCGGCCGGACCTGGCCGCGCGCGTGGCCACGGTCCTCGCGGAGACCGGCCTGCCGCCGCGCACCCTGGAGCTGGAGATCACCGAGTCGCTGGCCATGAGCGACGCGGAGGCCACCGGGGTGACGCTGCGCGCGCTCCACGAGCTCGGCGTGCGCGTCGCCCTGGACGACTTCGGGACCGGGTACTCGTCGCTCGCCTACCTGTCGCGCCTCCCGCTCGACGTCATCAAGGTGGACCGGTCGTTCGTGGCAGGGCTGCACGACTCGCCCGCCAACCTCGCCATCATCCGCGCGGTCGTCGGCCTGGCCCAGGGCCTGGGGATCGTGGTGACCGCCGAGGGCATCGAGCGCGAGGACCAGCTGGAGGCGCTCCGCGAGCTGGGCTGCGACCGCGGCCAGGGTTTCCTGTTCGCACGCCCGCGGCCGGCCGCCGAGGCCGGCAGCGCCCTCCTGGACGGCGACGCCGCCGCCTGACCCTCGGTTCGGCCCGGGGCACAGCACGGCCCGGTCGTCGTCCGACCGGGCCGGGTTCTCGGCGCGGAGCGCGGCGCGTCTACCGGTTGCCGAAGAGGCGCAGCATCATGAAGAACAGGTTGATGAAGTCCAGGTACAGCTTGAAGGCGCCCATCACGGCGCCCTTCTCCATCGACTGCGTCCAGGCGGCGACGTTGCCGCTCTGGATCTGCTGGACGTCGTAGGCGGTCAGGGCGGTGAAGATCACGACGCCGGCGACCGAGATGACGAACGACAGCGTGTCCCAGCCGATGAACATGTTGACCAGGCTCGCGACCAGGATCCCGATGATGCCCATGAACAGGTACGGGCCGAGGCCGGAGAGGTTCCGCTTGGTGACCGCGCCGTAGATGGCGGCCGCGCCGAAGACCGCGGCGGCCGACGAGCCCGCGGCGAGGACGCTGCCGAGCTCGTAGGTGAGCAGGATGAAGCCGAGCGTCACGCCCGTGAGCGCCGCGTAGACGAAGAACAGGAGCAGGCCGACCGTCGCGGAGATCTTCCGGATCGCGAGGGTGAGGACGAAGGCGACCCCGAGCTGGGCGATGATCAGGGGGAGCGCGAGCCCGTAGTGCTTGGCGAGCGTCTCGGGCGGCACGGAGACGATCATGACCCCGACGCCGGTCGTGACCAGCAGGCCCAGGAACATCCAGAAGAACGCCTGGGTGATGAACGCCTGCGCGAGCCTGGCGTCCGGGCGGACGCCGACCTGGCTGGGCGGCGTACTGCGGTACGGGTTGTGCATCATCGGTGGTGCGCCTCCATCGCGAGGTCGGAGCTCGGCTCCCGGTTCCCGAGAGTATGCCGAAGTCTCAGCAAGGCTGCCCGCCGGCGGGTCGCCGGGCGCCTGCGTCGGCGGCTCAGCGCCGGCCGGCGCGCCCCCGGACCCGAGCCGCCGTCGGCCGTGCGAGCCTCGGCCTGCTCGGCCGCGCGGGCGAGGACCCACAGCAGGTCGGCGAGGCGGTTGAGGTACGGCAGGAGGTGCGGCCCGGGAACGAGGTCGGCGCGCTCCAGCGTGACGGCGCGGCGCTCGGCGCGGCGGAGGATCGTCCGGGCGAGCTCGAGCGCGGCGCTGGTCCGCGTCTCGCCGGGCACGACGAACTCGGTCGGGAACGCGATCCGCGCCTCGTAGTCCGCGAGGAGCGTCGTCGATCCCGGTCGACCATCTCGGCCGAGACCCTGGTCGCGCCGTCCCGGAGGCGGTCCCAGGCGGCCGGGTTGGCGGCCAGCTCGGCGCCGGCCACGAAGAGCTCGCGCTGGATCCGCAGGACGAGCGTCGCGATCTCGGCGAGCGCCGGCGGGAGCACGTCCAGCTGCCGCTTCAGGTCCAGCTCGGCCCGGGCGAGCCCGAGGGCGGCCACCGCCTCGTCGAGCGTGCCGTACGCCTCGGTCCGGAGGTCGTCCTTGGGGATCCGGTCGCCGCCGAAGAGGAGGCCGGTGGTGCCGTCGTCGCCGCGGCCGTGGCAATCGGCGGAGGCGCGCGCGGCCGCGCGGCGGATGGCTCCGCGCTCACCACATGAGGCCCGCGTCGCGCGGGTCCCAGCGCTCGGCGAGGAGGGTCACCTTCACCGGGTGCTCCAGCACCGACTCCGCCTGCTCCCGGACCTGCGCGATCATCGAGCCGGCGTACGGGCAGAACGGGGTCGTGAGGATCATCTTGACCTCCGACTCCGTCTCGCCGAGCAGGATCTGCTTGATGAGCGCCAGCTCGACGACGTTCATCCCGATCTCCGGATCGACGACGTTCGCGGAGCGCGTCGAGGACCGCGAGCTCCCTGGCGCGGCGCTCGGGGTCGAAGGCGGGCGCGGCGTCGGCGTCGGGGCGGTGGTCGGCTGGTCGGTCATGGGTGGCTCGTCCATGCTGCCGCGGGTTCGCGTGGCTCGCCGGAAGGGTACCACCGTCGCGCGAATGTCGAGTCCGCTACTCGGAATTGACTGGCCGCGGCCAGGTGTGCCACGCGCCGTGCGCCGTCGCAGGCTCCGGCGCGCGGTGCTCGCGTCGCGACGACCACGCCCGGCCGCCGGTACTGCTCGGGGAGGGTCGCGGCCTCCTCGTCCGTGTAGCCGGGGCCGGCGAGCGTGCCGTCCGGCGCGAAGAACTCCGCGTAGCGCTCGCGGTGGTCGGCCGCGTAGCAGTAGGCGGCCGCGACGCCGAGCCGGCGCAGCTCCGGGTGGTCGGTGAGGATCCGGGTCAGGTCGTAGCCGCCGGCGCGCATCTCCAGGAGCTGGCGGACCGTCACCCGGCTGCCGTAGCAGAACGGCTCGCCGTTCATCACGAGGGGATCGACCTGGACCCACTTGATCGTCATCGCGCCTCCTCAGCCGCCCTTGTAGATCGCGTCAGGAGCCGGTTCCGCTTCCGCGCGTCGCCCGCGATGCCGCGGTACCAGCGGAAGACGTCGCGATCGCCTGCGTCGAGGGCGGCGTCGGCGGCCGCCTGCTCCTCGGGCGAGAGGACCGCGGCGAGCGCGCTCCGGAGCGCCTTCGCACAGCGTCACCAGGTCGTCCATCGGGACCGCGGCGACGGTAGACCGGGGCGACCCAGTCGGCCCACTCGCGCGCCTGCGGCCGGGTCGCCCGAGGCCACGGCGCGGGCGATCCGCTCGACGAAGACCTCCGTGTCGCGGAGGAGGTGGCGGAGGCCGGTCTCGCCGAGGCGCTCGCGGAGCGTCGGGTCGCGCTCGAGGGCGACCTCGAGCGCCCGGGCGCCGAGGCGGTCCCGCGCCGCGCGGACGCGTTCCGCGGCGGCCGGGAAGCCGGCGCGCATGTCGGGTCGGGGAGGCCGAGGGCGGAGTGGCTCACGAGCGTCGAAGTATACCCGCTCCGTCGGTCCGGTTGCGCGGCGGTCGCGACGCGGCTACGATCGAGCGGATGAGCCTGCCCGCAACGCCGCCGGTGACATTGCTCGCGATGCGCCGTCGCCTCGTGCGCCCACCGGCGAGCGCGTCATCGCCCGCGCCGGGGCCCGCGACGCCGATGACGGCAGGCATCCCCGGGGAGCAGCCGCCGCGACGGCTCCTGGACGCAGGCGCCCTCCGAGCGGCTGACGGCGCCGCCCGGGCGGCGGTCGCGGGCCGGCCGGCCGGTGCCGGCTCGGCGCGAGGCGGGCGCCGGCTCGGCAGCGCGGGCGCGTCGCGTTCGGCGTGGCGGCGGCCGTCGCGGCGCGGCGGTCCACGTCGTCGCGGCGACCCTGCTCCTGTGGACTGGCGCCCTGCTCGTCGTTGCCGTGACGATGGGGATCGTGGTCGGGACCGCCGTCGGTCGCGGCGCCGGGCCGCTCGATGCGGCCGCGGGCCCGCGACGGCTCGCCTCGGCCTGGCCCTCGGCGCTCTGGCCGTCGCGGCCTCGGCGATCAACTGGGCGCTGTCCGGGATGTACCTCGGCCCGGTCGACTACCTTGTCCAGGTGTACGGGCTCCTCGTGCCGCTCCAGGCCGCCCTCGTCGGTCGCCGGCGCCGCTCGCGGGATCGCGCTGATGCCCGACTTCCCGAACCTCGACCACTGGTTCCCGCCGGTCGCCCCGGAGCGGCGCCCGGCGCCGCCCTACGACGCTGCGCCATCCCACGAGGCCGACCTGCCGGAGCTCGACGAGCGCCTCCGGGACTGGCGCGAGAGCGCCGGGCCGAGGCGGGCCCGGGCGGGCCTGGTTCCGCCATCATCGCCGGCACCGCGTGGCTCGCCGAGGCGTCGGGCGAGCGCCGGCCGCTTGGGCTCCTGCTCGGGTTCCGCTCCCTGGACCGGCCCGACGTGGCCGTGATCCACGGGTCGCCGTCGACCCGGCGTACCGCCGGCGCGGGATCGGGCGCGACCTCGTGGAGCGGTTCGCGGCGGCGCTGGCCGCGCGCGGGGCGTCACCGCGCTGAGGCCACCTGCCGCCCCGACGACCGGATCGCGCTCGGCTTCTTCGCCGCGCTCGGCTTCGTGCCCAGAGCGGGACCCGGGAGCTCCCGGCTCTACGGCGTGCCGGCGTTCGCCGACTGGGACGGCCCCGGCGAGGATCGCGTGCTCCTGGAGCCGGGCCGTCGCGCGCTGACGGCCGTCGCGCGGCCGGCGCCCGCAGGTCGCGGCGACGATCGCGGCGCCGGCGGCGCGAGCCCGCTACCCGGCGCCGATCTCCTCGACGATCGCGACGGCGTCAGCTGCTCGAGCAGCAGCCGCCGGAACCGCGCCGGCTGGTCCGCCGGCGGGACCATCTCGAGCCAGCGCGGAGCAGCCGCTCGCCCTCGAAGTAGACGAAGACGTAGGTCCGCCAGAGCGGATGGGAGATGAACTCCAGGCGCTTGGCGGCGCGCTCCGGGGTGGAGAGCAGGCAGCGTTCCAGGTAGGCGAGGACCTCGTCGCGCGGGCGCGCCGTCGGCGTGGAGCAGCAGGGCGGCGTTGCCGGCCACGCCGCGGACCGCGTGGCCGCGCGCGAGATCGCGACCTGGCGCTCGGCCGCCGCGCGTGCCGCCGCCGGGTCGCGCCACTCGGGAGCCCCGCCAGCCGGAAGACCTCGGCCAGGAGTCGCGCCTCGTCGTCCGGCGGGGACCGCGAAGCGCCTTCCCGAGGTCGGCCAGACCCTCCGAGAGGAGGCACTCCGGGGTGTTGATGCAGAGGACGCTGCGCCTCCATCCGGCCGAGGCTCGTCCACGAGGTGGGCCTCGTGCCAGGCGTGCTCGAGGTGGTGGCCGGGGTAGGTCTCGTGGGGGAGGACCGACAGCAGGTCCGCCGCGCGGATCGGGCAGGTCGGTGTTGAGGTCGACCCGGCTCCGCCGGCCGCCGTCGTACCAGTTGTAGCCGCTCCAGGGCTGGTCGCGGACGAGCGAGACGGTGAGGTCCTCGCCCTCCGGGCAGGCCGAAGAGCGCGCGCGGCGCGACGACGGAAGTCCGGCAGCAGGGCGTCGACGACGCCCTGCAGCCGGTCGACGGGATCGTGTACCGGTCATCCCAGGCGGCGATCCGGCTCGGCCAGCGGCCCGGCCCCGGGGAGGAGCGCGTCGAGCTCCGCCGCCGCGGCGTCGAAGACCGCCTCGGGGGTGCGGGTGGGCCGGTAGTCGAAGCACGCCGTGACGTGCTCCAGGTAGGGCAGGCCGATCGCCGGCCAGCGCGCGCGCCTGCGCCTCGAGGGCGACGAGCTGGGCGTCGAGCCAGCGGCGCCGGTCGGGCTCGTCGACCTCGGCCGGCGAGACGCGCGCGCAGCGTCGGCGGCGTCGTCGACGAGGCGCGCCGGCGAGCGCGGCTGCTCCGCGTCGACCTGCGCCCTGAGGTCGGCCGGGCCGAAGTAGCCGTCGACGAGGCCGGGGATGTGCCGGTCGAGGCGGAGCGCGAGGAGGAGGTAGTCGCGGGCGACCGGATCGGGCGCGAACGTCGCGCGCGCCACCGACGGCCGGGGTCCGGCGGCGCTCATCGCTGCATCTTCTCCGGCCGGGGCGCCCGCGGCGGTGCTCGTGCCTCGTCGTGGACGGGCCGCCTCCTCGCGGGCCTGGCGGACGCGGGCGGCGAGCTCGTCGGCCTCGGACGGGACGTCGAAGCGGGCCGCGCGCCGGGCCCGCGCCGACCGGCGTCCCCGTCGCGGCCGCGCGGCCGACCCCGACCCCGCCGTCTCGCCGCGGAACGGCATCCCCTGCCGCTCCACCGCGTCGAGGCTCATCCGCAGCGCGCCGTCTTCTGGCGCGGCCACCTCGCGGACGTAGGCCGCCTCCTCGTCCGCGGTCATCGGCCGGCCGCGCACGATCTCCTTCGGCTTGCCGACCGAGAGCCACGCGAGGTGGTAGCGGTCCATGCTCCCCCACGCCGCCGCGAGCATCTCGTCGGAGAGCTGGAGCCAGGTGCGCAGGGCCTCCAGCGACGGCGCGGCCAGGAGCCGCTCGCCCTCGGCGATGAGGCGCTTCGTCCGGTCGATCAGCTCGTCGCGGGTCACGGCCGAAGTGTAGGCCGCTGGCGGCCGGTCACGCTCACCCGCCGGAGCGGGCCACGATCCAGGCCTCGCGCGCGGCCCGAAGGCGGCGCGGCCCACGGTCCCGGGCGCCCGTCCCCGATCGGGTGCCCGTCGAGCGCCACGAGCGGCTGGAAGCCGGCGACGGACGAGCAGAGGAGCGCCTCGTCGGCCGCGAGCGAGGTCGTCGGGCGTGATGCCCGCCTCGTCGGCGACGAGGCCGAGCGCCGCGGCGCCCTCCGGCGCGCAGGAGCCAGTCGCGCGTGGTCCCGGCCAGGATCCCCGCGGCGAGCGGCGGCGTCAGCACGCGCTTACCGACGACCAGCGCCACATTCGCCGTCGTCGCCTCGGCGACGTGCCCGTCGAGGGTGAGCGTGATCGCGTCGTCGGCGCCGGCCCGCTCCGCCTCGAGCTTGGCGTGGACGTGATCGGCCCGCGAGACGGTCTTCACCGACGCCAGCGGGTGGGATGGGTCGCGGCGGCCGGTGGCGATCGACCGCCCGGACGCCGCGCTCGAGGACCGCCGCGGCCGACGCCGCACGTGCGGCCAGGCCTGGACGACGATCGTCGGCGGAGGTCGCGCCAGCCCGGCCGGCAGCAGGCCGCGGCCTGTCGGTGCGCCGCGCGACTGACGGTGATCCGGACGGCGGCGTCGTCGGGCGCGTTGGCCGCGACCGTCACGGCGATCGCCGCCGGCCAGCTCCTCGTCGGACCAGGGCATGGGGATCGTCGAGGATGCCCAGCCCGTCGCGGAGGCGCGCCAGGTGGAGCTCCAGCTCGATGGCGACGCCGCGCCGCACGCGGAGCGTCTCGAAGAGGCCGTCGCCGAGCTGGAAGCCGCGGTCGCCGACGAGCAGCGCCGGCGCGTCGGCGGCACCGAGCCGGCCGTCGACCCACGCGCCGGCCCGGTCGCCGCCCGCCTCGAGGTCGCTCGTTCACGGCTCCTCCTCGCCCTCGACCGACGCGCCGATCGCCCGCAGCGGGCCGCGCGCCTTCGTTCGCGTCTCCTCCCACTCGGCCGCCGGGTCGCTGCGCCAGGTGATCCCGCCGCCGACGTGGAGCGTCAGCCGCCGGCCGTCCGCCACGAACGTCCGGATCAGGATCGACGAGCCCATGGCCCCGCCGGCGTCCACCCAGAGCGCCGCGCCGCAGTATGGGCCGCGCCGGACCGGCTCGAGCGACTCGATCAGCTCCATCGCCCGGATCTTGGGTGCGCCGGTGATCGAGCCGCCCGGGAAGGTCGCCGCCAGCAGGTCGAAGGCGTCGCGGCCCGGGCGCCAGTCGACCCGTCACCGTCGAGACCAGGTGCTGCACCGACGGGGTGCGCTCCAGGCGCCAGAGCCGCGGGACGCGGACGCTGCCCGGCCGGCAGACCCGCCCGAGGTCGTTGCGCAGGACGTCCACGATCATCGTGTTCTCGGCGCGGTCCTTGCCCGACGCCAGGAGCTCCCGGCGAGCGCCCGATCCTCGGCGCGCGTCCGCCCGCGGGGCCGGGTGCCCTTGATCGGGTCGGTCGCGGACGCGGCCGGCGGCGTCCAGGCGAGGAACGGTTCGGGCGAGGCCGAGACGATGGCGCGCGGGCCGCCCGCCGTCCGGCTCGCGCCCGAGGTCGACGAAGGCCGTGAAGGCGGCCGGCTCGCCGGCGCGCAGCCGCCGGAAGACGGCCACGGGTCGCCGTCGAAGGGCGCCACCAGCCGTCGCGTGAGATTGGCCTGGTAGAGCTCGCCGGCGGCGATCGCGGCGCGGACGCGCCTCGCCCGCGTCCAGCCGGCGCCGGTCGATCCCGGAGCGGAAGATCGAGCGGCGGAAAGCCGGCCGGTCTCCGCGGAGCGGGCCGGTCGCGCCGCGCATCGCCTCGGCCCGCGCCCGCACCTCGCCAGCGCCCGCGCGAGGCCGGCGCGCGTCGCCGTCGACCGCCCGACCGGCGAGCCACGCCCGGCCGTCGCGCCCGTCCCACGCGATCGCCCAGGCGTGCAGCCCCAGGCGCAGGTCGGGCAGCCCCTGGTCGTCGATCGCCCGCGGCCGGGAGACGCTCGAGGCGGCGGCCGAGGTCGTAGGCAGAGGTGCCCGACGAGCCCGCCGGCGAACGGTGGCGACCCCGGCGGCAGCGGCGACGGTCCAGCCGGGCGAGCGCGGCGGGCGTCCGCGAACGGATCGTGCCCGGCGGCGGAGCCCTCCAGGACGTCCGACCGGCTCGGCCACGAGGAACGACCAGCGGCCGGCGCGGCCCGGGCGCGCGCTCTCGAGCAGCGCGAGCCCGGCAGGTCGCGAAACGCGTCCGCGGCGTCGGCCGGCGCGACCCCGTCGAGCGCAGGGAGACGCTCGATGACGACAAGACGGGGAACCAGCGGCAGCGGTCCCGGCGATCTGGCCCGAATCGGCTGGACACGACCGGATTATCGGCATTCGGTCGGCAGCACGGCCTTGGGCCGTTCAGCACTGGTCGAGCGGCGCCGGCCCCGGGGAGACTGTGCGGACCAGTCGAATACGGAGGCCGAGATGGTACACGAGCCTGCGACAGATCGATGCGTTCTGGGGGCTGAAGCGCCTCGCCGTCGTCGGCGTCTCGCGCGACCCGAGGCATTTCTCGTACGGCATCTGGCAGGAGCTCCGCCAGCGACGCTACGAGGCGGTCCCGGTGAACCCGAATGCGGCCGAGATCGACGGCCAGCGCTGCTACGCGCGCGTCTCGGACATCACGCCGCCCGTGGATGGCGTCGTGATCATGACGCCCCCGTCGGCCACCGAGCAGGTGGTCCACGATTGCGTCGACGCAGGGGTCACCCGTGTCTGGATGCATCGCGGCGCCGGCGGCGGGCCGGGGGCGGTCAGCTCCGCCGCGGTCGCCTACTGCGATGCACACGGCGTCGACGTCGTCGCCGGCCAGTGCCCGTACATGTTCCTGCCGGGAACGCCCTTCTTCCACGGCCTTCACGGCTTCGTGAAGAAGGTCACCGGCAGCTACCCGAAGTGAGAGGACCGGCATGAAGCGAGCGGTCATCGTCTACCGAAGCCGGACCGGCACGACCCGCCTGCTGGCCGAGGAGATCGGCGCGTTCCTTGCGACCCGCGACATGGACGCGCAGGTCGTCTCGGTCGGCGATTGTGACCTCCAGGCACTCTCCGACGTCGACTTCCTGCTCCTGGGGTGCTGGACGGGCGGGCTCATGATCGCCATGCAGCACCCAGACCAGCCGTGGGTCGACTTCGTCCGGGCGATGCCGGTGCTCGACCGGCCCGCGGATCGGCCTCTTCACGACCTACAAGCTCGCGACGGGCAGCATGTTCGGGCAGATGCGCCGGCACCTGGCCGGCCGTGCGCCGGCGCCTGTGCTCGAGCTCAA
The DNA here is from genome assembly GCA_963722475.1 of uncultured Chloroflexia bacterium. GTDB lineage: Bacteria > Chloroflexota > Limnocylindria > Limnocylindrales > CSP1-4 > CTSoil-043. Next base: position 34,681 of record CAVRMJ010000010.1, on the reverse strand, counting down.
GTCGCGCAACGGCCGGCTCTCGGGATCAAATCGGCGAGCGCTCGAGCAGTTCGTCGCCGGCTAACAGCCGCAGGGGGAGCCAGCCAGTGCGCGCTCGCGACCACGGGATCGTCCTCGGGCGGCTCGTGCCCGGCCCGCTCAACGCGATCACGGACGTCGCCGGCGTGCGCGTCGGGCACACCACGCTGATCCGCGGCGACGGGCCCCGCGTCGTCGGCCAGGGCCCGGTCCGGACCGGTGTCACCGTCGTCATCCCGCACGACGGCGACCCGTTCGTCGAGCCGGTCTTCGCCGGCTGCCACCGGCTGAACGGGAACGGCGAGCTGACCGGCCTCGAGTGGATCCGCGAGTCCGGCCTCCTGACCAGCCCGATCGCGATCACGAACACGCACTCGGTCGGGGTCGTGCACGACGCGCTGATCGCGCACGCCGTTCGCCAGCACCCGGCGGGCGCCGAGTTCTGGTCGCTGCCCGTCGTCGGGGAGACCTACGACGGCGTGCTCAACGACATCAACGGGTTCCACGTCCGCCCGGAGCACCTGGATGCCGCGCTGGACGGCGCCGCCGGCGGCCCGGTCGCCGAGGGCTCCGTCGGCGGCGGGACCGGGATGATCTGCCACGAGTTCAAGGGCGGGATCGGAACGGCGTCGCGGGTGGTCGCCGGCGGCGGACGGCGGCTGGACGGTCGGCGTGCTGGTCCAGGCGAACTACGGCAGCCGGGAGCTGCTCCGGATCGACGGCGTGCCGATCGGCGAGGCGATCCCCGTCGACGGACGTGCCCAGCCCGTGGGATGCAGCCAAGGCCCTGGCCCGCGCGGCCGGAGCGGCGCGGCGCCGGTCGCCGGGATCCGGCTCGATCATCGTCATCCTGGCCACCGACGCGCCGCTGCTCCCGCACCAGTGCGAGCGGCTGGCGCAGCGGGCCGGGCTGGGGATCGCCCGGATGGGCGGCGATCGGCGTCGACCGGCTCCGGCGACATCTTCGTCGCGTTCGCGACCGGCAATCGCGGCCTGCCCGAGGCCGGCGCTCGAGCCCGACCCGCGCCGGTGATCGACGTGCGCATGGTCGAGGACACCCGGATGACCCCGCTCTTCCAGGCCGCGGTCGAGGCGACCGAGGAGGCGATCGTCAACGCGCTCCTGGCGGCCGGGACGATGACCGGCGCGGACGGCATCACGGCGCACGGGCTGGACGGCGGACGCGTCGTCGAGATCATGGCCCGGCACCGGCGCGGTCCGGGGGCGCGCACCGCATGACGAGGGCCGCCCGCCCGGTGGTCAGCCGGAGCCGCTCGCGCCGTCGAGCCGGCTGAACGCCGCGAGCTGGCGGCGACACTCGACAGCAGCACGCTGCGCCTGCCCGACCAGCCACGCCGACACGCGCGCCGTGTCCTCCAGCGTCAGCGCCGGTCCGTACGGGCCGTCGTCCAGCACGATGCCGGAGGCGTTGCGGAAGTCGGCCATCCAGTTCGCCTGGAGCGCGACCACCGCGTCGGCGACGACGGCCCGGTCGAACACCCAGTCGAGGTAGCGCGCGTTGAGCGCGGCCACGAGGTCGTCGAGAAGCACGGGCCAGCCGCGCTCCACCCGGGCGACAAGCTCCACGACTCGCAGGACCGCGAACGGATCACCCGGTTCGGCAACCACAGGCGGCGCGACGTTCGGATCGGGGAGGCCCGGTGGAACGGGCCCCAGTCGCAGGCCGCCGGGCGCGGCGGGTCGCGGATCGGTCACGGGGGCCGACGATACCACCAGCCCCGGTGGCCGTCGCCGGCGGCCGTCGCCGAGCGGGACCTCCGGCACTGGCGGGCAGGGCCGAGACGGGTGGACAATCCCGGCAGAGCAGTCGCCCGCCGCTCCTCTGCGCGGCGGGGCAGGAGGTGCAGCGATGGCCGGCGAAGTTCTCGTCGCCTTCGGGACGCGACACGAGTCGACGCGCGGCATCGCCTCCGCGGTCGCCGAGGTCCTCCGGGCAGCCGGCATTCGCGTCGAGTTCCAGGCCGATCGAGGCGCTCTCGGACCTTGGGCACGTGCGGGCCGCCATCCTGGGCGCAGCCGTCTACGACGGCGGCTGGCTGCCGGGCGCCTATGACTTCCTGGCCGACCACGAGCGAGAGCTCGCCGCGATCCCGACCTGGTTATTCGCCTCCGGCACCCTGGAGCACGTCCCGCCGGGCGTGGAAGCGGACCTGCCGGACGACCTGGTCGAGGTCATCAGGCGGATCGGCCCGCGCGACGTGGCGCTCTTCGCGGGCTCGCTGCAGCCGCATCACCTGGCGTCGGGATTGCGACTGCTCTCGAAGTTGGCCCGCACCAACGTCGGCGACCATCGCGACTGGGTGGCCATCGAGCGCTGGGCGAATGGAATCCGGGACGCGCTCCTCGCCGAGCTGCCGGCCGTCGTGGAGTCTGCGTGGGGGTCCGCAGGGAGATCCTGATCCCGGTGAGCCATTCTTCATCGGGTCTCCACGCGCCCGCAGCCCGGATGGTGCATGGTCGTTCGCATGGACGACCATGCCCTCCCGGCCGAGCCCGGCCTGCCTGACCCCGAACCCTCGAACCCCGATCCATTGATCGCCCCGCCGCCGGCCTCCGTGCGGCGCGCGGCGCGGGCCCGGGTGGACCCTCGTTGCGCTCGCCCTGGCGGGCATCCTCCTGTTCGGGACCGGCTCGCTGGTCGGGCGCCTGAGCGCCCCAGAACCCGGCGCCGGGTCGGCCTCGCCCGTCGCCCCCTCTGCGTCCGGCGTGACTGCCGCGTCCGCCGGGCCCGTGGCGTCAGGGGGTGCTCCCAGCTGGTCGCTGCTCGACCAGGCCTACGGGCTCCTGCGCGCCAACTACGTCGATCAATCCGCGCTGGACCCGGCAAAGCTCCTGCAGGGTGCGATCCAGGGCCTGATGGACGCGGTGAACGATCCCGGCCACACGGGCTACCTCACCGCGGCCGAGGTCGCGGCCCGCAACCAGTCCCTGTCCGGGACGTTCGTCGGCGTGGGAGCCGTCCTCGATCTTCGCAGCAACGCCGGCGACGATCGTCCGCGTGCTTCCCAGCAGCCCGGCGCAGAAGGCCGGCCTTCGCGCCGGCGAGGTGATCCTTCGCGTCGACGGCGTGTCCATCGCCGGCCAGACCCTCGAGCAGACCGTCGCCATGATCCGCGGCCCGGAAGGCACCTCGGTGACGCTCGGCCTCCGGGACCTCGACGGATCCGAGCGGAGCCTGACGATCGTCCGGGCGAAGCTCGACCTCCCGCTGGTCAGCTGGGCGCTGGCGCCCGGCAGCCACGACGCAGTGATCAGGCTCGAGTCGTTCTCCACCGGGGCGGCGAAGGACCTCGTCGCGGCGATCACGGCTGCCCGCGCGGCCGGGGCGGCCGGGATCGTGCTGGACCTGCGCGCGAACCCGGGCGGGCTACGTCAGCGAGGCGGTGAACGTCGCGAGCCAGTTCCTGGCTCGGGCGTCGTCTACATCTCGCAGGACCGGAGTCGGCGCGTCGGTTCCGCACGAGGTGGCCGGCGGTGGCATCGCCACCGACATTCCGCTCGTGGTGCTGGTGGACGGCCAGACCGCCAGCGCCGCCGAGATCGTGACCGGAGCCATCCAGGACGCCGGCCGCGCAACGATCGTGGGCGAGACGACGTACGGGACGGGGACCGTCGTCGGGACGTTCCCGCTCTCCGACGGGTCCGCGGTCACGATCGGGACCGAGCGGTGGCTCACCCCGAAGGGCCACGAGATCTGGCACGAGGGCCTGACGCCCGACCAGACGGTGGCCCTGCCCCAGGGCGTGAACTTCCTCGTCCCGGACGACTTCGCGACGCTCGGCCCGGGCGGGATCGGGGCGAGCTCGGACACGCAGCTCCAGGCGGCGCTGCGCGCGCTCGATGTCACGGAGCGGGCGGCCGCCGGCGGCTGACGCAGCCCGCGGTCAGGCCCGCCGCACCCGGCTCGCCGGGCCTCTACAGGAGCTCGTCGTTGGCGGTCGCGGTCGGCAGGCCGTCGGCGGGCCGCGGCTCCTCGCCCGGGCCGAACGTGGCCTGGGCGTCGCCGTCCGGCCGTCCCGTCGCCTGCAACGCGGGCAGCGGCTGGCCGGCCTGCCCCTCGAGCGCGCCGACGCCGTACGGCACCCACTTCGAGGGATCCTGGAGGCGGTGGGCCTCCGCGTTGCCGCGGGCGTGCGTCTCGACGAAGCCGGCCGGCTCGATCCACATCCGCTTCCCGTCGAGGAGCCCGGTGATCCCTTCCTGGCCCGGCTCCGGGCGCGGGTTCTGGCACCAGCGGCAGGTCGCCCGGTCGTGCGGCGTGTACGAGGTGGGCTCCTCGTAGGTGGTGATGTAGCCCTCGTAGTTGCGGAGCACGACCTTGTGGTCCGAGTACGAGATCAGGTAGTTGGGCATGACCGGGATCTTCCCGCCGCCGCCGGGCGCGTCCACGATGTACTGCGGGACGGCATAGCCGGAGGTGTGGCCGCGCAGCCCCTCGATGATCTCGAGGCCCTTGCCGACCGGCGTCCGGAAATGGCCGGCGCCCTCCACCAGGTCGCACTGGTAGAGGTAGTACGGCCGCACCCGGATCTCGACCAGCTTCTGGACCAGGTCGCGCTGGATGTGGACGCAGTCGTTGACGCCCGCCAGCAGCACCGACTGGTTGCCCAGCGGGACGCCGGCGCGCGCCAGCATGTCGCAGCGCGCGGGCGAGCTCCGGCGTGATCTCGTTCGGGTGGTTGACGTGGATGTTCAGCCAGACCGGGTGGTACTTGGCGAGCATCTCGCACAGCTCGTCGTCGATCCGCTGGGGCAGGAAGACCGGCACGCGGGAGCCGATCCGGATGATCTCGACGTGCGGGATCTCGCGCAGGCCGCGGAGCACGGACTCGAGGAGCTTCGGCGCGCAGGGTCAGGCCGTCGCCGCCGGAGATCAGCACGTCGCGGATCTGCGGGCGTCCGGCGGATGTAGTCGAGCTGCGCCTCGTGCTCCTTCCGGTTGAAGTTCTGCGCCGGCGTCGCCGACGATCCGGCTCCGCGTGCAGTAGCGGCAGTAGCTGGCGCACTGCGTCGTGACCAGCATCAGGACGCGGTCGGGGTAGCGGTGGACCAGGCCCGGGACCGGGCGAGTGGCGGTCCTCGGCGAGCGAGTCCTCCATCATCCCGGTGAAGAGCGGAGCTCCCGACCCGTCGGGATGATCTGGCGCCGGATCGGGTCGTCCGGGTCGTCCGGGGTCCATGAGGCTGATGAAGTAGGGCGTCACGTCGACCCGGAACTTGTCCGGCGCGGAGAGCCCCTCCCGCTCGTCGTCGGTGAGGTTGAGGACCGCCTCGATCTCGCTGAGCGTCGTTGACCCGGTTGGAGAGCTGCCAGCGCCAGTCGTTCCACTTCTCGTCGGGCACGTCGGCCCAGATCGGCGCGCGGCGGCTCACCGCGGGCCTGCCGTCGGGTCCGAGCCGGCGGGCCGGGTCGCGCCGGTTGACGAACGGCGGGCTCCTCGGTCGCCCGGGCGACGGTCGAGCTGTGCTCCTGGACGGTCATCGGCTGGCTCGCTCCGTGCTGGCGCGACGGCCGCGTGCCGGCGGGTGGACGGCCGGCCGCCTGCCCGTTCGCACGTCCTCCGACGCATAAAGCCTATGCACTCTGCATATTGGTGCCGATGATACCCGCCGGGTGGGCCGGTGACCAGCCGGTATCCTTCGCAGGATGAGTTCGCATGATCTCCCCGACCACGTCGTCGCGAATCGCGCGTTCTGGGCCAACGAGGCCGCCGCCTACGTCGCGCCCGCTCGCCGCAGCTGGGCGGCCACCGAGCCCACCTGGGGCCTCTGGGGGATCCCGGAGTCGGAGGCCCGGATCCTGCCGGACGTCGCGGGCCTCGACACGATCGAGCTGGGCTGCGGCACCGCCTATGTCTCGGCCTGGCTGGCCCGCCGCGGCGCGCGTCCGGTCGGGGTGGACATCACCCCGGAGCAGCTGGCGACGGCACGGGAGCTCCAACGTGAGCACGGCCTCGTCTTTCCGCTGCTGGAGGCCGAACGCTGAGGCGGTCCCGCTCCCGGACGCGTCGTTCGACCTCGCCATCAGCGAGTACGGCGCCGCGATCTGGTGCGACCCGTACCGCTGGATCCCGGAAGCGGCCCGGCTCCTGCGCCCGGGCGGCCGGCTGATCTTCCTGGGCAGCTCGGCACTCCTCATGCTCTGCTCCCCGGAGGGGAGCGACGACCCGGTCGGCGACCGGCTCCTTCGGCCGCATTTCGGGGGCATGGGCCGGTTCGAGTGGCCGGACGAATCGTCGGTCGAGTTCCACCTCGGGCACGGCGACATGATCCGGCTCCTCCGCGCCAGCGGCTTCGACGTGGAGAACCTGGTGGAGCTGCAGGCACCGGAGGGCGCGACGACCCGCTACCCGTACGTCACGTCCGACTGGGCACGGCGCTGGCCGTCCGAGGAGGTCTGGGTCGCGCGCAAGCGCGGTTGAGCGCGCTCCGGCGGTCCTCGCCTACCATCGACACCGCGAAACCCGCGGGATGACACCCGCTCCACAGGAGCACCTGCCAATGCCCTCACTCCCCGCCGCCCGGATGACGGTCCGCGTCGTCGGCCTCGCCCAGCTGGTCCTTGGCCTGATCGTGTGGACGGGCAGCGCCGCCGGGCTCGTGCCGGTCCACATGATTCTCGGCATCGTCCTTGTCCTGGCGCTCTGGACCGTCGCCGCGCTGGCGCTGCAGGCCGGCGCGCGGCCGGCGCTCCCCGCGATTGCGATTGCCTGGGGTGCCCTCCTGGTCGCGTTCGGGCTGACCCAGGCCCAGATCCTGCCCGGCGACAGCCTGCACGTCGTGGTCCAGGTCGTCCACCTCGTCGCCGGCCTCGTGGCGATCGGCCTCGCCGAGGCGCTGGGAACGGCCGTTGCCCGGACGGGCGCGCCGGCGGCGCGCTGAAGCGTCGTGCTCAGACCTCGCGGGCGGCACCCCCGACCGGGGGCCGGCGCTACTCGCCGATCACGGCCCAGAGCAGGCCCATCATGATGAAGAAGCCCGTGAACATCGAGATGAGCGCGATCGCGCCGTAGGGCGAGTTCGCCGTGTTCGGGAACGAGGGGATCAGCAGCCCGGAGACCGCGACCCAGCCCAGGAAGAGGATCCCGAAGAAGACCTTTGCGTTCGGGCCGGTGATCGCGCGGACCCAACCGATCGAGCCCGTCTTCCGCTCGGGCGAGATCGCGGCGCGCAGGAAGGTGGTCACGAAGACGCCGGCGACCAGGATCGCGAGGCCGAACTGGATCGGGTACTGGATCGCCGTGACGAACAGCTGCACCGGGCGCCTCCGCGCGGGGAGCGGGCGGGATGGACGGGCGGAGAATAGCAGAGGTGCGCGGCGCCACGCGAGCGGGGTGCCGGTCGTCGCGACGAGACCGAGTCGACACCTGGCTTCGAAGCGGAAACGCCTGCCGATCCTCCGGCTCATGCGCGGCCGGACTCTTACGCGTCTCGTGGGCTGGCTGCGCGATCGCGGACGCGTGGGATGTGGTCCGGACGTCATCGCGGCGACCCGTTCCACGCTCAGGCTCCGCGCCGTGGCGTGGTGACCCGAGGGGCCGGCCGCGGCCGGCAGCCCTCACGGGTCGCGTACCAGTCTCCGGGCGCATCATCGGGAGGATCGGGGGAGCGAGGAGGCGTGCGGCGCCACGCGAGCGGGGTGCCGGTCGGCGCGACACAGCGACATCGGGTTCGGGTGCATCATGGGCGGGCGTCCGCACCCTGACGCGGGACCTCGCAGCCCGCAGGGGCCAGCCGGGAGGTCACCTCGCCGATGAAGTCGATCCAGCTTGCGTGGCGGCCCGGGACCGCGCGGTTCGAGGCCACCGGCCGCAGCGGCGCCCGGATCACGTTCGAGGCGCCCGGCGAGCCCGGCGAGATCCCCCTTGACGGCGGACCGCACGGTCCGGAGGCCGGGCCGGGCCCTGCGGAGCTGCTCCTGGTCGCCGGCGCCGGCTGCGCCGCGTGGGACCTCGTGGAGATCCTCCGCAAGCAACGCCAGGATGTCGCGACGATCGACGTGACCGTGGACGGCGACCAGCAGCCCGACCCGCCGTGGACCTTCCGCCGGGTGGAGTTGCGCTTCACGGTTCGCGGCCGGAGCCTGGACCGCGAACAGGTCGAACGGGCAGTCGAGCTCTCGGTGGAGCGCTACTGCTCCGTGCTCTCGACGATCCGCGAAGCCGCGCACGTCACCTGCACCACGCTCGTGGAGGAGGCGCCGCCGGCCGGCGAGGCCTGACGCGACGCCGCGGCACCACCGATCCAGCTCGATGCCAGGCCACGCGCATGACCGGGTCGATCGACATCCGGACGGCCAGGCGGGCCGAACGGAGCCTGTGACCGCATTCGAACGCCTGGGCCGGTTCACGTACCGGCGCCGCTGGTGGGTGCTGGCCGCGTGGACGATCCTCGTGCTGCTCGCGATCCCGCTCGCGCCGCGGGCGCCCGGTGCGTTGCAGGCCGGCGGCTTCTCGCTGGACAGCCTGGAATCCGCGAGGGCGCGGGCGACGCTCGTCTCCGAGCTCGGCGCGCCGCCGTCGGCTCTCGTCCTCGTCTACCAGTCGACGGGCTCGGCGCTGGCAGGCGACCCGGCCTTCGAGGCGGCCATCCGCGCGGCGACGGCCGGCGTCGCCGCGGCGCCGTACGTTCGACAGGTCGAGAGCCATCTCCTGGCCCCGAGCCAGGTCTCCGCAGACCGGCGGGTCGCGTACGACGTGGTCCTGCTCGACATTGCCCCCGACAACTCGCCGGCCGCGCTTCCCGGCATCTCCGCGGCGCTCCGGACGGCGCCGGGCATCAGCGTGTCGCTGGCCGGCGGCCCGGCGGTCTACGGTGACATTCAGGTGGTCTCCGAGGCGGACCTGCGCCGGGCAGAGCTCGTGAGCCTGCCGCTCGCCGCGATCGCGCTCGTGCTCGTCTTCGGCTCGGTGATCGCGGCCGGCGTTCCGCTCCTCATCGGCGGCGCGGCAGTCGTGACGTCGCTGGCCGTGATCTTCGGGCTTGCCAGCATCACCCCGATGAGCATCTTCGTGCTCAACCTGGCCACACTCCTCGGGCTGGGCCTGGGCGTCGACTACTCGCTCCTGATGCTCAGCCGCTTCCGCGAGGAGCTGGCGCGCCGGACACCCCCTGGGGTGCGCGCCGACGCCGACGCTGTCGAGGCCGCGGTCCGGGTCACGGTTGCCACGGCCGGCCGGGCCGTCTTCTTCTCCGGGCTGACCGTGCTGCTGGGGCTGCTCGGCCTCATCCTGTTCGAGTTCATGATCCTGCGCTCCGTCGGGATCGCCGGGGCCCTGGTCGTGGGCATCGCGGTCGCCGCCGCGCTCACGCTCCAGCCGGCCCTCCTGTCGGTCCTGGGATCGCGCGTGGACACGTTCGCGATCCGGACGGTGCGCCCGGACCCGGGCTCGGACGGCGCCTGGGCACGGCTCGCCCGGCGCGTCATGCGGCGGCCCCTGCTCGTCTTCTTCCCGACGCTCGCGCTCCTGATCGTGCTGGGAACGCCGTTCCTCCACGTCCGGTTCAACTCCCCGGACGCGACGATCCTGCCGGAGAGCGTGCCCTCGCGGGCCTCCTACGAGACGCTTGTCCGAAGCTTCGGAGAGGGGCCGTTCGCGCCGCTGACACTCGCGGTCCGGACGGACGGGCCGGCGACCGACCCGGCCAACATCGCCCGGCTCTACGACTACTCGCGACGCCTCGCCGCGGACCCGCGTGTCTCCCGCGTCGACAGCCTCGTCGACCTGGACCCCCGGATCAGCCTTGCCCAGTACCAGCTCCTCTACGCCAGCCGGCGCGCGCCCCCGGATCGCTACACGGCGGCCGCGCTTGCCGCCACGACGAAGGGAGACCTGACCGCGTTCACGGTCACCACCGGCTACGGCCCCAACCGCGACGAGGCGCAGGCGCTGGTGCGCGACCTGCGCGACCCGACGGGCGCGCTCGCGCCGCCGGCGGGCGTGCACGTGCTGGTCGGCGGCGGGGCGGCCGACGTGAGCGACACCGTGAGCCGGATCGCGGCGGACTTCCCGCGGACCGGGCTCTTCATCGTGGTCACCACCTACCTCGTCCTGTTCATGCTGCTCCGCTCCGTCTGGCTGCCGCTCAAGGCGATCATCATGAACACGCTCTCGATCACGGCCGCGTTCGGGGCGCTCGTATGGGTCTTCCAGGACGGCAACCTCTCGCGGCTGCTGGGCTTCCAGCCGCTGGGCTTCGTCGAGACGACGCTCCCGGTGATCCTCTTCTGCGTCCTGTTCGGCCTCTCGATGGACTACGAGGTGTTCCTCCTGACGCGGATGAAGGAGGCCTGGGAGCGGACCGGCGACAACACCGAGGCCGTGGCGCAGGGCCTGGAGCGGAGCGGGCGGATCGTGACCTCGGCGGCGCTCATCGTCGTCGTGGTGGCCGGCTCGTTCGTCTTCGCCGACATCGTGCTGATCAAGGCGCTCGGGCTGGGCGTCGCGCTGGCCGTGGCGATCGACGCCACGATCGTCCGCGCGCTCCTCGTCCCCGCCACGATGCGGCTCCTCGGGAAGTGGAACTGGTGGCTGCCCGCCCGCCTTGCCCGGCTCCTCCGGGACCGGCTCCCGCGCACCGAGGCGGAGCTGGAGACGCGCTCCCGATGAGCGTCACCGTCCGTCCGGCCGCGGGCGCCGGCCGCGCGCGGTTGCGCGGGCTGGTGCCGGCGCTGCTCGCGCTGGTCCTCGCGGCATGCTCGGGACCCATCCTGGCGAACGCGCCGGCCGAACGGCCGAGCGTCGCGCCGCCGACCCCGGCGCCGGCGGCACCGGCTGATCCCCGGCCGGTCGTCCTGCCCCGCGACGACGGCCCGCACGACCGCCTGACCGAGTGGTGGTACTACACGGGGCACCTGGCGGCCGCCGATGGGCGGACGTTCGGCTTCGAGTACGTGGTCTTCCGCGCCGAGCGCGGCGGCTTCCCGGTCAGCTGGGCGAGCCACCTCGCGATCACCGACGAATCCGCGGGTCTGTTCGCCTACGGCCAGCGGAGCGAGATCGGACCCCAGGTGGACCATTCGCCGCGCGATTCGAGCGGCCGGCCGACGGGCTTCGCGCTCGCCCTCCTCGGCGCTGATCCGGCCAACCCCGCGGCCGGGGCGAACACGGCATGGACGATGACGGGATCGGGCGGCAGCGACACGCTCTCGGCCGCGCTCGCCCCGGCCGAGGCCGCCGCGACGACGATGCCGAAGGGCCTCGGCCTCCAGCTTGCCCTGGCCCAGCAGGTGCCGCCCGCCCTCCACGGCCGCGACGGCTGGGTGGACTTCGGGGCGGCCGGCGGCTCCTACTACTACTCGCGGACGCGGATGACCGCGACCGGCGCGCTCGTCGTGGACGGCGAGCGCGTGGCCGTCACCGGCACTGCCTGGTTCGACCACCAGTGGGGCGACTTCATCGCGGTGGGCGGCGGCGGCTGGGACTGGTTCGCGGTCAAGCTGGACGACGGGACCGATCTCATGCTGTCGCTGATCCGGAGCGCGGACGGCACGTATCCGCTCGTCTACGGCACGCTGGTCCGCCCGGACGGTACGTTCCGGCCGATCGCTCGCGACGAGATCACCGTCTCGGCCCTGGACCGCTGGACGAGCGCGCGAACCGGCACGACGTACCCGTCGGGCTGGCGCGTCCGGGTCTCAGGGGCCGCCCTGGACCTGCTGGTCGTACCCACCGTGCGCGACCAGGAGCTGGACACGCGTGCGACGACGGGCGTCATCTACTGGGAAGGCTCGGAGCACGTGACCGGTACCCGGGCGGGCCGAAGCGTGACCGGACGGGCGTACGTGGAGCTGACCGGGTACGCGAACGGCGCCGCGGCCACGCCCTGAACGGAGGCCGGTCGGCCGTCAGCCCTCGTCGCGGGCGCGGTTCGCGCGCCGCTGGACCACCAGCAGGGCCAGCCAGCCGAACACGATCGTTGCGCCGTACGCCACGCACCAGGCACAGATCGCGCCGATCACGAACAGCTCCAGGTAGCGCAGGTAGAGCACGATCACGACCCCGATCAACCCCTGCGCGTACCCGGCCAGGAGCAGCCGCCCGTCGCCGGTGCGCCACCAGGCCACGATCAGGGCCAGCAGGACCCCGGAGAACAGGATCCCGAAGAACGCGACCGGGATCCCGAACCAGTGGCTGTACTCGCTCTGGGCGACCGTCTCACAGCCACCTCCGGGCAGGCAGGCAGCCACCGTCCCGGCAAGCGCATTCGCGCTCAGGTAGAGCGCGATCGCGATCCCTGCGGCCGCGAAGCCGCCGAGCACCAGGGCCGATCGCCCGCGTGCCACGCGAGGGGACCTCAGGGCGCGGTCGAGGCTGACGGCGAGGCCGCCGGAGCCGGCGAACCGGATGCAGCCGGCGAGGCCGCGATCAGCGCGTCGATCGCCGGGCCGAGCGTGGTCATCGGCAGTGCGCCGCCCTGCATGAGCTTCCCGTCGATCGCGATCGTCGGCGTCTGGTTCACGCCCGCCGCGGTGCCCACCGCTGTCTCCGCCTTCACGGCCGCCACCATGGCCGCCGCGCCGTTCGCCATGCAGGCGTCGTAGGCGGGCTTGTCGGCGCCCACGGCGTCGGCGACCGAGGAGAGGAACGCGGCGGAGAACGTGCCCTTGTTCTCGCCCGTCTTGTTCTGGTTCTCGAACAGGTAGTCGTGGAACGCCCAGAACTTGTCACCGGCGCAGCGAGCTGCGGCGGCGGACTGCTGCGACTCACCGTCGGCCGCGCCCCTGTCGATGAACGCGAAGTCGCGGTAGATGAGGTGCACCTTGCCGGTCGCCACGTACTGGTCGATCAGGTCCGGCTCGATCGTGGTCGCGAACTCGTCGCAGGCGGGACACTGGAAGTCCGACCAGACCTCCACCGTGACCGGCGCGGTGGCCTTGCCGAGCGCTCGAGGGTTCGCCGGGTCCACGAGGGCGGCCGGCGTGGGGCGGAGCGGCTGTGATGAGATTGCCCGCCGTCGCCTTCGGGGTGAGGACACCGGACGCGAGGATCACCACGACAAGCCCGACGACCACCGCGGCGGCGGTGATCAGGGCCATGGGCGACTGCCAGGCCGGCTTCCTCGCGGCGACGGTCCGTGCCGAGGCGAGGCGCTGGTCACGGCGGGCAGCCTCCCGGCGCTCCTGGCGCGTGGCGGGCGGTCGCGGTGGGGCCGGCGTCTTCGGCGGGCGCGCACCGGACGAGCTGGAGTTCGTGGACATGCACTCTCTCGATGGCTGGGTGGAGTGGACGTTCGGGGACGCTGGCGCAGCGTACCCCGTCCGGGACGCTGGCCTGTCCGGGAGCGGCCGGGTCAGGCAGGAGCGATCGGGGCCGGCTCGGGGCGCAGGGTGGGTCGCGGCGGAAGCGGCCGAAGGTAGAGCGACAGGATCACGACCAGGTAGGTGACCCAGGTCGCGAGCGCCACGACCTCCGGGTTCGACGAGTAGCCGAACAGGGCGCGCAGGAACAGGCCGAGGCCCGCCTCCTGGGACAGGGTCCCGCTGATGTCGAAGGCGGCCTGCGCCCCCAGCCTGATCCAGCCGATCTCCACGAACTCGTGCACGGCGCTGCCCACCAGCCCGGCGGCGATGAACACGAGGAGGATGCCGGTCCAGCGGAAGAACCGCCCGAGGTTGAGCCGTCGGCTCCCGCGGTAGAACGCGTATCCCAGCCCGACAGAGGCCACCAGCCCGACGACCGCGCCGGCGAGGACGCTCACCGCACCGGCGGCGCCCACGGTGTTCGTCGCGGCCGTCGCCTGCCCGACAAGGAAGAGCGCCGTCTCCAGCCCTTCCCGGATCACCGCCGTGAACGCCAGGATCGCCAGGCCCCAGGAGCTCGGCGCCGTGAGGACCCGTTCGAGTGCGCGCTGGAGCTGGCCCGCCACCGAGCTCGCCTGGCGGCGCATCCAGAACAGCATCCAGGTCACGACAGCGGCCGCGACCAGCATCGTGCTGCCCTCGAAGACCTGCTCCCAGGGTGCCTTCAGCTCCCCGAGCGTGGCGAAGATGACGAGTCCCAGCCCGGTGCTGGTCGCCACGGCGACGGTCACCCCCAGCCCGATCCGGCCGAGGTGTGGACCATTGCCGGTCCGGGTCAGGTAGGCGCAGATGATGCTGACGATCAGGGCCGCTTCCACGCCCTCGCGGAGGCCGGTCAGCAGGCCGCTCGTGAAGGCGCCGATGTCGAACACGCGGGCTCCTCGATGGGGACGCGGGGGCCGCATTCGTGGCGCGCGCGGCGAGCTGAAGCGGACGAATGCAGGTGGAATCTAGCGCGCCGCGGGCAGACCGGCAAGTGCCCTTGCGTTATCAGGTCAAGTCTGCTTGAGAAGATCACATCCGCCGCCGCCGCGCCGAACGTCGCTCACGGCGAGCAGGCAGCGAGCGGACCGAACGGTTCGAAGCCGCGTTTGAATCGAGACTGTGTATCACTTAGAGCGAGATCGAGTATCATCCCGGGCGATGCCAGACCCCACTGCGCTCGAGTCCGCGTTCGAAGCGGCCGGTCACCGGCTGACGAGGCCGCGGCGCGCCCTCGCCGGGCTGATCGAGGCTCGCGACGGGGCGTTCTCCGCTGCCGACCTGGAGGCCGACGCGCAGGGCCGGCAGCTCGGCATCGGCCGCGCGACGATCTTCCGCACGATCGAGCTCCTCGCGGAGATCGGGGCGCTGGAGCGGATCGAGCTGCCGACCGGCGATCACGCCTACGTTGCCTGCGGTCCCGCCCATCATCACCACGTCGTGTGCCGCGGCTGCAGCCGCTCCGTGGAGGTCGGCGACCTGGGCCTTGACGCGATTGCCCGCGACGTCGCCCGGCGGACGGGCTTCCGGATCGACGAGCACCGCCTGGAGATGTTCGGGCTCTGTCCCGACTGCCGGCGCACGCCGGTGCCGGCCTGATGCGCGCCGGTGCGCCCGGGGAGATCGTGCCTCGAACGGCCCGGAGGTTCCGCGGTGCCCGGCGGCCGCTTGCTCGCCTCGGGGTTGCCGCCATCGTCGTGGCCCTCGCCGCCGGCTGCGGTCCCGCCGCGAGCGTCGCGCCGGGGGGGTCGGCCGCGCCGTCGCCTGCTGCGGATGCCCTCGTCGTCGTCGCGACCACGACGGTCTTCGCGGACCTGGTGCGGCAGGCCGGCGGCACCGACGTGCACGTCACGAGCCTCGTGCCGGCCGGCGGCGATCCCCACACGTACGCGCCCACGCCATCCGACGTCCGGTCGATCGCGGCGGCCGACCTCGTCGTGATGAACGGCCTGGGCGTCGACGACTGGCTGAAGCCGCTCCTCGCGGAGGCGAAACGGCCCGCGAGCGCGCTCGTCGAGCTCGGCCCGGATGAAGCCGGCGTGACGTACCTCGCCGGCAGCGGCGGAACGGGATCCGTGAACCCGCATCTCTGGCTGAACGTGGCGTACGCGGAGCTGTACGTGAAGCGGATCGTCGCGGCGCTCCAGGCCGCGGCGCCCGGGAAGCAGGCGGCGCTCCGGGCATCGGGCGACGCGTACCTCGCCCGGCTGGCCACACTCGACGGCGCGATCCGGGCGCAGGTCGCCACGCTGCCGGCCGCTAACCGGAAGCTGGTCTCGTACCACGACGCGTTCCCGTACTTCGCGGCTGCCTACGGGCTCACGATCGTGGGGACGGTGGTCCCCGCCCCGGGCCAGGACCCGAACGCGGGCCAGGTAGTCGCCCTCATCGCCGCGATCCGGGCCAGTGGGGTCAGGGCGATCTTCAGCGAGGCTCAGTTCAACCCGAAGGTCGAGCAGCAGCTGGCTGCCGAGGCCGGCGTGACGGTGGTCAGCAACCTCTACAACGACGCCCTCGGGGCACCGCCCGTCGACACCTACGAGGGGATGATGCACTGGGATGCCGACCGGGTCGTCGAGGCCCTCCGGTGACGTGCCGATGATCGATCCCGACGCCGCCGGTCCGAACTCCGCGGACCCGCACGAGCACCTGCATGCCCCCGACCACGCCCATCCGGCGGGCGGGGAGCTGCCCGCCTACGGCACCGGTCACGAGCTCCAGCACGCCGCTCACCATGCCGCGGTGGTGCTCTCGGAGGTGACAGCCGGATACGACGACCGGGCCGCGCTGACCGATGTCTCCGTCGCGGTGGCGACCGGAACCCTCCTCGCGGTGTTCGGACCGAACGGGGGCGGCAAGAGCACGTTCCTCAAGGTGATCGCCGGCCTCCTCAAGCCATGGAGCGGCCACGTGCACGTCCTCGGCGCCGAGCCCGGTCGCGAGGCTCGCCGGATCGCCTACGTTCCGCAGGCCGAGCAGGTGGACTGGGAGTTCCCCGTCTCCGTCTGGGACGTGGTCGTGATGGGCCGCTACCCGCGGCTCGGCCCGTTCCGCCGCCCGGGCGCCGCCGATCGTCGGGCCGTCGCCGACGCGCTGGAGCTGGTCGGCATGACCGCCCACGCGCAGACGCAGATCGGGCGGCTCTCCGGTGGGCAGCGCCGGCGGGCGTTCCTGGCCCGCGCGCTCGCCGCGGACCCCGATCTCTACCTCCTGGACGAGCCCGTGACGGGCGTGGACCCCACCACCCAGGAAGAGCTCATGACGATCCTGGAGGCGGAGACGCGACGCGGCAAGACCGTGATCGCCACGACCCACGACCTCGCGTCCGCGGCAGAGCACTTCGAGGACGTCCTGGCGATCAACCGGAGGGTGATCGCGCACGGGCGCTCGGACCTGGTTCTGGACCGCGACGTCCTCTCGCGCACGTACGGCGGCCACCTGCTCGTCGTCGGCGGGGAAACGCTCCTCGTGGACGATCCGCACCACCACGATGAGCCGCCCGGCCGGGAACGGCACTTCCACGAGGAGACCCATCGGTGAGCACGTGGGTGGTGGGATGATCGACGCGCTCCTGGCGCCGCTCCAGTATGAGTTCGGGGCCCGGGCGCTGCTGGCGGCCGCGCTGGTGGGGCTCGTGTGCGCGGTGGTCGGGAGCTACATGGTGCTGCGCGGGCTCTCGTTCATGGGCGACGCGATCAGCCACGCGGCGTTCCCCGGCGTCGTGGTGGCCTATCTCGTCGGCGGGTCGCTCTACCTGGGCGGCGCGATCGCGGCCGTCGCGACGGCGCTCGGGATCGGCTGGATCAGCCGTCGGGCGCGGCTTCGCTCCGACACGATCATCGGCGTCCTCTTCGCGGGGATGTTCGGCCTGGGTGTCGCGATCTACAGCGCGATCCCGAACTACGTGGGCGACCTCTTCGGCTTCCTGTTCGGTGACGTGCTCGGTATCGGCCTGGGCGACCTCATCGGCCTCGCGATCCTCGGTGGCGTCGTCCTCGTGGTGATCTGGGCGCTCTGGAAGGAGTTCCTGTTCGCCACCTTCGACCCGCTGGGCGCCGGCGCGTCCGGGCTCAATGTCGGGGCCCTCGACTACCTCTTCCTGGGCCTCATCGCCCTGACCATCGTGGTCAGCATCCAGGCGGTCGGCATCATCCTGGTGGTCGCGATGCTCACGACGCCGGCAGCCACGGCCCAGCTCCTGACCGCTCGCTTCGGCCGGCTGATGGCGATCGCGATCGCGATCGGGATCGCCTCGGGGATCGCCGGGATCTACGTCTCGTTCTGGCTCAACCTGGCGTCAGGCGCGTCGATCGTGCTCATCCAGACGGCGACCTTCCTCGTCGTGCTGGCGCTCGGACCACGGCGGGGCCTGCTGCGTCGGCACCGGGCCGCCTCCGGCGCGCGAGGCCGCTGAAACCATCCGGGTCCCGCGTGCCTCAGAGGTTGCACAGGCGGCTTTTCGCGCCTGATCGCACCGCCGGGGAGCTCTCGATGCCCGAAACCGTGGCCGCGGGTCGCGCCATCATCATCGGGGTTCGCGCATGCGCCTGAGCGCGCGCTCGTGGATCGTGCTCGGCGCGTTCCTCGGGATCCTGATCGTGTTCACCACCGGCCAGGTGGTGCCCGCGACGTCCGACTACCAGGCCCATATGCGGGTCTGGCTCGCCGGCCGGGCGACCGGGATCACCGCCTACCTGCTGCTGACGGCTCTCGTGAGCCTTGGCCTCATCCTCAGCCACCCGACGAACCAGTCCACGTGGAAGCTCTCGAAGCGCCTCTTCCCGTGGCACGAGAACCTGTTCGTGTTCGTGGTCGCCTTCCTGGTCGCCCACGTCGTGAGCATCATCCTCGACCCGTACGCGGGGGTCGGGATCGCCGGATCGTTCGTGCCGGGCCTGTCGGCCTACCGCAGCGCCCCGGTCGCGCTCGGGACGCTGGGGCTGTACGCGGCCCTCATCTCGGGGATCACGGGCCGCTGGTCCAGCCTGCTTCCGAAGGGCGTCTGGCTCAAGCTCCACCGCTTCGCGCTGGTCGCCTGGATCTTCTCCTGGCTCCACGGCCTGCTCGCCGGCACGGACAGCCTCGCGCTCGTCCCGCTCTACGTCGGGACGGGCGTGGTCGTCATGCTGGCCGGCGCGTATCGGTACTGGGTCTCGAAGAAGTCCCGACCGACCTTCGCCACGTCCCTTCCCGGCGCACCGCGCCCGCTCCATCCCGTCCCCGACCCAGCCGGTCGGGGACGGGATGGCTGTCCGCCCACATCCTGTTCCTGAGGTGCCGGCGCGCACCACGCCCGGCGATCGCGCCATCTCCCTCGCCGTCCCAACGCACATGGAGGACCAGATGCGATGAACAGCACCCTCAAGGTCGTCGCGCGCCGCGCTGCAGTCACGGTCGGCGTGGTGGGCAGCCTCGGGTTGGGCGCCGCCGCGATCGACGCCGCTGCCCAATGGACCGCCGCGGCTGCGCCGATGCAGGCACCGCCAGTCAGCGCCGAGAGCCTGGCCGCGCAGCTGGCCAACGAGCATGCCCGCGGAGCCGACCTGCAGTCCCGCCTCCAGGCTGCGATCGCGCAGACGTCGCAGCTCCAGGCCGCGCTCGATGCGGCAAATGGCCGCATCGCCTCGGACGGCAGCGCAGCGCAGGCGCTCCGGGCGCAGGTCACGGCGGCCCAGCGGAAGCTGGCCGCCCTCAACCAACAGGCCGCCGCCGCGAGCGCGGCCCTGCAGGCCGCCGTCGCCCGCCAGGCTGCTGCCTCGCGGCAGACGGTCACTGCCGCCCGGCCGACCGCCGCCGCGACGAACACCGTCGTGACCAGCACGGCCCAACCCGCCACGACCCACGCGACCACGGGAGCGTCCGGCGCTCCGGCGACCGGTGCGGGCGGGGATGACTGAGCCCGCGCGCGCGCTCCCTGCAGAGGATCCGCAGACGCGTTCGGGAGGCAGGATCGCCCCGCACCCCCTCGGGCCGCGTGGGCTGCCCGGCCAGGCACCTGGACGGGCCGCGGTCGAGCGGTCTCCCGGCGCGACCAGCCTCGGCGTGGTGCCTCCCACGCCGGCAGCACGACCCTCGCCACCGGTCCGTCGGCCGGTTCACGTGGTCGTGGCGGTGGGGATGACGGCCGGGCTCTACGCGCTCTCGCTCGCCGGCGTCACGGCGCTCCAGTCCGCCGCGAACGCGCAGCTGGCTGCCGACCACGCACCCGCCGCCGGCGCGGTGGCGGGTCTCAAGAGCGCCCACGACGCGATGGAAGCCAGCCTCGGCACGCTCGCCGGGGCGTACGCCCGTGCCGCGGACGGATACCGGGTGATCGCCAAGGGGATCACCGGGCACGAGCAGAAGCTCGCCGCGCTCGGCCAGCAGGTGCAGGCAGCGGCCGGGTCGGCGGCGGCCCTTTCGGTTCCCACGCTCTCACTCCTGCCGTCCGGTTCGGGCGGCGCGGGCGCGGGGAGCCGCGGGTCGACTCCCGCGGTCCAGGTTCCCGGCGTCTCGGTCCAGAACCTCGCGCCGCTTCCCGCCGTCTCGGGCAGCGCGGTCTCGACCGGCAGCCGCCCCGTGGTGAACGCGTGCACCACGGCCTCGGGCAAGCCCTGCTGAGCGCGGCCGGGGGGACCGGGGATCAGGGCGCTCACGCGACTGGGCACGAGGGCGCATCCAAGGTTGCCGGCCCATCCGATGGGACCGCGCGGTTCGAGCGCCGGGCCATGGGATCGCCGCTCCGGCTGACCCTCGTCGGCGTCCCTCCCGACCGCGCCGACCTGGGCTGGGCGCGGGTATCGGCGGCCATCGAGGAGATCGAGGAGGCGCTCTCGCGGTTCCGCCCCACGAGCGACCTCGTCCGCCTCAACGACCATGCCGGGGACCCGGTCGGCGTCCCGGTCCACCCGCGCCTGGTCGCGGCCCTTGCCGCGGCCGAACGGGCTCGCCGCGTGACCGAAGGCGCGTTCGACCCGCGGATCCTGCGCGATCTCGAGAGGCTGGGCTACGTCGGCGTTCCGGGCCTGATCGCCGACGCTCCCGCCGCGCCGGAGCCGAGCGGCAGATGTGTCGACGGAGTCGCCACGACGTTCGCCGACGGCCGCTGGCTCCACTGCGACCCCCGGCGTACCGTCGCTGCGGTCGCCGCGCCTGTGGATCTCGGCGGGATTGGCAAGGGCCTCGCCATCCGCTGGGCGGGGCGCGTCCTGGCGACCGCGCTGCCCGAGCTCGTCGAGCCGGGTGGCGGCGCCCTGCTGGAGGCGGGCGGCGATCTGGTCGCCCGCGGAAGCGCGCCCCAAGGCGGCCCCTGGATGGTGGGCATCGAGGATCCCTTCGCAGCCGAGGAGCCGGCGATCGTCGCGCTTCGGGACGCTGCCATCTGCACCTCGTCGGTCGCGGTGCACCGCTGGCGCACGGCCGACGGTCGAGACGTCCACCATCTCCTCGATCCGCGGACCGGCGAACCGGGAGGGTCGGGCCTTGCCGCAGTCAGCGTATCCGGCCCGGACCCTGCATGGGCGGAGGTCTGGTCGAAGACGCTCTTCCTCGAGGGTGCTGCCCGGATCGGCGGGCGCGCCCGCGCGGAAGGCCTCGCGGCGTGGTGGGTCCGAGACGACGGGTCGCTCGAGATGACGCCGGCCGCGCGCGAGCGGACCGCGTGGGTTCGCGGCGAAACCTGACCCGCCGGGCGAGGTCAGGCGGGCGCAGTCCCGGGTGTCGACACGGCTCCGGGGGTGGGCGCGGGGCCGATGACCCGCTCCGCGCGATCCCGGATCCCCAGGAGCATCCGGCGCTCCATCGGCAGTGATGCCGCCTCGACGACCGACCATGCGAAGCGGTCGAGCCGGGTGCCGCGAGTCCGACGCCGGGTCCGGACGAGAAGGCGCGTCGCGCCGTCGCCGTCGGGCTCCACGACGAAAGCCCAGGACTCGTCGACCGCCATCGGCGTTCCCGGGTCGGCGTGTGCGGGCGCCCCGGTCGCGGGATCCCGGGCCAGCAGCACGAGGGCGTGCCCCGGCTCAACGGAATGGACGAGAAACGCGGGCTGGTCGCCTTTCCGGAGCGACACGATGTCGCCGACGGCCAGCGACTGGAGCTCTGGCACGATCGAGTCGACCGACCGGATATCGCAACCGACGAGGTTCTCGAGCCAGTCGTAGCTGTAGAGGCCGCCGCGACCCTGGCCCAGCTGGAGTAGCCACGGCCAGACCGCGCCAGGGGGAGCCGCGATGGTGATGCCGCGCGTGTGCCTGATGTCGGGCTCCGGGACCAGCTCGTCGCCGGCGAGTGGCCGATACGTGTTGTTCGGCCGGGCGCCCCATGCCCGCACGGCGGGCCGGAACCAGCGAGCCCAGGCGATGGGCAGGGTCACCGCGGCGCCGACGAGCGCGGCAGGAACGAAGCGGATGCGCATGGACGTACCTCCACCGCGAAGCGTCGCGCGACAGGGCTGGATGGGACAGGGCCGTCCCGCCCGGTCCTCGGGACCTGCCGGCAGGTGCGGCGGCGCCAGCGTGCCCCGCCGGCGCGCTGGGGAAGCCTAGCCGGTGATGAACTCGCCGCCGTCGACGTTGATGACGTTGCCGCTGATCCAGTCGGAGTCCGTCGACGCGAGCGTGACCAGCGCGTCTGCGACGTCCGCCACCGTGGTCAGCCGCGCGTGCGGGTTGCGCGCCAGCGTCAGCTCCACGACCCGGGCGGCCTCGGGGATCTTGCGGAGCGCCGGCGTGTCCGTGACCCCGGCGCGGATCGCGTTGACCGCGACGCCCGAGTCGAGCCGAGCGAACTCCATCGCCAGCTGGCGGCAGTGGGACTCGAGCGCCGCCTTCGCCGCCGAGACGGCCCCGTACGACGGGATCATCCGCGCCGATCCCTCCGAGGTCATCGCGTAGACCTTGGATCCCGCCTCGAGGAAGCCGCCGCGCCAGAGGTCCTGGGCCCAGTAGACGAGCGAGTTCGCCATCACGTCCAGGGTCATCTCGAGCTGCTTCCGGCTGATCCGGCCCTTCGGGTCCTCGGCCAGGAAGGGGAGGAGCGACCCGAACGCGAGCGAGTGCATGACGACGCGCAGGTACGGCCGCCGGCCCTCGGCGACGGAGCGGTCGAAACGGGCGCGCAGCTGCGCCAGCGCGTCGGCCCGCTTCTCGTCGTCCGCCGCGTTCATGTTCACGAACAGCGCCTCGGATCCCGCGGCGACGATCGCGGCCTTGACCTCCTCCACGTGCGAGAGGGCGGCGCGGAAGTCGAGGTGCACGCCGGCGATCCTGTAGCCCGCCCTGGCGAACGCCAGCCCGGCTGCCTGGCCCATCCCGCTCGAGGCGCCGAGGATCAGTGCCCAGCGCTCGCGCTCGTCCGCCATTCGAAGCCTCCCATGCCCGCCCGATGACCGCCCCGCGGTGGCGCGGCCGGGCGAGTCTACCAGCCGGGCAACCGGCGGCTACTCGGGCGCGTCGCGACGCTCGCGCGTCGCCGCCGCGATCCCCAGGATGCCGACCGCGATGAGCGCGGCACCGCCGAGAAACGCCGGCCCCAGCACCTCGCCGAGGATCAGGACGCCGAGAACCGCGCCAACCACCGGCTGGGCGAAGAACGCAGCGGCGGAAGCCGCAGGCGGGGCCGCCGCGTACCCGCGGTACCAGAGGGACCAGGCAACGGCCGTCGCACCGACCCCCAGGTAGAGGACCGCGGCCACCGTGAGCGGGGTGATCGGCGGGAGGATCCGACCAGCCAGCTCGAGCGGGACGAACGGCAGAAGCAGGACGACCGCCACCGCGCTTGCCCCCAGGATCGCCCGGAACGCCCCGACAGCCGCGACGAGCGGCCGACCCACGCTGCTGAAGAGCGCCCACGTGGCGGCAGACGCGACCAGCAGGAGGTCACCGAGGAGCGCCCGGGGGAGCGCGATGCCACCGGGCAGGACTGCCTCGGCACCGCCCGGACCG
Organism: uncultured Chloroflexia bacterium; assembly: GCA_963722475.1. Lineage (GTDB taxonomy): Bacteria > Chloroflexota > Limnocylindria > Limnocylindrales > CSP1-4 > CTSoil-043. The sequence goes on along the minus strand of CAVRMJ010000010.1, from coordinate 11,434 downwards.
CCGAATCCACCGTTCCGCGTCGCCAGCACGGCAACCCCCGCGAGGGCGACGACGCAGCCGGCCCACGCGATCCGGCGAACCCGCTCGCCTTCAAGGAGCACGCCGAAGAGAAGCACGAAGACCGGCGTCGTGGTGGTGAGGAGCGCCCCCTCCGCGCCACCCGTCAGGCTCGTCCCGACGAACTGCATGACCATCGTGACCGCCACGACCACGCCGGCCGCCACGATCCTGCCCCGCGGTGCCGCAGCCAACCCGAGCCGACCCCGGAATGCGAGGGCGAGCACGGCCACCCCGACGACGAGCCGCAGGACGCCCAGCGTCAGCGGCGGGATCGTGTCGAAGGTCGCGGCGGAGACAACGTACATCCCACCCCACAGCGCGGCCGCCGCGAGGAGGTCGAGAACGGGACCGCGGGACGGCGCCCGCGCGGCCACCCCGGTGACGACGTCAGGTCCGGCCGATGAGGCCGGCGCTCGACGATCGTGGGCCACGGCGGCCCGGGCCGGGCTCGGCGCGGGCCAGCAGGGAGTCCACCTGGCGGACGAAGGCGCGGGCGCCCATCCGCTCGAAGAGCTCGCGGGCTTCGCGGCCGGCCTCGGCGCCGAACGCGTCCCCCGGCGGCGCGACGAACGCGGCGTCGAGCAGGAGCTGCGCGCGGCTCATCTCCAGGCCCAGCTCGGCGGTCCGGCGGATCGCGTCGCGGAACGCGAGCGTCGCCTCCGGCCAGCGGCCGCCGAGCGCGAGGAGAGCAGCCGCGATCCCGTCGCGGTTCACGGTGTGCGCCGGCCCGAAGATGCCCAGCGCATCGTGCGCGGCCAGCATCTCGGCGACGAGGGCGAGGTCCCCCGAGCGGGCCGCCGCGCGCGCCGCGATCAGCGTCCCGTTGGACGCGTTGATGAAGAGGCCCGCCGACGCCCGGCCGGCCTCGAAGGCGGCTCGGAAGTCACCGCCGGCGAGCGCGACGACCGCCTGGTCGTACTCGATCCCGCTCCGGATCGCCGGGTCGAGACCGGCAACGTCGGGCCACCCCTCCGACAGGTCGACGCGTGGCTCCTCGAACGCCCGGACCATGCGGAGCGCACCCCGGAGTGTCGCTCGCTCGCCTGCGCCCACGTCGTCCAGGCGGAGCGCCGCCAGCTCGCGCGCCTCCGGGCTCCAGTCGCCCAGGAACAGGAGGCTGATCTCGAGGGTGTTGCCCAGCACGGTGAGGGCAAGCCGCTGGTAGCCGTGGCGTTTCGCGATCTCCCAGCCCGAACGCCCTGCGGCGACCCCGGCCCGCGGGTCGGTCTCGGCGAGCGCACCGCCCAGGTTGGCGATCGCGCGGAGGTACGCGATCCAGAGCCCGTGCTCCTCCGCCAGGCGTCGCCCCACGTCCAGCAGCCCCGTGCCCTCGCGCCAGCGCCCCGTCGAGGCGAGGGCCGACCCCTTCGTGATCAGGGTGTGTGCCACGAGCTCCAGGGCATCGCCGCGCTCGGCGTCGACGAGGGCGACGTCGGCCCAGCGGACGGCCTCCTCCGAGTCACCCCGGAGCATGTGCCCCCGGCTGATCTGGGCACGGATCGCCACCAACGAGGGGTCCGGGGCCAGGTCCGAGAACTCGGCCTCGGCGGGCAGGAGCATCTCCAGGGCACGGCCGGACTCGTAGGCGTTCAGGAGCGCCTCTCCGAGGCCGGCCGTAGCCCGGGCGGCCGCGACGCGGTCGCCGCGCGCCCGGTGCCGGCCGATCGCATCGGCGAAGGCGCTCCACGCCTCGGTCGTATGGCCGACCGCGTCGGCGGCGACCGCGATCCGCTCTATGAGCTCGGCCTCCTCTACCGGATCGGGCGTGACGGTCCGGGCACGCTCCAGGAAGGCGATGGCCTGGTCGTGCGACCCGAGCGCGCTGGCCCGGTCCGCCGCGGCACGGAGCGCGATCCGCGCCTGGCCGGCGATCGCCGCTCCCTCGGCGCCGTCCGGCGCCGCGAGATATGCATCCACGTAGTGCGTGGCGAGCATGCCCGCGACCGCCTCGTCGCCGAGCGCCTCGTAGTAGCGGGCCGCGGCGAGATGCTTCGCGCGGCGATCCCGCTTCGCCAGCGTTCCGTAGGCGACCTCCCGCAGGAGCGCCTGGGTGAATCCGTGCTGGCCTCGCTCCGGCGAGCGCGGGTCCGTGTCCACCCGGAGGATCTCCCGTCGGACGAGCGATCGGAGGCGAGGCTCGAGTGAGGCCGCGTCGTCGCCGGTGAGCGCCAGAAGGGCGGGCAGCGAGAACGTCTGGCCCAGCACGGCGGCATCCTGCAGGATCGCGCGCTCGGCGGGATCGAGCGCATCGAGCCGGGCCGCGATCAGGGCGTGGAGGGTCTCGGGAACGTGCAGGTCGCCGAGCTCGCCCGCCACGCGGAAGGTGCCACCCTCGTCGGCGACCAGGTGGCCGTCGGCAACCAGCATCCGGACGAGCTCGACCGCGTAGAGCGGGATGCCCCCGGCGCGGGCAAGGATGTCGCGGACTGTCCGCTCCGGCAGGTCGGGAGCGAGGCCGGCAAGGAGCTCCCGCATCGAGCCCTCCTGGAGCGGCCCGAGCGAGAGGGCGACGAAGTTCCGGCGGGCAGCGCCCCAGCCCGGTCGACGGTCCAGGAGATCGGGGCGCGCAAGCGTCACCACGTAGATCGGCCCGTTCGCCCATTCCATCAGGTGGTCGATGAAGTCGATCAGGCCAGGGTCTGCCCACTGGAGGTCCTCGAACAGGAGGATCGCCGGGTGGTCCGCCGCGACGCGCTCGAAGAACGTCCGCCAGGCCGCGAAGAGCTCCTCGCGGCGGCCGGCGGAGGCGTCGCCGACACCGAGCAGGGCAAGGAGGGCGGGCTCCAGGCGCTCTCGCTCAGCCGGGTCGGGCACGAACTCCAGGAGCGTGGAGCCCAGGCGCTCGCGCGTCGTCGCCTCGTCGTCCCGCTCCGCAAGGCCGGCCCGGCGGCGGACCATCTCGGCAAGGGCCCAGAACGTGACGCCCTCCCCGAAGGCGGGCGACCGGCCCTCGTGCCAGTAGATCGTCTCGAGGACGCCGTCGATGTACTTGAGGAACTCCCAGGCGAGACGGCTCTTCCCGACTCCGGCCTGGCCGGTGACGGAGATGAGGCGCGGCTGCCGCTCGCGCCCCGTCGCGTGGAAGAAATCCTTCAGGAGCCGCAGCTCGTCGTCGCGGCCCACGAACGGCGCCTCGACACCCTCGCTCCGGTTTGCGCCGCCGCGCTCGGCAACGACGCGGAGCGCCCGGTAGGCGGGCACCGGCGCGAGCTTGCCCTTGAGCGTCTGCTCGCCAGCCGGCTCGAACGCGATGGCCCGTTCGGCCGCCCGACGCGTGGATTCGCCGACGAGGACGACACCCGGCGGCGCGACCGACTGGAGGCGCGAGGCAGTGTTGACCAGGTCGCCCGCCACCATGGCCTGGCCTCGGCCGAACGCGGCCGGATCCACCGCCGCCTCGCCGGTCAGGACGCCGGCGCGGAGCGCAAGACCGTCGTCCCCCGCCTGGCGACCGAGGTGACGAACCGCGTCGACGAGGTCGAGTGCGGTACGGACGGCCCGCTCCGCGTCGTCCTCCTGGGCGACCGGCGCGCCCCAGACCGCCATGACCGCATCGCCGATGAACTTCTCGACGGTCCCGCCGTACCGTTCGACGATCTCGCGCGCCAGCTCGAAGTAGCGGTCCAGGAACTCGCGGACCTGCTCCGGGTCCTCGCCGTCGCTCCGGGCGGTGAAACCGACCAGGTCCGCGAACAGGATGGAGACGAGACGTCGCTCGGTGAGGGTGGCTGCCGCCCGAGGGCTCCGACTCGCCACCGCACGCACGGCAGGCGCCTCGACGGCTCCGGCCCCGGCTGCGGCCCCGGCTCCAACCGGCGTTCCGCACTCGGAGCAGAACTTGGCGCCCGGCAGGTTGACGGCGCCGCAGGCGGGGCACGTCGTGGCGAAGCGCGTTCCGCACTCGGAGCAGAACTTGGCCCCGGGGGCGTTGGAGGTGCCGCAGCTCGGACAGGTCACGCACGGTCCTCTTGTGGAGATGGCGGGGAGCGTACACGACGATCCCGCAGACCGGGAAGCGCGTCCTTCAGGGCGACCTCCGGGACCGCACGCTCAGATCGTCCCGGCGGCTCGCATCCGGGCGACCTCGGCGGGCCCGTACCCCAGCTCGGCCAGGATCTGGTCCGACTGCTCGCCCAGGAGCGGCGGAGGCGTGCGAACCGTGGCAGGCGTCGCGCCGAGCGCGAACGGCGGCGCCACCTGGCGCAGCGGGCCCAGGACCGCATGCTCCATCTCGACGATCGCGCCGAGCGCGGCGACCTGGGGTGCGGCGAACGCGGCCGCCAGGTCGTTGATCTGGCCGGCCGGGACGTCGGCCGTGGCGAGGCGGTCCAGCCACGTCGCGCTCGGCGCGGCCGCCAGGCGCGCAGCGATGAGCAAGCGCAAGGCCCCGCGATTCGCCACCCGGGCGCCGTTCGTCGCGAACCGCGGATCGTCGGTGAGCACAGGCGCACCGATCGCGCGGCAGAAGCGCGGCCACTGGCGTTCGCTGCCAACGGCCACGGCGATCCATCCGTCAGCAGTGGCGAACGTTTCGTACGGCACGATGTTCGGGTGCGCGTTGCCGCGACGGGTCGGCGCCACGCCGGTGACGAAGTAGTTCTGGGCCTGGTTGGCAAGCCACGCGAGTGTCGACCCCAGCAGCGAGATGTCAATCCGCTGGCCGCGCCCGAACGCAGGTGACCCGGGTCGATCGCGCCCGCCGAGCGCTGCGAGCACCGCCACGGCGCCGAGCATGCCCGTCGTCAGGTCGCTCACCGCGACACCAGTCTTGCTGGGGAGACCACCCTCGTCATCGGGGGCGCCGGTGATCGACATGAGGCCGGAGACGGCCTGGACGATGAAGTCGTAGCCAGGAGCGGCCGCCTCGGGTCCGGTCGGGCCGTAGCCGGAGATCGCGAGGTGGACGAGCCTCGGGTTCAGCGCTTCGAGCCCGGCGTCGTCGAAGCCGAGGCGCGCGAATCCGCCGACCCGGAAGTTCTCGACCAGGATGTCCGCGCGAACCAGGAGGCGACGCAGCACGTCCTGCCCGCCCCCGGCCTTGAGGTCCAGGCGGATCGATCGCTTGTTCCGGTTGACGGCCAGATAGTAGGCCGCCGTGCCGGGGTCATCCGGGCCGGCCACGCCCGGCGCCACCCACGGCGGGCCCCAGCCGCGCGTCGCGTCGCCCTCGGGCGGCTCCACCTTCACGACGTCTGCGCCCAGGTCCGCGAGCAGCATCGTGCAGTACGGCCCCGCGAGCACGGTGCTGCAGTCCGCGACGAGGATCCCGGAGAGCGGGCCGGCGGTCGACGGGGCAGTCATTCCGGCGATGGTACGGCGCGGAGGCCGTGGGGTCGTCGCCCGGACGCCGGGCGCCGGGACTGCCGGCCGACCGATCGGCGCCTCGCGGGTAGCATGCGCGGATGGAGACGACACCCGCGACCCCCTCCCCCGACGGCCGGCTGACGCTGATGACCGTCCACGCCCATCCCGACGACGAGACGATCGGGACGGGTGGCGTGATGGCGAAGGCCGTCGCCGACGGCCGCCGCGTCGTCCTGGTCACCTGCACGCGCGGCGAGCTCGGGGAGATCGTCGATCCGGAGCTGGACACCCCCGGGAACCACCGGCGGCTGGGCGAGATGCGGGCCGCGGAGCTGGAGGCGGCGCTCGGCGCGCTGGGCGTGACCGAGTGGGAGAACCTTGGCTATCGCGATTCCGGGATGATGGGCGAGCCGGGCAACCACGACCCGCGGAGCTTCTGGCAGGCAGACCGCGACGAGGCGATCGGGCGGCTGGTCTGGATGGTCCGCCGCTACCGGCCGGACGTCATCACCGGCTACAACAGCTTCGGCGGCTACGGGCACCCGGATCACGTGAACGCGCACCGCGTCGCGGTCGGCGCCTTCTACCGTGCCGGCGACCCCGAGTGGTACCCGGAGCAGCTGGCCCCGGAGCACGGCGGCACCGGGCCCGCCGAGGCGGAGGGCGGCCTGCGCCCGTGGGCGCCGGCGAAGCTCTACGAGCAGGCGACCGGCCGTCGCCGACGTGAGGAGATGGCGGCCAGGATGGAGGCTGCCGGCGTGCGCTCCTTCTGGTCCCCGCCGGATGCGGCGGACACGGCCGCCGTCGAGGCGTGGGAGACGTTCATGCGACGTTCCACCGTGGACGACGACGAGATCACGACGCGAGTGGTCTGTGCCCGGTTCACGTCGCAGCGCTGGTCGGCGCTCCAGGCCCATCGCACGCAACTCTCGACGAAGAGCCCCCTGCTGGCCATGGGTCAAGATGCGCTCGCGGAGCTGATGGGCGAGGAGACGTTCATCCTGCGCGCGGCTCGCGTGACGACGCGCTTCCCGGAGGCGGACCTCTTCGACGGGCTGCGCTGACCGCGGCATCAGCGGCGCGGATGATGGCGGACCCGACCGGATTCGAACCGGCGATCTCCTGCGTGACAGGCAGGCATGTTGGGCCGCTACACCACGGGTCCACGGCCGGCAGATCGTAGCAGAGGCCAGGCGATGCTGCCGCTTCCGGGCCGTTTCCCCGCCGCTTCCCGGGCCCGCGGAGCCCGGCGGACGCGCCTCCGACCCAGCCGCGATATCCTCGCCGGGCCATGCCCCGGATCGACCTGCGCTCTGACACCGTCACCCACCCGACGCCCGCGATGCGACGCGCGATGGCCGAGGCCGAGGTGGGCGACGACGTCTTCGGCGACGACCCGACCGTCAACGCGCTCGAGGAGCGCGCCGCCGCGCTGCTCGGGAAGGAGGCCGGCCTGTTCGTCGCCTCGGGCACGATGGGCAACCTCGTGGCCCAGCTCGCGCACCTCGACCGCGGCCAGGAGACGATCGCGAGCGCGGAGAGCCACCTCGTGATGGACGAGGCCGCCGGCCACGCCGTGGTCGTGGGCACCAGCATCCGGGCCCTTCCGGACCGCCCCGACGGGACGCTGGACCTGGACCTGGTCGCGGACTCGTTCCGCGACCCCGAGGACCCGCACGAGCCGCTCAGCGGCCTCGTCGCGATCGAGAACACGCATGCCCACTCGATGGGCCAGCCCCTCGACGTCGCCTACACGCGGGCGGTCGCGGACGTGGCCCACGCGCACGGCGTGCCACTCCACGTCGATGGCGCCCGCTTCTTCAACGCAGCGATTGCCCTGGGCGTGGATCCCGCGGCCCTCGCCGGGCCGGCCGACTCCGTCACGTTCTGCCTCAGCAAAGGGCTCGCCTGCCCGATCGGGTCGGTGGTGGTCGGGACGCGCGCCTTCATCTGGCGCGCGCGGCGGGCGCGCAAGCTCCTGGGCGGCGGCATGCGCCAGGTCGGCGTGCTCGCGGCGCCGGGGCTCCTCGCCCTTTCCGACGGGCCGGACGGCATGATCGCCCGCCTCGCCGACGACCACGCCAACGCGAGGCGCCTGGCCGAGGGCCTGGCCGACCTCGCCGGCATCGAATCGCCGGGCGGCGCCGCGCAGCCCGCGCCGGGTCGCCTCGATCCCGCCCGCGCCCGGACCAACTTCGTGATCTTCCGGGTCGCGCGCGACCGGGCCGCCTTCCTCGACGCGCTCGAGACGCGCGGCGTGCTCATGGTCCCCTACTCGCACGGGGCGATCCGGGCCGTCACCCACCACGGGATCACCAGCGACGACATCGACACCACGCTCGCGGCGGTCCGCGCGGCACTCGCCGAGACGGCCAGCCGCGCGGTCGGTGCCGCGGCTCGGGCCGGCGCCTGAACGGGAAGCGCGTGCTCGTCATCCCCTCGATCGACCTTGCGAGCGGCCGCTCGCGGATCGTCCACTGGCCCGGCGCCGCAGCCGGGATCGGCGCTCCCAGCGACCGGCCCGAGGTGATCGCCGAGCGGTTCGTGGCGCAGGGTGCCCGGTCGATCCACCTCGTCGACCTCGACGGCGCCCGGCAGGGCCGCCCGGTCAACCTGGAGGCCGTGGGCCGGGTCGCGGGCCGGGTCGGCGTGCCGCTCCAGCTCGCGGGCGGCATGGAGGGCGCAGACAAGATCCGGCTCGCGTTCGCCGCCGGCGCCACCCGGGTCCTGCTGGCGATGAGCGTCGCCGACGACCACGAGACGCTCCGCGCGTGCATCGAGGTGGCCGGCGACTGGCTGGCGGTTGGGCTGGACCCGCGTCCCGAGCGCTTCGCCGAGTACCCCTGGAAGCGCCCGCACCGGCCGAGCTTCGACGAGGTCACCGCCGAGCTGGCTGGCCTGGGCGTGCGGCGCCTCGTGCTGTCGCACGGCGGCGGCGCACCCGATCCCGCGCTCGTCGAGCGCCTCGTTCGCGACCTCGACGTCGAGGTCCTGGTCGCCGGCGGAGTCACCGACCTCGCCGGCATCCGTCGCCTCCGGGACGCCGGGGTGACCGGCATCCTCCTCGGAGAGGTCCTCCTCTCCGGCCGTATCGAATACCTCACCGCCATGGAGACCGCCGCATGATCATGCGATCCCGCCGCCTCGCTGCGCTCGCCTTCGTTGCCGCCGCCGCGCTCGCGGCATGTGGGGGAAGCGCAAAGGCGGCCCCGATCGTGCCGTCGGTCGCTCCCTCGCAGGCGCCGTCGGCGGCACCGAGCGTTGCCACGAGCCCGGCCGCGAGCGCGGGCACGGGCGCGGGCGTCAGCGGCTGCCCGACGAGCGCCCCGGCGCCCATGGCCGCGTCCGACACGGCCACGGTCACCCTCGCCACCGCGAAGGGCACCATCGTGATCAAGATCACCGGCTCGCTGGCGCCCCACGCGACCGGCAACTTCGTGGCGCTGGCCGCCTGCGGCTTCTACGACGGCGTGGTCTTCCACCGCCTCGTTCCGGGCTTCGTGATCCAGGGCGGCGACGGCCAGTTCGGCCGGGCGCCGAACGTGGACGCGTCGCAGGTAGGGACCGGTGGGCCCGGCTACACGATCACGGACGACCCGGTGACCACGCTGTACAAGCGCGGGACCGTGGCGATGGCGCGCACGCCCCAGCCCAACTCCCAGGGCTCGCAGTTCTTCATCGTCCTGAGCGACGCGGCGGCGAGCTCGCTGGCGGCCGCCAACACCTATGCGATCCTGGGCGAGGTGACCTCGGGGATGGATGTCGCGGACGCGATCGCCGCGATGCCCAACTCGGGCTCGCCCGACAACGCCGCGCTCGACCCGCTGCCGATCACCACGGCGACCGTGACGCGGCCCTGACGGCATCCTCTGCCGATCTCCACCCGCCACCTGACTTCACCGAAGGAGCACCCGTGACGAAGGCAACCATCGAGACCACCAAGGGCCAGATCGTCGTCGAGCTCGACGACGTGGGCACCCCGAAAGCCGCCGGCAACTTCATCAAGCTCGCCAAGCAGGGCTTCTACGACGGCGTGATCTTCCACCGCGTCATCCCGGGCTTCGTGGTCCAGGGCGGTGACGGCGAGTTCGGCCGCCAGGACGAGAGGGGCCAGATCCGCAACGCCGGCCGCGTCGGCACGGGCGGGCCGGGCTACAAGTTCGAGGACGAGCCGTTCACCGGCGACTACGACCGCGGCGCGCTGGCGATGGCGAACGCCGGCCCGAACACGAACGGATCCCAGTTCTTCATCTGCCACCAGGACCTGCGCGGGAAGCTGCCGCGGAACTACACCCGCTTCGGCCAGGTGCTGACCGGGATGGACGTGGTCGACGCGATCGCGGCGGCACCGCGGAACAGCCGCGACTTCCCGGAAGCGCCAGTGGCCATGATCTCGGTGACGATCGAGGAGGCCTGATCGAGGGCCGGCCCGCCCGGTGACGCCGCCCGCCGCGACCGTTCCGCGCGGCCTACCTTCGCAACCTTCGGGGGTCGGATCGCCCGAATGTTGCGAGATATTAATGCGCCGACGAGCAAAAACCCTTGGCGTGAGCGTCGCGACAGGGTACAGTAGTGAACGTCGCGCAAGCGACGCTGCTGCCCTAGTTACGGGGTCATGGGTAGGTAGGGTCAGGGTAGTCGGTGCAGCCGGCGTGATAGATGCCCTTGTAACGCGGCAGAAGACGATCGGGTAACCGGTCGACCCTTCACCGGGACAGCATTCGAAGCGGCTCCTTCGGGAGCCGCTTCGATGTTTCTGGGCCCGCGCAGGGCGCCAAGGCAGGTCCCTGCTGGCATGAGCCTATCGTCATCGAGAATGCGGGCGGCGATGGCGGGGTCGAGGAGCTGGTGCCTTGGCGCGGCCCGAGGCGGCTGGCGCGGGTGCGACCGGCGGAGCTCCGAGCGGGGTAATCGGTCGATCCTTCACCGGGACAGCGATGTTTCTGGGCCAGGGCGGCCGGACCGGAGTACAATCCGGCCTCGCGGCGCCGAACCGGCGTCCGCCCGCGCGCCTGTAGCTCAGCGGATAGAGCGTCGGCCTCCGGAGCCGAAGGTCGCAGGTTCGAATCCTGTCGGGCGCGCCATAACAGCCTCTGGCAGCGCGAGCGCGAGTCCGTGCCGGTACGCCGCCGGTGTGAGGCGCAGGCCGACGAAGCGCGGCCCTTCGATGACGATCCGCTCGTAGACAGCGTGGATCACGTCGGACTTCTCCTCTACTAGTCGGTCTTCTGCCAGGTTTCGGCGAGGGCGTCGAGCCACTCCGTCGCGCGACGCGCCGGCAGATCCCGGGCCGGCTGCGCCCCGACGATCTCCAGTTCTCCGCGGAGGCGTGCCATCCGCGCGAGGTAGGTCCGCGTCGTCGAGGCGCGCCGCCGCGTGCTCCAGGGCGAGCTCGCGCATCTGGCGCTCGAGCCGGGCGCGATCCATGGTCACGGGACGCTCGCCGGCAGACAGCACCGCGATGATCTGGGCGCGCATGGCGTCGTCGACGCGGAGCGACCCGAGCTGGGCGAGGACGGGAGCCTCCCACGTCGATGCGGCGAGGCGGGCCTTCGAGCCCCAGGCGGCGCACGGCTCCGTGTGCAGCTTGGCGATCCGATCCGATGCTGCCCATCCGTCCGTCTGACCGGATGCGCCGCCCGCAGGACGCACTCGAGGAGGCCTGCGAGCAGGTCCAGGCGACCGCGGTGGCGGGGTCCCCCACCCCGTGTCTTGCCCGCCGCACCGTCCTCGACCCGCGCCCACAGATCGTCCGAGACGGGCGGGTCGGCCGCCACGGGGCCGGACGGCGCGTCTCGTCGGGGCCGCGGTGTCGGCGGATCCAGCCGTTGTAGAGCGGGTTCATGAGGATCATCCGGATGCGGGAGTCGGCGAGCCCGGTCTCGGCGGCGAGCTGCGTCGAGCTGACCGTGCCCAAGGCGTACCGCTCGAACAGGCCGACGGCGATGCCGATCGTCGCCGGGTCGATCTCGAGCGTGTGCGGGGGTTCGGGCAGGCCGTCGGAAGCCGAGGGCCGCATGGCCACCCGGGTCGTCCTCCTGGTCGAACTTCGCCGCGTAGCCCTCGGTGC
>CAVRMJ010000009.1:0-367920 GCA_963722475.1 uncultured Chloroflexia bacterium | reverse complement strand
CTGCTATCTGGGCGTGCCGGGGCGGCGGCGCAAGCAGGCTGCGCGGGCAGAGCATCGCACGTACGTGGGAGCACGGGCGCCTTCGCTGGTGTCTTTACTGCTGGGAGGCTCATTTATGCGTCTCATCGTCGCGGTGGCTGGAATCGTTGTGCTAGTGGTGGCGGCGGTTGTGGTTCCGTGCTTGCTGCAAGCGGGCGAAGTAACCCCGGCGTCCGGTTATTCGCTGCTCAGCCCGATTCGCAGCGGCAACCTGACTGTTTTTCCCGTGGTAGCCAGTAAGTCGTATGACACGGCGGAATTTCTCACGCTCGATGAGGGCCTGCGCAGCGGCGACGTTGTCGTGACCGAGGCTGGCCAGGCGCGCGGCCTCATCCGTCACCGTCCTGGCGAAACGCCCATCATGCATCCGATGCGCGATGCAGAAGTGAATCGGCTGGTTCTGGTGAATAACTCGAAGCGGCCGTTGTTACTCCTCGCCGGCGAGATCGTTACCGGCGGGAAGCAGGACCGCGTTATCGGCAAAGATCGCATCGTGCCCTCGGAAAGCGATCCCGTGGACCTCAGCGTCTTCTGCGTCGAGCCCGGGCGCTGGGTGCCCGCGAACGGTAAGTACGGGTTCGGCAGTGCTGGAGGCGCTGCTGGCGGCCTTGTCGCTTCGCCGGTTGTGCGCAGCAAGGCGATGGCTGCGAAAGATCAGCAGCAGGTGTGGGACAGCGTGGGAAAATCGAAGGAGGCAATGGCGATGGCTGTTCCGCCTCCGGCTGCTGCGGCAGTGAATTCGACTAGTTCCTATGCCCGCGTGATGGATAACAAGGATGTGCAGGAGAAGGTGGATGCCATTGCCGAGCCGGTGCAGCGCAACTACGAAAGCGTGATCCGCCAACTGCGGGATAAGAATGCGGTGGGCGTCGTGGTCGCCGTGAACGGAGAAATTGTTTGGGCTGACATCTTCGCGAGCACTCAGCTGCTGCAGAAATATTGGCCGAAACTGGTGCGCTCCTATGCCACGGAGGCCGTGGTGACGCGGGCCAAGGGCGGTGAAGCCAGCCTGAAAGACGCGCAGAAGTTTCTCAATGATCTCGAGGGCCGCCACGAAACCGCGGAAACCGAACCTGGCCTGTATCGCCAGACCGAAATCAGCGGTGACGGGTTCAAGGTATTCGAGTTGACGTCGCTCCTGCCGAAGACGGGTTTCCCGGTGCATGTGGCGAAAATGGCCGACTAAGGCGATGACCGCGCGATGGATTACGGCTGCAAGTGTAGGGACGGGCATCTTCGCCGCGTCCAGCCGAGGGCGTCTCGCCCTCGCCGGTGGCGGAGAACGCCCGACTCGCAGTAATACAGCCACCGGAACGGACAGAATATCCCGCGCTACCCTCGGTGCCGACGCCAATCCCTTACGCACGACGTCATTCGCGTCGTACGCCAGGTTCAGCGCTGGCAATTCGTCGCGCGTAAACCACCGAACCTCCGCCGCATCGCTTCCTGCCTTGAGGTCGCCGCCGACTGCGCGGCACAGGAAATCGATGAGCACATAGTGATACCGCACTCGTTTCTCGTCGTCTCGGATCACACGTTCATATACGCCCAGCATCTCACCCGTCTCGACCAGCAATCCCGTTTCTTCGCGGGCTTCACGGGCCACCGCTTCGCGCAGAGTTTCACCGCATTCGAGGACTCCGCCGGGCAGCGACCACTCGCCCAGCAGCGGCGGTTGTCCGCGCCGGATTAGCAGGACGCGATGGTCGTCGCGATCATGCTCGACGATCACCGCGCCCACGCCCACCAGCGGGGACTCCGGATATTCACGTTTCATTGGCTGACTTATTTCGCGCCCACTTGATATTGTTCGATCTTGCCATCGGGCATGATCCGTTCCCGAACCTCGACCGTCTTTTGCGGAAATTGCACTTCGAACAAGCGGAACGTCATCCCGCCGCGATCCTGGATGGCCGTCTGTGTAAATTCCGCCGGCGATCCCAGCGGCCCAAGGCTGCTGGCGAAATCTTTCAGAGCCTGTTCGGTGAAGTAACTGTTGCAGTTGTCCGTGAACAAGGTTCGATCGATCTTCCCTTGCTGCAACGCCGCGAAGATTTCGCGGGATTGATCCTCTCGCTTGCCGGCATCGGCCTCGCGAAAGAGTAAGTCGGAGATCTTGCGGGCAATGTCGCTGGAGGCTCCGACCGAGTCCTCATTGACCAGGACGACGACCGCCTTGCGTGCCTCCGGAAATACTATGTTGTGCGCGGTAAAACCGGAGACTTCGCCGCCATGCTCGATGGCGCGCTGTCCGGATTCTTGTCGCACATCCACGCCCAGGCCATAGCGCGTTCCGACGCCATTCTTGAGTACGATTTCTCTTTCCATCTGCGCGTAAGAGGCCGGTTGGAGCACGCTCCGATTGATCATGCTGATATCCCACTTCGCCAGATCTTCGGCGGGCATGGCCAGTTCGCCCGCGGCAAACAGCCAGCCCTTGCCCTCTTTCGGGGCCAGTCGCGGCGGCCCGAGCGCATAGCGCAGGTAGCCGGTGGCATCGGTTTCAGTGAGCCGGTTCTGGTCGATGTTGATGACGCTCTTCATGCCCAGCGGCGCGAAGACGTGCTCGCTCAGAAATTGCAGCAGAGGCTCGCCGCTCGCCTTCTCAACAATCAATCCGGCAATCACGAAATTGGTGTTGCTGTATTGCCACTCGGTTCCCGGATCGAAGTCGAGCGGCTTGCGCGCCCACAGGTTGAGAATCTTGTCCGCCGTGATGGACTGGAGCATGAACGGCGGAACATAGTCTTGCGGCCAGTAGTCCTGATAGCCCGAGGTGTGCGAGAGCAATTCACGAATCGTGACCTCGTTGCCGCGAGTCAGGTTGGGCACGAATCGCGACACCGGATCGTCGAGCGAAAGCTTGCCTTGCTCCGCCAGCAGCAGCACCGCCGCCGCCGTAAACTGCTTGCTGATGGAGCCGATGCTGTAACGCATGGAAGGCTGCGCGGGCGTGTGCGGATCGATGCGGCCAGCGCCGTAGGCCTGGAGATAGGCGATCGCTCCGTCTTGCACGATGGCAATCGAGGCGCTCGGAACGCCGGTCGTGGTCAGCGCCTGGCGGACTGTCGCATCTACTTTCTCGCGCAGCGCGGGCGAGATGGGCGCCGGAGCCTGGGCGTGCACGAGGGATGCGGCGAGCAATATAAGAACAGCAGCGACAGACTTTTGGATCGGGACAGCCGATTCATATGACTCCTCAGAACCGGACAGTATACGGCTTCAATGGACAGGCTCGTGTGGGGACGGGCGCCTCGCCCGTCCAAGTCGAGCGCAGCTCGGCAGTTGCCCGGGGCCGCGACAACCACACAGCGTGTCCCCACATGAGCCTGGCGGAATTACAATAGCCGCCATGTCGCTTGACGAGTACAAACGAAAGCGGCGGTTTGAGGAAACGCCCGAGCCTCCGCCTAAGGTCGAAAAACAATCGCGGCACCGTTTCGTGGTGCAGCGACATGACGCCACGCGCCTGCATTACGATTTTCGACTGGAGATGGACGGCGTGCTCAAGTCGTGGGCCGTCCCCAAAGGGCCCGTCGCTCGATCCCGCCGACAAGCGTCTGGCCATGCAGGTCGAGGATCATCCTGTGTCGTATTACGATTTTGAAGGCACCATCCCCAAAGGCAATTACGGCGGCGGTACGGTGATGGTTTGGGACGCAGGCACATGGGAGCCGCTGTCGCCGGTGCCGGTCAAAGGCGAGTACATTCCGGGCACAGAAAAAGAAGCTGCCGCCATGCTGGTGAAAGGCGACCTCAAGTTTCGGCTGAAAGGGAAGCGGCTCAACGGCGATTTCGCGCTCGTGCACATCAAGGGGCGCGCCGGAAGCAAGGGGAACGAATGGCTGCTGATCAAGAAGAAAGATAATCACGTCGTCGCGGGATTCGACATCGACGCCTTCGACACTTCTATTCTCACCGATCGCACCATGGCGGAGATCGCCGGCGGATAAGGGCTCGGCGGAATGGAAGAGCAGCCGTCCGGCATCGCGCGGAAGGGTGAAGGCGGCGTGGCTGGCCGACGCCATCGCTCGCGCCGACTCGAAGCGAAAGGCTTTAACCGCGGAGAGCGCTGAGAACGCGGAGAAAGGCAAGGGCAAAAACGAACGACGGGCGGCGCGAAGCCCTTCGCGCGCGAACGCTCCTGATCTTGCGCCGAAAAGTGCAAGTTCCAAATCAAGAGCCAAGAAATCCTCTGCGAACTCTGCGTCCTCTGCGGTGAATGCTCTCCCCGGCGCGGAGCAGAAGCCCATGCCCACGATCATTCACCCGATGCTGGCGACCTCCGCCGCCAAGGCCTTCAACGATCCGGACTGGCTGTTTGAAATCAAATGGGACGGTTACCGCGCCGTTGCCTTCATCGAAGACGGCCGCGTTCGTCTGGTGTCGCGCAATCAGAATGACCTCACCGCGCAGTTTTCCGAACTCAAAAGCCTGCCGCAATTCGTAAAAGTCCAGCGCGCCATCCTTGACGGCGAGATCGTCGCGCTCGACGACGAGGGCCGGCCTTCGTTCAGCCTGATGCAGCAGCGTACCGGATTCCAACCCGGCAAGCGCCGCCTGCCGCGGCGCGAAGGTGTGCCGGTCGTCTACTACGCCTTCGATCTTCTTTACCTCGATGGACTCGACTTGCGTCGCGTTGCGCTGGACGAACGCAAGCGGTTGCTGCAAGAGAAAATCGTGGCTGGTGGAGTGATTCAGTTTTCCGACCACTACGCCGAGAAAGGTCTCGACCTGTTTGAAGCAGCGAAGCGGCGTGGACTGGAAGGCATCGTCGCCAAGAAGCGCAGCAGCGCTTACGAAGAAAAGCGCTCGACCAATTGGCTTAAGATTAAAATCACACAGCGCCAGGAATGCGTCATTGGAGGCTACACCGATCCGGAGGGCAGCCGCGAATATTTCGGCGCGCTTGTCCTCGGCTTGTACGACCAGCAGGGACGCCTGATTCACGTTGGCCAGGCCGGCACCGGCTTCGATCAGAAAACGCTCAAAGAGATCTTCGCTGGTCTGCAACCGCTCAAGACGAAGCAGAATCCGTTCTACGGCGAGATCGGCGGCTTGCGAAAAGTTCACTTCGTGCGCCCGAAACTGGTTGCCGAAATCAAGTTCGCCGAGTGGACTCACGAAACCGCGGAGGGCGGCATGAAGCTGCGAGCGCCTGTATTCATGGGGCTGAGATTCGATAAGCCGGCAGAGGAGTGCAGGCTGGAAGACGCGGTGGCGAGCTAGGTGCCAAGGAGTAATGACCGCTATACTGAGAGTTCCGAGGTGAACGTGCCGATCCACTGTACCCGCTTCCATGCGCTGCCCCTTGCGTGTTTCGCTATTTTTGCCGGGATGCTTGCGGGCGCGCAGGCCACGCCCGGTGGCGGACTTCTCGGGCATGTATAGTTTTTTGCGCGACGGCGAGTTTGTGCAGGTCACCGTCGAAGACCAGGGGCGCGTTACCGGCTTTGTTTCGCGCTATGGCGACTCGGAAAGCGATCGCGGCGTTTTTCTGGATCACTTCTTTCAAGTCGGGCAAGCTGGATGGCAATCGACTCGTCTTTACTACCGAGACGGTGCATGGTGTATCGTTCGAATTTCGGGGGACAGTCGAGCGGGGCGAGGGCAAGAGCCGGGGCGACGAAGCGTATTACGTGTTGAAGGGAACTCTCATCGAAAACACAACCGACGAAGCGAAGAAGACTGCTTCCCACTCGCGCGAGGTGGCGCTGAAAAGTTTTCCGCAGGATGCGTCTCCTCCACAGACGGAACAGAAGTAGGTGTCGGTCCTATCACCATCGATCATCGATCAACACCAAAGGAGCGTTTATGACGAACAGGGCGTTGATGGTTGTCCTCATGCTGGCTTCGGTGCTGCCGGCTATGGGACAGAAGAAGGAAAACGAGCGCATCGGCGATGCCGCGACCGTGATGAAAGAGATCCTCGGCATGCCGGACAGCATTCCAAAAGATCTGCTGGACAGGGCGGAGTGCGTGGTGATCTATCCGTCGGTGAAGAAGGCGGCGTTTGTGGTAGGCGGCAGTTACGGCCGGGGACTGATCACGTGCCGCAAGGGCGAGGATTTTTCGGGCCCGTGGAGCGCTCCGGCGATGTTTGCGCTGGAGGGCGGGAGCTTCGGTTTCCAGATTGGGGCACAGGCCACCGACTTCGTGCTGCTGGTGATGAACGAGAAAGGCGCAAACTCGGTGATGACCAGCAAGGTGAAGCTGGGGGCGGACGCATCGGCCGCGGCGGGGCCGGTGGGACGCGCCGCTTCCGCGGAAACCGATATCGTCATGAATGCGGAAATCCTGTCGTATTCGCGATCGAAGGGGTGCCGGCCCTGCCCCACCCCGCCCCCCCATCAACCTGGAGCCACCGCCATGACCACCCCTCTCGGCACCTTCGCGGTGGCCGACCGCGCGAAGAGCGGCGCGTCAGCCGTCGCGCGGCGCACGCGCGAGACGGACATCACCGTCACGCTCGACCTCGACGGCACGGGGCGCGCCGACGTCGCGACCGGGGTCGGCTTCTACGACCACCTGCTGACGTCGCTCGCCCACCACGGCCTCTTCGACCTCGACGTCCGGGCGACGGGCGACCTCGAGGTCGACGAGCACCACACCGTCGAGGACGTCGCGCTCGTGCTCGGGCGCCGCGATCGCCGAGGCGCTCGGCGACCGTGCCGGGATCGTCCGCTTCGGCGACGGCGTCGGTGCCGATGGACGAGGCCGCTCGCGACGGCGCGTCGTCGACGTCGGCGGCCGGCCCGTATGCCGTCATCGACCTGCCGTTCCGCGGCGAGCGCATCGGGCGCCCTGTCGACGCAGCTCGTCGAGCACGCCCTGGAGTCGTTCGCGCGGACGGCCGGGGTCACGCTCCACCTGCGCGGGACGCGGCCGCAACGACCACCACCTTGCCGAGGCGGCGTTCAAGGCGCTGGCGCGGGCGCTGCGCGCGGCCGTCGAGCCGGATCCGCGCCGGCGCGGCGCGTCGCCTCCACGAAGGGCAGCGCTCGGGTGACCCGGATCGCGCGTCGTGTCGACTACGGCGCCGGCAACCTCGTGCAGCATCGAGCAGGCGCTCGCGGCGGCCGGGCGCCGAGGTCGTCCTGGCCGCGCGGCGCCGCGACGTTCGACGGCGCCGACGCCGCTCGTCGTGCCCGGGCGTCGGTGCGGCGGCGCCGGCGATGGACCGCCTGCGCCGGCGCGGCCTCGTGGCGCCGATCCGTGGCCTGGATCGCCGCCGGATCGCCCGTTCCTGGGCATCTGCCTCGGGCTCCAGCTCCTGTTCGAGGGCAGCGACGAGGACGGCGCCGAGACGCTGGGCGTGCTGCCCGGCCGGACCGTCCGCCTCGCCGACGCGCCGCGCCTGCCGCACATCGGCTGGAACCAGGTGGAGCGGCGGCGCGCGCACCCGCTCGTTCGACGGGATCGCCGACGGACGCCGACTTCTACTTCGTCCACTCGTACGCGGCGGCGCCCGCGGCCGGGCGCCGACGGGCCTGGTCCTCGCCGAGACGGACCACGGCGGCCGCTTCGTCCGGCCGTCGCGCGCGGGCCGCCTCGCTCGGCGTCCAGTTCCACCCCGAGCGGAGCGGTCGCGACGGCCTGCGGCTGCTCGCCAACTTCGTGGCGCTCGTCGCCACGCGGGGCGCGTCGCCGCGCGAGCGTCGGCGCGCCCGACCGGCCGCCGTGACGCTGATGCTGCCGCGTCGCGTCATCCCCTGCCTCGACGTCGCCGACGGCCGGGTCGTCAAGGGCACCCGCTTCGTCGACCTCGTCGACGAGGGCGATCCGCCGGAGCTCGCCGAGCGCTACGCCGCGGAGGGCGCCGACGAGATCGTCTTCCTCGACATCGACGCCGCGCCGGAGGGCCGCGGCGACGCTGCTCGACGTCGTGGAGCGCACGGCGCGTCGCGCGTTCGTGCCGCTGACCGTGGGGGGCGGCGTGCGCAGCGTCGACCGAGATGCGCGACGTGCTGCGCGCCGGCGCCGACAAGGTCTCGCTCAACACGGCCGCCGTCGCGCGACCCGGACCTCGTCCGGCGCTGCGCCCGGCGGTTCGGCAGCCAGGCGGTCGTCGTCGCGATCGACGCCCGCCGCCGGGCGCGGCCCCGGCGATGCGGCCGCGCGGCTGGGAGGTCGTCGTCAAGGGCGGCCGCGAGGCGACCGGCCTCGACGCGCTCGCCTGGGCCGAGCGGGCCGTCGCGCCGGCGCCGGCGAGCTGCTCGTGACGTCGATCGACCGCGACGGCACCCGGGCCGGCTTCGACACCGCGCTGCTGCGGGCGGTCGCCGACCGGGTCCACGTCCCGGTGATCGCCTCGGGCGGCGCCGCCGGCCCGGACGACTTCGTCGCGGCCGTCCGCGACGGCGGCGCCTCGGCGGTGCTCGCGGCCTCCATCTTCCACCGGCGCCGGTACTCGATCGCGCGACGTCAAGGCGGCCATGGCCGCGGCCGGGCGTCCCGGTCCGCTCGCGCCGGAGGCGCCCGCGTGAGCGACCTCGCGGCCCGCCTCCCCCGCCGGGCCGGTCGCCGACGCCGCCGCGCGTGCGGTGGGGCCCGACGGGCTGGTCCCGGTCGTCGTCCAGGACGCCGCCGACGGCCGCGTCCTGATGCTCGCCTACGCGAACGCGGAGGCGCTCGCCGCGACGCTCGCCACCGGCGAGGTCCACTTCCACTCGCGGTCGCGCGGACGCCTCTGGCGCAAGGGCGAGACCAGCGGCAACATCGCTGCGCCTGCGCGACCTCGCCCTCGACTGCGACGGCGACGCGCTCCTCGCGCGCGTCGAGCCGGCCGGGCCCGACCTGCCACCGCGGGCACGCGCAGCTGCTTCGACCCGGACGCCGACGCGCGACGGCCGAGCCGCCTGGCCGCCCGGCGCCTCCGGCAGGCCGCGAGCCCGCCGGCCGCAGGGCTTCGCCTGGCTGGAGACGCTCTGGGCGACGATCGCCGACCGGGCCGCGACGCGACCGGACGGCTCGTACACGGCGCGCCTGCTCGACGGCGGGCGTGGACGGCCCGGCCGCAAGGTCGCCGAGGAGGCGACCGAGGTCCTGATGGCCGCCAAGGACGACGCCGTCGCCGAGGCCGCCGGGCCGGGACCGGACGGCACCCGCGACGCGCTGGCCGGCGAGGTCGCCGACCTCGCTCTACCACGCGCTGGTCCTGCTGGCCGAGCGCGGGCTGCCGCCGTCGGCGGTCATCGCGCGCCTCCGGGCGCGCCACGGCGGCTGACCCCGGCGGCGCCACGCCGCGGCGCGGCCGCGCGTCGCGCGCTCACGGCAGCTCGTGGTGGGCGCGGCAGCGCGCCTCGTACGTCTCGCGGCGCGGCGTCGGCGTCTCCGAGGCGAGGCCGCCGCACGACCACGACCGGCTCGTCGGCGCCGGCGGGCCGCCCGTCGATCAGGCGCTGCGTCCGCGTCGCCTCGTCGCCGCAGACCGTGCAGATCGCCGAGAGCGACGTGACCCCGTCGGCGATCGCCATCAGCTGCGGCATCGGCCCGAACGGGCGGCCGCGGAAGTCCGTGTTCAGCCCGGAGAGGACCACCGTCCGCCCGGCGTCCGCCAGCCGCTCGACGACCGGGACGAGGCCGTCCGGGAAGAACTGCGCCTCCTCGATCGCGATCACGTCCGCCCAGGCGTCCTTGGCGAGCGTCTCGATCTCGGACGGGTCGCCGACCGACCTCGAGCCGAAGGCGGCGCCGGACCGGCTGCGGACGACCTCCGCCTCGGTCCGGTCGTCGATCGCGGGCGGACCAGGAGGATCCGGCGGCGCGCGATCTCGGCCCGCCGCAGGAGGCGCAGCAGCTCGTCCGTCTTCCCGCTGAACATGCAGCCGGCGATCACCTGGATGTGGCCGCGGGGCACCTCGATCACGCCCTCCCCTGCCCGCGCACGAGCACCCGCTGGTCGCGCTTGCCTCGCCGGACCAGCAGGTAGCGGCCGGCGAGGAGGTCGTCGGCGCTGAACGCGTTCCGCGAGGTCGCGGACCGGCCGGCCGTTCACGTGGACGCCGCCCTGCTCGACGAGGCGTCGTGCCTCGCCGCGCGAGGACGCCGTGCCGGCGAGGAGCAGGACGTCCACGACGTCGAGCCCGGGCCGCCGTCGGCGGACTCGCCTTCGGGCCAGGGCGCCGCCGGGATCTCCGCGGCGAGGTCCGCGAGGGTCTGGGCGTCGGCCGCGGCCGGGTCGCCGCCGAAGAGGAGCTCGCTGACACGGGCGACCCGCTCGGCCGCGCCGCGCCCGTGGGTGCGCTCCGTCAGGTCGCGCGCGAGCGCCCGCTGCGCGCCACGCCGCCTCGGGGTGCGCGGCATGCCGGCCTCGAGCTCCTCGATCTGCGCGCGATCGAAGAGCGTGAACCAGCGCAGGTACGTGCCGACGTCGCGATCGTCGACGTCGAGCCAGTACTGGTAGAAGCGGTACGGCGAGGTGAGCGCCGGGTCGAGCCAGATGGACTCGCCGGACTCGCTCTTGCCGAACTTCGCCCCGGACGGCGAGAGGAGCAGCGGGTAGGCCAGGCCGTGGGCCGGATCGGGCGCTCCTCGGCACCCGGGCGCCGCAGGCCGGTGGTGCGGCGGATCAGCTCCAGGCCGGCGGTGATGTTGCCCCACTGGTCCGCGCCGCCGCACTGGAGCTCGACGCCGTACGAGCGGTGGAGATGCATGAAGTCGGTCGCCTGCAGGAGCATGTAGCTGAACTCGGTGAACGAGAGTCCCTTGTCCATCCGGACCTGGACCGAGTCCTTCGCCAGCATGTACGGCACCGTGAAGTGCTTGCCGATGTCGCGCAGGAAGTCGAGCAGCCGGGCGTCCCCCAGCCAGTCCAGGTTGTTGACGACGAGCGCCTGGGTGGGGCCCGGCGCGAAGTCGAGGTAGTGCGCGAGCTGGTCGCGGATGCGCGTGGACGTTGGCCTGGATCGCCGAGCGGTCCAGGAGCGGCCGTTCGGCCGAGCGACCGGACGGGTCGCCGATCAGGCCGGTTCCCCCGCCGACGACGGCCACGGGCTGGCCTCCGAAGCGCTGGAGCCGCACGAGCCCGAAGATCGGGATCAGGTGTCCGACGTGGAGCGAGTGGAACGTGGGGTCGAAGCCGTTGTAGGCCCGCAGCGGCGTGCCCGTCGCCAGCCGAGCCTCCAGCCCATCGGTGGTTGCGTGGATCAGGCCGCGCCAGCGCGAGATCCGGCAGCAGGCCGGCAAGGCGCGTCGCGCTCACGGTGTCACACCACCTGGCACGGGCACGCCGGACTGGCCGGGGATGCGGATCGGGGGCTCATGGCACCTATGCTATCGTGACTGACGCCATGCAGACCAGCCTTGCCCGACGGCAACGCCGCCGCAGGAATGGCTCCGGCCGAGGTTCCACGGGCGCTTCGAACGTCGGGCGCATCGCGATTGCGCTCCCCATCTTCCTCTTCGCTTCCTTCCTCGTCGCCGGCGTCGTCGGATTCGCCGGGGCAGTGGCCGCCTTCAGCCACTACAGCCAGGGGCTCCCCGACCCGAAGACAGGTCTTCGACAACCTCGTCTTCGCCCAGGAGACACGCGTCCTCGACCGGACCGGGAAGGTCCAGCTGGCGACCTTCGCCCGCGAGCAGCGCGACGTGATCACCTTCGACCAGACCTCCCCGACGGTGATCGACGCGACCACGTCGGTCGAGGACAAGACGTTCTGGGACAACGCCGGCTTCGACCCGGCCGGCATCATCTCGGCGGGGCTGGACACGCTCACGGGCAACTCGCGCGGCGCGTCGACGATCACGCAGCAGCTGGTCCGCGCGCGGCTCCTGCCGCAGTTCGCGTTCCAGGGCTCCACCTACGAGCGCAAGATCCGCGAGATCATCCAGTCGGTCCGCCTGACCCAGGAGTTCCCCGGCGTCGCGGGCAAGCAGCAGATCATCACGGCCTACCTGAACCAGAACTTCTACGGGAACAACAGCTACGGGATCGCTGCGGCGGCCCGCGGCTACTGGGGCATCACCGACCTGAGGAAGCTCACCCTGGCCCAGGCCGCGACCCTTGCCGCCATCCCCCAGTCCCCCACCGACTTCGACCTGGTCAGGAACGCGGTCACGCAGACCGGCGCCGACGGCAAGCCGCATCTCGTCGTGCCAGCCGACTCGCCGATCGTCCAGCGCCGCAACTACATCCTGGAGCTGATGAAGACGCGCAGCGTCCTGACCGCGGGCACGTACACCACCGCCGACTACGACGCGGCGATGCAGGAGCCGCTCGTGATCACGCCGCCCAACAACACGCAGTGGCTCGCGCCCCAGTTCGTCCTCCAGGTGCGCCACCAGCTCGGCGAGATCCTGTGCAGCGCCGCCCTGGCCGACAACTGCCCCGCGGTCGACACGGGCGGCTTCACCGTGATCACGACCCTCGACTGGAGCATGCAGCGACTCGCCGAGAAGTGGGCGCAGGCGGGTGCGCGAGGCCCGAACGCGCCGGACCCGGCCGCCTACGTGAAGGCGGTCGGGGTCCCCTACGAGCACTGGATCAAGAACCTCGTGGGCAGCGGCGTCAACAACGCCGCCCTCGCGGCGATCGACTACCGGACCGGCCAGGTCTATGCCTACGTCGGGCAGCGCCGGCTTCTACCTGCCCGGCAACAAGCAGTTCCAGCCCCAGTTCGACGTCCTCGAGGACGGCTGGCGCCAGCCCGGATCCGCGTTCAAGCCGATCAACTACATCGTCGGGATCGACGACCACTCGCTCACCGCCGCCTCGATGTTCATGGACGTGACCACCGACTTCGGGGGCGGCTACACCCCGACCGACGCGGACCTGCTGGAGCGCGGTCCGGTCCGGCTGCGCGACGCGATCCACGTCTCGCTCAACATCCCCGCGATCAAGGCCGCGATCGAGATCGGCCCGGAGCGCGTCTGGCAGCGCTCGCAGGACTTCGGCCTGCGCTACCAGTCGAGCACGTTCGGGGCCGGATCGTCGATCGCGATCGGGACGCTCGAAATCCACATGATCGACCTGATCAGCGCGTATGGCGCGATCGCGAACGGCGGCGTCCTCATGCCGCGCACGACGATCCTCGAGGTTCGCGACGCGACCGGCAGGAAGATCTGGCCACCGGACGGCACCGTGACCCAGGGAACGGTCGCGGCAAGCCCCCAGGCGGCCTTCATCATGACGGACATCCTCGCCGGGAACACCGATCCCGCCCAGAACCCGTTCTGGAGCAAGCGGGCGATCTACAGCGGGACCACGCGGCGTCCGGCGACGCTGAAGACGGGGACGACCAACGACACGAAGGACCTCACCGCGATGGGGTACCTGGCACCCCCCGCCGATCCCAAGGCGCCCGCGTTCGTCGTCGGGGCGTGGATGGGCAACTCCGACAACTCGGCGCCGCCGGGCGGCGTGGTCTCGCTCGAGTCGGCGGCCTCCCTCTGGCAGTCGTTCCTGACCGCGGCGTCGAAGGGGCTGCCGATCGCAGACTTCCCGCAGCCTCCGGGCGTCGTCCAGGCCACGGTCGACGCGTTCAGCGGCATGCTGCCCGGGCCGTTCTCGAGCAAGACGGTCAAGGAGTGGTTCATCGAGGGGACCGTGCCGACCCAGGTCGACAACACGAAGGTCGGCATCGCGATCGACTCAGCCTCCGGCAAGCTCTGGCAGGACGGCTGCGTGGGCCCGATGGAAGTCCGCGGCTTCCTGGACCTCAGCAACGTCGAGGCCGACTTCCCGGCCTGGCGACCTTTCACGGACGGCTGGATCGCGCGCGCCCAGAAGGGATCCGGCGTCGCGGGCGGCCCGTCGAAGACGCGGACGAGCTACTTCTACGAGACCGGCGTCTGGAACCCGTACGGGCTGACCTGGGGCGCCCCGTTCCCGCCCACCCAGACCTGCGACATCGCCCCGTCCCCGGAGCCGTCGGCGCAGCCGTCGCCGTCCTTCGACCCGTTCGCGAGCCCCGGCCCGAGCCCGATCGGACTCGATCCCGCCGACGCAGCCCGCCGGCGTGAACGGGAACGGGAACGGCAAGCCGAAGCCGTCGCCGTGAGCCGCGCGCGCGCCTAGAACGTGACGACGGTCGCGCCGTCGCCGCCCTCGCCGCGTTCGCCGGGCCGCGAGGTCGCGACCAGCGGGTGGGTCGCGGCGGCGGCCCGCACCGCGTCGCGGAGCGCCCCTGTCCCGTGGCCGTGGATGATCGTGGCCCTGGCCAGCCCGGCCAGCGCGCAGTCCTCGAGGTAGCGCCCGACCACCTCGAGCGCCTCGTCCACTCGCGCGCCCCGGACGTCGAGCGACGACGCGATCGTGTGGGCGCGCTCCAGCCGGAGCGCGGTGATCCCGGATGCGGCGTCCTCGGACCGTCCCCCGCCGGCCGGAGTGCCCGGCGACGCGTCGAGGATCGCGGGCTCGAGGTCCTCGACCGCCGACCGTCACGCGCATGCCACCCACCTCGAGCGTGGCCCGGCGGCCACCGCGCTCGAGGGCCACGACCCGGCCCTCCCAGCCGCGCGTCCGGCTCCGGGCGCGCGCCCCCACCCGCCAGTCGATGGGCGCGGCGGGCGGGGCGGCCACCGGGGCCGGCGCCGCGTCCGGGAGCCGGGCCAGGTGCTCCTCCGCCCGCTCCATGAGCGCGTCCAGCGCCGGCGCCGTGACCGTCTCGCGCTCCAGGCGACGCCGTGCGCCCGCGGATCTCGGCGCGGAGGTCGTCCACCAGCCGCTCGGCGTCGGCCCGCGCGGCCGCGACCGACTCGTCGCGGTCCCGGCGGGCCCGCCGGCGCTCCTCGTCGGCGATCCGCTGCGCCTCGGCCGCCTTGATCTCGGCGGCCCGGGCCCGGTCGAGCGCCGTCCGCGCCGCCGTGTCGGCCTCCCGGATCGACGCGAGCGTCTCCTCGAACGCCTTCTGGCCCTCGGTCAGGCGCCCGCGCGCGTCGTCGACGATCGGTGCCGGCAGGCCGAGCCGCTCCGCGATCGCGAAGGCCTGGCTGCCGCCCGGGAGGCCGATCCGGAGCCGGTAGGTCGGGCTGAGCGTCTCGAGGTCGAACTCGACCGACGCGTTCGTGACCTCGGGCGTCGTGTGGGCGTAGACCTTCAGCTCGGCGTAGTGGGTCGTCGCCGCCACGAGGGCGCCGGCCCGCAGGAAGTGGTCGAGGAGCGCCTGGGCCAGCGCGGAACCCTCGGTCGGATCCGTGCCGGCGCCCAGCTCGTCGAGGAGGACCAGCGTGTTCGGGCCGGCGGCCTCGGTGATCCGGACGATCGAGCGGAGGTGCCCGGAGAACGTGGAGAGCGACTGGGCGACGGACTGCTCGTCGCCGATGTCGGCGAACACGTCGCGCAGGACCGGCAGCCGGCTGCCGGGGTCGGCCGGGACGTGGAGGCCGGCCTGGTGCATGAGCGCGAGGAGGCCGAGCGTTCGCAGCGTGACGGTCTTGCCGCCGGTGTTCGGGCCGGTGACGAGGAGCGCCCGGAAGTCGGTGCCGAGCTCCACGTCGATCGGCACGACGCGGCCGGTGAGGCCCGGATGGCGGGCGCCCTTGAGGATGATCTCCGTGCCGAACGCCCATCTCGGCGCGGGTGGCGTCCATCTCCTCGGCGAGGCGCGCCTTCGCGCTCCACAGGTCGAACCGGGCCAGCGCGCCGAGCAGCTCGCCGAGCGGTCCGGCCTGGCTGCCGACGAGGGCCGACAGCTCGTCGAGGATCCGCTCGACCTCCTGCTGCTCCGCGACCTGCGCCTCGCGCCAGGCGTTGCCCAGCTCGACCGCGACGAGCGGCTCGACGAAGAGGGTCTGCCCGCTGCCGGACGCGTCGTGGACGATCCCCTTGACGCGGCTGCGGGAATCGGCCCGCACGGGCACGACGTAGCGGCCGTTGCGCAGCGTGATGATCGGATCCTGGAGCGCGGCGCCGATGTCGGTCGAGTGGACCAGCTGCTCCAGGCGGCTCCGCAGGCGCTCGTAGGCGTGCCGCGTCGCCCGGCGCAGGCCGCCCAGGCGCGGCGACGCCGTGTCCAGCAGCTCGCCGACCGGGTCGAAGCTCCGCTCCAGCGTGGAGCGCAGGGCCGGCAGGCCGTGCAGGTCCCGGGCGAGCGCGTTCAGCAGGGGCCGGCGATCGCCCGCCAGCGCGTCGCGAAGCCGCGAGCCGGCCTCGAGCGTCGCCGCGATCGCGGCGAACTGGGCGGCGTCGAGGCGGCCACCGCGGGCCGCGCGCTCCACCGCCGGCCCGATGTCGTGCGCGCCACCGATCCCGGCCTGCGGCTTCTCGGCGAGCAGCTCGCGCGCCTGTGACGTCTCGTCCAGGCCGATCTCCACGATCACGCGATCAGCCGACGGCGTGAGCGCCTCGGCGAGGCGTCGCCCGGGACCGAAACCGGCCGCCGCGGCGAGTCGCTCGCGGATGAGCGGGAACTCGAGGAGGGCGATCGACTTCGCGTCCATCAGCGTGCGCGGCCGACAGAGAGCGGCCGGGCTCCCCGCGATCCAGAAGCGCCACGGCCGCGATGCCCACGCCGGGCCGGCGAACCCGATCCCGATTCGCGGCCCGGAGGCAGTCTCGGAGCGGGATCCCGCCAGCGGCCGGCCTCCAGGCGGAGCGGGCCCGCCGGGTCGAGCAGGTCGCGTCCGTCGTCCTCCCGCTCGATGGAGAACGCAGCGCCGACGTTGCCGGGCCCGCTCGCGAGGCGCGCGACCGGCAGGTTGGCCACGCGGTCGGCCGCCCGCGCCGGCGCGGCTCGGTCGGACCGCCGGGTCGCGAGGCCCCGGGCGATCCTGGCCT
The DNA here is from genome assembly GCA_963722475.1 of uncultured Chloroflexia bacterium. GTDB lineage: Bacteria > Chloroflexota > Limnocylindria > Limnocylindrales > CSP1-4 > CTSoil-043. The sequence goes on along the minus strand of CAVRMJ010000009.1, from coordinate 351,164 downwards.
CCCGCATCGCGGCGACGCCGGCGAGTGGCTCGACTGCGCGGACCAGGACCGCGGATGCGCGGCCCTCCGGGCCGCAGACGACGTTCAGGCAGGTGTGCATGCCGTAGACACCGTACACGTAGGCGAGGCCCGGCCGACGCGAACATCGTGGCGTTCCGTGGGGTCCGCCCGGAACGGGCGTGGGATGCGCAGGTCCTCCGGCCCGCCGTAGGCCTCCACCTCGACGATCCGGCCGATCCTCGCGGATCGACCGTCGTCGCGGATCAGCAGGGCGCCGAGCAGTCCCGCGCGCGGCGCCGACCACGGGCCCGGCAAGCAGGGTCCCGAGGTCGGCCGGCAATCGCGGGCGGGCGGTCCGGTCGCGTCGAGATCCGGGGTGCTCAGGGGAAGATGGCGCGGAGCCCGGAAGGGGTGATCCAGGCGAAGAGCGCCAGGAACGCGGGGATCAGGTGATCGCGGAACAGGATGGCCGCCTGCGATGGATCGTAGAAGCCGTAGATGTTCCGCAGGATCCCGATCTCATTCGGGCTCTGCGTGACGCCCGGAAGCCGGAAGAACGAGTCCAGGATCATGATCATCGCGCCCACCAGCAGGAGCGCCTGGAGGATCCCGAGCATGCCCCCGACCACCTCGTCGATCGCGGTGGATCGCTTGAAGAGCTGGGTACGCCGGTAGAACACCTGGGCCAGGATCGTGCCGGCGACGTAGATCACGACGAAGCTGCCGCCGAACGCCAGCATCGTCGAGTACCCCTTCGGGTACTGGGTCCAGTACCCACCCAGCCACGAGCCGAGCGGGTCGCGCAGGTTCATGGCGAAGAGGAGCGCGATGAGGACGATCGCAAGGCCGAGCAGCCTGCGCAGCGTCCCCTGGACGAACCCGGCCAGGAAGAAGCCGCCCACGAAGAAGACCACGAGCAGGTCGAACAGGTTGAGGCTGCGGATGGCGCCGACAATGTCCACGGAGACTCCCCGTATCGCGGCGCGCGATCGGCGCCGACCCGGCCGGCCCGATCACGCTCGGCGGACCGGGGCCAAGGATACGTCGGCGCTCGTGGCCCCCGCAACCGGCCGATGGCCGCACGCGGCCGCTCCGGGACCGATCCGCGGTCAGGTGCGCAGGCGAGCCCCGTGGACGGTCCCGGCCGCGGAGACGAGGCGGGCGACGACGGCGTCGACCTCCTGGTCCGTGAGCGCCCGATCCTCGGCGGCGACCACGACGCGCCAGGCGAGGCTCTTCTCCCCGGCCGCCAGCGGCGCGCCGCGATAGATGTCGAAGAGGGTCACGCGTCGGAGCGTCTCGCCGCCGGCCGCCCGGAGTGTCGCCGCAAGGTCCGCGGCCGCGAGCGGCTCCGGGACCACGAGCGCGAGATCGCGCTCGTGCGACGGGAAGCGCCCGACCGGGAGGATCCGCACGGGAACCAGCTGACCGCCGGACAGGCCCGAGATCGCCAGCTCCCCGACGACGACGCGCTCGGCGCGCAGGTCCCACGCTGCACGCACCGACGGGTGCAGCTCGCCGACGAGCCCGGCCAGCCGCGCCAGGGGCCTCGCCGTGCGCGGCGCGCCCCGGGTGCAGCGGCGCCCCATCCTCGTGCGGCGCCCAGACGAGCTCCGGCAGCGCAAGGACCCGGGCCACCAGCTCGACGATCCCCTTCGCGTCGTCCAGGTCGTACGGGCGTGCCGGACGGTTCCAGGCGGTCGGGCCCGCCGCGCCCGTCACGAGGAACGCGAGTCGCCACCACTCCGCCGGCGAGCCGTCCGGGCGCCTGCGCATAGCCCTTGCCGATCTCGAAGATCGCGACGTCACCCCGGCCGTGGCGCTCGTTGAGCGAGAGCACGTCCAGCAGGCTCGCCACGAGGCCGCGCCGCAGGACGGCGTGGCGCTCGGACAGCGGGTTCGTGACGGTCACGACCGGTGCCGTCGACGGCGGTCTCGCCGAGCACTCCCGCCGCGGCCATGATCGGCCACCCGAGCGCGGCCGCCTGGTCCGCGGGAACGAGCGCGGGCGTCACGACCTCCGTCAGCCCGGCGCCCACCAGCGCGCGCCGGAGGGCGTCGCGCCGCTCGAGCGGGTTGGGCCGCGCGTGGGGCATCGCGGTGTCCGGCGTCGTGCTCGCGACGGTGTCGTAGCCGGCAAGTCGGACGATCTCCTCCGCGATGTCGGCCTCGACGAGGAGGTCGCGGCGCCACGTGGGCACGATCGCGTCGCGAGCCTCGCCCGGCGCGACGAGCACGCTGCGCGGCGTCGCGTCGGCCGCGATCGCAACCCGGGATCCGCCCGGCGCAGGCTCGGTCGCGATGCCGACGCGGGCCAGCAGGGCAGCCTGCACGTCGGCGCCGAGGTGCGTCCCGAGGAGCCGGTCCACGCGCGCCGGCCGGTACCCGACCCGCCCCGCCGGGGGCTCGTCGGGCGCGGTGTCGATCCGCCCGGCGGCAACGCTGCCGCCGGCCCACGCGGCCATCAGCTCGGCCACCCGGTCCGCGCCGATCCGGGCGAGCCGGGACTCCTGGCCCTTCTCGAACCGGAGGCTCGCCTCCGAGCGGAGCGCGTAGCGGAAGGCGGTGCGCCGGATGCTGACCGGGTCGAAGACCGCCGACTCGATGATGACGTCGGTCGTGGTCTCCCCCACCTCCGAGGCGGCCCCGCCCATGACCCCGGCGATCGCGAGCGGGCCATTCGCGTCCGCGATGACGAGCGTCTCCGGGACCAGCGCGCGGTCCACGTGGTCGAGCGTCTCGAGGCGCTCGCCCGGGCGGGCCGTCCGCACCTGGAGCGCCGCCCGTCCGGCGTCGTCGCGCGCGACCACGCCAGCATCGAAGGCGTGCGTCGGCTTGCCGAGCTCCAGCATCACGTAGTTGGTGGCGTCGACGACGTTGCTGACGGGGCGCATCCCGGCCGCGAGGAGCCGCCGCTGGACCTGCTCGGGCGAGGGCGCCACGCGGAGGCCGTTCACCCGGCGCCCCACGAAGCGCGGGCACAGGGCGGAGTCCTCGACGACGGCCGCCAGGACGCGCCGATGGCCGGGCCGTCCTCGCGCAGCGCGATCTCCGGGAACCGGGCCGTGCGTGCCGGTGGCCGCCGCGACCTCGCGCGCCAGGCCGACCAGGCAGAGCGCGTCGCCGCGGTTCGGCTTGACGTCCACGTCGAGCACCCAGTCGCCGTAGAGGTCCGTGAGCGCCGCCCCCAGGGGCGTCCCGGCGGGCAGGATCAGGATCCCGTCGCCGTCAGCGCTCAGCCGCAGCTCGTCCCCGGAGCACAGCATCCCGTTGCTCACGACGCCCATCTTCTCGGTGCGCTCGATCGCGCGGTTCCCCGGCAGGACCGCGCCCGGCAGCGCCACCGGGACCCGCTGGCCGGGCGCGATGTTCGTCGCGCCGCAGACGATCTCGAGCGGCTCGCCCGACCCGACGCGGACGGTGGTGAGCGAGAGACGATCGGCGCGCGGGTGCTTCTCGACGGTCAGCAGCTCGCCGACGACGACGTTGCGCCACTCGGAGCCCCAGCGCTCGAGGCCCTTGACCTCGAAGCCGAGGAGCGTGAGCCGCTCGGCCAGCGCCTCCGGGGTCAGCTCGATCTCCACGTAGTCGCGGAGCCAGCCGAGCGGGACCCTCATCGGAACTGCTCCAGGAGGCGCAGGTCGTTGTCGAGGAAGATCCGCACGTCGCCGATCCCGTGACGGAGCATCGCGATCCGCTCGACGCCCATCCCGAACGCGAACCCCTGGTAGCGCTCCGGGTCGATCCCGCCGTGCTGGAGCACGACCGGGTGGACCATCCCCGCCCCGAGGATCGTCATCCAGCCCGTCCGCCCGCAGGCGGGGCAGCCGGACCCGCCGCACACCAGGCACTCCACGTCGAACGCCACGGAGGGCTCCGTGAACGGGTAGTAGCCCGGCCGGAAGCGCGTCGCACGCCCCGCGCCGAACATCGCGTGGGCGAACTCGTCGAGCAGGCCGCGCAGGTCGGCGAGGTTGGTCCCCTCGTCCACCATCAGGCCTTCGACCTGGAAGAACTCCGAGGCGTGGGAGGCATCCACCGCCTCGTAGCGGAAGCATCGGCCCGGCAGGAGCGCCCGGATCGGCGGCGCCTCCGCGTGCATCACGCGGATCTGGCCGGGCGAGGTGTGCGTCCGGAGGAGGCCGCCGTCGATGTCGAGGTACATCGTGTCCCAGAGGTCCCGGGCGGGGTGGTCCGGCGGGATGTTGAGCATCTGGAAGTTCGTGGCGTCGCTCTCGATCTCCGGCCCTTCGTACGTCACGAACCCGAACTGGCCGAAGATCTCGGCGATCCGGCCGATGGTCTCGGGGATCGGGTGGAGGCTGCCTCGGGCGATCGGGCGGCCGGGCGTCGTGACGTCCACGGCCTCGGCGGCGAGGCGAGCCGTCAGGGCCGCCCGGGCCGCGCGCCGCCGGGCGGCGTCGAGCGCGCCCTCCACGGCCTCGCGAACCTCGTTGACCACCACGCCGACGCGCGGCCGATCATCTGCGGGAAGCTGCCCGATCCCGCGCATGAGACCGGAGAGCGCGCCGCCCTTTCGCCCGAGGTACGCGACGTCGAGCTCGTCCAGCGCCGCGAGGTCCGGCGCGGCCGCGATCTTCGGCAGCGCCTCGTCGCCGAGCGCACGGAGCTGGCTGGTCAGCGTGGCGAGGTCCACGAGCGGAACATCTCCTCCTGGGACGATCCCGACGGCCGGGGCGTCGGTTCGGAATCAGGAACCCCCGCGCTCGACGCTCGGCGCGAGGGTCCCGTGGGCGCCGGGAGAGACCGGGCAGCGAGGCCCGGCCGTGCCGTCACGCGCCGCGGGCGACCTCCACGATCCGACCGAAGGTGCCGTCGTCACGGACGGCGATGTCGGCCAGGATCTTGCGGTCGATCTCCACCTGGGCGTTCCGCAGGCCACGGATGAACTGGCTGTACGTGATGCCGTGGTTGCGTGCCGCCGCGTTGATCCGGATGATCCAGAGCTGGCGAAAGTCACGCTTGCGGACCTTGCGGTCGCGGGTTGCGTAGGCAAGGGCGTGGAGCAGCGCCTCGTGGGCTGGCTTGATCAGCCTCGAGCGAGTCCCCTTGCGTCCCTCGGACGCGTTCAGGAGCCGCTTGTGACGCTTGTGCGCGGTGACGCCGCGCTTGACGCGAGCCATGGGTCAGCCCTTCTTGAGGTACGGGAGGAGGCGCCTGATCTGGCTTGCATGCTCGCTGCCGAGCACGGCCTTGCCGTCGTAGCGGCGCGTTCGCCGCGACGACTTCAGCTCCAGGTGGTGGCCTCGCCACGACTTGACGCGGATCGGCTTCCCGCTCCCGGTCACCCCGATCCGCTTCTGGGCTCCCTTGTGGGTCTTCAGCTTCGGCACGCCGGCCTCACTCTCCCGCTGGTGCCGCGGGCATGGGGCCCGCTGCGTCGATCGCGGCCGCCGTGGCGGCACCCTCGACCTCGTCCGGCTGCGGCGTGCCGTCCGGGGCGACTGCCCCGCCGGTTGCCTCGCGCGGCTTCGGCTTGTGGGTCGACGCGATCGTGATGTGCATCGACTTTCCCTCGAGGAGCGGTGCCCGCTCGAGGACGCCATGGTCCTTGATCTGGTCCGCGAACTTCGCGAGCAGCTCCCGCCCAAGGTGCGGGTGGGTCAGCTCTCGACCGCGGAACTGGACGGCCACCTTGATCCGATCACCGTCCTCCAGGAACTCGATTGCCCGTCGGACCTTCGTGTCGAAGTCGCCCTGGCCGATCTTCGGCTTCAGGCGGACTTCCTTGAACTCGACCGACCGGGACTTCCGCTTGGCTTCCTTCTCTCGCTTGGCCAGCTCGTACTTGTACTGGCCGTAGTCGAGAAGTCGCGTCACGGGTGGCGACGCCGTCGGCGCAACCTCCACGAGGTCGTAGCCGCGCTCCTGTGCCAGTCGAAGAGCGTCGCCCGTCGCCATGACGCCGAGCTGGATTCCCTCCTCGTCGATCACCCGAACCTGGCTGATCCGGATCATCTGGTTGACACGCAGCTCTCGGCTTATCGTCGGCCCCTTCGTGCTCTCGAGTCATTCGTACGCCCGTCGACGGCGTGCCGGAGCACGCGCGCCAGCGGGCGCGGTTCGCCGGCGGAGAATACCACACGCCCCTCGTCAGACGGCGCGGGAGGCCGCCTCGCCGGCCAGGCGCTCGGCCAGGTCATCCCACCCGACTCCCTGCTCCTGCGTCCCGTCGCGGCGGCGGACCGATGCGGACCGCCCCTCGACCTCCCGGTCCCCCAGGATGACCATCACCGGCACCTTCTGCTCCTGGGCCAGCCGGATCTTGTTCTGCATCCGGCTGTCCGAGCGGTCCACCTCGACGCGAAGGCCGCGTTCCCGGAGGAGCGTCGCCAGCTCGTCGGCCGGATCGGCGTGTCGATCGGCGATCGGGATGAGCGCCACCTGGACGGGCGCAACCCACAGCGGGAGGGCGCCTCCGAAGTGCTCGATGAGGATCCCGATGAACCGCTCGAGCGAGCCGTAGATCGCCCGGTGGAGCGCGATCGGGCGCTGCGGCTCGCCGTGCTCGTCGATGTACGTGAGGTCGAAGCGTTCCGGGAGCATCGTCAGGTCCGCCTGGATCGTCGCCATCTGCCACTCGCGGCCGAGGGCGTCGTCGATGTAGATGTCGATCTTCGGGGCGTAGAAGGTGCCGTCCTTGGGCTTCACGGTGTACTGGACGCCCGAGTCGTCCAGCGCGGACCGGATCAGGCTCTCGGCCCGCTCCCACAGGGCGTCGTCGCCGATCGCGCCGTCGGGCTTGGTCGCGAACGTGTAGCGCGGCTCGAGGCCGAACCAGCCGTAGGACTCGCGGACCATCGAGATCAGGTTGCGGATCTCGTCGGCCAGCTGGTCGGGCCGGACGTAGACGTGGGCGTCGTCCTGGACGAAGTGCCGGACCCTGGTGAGGCCGTGGAGGACGCCGCTCCGCTCGTTGCGATGGAGCCTGCCGAACTCCGAGAGGCGCAGGGGCAGGTCGCGGTAGGAGCGGGTGCGGGACCGGTAGATGAACGTGCTCTCGGGGCAGTTCATCGGCTTGAGCGAGTAGGCCTGGTCCTCGATGTCGAGGACGAACATGTTGTCCCGGTAATGGTCCCAGTGGCCGGATTGCTCCCAGAGCCGGTGGTTGACGAGGATGGGCGTGGAGATCTCCTCGTAGCCGTGGCGCTCCTGGAGGTCACGCATCGCCGTCTCGAGCGTCCGCCACAGGCGCTGGCCCTTCGGATGCCAGAACGCGGATCCCGGGCTGACGTCATGGAAGCTGTACAGGTCCAGCTGGAGGCCGAGGCGTCGGTGATCGCGCTTCTTCGCCTCCTCGCGGCGCCACAGGAAGCGGTCCAGCTCCTCCTGGGTCTCCCAGACCGTGCCGTAGACACGCTGGAGCATCGGCCGGGACTCCTGGCCCCGCCAGTACGCCCCGGCCACCGCGAGGAGCCGGAACGGGCCGATCAGGCCCGTGGATGCCACGTGCGGCCCGCGACAGAGGTCGTGGAACGGCCCGTGCTCGTAGAAGGTCGTGACCGGGAGCGCCTCGCCGGCCGCCGCGGCCTTCGCGGCGAGGTCATCGAGGATCTCCACCTTGTAGGACTGGCTCTCGGCCGCGGCAAGCGCGCGCGCATCGTCGAACGGCCGCTCGCGACGCACGAACGGGTGATCGGCGGCGATGCTCGCGCGCATCCGCACCTCGATCGCCGCGAGGTCGTCCGGCGTGAGCGGTCGCGGCAGCTCGAAGTCGTAGTAGAAGCCGTCCGTGATGGCCGGCCCGATGCCCAGGCGCGCACCCGGGAAGAGCCCCAGCACGGCCTCCGCCAGCACGTGCGCCGCCGAGTGGCGCATCGAGTCGAGGGGCGCGTGGGCGCCCGCGTCGAGGAGCTCGTCCGCCGAGCCCCGATCGGGCGCCTCGAGCGCGAGGTCATCGTCGGAGACGCCGATCCCGCTCGGCTCGCCGGGTCGCTGCTGGTCCGCCATGGCCGTCTGCCTCCCTGAAAACGAACAACCCTCTCGTCCACCCGGGACGAGAGGGCCGCTGCGGCCTCCCGCGGTTCCACCCGATTTCGCGACCGCTGAGGTCGCGCGCTCTGTCTCTCCGCGCTAACGGGCGAATCCCGGACCGGTTCTCCGGCCACTCGCGGGTGGTACCCCTCCCGCCGGTTGCCGCGGCAGGTTCCAGCCGATTCCTGCCGCTCTCTGGGGTCCGGGGTCGGGGGGGCGCGTTCCGCTCGACGTGTTCCGTTCGATGGTGGGCGGTAGAGGACTTGAACCTCTGACCTCATGCATGTCAAGCATGCGCTCTAACCAACTGAGCTAACCGCCCGATGGGCCAACTCTAGCAGCGCCCCGGGCTCTCGTCACGGCGGGCGGCGGGGAGCTCGGCTCGCGGTGGCCGGGCCCGGGACCGGTCGCCTGGCGGGAAAGGGGGCGCAGGGGACGATGCGACCCGTCCCCTGCGTGGATCCGTCGCGCGCTGGCCCCAGCCGAGTGGGATCAGCCCGGCGAGACGCCAGTGCGCGGCGAGTTCGAGATCCGGATGTCGGACCGATCAGCCCGGCAGGATCTCCCTGCCCCATGCCTCGTTGATGATGGTGCGGGCCGATGCGTACCAGGCCGCGATCGCGGTCAGGATGCCGAGGTAGCCCCCGATCTGCGTGATGCTCTTGTTGGCCTGGAACTCGCCGACGGCGAGCACCAGGAACGTGATCCACAGCAGGAGGAAGACGATCATCACGGGTCGGGCATGCTTGAGCGTGGCGATCCACATGTAGAACGTGAAGATGCCCCACACCAGCAGGTAGGTCCCGACGGCCCCGGAGGCGTCGCCCGACTTCAGGTTGGCGGCGAAGAACCAGACGAAGGCGGCGTAGCTGAGCCAGAACGCGCCGTACGAGGTGAACGCGGTCGCCCCGAAGGTGTTGCCGCTCTTGAACTCCCACATGCCGGCCAGCAGCTGCGCCAACCCCCCGTACGCCAGGGCCAGGGCGAGGACGACCTGGACCGAGCTCCCGCCGATGAGCTGGGCGTTGGTCAGGGACAGGACCATGGTGGTCAGGGCGAAATCCGGCGAGACCGAGTGGCGCCGGGTTGGCCGTGCTCGAAGCCGCGGGTGCGGCAGTGGCCGCTGGGGCCTGAGCCACGCGTTACTCCTTTCCTCGTGCGCGGGCCACCTGCCCGCGGGCTCACACGGACTGCTGGGCTTGTCGGAAGATCGACCCATCCCGCCTGGTCGGCCTTCAGACGAGCTGATCCGCCTCACTCGACTGCGCCTTCACGCGGATCGTCTCCACGATCCCCGAGTCGGCCAGCGTCGTCACGTCGCCGAGCGTGCGATTCTCGGCAATGTCTTTCAGGAGCCGGCGCATGATCTTGCCCGACCGCGTCTTGGGCAGCTCCGGGGTGAACATGACCATCTTCGGCCGGGCGATCGCCCCGATCTTCTTCGCGACGTGATCGCGGAGCTCCAGGGCCAGCTCATCGCTCGGCTCGATGTGGGACTTCAGGATGACGAATGCCGAGATGGCCTCGCCCGTCACCGGATCGCTGCGGCCCACGACCGCCGCCTCGGCGACGGCGGGATGGGACACCAGCGCGGACTCGACCTCGATCGTGCTGATGCGGTGCCCGGCGATCTTCATCACGTCGTCGACGCGGCCGAGCAGCCAGTAGTAGCCGTCGTCATCCACCTTGCAGCCGTCACCGGCGAAGTACATGCCGGGGAATCGCCGCCAGTAGGTGCTCAGGTACCGCTCCGGGTCCTTGTAGATCCCTCGCAGCATGGCGGGCCACGGCCGCGTCAGCACGAGGTATCCGCCACCGCTCCCGTCGGCCACCTCTTTCCCGTCCGCGTCCACCACCTTCGCGGCGATGCCCGGGAACGGCTGGGTCGCAGACCCCGGCCTGCAGGGTCGTGATCCCCGGGCAGCGGCGTGATCAGGATCATCCCGGTCTCCGTCTGCCACCAGGTGTCCACGACCGGGCACCGGTCCCCTCCGATGGCGCGGCGGTACCACAGCCAGGCCTCCGGGTTGATCGGCTCGCCGACGGTGCCGAGCAGGCGCAGCGACGTCAGGTCGTGCTTCGCCGGCCACGCGTCGCCCTGCTTCATGAATGCCCGGATGGCCGTCGGCGCGCAGTACAGGATCGAGACCTTGTACTTCTCGATGATCGACCACCAGCGGTCGGGCTCCGGGAACTGGGGCGCACCCTCGTAGAGCACGCCCGTCGTGCCGTTGGCGAGCGGCCCGTAGACGATGTACGAGTGGCCGGTGACCCAGCCGATGTCGGCGGCGCACCAGTACACGTCGTCCGGCTTGATGTCGAAGATGTAGTGGTGGGTCGTGCTCACGCCCGCGAGGTAGCCGCCGGTCGTGTGCATGATCCCCTTCGGCCTGGCGGTCGTGCCGGAGGTGTGGAGCAGGTAGAGCAGGTGCTCGGAATCGACCGGCACGGGCTCGCACTGGTCCGACTGGCCTTCGACCAGCTCGTGCCACCAGTGATCGCGACCCTCGGTCATCGAGATGTCGTGACCCGTCCTCCGGACGACGAGAACGTTCTTGATGGTCGTCGCGTTGCCCACTGCGACATCCGCAGCTGTCTTGAGGTCGAGGACCTTGCCGTTGCGCCAGCCTCCGTCGGCGGTGATCAGCGCGACCGCCTCCGCGTCGATCATCCGGCCCTCGAGCGCGTCCGAGCTGAAGCCGCCGAAGACCACCACGTGCGGCGCGCCGATCTTCGCGCAGGCGAGCATGGCGATGGGCAGCTCCGGGATCATCGGCATGTAGATGCCGACCCGGTCGCCCGTCTGCACCCCCAGCGCCTTGAGGGCGTTGGCGCACCGGTTCACCTCGCGCTGCAGGTCCGCGTAGGTGAGGGTCCGTGAATCGCCCGGCTCTCCCTCCCAGTAGTAGGCGACCTTCGTCCCGAGTCCGTTCTCCACGTGGCGATCGACGCAGTTGTACGCCACGTTGAGCTGACCGCCCACGAACCACTTCGCGTACGGCAGGTCCCACTCGAGGACCTTGTCCCAGGGCCGCGACCAGCTGATCCGCTGCTCTGCCTCGGCAGCCCAGAACGCCTCGAAGTCCCGTTCGGCCCGGTCGTACAGCTCCGGGGTGGCGTTGGCCTGAGCGGCGAACCCTGGCGACGGGGCCACCTCCCGCAGCTCGGAGAACAGGGCCTCGATCTCGGGCTGGATCATGCTCATCAACTCGCCTCCGACATCGCAGAAACGCCGCCGGAGCCGCTGCAGACGCCCATGGCCCGCCAGGGACGATGGCAGCGGCCGCTCAATGGCGGGACACTAGCAGATACAAGCCACCTGTCAAATAATGCGCGTCTGCGCATTCATGCATGGCCACCGCGTGGACCCGCGCCGAGCGACCGTTGCCGGGAGCTCCTACGCTCCCTCCGATCCCGCAAGAGCGCGGAGCGTACCGTCGAGGGCGGATCGCGCTGCCGCGAGGTTGTCGCTCGACGACGCGGCGTGGCTCGAGCGAAACGACGTCGACCGCGTCGAGCATCGTCTCGGGGAGGGGCGCCTGGCCATGTCGCGTGGCCTCGGCGGCCCAGCGGTCGCGCCACTCGTTCGGCGTCACGAGCGGAACGTCGCGGTGCGCCTGGGCAAGCCAGACGAGCCCCCACGCGCGCGGGACGACGCGGTAGACATCGTATCCCCCGCCGCCCGTCGCAAGCCAGCGTCCGGAGGCGTGGTCGTGGGCTGAGCCCGTCGATGAGCCGGGCGGCACGTGACATCGCGGTCGTGCCCAGGTGCAGGTGCGCGAGCGGGTCGAGGAGGTGGCTATCGCAGCCATGCTGGCGTCACCAGGACGGTGGGCCGGAACGCGGCGGCAAGCGCCGGGAGCAACATCTCGATCGCCGCGAACCACGACGCATCAGAGGTGCCCGGCTGGAGCGGCACGTTGACCGCGGTGCCGTGCGCCTGGGGGCCGCCGCGGTCGTCGACGAAGCCGGTCCCCGGGAAGAGCGAGAGGCCCGTCTCGTGGAACGAGACGGTCAGGACCTTCGGATCGTTCCAGAAGATGGCCTCGACACCATCCCCGTGGTGGACGTCGAGGTCCACGTACAGCACCCGGTGGCCGGCGTCCCGGGCCCGCCCGATGGCCAGCGCCACATCGTTGTAGATGCAGAAGCCGCTGGCTCGTTCGGGCATCGCATGGTGGAGGCCGCCCCCGGGGTGGAAGACGTGGAGCTCGTCCCCGGCCAGGATCCGCTCCATGGCGTCGAGCGAACCGCCGGCAACCGTGGCGGCCGCCTCGTGCATGCGGTAGAAGGGCGGGTCGTCGCCCCAGGAGGCGAAGCCGGCCTCCGGTCCGAGATCGGGATACTCGGACAACATCCGCACCGTCGCGACGTAGTCTGGGTCATGCACACGCTGGAGCTGGGCGTCCGAGACCTCCGCCGGCGAGAGGAAGCGGTCGGCGCCGAGGGCTCGCAGGAGGTCGATCCCGGGACCGAACCGGCGAGGCGTCAGCGGGTGGTGGGTCCCGAAGTCGTAGTGGAGGGACGCTGCGCCGAAGACCACGAGGGGCTGGGCGCGATCAGCTGGCGGATGATGCACGGGCCCTCGGCTGCGCTCCTTCTGGCGGGATGCGCGGTCCGGGGTCAATTGGCAACACGGGCTCGACCTCGAGCTGCGTCGCGACACTATAGCGAGAAGGGTCGCTCTGCCCGAGAATGTCAGGGGAAGCCATGAGCACCGCCACTTCACGGGACCGGGCGCGCGACACCATCCTTCGGGACGGGTCGTCGATCCGCGTTCGCCCGGCGCGCGCCGAGGACGAGCCCGGCGCTCGTCGCCTTCCTCCAGGGCCTCGCCCCGGAATCGCGCCGCATGCGCTTCGCCGGCATGGTCACGGACCTCGACGGCATCGCGCACCGCTGGGCCGCTCCAGCCGATCCGGCGGACTGCTCGCTGGTGGCCGAGACCGGGATCGCCGACCGGATCATCGCGCACGCCAGCTACGACCGCGTCGGGTCGGACTCGGCCGAGGTCGCGTTCGTCGTGGCCGACGATTCCCAGGGCCGTGGCATCGCGATGCTGCTGCTGGAGGAGCTGGCCGAGCGGGCGCAGGAGGCCGGCATCTCCACGTTCTGCGCGGACGTCCTGGCAGAGAACGCCCGGATGCTCCGCGGTCTTCCACGAGAGCGGATTCCCGACCCGCTTGCGTGTCGAGCCGGGAGCGGTCCTTGTCGAGTTCCCGACCGCCCTCACCGGCCCGGCTCGCGAACGCTTCGAGCGCCGCGAGCAGATCGCGGCGGCCGCCGCGGTGCACGGCCTGCTCTACCCGGCCGTCCGTCGCCGTGATCGGGGCCTCGCGCCGCCGCGGGACGATCGGCGGCGAGCTCTTCCACAACCTCCTGAGCGGCGGCTTCACCGGGCCGGTCTACCCTGTCAACCCGAACGCGGACGTCGTCCAGTCGGTGGCGGCCTACCGCTCGATCGGCGACGTTCCAGGCCCCGTCGACCTCGCGGTGCTCGTGGTCCCCGCCGAGTCCGCCGTCGAGGTCGCCCGCGCGTGCGCCGACAAGGGCGTCAAGACGGTCGTCGTGATCTCGCCCGGGTTCGCCGAGATCGGCGGGGAGGGCGTGGCGCGACAGCGGGAGCTGCTCGCTGTCTGCCGACAGGCCGGCATGCGCCTCGTGGGACCGAACTGCATGGGCGTCATCAACCTCGCGCCCGCGGTGAGCATGAACGCGACCTTCTCGCCGACCGCGCCGATCAGTGGGAGGGTCGGCTTTCTCTCCCAGAGCGGCGCCCTCGGCCTGGCCATCATCGAGCACGCCAACCGCCTGGGTCTCGGTCTGTCCAGCTTCATCTCGATCGGCAACAAGGCCGACCTCTCCGGCAACGACTTCCTCCAGTACTGGGAAGACGATCCGGCCAGCGCCGTGCTGGCCCTCTACCTCGAGTCGGTCGGCAACCCCCGCAAGTTCGCCCGGATCGCTCGCCGGGTCGGGCGCACCAAGCCGATCATCGCCGTCAAGAGCGGCCGGTCGGCGGCGGGCGCGCGCGCGACCTCATCGCACACGGGTGCGCTGATCGGCGCGTCGGACGTCACCGTCGACGCCCTCTTCCACCAGGCCGGAGTCGTCCGCACCGACACCCTGGGCGAGTTCTTCGACGTGGCCTCGCTGCTGGCGAACCAGCCGCTGCCAGCCGGACGGCGGGTCGCCATCCTCACGAACGGTGGCGGTCCCGGGATCCTGGCCGCCGATGCGTGCGACGCGGACGGCCTGGTCGTGCCCGCGCTGCCCGCCGAGGTCCGGGATGCCCTGGCGGCGTTCCTGCCGCCGCAGGCAGCCCTGGGCAATCCCGTGGACACCATCGAGGGGTCGCCGGACTCGTTCCGCCGGGCCATCGGGATCCTCGCCGCCTGGGACGGGATCGACTCGATCATCGTGCTGTTCGTCCCGCCGCTCGTCACGAAGACCGAGGATGTCGCGGCCGCGATCCGCGACGCCGTGCTCGGAGCTTCCGCGACCGGTCCCGGTGCTGACCGTGTTCATGTCGGCCGAAGGCGGGCCCGCGTGCCCTCCAGGACGACACGGTGAAGGTGCCCGCCTACAGCTATCCGGAGGAGGCCGCCCGCGCGCTGGCCCACGCCGTCCGCTACGCCGAGTGGCGGGCCGCACCGCTCGGGAGCGTCCCCCGTTTCGACGACGTCCGCGAGGACCAGGCCGCGGCTGTCCTCGCCGCGGCGCTGGGGCAGAACGACCCCGGCGAGCCGAGCGCGGGAGGAACCCTCGCGGGCTCGTCGATTGCCGCGCCGCCGGACGGCGGCCGTTCGCGCTGGCTGCGACCCGACGAGGTGGCCCGCCTCCTGCAGTGCTATGGCATTCCGACCGCGCCCTGGCGGCTGGCGGAGACCGCCGCGGATGCCGGGCGGGCGGCGGACGAGATCGGCGGCCCGGTCGCCCTCAAGGCCGTCGCGACCGGGATCGTCCACAAGGCAGAGGCGCGCGCCGTGGTCCTCTCCCTCGAGGGAGCGGCCGCTGTCGAGAAGGCCGCCCTCACGATGTCGGCCACGCTCGCCGCCGGCGGACACCCTGTCGAGCGCTTCTTCGTGCAGCAGATGGTGGCCGGCGGCGTGGAGATGCTCGTCGGCGTCGTCCACGATCGGCTCTTCGGACCCGTCATCGCCTGCGGCGCCGGCGGGGCCGGGCTCGAGCTGCTCAGGGACGTGGCCGTGCGGATCACGCCGTTGACCGATCGCGACGCCACGCGAGATGGTCCGGTCGCTCGCGACGTTCCCGCTCCTGGATGGCTATCGCAACGCGCCGCGCGCCGACGTGGCGGCCCTCGAGGAGACGCTCCTGCGCGTGAGCGCCTTGGTGGAGGCCCACCCGGAGATGGTCGAGATGGACTGCAGCCCGCTGATGGTGCTGGAACAGGGCGTCGTCGTCATCGACGCGAAGATCCGGGTCGAGATGCCGGTCGCGCGGTGATCGCGCCAGCGAGGCTTCTGACCGGCTCCCCGGGCCACGCCGCCGGGACCACCGTCAGCGCGAGCGGTCGAGCGCGCGCAGGATGATCGCGAGGCCGATCAGGATGACGAGCAGCGGCCCCACCGGGATGCTGACGCCGTAGACGCTGCCGAGCCCGGAGAGGAGGGCAACGGTCCCCAGGATCACGGTGGTCCAGCCGATCCGGATCCCGAGCAGCAGCCGGAGCGCGTTGAGGCCGAGCATGATGACGCCCGCGCCCACCAGCCACGTTCCCTCCGGCACCGACTTGAACAGGGCGAAGCCGCCCAGCATGATCAGGAAGAGGCCCCAGCTGATCGACTCCAGGCGGCGGTTCAGCTCGTGCTTGGCCGGGGTCATGCCGCTCCTCACGTGCGTCCTTCGTGGCGTGGTTCGAGCGAGGATACCGCGCCGGGGTGCCCCGGGACTGCTGTTCAGGCGGGGTCCGCGAGCAGGGCCCGGAGCCCTTCGATCTTCAGCCCGGCCCCGAGCCCGAGCGCGAGCGCAACGCGCGCCTGGACCGGCGTGAGCGAGCCGGCCATGAGCGCGCCGGCGCGCTGCCACGTGGTCCCTCCGCCGGGGAACGCATAGAACGGGCCCACGGGACCGGCTCCCGTGCGGCTCGCCAGCGCGACCGGGAACCCCGCGGCCATCGCGTCGATCGCCGCGCGCAGGAGGTCCGGGTGCGTGTTCCCCGAGCCGGTCGCGGCCACCACGACGGCCCGGGCACCGCCGGCGATCGCGCGGTCCAGGCCCCGGCCATCGGTCTCGAGCGCGGCCACGACGATCTCGACCGGGCCATCGGCCGCCACGGGAGCGGGGTGAACGTGTCGGCGGGGTCCCCGCGGGCGCAGGGTCACGGCCCGCTCCCCCACTCGCCCGAGCGGCCGGCCGGCGCGACTCGCGAAGGCGTCCAGTGCGCTGCTGTGGCGCTTCGCCACGTCGTCGGCCGCGATGATCCGCCCACCCAGCGTCACGAGCACGCCTGCTCCCCGCGCGGCCGGGTGCGCCGCGACGCGGACCGCGGCGCGCAGGTTCGCCGGGCCGTCCCAGCCGCTCTCGCTCGCGTTCCGCATCGCCCCGGTCACGACGACCGGGCGGGGATCCGCATGGCAGAGGTCCCAGCAGAAGGCGGTCTCCTCGAGCGTGTCGGTGCCCTGCACGACGACCACGCCCGCGAGTCCGGGGTCCGCCAGCGCCCCGCTGATCGCGCCGCCGATCGCCAGGACGTCGGCAAATGAGAAGTGGCTGGCGGGGGTCCGTCCTCGGTCGATGACGACGATCTCCGCGACCTCGCTCGAGGCCGGGCACCAGCGCGAGGAGCTCGGCGCCCGCGAGGGTCGGGACTGCCCCGCCAGCGGCCGGATCGACGGTCATGCTGATCGTGCCGCCGGTGAAGATCACCGCGACGCCCGGGAGCCGGCGCGGCGCCTGGCTCACGGTTCGTCCGGGGATGGGCCGGGGACCTGTGCGTCGGACTCGGGACCGGGCGCCGCACGCCGATGTCGCCGGTCGCGCATGACGATCGAGCCGATCCCGCTCAGCCCGACGAGGCCCGCAGCGGCCAGGAGCACCGGCGCAGTGCCAACCGCGTCCGAGACGGCGTCCGGCGACGATGATCGGCAGGAAGCTGGCGATCGAGACCAGCGTGTTCAGGATCCCGAAGACGCGGCCCCGGACCTCCTCGGGGATGACCTCCTGGAGCTCGGTCTGGGCGGGGATCGCGACCGACGCGTAGGCGACGCCGGCGACGAACGCGATCGCCACGACCACGGAGAGGACCGAGACGAGGGCCGACGCGTCCACCACCGGCTGGGCGGCGCTGACGCGCTGGAGCAGCTGGCTGATCGGGTTCGCGATCGTGATCAGGACGAGGCAGGCCCCCAGCGTGACCAGGCCGATCTCGATGGTCAGGCGGCGCGGGACCATGGTTCGGATCACGTTCACGAGGAGCACGCCGGCGACGACGCCGAGCCCGAGCGGAAGCACGACGACGACGAAGTCCTTGGAGGTCAGGTTCAGCACGTGGACGGCGAAGCCGGGCCCCAGGGCGCCCAGGACGCCGACGATCGACGCGGCCACCCCGAGGTAGGTCAGCGCCCACGCGACCGTCGGGTTCGCCCGGATGTAGGCGATCCCCTCCCGGAGCTGGCCGACCACGGAGCCGACCGCCGCCTCCGCCTCGTGGAGGGTGTCGCGACCGGCGGGCAGCGGAAGCGGCGGAGCCGGCGCCAGGGTCCAGCAGAGCGCCGCGGAGACCAGGTACAGGACCGCCACCACGCCGATCAGGAGCGTCGGACCGGCGATCGTGACCACCAGCGGCCCGAGGAGCGTGTACCCGACCGCGAACGCGGCATTGAGCGTCAGCGTGAAGATCCCGTTCGCTGCCGTCAGCTGGCCGCGCGGCACAACCAGCGGGATGACGCTGAGCTCGGCCGGCGCGAAGAACGTCGTCGCGATCGAGACCATGAGCGTGAGCAGGAGGATGACGCCGACGTTGGGGCCAGCGAACGCGAGGAGGAAGAAGAGGCCCGCACGCACGAGGCTCGTCGCCACCAGCACGAGCCGGCGGTCGAATCGGTCCACGTAGACGCCGGCAAGCGCGCCGAAGATGACGGCCGGCGCAAGGAAGCTGATCAGCAGGACGGACACGGCGCTGTTCGACCCGGACGCCGTGAAGATCAGCACGGTCAGGCCGTACAGGACCATGTTGCCGCCCACCTGGGTCGCCACCTGCGAGAGCCAGATGATCAGGAACGGCCGGTTCCGGAAGACCGCGAGTGCCGAGGACGCTCCCTCCGCCGTGTCGGGGCGCCCGTTCACGCTGCGCCGTCCTCGGGTCCGCGGAGATCGAAGGCGACGAGCCGGCGCTCCACCTGGCGTCGCTCGACAAGGACTCTCCGTCCGCAGGTCGTGCAGCGCAGCCCGAGGTCCGCCCCCAGGCGGTCCACGTCCCAGGTTCGGCCGCCGCACGGATGCGGTCGACGAAGCTCGATCCGATCGCCGAGACGGAACGGGACGGGCGCGTTCACGGGGTGACGATCACGTGCATCGGCCGCGAGGGTAGCATCCAGCGGGCTTCGCCCGCCGGGGTGCCCGGAGATGCCCGCAGGGCCGCCGGTCCCCCGTCCCCGCGGCACGCGTCAGAGACGCGGCTGCGCCACGTGCGGAACGAGGTCGCGCGTCGTGGCCGGAACGTCGAGCAGGTCGACCGGCGTCACCTCGATGCCGAGGCCCGGGTTCGTCGCCAGCTCCTGCGCCACGAGCCCACCGGCGCGGGTGAGCGTCCCGGTCATCGTGGCGGCATTGCCGATCGCGAGGACCTCGAGCGGATCGCCCAGGAGCGTGTTCTCCACGGAGAGCGAACCCGGCGACCCTCCCGCGATGGTCGCGGGGACCAGGCGGACCCCGCCGACGGCGATCGCCTCCGCGCCCGCGTTCCGGAGCTCGTTGAACAGGTCCTGGAGGACCGTGGCAGTGACCTGCCCGCGAAGCACCACCTGGATGCCCGGGCCCTCCGCGGCATCGAGGCCCGACCAGATCCGGGTGCGGACCAGGTCTGCGCGAAGCTGCCCGGCGGACGTGTCGCCGCGCGCCTGGGCGGCGACGATCGAATCCAGCTGGCGGCCCAGGTCCGCGACCTCGCCGCGGAGCTGGTCGTTGCGGGTGTTGAGGTTTGCCACGAGCAGGGTCAGGTCCTGGGCGGACCGGTTCTCCAGGCCGGTCCCGACCGTCTGGCCCCGGATCTGGGCGACGACGAGAAAGCCGAGCAGCAGGGCGACGGCCGCGATGGCGATCTGGCTGCGAGGGCTGCGCATCTAGGGGCTCGCCGACGGTGCGGGGGATGCCGGAGGCCGGGCGTAGCGGATCGTCACCGAGCCCGCGTAGGCCGGCACGACGAGGTCGGCCGGCACCGCGATCGAGAGCCGGATCCCGTTCTGCCCGGCACGCGCGGCCACGAAATCCACCCAGCTGGCGGATGCCGCCAGCTGCGAGTAGAGGTCGGTCGGCCCCACCGCCTCCACCTGGTAGGGCGGCGCGAGGTAGGCGGAGTTGACCAGGAGCGACCCGCCGATGTCGAGGATCGCCGTCGTGGAGACCACTCGCTCGTCGTTGACTGCCACGGCCTCCGCGCCGGCCAGCCACAGCTCCTCCACCACGCTTCGAACGTCGCGCCCGTGACGAGGAGGTCGGCCGCTCCGGTCGACTGGGCGGCCTGCGGCGCATCCTCGAGCTGGATCACGAGGCCGCTGCCCTCGAGGGCGGTGAGGCCGCCAGCCAGGCGCGCCTGGAAGAGCGCATCGTTGAGCTGCTTCACGAGCGCATCGCTGCCCTGGTTGCTGGTCTCGGTGGCGGTGATCCGGTTGCGCAGGTCGAGGATCTGCCCCTGGAGCGCCTTCTGCTGCGCCTGGAGGCCGAGCGCGGTCTCGATGAGCGGCGCCCGCTCCTGCGACGTGTACTGGACGCGCGGCGTCTCCGAGCGGAGCTGCGCCGTGACCAGGAAGCCCAGCGCGACGAGGGCGGCGAACAGCGTGATCTCCCACGTGGTGATCGACCGGATCCGGGCCCTCGCCGCGCTCATTCGCCCGCCCCTGGCGGCTCCGGGCCGGGCGCGTCCATGGGCCGCAGCCCGCGCCGGCGCCGGACGTAGGCAAGCAGGCCGCCCAGGCAGAGACCGGCCGCGGCGATCGCGAGCAGGATGAGCCCACCCGAATTGCCGTCGCCGGTCGTCGCGGCACCGGTCGCTGTCAACGCGGAGTCAGCTGGGCCCGATGCCGCTGCGCTCGGCGCGGACGACCTTGCGACATCCGGGCCGGGCGAGGCGATCGCGCCACCCCAGCCGGGCGGGAGCGGCCCGGTCGGCGCCGGCTGGGGCCCGTACCGGGTGGGGGCGGCTCGCCCCGATGTCGCCGAGCCAGGCCGCCTCGAACCCCGCCACGTCCAGGCCGAGGGCCGCCGAGAACGCCTCGTCGTCGGTCCGGCCGGCCGCGTACGAGCGAATGAGCTTCACGAGGGCCGGCTGGCCGTACTTCCGGACCATGAAGTCGACCGCCGAGACGCCCTCCGCGTAGGCGAGGAGGAAGCGGTCATACAGCGCTTCAGGGGGGAACGTGATCGTATAGGCCGTCAGCGGCTGGAGCGTTCCCTTGGCCATCGCGTCGGTGAGCGCGGCGCGGTACGACGGCGCGACACCCTCCGTGAGGTAGACCGCGAGCCCTTCGTTCAGCCAGTCCGGCGGAGAGTGGTACGGGTTCTGCGTGGCGGTGTTGAAGACCAGGTGGGTCAGCTCATGGGGGATGACTCGCGCCACCTCGGCCGAGTCGATCTGGTTCGACCCGATGAGGCCGAACATCGTCCGGTTCGACACGATGGCCCTGCCGGCGACGTTGCAGGTGGACCCCATCAGGAGCGCACCGCAGAAGGACTGGCGAATCGGCGTAGACGAAGAAGTCGATCGGCTGGGTCTCCGTGACGCCAAGGAGATCGGCGGCCTTCCGGACGCCCTGCTCCCCCAGCGCGAGGGCTCGCTGGGCGAACGCCGCAGACCCGCTGTACCAGTGGAGCCGGATCAGCGCGCCGTCGAGCGTCTTCCACTGCCTGGTCGTGTCGGCGTAGGTCACGGTTACCGACGGACCCACCTCGGCCGGACCGCTGAGCGGCGTGACCCTCCAGCGGGCCGTGACCTTCGTGTTCGGATACATCTGCGCGTCGGCCTGCAGGAGGGCGTAGTGGAGCGTCTGGGGGCCCGGCGCGGATGACGGCACCTCGACGACGCTGGGGCCCAGCCCGCCGGGGAAATCCAGGAGGATCTCGATCCGCTTCGGAGCGACAGCCAGGGTGACGGGCTGGGTGAACGTGACGGAGGTGCCGTAGAGGCTCTGGGCAGACGGCGTCCCGAACTCGGCCACGGCCGCCCTGACCGGCAGGGCGAGCGAAGCCAGGAGGAGGAATGCGGCCGCGAACGGCCCGAGCCGGCGCGCGATCACGGGGTTCCCGGGGCCCAGGCGAGGCCGGCGAAACGCAGGATGCCCATGCCATTCATGGTCGCCCCCAGCAGCCCGGTCCGGGACAGCGCGGAGCTCGAGCTGTAGGAGACGGGCACGACGGGAACTTCGTCGCGAACGAGGCCCTGGGCCTGGTCGTAGGCGGCTCGCGCGGCGGCGACATCGCTCGTGGACGACGCGCTCGTGAGGGCCGCGTCGAAGGCCGCGTTCGACCAATGCCCGTAGTTGTTCGGCTGGTTGGAGCCGAGCAGGAGCCCCAGGAAGTCGTACGGCGAGGGATAGTCCGCCACCCAGGAAAGGGCCCAGAACTGTGGCCCGTCCGCGGCACCCAGTCGCCCGAAGAAGGTGTTGAAGTCGTACGTCTCGTACTTGACGGTGATCCCGAGGTTCTGCTTGAGCTGGGCGACGACCGCGTCGTCGTACCCCGTGCCGGCCGTCACCAGGGTCACGGTCGGAAACGTCGCCGGGTCCGCGTAGCCGGCCGCCGCCAGGAGCCGCTTCGCCGCGGCTGGGTCGAAGGTCGGCTGGAAGTCCGTCTCGCTGCGTCCCGGGATCCCCGGCGGAACGATGCTCGTGGCGGTAAGCGCCTGGCTCCCGTCCGCCAGCTGGACGATCCGCTTCCAGTCGACCGCCTCTGCGAAGGCCTGCCGGACCCGGACATCGCTGAACGGCGGACGCAACGTGTCGAAGCCGTAGTAGGTGACGGCGAGGTCGGCCGACGAACGCAGCTGGGGCCCGAGGGCACGGTCGTAGGCGATCCACGACGCGTCGTAGCTACCGATCGGCGTCCAATCGAGGTTGCCGGCCAGGAACAGGTCCACCGGGCTCCTGCCGCCGAGGTCGGTGACGACCTCGATGTCGGAGACCGCCGGTGGACCCGCCCAGTAGTGCGGATTTGCCGTCAGCGTGAACTGCGTCGGGCTCAGGTCGGCCAGGACGTAGCCACCGGAGGCGACGAACAACGCGCCAGGCTGGAGGGCGGCCGGGTCGCGCCCGACGCCGGGCGGCACGACGGCCAGGGTGGGGCTCGCCGCGATCGCCGGGAAGTCGCCGGCCGGGTGAGTGAAGCGAACGGTGACGGTGTTGGCGTCGGCGCTGAAGCCCAGTGTGGACGGGTCGCTGGATCGACCAGCGACGTAGTCCCGGACTCCGACGACGTCGAAGAGCAATGAGGCGAGCGGTGAGGGATTCGCGGGGTCGATGACGCGGAGCCAGCTCCGCACGACATCGGCACCGGTCAGCGGCGTGCCGTCGGAGAACGTCAGGCCGTCGCGAAGCGTGAAATCGACCGTCCGGTTGCCGTCGCTGAACGTCCAGCTCGCAGCCAGCGCAGGGCGGGGTGTCAGGCTCCCGTCGATCGCCGTGAGACCCTCGAACAGCTGGGCGATCACGGCCGCGCTGGCGGCATCGCCGGCCTTGGCGGGATCGATCGTCTCCGGGGCCGACATCGCGATCCGCGTCGCCCGGACCGCGCCGCTCACCCGCGCGCCAGGCGAGGCCAGCAGGAGGCCGGAGATCGCGACGAGCCCGGCGATCCCGGCGATCAGGCCGCGTGCGCGCAGGCCGATCCGGGGTGTCCGACGGGGCGGGGAATCCATGGCGCGGAGTATAGGTCCGGATGCCGTCGTGCCCGGTCGGCAGGCAGCAGGAGAGGCCATCGCGTCAGGCACCGCCGGGGGACGGTGGTCTTCGCGAGAGGCCTCTGCACATCTAACGGCCAGGGTCCCGGTTCGTTCTGGGCACGGCGGCTGAAGGCGGAGATGGTCAGGCGCCGGCGTCGCGCTGGCGGCGCGCCTCGTAGAAGAGGATGGCGGCGGCGGCCGCGACGTTGAGCGAATCGACCCGGCCGCGCATCGGGAGCCGAACCGCGATCACGTCACTCCCGGACCACTCGGCCGTGAGCCCGCGTGCCTCGCTCCCGAGGACCAGCGCGACCGGGCCGGTCAGGTCCACATCGGTGTAGTCGACGCTCCCGTCGACGCGCGCTGCGACCACCCGGAGGCCGCGATCGCGAAGCCAGGCAAGGACGTCGGCGGTCGCCGCGACCGCCATCGGCAGCGTGAAGACCGTGCCGAGCGAGGCGCGGACGGCATTCGGGTTCCACGGATCGGCCGCGGCCGCCGAACCGCGTGCGGCGATCAGCGCATCGAGGCCCGCGCCATCCGCGCTCCGGCAGACCGCGCCCAGGTTGCCCGGCTTCTCGACGTCCTCCAGGACACCGACGAGGGGCGCGACGTCCGGGAGGCCAAGGGCGGACAGCGACGTCCCCGGCGCGGTGGCGACGGCCACGATCCCGCTGGCCCGTTCCCCGTAGGCCAGCCGGGCCAGCAGCTCGGGCGCGATCGGCACGAGCGGCACGCCGAGGGCGGCGGCCCGGGCCGCGACGGCGGCAACGTCCGGGTCCGGGGCGGGTCCGGCCGCCACGAACGCCTCCACCAGCGTCACCCCGGCGTCGAGCGCGCGAGCGACCTCGCGCGCGCCGTCGACCAGCAGGCGGCCGGTTCGAACGCGGTCCCGCCGATCACGCAGCGCGACCGCGGCGCGGAAGCGCGGGTTGGCGGCGCTCGTCAGGACCGGGCGCTCAGCAGCCTGCCCGGTCATGGTCCCCACCGGATCGCGAGGCCGGCCGGGAGCTGCAGCCCGTCGGGGCGCCGGACGCCCAGCTGGATCACCTCGGCGCGGCGGGCGAGCGTCGGACCGAAGGCGCCGGCGATCCCGGCACGCAGCTCACCAGCGTCCAGCCCGGCGGTGTGCGCGGTCAGCACGAAGAGCGCCGGGTCGGGTCCCGTCAGGGTTGCGCATCCGGCGAGCAGGTCCGCCAGGTCCGTCTCGATCCGCCAGGCAGCGCCGCCGCGCGGGGCGTGCCCGTACGTGGGCGGGTCGAGCACGCACCCCGTCGTAGCGCCGGCCGCGGCGCACCTCGCGAGCAACGAAGGCCCGGGCGTCCTCGACGATCCACCGGATCGGCGCCGTGTCGAGTCCCGAGCGGGCCGCGTTCCGTCGGGCCCACGCGACGGCCGGCCGAGAGGCATCCACGTGCGCCACCCGGGCTCCGGCGCGGGCGAGCGCGAGGGTCGCGAGCCCCGTGTACGCGAAGAGGTTGAGGATCTCGGGCGGACGGCCCAGGCGCGTGCCGGCCTCGCGGGCGTGCTCGGCGGCCCACGCGGCCGGCTCCGCGTGCTCGGGGAAGAGGCCAACCTGGCCGGCAGGGGTCAGCCGGAGCTCGAGGTGGAGCCCGTCGATGGCGACGTCCCACGGCGCCGGGAGATCGCCCGACGAGTCCCAGCCCGCCAGGTCGTCGGCTCCGGCCGCACGGCCGAACCGCGCGCCGGCCGCGGTCCATGCAGGCCGGTCCAGCACGGGCACCTCGGCCACGCCCGGCGCCGGGCGATCCACGATCACGCTCCCGAACCGGTCGAGGCGCCGGCCGACCCCGAAGTCCAGCAGGGCGTAGTCCGTCGGATGGGAATCCACGCGGCGATCGTACAGGCCGGCGGCGTACGATGGCCGGGTGGTGGCCCGGATCGACCTGAACGCGGACGTCGGCGAGAGCCTGGGGCCGTGGCCGATGGGCACCGACCAGGCGCTGATCCCGCTGGTCACGTCGGTCAACGTCGCATGCGGCTTCCATGCCGGCGATCCGCTCACGATCCGCCGCACGGTCCGCCTCGCCCTGGACGCGGGAGTCGCCGTGGGGGCTCACCCCGGCTACCCGGACCTCGTCGGGTTCGGGCGCCGGGCAATGAACCTGGCGGACGACGAGCTCGAGGCCGCGGTCCTCTACCAGGTGGCCGCCCTCGCGGGCATCGTCCGGGCGGAGGGCGGGAGCCTCTCGCACGTCAAGCCCCACGGCGCCCTGTACAACCGGGCCGCAACCGACTCGAGCGCGGCCGTCTCGATTGCCCGGGCCGTCGCGAGCGTCGACACCGAGATCCGGCTCGTCGGCCCACCGGGGTCCGCGCTGCTCGCCGCCGGGACCGCGGCCGGTCTCGTCTGCCTGGCGGAGGGGTTCGCGGACCGCGCCTACACGGCGGACGGCACGCTCCGGTCGCGCACGCTGCCCGGGGCGCTGATCCCCGACCCCGCCCTGGCTGCAGCCCAGGCCGTGTCGATCGCGCGAGACTCGTTGGTCGTTGCCTTCGACGGCGCGCGCGTCCCGTTGTCGGCCGCCACGCTGTGCATCCACGGGGACACCCCGGGTGCCGTGGCGATCGCGACGGCCGTCCGCGACGCGCTCGCCGCGGCCGGCATCGAGGTTTGCCGCGCGGATGGCTGATCCGGTGCCGTCCACGGCGTCCGGGCCGGTCCGGATCGACCGGTTCGGCGAGGCCGCCTTGATCATCACCCTGGGCGACCGCGTGGATGCGGCCGTCAACGACCGCGTGCAACGGCTCGCCGCCGCGCTCGGGATCAGCGCCGTGAGCGTGGCCGGGCTCGGGGCGCCGGTCCCCGCCTACGCCAGCGTCCTCCTCTCGTTCGACCCGCTGGTGCTCGAGGAAGCTGCCGTGCGGGAGACGATCGCGGCTGCGCTCGAGGTCGCGGACGGAGCAGGCCTCCCGGCAGACCGCGTGGATGTCGTGCGCGTGCCGGTCCGCTACGGCGGGCCGGAAGGGCCGGACCTCGCGGAGGTCGCGGCACGGACGGGGCGCTCGGAGGCCGACGTCGTGCGGCTCCACGCCGGGGTGGAATATCGCGTCTTCTGCGTGGGATTCGTGCCGGGGTTCCCGTACCTCGGCCTGGTCCCGGCGGAGCTGGCGCTCCCGCGTCGTCCGACGCCGCGGCTCCGGGTGCCCGCCGGGAGCGTCGCCATCGCGGGACGCCAGACCGGCATCTACCCCGCCGACACCCCGGGCGGGTGGCATCTCATCGGGCGAACTGACCTTCCCGCCTGGGACCCTGCGCGCGAACCGCCGACCCTGATGGAGCCGGGTGCCCGAGTCCGGTTCGTGCCGGTCTGACGCCGTGCTGGAGGTCATCGAACCGGGCCCGTTCCTGACGATCCAGGACGGGGGTCGAACCGGCCTGGGCCGCCTCGGCGTTCCGAGGTCGGGCGCCTGCGACCCGTGGGGGCTCGCCGTCGCGAACCTGCTCGTGGACGCGTCACCCGGCGCCGCGGCCCTCGAGGTGACCGTCGGCGGGTGCACGCTCGTGGCCATCGAGACCTGCGCAGTCGGGTTGGCAGGGGCCGACCTTGGCGCGGAGCGCGACGATGGGCTCCGTCTTCCGTGCGAGGTGGCCCACCGAATCCCCGCCGGCGCCCGGATCCGGTTCACCGGGGCGAAGCGAGGCGTGCGTGCCTACGTCGCGCTTGCGGGCGGGATCGCGACCGAGACGTGGATGGGATCGGCGTCGACGTACGGGCCTGGTCGGCTTGGCTTCGCTGGCGGTCGCGCGCTGCGGGCGGGCGATCGGCTCGCCCCGCGGCACCGTGGAGACCTCGACGTCGTCGGAAATGCCTGGCCCTCACGGCTCGCGCCCCACCCGGCCGACGCGCGCGGCCCACTCGGCGTCGTGCCCGGGCCCGACCTCGACGCGGCGCCCGACCGCGCCCTCGAGGCATTCGTGGCCGCAACCTGGCGCGTCTCGCCGTCGAGCGACCGGATGGGCATCCGCTTCGAGGGTCCGTCCCTCGGGCCAGGCGCCGAGATCGTGTCGCACCCACTCCTGCCCGGCGCGGTCCAGCTGCCACCCGACGGGCGCCCGATCGTCATGCTCGCGGACGGTCCGACGATCGGCGGCTACCCGGTGCTCGGGGTCGTGCCAGCGGCGGACCTCCCCCGGCTCGGGCAGCTCCGGCAGGGCGACGCTGTGCGCTTCGGCTCGATGACTGCGGCAGCGGCTCGCGAGCAATGGCGGGAGCAGCAGGCGTTGTTGGATCGCGCAGCGGATGCCATGCGCGCGGACGCCGTGTGGACCCGGCTGTCGGACCGGGCCGGGAGCTGACGGGTCCTAGTTTCGAGCGGTCGCGATGGTCGCGAGCGCGATCGCGGTCGCCTTCGCCTGCGCCCCGACCTTGAAGTGCCCGTGGGGCCCGCTGACCCAGACCTCGAACAGGCCCGGCGCGGGAGCGACGAGATAAGCCTCGGTGCCCACTCCGGGCACCGCCTCGGGCGGCGCGACCATCGAGGCCCCGACGCGGGTGGCGAACTCCGTCGCGTCCATCAGCGACACGGCGACGCCGACCACCGATGGCGCTGTGCCGAACGTGACGAGGTACTGGCAGACGACCGCCTTGCCGGTGGTGGCGTCCTTCTGCGTGTCGGTGCTGCTGAACGTGGCCGGACCCTGCGGGTAGGTCGCGGCTCCGATCTCGGCCGTGGTGAGCGCGGAGCAGACGTCACCGCCGAACTCGGCCGACAGGTCGCCCGATGCGCCACCGCCGGCGTCGGAGGCGCTGGGGGCCGCGAGGCTCGCCGCGCCGGAGGGCGCGCTCGAACCGGCGCCGCCACATCCGGCCAGGAGCGCCACCGACAGCACGGTGGCCAGGACCACGAAACGCTTCAAGACGAACTCCTCGTGCCGCGGGTCACAGGATGCCGGCGCGGGCCGCGCCTTCCCGGGGCGGTCACGGTACACGCTCCGCGGCTGCGGGTGGGCGCGCCGAGCGTCGACCCGTGGATGTGGGGCCATTCGTCCCTTGACCCGCGGGGAGCGCGGGCGCAGGCTGGCGGCGCGTCCCGAAGGGCTGGGAGCGAGGCCCGTGGGTTCTCCGCGACCGGCGTCCGTAGCCGCACGACGGTGGGGTGCCGGCGGTCTCTTCGTCGCGATGCTGGCGTGGGGCTGCAGCACGCAGGCATCGGCACCTCCGTACCCGGCTGCCGGGCCGGCGATGACGGCGCTCTCCCATGCCCCGACCACCCGCCCGGCGTTGGCGTACGCCGACACGCTGCGAATCGGCTGGCCCCCGGTCGCCCGGTCCGCGTCCCATCCTCCGAAGAGAGCGGAGCGCCCGGTGTGGAGCCGGGGGCGACGGAAGGCTACCTGACGCGTCCTGGACCCTTCACTTCGCGGCGAGAGCTGTGCAGAGGTTGACGACCTTTCCCTTGAACGAGTGCGTGACGGTGTTGAAGTCGGCGTCCAGCGTGTCGTGAGTGTGGCCAAGTGCCCACGACAATGACGGCCCCGGCGAGTCCGTCGGGTACAGGTACCCGACGACGACGGTCCCGTCGACCCACACGTCGAGTGTCTTGTCCGCGTGGGTGACGAAGGTCTGGAGGGTTGGCCCTCCGACGATCATCGAGGCGCCCGAGGTTACGTTCGTCACGGTCGACCACTGCGGTCCGTATGCGATGACCAGCAGGTCGCCGTTCCGCTGGACGGGGAACGTGAGGACGTCCATCCTCGAGCCGTCCTCGACCCACCGGACTGGGAACGTGCACAGAACGCCTGCGTTGAACATGGAGTCGAAGGTCGTCCACCCTTTGGTGTGTGTCGGCCCGGCGGCGGCCGCGGGTGTGGCCAGGGTGACGACCAGCAGCAGCGCGCTGAGAGGCTGTAAAATCTCCGCCGGGGGATTCCCCTGGCGGGCGTCCCCCGGTACAATTCTCGGCATGGATGAGCTGTTCGACCTCCCGCCCACCGAGCCGACGACGAAGGAGCCCGAGGAGCGGGGTCGACCCCGGCTCCAGCGGCCCCGCCGCGAGCAGATCACCCTGCGGCCATCCGACCTCGAGAGCCTCGTGGCGCCCGAGCACCGGGCCCGCCTCGTGTGGGCCTTTGTCGATGGCCTCGATCTGTCGGCCTTCCAGGCCCGGATCCTGGCGACGGAGGGCCACAGCGGCCGGCCGCCGATCGACCCCGCGATCCTCGTCTCGCTCTGGCTGTCACGCCACGCTCGAGGGGGTGGGCAGCGCCCGGGCCCTCGACCGCCTGTGCGACGAGCACGACGCGTACCGCTGGATCTGCGGCGGCGTCGGCGTCAACTACCACACCCTCGCCGACTTCCGGGTGGCGGCCGCCGGGCTTCTCGACGAGCTCCTCGCCCAGAGCGTGGCGGCGCTCCTCGCCACGGGCGAGGTGACCCTGGCCCGGGTGGCCCACGACGGGGTCCGGGTGCGCGCCTCCGCCGGAGCCGGCTCGTACCGCGGCCGCCGCGGCCTCGGGCGGGCCCTCACCGATGCCACCGCGCAGGTGGCAGCGTTGCGGGCCGAGCTCGACGACGACCCTGCGGCCACCAGCCGCCGGACCGCCGCGGCCCGTGAGCGCGGCAGCCCGTGAGCGCGAGAGCCGCGTCCGCCGGGCGCTCGACGTCCTGCCCGACCTCGAGGCCACCAAGCGCCGCACCATGCGCCCGGACCGTCCGGTGTCCAAGGCCCGGGTCAGCACGACCGATCCCGAGGCCCGGGTCATGCGCATGGGCGATGGCGGCTACCGCCCGGCCTACAACGGCCAGCTCACGACCGACGTGGCGAGCGGGCTTGTGTGCGGGGTCGAGGTGACGAACCAGGGCACCGACGTGGGCCGGCTCGGCCCAGCGATCGACCGCCTCGAGCGGGCCTTCGGCCGACGGCCGGCCGAGATGCTCGCCGACGGCGGGTACGTCAGCCTCGCCGAGATCGACCACCTGGCCGCCTGCGGCACCGTCCTCTATGCCCCGCCGATGACCGGCCGGCCGCGGCCCGACCAGCGCGCTCCTCGCCACCCCGACAGCCCCGCCGTCGCCGCCTGGCGCGCCCGCATGGCCAGCGACGAGGGCCAGCTCATCTACCGCCTCCGGGCCGCCACCGCCGAATGGGTCAACGCGCTCGCCCGCAACCGGGGCCTGCAGCAATACCGGGTCCGGGGGCTCGAGAAGGTCCGCGCGGTCCTCCTCTGGTTCGCCCTCGCCCATAACCTCGCCCGGACACTCACGATCCGGGCTGGAGCGACCGGATGAGCCGGGCGACCGGCTGGCGGGGCCGCGAAGCCAACCGCCGAACCGGTCCGCCCGCCGCGTACCGCGACCCATTGCCAGCCCGGGAGGCCACCACGGCCTCGTTCAGACGCTGACGAGATCACCGTGCTGACCCGTCGAGCTGACCTTCCGTCCGCGAGCGCCGGCTGCAGGCGGAAGGTTCACAGCCTCTGAGGCCAGCAGCGAGGAAGCGACGCATGGGAACCTCCCGGGACGCCGTTCACGGGTCGGTCTCGCCAGTGGCTCGGCGCGGTCCCGGCGGCCAGAGTGTGGGCCGCGTGTCCAAGCCTCCCGCAAACCTTCATTATCCCACCGAGGGGTAGTGACTCAGTGCACACGAGCGGACCCCGGACGCCCGGTGCGCCTCCCATCCTCCGAAGAGAGCGGAGCGCCCGGTGCGGAGGCGGAGGCGACGAGGAACCTGCAAAGACCGGCGCGGCGCGGCCCCGCCAGCCCGGGATGGGCGACCGGGCCACCATGTCACCGCTTCGCAGCGAAGGCTGCGGCAACCGAAGGGCGGAATGACGGTCCCCAGCGAGCCTCTGGGGCGCGGACGCCTCAGGCGTGCGCCGGGACCTTCGCCTCGGCGAGTGCCTTGAAGTCCGCAAGCATCTGGTGGGTGTTCCGCTCGACCCAGCCCTTGCTCACGAGGTCCTTGATGAAGCCGGGCAGATGGCCCGGCATCTCCCAGTCGGAGTCGATGACCAGGCGGGTCGCCTCGCCGTCGGGCTCGAATCGCATGAAGTTGTCCATGGGGCCCGTGTCGTTGTGCTCGTGGTAGAGCCGCAGCGGCTCCACCTCGACGACCTTGTAGGTCGACTTCATCTCGAAGCCCATGAGCCGCATGGTCCCGACGTACGTCGTCCCGACCTTGTCCAGCGGCCCGCTGAAATCCGAGAACTTGGCCCGTGGCATCCAGTCTTCCCAGTGCGACGTGTCGCAGTAGAACGCCCAGACGTGCTCGACGGGCGCCTCGATGCGGACCTCGTCATGCAAGTGGTTCATGACCCACCTCTGCTCTGGACGGGTCGGTCTCGCCAGTGGCTCGGCGCGGTCCCGGCGGGCACGTACTTGGGCCGCGCGTCCTCCCGCGCGGGTCAGATTCTCCCACCGAGGGGAAGGGCCCCGGACGCTCGGTGCGCCTCCCATCCTCCGAGGAGAGCGGAGCGCCCGGGGCTGCGCCGGGACCTCCGTCAGGACACGGGGGCCCGCCGTCCTACGGCACCGTCACCTCCGTCCGCGCCCGCGCCGGCCAGTACGTCGTGTTCCCCGCGTACTCGGCGAGGAGCCAATAGCGGCCCGGCTCGAGCGGGCTCATCGTGAGCGCGTACGCGCCGGTCGCATCCGCGACCGGCGTGCCTACCGTGGGGACTGGGCCGAGAGGATGGATGTCCCTGTCGCACCTCGCTTCCAGTCGGTCGTGAAGAAGACGGGCGCGATGTAGGCGTTCCCCGTCGAGGTCTCCGGCACCCGGACCGCGGCCCACGTCCGGAACGCGGCGCCCGGCGTGACCGCGAACGATCCGGAGGCAGAGTAGAGCCGCTGAGCCGGAGTGACGACCATGCGCAGCATCGAGCCCCCGCGATCGCTGGGCACGACCGTGAGGCTCCCGTCTCCTGACTTGTCGTCCCCCCAGTCGAGCAGTCCCTGGTCGAAGCGGGCGTTGGGGACGAGGTTGGCACCGGCGCTCCCTTCCGCGTAGCCGATCTCGTAGAACGTGAGGTCGGCGGGACCGGGACCGAGGCCCTGCGCGTTCGCCCCGATCTCGATGAGCGCGTGGGCCGCGCCGGCCGGCACCGTCCCAGCGAACTCGAGGACCTGGTAGGGGCCGTCGCGCGGCGTCGCCGTGAGCACGACGCTCCGCGCCGGCGACGGGGTCGCCGCCGAGCGTCCGCAGCGTCCCGGTCACCGCGATCGTGCCGCCCGTGGGCGACGGCGTGCCCGTGACGCTGGCGACCGTTCGCGTCCGAATGTAGTCGGCGATCAGCCGGGTCATCGTCGTCGCGCCGGTCTCCGGGAGGACGTGATCCGGCTTGTCCGTCCACACCCAGAAGACGGCATCGTCGGGCGGCCCGGCTCCCTCGAGCTCGAACGCCCGGACGCTCGCCGCTGGCGCCGGCGAACCACTCGGCGTCGGTCGCGGGGGGCGGCCACGTGGTGTAGTGGACGCCGAACCGCGTGCCCCTACTGCGGACGTATGCCTGGATCTGGCCGGCGCCGTCGGCCCAGCCAGGGACGGTGTAGTCGGTGTCGAGGTGGAGGAAGGGCAGCCGTTCCCCGACGGCGGCCTCGTATGCGCTGATCCACTGCTTCACGTAGTCGATCCACGGCGGCCCGTTGTAGCCCTCGATGAGGCCGAACTCGATGCCCGGGAACTCCGCGCGCACCCGCGCCACCTGCGCGGCGACCTTCGTCGCGACCGTCGCGACCGACCAGTGGCACGCGTTCGGCCCGTCCCAGAGGACGCCGCCGCTGAACGGCTCGTTGATCGACACGTAGTCGACCGTGCCGCCAAGCGACCTGATCTGGCGGAGGACGCGCAGGAGCCCGTCCGCCCCGGTGCCGAACCCGTTGACGTCGACCCCGCAGCCGTCCTCGGGCTTGAGCGCGTACCAGTCGATGGCGATCCTGATCTGGCGCGCCTTGAGGGCGTCGATCATCCGGCGCAGCTGAGCCGTGCTCACATACCCGTCCAGCCACCACTCGTTGAAGATGAACACATGCGTCCGGCCGGCGACCTGCGGCCACGGGGCGTTCTTGTCGAACAGGGCCGCGTAGTCCGTCGCGCCGTCGACCACCCACCCGTGCGTCGTGACCGGCAGCGGCCCGAACCAGATCTGCGGGGTGACGTCGAGGGACTTCACGAGGGTGCCGCAGCGCGCCCCCGTGCCGGTGCCCGCGACGAGCGACACACGGCTCGTGCCGACCGCCGCATTGCGGACCGCGGCCACCTGCGCGACCGTGAGCGGCGCCGTCGCCGAGAGCGCGCCGGACCGTCGTCGCGGTGAACGTGCCCACCGCGGTGACCTGCGTCCCGAGGGAGCCGCAGGCGCCCCGGCGGATCACGACGGCGTACCGGGCCGAGGGCGTCAGCCGACGAAGGGAGAGGATGACCGACCCCCGCGCCGTGTCGAACGCCCGGACCGTCGCGCTCCCGTTCCCACCGCCCGTGCCGACCGACGCCTTCCACGCAAATTCGACGTGGGCGGAGGCTGCGGCCACCGTGGGTGGCGGCGGGCCGCCGAGGCCTCCGGTCACGAGCAGCGCGATGACGGAGGCGCAGACGAGCAGCACGCGACCGGTCGACGGGGCACGCATGGCGTTCCACCCTCCGGGGACGCAGGTCGCGGGTCGGTCTCGCCAGTAGCTCGGCGCGGTCCCGGCGGCCTGAATGTGGGCCGCGCGTCAGAGCCTCCCGCGTACCTCACATTGTCCTACCGAGGGGAATGGCCTCCGGTCGCCGGGTTCGCGTCCCAACCCCGCGAACCGGACGGAGCGCCCGGTGCGGAGCCGGGGGCCCGGGATCGGCCGCGATGCTCGGCTTCACGGTTCCGGCGGCAGCGCAGCCGCAAGGAAGGCGCGGACGCGGCCGACATAGGCGGATGGATCAGCGAAGAACGCACCGACATGTCCAGCCCCGGGGACGAGCACGTACGCTGCGTTCGCGCCGGCCGCCCTGGCCATGGACGCACCATCGCTTGGCTTGACCAGTTGGTCGTCCGCCCCCGCGATGAACAGCAGCGGGCGCGTCCCCAGGGCGCGGATGGTGTCGGCCGGTACGACCGAGGCAGGATCGGTCCCGGAGAGCACCCGGTAGAGGAAGAGGGCGTAAGCGACGACCGGGCCCGGCACGTGCCACGTCCTGCCGATGCCCGCTCCCAGCGTTTCGCGCAGATCGCCGAAGGCGCTGTCGAGCACCAGCGCGTCGATATCGGGAGAACGAGCCGCGGCCAGCATGGCCGCGGCCGCGCCCATGCTGAGACCGATGACGGCCACGTGACGGGCCCCGTGAGCCCGAGCGACGGCCACCGCCCCGACGACGTCGTGCTGCTCGCGGGCGCCGAAGGAGATCGTGTCACCATCGCTCGTGCCCTGATCGCGCAGGTCGAAGGCCAGCACGTCGTAGCCGTCGCCGACAAGGTCCGCGGCCAGGCGCAGACTGATTCCGCCCACAAGTCGGTTGCTGTCGATGCCCGGCACGACGACGACAGCGCGGCCGGTGGGCCGCAGGGCAGGCATGTACCAGCCGCGAAGGTTCGTGCCGTCCAGCGGGCTGGGGAACGAGATGTCCTCGTAGCGCAGGCCATGCCGGCCCGGGTCGTCAGCAAGCGGTACGCGCGATGGGTGGACCCGCGCCCACATGGGCACGGCCGGCAGGACGAAGATGATCCCGAGGAGCACAACGAGGAGGCTGCGGGCATGCCGGCGTACAAACCGCCGGGGTCGGCGAACCGGTGCCACCCGGCCTGAGCTGTTCATGTTCGCCTTCGCCTTTGCCGCCGTGATCCCGGGGTTCGTGCTCGAGGAGCCGGCCCGTCAGGAAGCGCCCGTCCCGTCGTCCACCTCTCCTCCGGGGCGCCTGCCGCGGGTTGGTCTCGCGAACAACTCGGGACCGCCCCGGCGGCCGGAGTGCGGGCCGCGCGTCACGGCCTCCCGCTGGGCATCACCCTGGGAGCGAGTCGCGGATCTGACGAGAGCCGAAGGACACAGCCCCCGATCGCCCGGGGCGCGTCCCATCCTCCAAAGAGAGCGGAGCGCCCGGTGCGGAGCCGGGGGGGTCGTCACCTCTGCAGTCCTGTGCACGTGGTCGGGCGCTGATGGTGGTCGCTACTGCTGTCTGCGCTGCTGTCTGGCGGCCCGATGGAGACCCACTTCCCGCACGATATGGCCAACCGGTGCAGCGGACGCAGCTCGTGTGGTCGAGGAGGTCGGCGAACAGGAAGCCGTGCGTCAGCGAGGGCGCGTCGGCGGCGGAGATGACCGAGCGCGGATCCGGAAGCGACGCGGGCGGGCGCCGGTCCCCGGGGCCAGCTTCTGTCATCGGGGCGACCTCCAGCGCGCCGATGGTCGCGCTTCCCGACGACGACGGACAGAGGCATTCGTCACCTCGTGTCGCCCTCGGGGGCGACACGCCACCTGTCGCCCGGGCGACCGCGCGGAGGCCTCCACGTTCACCCGCTCCGTGTCGGCGCCGGGATTGCCCCGCCGCGCACGTCCGCTCACCATGGCGGGGCTAGAAGCGGAGGACAGAAGATGTTCCCGATGACACCCGAGGACCTGTATCGGCAGGTTGCTCGATCCCAGGACGACGCACGGATGCAAGTAGCCCGCGAGCGGATGGCGATGGCAGCGTCCGGACCACGGGGCGCCAAATGGTCCGCGGCGCGCAACGCCGCCGGTTCGGCCCTGCACACCCTCTCGCACAACGCCTGGATGCTGACCAGGCACCTCCTCGCCGCCCATGCGCCGCGGCACGGGGTTGCTCCCCGGCGCTGAGCGCGAAGGGACGCGCGGCGAGGACGCCGTCTGCGCGGCGCGCCGTCAGGTCTTGCCGCTGCCAGCGTCAGAGGGCACGCCTGCCGTCGTCACGCTCGTCGCCACGTCCGACCCGAGCCCGTGACCGCTGAGCCGGCTGCGCTGGTCGAGGAGGTAGAGCAGGGCCAGCGACGGCGCGATGACGAGCGCCGCGACCACGAACACGATCAGCAGTGCGTCCAGTGAGCCGGCCGGGGCCGCGGCGTCGGCGAGCGACAGCGATCCCGGGCAGGATGTCCGGGTACTGGGCGACGCCCCAGCCCCAGACGATCGCGACCACCGCCCCGACCGCGAGCGATCGAGTGCCGAGCGGAGCGTTCCGGCGCAGGAGGACGAAGCGCCGCGGTGCCGAGGATCCCCGACGCCAGGACGAGCGGCCAGCCCCGCCGCGTCAGCTCGTCGGCAAGGGACGGGGCGTCAGCCCGGAGCACGACGATCCCGGCCACCGCGAGGGCGCCGGCCACGACGGCGGCCAGCGTGGCCCGGCGCAGGAAGTAGGCGACGAGATCGGGATCGCCTCGGCGCCGCGCATCGAAGACGAGGAAGACGGCGGCCAGGTAGGCGCACGTGGCGACGGCCAGCGCGCCGATCAGGACCGAGGTCGGGATTGAGCCAGCTCGACCACGGGTCGCCGACCGCATTCCCGGCCGGGACCCGCCCGCTCGGCGATGGCCCCGCCGGCCGCGCCCAGGAAGAACGGCGTCACGACCGACGAGGCCGCGAAGATCGCGCCCGCAGCCCGTCGACCGGCGAGGCCCGTCGCCACCGGGCGGAAGGCGAACGCCGCGCCGCGCAGGACGATCCCGAGCGCGGCCAGGCAGAGCGGCACGAACAGCGTGGACATGATCGCGGCGAAAGCCGGCGGGAAGGCGGTCCAGAGGATCACCAGGTCGAAGATGAGCCAGGTGTGGTTCGCCTCCCAGACCGGCCCGATGGCGTCGGCGATCAGCGCCCGGGGCGGAGGCCGCGCTCGGAGCCGCCCGCCGCGAGGTCCCAGAATCCGGCCCCGAAGTCCGCTCCGCCGAAGACCGCGTAGGCGGTCAGGCCCAGCCACAGGACGATCGCGGTCGCCTGGAGCGCGCTCATCGCGCGCGCCTCCGCCGGTCGCGACCGGCCGGCCCGTACGGGACCGCGTCGTCGCTCGCCGCCGCTCGGCGCGCCCGCCGGCCGCGGCGTCCTGGGCTGCCCAGCGCCGCGCCAGCGCCGCGGAGGGCGACCAGCAGCCGCGATCCCGAGCGCCGCGTACAGGCCGACGACGGCGACGAACGTCACCTCGACGCCCGGCGGCGTGGGTGACCGCGTCGGTCGTCCGCAGGACCAGGTAGACGATCCACGGCTGGCGCCCGACCTCGGTGACGATCCAGCCCGCCTCCAGCGCCACCACCGCGGCGACGCCGGACAGCGCCGCGGCGCGCAGGAACCACCGGGCGGTCGCGTAGTCCCGCCGTCGCCAGCGGAGGAAGAGAGCCCAGAGCGCCGAGCAGCACGAGGAGCGTCCCGAGCCCGACCATCACGTCCCACGACAGGTGCACGATCGACGCGGGCGGCTGCTGGTCGACCGGCACGCGTCGAGCCCGGTGATCACCGTGTCCGGGCTGAACCCGGCCAGCAGCGATGCCACGTCCGGGACCTGGATCCCGCCGACGACCCGGCCGTCGACGAGGATCGCCGCCGAGCGTCTCGGGCTGGTGCGGGCCGGTCCGGGTGATCAGCTCCATCGCGGCGAACTTGGCCGGCTGGTCCGCCAGCACGCCTCGCGCGGCGATGTCGCCGACGACCACCTGGAGCGGCGCGGCGACGACCGCCAGGACGAACGGGATCAGGAAGCCGAGCCGGACGTAGCGGTCGGTCC
Source organism: uncultured Chloroflexia bacterium (assembly GCA_963722475.1). Lineage (GTDB taxonomy): Bacteria > Chloroflexota > Limnocylindria > Limnocylindrales > CSP1-4 > CTSoil-043. Next base: position 313,399 of record CAVRMJ010000009.1, on the reverse strand, counting down.
GGCCTCGCAGCAGGCCGACCGCGTAGACCGAGGCCAGCAGGAACCCGGTCACCATGTAGGCCGCCAGGAGCATGTGCGGGACTTCGTAGACCGTGGCCCGGTTGAAGATGACCTCGAGCGGCGCGACGGTGACCACCCGGCCGTCCGGGCCCAGCGACGAAGCCCGCCGGCTGGTTCATCCAGGCGTTGGCCGCCACCACCGAGAACGTCCCGCCGATCCCGGAGATGGCGACCGGCAGGCCGCTCAGCAGGTGGGCCCGCGGCGAGAGGTGTCGCCAGCCGTAGATGTAGATCGCGATGAAGATCGCCTCGAGGAAGAAGAACAGGCCCTCGACCGCGAACGGGATCCCGAACGCGCCGCCGAAGCGACCCATCAGGACCGGCCAGAGCAGGCCCATCTCGAACGACAGCACCGTGCCCGTCACGGCGCCGACCGCGAACGTCACCGCCATCACCGTGGACCAGCGCCGCGCGAGCAGCAGCGCGGCCGGGTCGCGGCGACGGAGGCCGATCGCGTTCGCGATCAGGACGATCGTCGGCAGCGCCACCCCGAGGCAGGCCAGGATGATGTGGAACCCCAGCGTGAACGCCATCTGCGAGCGCGCGGCCAGCAGCTCGGGCGGAACGGCGGGGACCATGGAAGAACGACACCGGATCTGCGGCCCGCGGTCATGGCGCCCAGGGCTCGAGCGCGATGCCGGGCCCGTGAATCCGTACTCTCCCGCCTGCGGCGAGTCCCGATGGCTGAGCGCGGACCAGGACCGGGCTTCACGGGGCACGTCCCTCAGCCGGCCTGTGCCGCATCCATGAACGAGACAGCCCAGCGCGCCCATTCCTGCGGGCAGGTATCGATCACCGTGCCGTGCCCGCCACCCGGGCAGACCTCGAGCCCGACGGTGACACCCGCCTCGAGGGCGGCGTGCAGGTTGCGCTCGGCGCTCTCGCTCGGTCGGTCCACGAGATCGGCCGAGCCGTGGATGAGGAGGACCGGCCGATTCCCGACGCGGGTGATGGTCCGGACGGGATCGACGGCCGTGATGTCGGCCCCGATCCGCAGGGACGCGCCGGCGATGATCGCCCACGAGCCCGGCCAGGCCGGCAGGCTGTTCTCGGTCTCGAGGACGCTGCCCAGCTGCGCCGACACGTCGGCATGCAGCGAATCGAGGACGAGCGCCCGGATGCGCGGGTCGGCAGCGGCTTCGGTAAGCGCCGTGGCGCCCCCGTTGGAGTTGCCCATGACGCCGATCCAGCCCGGGCTCTTGGTCCGGGCGAGCCAGTCGATCATGGCCCGAAGGTCCCATTGCTCGCGAAGGCCCCAGGTCGAGTCGGCGGCGCCGCTTCGCCCGCTGTTGCGGAGGTCGAGCACCACGACGTTGTAGGCCTGGTGGAATGGTGGCGCGTACTTGAGCACGTCACTCTTGTTTGCCTTGCCCCCGTGCACGATCAGCACGGTCGGGCCCGCGGAACCGATCCCGCTCGCTGCCGGGATGTACCAGCCGGCGATCGGGATGCCGTCGGACGAGACCAGCTCGCTGCCCGCGGCGGTTCCCTGTGAGCTGCAGTGGAGCATGTCCGGGTTCTGGGACGCGAGCCGGAGGTCATCCGCCTTGTCGTAGTTGATCGCCTGGTAGTCCCAGCCGAACCGGGTGCCGGGCGTCTCGCACGCGGCCGACGGTGCGGACGGATCGACAACCTCCGAGGAACCGACCACGCCGACGTAGCCCGTGAACCCGACGAGGGCGAGGAGCCCGACCACGACGGCGCCCACGGAGAGCCGGCGGCGGGCAGATCTCGTCCCACGCCAGGTCGCCCGGGCGGTGGCCAATGGATCGCGGCGCCAGCCGATGGATACGCCGACGGCGAACCCGACGCTCGTCAGCACTGCCGCGACGACGGCCCACACGGCCCAGAAAGCGCCCGGGCCGGCGATCCCGAGGAACCCGGCGAGGACGTAGAACGCCGCCACGCCCAGCCAGGCCAGCCACACCAGCCGGCCTCGGCCGGCGGTCGAGCCGGCAGCCATGCCGACCACGATCCAGAGGGCCCAGGCCCGGGACGAATCGGGAAATGCCCATCCCACCGCAAGAAGTCCCGCCACGGTGACCACGAAGGCGCCGAGGGCTCGGCCGGGGCCGCTCGGCCCGGTTCTCCGGGCGGTTCCGTCAGATCCGGCCGAGACCGTTCGCTCATCGCCTGCGGTGCCTCGAGACGACTCTCCCAGGCTCATCCCTCACCCTCCTGATGGCGGGCCGTGGCCGTGACGTCGATGATCGTTCTCGAGAAGCCAGGGCCTCACCCGGGGCCGAGAGTCTCGCTGCCTTGCCGACGGGACAAGTGCCGGACCGCCCCTCGTGGAGGGATGGGGAGGGGTCCCGAGATGGGTCCGGGAGCTCGCTTCCGCCCGAACGGCTACCATCCGCTCCTGACTCGGCGATCGCCGGTCAATCGAGCCGGTGGGGTCGCCCGCCTCGCCACCGAACGCCGTGAGGAACAAGGATCAATGGAAGCGTCCTCGTTTGACCCAGCCGTCGACGAACCGACCCCGGAGAACGACCCGGCCCTCGGCCTTGAGCGGCGAGCGAAGTTCGAGATCCTCGGCGCGATCCTGCTGGGCATGTTCCTGGCCGCACTTGACCAGACGATCGTCGGCCCCGTCCTGCCCCGGATCGTCACCGAGCTCAAGGGCGCCGACTACTACACGTGGGTCGTCACGATCTTCCTCGTGACGAGCACGATCACCGTGCCGGTCTACGGGAAGCTGTCCGACCTGTACGGGCGCCGGCCCTTGCTCCTCTTCGGGATCACGTTGTTCCTGGTCGGCTCGGCCCTGTCGGGCCTGAGCCAGACGATGTGGCAGCTGATCCTGTTCCGGGGCCTCCAGGGCCTCGGCGCGGGTGCGATCTTCCCGATCGCCCTGGCGGTCATCGGCGACCTGTTCACGCCGGCCGAGCGGGGCAAGTACCAGGGCCTCTTCGGAGGCATCTTCGGGATCGCCTTCCTCATCGGGCCCGGGCTCGGCGGGTTCCTCACCGACAACTTCAGCTGGCACTGGGTCTTCTTCGTGAACCTGCCGATCGGGATCGTGGCCCTGGCCGTCATCGGCCGGTTGCTGCCGAACATCAAGGGGCATCGGCGCGACATCAGGATCGACTACCTCGGCGTGGTCACCCTGACGCTCGGGCTCATGCCGATCCTGGTGGGTCTGACCGTGGCCGAGACCTCCCAGTGGAGCGACCCCGCAGTGTGGGGTAGCATCGTCGCCGGGGTCGTGCTCCTCGCCGTGTTCGTCGTGGTCGAGGCGCGGGCCGCCGAGCCGATCATCCCGCTCCACCTGTTCCGCAACCGCACGTTCAGCGCCTCGATGGTCGCGATCTTCCTGGCGACCTTCGGATTCGGGGCCGCGATCATCTTCCTGCCGCTCTACTTCCAGATCGTCGAGGGGGCGAGTGCCACGGCCTCCGGCTACAAGCTCCTGCCCTTCCTGGTCGGCCTGATCATCAGCTCGATCGCCTCGGGCTTCATCGTGAGCCGGACCGGCCGCTACAAGGCGGTCGTCCTGGTCGGGCTGGTGATCCTGACGGTCGGCCTGGCCCTGATGACCAACCTCCGGGCGGACACCCCGGACCTCATCCTGTCGGGCTGGATGTTCGTCGCCGGGTTCGGCGTGGGGCCGACGTTCGCCGTCTTCACGATCATCGTCCAGAACGCGGTGCCCTTCAGCGAGCTCGGCGCGGCCACGAGCGACCTGACCCTGTTCCGCCAGATCGGCACTACGATGGGCCTCACGCTCGCCTTCACGTTCTTCCGGGACAACCTGACGTGGGGTCTGCTCCACGACCAGATCGTCTCCGCAGGGGCGCCGGCAGCCATGGTGCCGACGAGCCCGCCGGCGGGCTTCGACCTTGGGCAGCTGACGTCCGTGACGGGCACTGGTGATCCGCTTGCGTTCGTGAGCCAGCTGCCGGCCCAGTTCCAGGCCGCGTTCGTCCAGGGGTTCCACCAGGCGTTCACGATCGCGCTCGCGAACTCGATGCTGCTCGGCGTCGGGGCAGCCGTGCTGGCCGTCGTCGCGTCGCTCGGGATCAGGGAGCTCACCCTGCGGACCCACGTCGGAAGAGAGCCAGGGACCGACGGCACGCTGGGCTCTGAAGGGGTCCGACCGACCCGCGTGCCTGTGCTCGACTGAGGATCGGCCGAGGTTCGCCAGGGTCGGATGCGGGTCGGATCTCGATGGGCACGGATGCGGCACGCGCCGATCGGTGGAGTGCCGATAGTTGCCGGCGTAGCCGAGGGCACTCTGGACCCCTCCGAGGTCAGCTCGCGAGCACGCTGTCCACGCGGATGACCGGCGGGTGCTCGAAGTGCTTCTTCACCGCGCACTGTTCGGCCGCGCGAACGACCGCGTCGACGTACTTCGCCGGGAACCCCTCGGGCAGCTCGATCGTGACCTGTACGTCGCTCACCAGGCGGGTCGCCGGGTCGACCTGCATCCGCTGGACGAGACGAATGCCGTCGGTCGGGATGCCCGCGCTGCTGGCAGAAGCCCAGCACGTAGATGCCGGCGCACGTCCCGATCGTCGACAGGAAGGTCGCGAACGGCGTCGGGGCCGAACCCTGGCCGCCGCCCGACGGCGGCTGATCGGTCGGCACGACGAAGCCGCCGAAGTGCGCGTCGACGCGCGCGCCGCCCGGGAAGTCGATGATCATCTCCACGGTTGTCGACCTCTCGCTGTCGGCGCGTCCCGGCCAACTTGCAGACGGCCTGCGCCATGGTCCCGCGCGGTGCTGGCAGGCTGCTCGCCGCGCCGTCCCCCGGGGGTTCCCCCCGATGCTACGCCGCTCGGGCCGAACTCGGTCAGGGTCGTCGGGACCGCATCCATCGCGCTCGCAGCGGAAGTCACGTGAGCGCGGAACGCTCCCAGCCGCCCTGCCTCCCCGCTGGCCGTCGGAATGCCGGCTGGCTCGGGGCCGGCACGGAGGCGCTCTTCAGCGTCGTGGTCACCGCCGTCTCGGAAGCCGCGGGATGATGAATGGCGTCTCTCGCTTGTACGCCAGGTAGGCCTCGCCGAACCTCTCGGCCAGCTCCCCCTCCTCGAGGCGCTTGAGGTAGACCAGCAGGGAGGCGGCCAGGGAGAGGACGAGGACCGTGCCAGCCTTCGTCCCCACGGCGACCGCCATGCCCAGATAGGCCAGGATGGTCCCCAGCGTCATCGGGTTGCGGCAGTAGCGGAACGGACCCTCCGTCAACAGCTCCTGGGTGGGCATCACCGGCAACGGCGTACCCCGGCCGCGAGTCAGCTGGACGTCGACCGACCAGAAGCCGAGAGAGAATCCCAGGACCGTCAGCAGCCCGCCGAGGATGCGGCTCACTCTTCCGATCCTGGGGGGCGGCAGACCGAGCCGGCGGTCGAGGCGTGGGCCGACCCCGGCCACGAGGAATGGGAGCAGGCCCAGGAAGACGGGGCCTGCAAGGAGCAGCACCGCGATCCTCGTGGCCTCGCTGTGCTCTCTCTGGGCCCACGTGGCGTAGCGGGACATGGCCCCCTCCCGGCTCTCGTCGCGACCGCCGTGTCGTGCGCCTCAGCCGCATCACCGCACCCTCTCGCGGCCACTCTGGCCGAGCCCGTGGATGAACACGATTGCCGGCGAGTCCGGGGTGCCGGACTCGTGCACGTACAGCCCGCCCGGCCAGCGCTCCGGGGCGTCGGCCCCGCTGCGGCGGTCTCCGTCCAGCTGCGCGTTCACCGCACCACCGCCTCCACCGGAGCAGCCGACGCTGGAGCTCCCTCGAGCGCCGACGGTGCCAGCTTGACGCCCCGCACGGTCAGGGGCTTGGAGAACACCGGGAGCTCGGAGACGGTGACGTCGACGAGTCCGGCTTCCTCCGCCATCCGCCTCGCGTCGGCATCGCTCCAGCACCACATTCCGCAGGCGTCGCGCGTGCCCGACCGAGGGGTGCTCCCCACGGGGAACGTCGCCGCGTCGCTCAGGGTGACCACGGCGCGCCCGCCCGGGCGGAGAACCCGGACCATCTCCCGGAGTGCCACCCCAGGATCCGGGATGAACTTCATGCTGTCGAGGGACGTGACGACGCTGAAGCGACCGTCCTCCCACGGCAGCGCCGCCGCGTCACCCAGGACGATCTCGGCCGTCCCGGCGGTGATGCGGTCGGCGAGCCGACGTCGAGCCATCTCGACCTGGATCTCCGAGGCGTCAAGACCGGCGACGTAGGAAACGTGCGAGGCCTGCTCGACCAGCAGGCCCGCGGACCCGCAGCCGACGTCCAGCAGCTCGTCGTCGGGCTGGAGGTCCAGCTCGGCGGCCATCGCCCGGTAGAACCCCCCCTTCCTCGCCCTCGCCGCCATCATCCGGACACCGATCCGCCCAAGCGGACCATGCGGTACCCCCACCGACGTGTACACGAGCGACCTGCGCAGACCCACGTCCGTGCCTCCCTTCGACCGGGCCACGGCGACGCCGATGCCTGGCAGGGCCGCAGCCCCGGCCGTCACGAGCACCCACCGGGCGCATCGCGAGACCCTTCTGCCCCAAGGTCGCGGGTCGGTCTCGCCAGTGGCTCGGCGCGGTCCCGGCGGCACGAGGTATGGGCCGCGCGTCAAAGCCTCCCACTGGCCGTCACTGTAGGTGCGGGTGGCAGGTCTGGCGAGAGTCGAACGGCCCTCAGGCGCGGCGGCCGATCGGGCGCTCACCGGGCGGACCCTCGACGGAGCGGCCGGCACGCCGCGAGGTGTCTGGATCCTGGCGCCCCCGGATGGACTCGAACCGCCAATACCAACGCAGCGTGCTGGACTGGTACCTCGAGGTCGGCTAGGGGGAGGCTCCAATACTCTACGCCCGAGGGCGGCCCCGACACACCGTAGGCAATCCTGCTGATCCCCGTCACGAACGTCCCGAGCTGCATCCACGGCGCCTCGGAGATCGCGTAGGGCTGGTCGCCGGGATGCGGCGACGGGCTGGACTCTCGGATTTGTCAGGCTTCGGGTCGGTGGCCGGGTCCCGCCTGCTGGCCTCGTGGGGACGGGAAGGATGCCCACCCCTATACTCGCCGTCTTCGCACCGGGGGGCGCTCCAGCCATCAGGCTGTCGAGACGCGCCTCCCAAGATAAGGGGGGCAGCAATGCCGAAGATCGTGGTTACTGCGGCGGTCAAGGATGTCGAGGCGTGGCTGAAGTTCAAGGCGGACATGACCGCCGCGTTGTCGGCCGTCGCGTCGGACGGGACCAGTTACGTTGCGATGGATGGCAGCAACCAAGTCGCGAGCACGTGGGATGTCCCCGACATGGAGGCCTTTCAGGCAGCGCAGCGTTCGTTCTCGCCGGATTTGGCGGCGGCGGCGGAACGAGCCGGGATGATCCCTCCGGTGATGATCTACATCAAGAAGTAGCTCGACCCGGGAAGGCGAGCGCCGCGAGAGCCACAGGGCATCGCGGCGACTCGCCTAGTTGTCGCCGACTGCGCCCCGCCCGATGTGCCTGACCGGGCGGCCGTGGCATCTGGCTGATGGGAGCGCGAGTCCAACACGCCCGACGTCCGACGCCATGCGAGGCAAAGTAGGCTGATAACTCGGATCCATCAGGCGACGGCGGCACGCGGGTGACGTTCGACGACTGAGGGCCGGGCGGGCGCGCTGCGACCGTCGGCGCCACTCGCTTGCGCGCGCCACAACCCCGGGTCCACGGCGGCGCGAGTCGTGTCGGGAGGCACACTTTGTTCGAGCGGTGCTATCGAGCTTGGCTCACGCCCCAGACGATTAGGCCGACCAGGGCGAAGAGGCCACCAATCAACACCAGGCCAACCATCGTGCTCATGTAGTCCACGATTGGCTCGGTCACGGCCAGGCCGAGGTCCTCCTCCGGGCCAGCCGCTGATACAGAGCGGGAGACCAGCATGAGGAAGCGGACGAGGACAGCGAGGTAGATCGCCCCCGCGACCGCCATGAGCACGCCGAGGACGGGTGTGCTGGCGAGAGCCTGGATCGAGGCCCAGAGGATCAGTACGCCGCCTAACAAGGTCGGGATGAACATCAACCAGGCCCGACGCTTGTGCGTCAAGAACGGTTGGTAAGTCGAGGCTGGGGGTGAGCCCGAAGGAAGGCGGCTGCCAGATACCGCTGCTCGGCGGCAGTGGCAGCCCAGGAGATCCGGCGAGCCGCGATGAGTCCTGCGGCGTCCGGCGGTCGTATTGTCGAACCCGTTACCGAGGAGGACTTCTGATGCGCAGCGTGACCTATTCGATGGGCGTCTCACTTGACGGCTACATCGTCGGGCCGGACGGCGACTTCGACTGGACGGCGCCCGACGAGGAGGTCTTTCGCTTCGTCACCGACGAGATACGAGAGGTCGGCGTCCACCTGCTGGGACGACGGCTGTACGAGACGATGCTGTACTGGGAGACCGCCGACCAGGATCCATCGCTCGACGACTCAGAGCTCGAGTGGGCCGCGATCTGGAAGCCGCTCCCAAAGGTGGTGTTCTCCACCACGCTGTCGGCGGTGCAGGGCAATGCCCGCCTGGCCTCCGGCGGCCTCGCGGAGGAGATCGAGCGGTTGCGAGCCGAGCCGGGGGAGGGCGACATCGCGATCGGCGGCGCGACTCTCGCCGCCGAGGCGGCCGCGCTGGGTCTGATCGACGAGTACCGGGCCAGGGTCTACCCGGTGCTGGTTGGCGGTGGCATTCCGTACTTTCCCCAGCGCGAGCGCCGGGTGGATCTCGAACTCGTCGAGACCCGCACCTTCAGCTCGAGAGTCGTCTACCTCCGCTACCGCGTGGCGAGATAGCCGGCTCGTCCGCCGGGCGCGGACGGCCGCTTCGTCCTTTCGCCGTGCTCGCCAGCATGTCCATGAACTGAAGCGTGCCGGACGATCACGCCAGCTTGGGTGGCACGGTCGGGAGGACGTACCAACCGTCTTTGACGCTCAGGGCCCGACGCATGCCTTGACAGGGATCTCGGCGCGCCAACACTCACAGGTTGGGCATGAAGAAGCGCCCCCGGACGGACTCGAACCGCCGTCAGGCAAAGCGACCGATACGCTCGCTTGGTACGCCCTCCCGCTGCTGGGACGTCGCCGCTGACAGGTCGGCGCTGAGGATGGCGCCGCCACGCAGGCGACGGGATTTCGCAGGTTCGCCCCGGACCGACTCGAATACACAGCAGCAACGAGGTCGGCTGAGCCTGCTCCTCTGCTCGTTCTCGAGGCGTCACGTCCTCGGCTGGGCGGCGATCAGGTTCGCGCCACCCGGTACAGGCGCCAACGGTCGGGCACACCCTTGAGCTCGTGCTCGCCCTGGTCCTCGAACGCGAGACCGGATCCGGCCGTGAGGTCCTTCACGGTCGACGAAGCCCAGACCTCCGACGGTCCGGCGAGCGCGGCGACCCGGGCGCCGATATGCACGGCGATCCCCTGGATCCGCTCGCCGACGAGCTCGACCTCCCCGGTGTGGACGCCGGCCCGAATCTCGAGGCCGAGGGGCCGGATGGCGGCCGCGATCGACTCGGCGCAGCGGACCGCACGGGCAGGGCCGTCGAACGTCGCAAGCAGCCCGTCGCCCTGCGAGTCGACGAACCGACCGCGATGCCGTTCGATCTCCGCCCGCGACCGGCCATCGTGCTCGGCCAGGAGCTGCTTCCAGCGGGCGTCGCCGAGCTCCGCTGCGGTCTTCGTCGAGCTCACGATGTCGGTGAACAGGACGGTCGCGAGCACTCGGTCGACGGGCGGGGCTGGTCGCGAACCGGTCACGAACTCCTGGATCTCGGCGACAACGCTCTCGGGTTCGGACCCCGACATCGAGTGGAAGTCGCCTGGGAACTCCACGAACCTCGCGTCAGGAATGTGCGCTGCGAGATCTCGGGCGGCGTCAACGTGTGCCACGGGATCGCCGGTGCGGTTCATGACCAGCGTTGGCACGCGGATCGTCGGCAGGATGCCCCGCGTGTCGATGTCGAGGTTCATCCGCTCGAGGGCCGCGTAGGCTCCCGGTGTTGCCATCGCGCGGTATTCCCTGCGCTCGCGCTCGATATCCTCTGGCGGCGGCAACCCGGCCCCGAACCCGAACAGGTACTCGTCTGTCGGACCGTTCGCGGCGAGTTCGTCCACCACCCGGCGAGCCTTGTCCATCGTCTGGCCCCACGGGTAGTCGTCGGTCTGCGTCCACCTTGCCTGCACGCCCCACAGGAGGATCCCAAGCGTCCGCTCCGGGTACGCAGCCGCGAAGGTGCACGCCATGTTGCCGCCTTCGGAGTAGCCGAGGATGAAAGCACGTTCGCTGTCGGCGGCGTCCATCACCGCCCGGATGTCATCGGTCCGCTCCTCCAGAGTTGCGGCTCCGGGGGGCCGGTCGGACATGCCAGTCCCGCGCTTGTCGAAGCGGATGAGCCGCACGAAGGTGCTCAACCGCTCATAGAGCGCGACGACCTCTGGCCACTCCCAGGTCGAGCTCGAGGTGCGAGATCGTCCCAGGCGCCAAGACGAGATCGATCGGGTTCCCCTCCCCGGTCACCTGGAAGGCAACCATCACGTCGCCGCTCCGCGCGTACTTCGTCTGAGGTCGCTTCACGGCTCTACGACCGCAAGCGATGGCCGACCGGCGGGCGGATTCCCGAGCAGTCGCGCTTCGTTGGCAGCCTCGCCGCCACTCTTGGGGCTCCAGCGGGCGGGACTCGTGAACATGCGCCGAAGAGTACGCGACGCCTCCGGCCGCGGCTACCGGAAGATGGGCGCGAGAGACGCGAGCGCGGAGGCGCGGGACGGCACGTCAGGCGACCCGCGCACCGGGCAAGACGGAGCGCCCCCGGACGGACTCGAACCGCCGACGCAGGCCTTAGGACGGCCTCGCTCTATCCACTGAGCTACGGGGGCGCGGACGTCGATCGTACTCCACCCGGCGGGGCGGACTTCCCGACGCTCCGCCGTACAATCCCCCGCGATGGACCCGGCGGCAATCCCCACTCCCCTCCCCGACCTCGTGCTGTGGCGCGGCGACGGATGCCACCTGTGCGACGAGTCGCGCGTGCTCGTGAACGCGCTGCTCGCCGAGCGCGCCGCCGCGGGGCTCCGCACCCCGGCGCTCGTCGAGCGGCGGATCGCGGACGACCCTGCCGCAGAGCGCGACCTCTTCGAGCTGATCCCGGTCCTGGAGCTCGACGGCCGCCGGCTGCCGCTGGCCCTGCGATCTGGTCCGGTCCGAGCCTTCCTGGCCGACGCGCTCGACGATCCGGGCTCCTGAGCGCATGCCCGCCTCCGACCTGACCCTCCTGCTCGCCTTCGGCGCGGGCATCATCAGCTTCGTCTCGCCCTGCGTGCTGCCGCTGGTCCCGGCCTACCTCGGGCAGCTCACGGTCGTGGCCGTGGTTCGGGACGGCGCCGCGGCCGGCGCGGGCTCGTCACGCTGGCTGGCGGTTCGCCACGCGCTGGCGTACGTCGCTGGGATTCGCGGCGGTCTTCACGTTCCTCGGCGTCAGCGCGTCGTTCATCGGCGGCGGCCTGTACGACCTCCTGCCGACGCTCCGGACGGTCGGCGGCCTCCTGCTCATCGTGATGGGGCTGAACCTCGCCGGGATCCTGACCCTCCCGGCGATCCAGCGCCTGTTCCAGCGCACCTGGCGTCCGCTGGAGGCGGGGGCGGCGGGCGAGCTTGCCCGCGCCGGCGGCACGGTCTCCTTCGGCGGCCGGCCGGACCGGAGCGCGAGCCCGGGCTTCGGCGAGCGGCTGGGAGGACGCCTCGTCGGCGGGCGTGGCGGCTGGCTGGCGTCGCTCGGCCTCGGGGTGGTCTTCGCGATCGGCTGGACCCCGTGCATCGGGATCATCCTGGGCAGCATCCTCACGGTGGCCGCGTCATCGGGGCAGACGCTCCAGGGCGGCCTCCTCCTGTTCTCGTACAGCCTGGGCCTGGGCCTCCCGTTCGTGGCGCTCGCGATCGTCTACGACCGCGCGCCGGCGGTCATCCGTCCGCTGGTCCGGCACGGCGCGTGCAGTCAGCCTGGTCGGCGGCCTGCTGGTGGTCGTGATCGGCGTCGCCATGCTGTTCGACTGGCTGACCCTCCTGGCGCGCCTCGCGCCCGGCGTCTAGGAGTGCTTCCCGAGCCGCCCGAGACGCGCCGCGGCCTGGTCGGGCCGTTCACCGGCCGCCAGCTTGCCGCTGCCCTCGGGACCGTGGTGATCGTCGCCGCGATCCTCGCCGTGGTCACGGCGCCGATCGCCTCGCTGCCCGCCCCGGGTGTCGCCCCGCAGCCGACGCAGTTCGCGATCGGGCCGGCGGCGGAGGGCCTGCGCGTCGGCGACCGCGCTCCCGAGCTCACGATCGTCGGGCCGGACGGCGGCCCGGCGCCGCTGCTGGACCTGGCCGGCGCACCCGTTCGCCTCGCCGACCTTCGAGGCCGTCCCGTCTGGATCAGCTTCTGGGCCAGCTGGTGCCCGCCGTGCCAGGCCGAGACGCCGGTCCTCCGCGACACGTTCGCCGCGTACCGGGCCCGCGGCCTCGCGCTGGTCGCCATCAGCGTCCAGGAGTCCACGGTGGACGACGTGCGCGCCTACGCGGCGAAGTACGGCCTGGACTACACGGTCGCGGCCGACCTGGCCGGCGACGTCTTCCGCCGCTACCGGATCTACGGCCTCCCGACGCAGGTCTTCCTTGACGCGGATGGGATCATCCGGTCGGTGGTCCAGGGGCCGGTGGACGCCGCGATCGCCGCGGCGAACCTTGCGCTGATCGGGCTTCCGCCGGGGAGCGGCCAGCCCGCGACAGCGTCGCCGTGAAGCAGTGAAGCTCGGGGAGGAACCGGTCGTGGTCCTGGAGGCGGAGGTCACGCTCACCGACGGAGGCGTCCGCCTGCGCGCCTGGCGGCCGGACGACTCGCCCGCCGTCTTCGTCGCATGCCAGGATCCGCTCATCGCCCGGTTCATCCCGATCCCGCAGCCATACACAGACGAAGTCGCGCGCACGTTCGTGGACCTCCGTCGGCGCGACTGGGCGACCGAGGACGAGCGGTCGTTCGCGATCGTCGATGCCGCCACGGACGAGCTCCTCGGTGCGATCGCCCGGCATGGACCCGTCGGACACCGGGCGTCGTTCGGCTACTGGCTGACGCCGCAGGCCCGGGTCGCGGTGTCGCGACCCGTGCGCTGCGCCTGATCACCGAGTGGACCCTGCGAACCACCGACCTGGTCCGCCTCGAGCTCTTCACCGACATGGACAACGAGGCATCCGGGCGGGTTGCCGTACGAGCCGGGTTCGAGCGCGAGGGGATCCGTCGAGCGTGGGACTTGGACCGCGACGGGCGGCCGATCGACGTGATCTTCTACGTGCTGGTCAGGGACGCCGCTCGTTCGGAAGGTTCCTAGCCCAGCGGCTCCCAGGCGAAGCGATCGCGGTCCGGCACCAGGCGTCCCACGGGCCGCAGGCGCTCGTGCGAGAGGACCACCGTCCAGCGCTCCTCGGCGGCGCGCGCGAACAGCGTTGCCTTCTGGGCCACCGAGTCGAGCGGGAAGTCGTCGAACGCCGGGATCCAGCGCGGGTTGGCCGACCACGGTCGCATGGCGATGTCGCCGAGGAACGCGAGCGTCCGGCCGGGCGCCCGCACGACGACCGCCTGGTGGCCCGCGGTGTGCCCGCCCGTCGGGACGGCCCACACGCCCGGCAGGAGCTCCACCTCGCCGTCGGCGGCGCCGGCGTCGCCCCACGCACGGACCAGGCGCAGCTCGGGCTGGTCGTACGAGGCGACGATCCGCGGGTTCCGGTCCAGCGCGATCTCCCACTCGGCACGCTGCGCGACGATCCGGGCCCGCGGGAAGGCGCGGCTCCCGTCCGCGCGGAGGAGCCCGCCGGCGTGGTCGTAGTGGAGGTGGCTCATCGCCACGATGTCGACGCTGGCCGGATCGAAGCCGGCCGCCACGAGTGCCGGCACGATCGGCTCGCCCTCGAGGGCCCGCCATGCCCGGCCCCGCTCGTCCAGCCGTTCGCCGATCCCGGTCTCCACGAGGACGCGACCGGCGGGCGTCTCGATGAGCAGGCAGTTGAGCGCCTGGAGGAGGCGCCCGTCCGCGTCGATCTCGTCGGCGACGAGCTTCCCCCACAGGACCCGCGGCACCGGTCCGAAGAGCGCGCCGGCGTCCGAGCGGAATGTCCCGGCCTGGACGAGCGCGACGCGCACGCCTGCCGCCGAGGTCGGCCGACCAGTGGACCGCGTCGTTGAGCGCCACGCGAACGCCGTCAGGCCTGCGGATCCGGGCCGCGGCGACGCCCGGCCGCGAAGTCGCGGTGGAACGCGGACGCGGTGGGCTGGCTCTGGCCCTGGTACTTCGACCCCAGGCCGGCGCTGCCGTAGGGCCGCTCGACCGGGCTGGACATCTGGAAGAAGCTGATCTGGCCGATCCGCATGCCCTGGTAGAGCGCGATGGGCAGGCTCGCCACGTTCGAGAGCTCCAGGGTCAGGTTGCCCTTCCAGCCCGGGTCCACGTAGCCCGCGGTCGAATGGATCAGGAGGCCGAGGCGACCGAGGGAGCTGTTGTGCGTCGGAATGAAAGACCGGGTGACCAGGTACAGCCCGCGGGGTGACGCGACCTGGATGCAGCGGACGGGTACCGACGCAACCTCGCGCACGTCCGCAATCGCTCGGAAACGATGGAAGGTCGCGTGCGCTCCCTTCTGGCGGAGGAGTTTCCGCGAGATCCGGAAGACCGGCTGATCCGGGGTGAACTTCACCCGGTACTTCGGCCCGTGGTCGACACCATCGAGCATCGCGCGGCCGGCCGACTTGACGGGACGGAACCCTAGGCCGGCCGCGAGCTCGACGACGGCATCCGCGAGACCCTCGTCTGTGCTCGTGAACTCGCACCGGCCCGCGACATCATCGACAAATCCGTCGGTGTCCATGAGCCCCTGGAGCAAGGCCAGTCGCTGTGTGATCCCTGCCTCCAGGTACTGCCGGGGAACGTACTTCCGCTCGAGCATTCCGAACTCACGAAGGCGACTCGAGAGCGAGGCATTGGGACGGTAGCGTCCGGTTCTGGCATCCCGGGTGTGGCCCACTCCGCCGATTCGGTACAGGTGATCGCGGTAGGCCGTCCGTCGGACCGGGTATCCGTCGCCGCTGATCTGGGCGAGGATCTCCGTGTCGAAGCAGGTGATCTCCGCCTTGGTCGTCGTTCCGTCACCAAGCCACGCGCCCAGCGTGTACGGCTCGATCGGAAGGTCCAGCCGGGGCGAGTACTGCGCCGGGCCGGCCAGCGGCACGTGGTGGTTGCGTTCGCCGCGGACCTGCAGCGTCCGGGCGATCTCGTCAGTCGTGCGGACGGCCGCTCGGAGCCGCCCGCGGCGACGCCCGTTCTTGTCGACGGTCAGCCACTGATGGGCAGCATCGGCGACAAGGCGGGTACCGTCCGAGAACAGAACCTCGCGACACGGACGTCCCAACATCGGGGGTGTCGCGGCGACCACCCTCGTCGGAGCGCCACCTTCATCGAATACATGGTCGCCGGGCTCGAGATCGCCCATCGTCCGCCAGCCGAGCGGCGTCGGGACGGGCGTATCGAGGGCGAGCGCCTTTCCCTCGAGACGCGCCACCAGGTCGTCCGGCAGCTCCACCCATTCCAGGGTCTGGCCCAGCACGAACTCGCCCGGGTGGAGGATGAACGGCTCGTCGCCCGTGATCGAGAGGAGCTCCGTCAGGTCCGGCTGCGCCTGGCGGACGTCGATGTAGGCGTAGCGGTTGTTGCGGAAGACCCGGAAGCTCCGGTCCAGGTGGAGATCGACCGAGCTGGGCTGGAGGTCCACCGGATCGTACGGCTCGATCCGCACGCGCCCCGCCTCGAGCTGGGCCCGGATGTCGCGGTCCGAGAGGACGCTCAACGCGCCGGCTCCGGGGTGGTCTCACGCTGGGCGAAGAGCGAGTCCACCTCGCGCTTGAGGGTCGCGAGGTCCTCGAAGCTCTGGTACACGCTCGCGAAGCGGATGTAGGCGATGTGGTCCAGCGCCCGGAGCTTCTCCATGGCCAGCTCGCCCACCCGGCCGGATTCCACCTCCGTGGTCCCGCCCGCGCGCAGCGTCGCCTCGATCTCGTCGGCGGCCCGTTCGGCCGCGGCGTCGGGGACCGGCCGCCGGGTGAGCGCCTTCCGCAGCCCGTCCGCGAGCTTGTCGCGGTCGAACTCCTGGCGAGCGCCGTCGCGCTTGATCACCACGAGCCGCGCGGCTTCGATCCGCTCGTACGTCGTGAACCGCGCGCCGCAGGCCGAGCACTCGCGCCGACGGCGAATCGTCGCGGCGTCGTCAAGGTCGCGCGAATCCACGACCCGGGAGTCACGCGACTCGCACTGCGGGCAGCGCACCGAGGCCTCCTGCGTTCGTGGACCACTACATCTTGTGGTGTTGGCGCACGATACCACGACATAGAGGCCTCCCGGGGATGCCCGGCGCGCGGTGGGCCGACGGCCCGGACCGCTCGGTCAGTCCGCCGAGCGGTCGCGGAACCAGCGTGGTGACGTCGGCGACGCCCCGGACGAGCGCAGGCTTGCCGCGATCTCGACGATCGCATCGCGTGCATGCAGGATGTTGAGGTAGCCGCGCTTGATGGCGGTCTGGCCCTCGGGCTCTCGACCACGGCCACCGGCGGCAGCCACCATCGTCGCGCATCCGTGGTCGACCATGTCGAGCGCGCGCCCGGCCCGCCCCAGCTCCTCGACCATCCGTGCGCGGAGCGGGTCGTATCCGCTCGGCGCGTGCAGCGCCTCGGCCTCCGCGCGGTAGCGCTCCATCGCATCGCTCGCCGCGTCGAGCGTCTCGCCGATCGTGTCCGGCGCCACCTGCCCACGGCGGACTGCGTCGATCCGCTCGGCCGCCCCCGCGAGGCTGGCGGCGATCCGGGTCGCCAGGTCGCCAGCGTCGCGCCGGAAGTCGTCGATCTCGCGGGTCTCGGCCACGACGCGGCCGGCGCGCCGCAGGACCAGGATGAACGTGGCGGCCAGGAGCGCGAACAGGACGAGCGGGATCGCCAGCAGGATGGAGGGCATCTCGGATCGCCGGCTAGCCGGTCCGGGCTCGGAGCGCAGCGGCGAGCGCCGGGACCACGGCCGCCAGGTCCGCGACGACGAAGAGGTCCGCGAACTCGCCGATCGGCGCGTCCGGGTCACGGTTGACCGCGATGATCGTCTCCGCGGCGTGCATCCCGACCTTGTGCTGGATGGCGCCCGAGACGCCGAAGGCCAGGTAGACCGCCGGCTTCACGGTCTTGCCCGTCTGGCCGATCTGGCTCGCGTACGGGATCCAGCCGGCGTCCACCGCGGCGCGTGTTGCGCCGACCGCCCCTCCCAGCAGGCCGGCCAGCTCGCGGAGGCCGATGAAGCCGTCGGGCCCGCCGACGCCCCGACCGCCGGCCACGATCACGCGTGCCTCCTCGATGCTGGCGTCGGACGTCTCGGTGGCGACGCGCTCGACGACACGGACGAGCGGCAGCTCCACGACGTCGCCGGGCGGGCGTTCCTCCACGCTGCCGGGCGCGACAAGCGGTTCCGCCGCGACCATGTTCGGCCGGAGCAGGATGATCCCGCGCTCGCCCGTGAAGCCACTGCTGGTCTTGACGCGGCCGCCGAACGGCTGCATCTCCACCCGCGGGCCGGCCGGCACGCGTCGCCGTCGCCTCGCCCCAGGCCAGCTCCGTCGCGTTGACGAGCACGCCGATCTCCAGCAGCGCCGAGAGCATCCCGGCGAGATCCCGGCCGTCCGGCGTCGCGCCGAGCACGAGGTAGGCGGGCGGCTCCTTCGCCGCGGCCGCGAGCGCGGCGACCCGGGCCGCCACCACGGCCGCCGCCGGTCGGGCCGCGATCTCCGGGGCACGAACCGCCAGCACGGCCGGCAGGAACGTCGCCAGGCTGGCGGCCGGCCGGTCGGGCTCGGCAGCGACCACGATGCCGGTCACCTCCCGCCCGGCGACCTCGGCGAGGGCACGTCCGGCGGTCGCCACCTCCGTGGAGAGCTTCGTGAGCGCGCCGGTCGCATCGACCTCGGCGACGACCCAGATCCCGCCGCCCATCACAGGGCGCGCCGTTCGACGAGGAAGTCGATGATCGCGGCAGCCGCGCCGGCGGGGTCCAGGTCGCGCACCACGCGACCAGAGCCACGCGCGGCCGGCGGGCGAGCCGCCAGCAGTGCCGTCGTGGCGTGGGCGTCGCCGATCGGGCGGTCAGCCAGCCCGAGATCCGCGAGCGACCGGATCGCGATCTCCTTCGAACGGGCGCCCATGATCCCCCGGAGCGACGGGTAGCGCGGCTCACCCAGGAGCTGGGTCCCGACCACGACCGCGGGCATCGTTGCGTCAAGCACGTCGTAGCCGCCCGCGCTCAGCCGCTCCACGCGGACGCCGCCATCGCGAGGTTCGATGCGGCGGGCGGACGAGAGGTACGGGAGATCCAGGAGTGTCGCGACACCCGCCGCGACGATCCCGCCCCCGCTATCCGACGTGTCCGCTCCCGCGAGAACGAGGTCGAATTCGAGGGTGCGCAGGGCGGCCGCCAGGACCTGCGTCGTGGACCATGAGCACGAGCCGGCAAGGGCGGGATCGCTCACGAGCACGGCGCGCGTCGCGCCCATGGCAAGCGCCTTGCGAATGGGATCGGTGACGCCGGCCGGCGCCATCGACAGGAGCGTCACCTCGCCCCCGTCTGCCTCCACGAGCTTGAGAGCGGCCTCCAGGACGTACTCGTCGTTGCCGTTGATCACGGCAGTGACGGAGCGATCCACGCGCCCGTCGTCGCCCAGGCGTTCCTCGCCAGGGTCAGGCACTGGTTTCACGAGCACCACGATCCGCACGATCTGGCTCTCTCCCTGCGCGAACGGTTGGGCTCTAGCGCTCGCGGGCGAGCAGCGCCCGGGCGATCACGAGTCGCTGGATCTGCTGCGTCCCCTCGTAGAGCTGGGTGATCTTCGCATCGCGCATCATCCGCTCCACGGGGAAGTCGTCGAGGTACCCGTAGCCACCCAGCACCTGGACGGCGTCGGTGGTCACCGCCATCGCTGCATCCCCGGCCACGAGTTTACACAGCGCCGACCAGCGGGCGGCATCCGCGGCGCCGCGCTCGATCTCTTCGCAAGCGGTGTACAGGAGCTGGCGGGCCGCCTCGGTGCGGGCGTCCATGTCCGCCAGGAGCCCCTGGACCAGCTGGAACTCGCCGATCGTCCTCCCGAACTGGCGCCGCTGGGCGGCGTACCCGGCCGCCGTGTCGAGCGCGCCCTGGGCGATCCCCACCGCCTGCGCCGCGATCCCGGGGCGCGACCGATCCAGGGTCCGCATCGCGAGACCGAAGCCGTCGCCCTGCGTGCCCACGAGGTTGGCAGCGGGCACGCGAACGTCGTCGAACGCGAGCTCGGCGGTCGGCGACCCGCGGATGCCCATCTTGTGCTCCAGCCGGCTCACCGCGAAGCCGGGGCTGGCCGTCTCGACGACGAACGCGGAGATGCGGCGGTGGCGATCCGCCTCCGGGTCCGTCACCGCGAAGACCGTCACCAGGCTGGCAACGCTGCCGTGGCTGATGAAGCGTTTCGTCCCGGAGATCACGTACGCATCGCCGTCGCGCACCGCGCGCGTCCGGATCGCCGCGGCGTCCGAGCCCGCGTCGGCCTCGGTCAGGGCGAACGCGATAAGGTCCCGCCCCGATGCGAGCCCCGGCACGAACCGGCCGAGCTGCTCCTCGGACCCTGCAAGGAGCAGCGGCAGTGCCCCCAGCTCCTGCACGGCCAGGATCAGGCCCGTCGTCGCGCAGGCGGCCGACAACGCCTCGATCGCCAGGCAGACCGTGAGCAGGTCGGCACCCAGTCCTCCGTGCCGCTCAGGGAAGGGCAGGCCAAGGATCCCCTGCTCCGCGAGGAGGACCCGAAGATCCTCGGGGAACTCGGCGGTCCGGTCGATCTCGGCGGCGCGGGGCGCGACCCGCTCGCGGGCCAGCGTCCGCACCGCGTCGCGGATCGCGCGCTGGTCGTCGGTCAGTCGGCTGGAGGCGGAGGCTGCCGTCACTCACGCGATCCTAGCATCGGCCGCGGGCCGCGCGAGGCGCGGCGGCGGCGGCCGAATCGCGACATCAGCCCGCGGCATCGGGGTCGCTCCCCCACCGCGCGTGGTCGTGCGGTCCGCGGAGCGTCTCGAGGGCATGGTCCAGGACGGGCTCCAGGACGGCGAGGGACTCGAGGGCGGCGCGCGGGCTGCCGGGGAGATTCACGATCAGCGTCTGCCCGCGGACGCCCACGACGGCCCGCGAGAGGATTGCCATCGGCGTCTTCGTCCGGCCGTCCGCCCGCATCGCCTCGGCGAAGCCGGGAACCTCGTAGTCGATCACGGCAAGGGTCGCCTGTGGCGTGACGTCGCGGGGCGTCAGGCCGGTCCCGCCGGTCGTCACGACCAGCGGGTGTCGGGATGCCGCGGCCACGAGCATCGACTCGATCCGCCTGCGCTCGTCCGGCACGAGCTCGCGCTCGACCGCAAACCCCAGGGCCGACAGCCGCGCGGCGATCCCCTCGCCGGACGTGTCTTCTCGGTCGCCGGTGGAGCCGCGGTCGCTGATGGTCAGGACGAAGGCGGTCCTGGGCCCCACTGGCATGGTCAGGGTCCCGGTCGGCGCCCCGGCCGACGGATCCCGCCGGCCCGCGCCGGGCCGCGCACGCCCTTCGGCCGAACCACCGGTGGCCCCGCGGGGGCGAACCCGCCGAGCGGCGCGCCCGGCGACGAGGGCGCAGGGGCCGGCGTCGCCGGGCTCTCCGATCCCTCGCGACGCCAGTCGCCGGACTTGCCGCCGACCTTGCTCACGAGCCGGACGTGGCGGATCTCGACGCCTTTCTCGACGCCCTTGACCATGTCGTAGACGGTAAGGGCCGCGACGCTCGCCGCGACGAGCGCCTCCATCTCGACGCCGGTCGGCCCCACCGTCGCCGCCTCGGCCCGGACCCGCAACGCGGAAGCCGCCCGATCAGGCGTGATGGACACGACGAGGTCCGTCAGCGCGAGCGGGTGGCAGAGAGGGATCAGGTCGGCCGTGCGCTTGCCGCCCATGACGCCGGCCAGCTCGGCCACCGTCAGGACGTCGCCCTTCGGGCCCCGGCCGTCGATGACGAGGCTCAGGGTCTCCTGGCTGCAGACGACCTCTGCCTCGGCGACCGCGCGGCGCGCCGTGATCGGCTTCGCGGAGATGTCCACCATCCGCGGCCGTCCCCCGCGGTCAACGTGAGTCAGCCGGCGGCGACCCGCCCTGGGCTGCGATCGCTCGTCCATGCCACCTCCGTGCCCGGAATCGCTGTGCTGGATGCCGGGCCTGCCCGGCCTGCTGCCGGCCATCAGGGGCGATCGAGCCACCAGAGGTCGACCCCCGCGCCCGCCGGGAGGCCGGTCACCGATTCTGGCACGACGGCGAGGCCGTCGGCGGCTGCCAGCGCCGCGAGCTGGTGACTCTCCTGGCCTCCGGCCAGCCTGACGCGGACGCGGCCCGCCGCATCGCGGATGGGCGCGCCCCTCACCGGGTCGCGGAGCGCTGCCACCCGGAGGAACGCGCGCCGACCGACCGCCTTCGTGACCGCCTCCTCCAGCACGCCCGCGTCGACGGGGCGCAGCAGGGCGGCATTGTCACGGCCGGCGAGGCGACGCAGGGCCGGCCGCACGAACACCTCGAAGGTCACGAAGACCGAGACCGGGTTGCCCGGCAGCCCGAAGAGCAGGACGGGCGGTCCGGATCGCTGCTCGCCCCGGGGCGCGGTGCCGAACGCGAACGGCTTCCCGGGCTGGATCGCGGCGCGCCACAGGTCCACAGTGCCGAGCTCCGCGAATGCGGCGCGCACCACGTCGTAGGGACCCACCGAGACCCCGCCGCTGACGATGACGAGATCGGCGTCGTCGATCGCCGAGCGGAGAAGCTCGAGCGTGGGTTCGAGCCTGTCCGGGGCGATGCCCAGGTGGCGCGCATCGGCCCCGGCCGCGGTGCAGAGCGCCACGAGTGCCGGCCCGTTCGAGTCCGGGATCCCCGCAGCGCCCAGGTCGGTGCCGGCGCGGCGGAGCTCGTCACCGGTGGAGAGCACCGCGACGCGCGGACGCGCGTGCACGAGGACGCTGGCGACACCGCCGGCGGCGATGATGGCCAGCTCGGCCGGGCCGATCGCGCGTCCCGCGGGAAGGACGACGCGCCCGAGCCGGAGATCGCTCGCGCGGCGACGGACGCTCATCCCCGGCAGGGTCGCCTCGTGGACGCGGATACGCGCGGGGAGCGGCCCGGTGGCCTCGCGGCCGCGCGGTCCGGCGGACCCATCCGCGGCGAGCGGCGTCGTCTGCTCCACTGCGACCACGGCGTCGGCGCCGGGAGGCAGCGGGGCGCCGGTCGCGATCCGAAGCGCGGAGCCCAGCGTCACGCCAATCTCCGACGCGTTCCCCGCGGCGACCTCCCCGGCGACGTGCAGCACCGCCGGGGCGTCCTCCGTCGCCCCGGCAACGTCCGCCGCGCGGATCGCGTAGCCGTCCATCGCCGAGTTGTCCCATGGAGGCAGGTCGGTCGCCGCCATCACGTCCGCGCCGAGCACGCGCCCCAGCGACTCGGACAGGTCAGCCATCGCGGTCGGCAGCGCGGCCGGGATCGCGGCGAGCACCCGGGCGCGGGCCACCTCGAGGGAGAGCAGCTCGTTCACCGGGGTGGCCGCGCGAGCAGCGATCGCTCGTACACCAGCCGGCCGATCCCGTGGCGGGTCAGGATCCCCACGAGCCGCCCGTCGTCGAGCACGGGCAGCCCGTCCGCGCCTGCCGCCTGGAGGCGAGCCGCAGCGGCCCGCAACGCGTCGCCCGGCGCGGCGGAGGGCAGTGAATCGGCGGGCCGCATGGCCACCGCGGCCTGAGTCCGTTGCCACGCGGAGCGCCCTGCGCGCCGCAGCTCGCGCGGGCCGACCAGGCCAACGAGACGATCGCCGACCATCACCCGGACCAGGGACGCACTGTCCTGGCCGGCGAGCACCGGGGCAAACGTGTCGAGCGTCACCTGCGGCGGCACGGCGGGGAGATCGCGCTCCATGGCATCGCCGACCGTGGCGTCCGCGATGAGGTCCTCGAGGATCTCCCGGCGGGCCTGGGCACCGCTGGACCCCCGAACGAACCAGCCCAGCACGCCGACCAGGAGCCCACCGACGAGATCCCCGGTGACGGCAATGAGGACGCCGGCGCCAATCAGCCCGACCCCCAGGAGGCGCGCGGCGATGCCGGCTGCGCGCGTTCCCCGGCCCTCGTCGCCGGTCAGCTGCCAGGCCAGCGCGCGGAGCAGCCGGCTGCCGTCGAGCGGGACGACCGGCGCAAGGTTCACCAGCGCGACGAAGTAGCTCAGGATCCCGACGATCGCCAGCGCCTCGACGAGCGCTTCCGCGACGACGCCAGAGGCGCCTGGCGCCCCGATCGCCGCCGCGGCGCCAAGCGCACCGGTGCCGATCACGAGGCTGGCCAGCGGGCCCGAGACGGCGATCGCGGCCTCCCGGGCGGCAGAGCGGGCGCCGCGCTCGGCCGGCGCCGTCCCGCCGAAGAGCAGCAGCGTCACTGACTGTGGCGCCGCGCCCGCCCGGCGCGCCACGGCGACGTGCGCCAGCTCGTGGAGGAGCACGGAGGCGAAGAAGCCCGCTCCGACGGCAATCGCGACGGCCCACGCGACACCGGCCGGCCAGTCGGGGTGTCGCCCGGGCAGGTCGATCGCGCCGAGCGACGCGACGAGGAAGGCCGCGATCAGCATCCAGGAGAGGTGCACCCGGATCTCCGTGCCGAGGAATCGAGCCACCGGGATCCCGCGCAACAGCATCTCAAGCCCGCCCTCGTGTTGCGCGCCGGCGGGCGAATGCCCAGATGGCGGTCGTGAGCACGACGCCGACGACGGCGATGGCCACGCTCGTCTCGGTCCAGAAGTCGTACGGGAAGAGCTGGACGAGCCGGTCGGTCGCGGGATCGAACGTCCACGTCCCGGACGGAAACAGGAGATCGTGGAAGAGGGTGAACGCCTGGTCGAAGGCGAGCGCGAACGCGACCCCGACGACGACGGCGCCGACCGCGAGGATCGCCGCGCCCCGAGTGACCGCGCGCCAGTACCAGCCGGCGCCTCGCGCCAGGAAGCCAGCGACCACCACGACGGCGATGGCGACGAGGACGAGCGCGAAGAACACGTCCACGATCGCGTGCACGTCAGCCATGTGGGATCGCTCGCGCGCGTTGAAGACCGCCACGCCATCCACGGCCTGGGCGAACGTGCCCGGGCCCAGGTAGACCTCGCGGAGCACCGAGTCGGTGACGGCGCGCAGCGTCGCGGGCGGGTAGCCCGTCCAGAGGGCAGCCGCGGTGCGGCCCTGCTCGAACGCGACCCAGGCCGGGTTGAAGAAGAGCCCGATCGCGACGCCGACGAGGCCCAGGATCGTGCCCGCACCGACGGCCACCGAGGCCGACGACCGCCCGCGGCTCGAACCGGCCGGCGCTGCCGCGGCCACCGTCATTCGTCGTGGAGCGTTCGGGCCTGCTCCCACCACGTCTCGACGACGAGGTCCGTCGGCTGGGTGACCTGCAGGCGACCGGCGGCCCGGACGAGGGCCGCCCTGAACGTTTCCAGGTCGACCTTCAGCACCGCGCCCAATCCCTCGTAGCCAGCGAACGCGAACAGGTCGTGCTCGGCATGTCCGAACCCTGCCAGGTTCAGGAGGAGGGCCTCGTCGCGCCAGCGCAGGACGTCGTTCGTGGAGGCATCAACCTGGTCCGCCAGCGTCTGGCGGCGCGTCGGCGTCTCAGACACCTCCAGCAGCAGCCCGGTCGTGAAGACACCCTGGCGGGCAAGGCGGTCGAGGTGGATCGGCTCGATCCGGGTCAGCTCGGCGATCGGCGGCACGGGCGCGGGTCCTCCGGCAGGGTGGCGCGTGGAGCCGCCATTGTACGATCCGGCGCGCCGGCCCGACCGCGGACGGCTCCAGGTTCGGCGTAGCATGCCGCCGATGACCGAGCCCCTCGTCCTCCGATCGCCGGGACCCGCGGACGCCCGTGCGGCGGCCGAGCTTCACTATCGGAGCTGGGTCGCGACGTATCGTGGGCTGGTTGCACCCGGCGAGGCGGCAACCTTGACGCTCATGGAACGCGTCGACCACTGGGAGCGGCTCCTGCGGGAGCGGCCCGTCGACCGCGGGGCCCTCGTGGCCGAACGTGACGGTCGAGTCGTCGGGCTCGTCGAGTGGGAGGTCGGGCCCGAACACGACCGAGCCGTGGGCGAGGTTCATGCGATCCACGTCTCGGCGGAAGAACGTGGCCGCGGCGTCGGGACGCTTCTCCTCCTTAGAGCGGTCGATGAGCTGCGGTCGCTCGGGTGTCGCCGCGCGGTCCTGTGGGTCCTCGACGCGAACTCGTCGGCCAGGCGCTTCTACGAACGCCACGGGTGGGAGTGGGACGGCACCCTCGTCGAGCGGCCGCTCGGGGGCTTCGCGCACTTCCCATTTGTGACCGAGGTCCGGTACGCGCTCGACCTCGCGTGACCCGGGAGGCGCGGATCCCGGCGCCCGGACCGGGTACGATCGGCGAATGCAGCGTCCCGTCGTCCGCCTCGGTCACGCCACCGGCCCCGCCGCATTCGTGCTCCTGGTCGCAATGCTTGCCGCCGCCTGTGGCGCCACGTCGAGCGTCGCGCCGACCGACCTGTCGGCGTCTCCTCGTCCGGCCTCCACGGGCCCCATCGCAGCGTCCCCGGTCCCGACGGTCGCGGCGACGCCGGGGCGCTCCCCCGCCGCAACGACGACCCCTCGACCGAGCCCGGTGGCTGCCACTCCTGCCTCGTTCTGGGCGGCCGTCGTTCGCGGCCTGACCGCGGCGAAGCACCTGCAGGTGGCCGTCGCAGGACCGAACCCGGGGACGCTCCGCTTCCAGCCGAGCGCGTCGGCCACGATCGTCGCCGGGCAGGTCGCCTTCGTGTGCACGGGTGGCGCCGCGTTCGACGGGCAGTCCGGGTTCGCGCGGGTCCCGGGCACGTGGGAGTGCGGCGCGGCGGCGCTCGTCGCCGGCTTCCGCCGGATCGGCCAGCCAGCCGATTCGTGGAACGAGACCAGCCCCGCCGACAGCGCCGTCACGGAGGCCGTCAAGGTGGCGTCCGACGGCACGTGGACGTGGACGTACGCCGGGACCTCTCCCTTCCTCGGGGGTCATGTCACGGCAACCGTCCACCTGGATGCCAGGAGCGGTCGGATCCTGGACGCGCGGCGCGTGGATCCGACCGGGAGCACGACCTACTCGTTCGACTACGCGGTGACGTTCCCCGCGCTCGCCGTTCCTCGCTGACCGACCCGCGGGCGGGTCACCCGTCGAGGCGGGCCGCCTCCGCCTGGAGGAGCGTCCACGCCCGCGCCACATGGCGCGGCCCCGTCCTGAGGTTCCCGATCGCGACGCGGATCGCGAACCGTCCGCGGAGCCGCGTATGCGAGAGGAAGATCTCGCCCGTCGCGTTCACCGCCGCCATGAGCCGCTCGTTGGCGACGTCAAGGCGCGCACGGACGTCGGGCTCGTCCTCGTGGGCAGCCAGGTTGGCCGGCCGCCACCGCAGACAGACCGTGGAGAACGGCACCGCCGCGAGGCGCTCGAAGTCGGGGTGCGCGTCCACGTCCGCGGCAAGCCGTTCGGCCAGCCGGCAGTGCGCGTCGACCCGCCGGCGCAACCCCTCCACGCCGAAGTACCGAACCAGGAACCACAGCTTGAGTGCACGCATCCGGCGCCCCAGCTGGGGCTGGTACTCGTTGAAGTCGTGGACCGGCTTCGCTCGGTCCAGGGTCCGCAGGTACTCCGGCACCAGGCTGAACGCGGCCCGGAGCGACGGCATGCGCTGGCTCAGGAGGAGCGACGCGTCGAGCGGCGTGAAGAACCACTTGTGGGGGTTCACCACGATGGAGTCGGCGCGATCCCAGCCCGTGAAGAGCCCCCGCCGGTCGGGGACGAGCGCGGCCGCGCCGCCGTACGCCGCGTCGACGTGGAGCCACAGCCCCTCGCGAGCTGCGATCTCCGCGATGGCCAGGACGGGATCGACAGCAGTCGACGAGGTGGTGCCGATCGTCGCGACGACGGCGATGGGCATGCACCCCGCGGCCCGGTCCGCCGCCAGCGCCGTCTCGAGGGCGTCGATCCGCATGGCGTAGGCGCTGTCGGTCCCGATCCGCCGGCAGCCGCTCCGGCCCAGACCCAGCGTCATACACGCCTTCTCGATGCTGCTGTGGGCCTCCTCCGACGCGTACACGACCGGTGCGCCGAGCTCCGGCCGTCCGGCCAGCCCGAGGGCGGCAGCGTCAAGGCCGGCCGCTTCGCGGGCCGCCGCGACCGCGATCAGGGACGATGTCGACGCCGTGTCCGTCAGGAGCCCGTCGAACGCGTCGGGCAGGCCGAGGGCGACGCGGAGCCAGCCGACGACCACCTGCTCCAGCTCGGTGCCGACCGGCGATGTCCGCCAGAGCATCGGGTTCTGGCCCAGCGCTGCCGTGACGAACTCGCCGAGAATGCCCGGCCCGGACGACGTTGTCGCGAAGTACGCAAGAAAGCCTGGGTGCTGCCAGTGCGTCGCGTTCGGCTCCACGAGACCGGGAACGTCGGCGAGGATATCCCCGATCGGCTCCGGACCCTCCGGCGGCTCCCGTGGCAACCGGTCGCGGAGGGCGCCCGGCTCGATCGGCGGCAGGATCGCGAAGTCCTCGACGTGCTCGAGGTAGTCCGCGAGAAGGTCCACGGTCGCGTGCGCGGCAGCCCGAAACTGCCCGGGGCTCATGTCCCCCAGGCCACCGAGCTGGGCGGGATCCAGGCCGTCGAGCTCCGCCTCCAGCCCGGCGGTGCCGGCTGGGCGACTCACGCCCCGAGGCGCTCTCCGAGCCGGTCGAGCTCGGTTCGCAGGGCGGCCGGCAGCCGGTCACCGAAGCGCGCGTAGTGCGCCTCGAACTGGGGCAGCTCGTCGACGATGGCGGGTCCGTCCACCCGCAGCAGCTCGGCGAGATCCTCGGGCGCGATCTTGAGCCCTGCGGTGTTCAGGTCGGCGGGGGCAGGCAGGAACCCGATCGGCGTCTCGACCGCCCGGGCCTCGCCGTCGCCGCGCCGGAAGATCCACTCCAGGACGCGGCTGTTCTCGCCGAAACCGGGCCACAGGAAGCGTCCGCTCGCGTCGCGCCGGAACCAGTTCACGTAGTAGATCCGGGGCAGGAGCTCCGGGCGCGTCGCCGCGCCGACCTCCAGCCAGTGGGCCCAGTAGTCGGCCATGTTGTAGCCGCAGAACGGCAGCATGGCGAACGGGTCGAAACGCAGCTTGCCGACTTCGCCGACGGCCGCAGCCGTCGTCTCCGAGCTCATGATCGAGCCCATGAAGACGCCGTGCGTCCAGTCGAACGCTTCGCGGACCAGCGGCACGATGTTCGCCCGGCGCCCGCCGAACATGATCGCGTCGATGGGCACGCCGGCCGGATCCTGCCACTCGGGCGCGATCGCGGGATCCTGGCCGGCTGGCGCCGTGAAGCGCGAGTTCGGGTGGGCCGCCACTCGCCCGGCATCCGGCGTCCAGTCCTTGCCGGTCCAGTCCACCAGGTGCGCGGGCGGGGTGTCGGTAAGGCCCTCCCACCATGTGTCACCGGTGTCGGTCAGGGCGGTGTTCGTGAAGATGGTGTTCCGCTCGACCGACCGGATCGCGTTCGGGTTCGTCTTCGTGTTCGTGCCGGGGGCGACGCCGAAGAAGCCCGCTTCCGGGTTGATCGCGTACAGCCGACCGTCCGCACCGAAGCGCATCCAGCAGATGTCGTCGCCCACGGTCTCCACGCGCCAGCCGGGCAGCGTCGGGACGAGCATCGCAAGGTTCGTCTTGCCGCACGCGGAGGGGAAGGCACCCGCGACGTACTTGCTGCGTCCCTCCGGATTTGTGACCTTGATGATCATCATGTGCTCGGCGAGCCAGCCCTCGTCACGGGCGATCACGGATGCGATCCGCAGCGCGTAGCACTTCTTCCCGAGCAGCGCGTTGCCGCCGTACCCGGAGCCGTACGACCAGATCTCGCGGGTTTCCGGGAACTGGACGATGTACTTCGTGGCCGCGTCGCAGGGCCAGGGCACGTCCGCCTGGCCCGGCGCGAGCGGCGCCCCGACGGAGTGCAGGCACGGCACGAACTCGCCGGTCGCCCGGATGGCCTCGCGCGCCGCGGCGCCCATCCGGGTCATGATCTTCATGTTGACCACGACGTAGGCCGAGTCCGTGATCTGGACGCCGAGACGGCTGATGGGCGACCCGATGGGCCCCATCGAGAACGGGATCACGTACATCGTCCGGCCCCGCATGGAGCCGCGGAACAGGTCGATCAACGTCGCCCGCATCTCGTCCGGGTCGCGCCAGTTGTTGGTCGGGCCCGCGTCCGCCGCGTCACGCGAGCAGATGAACGTGCGGTCCTCGACCCGTGCGACGTCGCTGGGGTCGGAACGGGCCAGGAAGCTGTCCGGCCGCAGCACCGGATCAAGGCGGGTGAACGTGCCGGCCTCGACGAGCCCGTCGCACAGGGCGCGGTATTCGGCCTCGGAGCCGTCGCACCAGTGGACGGCGTCGGGCGCGGCCAGTGCCGCGATCTCATCGACCCAGCGGGTCAGGGCGGGGATGTCGGTCGGGCGTTCCTGGCCGCCGTGTCCCGCTGCCGCGCGCCCCGCGAGCCCCCGGCCGGTTCCTGTCTCCAACGCGCCCATCGTCCGTCTCCCAATCCGCGATCGACCCCGGCACACCGCGTCGGGCAGCCGGGACCTGCTCGGCACAACGATAGCGAGGTCGGCGGGCGCCCATGGAACGGCCGCGCGCGCGCCGGCCGCCGGCATAGACTGGCGACCGATGGTCGCGACGTTCTGGCGGTGGGCGGAGCCACGGACGGGCCCCCTGCTGTTCCTGGCCACGACGGCGCTCTACCTCGCCGTGGGGCCCTGGCGGCCGGCCGACTCGTTCGCGCCGCTCGCAGACGCCTTCCTTCACGGCAGGCTGTACGTGACCGTGGCGCTGCCATCCCTCGAGATGGTGCCGGCGGTCGGCGGCCTGTACAGCCCGTTCCCGCCGGTGCCCGCATTGCCGATGGTTCCATTCGTGGCCTTCCTCGGGACAGGGCTCGTGGACACCAACTGGACCTCCGCGATCGCCGGCGGCCTGGCGGCCTGGCTCATGTGGAGCGTCCTGCTCCGGCTGGGGCTCGAGCGCCCGGCAGCCCGCTGGATGGCGGCGGCCTTCGCCTTCGGGTCCGAGCTGCTGTACGTGGGGGCCACCGGCGGGCAGCACCACTGGCCTCAGGTGCTCGCACTGTGCCTGGCCCTCGCGGCGTTCCGACTCGCCCTGGACGGGCGGTGGCCCGTCCTGGCCGGCGTGGCGCTTGGCCTGGCTGCCGGGTCGCGGGTGCCCGCCGTCCTTGCGGCACCACTCTTCGTGGCGATCTACGCCGGCCGCCCCGGCAGCCTGCGGGCGATCTCGCGCCTCGCCGACCTGCGAGTCATGGACCGGTCCAGCGCCGTCCGCTCCCTGCGATTCCTGGCCGGGCTGGCGCTGCCCCTGGTCGCCATCGGGTGGTACAACACCGCCCGCTTCGGCTCGCCGCTGGAGTTCGGCTACGGGCTGATCGTCAGCCAAGTCGACGGACGGTCGGTGCTCTCCGAACCGTGGTACGCGCAGGGGATCGAGTCGCTCGCATACCTCCCGCGGAACCTCTACGCGATGCTCTTCCGCTCCTTCGACTTCGTGGAGCAGGCGCCGTGGCTGCGCCCGAACTGGATGGGCGCGTCGATCCTGCTCACAATGCCGGCCCTGGCCTACCTCCTGCGGGCGCGGCTGCGCGACCCGCTCGTCGCGTGGTGCCTGGCGGCCGCCTGCCTGACCCTCCTGCCGGATCTCCTGCACGGGGCCGTCGGGTTCGCCCAGTTCGGCTACCGGTTCATCCTCGACGCGCTGCCGTACCTATGGGTGGTCCTGGCGCTCACGATGCGCGAGCGCCTGATGCGCCCGGACCGGCTCGCCCGTGTCGCGCTGTTGGCCGGCGTGGCCGTGAACGCCTACGGCCTGGCCGCCATCTGGGGCCTCGGGTTCGTCTCGTACTGACCCGACCGGCTCACCACCAGGCCGCAGGCGCGGTCCACGCGGGCGTCGTCGGGGACGGCGCGCCGTCGATCGACCAGTCCACGACGGTGGCGCTCATGGTCGGCGGGTGTGCGGGCCTCAGCATGCCGGCGCTGCCAAACAGTGGCGGCAGCGGAGTCAACGCCGCCGGCGGGGCGACCGTCACGGATGCGTGCGTTCTCCTCACCGCGGCGGAAGTCCAGAGCACCGTCGGTCATACAGTGGCGACCACAGCGCCGTTCCAGTACCAGCCCGGGCAGCCGGGCTGCACGTGGAGCTGGCTCTCGGACACCGGCACGGACAACGTGTCGCTCCAGGTCGTGAGTCCCGGCGGCAAAGCCGACTACGACTCGACACGCTCGTTCCTGACCGGGTTTCCCGCCGGCATTCAGTCGCTCGGCGCAGCTGCCGCACGCGAAGCCGCTCCGCTCAGCTCCTCGCTGGCCCAGGGGGTCGGCAACCTGTTCAAGACGGGCGACGTCTCGGGCCTTGGCGACGCGGCGTTCATGGGACCGGGCCAGACCCTGTACGTCGTCAAGGGAGACACGGAGATTCAGCTCCAGATCCTCGACGTCACCGACCCCGGCATCATGGTCAAGACGACCCAGCTCGCCAGGATCATCCTCGGCCGACTCGAGGATCCGATCGGCAGAGGCTGGTCGGTCGTGGTGGGCGCCTCCGGCCAGCGATGGCGCCCGGTACAGCGCAGTCAAAGGCAGACAGTGGGCCGTGCCGGGTCATGTGGCACGGAACGGCTCGCTCTAATCCCGGGAGCATCCAGTGTTGCCCGGCCATCCGCAGCGGCTGGCATCGGCGCCTCAGCCTAGGGATACGGTTGGGGTACGGCCCGAATCAAGAGGCCCCCGGCGGCGTACCGGAGGCCTCTTTCGTGTTCAGGTATTGGTCGGGGCGGAGCGATTCGAACGCTCGACCTCCTGAACCCCATTCAGGTGCGCTACCAAGCTGCGCCACGCCCCGACGGCTCGAAGGATAGCAGACGCCCGGGCGCCCAGAGGGTCAGGCGTCCCAGAGGGTCAGGCGCCGGCTCGGGCGGGTTCACTCGCGATGTCGGTGAGCGCGACCGGGTCGCGAATCGCGACTTCGTCACGCGAGATGTCGATCAGCCCCTCCTGATGGAGCTGGTGGAGGTTGCGGGTCACCACCTCGCGGACTGACCCGATTGCGTCCGCGAGCTCCTGCTGGCTGGCGTGAACGAGGAGTTCGCGGCCAGCCCCTGCCGTCGCGAGGAGGAGCAGCTGACGGACCAGGCGCTGACGAATGGACAGGAAGGCCTGCTCCGAGATGTCGTCGAGGGCTCGGTAGAGTTGGCGCGTGAGCTCCTCGGCGCAGGCGCGGGCGACGCCCGGGTCCGTGACAAGCAGGGCACGGAGCGCGTCGACGCGGAGGGCAACCACGAGCGAGCTCGTCATCGCCTGGATGCTCTCGGGCGCCGGGCCGCCCACGACGAGCGCCAGGCCCGCCACGTCGCCGAACGGGCGTAGCGGACGGTGACCTGGCGACCGTCGGCAGAGGTGAGGAAGACGCGGAGCATGCCCGGTGATGACCACGATGAGGCGTGGGCTCTCGTCGCCTCGATAGATGACCGCGCCGGCAGGTACGTTGATCCGGATGGCCTCCGCGAGCAGCCGTCTCGGCCGCCTCGCGTGGGAGCGCGAAGAGGAAGCCGCTCCCGAGTCCCTCGAGGGCCAGCTCGTCGAATGCGTGCGTCGGTCGAATCATCTGCCGGGGCCGTGCCCGCTGCGTGCCGGGGGTTCCGTGTTGACGATACGGGGTCGAGACGCGGCGGTCCAAGTGCCGGATGGGACGAACGTCCGGAGAGTGCGTGACCCTGGTCACGCCCACCGACAATCGAGATCACCGACGCGCGACCGGGACTGCCGCATCCTGATGTCGTGGTCCGAGCCCGCGGACGCCCGCGGACACCACAGCGGAACAGGCCAGGGACGCACATGGTCATCGCCGAGAAGGAGATCGTCTCGACCAAGCGGGTCGAGTATCGGATCGAGCGAATGCCGATCAACGAGCACCCGGAGGCGCACCTCTCCGAACTGCTCGATCGGCTCAACGAGATGGGCAGGCAGGGCTGGCACGTGGTCAGCGTTGACCTCACCCATCACCCGTCGTACTCGCCGGCGGCGCAGCCGGTGATCCCATTGCCGGTGCTCATGGAGAAGCCGACCGCGACGGCCCGCCCGGTCGAGTACCGGATCGAGCGCATGCCGTTCCAGGAACACCCCGAAGCCCACCTCTCCGAGCTGCTTGCTCGCCTCGGCGAGCTGGGCAAGCAGGGCTGGAACGTGGCGAGCGTCGACCTGACGCACCACCCGTCGTACTCGCCTGCGGCGCAGCCGGCGATCCCGTTGCCCGTGTTGCTCGAGCGCGAGATCTGACGTCGTCTTCCGACGCCCCAACGCTCCGGTGCGAAGGCCCGACCCAAACGTCGGGCCTTCGTCGTGCCGGGACGCTGCTCGATCCTCAGGCCGGCCGGCGCTTCCCGGGGTGCGCGCCGGCACGTGCCTTCGATGGAGGTCCGGCGCCGGGGCGCCCCGACCCTGTCGCGGCACGCGCCCGCTCCGCGGGCCGCGTTCGCTGCGGCCGCTCTGCGCCGCGATTGCGGAAGACCAGCCGGATCGGCGCGCCGTGGAAGCCGAGCACGTCGCGGATCCGGTTCTCGAGGTAGCGCCGGTACGAGAAGTGGATCAGCTCGGCGTCGTTGGCGAAGAAGATGAAGGTGGGGGGCTCGATCCCCGCCTGGGTCGCGTAGTAGAGCCGCGCCCGGCGGTTCTTGACGGGCGGGGGCGCCTGCCGCGCGATCGCGTCGGTCAGGAGGCGGTTCAGCTCGCCGGTGCCGATCCGCTTGCGGCGTTCGCCCCACACGTCCACCGCCAGCTCCAGCACGCGCTCCACGCGCTGCCCGGTCTTCGCGCTGATGGAGACGGCGGGCGCGAAGTCCAGGAACGGCGCGTCCCGCTGGATCCAGGTCACGTACTGGTCGAACGTCTTGTCCGTCTTGTCCTGCACGAGGTCCCACTTGTTGATCGCGAGGACCAGTCCCTTGCCGGCGTCCACCGCGTACCCAGCCACGTGCGCATCCTGGGCGGTAAGCCCGTCCACGGCGTCGACCACCAGCACGACGACATCCGCGCGATCGACCGCCTTGAGCGCGCGGAGCGTCGAGTAGCGGTCGGCGTCCGGGCCGGAGGCGACCTTGCCGCGGCGGCGGATCCCGGCCGTGTCGACCAGCACGATCTCGCCCTGGCCGAATGCCATCCGGGTGTCGATCGCGTCCCGGGTCGTCCCCGGGATCTCGCTGACGATCATCCGTTCCTCGCCGAGCAGCGCGTTCAGCAGGCTCGACTTGCCGACGTTGGGCCGGCCGACAAGCGCGATCGTCACGGGGCCGGGAACGTTGTCGAGGTCGAACTCGTCCCCCGCGCCGTCGGCAGCGGCGACGTCCTCGTCGAGCGGGGCCACCCCTTCGGCAAGCGCGTCGGCGACGTGGGCGGCGGCGAGGTCCTGGCGCTCCCCGCGAGTCTTCCGCGCGCGCTCCTCGGCCGTCTCCGGCGGCAGCGCCTCGACGATCGCGTCCAGCAGGTCGGCCACGCCGCGGCCGTGAGCCGCGGAGATCGGCCACGATTCGGGCCAGCCCAGGGCCCAGAACTCCACCGCGTCCAGCTCGCGTTTCGCGTTGTCGGCCTTGTTCGGGGCAATCAGCACGGGCGCGGTCGCCCGCCGCAGCATCTCGGCCGCCTCCTGGTCGGACGGCGTGATCCCGGTGGTGGCGTCCAGGACGAAGACGATGACGTCCGCCTCGGCGATCGCCAGACGCGCCTGCTCCTGGACCTTCTCCTCGATGGCGTTCCCCGGGGTCGTCTCCAGGCCACCGGTGTCCACGACCAGGAAGGACCTCGCGTTCCAGTCGGCCTCTGCGTAGAGGCGGTCGCGCGTGGTCCGCGCGCGGTCCTCGACGATTGCCGCGCGCGGATCGCCGACGATCCGGTTGAAGAGTGTGCTCTTGCCGACGTTGGGGCGTCCGACGAGCGCGACGACGGGGAGCGATGCCACGCGGCGCTCAGCGAGCCGTGACGGGCGACGCGGGGGCCGGCGACGGGACGGCCCGATGGCTCACGCGGCGCGCGGGCGGGCCGGCCGGTCCCTCACGCTCGGCGCCCACGGGCACGCCTGGCTCCGGGCCGCGCAAGGAGGTCGTTCGGCCGGCCGGCGTCACGGCGGCGCCGAGGGCAGCCACCGCCAGCGCGTGCGCGTCCCCGGCCGCGTCGCGCGTGCCGGCCATCCTGAGGATCCGCTCGGCCACCGCCTCCAGGTCCTCGATCGGCGTGGACGTCCCGCCCGTCACGCCGACGATCCGGGCATCCCCGAAGACGGCCGGATCGGTGAGGTCGCTCGCCCGCTCGACCTGCATCGCGGGCGTCCCGACGATCTCGCACAGGCGGGTCAGCTCGCGTGTGTTCGCGGACTGTCGACCGCCGACGACCACGATGAACTCGACGGCGCGGGCGAGCTCGACCGTGTCCTCCTGCCGGCGGATCGTCACCGGGCAGACGCTGTTGATGATCTTCAGCTCGTGGGCGCGGCCCACCATGAAGGCCGCCAGGCGCTCGAACTTCCAGGGCGGCTGCGTCGACTGCGTGATGAGGGCCATGCGCTTCCTGCGCGGGATCCGGTCCCAGTCGGACTCGTCGTCGACGACGATCGCGTCGGGCGCGAAGCCGAGGAGGCCGACGACCTCGGGGTGGTTCGGGGTGCCGAGGAGGACGATCGTGTACCCCTCCTCCACCAGCCCCTGGAGCTGTCTCTGCTCGCCGATCACCCACGAACAGGTCCCGTCGATCATCTCGAGGCCGCGCTCTGCCGCGGCCGACCGGACCGCCGGCGTCACGCCGTGGGCGCGAATGACGACCGTGGACCCGGCCTCGGCCTCGGAGAGCTCGGCGATGCTCACGACGCCGCGCGCGCCCAGGTCGGCGATCACGCCCTCGTTGTGGACGACCTGGCCCAGCGTGTGCGTCCGCTTCCCCGCGTCGGCGGATTCCTTGGCCTTGTCGACGGCCTCGCGGACGCCGTAGCAGAATCCCGTCCGCCTGGCGATCCGTACCTCCTGCACCGTGCCCATGTGGCGATTATTGCACGCTCCCTCTCGAAACCCCGGTGCACCGTCACCCCCCCGCGAGGAGCGGCCCGTACGCGCCCTGGTGCCGGGGCGGGAGGAGTACCGCGATGTGGAGCATCAGGCGCGTCGTGACGTCCTCCAGCGACTCCTTCCGTCCGTCGGGCCCGACGCCGCGCTCGAGGACGAACGGCTCCCCGACCTGCATCCGGATCTGCCCGCCGAGCTTCCAGATCTTCCGGCCCCGCGGCCAGAACAGGTCCGTGTCGATGCACGCGATCGGGAGGATCGGCGCGCCGGTCCGGAGCGCGAGGAGCGTGACGCCGTGCTTCGCGACCTGGAGCGCACCCGTCGGGCTGCGCGTCCCTTCCGGGAACGTGCCCAGGACGCGGCCGTCGTCCAGGACGGACTTGGCGAGCCGGAATGCCTCGGTGTCCGCGGCGCCGCGTCGGATCCCGAACGCGCCGTTCATCCGCATGAACGGGCCGGCGATCGGCCACTCCAGCGCCTCCGCCTTCGCCATCCAGTGCACGGGCCGGCCCAGGCTGGACGTGAGCCAGTTGGCGATCAGGGGTGGGTCCGCGTTCGAGTTGTGGTTGGAGGCCAGGATGAGGGCGCCGTGCTTCGGGACGTGTTCCAGCCCGCTGACCCTGACCCGTGTCGAGCAGCCGAGCAACAGGCGCCCGAGCTGGTTGGAGGCGCGGATGGTCCACGGCAGCCGGTCACGGGGCAGCGAGAACGCGGCGACCTCCGCCTCGGAACGTTCGTGGCGCCGCGCGGGCCCGGTCATCCGGTGACACCGGCGGCCGTTGCCGCCAGGCGCGACGTCACGGCCGCGATGACCGCGGCGACGGTCTGGTCCAGCGTGTTCCCGTCGGTCCGAACGTGGATCGCGTCGGCAGCGGGCCGAGCCGGGGCCACCGCACGCGTCCCATCCACGCGGTCGCGCCTCCGCAGGTCATCGCGGATCGCGACGCCGGCGGCGCTCGCGGGGTCGATCCCGCGCTCGAGGGCGCGACGGCCGGCTCGCTCGTCCGGGCTCGCGTCCAGCCAGATCTTCACAGCTGCCCCGGGCAGGACCACGGTCCCGATGTCCCGGCCGGCCACGACGATCCCGCCCGCCGCCGCGATCTCGCGCTGGCGGACCAGGAGCACTGCGCGGACCTCCCGTGCCTGCGCCACGGCCGAGACGACGCGGTCCACGGCCGGGGTCCTGACCTCCGCGCTGGCGTCCCGGCCATCGATGACGACGCGGCTGAGCCGGCCGTGCTCGTCCGCCTCCACGGCCACCGACGATGCGAGCGCCGCGACGGCCGACGCGTCGGCAGGGTCGACATCGCGGTCCAGGGCCGTCCACGCGAGCGCGCGGTAGAGCAGGCCGGAGTCGAAGAAGCGGAGCCCCAGGGCGGCGGCGACGGCGGCGCCGACGGAGCTCTTCCCGGACGACGCAGGACCGTCGAGCGCGATGACCGGTCCGGCGCCCGGCCACGGGACGCTGGGCGTCGGGGAGCCCGTCACTTCCCCCTCCGTCTCTCGCTCGCCACCACGTCCGGATGATACGTGGACGCCCCCAGCCGCCGGACCTCCACGGCCGTCAGCGGCCGTACCGCGCCGGTGGCCAGGTCCAGGCGGAGCGACCCGACCCGCACGCGGACCAGGCGCGCGACGGGGGCGCCGACCGCCCCGAACATCCGGCGCAGCTGCCGCTTCCAGCCCTGGGCCAGCGTCACCCGGTACCACGTCAGCGCCGGGGTCGGTCGCGGGTCCAAGAGTCGCGCGAGGCTGGTCGTCTCGGTCCTGGTCGCCGATCGCAACCCGCCCAGGCGGGCGATCCCCTCCTCCATCGCGATGCCTGCCGCCAGCGCTGTCCGCTGGTCGGCGTCGAGGGGCACGTCGAAGGCCACCGCGTATTCTCGTTCCACGCCGTGGCGCGGATGAAGCACGCGCTCCGTCCAGGCGCCGTCGTTCGTGAGAAGGAGCAATCCCTCGGAGTCCCGGTCGAGGCGACCGACCGGGTAGAGGCGAACGCCGGGCGCCAGGTAGCGCCCTGGCACCAGGTCCAGGACGGTCCGTTCGGCATGCTGGTCGGCAACGGTCGAGGTCACGCCGGCGGGCTTGTGGAGGGCCAGGTGGATGCCCGGCGCGAGGTGCGCCCCGGCAACGTCGACGGGTCGGCCATCGACGGCGATGGCGGCGCGCACCGGATCCGCCTTCTCGCCGAGGACGGCAACGCGCCCGTCCAGTGTCACGCGCCCGGTCGCGATCAGGGCGTCGGCGCCCCGGCGGCTCGCGACCCCAGCCTCGGCCAAAAGCTTTCCGACGCGCTCGTCGGGCATCAGCGCGGCCAGACCGCGGGCGCGCCCTCATCGGACCCCGCCGATGACCCGGCCCGGTCTTCCGCGGCGAACGATGCGTCCATTGCCGCGCCCGCCGTCGCCGCCGCATCCGCCGCATCCGCTTCCGGGATTGTCAGGCGCTCGGCGACGGCCGCGTCCACGACCGGCAGGTCGTCGAGGCTCGTGAGCCCGAAGCGCTCGAGGAACTCGACGCCGGTGCCGTAGAGGATCGGGCGGCCCGGAGCGTCGGAGCGGCCCAGCTCCACGACAAGGCGCCGATGCACGAGACTCCGGATCGCGTAGTCCGCGTCCACGCCCCGGATTCGCTCGATCGCGCTCTTCGTGGCGGGCTGCCGGTACGCCACGATCGCCAGCGTCTCCAGGGTGGCAGGCGAAAGCCGGGTCGGCTCCCGGCCGACGTACCGCCCGATCAGCCGGCCCGCCTCCGGCGCAGTGGCCAGCGCGACTCGATCCCCGTCCACGACCAGCCGCAGGCCTCGCCCGGCGAGCGCAACCTGGAGGTCGCCGAGCCGGGCGTCGATCGTCTCCGGGGACGCCCCGGTGATCGAGCCCAGCTCGCGCCGAGCGAGAGGCCGTTCCGCGACGAAGAGGAGCGCCTCCAGCTGCGCGTCGGTGAGCGCGTCGCCGGGGGCGCCATCCGCGGGTCCCGCCTCGCCGTCGCCAGCCGCCGGCTCGAGCTCGGACACCGCGGACCCGAGCGCCGGCTCGACCATCCCGCCCTCGCTCATCCGTCCTCCTCCGGGTGTCCGCCCGGCGCGCCATCGCCGGACCGGGGCCCGCTCCCCGTCCCGGCCCGCGTGACCGGCCGCCGGATCGCTCGCACAAGGATGGGCCCCCACGGACGGTCCTGCTCCACTGTCACCTCGCGCCGTTTCACGAGCTCCAGGAGGGCGAGGAACGTCACCGCGGCGACCACCCGGTCGCGGACGCCCGCCAGGAGGTCCTGCAGCACGACCGGTCCCGCCTCCGCGAGCGCGGCGCGGATGAAGCGAGCCCGCTCCACCAGGCTGATCGTCCGCGGCAGCACCTCCGGGGGCAGTGCCGAGGGAGGCATCACGGCGGCCAGCCGGTCGAGCGCGCGGACGAGCAGCGCCACGTCCAGGCGCGGCGCGTCCCCCGCGACGCCCTGGGTCCGCCCGGCCGCAACGGCCACTCCCGGCTCGCGGCGGACGAGGAGCGCACCGGCGAGCGCCCGTGCCTGCAGCGCAGCACCCGCATCCCGAAATGCCCGGTAGAGCAGGAGACGGGCGCGAAGCTCGGCTTCGGGGTCGGCGCCTTCGTCGGCAAGGGCGACGCCCGGCGCAGGCTGCCGCGGCAGCAGGGCCCGGCTCTTGATCAGGATGAGCTGGCTCGCCACGCCGACGAACGCGGAGATGTTGCCCAGCCGGTCGCCCTCGAGCGTCGCGAGGGCGTCGAGATACGCCTCGGCCAGCGCGCCGAGCGGCACGCTGAGCACGTCCAGTCGGCGCGCTTCCACGAGCGAGAGCAGGAGGCCCAGCGGACCCTCCCACGCCGGCAGGCGGATCTCGGTCGCGTCCTCGGGGCGCCGGCGAGCGCCGAAGGCGACGGACGTCGTGGGCGGTCCGGCTGCCGATCCTGTCGCTGGAGTGGACATCAATCAGCTCGCCTCGTCGGCGGCGTGGAGGAGCGCGGCCGCGGCGGCGTCGTCGCGCGGCACGTCGCCCCGGATGAGCGCCGCGGCACGCGGTCCGCAACCCGCCGCCAGGGCGAGCGCCGCCGACCGGTCCGCGTGATCGCGCAGTCGCGCCATCGCGTCTGCACCGCCCGGCAGGCAGGCCGCGAGGCCGTGGGCCCACGGCCCCATGCGCTCGCCGAGCGACCATGCGACGCGGTGCCAGAGCCGGATCACGTGCCCCTTGCCGGCATCGTGGAACAGCCCTGCCAGGAGCAGGTCGCGATCGTCGGAGCCGAGGGCGCGGAGCCGTTCCAGCACGTCCAGGCCATGGCGCCGGTCCGCGACCGGCATGCCGTCGAAAAGCGCGAGCTGGGCAGGCGTCAGCCAGCCCGCCAGCCCGGCACGCTCAGTCGGCGCCACGCGGGCGACGAGGTGGCGGCCGAGCTGGCGGGCCTTAGAAGCCCACCAGGACCGAGACGAGCCCATTCAGGAGCGGGCCGATGACCCGCCCGCCGATCGAGATGCCGTTGATCGGGACGATCATGACCACGATGAGGATCAGGAACCCCCACTGCTCCAGCTTCGGACGGATCTGCCAGACGGTCCGCGGGTTCATGAGCGCGAACATCACCTTCGAGCCGTCCAGGGGCGGGATCGGGATCAGGTTGAAGACGAACAGCGCGACGTTGATGAGGACGAAGATGTAGACCACGTTGGCCACGAACAGGGTGGCATCGGAGGTCACGAGGCCGATTGCGACCATGAGACGGAGCGCCAGCGCGGCGAGCACCGCCATCGCCAGGTTCGAGGCCGGCCCCGCCGCAGCCACCCACGCCTCGGCGCGCCGGCCGCCGCGGAGCATCGACGGGTTGACGGGCGTCGGCTTCGCCCAGCCGATGAAGAAGCCCCCCAGGAGTGCGGACGCCACCAGCAGGAGCGACCCGTACGGGTCGAGGTGCACGATCGGGTTCAGCGTGAGGCGGCCGAACATCTTCGCGGTGCCGTCGCCGAGCCGATACGCGACGAGCGCGTGGCTGAACTCGTGGACCGGGAAGCCGACAAGGAGGAAGATTGCGACGGCGACGAGCGTGGCCGGATCGAGGTTGAGACCGAGCACGGGTACTCCGGGTACGGGCGGGGATCCCGCGTATGGTAGCCCTGACGGCCGCGCCTACATGGTCGCGAGGATCGTGGTCTTCTTCGCCTCGTAGTCCTCCGGGGTGATCAGTCCGGCGTCGCGGAGCGCGGCGAGCTCGCGGAGCTTGTCCTCGGTGGTCTTCGCGGCCGGGGCGGGCGGGGCAGCGGCGACGGGCGGCGCCGCGGCCGCCCGGGCCGACGCCTCGACGGCGGCTTCCCGGCGGTCCTCTTCGACCTCGTGGGCGTTGAGCGCGTCGAGCGGCGCGGTGATGCGGCGGGCGAGCTCGTCCTCGATGTCCTGCTTTGCGAGCAGCATCGTCTTCTTGAACGTCGGCGCGTGGTGGAGCAGGTGGTAGTCGTCCGCCACTTCCTTGGCCGCGGTCAGGACCCGCAGGTCCCCCCAGTCGAACATTCGCCCGAAGACGCTCTGCTCGAGGATCGCGTCGTTGATCTTCTCGAGGCCGCTGTCGGCCGCGCGCTTGTTGAAGAGCCCTTCGACCTTGAGGATTCGCCGGTTCGTGATGACGTAGTCCTCGGCCCACCAGTGCAGGTAGACCCAGGCGATGTTCACCGCGCCGAGCACCAGCAGGGCGATCGTGACCCAGCCAAGGACGTCGCGGCCTGTCCCGCCGATGTTGCCGACCAGGATCGCGAGCAGGGCCACGATCGCGAGCCCAACCATCAGGATCCCCCACCGGGAGGCCACGATCCGGCCGATGGGGTGCTGGCGCGTCCGGTACAGGACGTGCTCCCCCTCCGTGAGCAGCGAATCGGTGTAGCGCGCCATCCGGTTCTCCCTCCTGCTTCGCGGCCTTCAGGCGCGCGGATGCGCCCGAGCGTACACCTCCCGGACACGCTCGCCGGTCAGGTGCGTGTAGATCTGCGTGGTGCTGATGCTCGCATGTCCGAGCAGCTCCTGGACGATCCGCAGGTCGGCCCCGCCCTCGAGGAGGTGCGTCGCGAACGAGTGGCGGAGCGTGTGCGGCGAGGCGCGCCCGGCAAGGCCCGCAGCGGCCGCGGCGCGGGTCACGACGTCCCAGGCCTGCTGGCGGGTGAGCCGGCGCCCGCGGTTCCCCAGGAAGACCGGCCCGCCGCGATGCCATGGCACGGCGTGGAGCGCGAGCAGGGCCGGGCGGACCGTCGTCTCGTAGCGGCGCAGCCAGTCCACCGCGACCTCGCCGACCGGGAGGAGCCGCTCCTTGTCGCCCTTGCCGATCACCCGCACCGTCGCCGCCGCGAGGTCCAGGTCGTCGGCGTCGAGCCCGGTCGCCTCGCTGACCCGGAGCCCCGACGCGTAGAGCAGCTCCAGCAGCGCCCGCGACCGGATCGGGCCCGCGTCCTGCGCGGGGTCCGGCGGTCCGGATGGGCCCGCCGCGTCCAGGAGTCGCTCGACCTCGTCCACCCGGAGCGGATCCGGCAGGAGCCGCGGCTCGCGGGGCAGGTCGAGATGGGCCGCGACGTCCACCCGGGCCAGGTCCTCGGCGAGCGCGAACCGGTAGAAGGCGCGAATCGCGGCGGTTCGACGCCGGCGACTCGTGGCCCGAAGCCGAACGCCCGACGGGCCTGCGCGTGCTCGCGAGCCGCCCCAGGTACGCCACGGCCGGGTCCGGCGAGCGTTCCCATCCGCCGCGGGCCT
Organism: uncultured Chloroflexia bacterium; assembly: GCA_963722475.1. GTDB lineage: Bacteria > Chloroflexota > Limnocylindria > Limnocylindrales > CSP1-4 > CTSoil-043. Next base: position 270,370 of record CAVRMJ010000009.1, on the reverse strand, counting down.
CCGGGCTGCCGGCGAAGTCACGCAGGTCCGCACCGTAGGCCGCGAGCGTCGCCGGCGCGAGCCCGCGCTCGACCTGGAGATGGAGCAGGAACGCCTCGATGGCCGCGCCCAGGTCCGGCGGGGTGCCCGGGGGCATGGGGCGTGGCCGACGGCTCCGTCCGGCGCGCGCTGTCCCGCTCACGGCCGCGGACGCACCGGGACCGCCCCGGAGGCCCGGAACGCGGCGGCCCGCGCCAGCAGCTCCCGCGCCGACGCGGCGGCGGCCGCGCCGCCGGCCGCACCGCCGATCATCGCGGCCAGCTCCTCGACGCGCTCCTCGTCGCCAAGGCGGCGCACCTCGGTCACGGTCCGGCCGGCGCGCTCGACCTTCCGGATCCCGAAGTGCGCGTCGGCGTGCGCGGCGATCTGGGGCAGGTGCGTCACGCACAGGACCTGGTGCCGCCGCCCGAGGAGCCACAGCGTCCGGGCGACCGGGTCCGCGCTGCGCCCCCCGATCCCGGCGTCGATCTCGTCGAACACGAGCGTGGGCGTCGAATCGGCGGCCGCCAGCACCTCCTCGATCGCGAGGGCGAGGCGCGACAGCTCGCCGCCCGAGGCGATCTTCGCCAGGGGACGGGCCGGCTCGCCCGGGTTCGGCGCGATGAGGAAGACGACGACGTCGGCGCCCGTGGCGTCGAACGCGACCGCGTCACCGCCCAGCTCGATGGCGGGCTCGTCCGGGGCCGCGATCCGCCGTCCGACGGCGATCTCCACCCGCGTCCCGCGGAGCCCGAGGTCGGCGACCGCGGTCTCGACCGCCCGGCCGAGGTCCGCGGCCGACGCCGCCCGGCGCGCCGACAGGGCGGCACACGCCGCGGCCGTCTCGGCGAGGAGGCGCTGGCCGGCTGCTCGCCGCCGCTCCCGCTCGGTGCCCAGGTGGCGCAGGCGGTCCACCTCGCCGAGCGTCTGCTCGGCGCGCCCCACGAGCCCGTCGACGTCGGTCCCGTAGCGGCGCTCGAGGCCGTAGAGCAGCGACAGGCGCTCCTCCAGCGCCGCGAGCGCGGCCGGGTCGTGGTCGACCGTCTCGGCGAGGCGGCGGGCCTCGGACGCGACGTCCTCCAGCTCAGCGGCCGCACCCGCCAGGCGCTCCCCGAGGGGCCCGTAGCGTGCGTCGAGACGCGCGAGGGCCGCGGCCTCGGCGGCGGCGTGTGCCGCCTGCTCGCGGGCGCCGGGCACGGCCTCGGACACTCCTCGTCACCGGCGAGGTAGCCCGGCCAGCGCCGCGGACCCGCGCGCGATCGCCTCGCCGTGACGTGACGCGTCCAGGCGGGCGCGGATTGCGGCTGCCTCTCCCGGGACCAGCCGGGCGCCCGCGATCTCCTCGGCCTCGTGCTCCAGGAGCGCGATCCGCCGCTCCAGCTCCAGCGGGTCGATCGCGAGGGCCGCCAGCGCGGCCTCGTTCTCCCGCCAGGCCGCCACGGCGGCGCCGACGGTTGCGCGCTCGGCGGCGTGGCCCCCGTAGCCATCCAGGAGCTCCCGCTGCCAGCGCTCGTCGAGCAGGCGGCCCTGCTCCCGCTGCCCGTGGATCTCCACGAGCGGTCCGGCCACCGACGCCAGCCGGCCTGCCGTGACGGTCTCGTCGTCCACGCGGGCCACCGAGCGGCCGTTCGCGCCCACCTCGCGGACGCACACGAGCGCCTCCGGGATGCGGTCGAAGAGCGCCTCGACGCGGGCGGCCTCGGCGCCGTGGCGAACGAGCCCGGGATCTGCCCGGGCTCCCAGGGCGAGGCCCAGCGCGTCGATGAGCAGGCTCTTCCCGGCGCCGGTCTCGCCGGTCAGCACGTTGAACCCCTCGGCGAACGTGATCCGCACGCGCTCGATGAGGGCAAGGTCGGCCACCGCGAGCTCGAGCAGGCGCCCGGCGGGAAGCTGCGGGCCGCGCGGGTCGGCCACTGGTCAGGAGGGCAGGAGCTGCGCCTTCTGGCGCAGCAGGTCCCAGAACGGGAGCGCGCCGTCCGGCTCGAGGAAGCGGACCGGGCGCTCGAGTGCCGCCACGGTCACCACGTCGCCGACGGAGAGCCGGACGTCCTCGCGGCCGTCGATCGAGACGAGCGCCTCGTGCGCCTCGACGACGCGGCAGCGGACCACCTGGTCCGGGCTCACCACCACCGAGCCGATCGCCGACAGGTACGCCGCGATCGGCGAGACGACCAGGTTCCGGCTCAGCGGGTCGAGGATGGGGCCGCCGGCCGAGAACGAGTAGCCGGTGGATCCCGTGGGGCTGGCGACGACCAGGCCGTCGGCGACGTACGTGGCCAGGTGCGACGGCCCGATGGCCACCTCCAGCCGGACCACGCGGGCAAGCGAGCCACGCGCCACCACGACGTCGTTGAGCGCCACGAACGTGCGCCGGGGCGCCCCGCCGCCGGGCCCGTGGATCGCTCCGCGGAGTGCCATCCGCGGCTCCAGGCGATAGGCGCCGGACACGATCTTCTCGAGGAGCGGCTCCAGCTCGTGCGCCTCGGCCTTCGAGAGGAATCCGATCTTGCCGAGGTTGACGCCCACGAGCGGCACGTCCACCTCGGTCACGGCACGGGCGGCGCGCAGGAAGGTGCCATCGCCGCCCAGCACCACGAGCACCTGCGTCCCGGGGAGCGCCGCGACGAGGGCGTCATGGTCCCCGGAGGCGACCGTCCAGCCCTCGATGCCGCGCACGGCGCACCAGCCCGTGGCGCGCGCGGAGAGCTCGACCGCGTCCTCCTTCGTCGGGTTGTAGGCGAAGCCGATCCGCCGGATCTCGGTCATGCCGCCGTGCACTCCGCAATGCGGGTGGCGAGGTCCGCGCCCGCGTCCGGGAGCACCCCGTCGGCCGACGCGGCACCAGGGACGCCGAGGTACGCGAAGAACTCGCGATTGCCGGCTGGCCCGAGCAGCGGCGAGCGCGCGACGTCGAACGGGACCAGGCCAAGGCGCGCGGCGGTCGCCACGACGCGCTCCAGCACCGCGCGATGCACGGTCGGGTCGCGCACCACGCCGCCGGGCACCGCCCCGCGGCCGGCCTCGAACTGCGGCTTCACGAGCGCGACGATCCGGCCCCCGGGCGCCACGCAGCCTCGCCACGGGCCCGAGCACGAGCGCGAGCGAGATGAACGAGACGTCGATGACCGCGAGGGAGACCGGCTCGCCGAGAGTCCGGGGCTCCAGGTGGCGCGCGTTCACTCGGTCGTGGACGATGACCCGCGGATCGCCGGCCAGGGATGCCGCGAGCTGGCCGCGACCGACGTCGACTGCGTGGACGCGTGCCGCGCCCCGCTGGAGCAGCACGTCGGTGAACCCGCCCGTCGAGGCGCCCGCGTCCAGGCAGACGAGGCCGGCAGGGCTCACCCCGAACGCGTCGAGCGCGCCTGCCAGCTTCTCACCCCCGCGCGAGACATACGGCGGGGGAACCGCCACCTCCACCGACGTGGCGCTGCTCACGAGGTCCCCTGGCTTCCGGTCGAAGCGGGCCGCGTCACCGGCCCCGACGCGCACGCGGCCGGCGAGCAGGAGCGCCTGCGCCCGGCTCCGGGTCTCGACGAGGCCGCGCTCCACGAGCAGCTGGTCCAGCCGGACGCGCGTCGCACGCACCGGCCGCGAGGGACGTGCCGGGCCGGACGACGGGATCGGGCGTCCGACGCGGCCGGCAGTGCTCACCCCGCGATCATGCCACGCACGGCTGCACCGCGGCGTACCCGGCCGCCGCCATGCCGTCAGGCGGGTGCCGTCGCCGAGCGGGCCGGGACGACCTTCGGGGCGGGCGTGGCGCGGAGGAGCGCCAGCGTCTCGCGGACCTGTTCCAGGATCCCCGGGCTGTCCAGGCGGACCAGCCGGCGCAGGTCGCCGACGGACCCGTGGTCCACGAACCGGTCGCCGGGAATGCCGACGATCCTGAGCGCGACCTCGCGGAACGCCGGGTCGGCCAGGCGTGCCTCCTCGAGCACCTCGAGGACGGCCGAGCCGAACCCGCCGATCGTCGTGCTCTCCTCGAGGGTCACCACGAGCCGCTTTCCGCGGGCCTGGTCCAGGATGAGCTGGCGATCGATCGGCTTGAGGAAGCGCGCATTGATGACGCCGACCGACCAGCCCTCGGCCGCGAGGGCGTCGGCGACCTCGATGCCGCGCGGCGACGATCGGCCCGAAGCCGACGAGGAGGAGGTCGCGCGCCCTCGCGGAGGACCTCGCCCCGCCCGACCGGCAGGATCTCGGGCGTCCGCTCGGGCACGCCGAAGCCGGCGTCGCGCGGGTAGTTGAGCGCGAACGGGTGGTCCTGGGCGAGCGCCGTCCGGACCAGCGAGCGGAGCTCCTGCTCGTCCTTCGGCGCGGCGATGACGAGGTTCGGGATCTGGCGGTGGGCCGGGTACGAGAACATCCCCTGGTGGCTGGTCCCGTCCTCGCCGACGAGGCCGGCCCGGTCCACGCCGATCAGCACCGGCTGGTCGTTCTGGGCGGCGTCGTGGACGATCTGGTCGAAGGCACGCTGGAGGAACGTGGCGTAGATCGCGACCACCGGCCGGCCCCCGCCCAGCGCGATCCCGGTCGCGAGCGTCACCGCGTGCTGCTCCGCGATCCCGACGTCGATGAACCGGTCCGGGAACTCGGCCTGGAACCGGTTGAGCCCGGTGCCGGTCGGCATGCCGGCCGTGATCGCCACGATCCGGTGGTCCTCGCGCGCCGCGGCCACGACCTCCAGGGCGAAGTAGTGCGTGTAGTTCGGCTGCTTCTTCTGCCCGGCCAGCGCTGCCTGCTCGGCGGCGGGACGCACCGCGTCGCCGTTGCTCCGCACCCTTCCCAGTGGCGACCGCCGAGATCTCGCCCGCCCCGAACGGGCTGGCCGAGCCGCCCCGGCGGGCCTCGTGGGAGTCGGTCATGGGCGGCAGTGCCGCGCCGTGGAAGCCGACCTGGTCCTTCTCCGCGGGTCGGTAGCCGCGGCCCTTCTGGGTCCGGACGTGGACGAGGACCGGCGCGTCGAGCGCGAGGGCGCTCCGGAACGTGTGCTCGAGCGTCCGCAGGTCGTGGCCGGGAACGACGCCGACGTAGGTGATGCCGAGGTCCTCGAAGAGCTGGCCCGGCTGGGCGAAGCTGACCACCGACTTGCGGACGCGCTGGCTGAACTCCAGGGCGGTCGGCCCGACCATCGGCACCCGCTCGACGAACTGGTCCCAGCCCCGCTTCGACTGCTGCCAGGCGGTGGAGAGCTTGATCTCCGAGAGGTACTTCGAGAGGGCCCCGACCGAGGGGCTGATCGACATCTCGTTGTCGTTGAGGACGATGAGGATCGGCGTCCGGCGGTGGCCGAGGTCGTTGAGCGCCTCGAGCGAGAGCCCGCTCATGAGCGCCGCGTCGCCGACCACGACCGCGATCCGTTCCATGCCGTGGCGGACGTCGCGGGCGGTGGCGAGGCCCGCCCCGATCGAGAGCCCCGTTCCGGCGTGCCCGCCGTCGAAGACGTCGTGCTCGGACTCGCTCCGGCGCGGGAAGCCCCCGATCCCGCCGAGCTGGCGGAGCGTCCCGAACCGCGCGTAGCGGCCGGTCAGCAGCTTGTGCGGATAGGCCTGGTGGCCGGTGTCCCAGACGATCCGGTCCCGGGGCGACTCCAGGATCCGGTGCAGCGCGAGGGTGATCTCCACGACGCCGAGCGACGAGCCAAGGTGCCCGCCGGTGGTGGCGACGGTGGAGATGATCGCGCGGCGGATCTCCTCCGCCAGCTCCAGGAGCCTGAGCTCGCTGAGGCCGCGAAGATCGGCCGGGCCCCGGAGAGTCGGCAGGATCGCCACGTGATGGCTCCTTGGTTCGGCGTGCTCGGTGCGCGGCCGGCCGGCCGCAGCCTTCCGCGGTGCTCTGCGCGGTGCTCGGCCGCCCGCCTCGCGCCGGTCAGGCGGTTCCGCGAGTCTACTCCGCGGCCCCGGGGAGGGCATCCGCCGGCGCCTCCCCGACCTCACCGTCGAGCCGCAGCTCGGCCACCGCGAGCGCTCCGCGCGCCCCTTCCACCAGGCGACGGACGCGCAGCTCCGCGTCGGCGAGGAGCTGCTCGCAGCGCTGTTCCAGGGCGACGCCGCGCTCGTAGCGCGCGATCGTCTGCTCCAGCGGAAGGCCGCCCGCCTCCAGCTCCGCGACGGTCCGCTCGAGCTCTGCGAGGGACTCGTCGAAGGTCAGCGTGTCGAGCGCCGCCAGCGCCTCAGTCAACCGTGTCGCCTCCGTCTTCGCGTGGATCGATGCCGCCCGCCGACCCGGATCCTGGTGCCGGCGCAGTGTCGACGGCGGCGGTCCGCCGTTCGTCCCACGCACCCAGCCGGCGCGCCACGAGCATACCAAGGGCGATCCCCGCGGCCCCGACGAGGCCGACGAGGCCGAGGAAGACGACGAGGTCAGCCACGGGGATCGGCCTCTGCCCGGGCGGCCAGCTCGCCGCGGGCCACGCGGAGACGGAGCCAGGTGCCGGGCGGCGACTCCGCCGGATCGCGGACGATCGCGCCATCCTCGACCCGCCGCACGATCGCGTAGCCGCGGGCCAGGGTCGCCTCCGGGCCGAGCGCGCCGAGGGCCGCCGACGCGGCCGCCAACCGCCCGCCATCGCGGCGGAGGCGTCGCCTCGACAAGCGGGGCGAGGTCGCGCGCGGCGCAGTTCGATGGCGCGCCCGTCGGCTGCGATGCGCCCGCGGATCGCGGCCGTCGCCCTGTCCAGCAGGTATCCGGCCCGCTCGCGGGCCGCCGCCAGCCGCGTCTCCGGTCGCAGGCCCGCCAGGGCGCGCCGCTCCCCGGCCACCCGCCGGGACCAGCCGGCAACTCCGCGCGTCGCCGCCTCGTCGAGCCGCCACCGGCGTGCCCGGAGCGCCGCCACGACGTCGGTCCGGTCGGGCACCGCCAGCTCGGCCGCGGCGGACGGCGTGGGCGCCCGCAGGTCGGCGACGAAATCGGCCAGCGTGACGTCCGTCTCGTGTCCGACGCCGCTCACGACCGGCACCGGGTGGGCGGCGATCGCCCGGACGACGCGCTCGTCGTTGAACGCCAGGAGGTCCTCCGCGGAGCCGCCGCCGCGGGCGACGATGACGAGCCCGGGGGCGTCCTCCGGGCGGCCGGTCTCGCGACAGAGGGCGTCGTAGCGGGCCAGGCGCCCGAGGGCCGCCACGATCGTCTCCGCGGCACCGTCGCCCTGGACGCGGCAGGCGCTCACGACGACCTGGACCAGCGGCCAGCGCCGCGCCAGCACGCGCCGGATGTCGTGGATCACCGCGCCCGAGAGGCTCGTGACGACGCCGATCGTGGTCGGCCGCGCCGGGAGCGGTCGCTTGCGCCCCGCGTCGAAGAGTCCCTCCGCGGCCAGCCGCGCCTTCGTCTGCTCGAAGCGGAGGGCCAGATCGCCGAACCCGGCCGGCTGGATCGCGGCGACGTAGCACTGGTAGACGCCCTGCGCGTCGAAGACGTCGATCCGGCCGTGGACCACGACCCGCAGCCCCGCCTGCGGCTCGAAGGCGCTCGCCTGCCGGTCCTCGCGGAAGAAGACGCAGGCGAGCTGGCTCTTCTCGTCGCGGAGCGTGAAGTAGGCGTGGCCGGCGGAGCTGACCGTCACCCGGCCCACCTCGCCCTCCACCCACAGATCGCCCGAGCCGGGGGTCGTCGCGGAGCGCGTCCCGGACGGCGTGGGTGACCTCGGTGACGCCGAGGACCCGCAGGCCGAACGTGCCGGCCGGGCGGCCCGCTCCGCGGCGGCCGGCGGGCCGCGTCCCGACGTCGAGCGCGTCCCAGCTCGGGAGCGCCCAGTCGGGCGGCTCGTCGCGCACTGGCGTCGCTCCGCGATCCGGAAGGTGGCGCCGGGCCGCTACAGGCGGGTCTGGTACTCGCCGGTTCGCGTGTCGACGCGGATCGTGTCGCCCTCGGTCACGAAGAGCGGCACCGAGACGATGAGGCCGGTCTCGGTCGTGGCCGGCTTGCGCGCGCCGGTGGCCGTGTCGCCCGCGAAACCGGGGTCCGTTGCCGCGACCACGAGGTCGACGGTGATCGGGAGCTCCACGCCGAGGGTCTCGCCCTCGTAGCTGATCCGGTCGAGCGTCATGCCGTCCTTCATGTAGTTGACGGCGTCGTCGAGCTCGGCGGCGTTGAGGTGGAACTGCTCGTACGTCTCCATCTCCATGAAATGGAAGTCGTCGCCGTCGCGGTACATGAACTGGATGGGGCGCCGATCCAGCTGGGCGCGCGGCCACTTCTCGCCGGCCTGGAAGGACTTCTCGACGGTCGAGCCCTTCTTCACGTTCTTGAACTTGATCCGGACCTGGGCCGAGCCGCGCCCCATCTTGATGTGGTGGTAGTCGAGGATCTGCCAGAGCTCGCCGTCGAGCTCGATGACGACGCCTTTGTGCAGCTCACCGGTAGAGATCATTGCAGGGTTCCCTCGGGGGCCGGCGGGGCTGGGCGGGCGCCGGGGCGGGTGGTCGTGGTGGTGCGACGGATCGTAGCAGACGGGGCCGGCGAAACCGGCGGCCCGGCCTCCGCCCTCAGGCTCCGACGACCAGCACCTCGCGGGGGAACCGGGTCAGCCGCTCAACTCGTCGCGCCGCGACATCGAGGAGGACGAGGTCCTCGATCCGCACGCCGGTCCTCCGCTCGAGGTAGACGCCGGGCTCCACGGAGAAGACGGTGGGGCTTGGCAGCGGCGCCTCCGAGGCCACCCGCGAGAGCGACGGCACCTCGTGGGTCGCGAGACCGATGCCGTGACCCGTGCCGTGCCCGAAATGTGCCCCGTGGCCGGCGGCCGTGATGACGATCCCGCGCGGCCGCGTCGGCCGCCCGGCCGTTCGGGATGCGGCCCGCGGCCAGCTCCGCTTCGAGATACGCGATCGAGGCCGCCTGCGCTCGGGCCACCAGCTCGTGGACCGCCAGATCGCGCGGGCGCGGCTCGCCCACGAAGAGCGTCCGCGTCATGTCGCTCCGGTAGCCCGCGACCTGCGCCCCGAAGTCGAAGAGCAGCACCTGCCCCGTCCTGACTCGCCGCTCGCCCGGCGAACCGTGCGGCAGGGCCGCCTGCGGTCCCGCGAGCACCGCCACGTCGAAGGCGAGCGCCTCGGCCCCGCCCTCCCGCATCAGGGTCTCCAGCCGCCAGGCGAGCGATGCCTCCGTGACGCCGGGCCGGATCTCCGGCAGGAGCGCGGCGAGCGCGCGATCGGCGACGGCACAGGCAGCCGCGATCCGCTCGATCTCGGCGGGCTCCTTCACGCCGCGGTCGTCGTCGACCCATGGCCCCGCCGGCACCAGCTCCACGTCGGGAGCGGCCGCGGCGAGGCGCTCCCAGAGGGCCTGGCTGATATCGGCACCGGGCACGGCCACCCGACGCGCGCCGATGCCCGCGCACAGCTCGGCCCAGCGCGCGGGCAGGTCGTACGTGACGGCCTCGACCCGCGCATCCGGAGCCTCCCGGCGGGCCTGGAGCGTGTACCTGCTGTCTGCGAGCACGACGACCGCGTCGCCCGAGACGAGGAACCGCCCGGAGTGTCCGGCGACCTTCTCCTCGCCATCGCCGAGGTCGCAGACCGGTCAGGTACCGGATCTCCTCGCGGCGGAGGCCGAAGTAGGCGTCGAGGCCCGCCTCGGCCAGGCGAGCCCGCAACCGGGCGAGCCGGGCCGGCCGCGCGGCGCGGTCCGCCTCCTCCCAGCGACGGCGTCGGGCGGCCGTCGGCGGCGCGGCGAAGTCGGCCGGGACGGGCGGGCGCATCGCTCCCCTACCCGCCGTACTTCTGGATGTTCTGGAGGTGCTCGGCGTAGGTCTTCGCGAAGACCGTCGTGCCGTCCTTCTTCGCCAGGAAGAACAGGTACCCGCCCCGTGTGTCGGGGTGCAGCGCCGCGTCGATGGAGGCGACCGTGGGCGTGCAGATGGGCCCGGCGGGAGGCCCTTCGTGGTGTACGTGTTGTACGCGCCGATGGCCGGCGGGATGTCCGCCGGAAGCGCACCCTGACATCGGCGCCCAGAACGCGTAGTCGACCCACTTCGCCATCGGCAGCCTGGCCAGCTGGAGCGTGTCGTTCACGTAGAAGACGGTCGGGTCCGAGCCGAGGAAGCCGGCGGCCTCGGTTCGCGGGTTCAGGCGGTTCTGGAGTACGCCGGCGATCTTCGCGCGCTCGGCATCGAGGCTCGCCTCCTGCTCCACGATGGAGGCCAGCGTGAGGACCTGGGTACCAGCTGAGCCCGCGGGAGGCCGCGACCTGCAAGCGCTGGAGCCCGACCGTCGGCTGCGAACTGGTCCAGCATCATCCGGACCAGGTCCTCCGGCGATGCGTCGGGCAGGATCCGGTAGTCGCCCGCCGCGAGGTAGCCCTCGAGCGACCCGCCCTTCGGGATCTGAAGCCAGGGGTAGTCCTTCAGGAGCGAGGCCGGCGGCGAGCGCACGAGCTGGAGGAAGGCCGCTGCCGACATCGTGAGCGTGGCGATCCCGTGATCGGCCGGCTTCGCCTGGATGAGGGCGGCGATCTGCTCGAGGCGAAGCCCGGTCCTGATCGACAGGACAATGTGCGGATCCGGAGGCGGTGGCGAGAGAAGGGCCGTGGCAAGCTGGTCCGGCGTCATCGTCTGCCGCACGACGTAGCTCCCCGCCTGGTAGCTCGTGCTCACGTTCCGCTGCAGCGAGATGAGCACGAACGCCCGGGCATCCCGGAGCACGCCCACGCTCGACGAGGCGCGCAGCGATCGTCGTCGTGGTGTCGCCGGGCTCCACGACGAACGGGACATCGGTCGGGTCAGGTCCGGCCGGGTCGGTCAGGGCCGAGCCCAGGTCCTCGCGGACCATGTCGGCGACGAACCCGATCCTGAGCGCGCTCGGGTTCTCGCCGGCAAGGCCCACCACGACGCCGCGGACGAGCGGGCGACCCACCGTCACCAGGAGGCGCCAGGACCAGCCCGGCGCCCAGGAGCAGGAAGACGCATGAGCCGGAACGGCCGGGGGCTACCTCCGCGTGCCCGCCGCCCCGCCAGCTCGCGGGCGGATACCGTGCCAGAGCGGGGACCAACGGCGCGATCGTCCCGTGGGTTCCGGCCGCCGCGGATCGTCACGAGGTCTCCTCGCCTCGGCCCGGGCCGGTCCCCGCCAGGAGGTGCATCGCGCGCGCCCGTTCCGGAGTGATGCGCTCCCCGGGCGTCCCGAGCTCCCGGGCGGCCAGCTCATCCTCGAGGATCACGCGGGCTGCCTCGCGATCGATGCGGGCGCGGTTTGCCGCTCGTCGGGCCGGTCCCGGCGGGCCGCCCGAGGGACTCCGCTTCGCAGGTCCGACCCGGCCCTCCGCGACGTGACTGGACAGGCGTTCGTCGCGCAGCGTGACGGGCAGGCCGATGGCATCCGCGATCGCGATCGCCCATTCCCGCGCCGCGAGCGCCGCGGGCCCTTCGCCCCCGGCCATGTCCAGGGGCAGGCCCACGACCAGCTCCCCGATCCCGTTCGCGCCCGCGACCCGCCCGAGCGCCTCCGCGTCGGCGGCCACCGACCGACCCCGGCTGAGCGTCGTGAGCGGTCGCGCCCGGAGCGCGCCGGGCTCCGCGATCGCGAGACCGACCCGCCGGGTGCCGAGATCCACGCCAAGGAGCCGGTTCACGGCGCCGTCGACGCCGTCGGCGACGGCGCGGGGCTCGAGGATGTGCCCGGCCAGGCTCTCGACCCGCAGGTCCACCCGGGCGTCGAGCGTCGGGATCATCGTCGCCCAGCCGGGCCACAGCGTCACGGTCGCGTCCCCGTAGGCGGCGAGGATCGCGCGGGCGTCGGCCGGCGAGCGGCCGCGGAGCTGCGTCCGGAGCGCCGACTCGTCGACGCGAGGAACGCTCTCGCCGCTGGCCGTGACGCCGAAATGGACGCGTTGCCCGTCGACGGTGCCGGACCCGACCGTCACCTGCGCGGAGCCGGCGACCATGTCGCTGCCGGCCGGGACGGCAGCCGCGAGGCGGGCCGCGCCGAGCGCGAGGATCGGCGCCTGGTCCACCGTCACGACGGTCCCGGTCGACGTCGCCCCGAGGTCGAACTGGGCCACCTCCTGGTCGACGAGCGCGGTCGTATCGACGGTCGGGGTGGTCGCGTCGCGGGTCGCGGTCTCGGGGAACGCCGTGCTCCCGGCCGGCAGCGCGGGCGGGGCCGCCGCACCGGCGGCGAGCTGGGCGTCGAGCTGCTTCCCGAGAGCCGCCAGTGCCGCCGTCACGTCCTTCTGGGTGACCTTCGGGAACTCGTTCTTGATGCCGCCGCTCGTGGGGGCCGGGTTCCGGACCGAGATGACGACGCTGTTGTACTGCCCCGGGATGACCGTGATCGTCCCGGCCGGGACGTTGCCGGCGGTGCCGGTCTTCGCGGCGGTCACGCCGACGACCCGGTCCTGGCAGGTGATCTTGGGCGGGTTCAGGATGGCCACCGGGAGGAAGACTGTCTCGTCCGTGGCGAACGCGATCCCGGCCACGGTCCGGACGAGCGTCCCCTTCGGGAGGCTGTAGGACCGCGTCGGATCGCAGTTCGTCCAGGGCACGCTGCCGACCGCCGGCGCCTCGTCGACCCGCTTGCCCGTGGCCGTGAACGTCCCGCTCGCCGCGAGCGGGATCTGCAGGCGCATCGCGGGCACCACCGCGGCCGCCGGGTCCGTGGCCGTCACGGCCGGGTCGGCCGTCGCGACGAACTCGATCGGGGCCAGCGGGGCCGGGCGGATGGTCAGGACGATCGAAGCGGTCGGCAGGAGGAGGTACGCCGCCGCGCTCCCGGCCACGCCGAGGAACGCGACGAGCAGCACGACCACGATCAGCGCGGTGCGATGGCGCCGACGCGGCCGAGGTGGCTCGAGCGGACCGCGCTCCGCGGCCGAGGCCGGTCGAGGGGTCCAGCCGCGCTGGCGCGGCGTGGGGCTCCGGCACCGCGGCATGCCGTGCGCCGTGCCCACCGTCGCGGACGGACTGCGCCGAGCGCGCCGACGGGCCGGCGGGGCCGCCTCCAGCTCCTCCCGCGAGCGCGGCCTCGCGCGCCGCCAGCTCGTCCGGCGTGAGCCGGCGCGCCTGCGCCACGGACAGCCCCGCATCCGGGGCAGGCGCGGACGGCTGGACGGCGACGCCCGCCACCTCGGCGACGGGGATGACGGGCGGGGCCGCGAGCTCCTCGGCCGCGCCGGCGGGTTCCTCGAGCGAGGACTCGTACTCCATCGTGGACGCGTAGACGGGCAGGCCGGCCGTCGCCGCGAGCGCCCGCGCCGACGCGTCGGGCGCCACGATCGACAGGCGCCGGCTCCGCTGCTGCGCCTCCCGCGCCAGGAGCCGGAAGTTGATCCGGCTCGTCGCGATCCGCGACCCGGCCGGCAGGACCAGCACCACCGCGAGGTCCTCGGTCCCGCGGATCCGCGCGGCCGCCGACGTGATCTCGTCGTCGATGTCGAGGTAGAAGATGGCCATCGGGGGCGACGCTACAGCTTCATGGCGCGAAGGACGCGCCGCAGGGCGGCGTCGAGCGGATCCTGCTCCGCCTGGAGCTCGATCGCCTGGTAGGCGAGCCCGAGCGGCGTCACGTCCTGCTGGTCCACCAGGAGCTTCGTCGCGTCCGTGATCGACTCCACCATGGCCGGCTGCATGACGACGACCTCGGGCGGCCGGCTGAACGGCAGCCGCTTCCAGAAGCGCGGGTCGCGCAGGGCCGTCGCCGTCTCCGGCAGGCGCGAGCCGCCGCCGCACAGGTAGATGCGCCCGGGCAGCAGGTCGCCCCCGGCCAGCTCGTCGAGGACCAGCTCCACGCCGGCCGCCCAGACGGCGACGTCGTCGCCGACGATCTCGGCGATCGGCGTCGCGCTCGGCGATCGCGAGCCCGCGGGCGTAGTCCACCTTGAGCGCCTCGGCCCGCGGGAACGGCAGGTCCAGCCGGTCGGCGAGCGACTTCGTGAAGGCCCGCCCGGCGAGCGCGAACATCCGGGTCCCCTCGATCCCGCCCGGCGCGGACGAGCGCCACGTCCGTGGTCCCGCCGCCGATGTCGACGAAGAGGGCGCCCGCCTGCTGGACCTGCTCGGACGCGAGGACCCGGGCGACGGCGTACGGCTCCGCCACGATCTCCAGCAGCTCGAGGTCCAGCTGGGCCGCCACGCTCTCCAGCGCGCCGAGGTGGACGAGCGGGGCGAACGCGTTGAAGATCCCGATCTTCACGTGGCGGCCCTGGAACCCGACCGGGTTCGTCACCGCGTAGCCGTCGATGCTGGCCGAGGTCACGGCCGCGTGGACCAGCCGCACGTCGACGTTGGGCAGGCCGGTCTCCCAGGTGATCGCCCGCTCCGCCTCGACGAGCGCCTCGCGCTGGACGCCGTCGATCAGCTTCTGCAGCTCCACGTCCGTGATCGGGGACGTCGGGCTTCCTGCGCTCCTGGGTGTGCGACGGTCGTGAAGCCCTTGACCAGCTCGCCGGCGATCCCGATCACGACCTGGGTCGGGCGGAAGCCGGCCATCTCCTCGGCCTCCTGGAGCGCGACCGCGCAGTTGTCCACGACCGCGCCGATGTCCGCCACGGTCCCCGACTGCATGTGGGCGAGGCCCTGGCGCTTCCGGCCGACGCCGCGGACGGTCCCGTGGTCCTCGGCGTCGATCTCGAAGACGAGCGCCTTCGCGAACTCCGTCCCGACGTCGAGCGCGGTGCAGGCGGCGAGCTGCTGGCCGCCGTCGCGCTGCCAGAACCGTCGCAGGAAGGCCATGGGCGCGCGGCCTAGCCGCCGGCGCCCGCGGCGAGCGCCGCGCCGATCGCGTCGAGCGCGGCCGGCAGGCCGTCGCGCCGGGAGCCCCTGCCCTGGGCCATCTCCGGCCGCCCGCCGCCCTTCCCGTCGAGGTGCGCCATCGCGGCGCGCACGAGGTCGCCGGCGGCGATCCCGCGGGCGACGAGGTCGTCCGAGACGCCCACGAAGAGCTGCGGCTCGTCCGCGTCGAGCCCCAGCGCGATCACGCCGGACGCGCAGCAGCGCCCGCGTCTCCTTCGCCGCCGCCTTCAGCGCGTCGATCGACTCCCACGGGCCGGCGTGGGCGACGAGGCGGACGCCCGGCGCGACCTCCCGCGCCGCGGCGGCCAGCTCCGCGGGCTTCGGGACGCCGCCGCCGGCGCCGGCCCGCAGGCGGCGCTTCGCCTCGCGCAGCTCCGCCTCGAGGGCGGCGATCCGGTCCAGGACGGCCTCCACGCCCTGGGCGCCGAGCCGATCCGCGACGCGCGCCAGCAGGTCTGCGCGCTCGCGCAGGTAGTCGTCGGCGGCGTCGCCCGTGAGCGCCTCGATCCGGCGCATCCCGGAGCCGATGCTCCGGTCGGCGGTGATGACGAAGCTGCCCATCTGGCCGGACGCGCGGCAGTGCGTCCCGCCGCACAGCTCGAAGCTGTAGTCCGCGACGCGGACCGTCCGGACGGTCTCGCCGTACTTCTCGTCGAAGAAGGCGTCGGCGCCGGCCTCGATCGCCTCGGCCATCGGCAGGTGCGACACGGTCACCGGGCGATCCTCGCGGACGATCCGGCGCACCTCGTCCTCGATCCGGCGTCGCTCGTCGTCGGTGAGCGGCGCGATCGAACGGGTAGTCGAAGCGGAGGTAGTCGGGCGCGACGAGCGAGCCCGCCTGCCGCGCCGACGGCCCGGCGACGTTGCGCAGCGCCCGGTGGAGCAGGTGCGTGCCGGTGTGGTTGCGCATCGTCCGGGCACGGCGCTCGGCGTCGACCACCGCGCTGACGGTCTCCCCGACGCGCAGCCGCCCGTGGAGCGTCCCGCGGTGGACGACGAGCGCGCCGGCCGGCCGCAGCGTCTCCTCGACCCGGAAGAGCGGCGAGCCGCCGCCCGCCTCGCGCAGCTCGCCGCGGTCGCCGACCTGCCCGCCGCCCTCGGCGTAGAACGGCGTCCGGTCCAGGATCACCTCCGCCTCGCCGGCGCCGGTCAGCTCCTCGTAGGCGGTCCCGTCGCGGAGGATGGCGAGGACGCGGCCGTCCGCGGCGGTCGTCTCGTACCCGACGAACGCCGTCTCGCCGGCGCGTCGCAGGATCCCCTCGTAGAGCGCGGTCTGCTCCGCGTGGCGTGCCAGCTCCGCCTTCCGGCCGCCGCGGCTGCGCTCGCGCTGCTCGGCGAGCGCCACCTCGAAGCCGGCCCGGTCCACCCGGACGCCGTATTCGGCGGCCAGCTCGATCGTCAGGTCGATCGGGAAGCCGTACGTGTCGTGGAGCCGGAACGCGAAGCCGCCCGCGAGGACCGGCGCGCTGGTCGGAATCTCCTCCGGGCGGCGCCCGACGACGCGCTCGGCGTCCGTCAGCGGGATGAGCGCCTCCTCGAGCTGGGCGGTCCCGGCGTCCAGCGTCCGCGCGAACTGGGCCTCCTCGCGCGCGATCGCGGCCAGGATCCGCTCGCGCTCGTCGCGCAGCAGCGGGTACGCGTCGCCCATGACGTCGATCACCGTGGCCGCCGTCTCCACGAGGAACGGCTCGCGCCGGCCGAGCAGCCGGCCGTGGCGGACCGCGCGGCGGATGATCCGGCGCAGGACGTAGCCGCGGCCCTCGTTCGAGGGCAGCACCCCGTCGGCGACCAGGAAGGTCATCGCCCGGCTGTGGTCGGCGATCACCTGGTAGCTGAAGCGACCCGCCTCGAACGTGTCCGGGTCGTGGCCCAGCAGGCGCCGGAGCGTCTCGTGGATCGGAGTGAAGAGGTCCGTGTCGTAGTTCGAGAGCACGCCCTGCAGGACGCTCGCGAGGCGCTCCAGGCCCAGGCCGGTGTCGACGCTCGTGAACGGAAGCGGCACGCGCGGCCCGTCCGGAAGCTGGTTGAACTCCATGAAGACCAGGTTCCAGATCTCCAGCCAGCGAGGGCAGTGCTCGGAATGGTCCGGGACGCACTCGGGGCCCTCGGAGAGCTCCGGGCCGCGGTCGAAGTGGATCTCGCTGCACGGGCCGCACGGGCCGGTCTCGGCCATCCGCCAGAAGTTCTTGTCATCGCCTTCGTCGACGTTCCCCCAGCGCGCCATCCGCTCCGGCGGCAGCCCGATCTCGTCGCGCCAGATGGCCCAGGCGACCTCGTCGTCGCGATAGGTCGTCGCTGCCAGGCGCTCGCCCGGAATGCCCATCTCGACGGTCAGGAACTCCCATGCCCAGTGGATCGCCTCGCGCTTGAAGTAGTCGCCGAAGCTCCAGTTGCCCATCATCTCGAAGAGGGTGTGGTGGCGCGGCGTCCGGCCGACCTCCTCGAAGTCGTTGTGCTTCCCGGCCACCCGCAGGCAGCGCTGGACATCGACCGCCCGCGTGTAGCTCCGCGTCTCGGCGCCGGTCAGGACCTCCTTGAACTGGACCATCCCGGAGTTCGTGAACAGGAGGGTCGGGTCGCCGGCGGGTACGAGGCTGGCGCTGGGAACCACGGTGTGGCCGCGCGCGGCGAAGAAGTCCAGGTACCGGCGGCGGATCTCGGCGGCGGGGAGCGGCGTGATCCGGGGATCGTGGTCGGGCGCGGCGGGCGACTTCGGCATCCGGCTAATGGTAGCGAACGCCGCGGCGTTCCCGATCCGTGCCGCGACGGGTGATCCGGCGTCGCACCGGCTCCACGTCCTACGGGCGGCGCGGCTCGGCGCCCTCCGTCGGCGGCGCCGGGCGCAGCGGATCGCGGCACGGTCCCGGCGGGGCCGCCCGAAGCCTGTCGCCGAGCCCGCCGCCAGATCGTCGAACCCGCGATCACCGCACCGACGAACGCTCCGACGGTGGCCCCGCGCACGAAGACGGCCAGGGGATCGTCGTCCCGCTGGCCCGGGCCGCGCCGGCATGCGGCGGCTCATCGGTCCGGTCCCGGCGGGCCCGGCTCCGGCCGGGTCGGCCCGAGGACGGAGACGACCGACGACGAGCACGATGCCCGCCGATCGCGCCCACGAGGCGCGGCGACGAGCCGGAAGTCGCCGATCCGCAGGAGGTCGAATGGCCCGCCGATGCGCCCGCCGACGGCATCGCCGGCCCAGGTGCCGGTGACGGCGAGGAGCAGCACGAACGGGAGCGCGAGCGCCCGCCGCGCCGCGCACCAGGACCGCGACGGCCGTCCAGAAGGTCCCCAGCAGGAGCGCGAGCACGAGCGACGGGCCCGATCTCCGGCACGCTCCGCTCCCCTACCCGTCGTCGCGGACGATGCGGCCGCCGCCCACGACCAGGTCCGGGTCCTCCGCGTCGTACAGCACGCAGGCCTGGCCCGGGCGCGGCGGCCCACACCGGCGTCTCCGTCTCGACGACCCAGCGCACGCCGCCAGCCGCGCGACGGCCCGGGCGCGCCGTGGCGGACGGACCTGCGCCGGCACCGCGTCGCGCGATGCCGGACCTGGGCCAGCGCCGGAACGCCGACCGGCGCCGACGGGCGGCTGCCCCGCGACGAACGTCACGTCGGCGATCGCGAAGCGCCGCGTCTCGAGGTCGGCGCGACGGGCCAGCACGATCGTGTTGGCGACCGGGTCCACCCGGCTCACGTAGCGCGGCTCGCCGAGCGCCAGCCCCACGCCGCGCCGCTGTCCCACGGTGTAGCCGGCCGCGCCCCGCGTGGTACCCGACCACCCGGCCGTCGTCGGCGTCGAGCGCCGGCCCGGCGACCGGCGGCCAGCCCGCCCGCGCCTTCAGCGCGTCGCGCGGATCGCCGGTCGGGCACGAAGCAGATCTCCATGCTCTCCGGCCTTGTCCGCCGTCGCGAGGCCGCGCTCCCGCGCGAGGTCGCCGGACCTCCTTCTTCGTCGAGCGCGCCGAGCGGGAACAGCGCATGCGCCAGCTGGTCCTGGCGGAGGCCGTACAGGAAGTAGGCCTGGTCCTTGGCCCGGTCGACGCCGCGCCGCAGCCGATGGACCGGCCGGCCGTCGGGGCCGCCACCGTCTCGCGGCGGGCGTAGTGACCGGTCGCCACGGCATCGCACCCGTAGAGGTGGCGCGCCCGGCCCAGCAGCGCCCCGAACTTCACGTAGCTGTTGCAGTCCACGCACGGGCTGGGCGTCTCGCCGCCGAGGTAGGCGGCCAGGAACGGCCGGATGACGCCGGCCTCGAACTCGCGCTCCAGGTTGAGGACGTAGAACGGGATCCCCGAGCTGGGCCGCCACGCGCCGCGCGTCCTCCGCGGCGTCCGCGGAGCAGCAGCTCTTCTTGACCTCCGAGTACGCGTCGGCGCCCTCGTGGACCCGCATCCAGACGCCGACGACGTCGTGGCCGGCGTCGGCCACCAGCGCGGCGGCCACCGAGCTGTCGACGCCGCCGGACATCGCGACGAGGACGCGCGCCATCGGTGCCTCAGGCGCCCCAGCCGCCGCCGAGCGGGTCGGCGGCCTGGGCGGCGGAGCCGTCGCGGATCGCCGGCGATCACCCGCGGGACGCAGCGACGGCAGGCCTCGCACCTCCGCGTCGGTCGTCGCGCGCCCAGGCGACAGGCGCAGCGCGCCCAGCGCCTCGGCGTCGCGTGATAGCCCATCGCGGTCAGGACGTGGGACGGCTCCGGCGAGCCGGTGGCGCACGCGGACCCGGTGGACGCGGCGATCCCCTCGAGGTCGAGCGCCACGCTGAGTCGCGGTCCCATCGGCGCCCCGCACCAGGAGCGAGAGGAGGCCGGGCAGGCGCTCGGTCGGGTGGCCCGTCAGCTCCACGCCGTCGACCGCCAGGCAGGCGGCCTGCGAGCCGCAGCGCGGAGCGCCCGGCAGGCGGATCGCGGCCGTCGCCGGTCCGCGCAGGCGCAGCTCGTAGGCGACCGCCATCCCGACCGCCCCGGCCACGTTCTCCGTCCCGGCCCGGCGGTGGCGCTCCTGGCTCCCGCCGTGGAGCTGGGCGAGGAGCGGCGTTCCCGCGCCGAACCCAGAGCGCGCCCGACGCCCTTCGGTCCCTCGAACTTGTGGGCCGAGATCGTCACGAGTGTCCGCGCCCAGCGCGCCGACGTCGAGGTCCAGGTACGGCGCCGCCTGCACGGCATCCACGTGGAAGAGGATGCCCGCGCCGGGCCCGGAGCGCGATCGGCGATCTCGCGGACCGGCTGGATCGTGCCGACCTCGTTGTTGGCCAGCATCACCGAGACGAGCGTCGTCCGCTCGTCGACGAGCGCATCGAGCGGTCGGGGTCGACCCGCCCGTGGCGGTCCACCGGGACGCGTGACCACCTCGAAGCCCCACTTCGCGAGGTGTCGAGCGGTGTGGCCGACGGCGTGATGCTCAACCGCGCTCGCGACGAGCCGATGGCCGTGCGCCTTGCCGGCCCACGCCGCGCCCTTGATCGGCCAGGTTGTTCGCCTCCGTGCCGCCCGAGGTGAGCGACGATCTCGCGGGCAGTCCCGCCGAGCGCGGCGGCCAGCGCTCGTGCGCCTCGTCGAGCGCGTTGCGGGCGGCGCGGCCGAACGAGTGCGCGGACGACGGGTTCCCGAAGGTGCCGCCGAGGTACGGCAGCATCGCCTCGAGCGCCTCGGGGCGGAGCGGCGTGGTCGCCGCGTGGTCCAGGTAGATCGTCATCAGAGCGGGATTGTACGGCGGGCGTCCCGGGAGGCCCGCTGGCTATCCTGACGTCGTGACCGACGAACGACCCGGCGCTCCCGCCCCGATCCCCGGGGCCACGCCGCGCCCACGCGATCGGCCGAGCCCGGCCGGCCGGCTGGCTGCTGGGCTACCCGACCGACCACCTGATGGGGGTCCTCCCCTCCCCCGCTGCCGCCGACGCGGCGGTCGCCGAGCTCATCGGCCGGCGGCGTGCCGCCCGACGCGATCCGCGTCCTCGTCGGCGAGGACGCGGCGCTGCGGATCGACGGCCGCGGCAACGCACCACGGCCTCGCGGCACGCCTCTACCGACTGATCCAGTTCACCCAGATGGACCAGGCCCCGGACTTCCGGCGCTACGAGCTGGAGGCGCGACGCGGCCACCCGGTGATCGCCGTCCGGGAAACGGACCCGGCGCGCCGGCGGACGATCCGGGCGATCCTGCGACGCCACGGCGCGCACTTCACGAACTTCTACGGCCGCTACTGCCACGGAGACGCTCGACCCGTTCACGGGCCCCGACGAGGGCGACCTCCCGATCTGACTAGCCCGGCGTGCCCCGCCCGCTGTCGGCCCGCCGGGGCTCGGGTGCGCGGAACGGGACGTCGGCGACGAGGATGTCCGGGACGGCCGGTGAGCGCGGCGCGGATCCGGTGGATGTTCTGGTTGAACAGGATCCGCTCCCACCAGTGGCGCGTCATGCGCTCCGGCAGGAGGACCACGGTGACGATCCCGGGGTCGTGTTCGGCGGTGACCTCCAGGTACCGGATCAGCGGGTCCACGAGGTTCCGGTACGGCGACTCGACGATCACGAACCCGACGCCGGGCAGCTGGCGCTCGAACCGTTCGCGCAACAGCTCGCCGGCGGCGACGTCGTCGGTCACGTGGACGGCGGTGATGTCGTCGGTCATCGACCGAGCGAACCGAACGGCCTGGATCACGTCCCACTGCACGTCGGTGACCGGGATGACGACCCGTCGTCGGTGGACCGGCGCGTCCCCACACGAGGTCGGGCGAGACGCCCAGCTCCGACGCCCCGCCCGCGTACTCACGCCGGATGAACAGCATGATCGCGACCAGGATCGGCACGATGATGAGGACGATCCACGCACCGAGGGCGAACTTCGCGACGGCGAAGACGACTGCCACGATTGCAGTTGCCACCGCCCCGACCCCGTTGATGACCGCGCTCCGCCGCCAGCCCGCGCCCTTGCTCCTTGAACCAGTGGCGGACCATCCCTGCCTGCGACAGCGTGAAGGCGGTGAAGACCCCGATAGCGTAGAGCGGGATGAGCGCCTCCACCCGTCCGCCGAACGCCACCGCGACGAGGATGGCGAGCACCGCCAGCGCGACGATGCCCGCATTGAACGCGAGGCGCTCGCCACGGTAGGCGAAACCACGGGGCATGAACCCGTCCCGGGCCAGGATCGAGGCCAGCCGCGGGAAGTCGGCAAAGCTCGTCTGCGCCGCCAGCACCAGGATCCCCATCGTCGAGATCAGCAGGATGTACCAGATGGGCCCCTGGCCGAACGTCGCCCGGCCGATCTGGGAAAGGACGGACTCGTCACGGGACGGGACCGCCCCGGCCGCGCTTGCCAGGTACGAGATTCCCAGGAAGACGAAGCCGAGGATCGCCGCCATCGCCACCATCGTCTTCTGGGCGTTCTTCCACTCCGGTGGCTTGAACGCCGGCGTCCCGTTGGAGATCGCCTCCGTTCCGGTCATCGCGCTGCAGCCGTCGGCGAAGGCCCGCATGAGGAGGAGCAGGCTGAGCGTCTCTGCCTGCACGGAGATCGGCACGACGTTCGTGACGTGCGGCGTGTCGCCGAGCGCCGTGCGGGCGACGCCGACAACGACCAGCAGGATGACGCTGAACATGAAGACGTAGGTCGGCAAGCGCGAAGATCGTGCCGCTCTCCCGGATCCCCCGCAGGTTGACGATCATCACCAAGAGGATCGCCGCGACGATCAGCGGCACCGTCACGTCGTGGAGGACAGGGAAGGCCGAGGCGAGGTTGAAGACGCCGCTCGAGACGCTCACCGCGACCGTGAGCACGTAGTCCGTCAGGAGCGCTGCGGCCGCGACCAGCCCAGGCAGGACTCCCAGGTTGGCGTGCGCGACGATGTAGCTCCCGCCGCCATTGGGATAGGCCCGGATGGTCTGGCGGTAGGAGAACGTGACAAGGACCAGGACTCCGACGATCAGCATGGCGATCGGCATCAGGTACACGAAGGCGACCGTGCCGACCGCGAGCAGGGTGAACATGCTGGCCTCGGTCGCATAGGCCACCGACGACAGGACGTCGCTCGAGAAGACGGCCAGCGCCTTCCACTTCGGCAGCCGCTGCTCGATCTCCTGGGCCGTCGCGATCGGGCTCCCGAACAGGGTCCGGCGCGCCGGCGAAGCAGGACGCGCCCGAGTGCGCGTCCGCGGCTCGCTCGCCGAAGGGCGGGCGACCACGACGCCCGGGCCCCGCGTACCGGAAGTAGCGCGATTCGGGCCGCTCGACACGGATCCGTGCGATCGCCCGGCTTCTTGCCGCGGAGGAGATTCGGCTCCTTGCTCACTGCGTGACTGTACTCACGCGCGGGCAACCCGGGGAGGCCCGACCTCACGCAGCGCGGACTTCGATGTCCCAGCCGCCGCCCTGCCGCAGCCTGCGGCTCGAGCACCACGCCCGCGCTCGCGGCGGCCGGGGCGAGCCGCGCGAAGGTGCGGCCGGTCGCACAGTCGCCGCACAGCACGACGCGGGAGAGCGGATAGCGGGCCACGATCGCGATCGCGGCCTCGAGCTCGAGATCCCAGTCCCAGGTCGATCCGCCCGCAGGCCGCAGGACGTGGCGAGCCGGACCACGCCTCGACGTTCATGCCTCCAGTGTGGCGGGGTCCTCCAAGATGCCAGCTGTCCCGAGAGGGCCTCCGGCCCTCAAGGATCGCTCAGGATCGCTCCGAATCCGGGACGCTGGACCCGGTAGCCGACGCCGGGCTCGGCGACGATGAGGCCCGCGAGCTCGCCGGTCGGATCAGCCGCGGCGATCTTGCGCCGGATCTGGCTCACGTAGACGTGGAGGTAGTGGGCCTCGTCGGAGTACGCGGTTCCCCAGACCGCGCGGAGCAGCCGGCCGTGCGTGACGAGCCGGCCGGCGGACCCCAGGAGCACCTTGAGCACCTCGAACTCGCGGGGCGTCAACCTGACCGGCTGGCCGGCCACGCGTCACCTCGTGACGGGCGACATCCATCCGGAGGGCACCGACGCAGGACCTCGCCGTCCGGCGCGGCCGCGGGCCCGGCGGCACGCCGGAGGACGCGCCCGAACGCGCGCCAGCAGCTCGGCGGCCCCGAACGGCTTCGTCACGTAGTCGTCGGCGCCCGACTCCAGCGCAGCGACCTTGTCGCCTTCCCGATCGCGGGCGGAGAGCACCAGGATCGGGCGTGGTCGCATCGCGCCGCAGGCGGCGGATCAGCACGGACCCGTCGATGTCCGGCAGGCCCAGGTCGAGGACCACCACGTCCGGCCGCCCCGCGGTCCAGCGATCCCAGGCCGTCGCGCCGTCGCCCGCCTCGTCGACCCTGAAGCCGTGACCCCGCAGGAACGCGGCGACCTCTCGGCGCGTCGCCAGCGTCGTCCTCCACGAGCAGCACGGCCGCGCCAGGGCGCTGGTCCGGCATCACCGTGGTCCCGCGTCGGGGGGCGCGCCCGGTCCGGCCCGCGGTGTCGACTCCGGGGCCGCCGCGAGCTCGACGTCCACGGCGAGCCCGCCGAGGCTCGCTCGGCGCGGGCCGTGACGCGGCCGCCCATCGCCTCGACGAACCCGCGAACCACGGCCAGGCCGAGCCCGCTGCCACGTCGCGAGCGCTCGCGTGCCTCCGGCAGCCGGTAGAACTTGTCGAACACGCGATCGAGCGATCGCCGCCGGCACGCCAGGTCCGCCGTCCTCCACGGACAGGCGAACGGTACTGGCTCGACGTGACCGCGCCCACGACGCGGATCGGGACGTCGGGGGGCGCGTGGCGCATCGCGTTCTCGAGGAGGTTCGTCAGCACCTGGTCGATGAAGATCGCGTCCGCCGCCACCGGCGGCAGGTCCGGCGGGAATCGAGAGCGCCACCGTCCGGCCGTCCAGCTGCCCGGCCATGCGGTCCACCGTCGCCCGGACGAGGTCCTCGACCGGCAACACCTCCAGCCGGGCATGGAGGTCGCCTGCCTCGATGCGGCTCATGTCGAGCAGGTTCGTGACGAGCCGGTTGAGGCGCTCGGCTTCGCTGTCGATGGACGCCGCTCGGTCCCGGCGGGCGTCGGCATCGAGCGCGAGGTCCGGGTCCATGAGACTCCCGGCCGCGGCGCGGATCGACGCCAGCGGCGTCCGCAGGTCGTGCGAGACCGAGTCGAGCAGGGCGGACTTCGCGGCCTCGCTCCTCCGGGCGATCTCGGCGCCCGTGGCCTCCGTCGCCAGGCGGTCGCGCTCCAATGCCTGGCCGACCTGGTCCGCTGCGGCGGCGAGGACCCGGGTGTGGCCCCGACCGGGCGGCCCCGCGCTGCGACGCCGCACGACCCAGATCGAGCCGAGGGCGCCCACGCCGGCCGTGATCGGGATCCGGAAGCACGGGTCCCGGGGATCATGCACTGCGGCCGTCGTTCGGCGCGGGTCGTGGACCCGGACCCACCCCATCGACTCGTCGCCGGGCCGCCGTTGCAGGAGCTCGTACGACGCGGCGATCCTCGGCGGCTCCGCAGCGCCGCTGTCGGCCTCGACACGCTCCTGTCCGACGTCCGGCCCGAGCCCGACCCAGGCGCGCGTGGCATCGACCTCCGAACGCAGGATCTCCACGAGCGCGGGCAGCGCGGAGCGGGCGTTCGTCGCGGTCACCAGCTCACGGCCGACCCGGTACTGCGTCCGGGCCTGGCGCTCGCGGAGGAGGGCCGTCTCCGCGCGAGCTCGCTGCATCCCGGCAAGCTGCCCGACCACGACCCCGATCGCGAGCAGGAGGAGGAGGTTGAGCAGCTCCTCCGCGTTCGCGACGATGAGGGCGCCCGTCGGCGCCACGAACAGGAAGTCGTACAGGAGGAACGATCCGATCGCCGTCACCACGGCCGCCGACGTGCCGAAGGCGACGGCGATCGACGACCACCGCGAGCAGGTACGTGGCCGAAGCATCCGGGATCCGCAGCGCGCCCTCGAGCGCTCCCACGGCGAGCGTCGTGCCGGCGAGCGCGATCGCCATCACCGCGGCCCTCACGGCCAGCTGGCGCACGGACGTCGGCCGGGACCACTCCATGGAACGATGGTAGTCGCGCCGCGTCGCCGCGCGGCGCTGCGGCCGTTGCGAAGCCCGGTCCCTCGAGACCCGGCCCGCTAGGACCCGTCGGTGCCGCGCCCGTCCTCTCGGCGTCCCGCCTGGCGGTGTCGGTCGTGCTGCGAGAGGAGGCGCTTGCGCAGGCGGATCGAGAGCGGGGTCACCTCCACCAGCTCGTCGTCCCCGATGAACTCGATGGCCGTCTCCAGCGTCATCGGCCGGGGCGGGACAAGCCGGAGCGCCTCGTCATGGGCGTGGGTCCGGATGTTCGTCAGCTTCTTCTCTTTCGTCACGTTGACGTCCATGTCTCCGGAGCGCGCGTTCTCCCCGACGACCATCCCCTCGTAGACATCCTCGCCGGCACCGATGAGCATCTCCGCGCGCTCCTGGAGGTTGAAGAGCCCGTACGCGTTCGACGTGCCCTGGCGGTCCGCGACGAGGACGCCGTTGGTCCGGTGCGTGACCTCGCCGGCGTACGGCCCGTAGCCCTCCCCGATCTGGTGGAGGAGCGCCGTTCCCCGTGTCTCGGTCATCAGCTGGCCGCGGTAGCCGATCAGGCCGCGGATCGGCAGCACGTAGTCCATCCGCACGCGCCCGTCCGCGTCGGTCGTCATCTGCTCGAGCTGGCCTTTCCGACCCGCCAGCGCGGTCTGGATCGTCCCGATGTACTCGGGCGGGATGTCGATCGTGATCCGCTCGTAGGGCTCCTGGACCGCCCCGCCCACCGTGCGCAGGATCACCTCGGGGCGGCTCACCTGCAGCTCGAAGCCCTCGCGCCGCATCTGCTCCACCAGGACGGCGAGCTGGAGCTCGCCGCGGCCGCGCACCTCGAACGTGTCGCCGGACTCGGTCGGGAAGAACTGGATCGCGACGTTGCCCAGGATCTCCTTCTCCAGGCGCGCCCGCAGCTGGCGGCTGGTGAGGAACTTCCCATCACGCCCGGAAAGCGGCGAGGTGTTGACGCCGAACGTCATCCGCAGCGTCGGCTCGTCCACCTCGAGGCGCGGGAGCGGGCGCGGATCGGCGGGATCGGTCAGTGTGTCCCCGATGGTGACCTGCGGCAGCCCTGCCACCGAGACGATGTCGCCCGGGCCTGCCTCCTCGATGTCGGCGCGCTCGATCCCGTGGGCAGTCTGGAGCGCGGTCACGGTGCCCGAGAGCGTCACCGTCCGCCCGGGCTCCACGTCGCCCGTCGGGTCGTCCGGTTCCTCGCGGACCACGACGATCCGCTGGCCGACCCGGATCGTGCCGTTCATCATCCGGCCGACGGCCATGCGCCCGACGTATTCGTTGGCCGAAAGGTTCGTCACGAGCAGCTGCAGCGGGTGGCCGGGCTGGTAGGTGGGCGGCGGGGTGACGGCGACCAGGAGCTCCAGGAGCGGCCGGAGGCTCGTGCCGGGCACCGCGAGCGCCCGGGTCGCGGTGCCGGCCTTCGCGTTCGTGTACACGACCGGGAACTCGATCTGGTGGGCGGTCGCGCCGAGGTCCATGAACAGCTCGTAGATGTCGTCCAGGACCTCCGCGGGCCGTGCGTCGCCGCGGTCGATCTTGTTGATCGCGACCACGACGGGCAGGTGACGCGCCATCGCCTTCTGGAGGACGTAGCGCGTCTGCGGGAGCGGCCCCTCAGCCGCGTCGACGAGCAGCAGCACCGAGTCCACCAGGTTCAGGGAACGCTCGACCTCGCCCCCGAAGTCCGCGTGGCCGGGGGTGTCCACGATGTTGATGTGGATCCCGTCGAAGTCCACGTTGGTCTGCTTCGCCAGGATCGTGATCCCCTTCTCCCGCTCCAGGTCCATCGAATCCATGACGCGCTCGGCGACGACCTGGTTGGCCCGGAAGGATCCGGTCTGACGGAGGAGCGCGTCGACCAGCGTGGTCTTGCCGTGGTCGACATGGGCGACGATGGCGACGTTGCGCAGGTCGGCGCGGGTCGCGGACATCGCGGCGGCAGGTTCGGTGGAGGGCGCCCGCTGGGGCGCGCTGGTGGCGGTGGGCATGCGGGGTGGAGCGCTCGCTTCGGTCATGGGCCGATCGATTGTCGCACAGGTCCGTTGCGCGCCCTCGTGGCCCTGCTAGCATCCCCGGCGTGACCGTCGCAGCCTGCATCCTGGCCGCCTCGCCGGGCGCCGCCCTGCGACAGGTCGACGGCACCCCGAACGTGCGCCGCCTCTTCGACCTGGCGTGGGCGGGAGGCGCGTTCCCGGTGATCGTCGTCGCGCCGGACCCGCACGGGGCGATCGCCGCCGCGCTGGCTGGCACCCCGGCCGTCCTCGGCGCGCCGGACGCGGACGAGGTGGGGCCGGCAGGCCAGCTGGCGACGGCGTTCGACCTTGCTCGGGCGCAGGTTGCCGCCACCGACGCCGCGCTCGTGTGGCCGGCCCGGATGGGCTGGCTTGACGCGGAGACCGTCACCTCGCTCATCGAGGCGCACGGCACCGACCGCGAGACGCTGCTCCGGCCGGCCTTCCGAGGGGTTGCCGGCTGGCCGATCCTGGTCCCGGCCGAGCACCTCGCGGCGCTCCGCTCCCTTTCCCCCGACCTCGATCCGGAGGCGATCGCCGACGCGCTCGCCGCCCGCGTGTCCACGCGAACGGTGGAGCTGGGCGACCCCGGCATCGTGCTCGGCCTCGAGACGCCCCGCGAGGAGCTGCCGCTGTTCGAGGGTCCGCCCGAGCCACCGGCCGGCCAGCGCCACGAGTGGGGCGCGCTCGTGGCTTCCGGCCCCGACGAGGCTGCCGGCGAGGGTCCGCCAGGGACCCCGCACGCGGGCGACCACGCCTGAGGGACCGTGTCCCGGTGTCCCGGCGGCTGCTACCCTGCCCCGGTGCATCGCGCGGTGGCCCTGACCAGAAGACCGGAGTCCATCGTCGCACTTGCGGCGTTCGGGCTGGCGGCGCTCGCCGCCGCGTGGATGGTCCGGCCGATCCACGTGGGGATGCTGGGGTACGACGCGGCCGCGTCGGTGCTGTACTTCCAGCGCCTGGTGGCCGGCACGACCCTCGAGGCGTTCACCGGGGCGACGCCCAAGGCGCTTCTCACCGGCGTCTACGGGATCGCCTACAGCCTGGTCCCGGACTGGCGGGTGATCTCCTGGCTGGCGATCGCCGCGTACGCCGGAGGGATCGCCGGCTCGGCGGTGCTCGCCTACCGACTCTCCGGTGTCGCCGCGGCAGCGTTCGCGGCCGTGGGCCTGGTCGGATCGGCCCTCCTGCTGCAGGACGTCGACCTGGCCTACGCCATGTCGTGGGCGCTGCTCTGCTGGGCCATCGCCGGCCTGCTGGTCACCGCCTCGCGGCCCCGGTTCGCGTGGGCCGGGATCGTCCTCGCGGTCGGCGGGCTCGCCCGCTACGAGACCCTCATTCTCGTCGGCGTCGCGGGGCTGGCCCTGCTTGGCAGCGCGGCCTTCGCGCGGGTCCAGGGCCGCCCGATGACCTCGCTGCGGGCCCGCGCGCCGATCCTGCTTGGGTTGCTGGCCCTTCCCATCCAGGCCCTCCATGACTGGCTGCTCACCGGGGACCCCCTCTACGCCTCGAACGTGCCGGTCATCGGCTCCGCGGGCCTGCCGCTCGTGGGAGTCGGCGGGGCGCTCCGGGCCATCGGCAACCACTACGTGGCAGAACCGATCCTGATCGCGCTCGCCCTGCTCGGGCTCGGGGCCCTGGCGCTGCGGTCGCGCTGGGAGATCGCGGGCGCCCTGGTCGCGCTGGCCCTCGGCGTGATGGCGTTCATCGTCTTCCTGGCCATCCGACGGATCTACATCTCCGACCGCTACATTGCTCCGGCGGACCTCGCCCTGACCTTCGCCGCCGCGATCGGGCTCGGATCGCTCCGGGTGCCGGCCGTCGAGTCCCTCCTCCGGGGCAGGCTCCATCGCAACGGTCTCGTCCTGGTCGCCGCGATCGTCGGGTCCCTGGCGGCGCTGGCCGTCGTTCGCCCATTCGGCCCGCTCGACCGAACCACGCGCTCCGCGATCACCACCAACGCCACCGTCCACCGGGACATCGCGCTGGTCATCCCCGACCTGCGGAGCGCCCTGGCGGAGATGCCCGGCGCCACGGCCCGGCCGACGGCCGGTTCGCCGACGACGGCCATGGGCGCCCGGTCGGTGGTCCTCGCCCCGGTGCTCACGGTCCCGCAGCTCGCGGTGGAGCTCGGGCTGCCGCTCTCCTCGATCTCGGGGACGGTGGGGGCCTCGATCACCACCGACGGGACCTATCCTCGACCCGGGCAGGTCGTCTTCCACCAGGTCGATCGCGACACGCCGGCGGCACCGTTCGCGCTGTTCGAGGTGGACCGGCCCACGGCGGTCGGCCGCATCACGCTCGATCCCCTGCTCGTGGACCCCGCCCATCGCTTCTGGCTCGTCCGCATCGGGCCCTGACCCGGGTCGGTGTCAGCCGGCCCGCCGGACGAGCTCCGCCGCCAGGGACTCCGAGATCCGCCGCCAGTCATGCTCGGCCACTGCGGCGTTCCGCCCATTCTCGCCGAGCTGCCGGGCCAGCGGCTCGTCGCCGATCAACCTGCTGATCGACCGGGCGAGGTCCTCGGCGCCATCGCCCGGTGCGACGAGTCCAGCCTGGTGGCGTTCGACCTCGGCACGCATGACCGTTCTCGGCGTGACGACCACCGGGCGTGCGGCAGCCATGCAGTCGAACAGCTTGACCGGGGAGACCGCGTCCCAGTAGACGGCAGGCGGGTTCGGGACGCACAGGACCGTGGCCCGTCCGAGCTGGGCGCCGATCTCCTGGTACGGCGCGGCCGCGTATTCGATCCACGGGTCGCCGGCCGTCGATCGCCGAAGGTCGTCGAGGTAGCCCTCGCCGACAGCGCCGGTCGCGGCCAGCCAGAGCAGGAGACGGAGCTCGGGAACCGAGCCGCGAACCAGGCGGGCGGCTTCGATCAGGGTCTCGATCCCGCGGCCGGCGGCGGCGCCCGAGATGAAGCCGACCGCCGGCTCGCCCGGCCACGGCACCGGCGTGATGACCGTCGTGTCGCTGCCGTTGCCCGCCACGATCGTGCGGTCCCGGTCGAGCCCTGCCAGCGCTGCCAGCTCCGGCGACGGGACCACCAGCCAGCGGAACGCATCCACGTTGCGCCGCTTGCGGTCGATCGCGCGCTCCACCCACGCCGGGTCCATCGCGACGCCCAGGGCCTCGTTCTGGGCAACCGGGTCATCGTGGAAGTCGACGGCGAACGGGAGCGCTCGCCCGGCGGCCTCAGCAAGCGCGTCGGCGGCCAGCATCGTTGCGGCGGCCAGTCGAGGGCTGGCGCTCCAGGGCCGCCGGTGGTTCGCGGCAAGCGCCTCGCGGAGACGGCCCGCCGACCAGCCGTCGACGTCGGTCGCGTCGGGTCGCGCGGCGAGCGCGGCGAGGACGTGGTGCCGCCGCAGGTCCCCGCCCCACCGGAGGCGCGAACCTTCGCGGAGGACCATCCAGCGCGCTCCCATGGCGCCGATCCTAGCATCGCGCCCCGGCGGCGAACCGCGGCCTCGACAGGGGCCGCCTGATATCCTCGCGGGGCCGGCGCCGGCGACACCCGGCCAGCGCAACCCCCATCCGAGCCGGCCTTCCACTCGAGAGGCGCCACGTCGTGAGCGAACGGTCACTCCGCGAGATCGCGCTCGAGACGCGCACCGACAAGGAGGGCGCCCACTTCTACGCCGACGCCTACGAGCGGCATTTCGGCCACCTGCGCTCCAGGGCGATCACGTTGCTCGAGATCGGGGTCGGCGGGTACGCCGATCCGGAACGTGGCGGCGAGTCGCTCCGGATGTGGAAGGAGTTCTTCCCCCGGGCGCGGATCATCGGCATCGACATCCACCCCAAGACGGGGATCGCCGATGACCGCATCACCGTCCTCCAGGGCGACCAGAGCGACCCGGCGTTCCTGGACGACGTCGCCGCCCGATACGGCCCATTCGACATCGTCGTCGATGACGGCAGCCACGTCTGCGCGCACGTGGTCGCGAGCTTCCGGCGACTCCTCGGCCACCTCGCCGACGACGGGATCTACGCGATCGAGGACCTCCAGACGTCGTACTGGGCGCGGACGTACGGGGGCTCGAGCGGGGCCGATCGAACGGGGACGTCGATGACCTTCCTGCATGCGTTGACCGATGGGCTCAACCACGCGGAGCTCGACATCGCCGGCTACGTGCCCAGCGACTTCGACCTGTCGGTCACCTCGGTCACCTTCTACCACAACCTCGCGTTCATCCAGCGAGGCGACAACCGTCAGCCGTCGAACTGGCTTCCGGCCCATCCGAGGGACAGAACGTACTTCGCCGTCCCGGTCAGGACGCCGTCCCGGACACAGCCCGTCAGCCCGTTGCGTCGCGCGCTTCGGCGAACGCTGCCAAAGCCCATCCGGTCTGCCGTCGTCCGGCCGGTCCGGGGTGCCCGGGCGCTGCTGGCACGGGCCAGGCGTCGGCTCGCATCGCGGTCGGAGTCGCCGCGGCCGTGAGGGACGAGACGCCAGCCTGACGCTGGGTGGACCGGCCCGTCAGCCGAGGCCGAGCGCCCGGCGTGCGCGCGCGACGTCGTCGACCGTGAACGCGGTCTCGACGACGCCCTCTCGCCGCCCGAGGAACAGGACCCCGTGGATGTCCACCCCGGCCGCCGCGAGCTTCTCCGCCGCGGCGGCGAAGCCGCCCGGCTTGTCGTCGATCTCCACGACCAGTGCCTCGCCCTCGACGAACGGGTAGCCGAACGAGCGCAGCACGCCCGGGTGGCGCCATCGTCGTCGGTGGTCACCACCGCATAGGCGTGCTGGCCGCCCCCTCCGCCGGAGATCTCGCCGATGCTGATGCCGCGCTCGGCGAGCGCCCGCGCGAAGGTCGCCAACGCGCCCGGCCGGTTCTCGAGCTGGACCACGAACTGCGTGCCCACGGCGGCCCTCCTGCGACCGCATGACGATCTGATTGTCTCCCGGCGCACAAGCGAGGCGGCGCTCAGGCCCGGTCGGGAACCCCGACGAATCGGAGGCCGAGCTCCGCGTACTGGCCCGGGTCCGGGGCCGACGGCGCATCGAGCATGAGGTCCGTCCCGGAGGACGTCTTGGGGAACGCCATCACCTCGCGGATGGTCAGCTGGTCGGCCAGCAGGGCGGCCCAGCGGTCGATCCCGATCGCGATGCCGCCGTGGGGCGGAGCGCCGTATTCGAACGCTTCCAGCATCCCGCCGAACTTCTCGCGCATGCTGTCGAACGTGTGGCCCTGGAGCGCGAAGGACCGCTCGAGCAGCGCCCGCTGGTGGATCCGGACGGACCCGCCGCCCAGCTCCCAGCCGTTGAGCGCCAGGTCGTACTGCATCGCCCGCGCGCGACCCGCCGGATCGTCCTGCGATGGGCGCTCGGGGTCGCCCGATGCGGTGACCAGGAGCGGCTCGTCCTCCGGGACCACGCCCGAGAACGGGTTGTGGGTCGCATGCCAGCCGTTCCGCTCGGCGTCCCACTCGTACATCGGGAACGATTGACCCAGCAGTACGCGAGGACCGCCGGGTCCGCCAGGCCCAGCTTCGTCCCCAGCTCGGCGCGCAGCCGGCCCAGGACGTCGGCGACCACGTTCGGCCGGTCCGCCACCACGAGGACCAGGTCGCCCTCCTCGGCACCACATCGCCGTGCGACCGCCAGGGCGCGCTCGGCGCCGAGGAACTTGACGGTCGGCCCGTGGATCCCGTCGGCCGTGACGGCGAGCGTGACGAGGCCGCGAGCGCCGAAGCGCTTCGCGGTCTCCGTCGAGCTCGTCGATCCGGGCACGGCTCGCGTCGCCGAGGCCGGGAACGGCGATCCCCTTGACTCGGCCGCCGCTCGCCAGGGTCTCGTCGAAGACACGGAAGCCGGAGGCCGGTGCCCCGGCGGCGTCGACGAGCGCAGGCGCGAGGTCCACGAGCTCCATCCCGAAGCGGAGGTCGGGCTTGTCGGAGCCGAACCGCTCGAGCGCCTCGATGTACGTGAACCGCGGGAATGGAACCTGCTGGAGCGGACGCCCGGGCGTCACCGCGCGGGAGACGGCGATCGCCATCGACTCCACGAACTCCATCACCGTCTCCTCGGCGACGAAGCTCATCTCCAGGTCCAGCTGGGTGAACTCGGGCTGGCGGTCTCCCCGCAGATCCTCGTCGCGGAAGCAGCGCGCGATCTGGAAGTAGCGATCCATCCCGGCGACCATCAGCAGCTGCTTGAGCTGCTGCGGGCTCTGCGGCAGCGCGTACACGGCCCCGGGCTGCAGGCGCGACGGGACGATGAAGTCGCGGGCGCCCTCCGGGGTGCTCTTGATCAGGATCGGCGTCTCGACCTCCACGAAGCCGTTGGCGTGGTGGGCCAGGCGGATCTCCTCCACGAGCCGGCTGCGCAGGAGGAGTCGACGCAGCATCGGCTCCCGGCGGATGTCCAGGTAGCGGTACTGGAGACGCAGCGACTCGTCCACCGTGGCGTCCGGGTCGTTGATGTAGAACGGCGGCGTCTTCGCCTCCGAGAGGACGGTCAGCTCGCGCGCACGCAGCTCGATCTCCCCGGTTGGAAGCGTCGGCGTTCTCCATGCCGGGCAGGCGCCGGGCAACCGATCCGCTCACCGTGATGACGAACTCGCTGCGGCACCGCGAGGCAGCGGCGTGCGCGTCGGGCGCCTCCGTCGCGTCGATGAGGACCTGCGTGATCCCGTGCCGATCCCGGAGGTCGAGGAAGATCAGCTGGCCGTGGTCGCGGCGGCGGTGCACCCAGCCGGCGAGGCGCGCGTCGGCGCCGGCGTCGTCCCCGCGGAGCATGCCGCAGGTATGGGTCCGGTAGGGCGTCGCAAGGTTCGTCATGCCGGCAATCGTAGCGCGGAGAGCGTCGCGAACGGACAACCGCGCCCGGGCACCTGCCCTCGTCCGGCGGATCCCGGTCAGGCGCGGGCTTCGCCCAGGGCCGGCACGCTCCAGCCGATCAGCTCGCAGCCGAGGTCGTGCGGGACGCCTTCGCCGGGGGTGCAGTCGGCGCATCCCCAGCGGGTCAGCCCGCCATCATCGGGCACGAATGCCACGTCGCACGTGTTCTCGGTCGGGTCGCAGTGGCGCCCGTGGCAGGCGTGGTCGCAATGGAGCCAGTGCTCGCAGGTGCACACCGCCGTGGGCGACGGTGTCCGTATCACGCTCGCCGGGAATCTGCTGTAGTCGGCCATCGTCGCCCCCCTGCCGGAACGCGGGCGACGTCAGGCGGGCCCGCATCGTTCGATTGTCCGCGTGGCGTCAACCACCGCCGACCAGCCACGCCCGTCAGGCCGGCTCTGCCCGGTCCTCGATCTCCCAGGCGTGGTCCAGGACGTGCCAGGCGATCCGCCGGGCCGCGTACCGGGCCGGCCAGCGGCCGCCCGGGATGGGTCCGCCGTCGGTCGGGCGCGCTACGGCGTCCGCGATCGCCGCGCGGACGATCGCCACGGCTTCCACGTCGCCGGGAGCGGGTTCCGGGAGGCGAACGCCGATGCGTCGCGCGTAGGCGGCCTCGGCCGCCACGACGTGGCCGACGATCGCGCCGAGGTCGCGGCCGCCGCCCCGGGGTCCCTTGCGAAGCTCGGATGGCGCGCTCGCGGCGACTCGGTCCAGGAAGCCCCATGAAGCGCGCACGAGCGCGGCGAGACGATCCCCGTCCGCCCGGTCGGTGGAGCGCAGGTCCATCGCGAAGACGACGTCGGGAGCGCCGAAGGCCGTGGTCGCCGTCCCGGGAAGGCGCTCCACGACCAAGAGCTGGCCCGGCGCGAGCGGGCCGAACGCGAGCCCGGCGCCGCGGGCCACGATCGCGAACCTGCCGGCGGTCGACGCCAGGGCGGCCATCGCGCCCGCCTCGTCGCGGCCGGGCCGGCTCCAGCCGGGCCACTCCAGCGCGGACGCGAACGACCTCCTCGGCGCGCTCTCCACGCCGATGGCGATCCCCCCGGCCACGGGTCGCTCAGCCACGCACCTTGCGCCGGAGCAGCGCCGGAAGATCCGCCGAGCGCCACCGCCTTCTGCGACCCGCCATCGAGATCGCGGAGCTGGACTTCGCCTGCGGCAAGCTCGTCGCCGAGGATCACCGCGAACTGGGCGCCCTCGCGGACCGCGGCCTCCAGCTGGCGGCCGAGCTTGCGAACGGCGAGATCGGCCCGCACGGGCAGGCCGACGGCCCGGAGGTCGGTCGCGATCCGGAGCCGGCCCAGGGTGTCGCCGGGGTCGGCGCCGACGACCACCGCCACGGGCGCGGCGTCGGCCGGCCGCTGCACGCCGGCGGATGCGAGGGCCAGGACCACGCGGTCGAGCCCGAGCGCGAACCCGATCCCCGGGGTCGGCTTGCCGCCGAGCAGCTCGACGAGGCCGTCGTAGCGGCCGCCGCCGCCGAGCGCCTGCTGCTGGCCCTCGGCCCCGCGGCGGTAGAACTCGAACGCGGTTCGCGTGTAGTAGTCGAGCCCGCGCACGAGCCCGGGCTCCAGCCGGTACGCGACGCCCATCGCGTCGAGGTGCGCGCGGACCGCCGCGAAATGCGCCGCGCACGCCGGGCAGAGGCGATCGGTGATCTGCGGGGCGCCGGCGTTGACCTCGGCCATCGCCGGGTCCTTCGAGTCCAGCAGCCGCAGCGGGTTCGTCTCGAGGCGATGCCGCTCGAGCTCGGGAAGGCGCGCCACGTTGGCCCGGTAGTGGTCCACGAGCTCCGCGAGGTAGGCGGGCCGACAGGCGGGGTCGCCGATCGAGTTGAGGAGGAGCTCCACGTCGCCCAGGCCCGCGTCGCGGTAGAAGCGGGCGCCCAGCTCGACGATCTCGGCGTCGACGGCCGGGCCCGGGTCGCCGATCGCCTCCACGTCCCACTGCCAGAACTGGCGGTAGCGGCCTGCCTGCGGCCGGTCGTAGCGGAACATCGGGCCGGTCAGGGCGACCTTCACCGGCTGCGGCCACGTCTGCATCCCGTGCTCGACGTAGGCGCGGCAGATCCCGGCCGTCGCCTCCGGCCGCAACGCCCACGCCTCGCGCTCCTCGCCGCGACTCGGCGCGACGCGGAAGAGCTCCTTCTCCACGACGTCGGTGACCTCGCCGATCCCGCGCTCGAAGACGGCGGCCTGCTCGAAGAGCGGGGTCTCCATCTCGAGGTAGCCGTAGCGGGCGGCGAGGTCCCGGGCGATCCGCTCGAGGCGCGCGAACGCGGCGCGCTCGTCGGGAAGGAGGTCGCGGGTGCCCCGCGGGGCGCGGACGGATGGCGGCATGCCGGCAAGTCTAGCGGGCGGGGACGTCCCCCTCCGGGCAGGGCGCCCTATCCCAGGTCGCGCTGGACCGACAGGACATCCTTGACGTGCTCGATCCGGCTCATCACCCGGGCGAGCTGCGAGACGGACGCCACCTGGAGCGTGGCAACCACGGTCGCCGTGTGGTCCTGGCTCACCGCCACGTTCGCCGCCACGATGTTCACCTTGCTCTCCGCAACGGCCCCGGCGATGTCGTTGAGGAGCCCGGTCCGGTCGTGCGCCTCGACGCGGATCGCGATCGGGTACGTCTGCGCCGGCGCCGTCTCCCACTCCACGTCGACCAGGCGGGCGGCCTCGCGCTCGTTGACCACGGTCGGGCAGCGCCCGAGGTGGACCGTGATCCCGCGTCCCCTCGTGATGAAGCCGACGATCGGGTCGCCCGGGATCGGATGGCAGCACTTCGCGAAACGGACCAGGAGGTCGCCCACGCCCTTGACGCGGACACCGCCCGCGCGGGCCGGGGTGGGTGCAATCGACGGCAGCGTGAGCTGCGCATCGTCGACGACACCGAGGCGCATCACGACCTGCTGCGGCGAGATGGCACCGTAGCCGATCGCGGCGTAGAAGTCGTCGAGCGTGTCGTGCCCGTACGGCCTGGCCGCCTCGACGAGCCGGTCGTGGCCGACCGCCGCGATCGAGGTCCGGGCCAGGCGCTTCAGCTCCCGCTCCAGCGACTCCCGCCCGTGGCTGATGTTCTCGTCGCGGTCCTTCTTCTTGAACCATTGACGGATCTTCTCGCGGGCGTGCGAGGTGCGGACGATCGAGAGCCAGTCGCGCGACGGGCCGTGCTCGGCCTTCGTCGTCACGATCTCCACGATGTCGCCGTTCTTGAGGCGGTAGTCGAGCGGGACGAGCCGGTTGTTCACCTTCGCGCCGATCGTCCGGTGGCCGACGTCGGTGTGGATCCGGTAGGCGAAGTCGAGCGGCGTCGCGCCGGCCGGCAGGTCCTTGATGTCGCCCTTCGGCGTGAAGACGAAGACCTGGTCCTGGAAGATGTCGAGCTTGATCCCCTCGACGAACTCCGTGGCGTCGCTGACCTCGCGCTGCCAGTCCATCAGCTGGCGCAGCCAGGCCAGCTTGGCGTCGTAGTCGCGCTCGGCCTTCGAGCCTTCCTTGTAGCGCCAGTGGGCCGCGATGCCGACCTCGCTGACGGAGTGCATCGCGTGCGTCCGGATCTGGATCTCGAGGGGCTTGCCGTCGAGCGCGATCACGGCCGTGTGGAGGCTCTGGTAGCCGTTCGGCTTGGGCACCGCGATGTAGTCGTCGAACTGGCCCGGGATCGGCTTCCAGAGGCTGTGGACGACGCCCAGCGCCGCGTAGCAGTCGCGCACCTCGTCGACCAGGAGGCGGATCGCGTAGACGTCGTAGATCTCGCCGAACGCCGCCGACTTGCGCTGCATCTTCTTCCAGATGGAGTAGAGGTGCTTCGGGCGGCCGTTGAGATCGCCCTCGATCCCGTGGCGCTCGAGCTCGGGCTGGAGGACCGCGATCGCACGCTCGATGTAGCTCTCGCGGTGCCCGCGGCGCGTGTCCAGGCTCGCCGCCAGCTCGCGGTAGCGTTCCGGGTCGAGGTGCTTGAACGAGAGGTCCTCGAGCTCCCACTTGATCTGCCAGATGCCCAGCCGTTCGGCGAGCGGGGCGTAGATCTCCATCGTCTGGCGCGCGATCCGGACCTGCTTGTCGGCCGGCAGTCCCGCCAGCGTCCGCATGTTGTGGAGACGGTCGGCCAGCTTGATCAGGACGACCCGGATGTCCTGGGCCATCGCGAGGAGCATCTTCCGGATGTTCTCGGCCTGCTGCTCCTCGTGCGAGTGCGTCGAGAACTTGGAGAGCTTCGTGACGCCGTCCACGAGGTGGGCGACCTCCGCGCCGAAGTGCTCCTCGATGTCGGTCAGCGACTGGTCCGTGTCCTCCGGCACGTCGTGGAGGAGCGCGGCCTGGATCGAGGCCGGGTCCAGGGCCATCTCCGCCAGAGTCCGGGCTGCCGCGATCGGATGCGTGACGTAGGCCTCGCCGGTCGCCCGCCGCTGGTCCCCGTGGGCGGCCACCGCGAAGTCGAATGCTCGCCCGACCGGGCCCAGGTCCGCCTGCGGGTGGTGGAGCGCGACCTCCGCGAGGAGCCGCGCGCGCAGCGTCGGCAGGGAGGTCGCGTCCGGGGCGCCACGCGCCGACCGCGGCGCGACCCGGCGGGTCCGGGGAGCGCGCGGCGCGGTGCCGGCGGGGATCTGTTCGACGGACATGGGCCGGCCAAGGATAGCAGGGCCGTTTCGCGGCCCGGCCAGCCCTGTCAGGGGGATCCGGGTCGCCCCGGCGATTTCGACGCAGGCGGGCCCGGCAGCGACCGTTGGCGCGGCGCGACCCGCCGGTCAGCCGTACCCGGCGGCCGCCAGGCATTCCTCCGCGACGCGCCGCTCGTCCCACGGCGCCTCGGACCCCGCGTAGAGGATGCTCCGCTCGTGACCCTTGCCGGCAAGCAGGACGACGTCGCCGGGACGTGCCCGCGCGATGGCAGCCGCGATCGCTTCCCTGCGATCCGGGATCAGCCAGAGGTCGTCGCCGCGCCGCAACCCGGCCGCCTCGGCGCCCTGCGCGATCTGCTCGAGGATTGCCATCGAGTTCTCGCCGCGGGGGTCCTCGTCGGTCGCGATCACGACCCGGCAGCGCTCGCCGGCGACCCGCCCCTGCAGCGCGCGTTTCGCGACGTCCCGCTCGCCGGCCGAGCCGAAGACCGCGATCCGCCCGCCGCCCGGCCCGACCAGCGCCGCCAGCTCGTCGAGGACGGTCGCCAGCGACGCCGGCGTGTGCGCGTAGTCGACGATCACGGTGAACGGCTGGCCGCGATCGATCCGCTCCATCCGGCCGCGAACGCCGCGGAACCCGGCGAGGCCGGCCAGGACCAGCTTCGGGTCCAGCTCCAGCAGCTCGCCGAGCGCGATCACCGCGAGCGCGTTGTGGACGTTGAAGCGACCGAGGAGCGGGAGCCGGAGGGATCCGGAGCCGCGCGGCGTCGTGACCGTCGCGACGAGCCCGCCGGGCGTCTCCGTGATGTCCGTGGCGCGGACATCGGCCTGCGCCGCCGCGCCGTAGGTCAGAAGCGTCGCCCCGGCGTCGCGCGTCGCGGCCGCGAAGACGGCGGCGTTCGGGTCGTCGGCGTTGACGATCCCGCCGCTCGGCCACGGACGGCCGCCGGGGAGCGTGGCCGGCTTGCGCGCCCGTCCGTGCGAGCCGCGCCCGCCGGTGCCAAGGCGCTCGAAGAGCGAGCGCTTGGCCGCGCGGTAGGCCTCGAACGTC
Organism: uncultured Chloroflexia bacterium; assembly: GCA_963722475.1. Taxonomy (GTDB): domain Bacteria; phylum Chloroflexota; class Limnocylindria; order Limnocylindrales; family CSP1-4; genus CTSoil-043. The sequence goes on along the minus strand of CAVRMJ010000009.1, from coordinate 230,076 downwards.
CCGTGGAACTCGAGGTGCTCGTGGGTCAGGTTCGTGAGGATCGCGACGTCGTACGGGATCTCCCCGACCCGCTCCAGGGCAAGCCCGTGCGAGGTGGACTCGACGACGGCCGCGACGTCGCCCGCGGCGCGGATCGCGCGGAGCGTGCGCTGGAGCTCCGGCGCCTCCGGGGTCGTGACGTGGGCCCACGCGCCGGCCCGCAGGTCTCCGACCTTCTGCTCGGCCGTGCTCACGAGGCCGGTCCGAACGCCCGCGGCCTCGAGCGCCGCGACCGCCATGCCGGCCGTCGTCGTCTTGCCGTCCGTCCCGGTGATGCCGATCACGCCGAGATCGGCGCCTGGATCGTCGTACCACCAGGCCGCGACAGTGGCCAGCGCGAGCTGGCTGCGGTCGACCACGACCTGGATTGCCGGGGCAACCTCGCCCGACGGCAGCGGACGCTCGACGACGAGGACGCTGGCTCCGGCCCGAACCGCGGCGACCGCGAAGGCGTGTCCGTCCGCGTGCGACCCGGGAACCGCGACGAAGCAGCCGCCGCGCACGACCCGCCGCGAGTCGTACGCGATGCCAGCGATGGTCGCGCGATCGCCGGCCGCGCCGCCCGGCCCGGTCCGCTGGTCACCGCCGGGTCCGACGACGCCGCGCAGGCGACCCGCGATTCGAAGCCGCTCCACGAGCCCGGCGAGCGGCCGGGAGGCGCGCGGCTCCGCCGCCGCAAGCCGGTCGAGCAGAGCGCGCCGGGCGGCCTCCCCGGTCCGTCGCGGCCCTCGCCCGCGTTCACGGGCCGGCCCTCCGGCATCCGGCCAGGCGCCGCGCGCCGCGGCCCACCCCGACGAGGATCGCGCCGGCCTGCGCCCGCGTCGGGTGCAGGACCCGCTCGTGGGCCCCGGACAGCTCCACCCACCGTCCCCCGAACGATTGCTTGAACTCGAGCAGGCCGTACATCGGGTCGCCGGGGCGTGGCTCTGATCGCGCGCCGGCCACGTCGACGCCGCCGAGGTCCAGCTCGGCGCGACCCTCGCGGGCCGCCAGCTGCAGCGCACGCCAGAGGATCAGGTGGACGGCGCCCGGGTGCGCGTGCCGCAACGCGACGACGTCGCCGGAGTGCGCGTACGTCAGCCGCTCGCCGTGGCGGTAGAAGATCGCGGCACCCAGGTAGGTTCCGCCCGCCGAGCGCGCCTCGAGCAGCACGAGGTGGCCGGCCTCGAGCGCGGCGCGCCACCAGGCGACTGCGGCCGCACGGGCCCGATCGCGAAACCGCGCCGCTCACCGGTGGCGCCCAGGAGGCGGTGGAACCGCTCGAACGCCGCCGTCGCTGCCTCGTCGAGGTGCCCGGGTGCCGGTGCCTCGAAGCCGTCCCGGCTGCCGTCGCGGACGCCGCGTCGTAGCGGACGATCCGCATTCCGCGCCGCTCGGCGACGCGCACCGCTGGCGGGTCGTCGTGGCGATCTCGGCCAGCAGGATATCGTCGTCGGCGCCGGCGGGGATCGGCGTCGCGACGCGGTGGCGCGACGGCCCGATCTCCTCGACCGGCCGGAAGCCGCGCGCGGCCAGCGCCGCGGGATAGCCCGTCGCGGCGGGGATCTCGGCGTCCGCGAGGACCGTGTCGTAGCCGGCGACGCGCGCCCAGGCGGCCACGGCGGAGAGGCGGTCGGCCACGACCGTGACTGCCGCGCCGGCCACAACCGGCCCCTTCGGCACGTAGAGCCGCCCACCACCCAGCAGCGGCCACGGCCGCCCCAGCGCCAGCACGGCGCTCCCGTCGTCGAGCTCGAGGTGGTGAGGCGCGCCAGCCCGTCCGTCCGCGGTGCTCGCCCCAGGCGACGGATTGCTGGACGTCCCCGCCCGACACGCGCACCGTGCGGTCGTCCCAGCCGGCGGGGGCGCCCGGCCCCACGTCTCGTACGCCAGCCGGGCCGCTCATCCTCCCGCGTCCATCTCGCCGCCGGGCGCCGTGGTCCCGTCGTCGGCGCCCGACAGGCCGGGCGCTCCGGTCGCGGCGAGACCCGCCTGCCGTCGCGCCCGCCGGACACGAAGCTCGCTGGGCCGTCTGGTAGATCCGCCGGCCGAGACTGCTCAGCACCAGGTCCCAGGCCCCGATGAAGCGGACCTCGCGGCCGCCGAAGCCCGTCTTGAAGTGGGCGATCCCCGGGTGCGCCAGTCCCCACAGGTCGTACGTGGCCGCGCCCGCCTCCCGGGCCCGCCGGATCGCCTCCCACTTGAGGAGGTAGTTCGCGCGGAGGGCGCCGCCGGCGAGCGTCATGCCGCCGTAGGGCTCGACGACCCGGCGGCCCGTTGCGCACGAGGAACAGCGCGGCCTGCGGCGTGCCGTCGGCGTCGATCGCGAACAGGATCGTCGCGTCGCCGGTCGGGCCGATAGGCCTCCCAGACGTCGCGATAGGCCTGCTCCACCCGGATCAGGAAGCCGGCCCGCGCCGCGGTCTCGCGGTAGATCGCGTAGAACGGCGCGATCGGGTCGCCGGGCAGCTCCACGACCGTCACGCCGTTCGACGCGCGCCTTGTTGACGTACTGCCGCCACTTCTTGCGCAGGTCGCCCCACAGCGCGGCCTCGTCGGCGGCCAGGTCGATGACGCGGGTCGACGGCGGCTGGATCGGGGGCGCCGGCCGCCAGCCCGCCTCCGCGAGGATCTGTCGAAGCGAGCCACCCGGATCCAGCGGGCCGTCCCGCTCCACCTCGGGGTCGATCCGGAGGTGCGACACGCGCCCCAGGCGCGCCGACCGCAGCGCCTCCGTGAAGGCGCCCAGCGTCTCCGCGGTCCAGGCGGTCGCCACCGGGCCGCGGGGCGCGTACGCGAACGCCCAGGGCAGCGGACGCGGTCGACGGAGGAGGACCTGCGCGCCGATCGGCGCGGCGCCGCCCGCCACGACGCGCGCGCTCGTCCAGCCGTTCACCGCCTTGACCCGCGCCCACGCGCGTGCGCTGCAGGTACGAGCCGAGCTCGTTCCCGGCCACGAATGCGTCCCAGGCGGCCGGCTCCCCGAGCGGCGGGCGTCCGGATCACGCGGCGCGGTCGCGCCGGAGCGCGGAGCGAAGCAGGTGCACGATCGTCGGGACCTCCGGGATCCGCAGGAGCCGGGCGAGGCCAAGGTAGACGACGACGGTCACGAGGCCGGCGACCCCGAGCTCTCCCGCGATCCCGATCTTACCGGGCGCGGAGCCCAGCACGAGCCGCCCCGCCTCCAGGACGAGCCAGGCGCCGGCGCCCGCGGCGGCCGCGCACGCCGCGGCCAGCGCGCCGCCCCGGGCGATGTCCACCACGTCGAGCGTCGGGACCCGTCGATTGAGCAGGGCGAACAGGACGATCGCCTCGCACCAGGACGCGATCGCGATCCCGAGGGCCAGCCCGACGACCCCGAGGGACGGCGCCAGGGCGATGCACAGCACGACGCTGACCGCCACCGCGACGAGCGCCGCCGCGACCGGCGTGCGCGTGTCGCGGGTCGCGTAGAACGCACGCGCCAGGAGGACGATCGCGGTCTCGGACGGCAGCGCGACGAGGAACGCCACGAGCGTCCGCGCCATCACCTCGATCCCGGCGGCGTCCACCTTGCCGTAGCCGAACAGGATCGTGACGACCGGCCTCGCGGCGACCGCCGCGAAGACCGCGATCGGGAGCATCGCGAACAGCATCAGCCGGAGCGAGCGACCGAGCAGCGAGACGAAGTCGCCCGTCGCCCCGGACGCCAGCCGCTGGCTCAGCGCCGGGAGCGCGACGACGCCAAGGGGGACGCCGAGCGTCCCGATCGGGATCTGGAAGACGGTGAACGCGATAGTGAAGGCGCTGATCGATGCCCGCGGCCAGCGTCGACGCGATCGTGGTCGCCGCCAGGAGCTGCAGCTGCGCCCCGCCAAGCCCGATCGCCCGCGGGATGAGCAGCAGGATCGTCGTCCGCGCCTCCGGATCGGCCAGGTCGACCCGCGGGTGGTACTGGAACCGGGTCCGTCCGAACAGCGGTCGGAGCTGGATCGCGAGGTGGCACACGCTCCCGGCCACCACGCCCGACGGCGAGGCCCATCACCCCCATCGACGGCGCCAGGAACAGCGCCCCGCCGATGATCGCCAGGTTGTAGACGATCGGCGCCAGCACCGATGCCGCGAACCGGCCGCGCGCGTTCAGCACGCTGGTGGCCACGGAGCCGAGCGCGAGGAAGATCGGGCTCAGGAGCATGACCCGTGTCAGGTCGACGGTCGTCGCGGTCTGTGCCGCGTCGAAGCCGGGGGTGATCGCCGGGACGACGGCGGGTGCGAGGACGAAGAGTGCCCCGGCGAGGACCGCGAGCCCGGCCAGCATCAGGTTCGTGACCGTGGAGACGACGCGCCACGCCCGTGCCTGCTCGTCGCGGGCGAGGAGCGTCGCGATCGTCGGGATCAGGGCCGACTCGAGGGCGCCGGCCGCGACGAGCTGGAAGATCAGGTCCGGGATCCGGAACGCCGCGAAGAACGGGTCGAGCGCGCCCTGGACCCCGAACGTGGTGCCGATGACCACGAGGCGGACCCAGCCCAGGACGCGCGAGACGAAGAAGGCGCCGGTCACGACGAGACCGGCGCGGACGAGGGCGCGGCCGGCGGTCACCGCGGTCGGGGCGTCCCGTCGGCCGGCGCGGTCCCCTGGTCCGCGGCGTGCGCGCGCGGGTGTGCACCAGCGTACGCGGCCCGGAGGCGCGCCGGCGAGACATGCGTGTAGACCTGCGTCGTCGCGAGGCTCGCGTGTCCCAGCAGCTCCTGGACCACGCGCAGGTCGGCGCCGCCGTCCAGCAGGTGGGTGGCGAACGAATGGCGCAGGGTGTGCGGGATGCGTTCCCTCCGGGGCCCCGGCGCGTGCGAAGGCCGCGTCCAGCCGGTAGCGCATCCCGCGCTCCCCGAGCGGCGTCCCCCGCGCGTTCAGGAAGACGGCGTCCGGCGTCCGGCCCGGGCCGGGCGCGGCCCAGCAGGGCCGGACGGCCCTCCGCGAGGTACCCCGCCAGCGCCGCTCGCGCCGGCCTCCCGAGCAGGCCGGCGCGTTCCTTCCGGCCCTTCCCGAGGACCCGCAGCTCGCCGCGCCCGATGTCCAGGCTGTCGAGCGTCAGGCCCGCGAGCTCGGCGATCCGGAGCCCGGCCGCGTAGGCGGTCTCGACGATCGCCACGTCACGCAGGGCGAGCGCGCGGCGGAGGGAGTCGCGGCCCGCGGTCATCGAGGCTCCCTCGCCGGCCGAGGCCACGACGCGCTCCACGTCGGCGATCGAGAGGACCGGCGGCAGGCGGCGGGGCCGGCGCGGGGTTCCGAGCGCAGCCCACGGGTCCACGTCGGCGAGGCCGGAGCGGCGCGCCCAGCGATGGAACGACCGGATCGCCGCGAGCCGCTGGGCGACGGACGAGCGGGCGCGACCCGTGCCGAGCTCGGCGAGGTAGCCGCGGAGGTCGGTCCGCGATGGCGCGCGCCAGCCGATCCCGCGGGCCTCGAGCCAGGCGAGGTACGCGCCGACCGCGGTCCGGTAGGCGCGCTGCGTGTGCGGGGACGCGTCGCGGGCGGCGAGGCTCGCCAGGAACCTCTCGAGCGGCGCGGACTCGTCCATGCGCGGCTCAGTCGGCGCCGGGCGACGGGCGCCGCGTGGCACGGCCCGTGGCGGCCGGCCGTCGCCGGGCGGCACCGGTCGACGTCGCCCGGCGCGGAGGCGCGCCACCTGTGCCGGCCGTCCGGCCGTGGCTGGCCCCGCTTCCCGGCCGGCGGCCGCCCCGGCCACCCGGTCGCGCGAGCGCGGCCGGATCCGGCGGGCCGCCGGCGAGCGGCGTCCCGGAGCCGGCACGTCGCCGGCCGGGAGCGGCACGGTGGCACCGCACTTCAGGCAGAGGCCGCTCTCGTCGTCCCGCCGGGCGACCGGGCCGCCGTCGACATCGTGGACCGGGCCCAGCGGCTCGCGCGAGGTCGTGAAGTCGCACTTCGGGTAGCGCGAGCAGCCCCAGAAGACCGAGCCGGTCCGGCGGGCGCGACGCGCCACGAGGTGGCCCTCGGCGCAGCGCGGGCATGCCACCGCGAACGGGAGCTGCTCGGGCGGCGGCGGGCCGTCCTTCTTGATGTAGGCGCAGTCCGGGTAGCGGTTGCAGCCGACGAACGGCCCGAACCGGCCCCGCTTGGCCGCCAGCACGCCCCCGTCCGTCTCGCCGCAGGTCGGACAGGTCTCGCCCACGCCGGGGAGCGCCGGGAGCTCCGGCTCCTCGCCGGGGATCGGCCGCGACTCCTTGTGCTCGGGGTACAGCGAGCAGGCGAGGAACCGCCCGTTGCGGCCGAGCCGGATCACCATCGGGTGGCCCAGGGAGCAGACCTCGTCGGTCGGCTCGGTGGTGAAGTCGCGGCGCCGGAGCTCCTTCCGCTTCTCGTCGACGAGCGTCCGAAGCGGCGCGTAGAACGCCCGCAGGAGCGGCACCCAGGCGCGCTCGCCGCGGGCGACCTCGTCGAGCTCCTCCTCCATCCGGGCCGTGAACGCGAGGTCCACGTAGTGCCCGAAGTGCTCGACCAGCAGGTCGGTCACGATCTCGGCGACCGGCTCCGGGTGGAGCCGCCGTTCGCGGATCGTGACGTAGCCCGCGGTCGACGATCGTCGAGAGCGTGGCCGCGTACGTGGACGGGCGGCCCATGCCGTGCTCCTCGAGCGCCTTCACGAGCGACGCCTCGGTGAAGCGCGGCGGCGGCTCGGTGAAGTGCTGGGTCGGCGCGACCTCGACGACCGTCGTGGCGTCGCCCTCGGCGAGTCGCGGGAGCGTGCGCTCGGCCTCCTCCTCGCCCTCGTCCCGGCCCTCCGTGTAGACCCGGCTGAAGCCGTCGAAGAGAGTCCGGGTGGCCGATGCCCGGAGGTCGTACCCGGCGTCGGCAAGGTCGACCGTGGTGGTCTCGAGCTGCTTCTCGGTCATCTGGCTGGCCAGCGTGCGCTGCCAGATCAGCCGGTAGAGCCGGGCCTCGTCCGCGTCCGAGGGAGCCCGCCAGCGCCTCCGGCTCGCGCGCAAGCGACGTCGGTCGGATGGCCTCGTGGGCCTCCTGCGCATTTCGAGAGGTGGTCCGGTAGCGGCGACCCTTCGCCGTCGCGTACGCCGACCCGTACCGCGCCTCGATGACCGCGCGCGCCTCGGCGAGCGCCTGGTCCGAGAGCGCCACCGAGTCGGTCCGCATGTAGGTGATGAGCCCGACCTGCCCGTCGCGCGTCTCGACGCCCTCGTAGAGGCGCTGGGCGACGGACATCGTCCGCTTCGGGCTGAAGCCCAGCTTGCGGCTCGCCTCCTGCTGGAGGGTCGACGTGGTGAACGGCGGCGCGGGGCTCCGCTTCGAGGTCTTCACCGCGACACCGCGCACCGCGGGCCGGCTGGCTCGGAGCGCATCGGCGTGCCGGCCCGCGGTCTCCGCGTCCCCGATCGCCGGCTTGTGACCGGCGACCCGCACGAGCTCCGCCGTGAAGGGCGTGCCGTCCGGGCGCCAGGAGGGTCGCCTCGATCGTCCAGTACTCCCGGGCCGCGAACGCGCGGATCTCGCGTTCGCGCTCGACCACCAGCCGGACCGCAACCGACTGGACGCGGCCGGCGGACAGGCCCGACCGGACCTTCCGGGAGATCAGCGGGCTCAGCGTGTAGCCGACCAGTCGATCCACGATCCGGCGCGTCTGCTGGGCGTCCACGAGGTTCCCGTTGATCGCCCGGGGCGCGGCGAACGCCGCCCGGATGGCCGGCTCCGTGATCTCGCTGAACGTCACGCGGCTCGTGCGGTCCGGGGGCAGGTGCGCGGCCTCGGCGACGTGCCAGGCGATCGCTTCGCCCTCGCGGTCAAGGTCCGTCGCGAGGAAGATGCGGTCGGCCCCGCGGCCCGCCTTCTCGATCGCGGAGACCTGCCGGCGCCGATCGACGGGGATCTCGTACTCGGGCGCGAAGTCGCCATCCACATCCACGCCCAGCTGGCCCTTGCCGGGGTTCTCCGGCAGGTCGCGGACGTGGCCGTAGGAGGCGAGCACGGTGTAGCCGGGTCCGAGGTAGCGTTCGATCGTCTTGGCCTTCGCCGGCGACTCGACGATCACGAGGTTTGCGGTCATGGCGAGCGAGTCTAGCACCGGCCCCTCATCGCCCGGTCATCGTGGCGATGCGGTCGGGAAGCATCGGACGCGGCCTCGCGTGCCCGCGGTCCCCCCGCGGCGGCGTGCGTCAGAGGTCCCGGACGCGGCGCAGGAAGTCCTCGTCGACCTCCAGATCCGGCTCCGGGTCGGCGGCCTGGAGCGCCTGGGCAGGCTCCGGCGGCTCCGTCGTGGGCGCTCCCGCCGGCAACTCCACGAACCGGATCTGGGCGTACGGGAAGACGAACGTGGAGTCGAGGTGGTCCGCGAAGAGCGGGCGCGTCCGGCTCATCGTGCGCAGGTTCGTGCAGACCAGCACGGTGTCGGAGGGCAGCGGCGTCTCGAAGACGTCGACGAGCAGCGGCTGCTCGTTCGTCAGGTGGAGGACGGCGTCGCGGATCACGGATGGTAGAAGTCGATGACGATCCTGATCTGTCCACCGGCAACCCAGATGCCGATCCCAACGCGGTCGTAGGCCGCGTTCATCATGTTCACCCAGTGCCCGCCGGGCGGGCTCCACGAACGCTCCGACTGGAAGTAGAGCTGCGTGCCGAGCGCCGATGCGATCGCGCTGGGAGCCGATTCGCAACCCAGGTTCTCCCCCCATCGGTAGCTCGTGTACCCCGCCGCCCGGAGCCGGTCGCCAGGAGTGCCGCCATCGAAGTGGCTGCACACGGCGGTGGTCGCGAGGAGCTTCGCGTACGGGCGCGACACGCGGTCGCTGATCCCCTGGTCGAGCACGAGCGGGGCGATGCCGCTCCCACCCGGGCTCGAGCACGAGCCCGACGAGGTCACGATCCCGCCGCCGCGGGTGCAGTTGAGCAGCCCAAGGTAGTAGCGCTCCGCCGACGCCCACGGTCCGCCGCCGGACGAGCTGCCACTGCTCGGCGGCACCGGCGCGGGTTTCGGCGCGGGTGTTGGCGCGGGTTTCGGGGTGGGCCTGGGGGTGGGCTTGGGGGTCACCGGCATCGGAGCTGCCGCCGGGGTCGGGGTCGACCGCGGCGTTGCGGCGGGCGTTGCGACGGGCGTGGCGGCCGGCCGTGCGACCGTCGTGAAACGGGCCGTGACCGGGCCCTCGATCGGCGTGCCGTCCGTTCCCGAGGCACCGGCCGCGACGGCCATCACGACCTCCGTCCCCCAGGGGAGTGGATCGTGCGGCCTGAAGACCACGACCGTATCTCCCTCGGCCCACGTGTAGGTGCCCGGCACGGCGGCGCCCTTGATCGAGATGGCGAACGCCCGCTGCGTGGTCACCCGGTCCATCGGCATCGTGAAGCGGACCGAGATGTCGGTGCCGCGCACGACGTCCTCAGTCCCGGAGAGCGGCCGGAACCGGACCACCGCTGGCGTCACCGCCGTCTCGACGACGAGGGGCGCGATGGCGGCGACGAGCGCGCCGTCCGCGTCGCGCAACGGACCGACGAGCGAGATCGTGTACCGGGTTCCGGACGTGAGGCGTTCGCTTGGGATGAAGGTGAGCTGCTCGGTCGAACCGACCGCATTGTCGGCCTGGAGCTCACCCGCGACCGCCGGCTCGATCCGGAAGGCCGCCCGGGCTGCCGCCGCATTCACGGGACCATCGAACGCGACGACGAAGGCCGCGTCCCGGGCCACGCGCCCGCCAGCGAGCGGCTTCGTCGCGACGATCCGCGCCCCGGTGGGACCCCGGGTGTGGAAGGCGGTGCGGATCGGATCCGCGACCGCGACGCCGGCCGCATCGCGGGCCGTCGGATCGATCGTGATGGTGTAGTACGTCTCGGGCGCCCAGCCGCCGCGCGCGCTGACGAGGAGCGTTCGTCCCGAGTCGAGCCAGGCGAGCGTGACGGCCGTCTGCGGGTCGACGCTGAGCGCGGCGGCCACGCTGGCCTGGTCCATCGGCGCGGCGAAGTTGAACGCCACGGCGCCGTCGAGCGCCTCGGGTGACGTGATGGTGGGGCCGAACCGCTGGGCGGCGATCGGGCCCGCGGTGACGGGCGGGAGCGCGGACGCGGTGCGCGGAAGCGCTCCCACGATGGCAATCAGGACGATCAGCGCGGCCGCGCCGGCGAGGCCCGCCCGGATCGCCGCGCCGCGTCGACGCAGGACTGGAAGGTAGATCGCCGCGAGGACGGGAACGGCCATGACCGCGGCCGCGATCTTCCGCAAATAGCGCTCCTCGCTCGATGCCGGTCGTCCACGACGAATCGGACCGGCACACCATTTCCCCCACGGTCGGCTCGCACCATACCACCGGCCGTCGCGCAGGGGCAACCGGGCCAGCCGCGACGTCCGCGCGAGGGCGGTTCTCGCCGCCCGTCAGTCTCCCGGTCTCGGCCCGGGGCCGAGGCCGGCCACGCGAACCGGCAGTCGTCCTGGCGTGGTGGCGGCGAGCGAGCCGCCCGCCGCATAGCGCCCGAGGGTCCCCACCACCAGGCCGTCGCTCTCCAGCCGCGTCAGGACAGCCAGGATCGTGGCCGGCGCGTACCCGGTCGCGTCGATGAGCTCCTCGAGCGTCGCCGCGCCCGGGAGCAGCACCCGGGCGACCGCCGCCTCCGCTGCGCCGCGGCCAGCGAGGATGGCCTCCGGATCCGGCCCCACGACCCGGCCATCCCGAAGGGACACGGAGACCATGCCGGCCCGGCCCGGCGCGCCGACGAGGCCCAGGTCCTCGAGCAGCTCGGCCACGCCCGGGACGGCGCGCGCCTGCCCGGGGTAGAGCCGCAGGAGTCGGTTGCAGCCGACGCTCTGGTCGGAATCGATGGGCCCGGGGACGACGAAGCACTCGCGTCCCTGCTCGAGCGTCCAGCCCGCGGTGATCAGGGCACCGCTGCGCTCCCCGGCCTCGACGATCACCGTCGCGTCGGCGAGGCCGCTGACGACCCGATTCCTCCGCGGGAAGGTCCCCGGCACGGGGCCCACGTCCGGTGCGAGCTCCGAGACGACCGCGCCGCCGCCGGCGACGATCTCGTCCGCCAGGTGCGCGTGTGCCCGCGGGTAGAGCCGCTGGTGGCCCGACCCGAGCACCCCCACGCTGCGACCACCGCAGGCGACCGCGGCGGCGTGGGCGGCCCCGTCGATGCCGACGGCCAGCCCCGAGACCACGACCGCACCCGCCGTCGACAGTGCGCCACCGATTGCGCCGGCGATCCGCCGGCCGCGTTCGGTCGCCCGCCGCGTGCCGACGACCGCGACCGACCGCTCGGGGTCCAGCGCGGCGATGTCGCCCTGCACGAAGAGCACCGGCGGTGGCAGCTCGAGGAGCCTGAGGCGCCCCGGATAGTCAGGGGATTCGATCGTCAGCACCTCGATCCCGAGGGCGCGGACGCGAGCGATCAGGACGGGAGCCGCCTGTGCGGCGTCGGCGATCGCCTGCCCGAGCGTGGCGTCAAGCCGCCCGCCCCGTGCCGCCACCGCCGCGGCCAGCCTCCGCGGACCGGCCGGGCCCGCGGCCGTCGCGAGCACCGCCCGGCCGCTCCCGAGCGCGCCCAACAGCGCCGCGAGCGTCGCCGGTCCGATCCCGTCCACCGCCACGAGGACCGCCCACGCGTCCACCTCGTCGAGCGACAGGGCGCCGCCAGCCCGGTCCGGCGTGGCCGGGTGTGCGCGTGGCGTGGCCGATGACAGCCCCCGCGGCGGGAACTGATGCCGGACGCCCGCTCCGACCCGGTTCCGGCCTCCGGATCGGCGCCGGCGGACCGCCACTCGCCGAGCGGCCCGTCGCGCCCGACCCCGAGCACGTCAGCCGGCCCGCGCGGCCGCCGCGGCCGTGGCCGGCACCCGGTAGCGGGCGGCTTCCTCGAGGTGGCGCACGCCGACCCGCTGCGCACCGTCGAGATCGGCGATCGTGCGGGCGACCCGGAGCAGGCGCTCCGTGGCCCGGGCGGTCAGGCCCGCGGCGTCGGCCAGCCGGATCGCCGCCCGCTCGGCTGCACGCGTCGAGCTGGCAGGCGGCCCGGAGCGCGCGACCGGTCAGCCGGCTCGCCAGGCGGCCGCGCGAATCGACCTGGCGCGCCCGGACCGCGGCGACCCGTGCCGCGACCGGCGCCGATGCCTCGCCGTCGTGACGCGCCAGCAGCGCCTCCGGCGCCACCCGCGGCATGCCAACCCACAGGTCCAGGCGGTCGCGGAACGGCCCGGAGATCCGGGCCGCGTACCGGTCCGGGAGGCCCGGTGGGCAGGTGCAGCGCCCGGACGGGTCCGCGGCCCATCCGCACGGGCAGGGGTTCATCGCCGCCACAAGCTGGAACCGGGCCGGCATCTCCACCGCGCCGCTCGCGCGCGCGATCGCGACCCGGCCTTCCTCGAGCGGCTGGCGGATGGCCTCCCGCGCGGTGCGATCGAACTCCGGCAGCTCGTCGAGGAACAGTACGCCGTTGTGTGCCCTCGTCACTTCCCCGGGCGCGAGCCGCGGCCCCCCGCCCACGAGGGCGGCGTAGGACGCCGTGTGATGGGGCGCCCGGAATGGCCGCCTCGTCACGAGGCTCCGCACCGGCCCCTCCCCTGCCACCGAGGCGATGACCGTCGCCTCCTGTGCCTCGGCCGGGTCGAGCGGCGGGAGCAGCCCGGGGATGGTTCGCGCGAGCAGGGTCTTGCCCGATCCCGGCGCGCCGATCATGAGCAGCGCGTGGCCGCCGGCGACGGCGATCTCGAGTGCACGCCGCGCCTCCGCCTGGCCGCGCACGTCGGCGAGGTCCGGCCAGCCGTCGTCGGCCGGAGCGGGCGCGGGCCTGGTGACCGCCTCGTCCGGGATCAGCTCGGCGCGTGTCATCGGTCCACGCCCGCGCACGCGCCGGCCGCGCACGAGCTCCACGGCCTGGCCCAGCGAGGCTGCCGGCAGCGCCTCGATGCCGGGGACGAGACGCGCCTCGTCGAGCGCGTCGGCCGGCACGACCACCCGGCCCGCGCCTCGCCGCGCGAGCGCGGCGATCATCGGAAGCAGGCCGGGAACAGGCCTGACCTCCCCGCCGAGTCCCAGCTCCCCGAGCATTGCCCAGCGGCCGCGGGGGTGAACCTGCTCGGAGCCGACGAGGATGGCGATCGCGATCCCCAGGTCCAGCGCCGAGCCCGCCTTCGGGACGTCCGCCGGGGCGAGGTTCACGGTGATCCGGCGGGGCGGGTGGACGAATCCGGCGTTGCGAAGCGCGCCGCGGACGCGCTCGCGGGACTCTCGGAGGGCCACGTCGGCGAGGCCGACGATGGTGAAGCCGGGCAACCCGGGCGCCACGTCCACCTCGATCCGCACAGGGCGGCCCTCGAGACCTCGAAGCGTTGCGGCGAGCACGGTTGCGAGCATGGCCGCCACGGTAGGCGCGCTGCCTCACCCGGAGGTCACCTGCCCCTTCACGGCGACTTATCGCCCTCGAGCCCATCGGCCCGCCCCCGGGGGGCCGGCTCACGCCGTCAGCGCGCGGGCGCCACCAGGGCGGTTCCCGTCGAGACGTGCGGATTCTTGTCGATCGCCCGCGCAAAGTCGTGGAAGGAGCGTCCCAACGGCGAGTCCGCCTTCGCGAACATGACCGGCGCGCCCGAGTTGAGGGCGCTGATCGCGCCCCGGTACTCGTTGATGATCTGGTGCTCGATGGTCCGCTTGAGGGCGCCCTCTGCGTTCTTGACGCTGATGCCGGTGAATGCGTTCGACCGGTTCAGCAGGAGCTTCACCCGGTCATCCTCGTAGCCGATCCGGCCCAGCGTCTCGAGGACCAGGCGCACGTTCTTGAGGCAGGAGAGATCCGCCGTCATGACCACGAAGAGCGTGTCCGCCGCGTCGAAGATCCCGAGGTTCGTGTCATCGAGACGCTTGTCGACGTCCACCACGACGTAGTCGTACACCACCCGGAGCGTCTCGATGATGCGCGTGATGTGCTCCTTGGAGACGAGCTCCGCCGTCTCCGGCGACGGCGGCGCGAGCAGCAGGTCGACCCCCGAGTCGTGCTTCACGACAACGTTCCGGAGCAGGTCCGCGTCGATCGACGGGGCGGTCACCACCTCCACCACGCTCCGGCGGTCAAGGCCCAGGTCCAGGAAGACCCGGTGGTCGCCGAACTGGAGGTTGGCGTCGAACAGGCAGACCTTGCGCCCCAGCTCGCGATGCAGCGCGATTGCCGTGTTGATCGCGATCGTCGTGGTCCCGACTCCGCCCTTGGCGCCGTAGAACGCGAGGACGCGGCCCATCGGCGGCCGGCCGACGACCAGGTCTCGCGGCGCGAACCGCGCCAGGAGGCTCTTGATGCGTGCCAGCAGCTCGGCCGGGTGGAAGGGCTTGACCAGGTAGTCGTCCGCCCCGGCCCGCAGGCCGCGGATCTTCTGCTCGACCTCGCTCTCGGCCGTGAGCATGATGATCGGGACGTGGCCGGAGGCTCCTTCCTCGGCCCGGATCTTCGCGGCCACCTGGTAGCCGTCGAGCTTCGGGAGCATCACGTCGAGAAGGACGAGCGCGGGTGGATCTTCCGCCCAGAGCTTGAAGCCCTCGGCGCCGTCGCCGGCGATGACGACTTCGTAGCCTTCCTGCTTGAGCGTGAAGCTCAGGAGGCGCTGGACGTTCGGGTCGTCATCGACGACGAGGATCTTGGCGGACATCGACCTCTCTGGTTCCCCACGGGCTCCGTGACGCGGTCGTCCCCGCGACCGTTCGACCACGACCACCCACGGCGATCATAGCGGACCGGCACCGCCGGAACGCTTCGTTTTCTTTCCCGAGTCGCGACGCCGCCCGGGACGCGCCTTCAGCCCTTGCCGGTCTCGGCTCCGGACGCCATGCCGGCGCCGATCGTGCGCGCGAGCGGCTCGAGGAACTTCGTGAACTCGGTCGGGATGATGAACTTCGTCGAGGGGCTGGCACCCAGCGCCTTGAGCGCCTCGAGGTACTGCAGGAGCATCGTCTTCTGGTCGATGCCCGAGGCCGCCGCGTAGATCCGCTCGAGGGCCTGGCTGAAGCCCTCCGCGTTGAGGATCTGCGCCTGGCGCCGACCCTCTGCTTCGAGGATCGCGGCCTGCTTCGATCCCTCGGCGATGTTGATCTCCGACTGCCGCCTTCCCTCGGACTCGGTGATCACGGCGCGGCGGGTTCGCTCGGCCGAGAGCTGCCGGTTCATCGCGTCCTGCACGTCGCGGGGTGGCGTGATCTCCCTGATCTCGACCGTGGTGACCTTGCCGCCCCAGCGCTCGGTCACTTCGTCGAGCTTGACGCGAAGCACCTCGTTGATCTGCTCCCGCCTCGAGAGGACCTCGTCGAGCAGGATGTCGCCGATGACGGCCCGCAGCGTGGTGGTCGCGACGCCCTGGAGCGCGCCGCTGAAGTTGGCGACGTTGACCACGCTCTTGAGCGGATCGCTGATGCGCCAGTAGATCAGGAAGTCGACGTTGATCGGCGCGTTGTCCTTCGTGATCGTGGTCTGGCTGGGAACCTCGATGAACTGCTCACGGACGTCCACCTTCACCGGGCGGTCGATGATCGGGATCAGGAAGCGCAACCCGGGCGCGCGGACCAGCGCCTCGTTGGTCTTGCCCAACCGGAAGACGACCATCTTCTCGTACTGCTGCACGACCCGGACCGACAGGTACAGGAACAGCAGGGCCAGGAAGAGGATGGCGACGATCGTCGCGAACAGGATGGCGAGGTCCACGCGGGACTCCTTTCGAGGTGCCGGATCAGGTGGCCGAGCGCGACTCGACAGGCACAACGTACAACGTCAACCCGTCCTGCCGGACGACTTTCACGCGAGCGCCACGCGAGAGGGGATGCCCGTCCTCGCTCCGCGCGGTCCACTCCTCGCCGACCACGTGCACGGTGCCGAGCGGGCTGATGTCCGTCGAGACGGTGCCGGCTTCGCCGGTGACGCGGAGGCTGCCCACGAGCACCGGGCTCGAGGAGATCCGGCGCGTCCGGTAGGCGGTCACCGCGATGAGCGCGCCGAAGGCGGCAGTCAGGCCGGTCATCACGACGATCACCGGCAGCGCCACCGCCACGCCGGGCACGGTGGGCGCCGCCGGGTTGCCGTAGAGCGTTCCTGCGCCGACCGCGACGCAGGCGGCCGCGACGATCGCGAGCAGGCCGTGGCTGGTGAGATGGGTCTCCAGCACCAGCAGGACCACCCCGAAGCCGATGAGCAGGAGGCCCGCCACGTTGACCGGCAGGTCCACGAACCCGATGAACGCGAGGACGAGGGCCAGCGCGCCGGCGATGCCGGTGACGATGTTGGGGTTGGCAAGCTCGAACACGAGCAGCAGGACGCCGACCACGAACAGGATGAAGGCCAGGTTCGGGTCGGCCAGCAGGCGGAGGAAGGCCTGGAACGGGCTCATCTCGACCACCTCGGTCGAGGCGCCCGCGAGCGCGAGCGTGACCATCCGCCCGCCGCCGACCGTGACCGTCCTCCCGTTGGCCGCGGCCAGCACGTCCGCCTCGCGTGGCCGCGATCCCGTCCGCCGCGCCGGCCGCCACCGCGTCCGTCGCCGAGTAGCTCTTTGCGTCGCTGACCGTGGACGCGGCCCACGTCGACGGGGCGCCCGCGCGCCGCGGCGATCGCGGTGATGTTGGCGACGGCGTCGTTCATGACCTTCAGCCCGAGCGTGCCGCCGATGTCCTGGCCGCCGCCCCCGACCGGGCTGGCCGCACCGATGTTCGTGCCCGGCGCCATGTAGGCGAGGTTGGCGGCGAGGGTGATGAAGGTGCCGGCGCTCGCCGCTCGCCCGCCCGCGGGCGAGACCCACACGATGACCGGCACCGGCGCGTCGAGGAAGGCGCTCGTGATCTTCTGGGTCGCGTCGAGGCTGCCGCCCGGCGTGTTGAGCTCGACGAGGACCGCGGCTGCACCCTCGCTCGACGCTCGCGCGATCCCGTCGGCAAGGTACTGCGCCATCACTCCGTCGACGTCGCCCGTGGTCGGGCAGGACGATCACGCTGGGACCGGCCGCCCGGGCGGGCCCGGCGAAGGCCGCGAGCGCCAGCGCCAGCGCGCCTGCGGCAAGCGGGATGAGGTGAGCGGCACGGTCGGTCGGCGCATCTTCAGGTTCCACGGCCAGTATGCACCCGCTGGGCCGCGGGACCCACTCCCGGACTGCAGGCAGGGACGCCCGCCGGCCGTTCGCGCTCAGGGGCGGTCGGGCACCTCGTCCCCCGCGCCCGGTACCCCGCCGGCGACCCCGGCGCTGCGGCCGACGAGGAAGTCGAGGACGAGCTGGCTCCAGGATCTCCATCCGATCGTGGACGGCCAGCAGGTCCGCGCTCGAGACGAACCGCCCTTCGAGCTTCTCGGTCTCGCGAACGGCCACCGGCCGGCCCTCGGCCTCGGCGACGAACACGACGCCGACGTGGACTCGCCCGACGTCCGTCTCGTCGTCGTTGAGCAGGCCCAGGAGGCGGAACTCGGGGACGAAGCCGGCGTCGAGCTCCTCCGCCCACTCGCGGGCCAGGCCGCCGGCCAGGTCCACGTCGCCCGGGTTCAGGTGGCCACCGACCCCGATCGAGAGCCGCTCGTGGAGGCGCGCATCGACGCCGGCCCGCGTGCGCCGCATCAGGAAGATGCGATCGCGGTCGCGGAGGACCAGGTACGGGATGACCTGCTTGAAGCGAGGGTCCTCCTCCATCGCCGATCGCGGGGCGAACCGGCCTTCCCGCTCGATGACCGCCAGGTACGCGTCGGCACCGCTGCTCAGAACGCCGTGCCAGCCGGGCGCGCCCATCAGAGCCGTCGCGCGGGACGACCAGCACCAGTTCCTCCGGCATCCCCTTGCCCTCAGCGCGGGTCAGCGAGCCGGATGCGCGCGCCGTCCAGCCGATCGCGGATGGCGCCCTCGTCAGGGAGCCCGTCGGGTCCCACCGTCTCGAGCAGCGCCAGCCAGGCGTCGAGCCGGTCGCGATAGGCGCGCAGGCGCTCCGCGAGCGCGGCGGCGTTCGTCGCCGCGATCCCGGCCCCCATCGCGGGCATCGCCGCGCGCGAGTCGCGTGGCGTCGCGCCAGCCCGACGCGGCGAGGGCGGCAGCCGCCGGCCAGTCCTGCGGGACCGGCTCCCCCGACGCGCCCGCCGCGGCTTCCACGAGCGCCGCGGCTGCGATGAGCGGCAGGTGGCTGATGGCCGCCACCGCTGCGTCGTGCGCCGCGGCGTCCATCCGGACAGGGCGGGCACCCGCCGCCCGCGCCAGCGCCTCAACTCGCTCGATCGCCGCCGTGTCGGACGGATCGCCCGGGACCACGACCCACGGGCGGCCGAGGAACAGGTCTCCGGTGGCCGCCCCGAACCCGCTCGTCTCGCGGCCCGCCATCGGGTGGCCCCCGACGAAGCGGAGCCCGTTCGCCGCGGCCCGGGTGACGATGAGGGCCTTCGTGCTCGCGACGTCCGTCACGACGGTCGACGCGGAGCAGTGCTGCGCGCGTCTCGCCGGCGAGCCGGTCCAGCAGCGCCAAGGCACGCAGTCGGCGGCGCGGCGAGAACGACGAGATCCGCATCCGCGAGGGCGCGGTCCAGCGTTGCACGGCGCGGCGTCGATGACCCCGGCTGCGAGGGCGCTGGCAGGGCCAGAACCCGACGGGCTCCAGGCTGCCGCAGTCCAGCCACCGGCCTCGCGCAGAGCGCGGGCCACGGAGCCCCCGATCAGGCCAAGCCCGAGGAAGGTGACGTGCACCGGGCTGCGATCGCTGTCCCGGCGTGGCCGGGCGCAGCGCGTGCTACTGGCCGCGGCGCGGCGTGCCGGATCGCCGCTCCGCCACGCGGCGCTCGCCACCGGCCGGTGGCCCCGGGTCATCGGGCGGGTTCTGGCGGCGGACCACCTCGCGGCGCTGGACGTCGCGCCGGTCCGGGTTCAGCTGGGCACCGCAGCGCGGGCAGCGACGCTCGTCGCCGAAGAGCGACTCCAGCGGCGAGGTCGCGTAGATGTTCCGGCCGCACGACCAGCAGGCAAGGCGGGGCATGCCTGCATCCTACGCCGCGCATCGGGGCGCCGTGCCGATCGGCGCCCCGACCCGGGCTCAGCCGAGGACCGGCAGCGCCGCCAGCGCGTGGGCAACCCGCTCCGCCGGGTATTCGAAGTCCTCGAGAGCGCCCGAGCAGGTACCGCTCGTAGGCCGTCAGGTCGAAGTGGCCATGGCCGGACAGGTTGAAGAGGATCACGCGGGCGACGCCCTTCCTCCTTCGCCCTGAGCGCCTCGTCGACCGCCACCCGGATCGCGTGGTTCGACTCCGGGGCGGGGAGGATGCCCTCGGTCCGGGCGAACTGGACTCCGGCCGCGAAGCGCGGCGTTCTGGTGCACCGCCCGCGCCTCGATCAGGCCCTGGTCCTTGAGGAGGCTCACGAGCGGCGCCATCCCGTGGTAGCGCAGGCCGCCGGCGTGGATCGGCTCCGGGATGAACGTCGCTGGCCCAGCGTGTGCATCTTCACGAGCGGCGTCAGGTGTGCGGTGTCGCCGAAGTCGTACGCGTAGACGCCCCGGGTGAGCGATGGCGCCGCCGCAGGCTCGGCGGCGATGACCCGGTACGTTCGCCTCGCCGCGGAGCATGCGGCCCACGAACGGGAAGACGAGCCCGGCGAAGTTCGAGCCGCCGCCCGTGCAGGCGATCACGACGTCCGGCTCCTCGCCGGCCATCTCCATCTGGACGATCGCCTCCTGGCCGACGACCGTCTGGTGGAGCAGGACATGGTTGAGCACGGAGCCGAGGGCGTACTTCGTGTCGTCGCGTGTGGCCGCATCCTCGACCGCCTCGCTGATCGCCATCCCGAGCGATCCGGGGCTGTCCGGCGTCTACCGCGAGCACGGCCCGCCCGTAGTTCGTGGTCGGCGACGGGCTCGCCACGACCGAGGCGCCGTACGTCTCCATCAGCATCCGGCGGTACGGCTTCTGGTCGTAGCTGGCCCGGACCATGTAGACCTTGACCTCGAGGCCGAACAGGGCGCCGGCGATCGAGAGGGCGGTCCCCCACTGGCCGGCCCCGGTCTCGGTCGCCAGGCGCTTGACGCCCGCCTCGGCGTTGTAGAACGCCTGCGGGATCGCCGTGTTGGGCTTGTGGCTGCCGGCCGGGCTCAGGCCCTCGTACTTGTAGTAGATGTGGGCTGGCGTATCGAGCGCCTTCTCGAGGCGGCGGGCGCGGAAGAGCGGGCTGGGGCGATAGAGGCGGTAGGCATCGCGGACGGGCTCCGGGATCTCGATCTCCCGCTCCGCGCTCACCTCCTGTCCGATGAGCGCCATCGGGAAGAGCGGCGCGAGGTCGTCCGGCCCGAGGGGCTGGTGCGTGCCAGGATGGAGCGCTGGTGGTGGCGGCGACGGGAGGTCCGCGACGATGTTGTACCAGGTGCGCGGGATGCGCTCCTCGTCGAGCACGATACTTGATGCGGTCGTTCGACAACATGTACGGATCTCCTGGAGGTCGCGGGGATGGGTGGGAAGGCGTCCGGGCTCGCCCCCGTCGCAGGGCGGGGGCCACGAGGCTACAACGCGCCGCCCGGGTCCTGCAAGGCCATGCCCGCCAGCGGGGCGCTGCGGAGCGGGACGTAGCGGGCCGGACCCCCGCCAAGGAGGCTCTCGAACAGCACGATCCGGTCCACGGTCCAGGCGGCGTCGAGCGACGCCGACGCCTCGACGCAGGGCCTGCACGGCCGTCGGCGCACCCGGCACGCCATCGGAGCGCGCGAGCGTCAGGTGGGCTTCGAACGGGCGGCTCCGCCGGGCGGCCAGCCGCCCGCGGCGAGCTCGGTCGTCAGTCGGTCGGCCAGCGCGGCCAGGCGAGCCGCGCCCGCGTCGACCCGCAGGAAGACGGCCCGGGGTCGCGCAGGCGACGGAAAGGCGCCGGCGCCCGACAGGCGCGCCTCGAACGGCGACGCGGCCAGCGCCGTCCGGTCCACCGCCGCCTCGAGCGCGCCGATGGAGTCCGCCGGGGTGGCGCCGAGGAACCGGAGCGTGAGGTGCAGGTTCGCGGAGCGGACCCACCGCAGGCGCGCAGACGGCGGCGCGGCGGGATCCGGGTTCCGGCCCCCGTCAGGCGGCGCCCCCAGGCCGGCCATCAGGCGCGCCACGGCCAGCCGGGCAGCATCGCCGAGCGGAACGGCGATGAAGAGGCGTCGCTCGCCGGGCGCGAGCGGCTGCACCCAGCGGTCGGCGCGGCCGACCATCATCGGGCCTGCTCGCGACCCCAGGCGGCGCGGTCCTCGCGCAGCACCTCCAGCGCCCGGTTCCGGTCTCGCCAGCCCAGGACCTCGGTCTCCTTCTTCTCGAGGAGCTTGTAGGTCTGGAAGAAGTGCTCGATCTCGACGAGCCGATGCGGGCGCACCTGCTCGAGGCGATTGATGTGGGCCTGGTGGGGATCGCCGAGCGCCACGCACAGCACCTTGAAGTCGAAGCCGTTCTCGTCGCTCATCTCGAGCCCGCCGATCGGACGGGCCCAGACATGGCAGCCGGTGAAGGTGGGCTCGTCGATGATGAGGAGCGCGTCCGTGTGGTCCCCGTCGGCGGCCCGCGTGTCCTCGATGAAGCCGTAGTCGAAGTTGTAGAAGACGGCCGACGAGAGGACCCGGTCGAGCCGGAAGATGCCCGTCTCCTCGTCGAACTCGTACTTGTTGCGGCTTCCCCGGGGGATCTCGACGACGATGTCGACGGTGCCTGGGAAATCGGCGCGATGCGAGGCGGTCATTGCGGCACGATACGCCACCCGGCCCGCACCGACCTGCCTCGCCGCGGCGGCTCAGTCGTTGTAGAGGCGTTCCTCGATCAGCTTCTCCTGGACGGTCCGTCCATTCGGATCGAAGCAGGAGAACTCGAAATGCTTCTCGAACTCGATGTCCACGTTGTCCTGGCCGCCCCGGTTCTTCTCCACCGAGACCACCACCCAGTCGCGGAAGCGCTGCGCCTGGTAGGGGTTGAACTCGATGTTGACCTTGGCGACGATCTGGTACTTCTCGTTGATGATGAGGATGATGTCGGCCTCGTAGTTGATGGCCGAGGAGCCGCGCAGGTGGTGGTTTCGAAGCCGAGCGGCCTTGAGGCCTTCCTTGTCGGCCGCGACGATCGCGATCATCGCGACCTGCTCCGAGAGCGCGATGTCCTTGAGGCCATTCACGACGAAGGTGACCTTCTCGGTCTCGGAGGTGGGCTCCGGGTACTGCGGCACCTTCTGGAGGTAGTCGACGATCACGAGCAGCTGGCGGTCCCCGGAGAGCGCCCGGTGCTTCTGGACCAGCAGCCGGATGTTGTCGACCGTGCTGGCCGTCTGCGTGCCGCGCATCAGGAAGAGGTTCTGGCCGTAGCGCCCGATCCGGTCCAGGCTCGGTCGGAGGCGCGGGTTCGAGGCGAGCACGGGTCCGCCCTCGCCCTCGGCGACCCATGATCCCAGGATCTCGCGCCGGACATCCTGGATCTTGATGGCGCCCGTCTTGTGGGGCAGGTGGGCGAGCGCCGATTCCATGGCGATCATCCGGTTGAGCAGGTAGTGCTCTTCGTGCTCGAAGCAGATGTAGAGGACGTTGGCCTGGCCGCCGGACGCGACGTTGCGCGCCATCTGGAGCGCCATCGTCGTCTTGCCGGTCCCCTGGGCGCCGCCGATGAGCAGCAGCTCGCCGGGCCGGATGCCGTTCCCGATGGTCTTGTCGAGCGGCGTGAAGCCAAGCGGCACCGCCTGGTACTCGGCGAGGTTCCCGCTCGCGACCCGGTCGTTGAGGTCCACCAGCACGTCGAGCGCCGAGCGCGGGACCAGGCTCCCGGTCGCCGCGTCGTGTCGCCACTCGGCCTGGGGCTCACGGGTTTCAGGGCGCTCCATCTCGGTGCTCACGCGGTCTCACGCTCCCCTGGCATGCGGACGCAACAGGATTGTCCCCGTGGGGCCATCGTAGCACTCGCCGGACGACGATTCACCCATCGGAACCTGCCACCGACGGCCCTCGGCCGGGTGCGCGATCGCCCGATCAGCCGCCCGGGTCGGCCGGCGAACTCGTCGAAGAAGCGCGCCAGCGCCCGGATGCCGGTCTCGAAGTTGGCCATGTCCATCCATTCGTTGGGGGCGTGGAAGTTGCCGTTCGGCGGCATGAACCCCATCACCGTGACCGGCAGGCCCAGGATCGACTCGAAGCTGGCCGCAACCGGGATCGAGCCGCCTTCGCGGACGAAGACCGGCGCCCGCCCGAAGGTCGCCTCGAGCGGCGCGCGCGTACGCCTGCGTGGCCGGGTGATCCGTGGGGCGTGAGCGTCGGCCGTCCGCCGCCCATCGCGCACCACGTCCACGCGGACGCCGGGCGGCGCGATCTCGCAGGACGTAGTCGCGCAGGAGCTCGAAGATCCGGGTCGGGTCCTGGTTGGCCACGAGCCGGCACGTGATCTTGGCGTGGGCGCGCGCCGGGGATGATCGTCTTGGCCCCCTCGCCCGAGAAGCCGCCCCAGATGCCGTTGACGTCCAGCGTCGGCCGCGCGCTGCGTCGCTCCATCGTGGTCCAGCCCGACTCGCCCACGAGCGCCGGCACGTCGAGCTCGGCGCGGAGCGCCTCCTCGTCGAACGGGAGCGCGGCCATCGCCGCGCGCTCCGCGTCGGACAGCAGCGACGACGTCGTCGTAGAAGCCGGGGACGCGAACCCGGCCGTCCGCACCCTTGAGCGCCGGCGATGATCGAGGCGAGCGCGTTGATCGGGTTCTCGATCGCGCCGCCGTAGGAGCCCGAGTGGACGTCCTGGAAGGGCCCCCGGACGTGGATCTCCGCGGCCGCGAGGCCGCGCAGGCCGACCGTGATCGCGGGCAGGTTGCCCGCGAAGAAGCCGGAGTCCGCGACCAGCGCCACGTCGGCAGCCAGCCGCGCGGCGTTGGCGGTCAGCCACGGCTCCAGGTGGACGGAGCTCGACTCCTCCTCGCCCTTCGAAGACGAGGCGCAGGTTCAGCGGGAGCGCGCCCCGGGTGGCGAGGACCGCCTCGACCGCGGAAAGGGCGATGGAGATGTTCGACTTGTCGTCCGACGCGCCGCGGGCGAGGACGCGCCCGTCGCGGACGATGGGGTCGAAGGGCGCGCGCCTGCCACTCGTCGAGCGGGTCGACCGGCTGGACGTCGTAGTGGCCGTAGAGGAGCACGGTCGGCGCTCCGACCGCGTGGAGCCAGTCGGCATAGACGATCGGGTGGCCGCCCGTCTCGCTGACCTCGACGTGCTCCAGGCCCGCCGCCAGCAGGTCGGCGGCCAGCTGCTCGGCGGCCCGCCGGCAGTCCGGGGCGTGCTCGGGGATCCCGCTGATGCTGGGGATCCGCAGGAAGTCCAGGTAGCGGGCGAGGCGCCGCTCGGCGGTCGCGTCCAGGTAGGCCGCCAGGGAGCTGGCAGGTGCAGGGATCGTCATGGCGTGCTCCACTGTTGGGGCGTGCCGGCAGTGCGGCCCGCTCGCCGGTCGGCCGTCAGGCGCTGCCCTGATCGGCCGGGGCGTCGTCTTCAGGCAGGCTGCGGCGCGGGGACCGAGTCCAGCTTCGGCACGACGCCGTGGATGGGCTCCTTCGGAGGCAGGTCGGCGAAGAGCGCCTCGAACTCCGTGGCGTCGAGCGTCTCCCGCTCGACGAGCTTCGCGGCGAGCGCGTCGAGCTTGTCGCGGTGACGGGTCAGGACGTCCTGGGCCCGCGCATACGCGTTGTCGATGATCGCCCGGACCTCGTCGTCGATCTGCCGCGCGACGTCGTCCGAGTAGTTGCGCTGCTCGCCGATCTCGCGGCCCAGGAAGACCATCTCGTCGTGCTTGCCGAACGCGAGCGGTCCGAGCTTCTCGCTCATCCCGAACTCGGTGACCATCCGCCGGGCGAGCTCGCTCGCCTTCTCGATGTCGTTCGAGGCGCCCGTCGTGGTGTCGCCGAAGACCAGCCGCTCGGAGGCGTTGCCGCCCAGCATGCCCGCGATCTTGTCCTCGAACTCGGTCTTGCTCTGGAGGTAGCGGTCCTCGGACGGGAGGGCCATCGTGTAGCCCAGCGCCATCCCGCGGCTGATGATCGTGACCTTCGCCACCGGGTCGCACTTCGGGAGGATCCGCTGGACCACGGCGTGGCCGCCCTCGTGGTAGGCGATGATCAGCTTCTCGGCGTCCGAGATCACCCGGCTCTTGCGCTCCGGGCCGGCCACGATCCGCTCCAGCGCCTCCTGGAACTCGGGCATCCCGATGAGCTTCTTGTTCCGGCGCGCCGCCAGGATCGCCGCCTCGTTGACGAGGTTGGCGAGGTCCGCGCCGGAGAAGCCCGGCGACTGCTTCGCGACGTCCTCGACGACGAATCGCCTTGTCGAGCGGCTTGCCCTTCGAGTGCACCCGCAGGATCTCGACGCGGCCCTTCATGTCGGGGCGGTCCAGGATCACCTGCCGGTCGAAGCGGCCGGGCCGCAGCAGCGCCGGGTCCAGGACGTCGGGCCGGTTGGTGGCCGCGACGACGATGACGTTCGTCGTCGGTGTCGAAGCCGTCCATCTCGACGAGGATCTGGTTCAGCGTCTGCTCGCGCTCGTCGTGGGAGCCGCCGAGGCCGGCGCCGCGCTGGCGCCCGACCGCGTCGATCTCGTCGACGAAGACGATGCACGGCGCGTTCCGCTTGGCCTGGTCGAACAGGTCGCGCACGCGGCTGGCGCCGACGCCCACGAACATCTCCACGAACTCCGAGCCGGAGATGCGGAAGAACGGCACGCCGGCCTCCCCGGCGACCGCCCGGGCCATCAGCGTCTTGCCGGTTCCCGGCGGGCCCACCAGGAGCACGCCGCGCGGGATCCGCGCGCCGAGCGAGTTGAACTTCTCGGGGTACTTCAGGAACTCCACGACCTCCTGGAGCTCCGTCTTCGCCTCGTCGACGCCCGCGACGTCGGCGAACGTGACGACCGTCTTGTTGCCCAGGAACATGCGGGCCCGGCTCTTGCCGAAGCGAGAGCGCCTGGTTGTTCGTGCCCTGGGCCTGCCGCATCATGAAGAAGAGGAAGCCGCCGATCAGCAGGACGGGCAACAGCGCCCCGACCAGGAGGTTGACCCACTGCCCGGCGTCCGACGCGGGCATCGCCGTGAACACGATCTTGTTGGGGTCCTGGCCGCCGGCCTTCGCCGCGTCCAGCGTGTCCTGGAACGCGCTCTGGACGCCGATCCCCGGCACGATGGTCGTGTACTTGGACGTGGGGTTGCCCGCGGTCGTCACGGTGAGGGTCAGGTCCTGCTGGGTGACCTGCGTGACGGCCCCGGACCGAACGTCGGCGAGGTACGCGGAATAGGGCTTCGACGTGCTGCTGGTGGGCGACACGAGGAACGTGTAGAGCAGCGCCACCGTGCCCACCACGAGGACGAGCATCACGATGCCGTTGCGGAAGAACTTGCCGTTCAACCTGGCCTCCGGGTCAGTCGCGCCGGCGGCGCTCCGCCGACGTCAGGTCTGGAGTATAGCCGCCCACCTTCCGAACCCCCTCGCCGGTGCCCGGAGGCGCCTCGGATGGTCCGCCGCGGACACGCCCGGCCCCGGCCTGGCCGGGCCCGGAATCGACAAGGCCGGCCCGGTGGGCCGGCCGTACGTGCCGCGGTGCAGTGGTAGCTGGGACAGGACTCGAACCTGTGACCTAGCGATTATGAGCCGCTTGCTCTGCCAACTGAGCTACCCAGCCACGCCCCACGAATCTAGCACAGCCGCTGCGCCGCTCCACCCCGGGGGTAGGACGCACGTCCGCCCGGCAGTCAGCCGCCGGGCCCGAAGAGGACCTCCAGCCACGAGTCCAGCGGCGACCGTTGCACGACGACCGAGCCAAGCCGGCGAGCCGGCGACCCCGGTGCATCCGGTGCGATCGACGGGGCGTCGGCAGCGATCTCGAACGGCCGCTCGGACTTCGAACCCAGCCCGTAGGCGCGCGCCTGCTGGAGGATCCAGGTCTGCGTCTGGACCAGGTTCAGCTCGTCGCGGAGGGCCGCCACGTGGGCCGCCAGGGCCTCATTCGTCGCCTGCTCCTGGACCGCTCGATCGGCGGCGCGGGCTGCCTCGGAGGCCTGGCCGGCGAAGCTGAGGACGATCCACAGCGTGGCGAGCGCGACGGCTGCCCAGCCGACGCGGCGTCGGGAGAGCCCGGCGATCCCCAGCCCGGCCAGCGACGACGCGCGCCGCGCTCGCGCCCGGCGACGGCGTGGTCCGCTGTTTCCTCGGCGGCATCGGCCCCGACATCGCTGGGCGGCAGCGTGGGCGGCATGGCCGGATGGTAGCTGCGCGCAGCTACCGTGTCAAACCCCGACGGCGTGCCGGACAAGCTGGCACGGACCACGGGGACGATCCGCCGGGCGCCCGGACCAGGGTGCTAGACTCCGACCATACCGCTCATCTGTTCGAATACGAGGGAGGCGCAGCGATGCGCACGTACGCGCCCGCTCCCGCCGCGGCCGTGCTCGCACGGCTGCTCGAGGAGCCGTCCCTGGCCCGCGGCGTCGTCCACCATGCTCTCCTGCCCGCCCGGGAGGCAGAGACGGTCCCGTTCCCGACATGGGTGGACCCGCGGATCCGGGTCGCCCTTGCGCAGCAGGGCATCGACGCCCTCTACACCCACCAGGCGGAAGCGCTCGCCGCCGTGCGCGCGGGGCGCGACGTGTGCGTCGTCACCCCCACCGCGTCGGGGAAGAGCCTCTGCTACGAGCTGCCCGTCCTCCAGGCGCTCGCCGAGGATCCGTCGGCACGCGCGCTCTGGCTCTTCCCGACGAAGGCACTCGGCCAGGACCAGGTCGCCGCGTTCCGCGCCCTCGCCGGCGCGGCCGGCCTCGCGGTCTCCACGGCCACCTACGACGGCGACACGCCCGCGCCGATCCGCTCCACCATCCGCGAGGCCGGGCCAGGTGGTCGTCACCAACCCGGACATGCTCCACGCGGCGATCCTGCCCCACCACACCAAGTGGTTCCAGCTCTTCGAGCAGCTCCAGGTCATCGTCGTCGACGAGCTGCCACCTGTACCGGGGCCTGTTCGGAAGCCACGTGGGCAACGTCCTCCGGCGCCTCCTCCGGATCTGCCGCCACTACGGCTCGAATCCCGTGATCGTCACCTGCTCGGCCACGATCGCGAACCCGGGCGAGCTGGCCACCCGCCTGACCGGCCGCGCGCCGCTCGTCGTGGACCGGAACGGCGCGCCCGCGGGCGAGCGGCATGTCCTGTTCGTGGACCCCCCGGTTGATCGATGCGCCATCGGGCGCGCGCGGCTCCGCGCTCACCCTCGCCCAGCGCTGGGCCCTGCCGTTCCTGCGGGCCGGCCGCCAGACGATCGTCTTCGGGCGATCGCGGACGGGCGTGGAGCTGATCCTGACGGGCCTCCGCGAGGCGCTCCGGCGAGCATGGCGGGCCCCGGGCACGGGTCCGCGGCTATCGCGGCGGCTACCTGCCCACCGAGCGCCGCGCGATCGAGGAGGGCCTGCGCGACGGGGACGTCCTCGGCGTGGTGAGCACGAACGCGCTGGAGCTCGGCGTCGACATCGGCCGCCTCGACGTGGCCATCCTGGCCGGCTACCCGGGGTCGATCGCCGCAACGTGGCAGCAGTTCGGGCGTGCCGGGCGGCGGCAGGACGCCAGCGTGGCGATCCTCGTCGCCACGTCGGCTCCGGTGGACCAGTACGTCGTGCACCACCCGGAGTTCGTGCTCGACCGTCCGCCGGAGGAGGCGCGGCTGGACCCGGACAACCTCCACGTCCTGCTCGCCCACCTGAAGGCGGCCGCGTTCGAGCTGCCGTTCACGCCGGGCGAGGTCTTCGGACCCGGGCCGGCCGACGACCTGCTCGCGTTCCTGGGCGAGGACGGCCACGTGCATGCCGGCGACGACGGCCGCTGGTACTGGGCCTCGCCGGACAACTTCCCGGCCTCCTCGATCTCGCTCCGCACGGCCGCCGAGGAGAACGTCGTGATCATCGACACGACGCCGGACCGGCCGAAGGTGATCGGCGAGCTGGACCTCTTCTCCGCGCAGACGCAGGTCCACGAGGACGCGATCTACCTCCACGAGTCGGCCCAGTTCCACGTCGACCGGCTCGACTGGGACGAGCGCAAGGCGTACGTCCGGCGCGTCGACGTGGACCACTACACACAGGCCGAGCTGGCCGTCACGCTCAAGCCGCTCGACGTCTTCGCCCAGGCGGAGGTGCCCGGCGGCCAGCGTCGCCATGGCGAGGTGATGGTCGCGAGCCGTGCCACGATCTACAAGAAGCTCAAGTTCGTGACGTACGAGAACCTTGGCTGGGGCAAGATCCACCTTCCCGAGCTGGAGCTCCAGACCACGGCCTACTGGGCCACGCTGGACGGCGCGGCCGCCGGCTGGCGCCGCGCGGAGCTCGACGTCGCGCTCGCGGGGACGGGCCGCGCGCTCCAGGCCGTCGCGAGCGTCCTCCTGATGGTCGACCCCCGGGACCTCGGCCTCGTCACGCAGGTCCGCTCGCCACACGCGGAGGCACCCACGATCTACCTCTACGAGGCCGTCCCGGGCGGTGTCGGGCTCGCGGAGCGGCTCTGGGCACGCCACGCGGAGCTTGTCGCTGGGGCCTTGGAGCTCGTGGCAGCCTGCGGCTGCGAGAGCGGCTGCCCGTCCTGCACCGGCCCGCGTCCTCCCGGCGCCGACGACCAGGTGGATGCGAAGGGCCTGGTCCTCCGGCTCCTGGCCGCGCTGGGCGCGCACGTGCCACGGGATGCCCGGGACGCTCCCCGGTCTGCCCGGCCGCTGCCGCCCGTCAGCGTGGCGCGATGACCCCGGCCCAGGTCGTCCTCCCGGTCCCGCGATGACCGACACCGCGCTGCTCGGACGCCGTCTCGCCGCACTTCGCGCCGCACGGAGGCCGCTCCCGGCACCGCGACCTGACCCCGGCGCGTCCACCGGCAGGCCGGGGGGCGCAGCCCAGGCGGAGCGGCTCGCCGCGGCCGTCGGCGGCGAGTGGCTCTCGGGACCGGCCGGTCACATCGTTCGCGTCGAGCCGGACACGATCGCGCTTCCCCTGGAGCGCCCGCGCCTCGCCTCGCTGCCGGGACAGCCACCCGCCGACGCACGCCTCGTCTGCCTCGACACGGAGACGACCGGGCTCGGCACGGCCGCGGGAACGCTCGCGTTCCTCGTCGGCCTGGGCTGGTGGGAGGGAGACCGCTTCCGCCAGGTCCAGCTTCTCTGCCCGGACCACGGCGACGAGGCCGCTCTCCTCGCGGCGGTGGAGGCGGCCATCCCGCCCGATTCGTGGCTCGTGACCTACAACGGCCGCGGGTTCGATTGGCCGCTCCTCGTGACCCGCTACCGTCTCATCCGACGGCCGCCGCCCGTCCACGCCGGGATGCTCGACCTCCTGCCGCACGTCCGGCGCCTGTTCCGGCACCGCCTGGGCGACGCGCGCCTCGCCACCGTCGAGCGGGAGCTGCTGGGCGTGCGGCGGGACGGCGACGTCGGAGGCGCCGAGATCCCGGAACGGTATCTCGCGTTCGTCCACGGCGGGAGCGCTGCGCCCCTTGCCCCGGTGGTCACCCACAACGCGGAGGACGTGCGGTCGCTGGGTCGGCTGCTGGTCCACCTCGACCGGCGTTACGCGGACCCGGATCGACGTCGACTCGCGCCTGCTGGCGATCTCGTGGCGCTCGCTCGTGGCTATACGCGGGAGCGGCGCCATCACGCGGCGCTGGACTGCCTCGACGAGGCGGACGCCGGTTGGCGCCCCTCATCCCCCGGGTTTCGCGCGTGGCCCGACCTGTTTCCGACGCCCCTCATCACTGTCTCGCGCGAACGGATCCGGGCCGAGCGTGCCCGGACGCTGCGCCGTCTCGGGCGTCCGGCAGACGCGGCCACGGCCTGGGAGGCGATCGCGGTCGCTGGCGGTCCCGGGGCCGCCCACGCCTGGGTGGAGGTTGCCAAGGTCCGGGAGCATGCGCTCGGGGACCACGCCGGAGCGCATGCGGCGACTGCTGCCGCGGAGCGCGCCGCCGAGCGTTCCCGGCTCCTCGGGATCCCCTGCCCGACCCTCGAACCTGCCCTCGCCATTCGTCGCCGGCGGCTCGACGGGCGGCTCCGACGCGCCCGGGACGATGCCCGCCCCGACGACGCCCGCGCCGGCCCCCGGTGATAGGCTCGCGGGAGAACCCACCGCATCCAGGAGCCCGCATGCCCGCCTTCGACGTCGCCGCGATCCGCGCCCGGTTCCCGGCACTCCGCAGAGAGCAGGACGGCAGTCCGGTCGTCTTCCTTGACGGTCCGGGCGGAACGCAGGTCCCGGAACCGGTGATCGACGCCGTCGCCGGCTACTACCGGACGATGAACGCGAACAGCGGCGGCTCCTTCGTGACAAGCCAGGCCAGCGACGCGATGGCGGACGCGGCCCATGCCGCGGTCGCGGCCTTCTTCGGCGCGGCCGTCCCCGACGAGGTGAAGTTCGGGTACAACATGACCACGCTGACGTTCCACGTCAGTCGCGCCATCGCCGCGACGTTCGCCGCCGGAGACGAGATCGTGGTCACGACGCTCGACCACGAGGCGAACGTCTCGCCGTGGCGGGCGGTCGCCGCGGATCGCGGCCTGGTGGTCCGCACCGTGGACATCCACCCGGAGGACGGCACCCTCGATCTCGAGTCGCTCGACGCGGCCCTGGGCCCCCGGACGCGGCTCGTCGCAGTCGGGTACGCGTCCAACGCGCTGGGCACCATCAACCCCGTCGAGGAGATCGTCCGGCGCGCCCATGCGGCAGGTGCGCTCACCTACGTGGACGCGGTCCACTTCGCCCCCCACGGCTCGATCGACGTCCGCGCGCTCGACACGGACTTCCTGGTCTGCTCGGCCTACAAGTGGTTCGGGCCCCACCTCGGGGCGCTCTACGGGAAGACCGAGGTCCTCGATCGCCTTCCCGCCTACAAGGTCCGCCCGGCCCACGACCGCTACGAGACCGGAACGCCATCGTTCGAGGCCTACGCCGGGACGCTCGCCGCCGTCGAGTACCTCCGCGAGTTGGGGCGCGCTTATGGCAGCCCCACGGACGGCGCGTCCTCCGGCGAGGCTCGCGGCGAGCTGGTTGCGGCGATGCGGGCCATCGCCGGCTATGAGCGCTCGCTCGGCAGCCGGATGCTGGAAGGCCTGCAGGCGATCCCGGGCGTGCGCGTCCGGGGGATCACCGATCCAGCCCGGCTCCGCGATCGGACGCCCACCTTCGCGATCACGCTCGACGGGATGTCGCCGGCCCACGCCGCCGCGGAGCTCGGCCGGGCGGGGATCTTCACCTGGGACGGGGACTTCTACGCACGCGCGCTCATCGAGCGGCTGGGCCTCTACGAGCGAGGTGGCGTGCTCCGGCTGGGCCTGGTCCACTACTCCACCGCGGCGGAGGTCGATCGGACGCTCGAAGCCCTCGCGCACCTCCGCGCTGCGGCGCCGGCCGGGTCGCGCGCCTCCGCCCGCTAGAATCCGGGCCCAACGCAGGAGAAGGAGACGCGGTGCACTTCTACGAGCTCCACGAGGGCGACGACGAGCTCTACTCGGACGTCCTCCTCGCCCGCGAGGAGGAGATGCCCGCGGATGACTTCTTCGACCTCGTCCAGGGAATCCGCAGGCAGCTCCAGGGCCACCACGAAGAGGACACGCTGATCGAGGCGATCGCGGTCGAGCTGGAGCGCAACCACGCCTTCGTCTTCATCTCCGACGAGCGCATCACGGCAGCCGTCAACGTCTCCGTGGAGGAGGACGAGAACTTCCTGATCGCGACCGATGACGAGTTCAGCGCCCTCGGCCTGTCGAACGCCGACTACCGCGGCGCCTTCGCCGAGTACGTCGACGAGGACGGCGGATCCGGGAGGGGCTGAGCGGCCGGGCCGACGAGCCGGCGCATGACGGCCGCGCGATCGGGAACCGCCTGCATCCCGGGCCCTTCCACGGTGAACGACGCGGCCGCCGCGGCGAAGCGGAGGTCCGGCGCAGGCCAGCGGTCTCCGGCCGCCTCGATCCCGCCGGCCCGGGCCGGGCCGGCGTCCAGCTTCCCGTGCACCACGCTCGCGACGAGCGCGGCCAGAAACGTGTCGCCGGCGCCCGTGGCATCGACCTCGCGCCCGGCCGCGACCGCCGGGTAGGCCACGATCCTCCCCACCCCGCCGCCCGTCACGTCGGCGACCTGGCCGCCCGCGGCGCCGCGCGTGACGACGAGACGGGCTCCGGGATGGAGGAACCGGGCGAGCTCCTCCGGTGGCGTGCCCGGCGCGACGTCGTGCTCGCTGAGCGAGACCACGTCGGCGCGCTGAACGAGGCGCCCAGCGGACGGCGCCCGGCGCGCGACGTCAGCGCCAGCCCGGAGGACCCGGAGCAGGCCCTGCCATCCAAGCGCGACGTACGCGTCCATGGGGATCGAGTCCGCCCAGGCGTCGTCCAGCTCTCCCGCCACCGGCGCCAGGATCCAGGCCCGCGCGTCTCGCCACGCCCCCGGCACGGCGACCCGGGGCAGCGGGCGTCCCGGATCGACGCACGCCTGGACCCGGCCTCCCGGCGACTCGAGGTTCCGGAAGACGGGGCCATGCGGCAGGGGCACGTGGAGAAGGAGCACTCCAGCCCCGGCAAGCAGCTCCAGCTCCTGTGCGTCGCGGGCCTGCGGGTCCAGCCCGATCACCGCGGCCGTCCGGACTCCGAGGCGTGCGCACGTCAACGCCGCATAGGCGACGCCGCCGCCCAGCCGCCAGCCGCGCGGATCATCCGGAACGAGGTCGCGGCTCGCGGCTCCCACGATCACGACCTGGGGCTCGGCGAGACCGGCGCCGCGGCCGCGGTCGGCGGTCTCGGCCCGTCCTTTCACTTCGAGAAGAGGACCTCGAGGACGTCGCCGTCGCGGACGCGATACGTCTTGCCTTCGGACCGCAGCTTTCCGTGCCGGCGAGCCTCCGCCATGGACCCCAGCGCCACGAGGTCCTCGTACAGCACGGTCTCGGCGCGGATGAAGCCCTTCGCGAGGTCCGTGTGGATCGCGGCCGCCGCATCGACCGCGGTGGAGCCATCCGGGATGGGCCAGGCCCTGACCTCGTCGGGCCCCGACGTGAGGAACGAGATCAGCCCGAGGAGCCGGTAGGAGAGCCCGATGACGCGATCGAGCGAGGACTCGGTGATGCCGAGCTCCGCGCCGAAGGCGGCGGCCTCCGCCGGGTCCAGCTGGCCCAGCTCCATCTCGATCCGGGCGGACAGGGAGTCGATGAGCGCCTGCCGGTGCGCGTAGCGCGACGCGACCTCGGCCACGAAGCCCGGCGCAGCCGCCAGTGCGCCTTCGCCGACGTTGAGCAGGATCAGGACGGGCTTCTGGGTCAGGAACCGGAAGCCGCGGAGGCGTCTCTCGTCCTCCGCGTCGAGGGCCTCATCGCGGATCGGGTGGCCCTCCACCAGCTGCGCACGGAGCCGGTCCAGGAGCACGGCCTCGCGTTCGTTCGCCTCCCGTTCCGCGGCGGGTCCGTGCCGGCCGGCGCCCCGCAGCCGCTCCAGCCGCCGGTCCACCACGGCGAGGTCGGCCAGGACGAACTCCAGGTCCAGCTGTTCCAGGTCCCGCCAGGCGTCCACTGAGCCGGCCGCGTGGGGCAGCGCCGGATCGTCCCAGGCACGCACGACGTGGAGAAGCGCGTCGGCGTCGCGAAGCCGCCCAAGGTGCTCCGCCGGGAGCTCCTCCGTTCCGACATGGCCGTCCGAGGATGCGGGCGGCGCGGGCAGGTCCACGTACGTGACGTCCGCGTGGACGATCTTCTTGGGGTGGAAAATCTCGGCCAGCCGATCCAGCCGCGGGTCCGGGACCTTCACGACGCCGACGTGGAGCTCCATCCCGCCGAATCCACCCGTCTGGACGTTGCCCCGTGTCAGCGTGTTGAAGACGGTGGTCTTGCCCGACCCGGCGAGGCCCACGATCGCGATCTGCATGCCGTCAGTATCCGGCCCCGGCGTCCACGCTGTTGCGAAGCGGCTGCCCGGCGGCGAAGCGACGGAGGTTGTCGGCGAAGAGCTCCACGCTCCGGTCCAGGACCCGGCCGCTCGACCACGACGTTTGCGGCGTCAGGATGACGTTCGGCAGGTCGTAGAACGGCGACGTGGGCGGGAGGGGTTCGTCGCGGAACGCGTCCAGGACGGCGCCGCCCAGCCGGCCCTCCCGCAGGGCTCGCAGGAGGGCCTGGTCCACGATGAGGCGGCCACGCGCGACGTTCACGAGCCACGCCGTCCGCTTCATGAGCGCCAGGGCCCGATCGTCCACGAGGTCCTCTGTCTCGACGGTGAGCGGCAGCGCGAGGATCACGAAGTCAGAGGCCGCCAGCAGGTCGCCGAAGGCCCCCGGACCGTGGAGCTCCACGCCCGGCGGCAGCGGCGGCTCGTCCGGCCGCGGGTCCGGGTCGCGGCGCATCGCGATCATTCGTGGCCCGAACGGCGCCGCGAGCTCCGCCACGGCCCGCCCGATGCTCCCGAAGCCGACGAGTCCCAGCGTGACGTCCCGCAGCTCCCGCGCTTCGAGCGGCTGCCAGGTCCGCTCCGCCTGGAGCTCGAGGAGCTGCGGGAGGCGGCGGCTCACGGCCAGCACCATCATCAGGACGTACTCGGCGATGGGGCCGCTGAAGACGCCGCGCGCGTTCGTGATCGAGAGCCCGCGCGCTCGCGCCGGCGGGAGTCAGGAGCCGCTCGACGCCCGCCGCCGCCGAGTGGACCCAGCGCAGCGACGGCGCGTGCGCCAGGAGCCGCTCGTAGGCGTCGGCGGCGAGGAACCCGTGGAGCAGGACCTCGACGTCGTCGACCGACCCGTCGGCAAGCCCCTCGTGGGAGAGCGTGACGAGCCGCGCGCCCGGCGCCGCCGCGGCGATCCGGGCGAGGTCCTCCGGTCGATAGCGCGCAGAGAGGATCGGCGAGAGCGCGATCGCGCGGGGCACGCCGCCGGGGCCACCGCCGGGCCCCGGGCTGCCGTCAGGTCGCCGTCCAGTCATGCGGCCGTCCCGAGGACGCGCCGAACCCACCGCTCGGGGTGGTCCAGCTCGTCGTCGCGCGCCAGCGTCTCTGGGCCGTCCCACAGCCTGCGGAGCGCTTCCGACCCGCCGATCCGCTCGATCCCGGCGACGAAACGCTCGCCGCGCGCGTACTGCTCCATCTTCAGGTCGAGGCCCGTGACGCGGAGGATCGCCCGCTCCATCGGCGTCCGCGCGGCCCGCCGGGCGTGGAAGCGGGCCGAGATCGTCTCGACGTCGGGCACCAGGTCCGTGCCGACCGTGTCCATCACGTGGTCTCCGAAGCCCTCCAGGAGGCTCATCACCGCCTGGGTCTCGCGGAAGAGCACGCGCTGCTCCTCCGACATCAGGCGCTCCAGCCAGTGGCCGTCGCCGCCGCGGAGCGCGCGCCCCACCGCCCGCGCCGCGCCACTGCCGATCGATGAGGTCGTCCTCGAGAACGCACTCAGCTGTCGCTCCAGGCGTTCTGCCAGGTAGGGCCGAAGCCACGGGTGCGCCTCGAACTCGAACGCGTGGGTCGTCTCGTGGAGGGCGATCCAGGTCCGGAATGCCGTGACGTCGACGCCGAGCGACGCCGCGGTCGCGCGGATGTTCTCCTCCACGAAGAGCAGCTGGCCGGGCTCCGCCTCAGCGGAGAGGAGTGCCAGGTCGTACTGGCCAAGGACGCGCTGGCCCAGGAACCCGAGCAGGAACCCGAGCTGGCGGGTCGTGATCCAGCGGTTCGCGAGTGCCATCGAGGCCTTGAGCAGGCCCGCGCCCTGCGGCACCAGCTGGTCCAGGAGCTCGCCCTCCAGCTTCCCGAAGAGCGCCTCAAACGTGACGAGGTTCGCCTCGACCCAGCCGGCGCGATCGACGACGGCGACGCGGTCCACGATCCCCGGAAGCGGGGCGCCGAGCGCCTCCTCCAGGGCCGGGACGACGCGCGCCATGG
The DNA here is from genome assembly GCA_963722475.1 of uncultured Chloroflexia bacterium. Lineage (GTDB taxonomy): Bacteria > Chloroflexota > Limnocylindria > Limnocylindrales > CSP1-4 > CTSoil-043. The sequence continues at coordinate 193,213 of CAVRMJ010000009.1, read as the reverse complement.
CAGCGCCGTAGGCCGGCTCGGTGGCCGCGATCTCCAGGCGGATCAGCCGGCCGGGTGCACGCCGAAGACGGGCTTCGGCCAGGTGGGCGACCGCGCGCCAGTCCACCAGGCCTGAGCGCGCCCGGTCCTCCGCCCGGCGGCCCAGGACCGTGGCGGCCGCGCCGAGCGCGGTGCCGACCAGGAAGCCGGCCTGCCATGTGCCGCTCGAGGGCCGTCCGGTCGGGCGTCCTGCTCCGCCCTGCCGCGCTCCCACCTGCCGCCGGCCTCAGGCCGCGCCCGCGCCGACCACCACCGACTCGGCGGTCGGGACGTCGGTGCCGAAGAGGAGGTTCGCGAGGGCCTGGAACGCGTCCAGGTTCCCGGTGGTCAGCAGGCGGCGTGTTGGAGAGACGGCCCGCTCCGCAGGTGCGTCGTGGCCTGCGTGGCCTGGGTCGGCCGCCGTCCCCCGCGTCGTCCCCGGCGCTTCGAGGCCATTGACCGAGAGCAGCTCGGCGAGGGCCCCGGCTGTCGCCGTTGCGCTGTCGACGATCGCGACGCCCTCCCCCACCGCCGACTGGATGATCGCCCGGAGGAGCGGGTAGTGCGTGCACCCGAGGAGCAGCGTGTCGATCTTCGCCGAGACGGGCAACGGGTGGATGAACTCCCCGCGCTCGTCGCGCCGGCCGAGGAGCGGCCCCAGCGCCTCGGCGACCGCGGCGATCGCCGCATCGCCCGTGAGGATGCCGGCCTCGACCAGCGGCACGAGCGTCGGCGTGGCGTGCTCGTACACCTCGACGGCGGGGTTCTCCTCCTTGATCGCATCGAAGTAGGCGTGCGATCGGATCGTGGCCGGCGTGGCGATCACGCCCACCCGGCGCGTCCGCGTCGCGAGCGCCGCCGCCTGGGCTCCGGGCCGGATCACTCCCAGGACCGGGATGTCATAGCGGCGCCGGTACTCACCCAGCGCCACGGCGGTGGACGTGTTGCAGGCGACGACGAGCGCCTTGACGTCCTGGCCAACCAGGCGATCCAGGCATTCGATCGAGAAGCGACGCACCTCGTGCATCCGGCCGCGTTCCGTAAGGTGCGCGCGCGTTGTCGCCCAGGTAGACCAGGCTCTCCTGGGGCGTCCGGCGCAGGACCTCGCGGAAGACGGTCAGCCCACCGACGCCGGAGTCGAAGACGCCGATGGGGCGGGGGTCGGACATCGGCTCAGCGCCGGGCAGCGACCGGCGCCGGTGACTCGATGAGCATCGTGGCAACCCTCGCCAGGTCGCGGCTGACCTGGGCATCCGGGTCTGCGAGCACGAAGGGGACGCCCTCGTTGTTGGACTGGATCACGAGCTTGCCGTCCGAGACGATCGTGTAGTCGGGAGCCCGGCCGAGGGCACGGGCCAGGTCTTCCGGAGCAGATCCCGCCCGGGGAATCCGCCCGGTTCACGAGGTAGCGGACCTTGCCGGCCCCGTAGCCGATCGCCCGGAACGCATCGGCGACGGCGACCGTGTTGCGGATGGTCGTGGAGTCGTAGGTCACGATCTGGAGGATCGTGTCGGTCGCGTCGAGGATCGCGAGCGAGACGTCGGCGAGGGCCACCGGCATGTCGACCACCACGAGCTCGTAGACACGGCGCAGCAGCGACAGGATCTTCTCGACGTCGCGGACGTTCACCATCTCGGCAAGCTCCACGCGGGGCGGCGCAAGCAGGATGTCGATCCCCGAGGGATCGCGCCAGAGCACGTCCGCCAGGTCGGTCTCGCCGATCCTGTCGGTGGGCAGGTCCAGGATCGACGGGGCGTCTCCGGGCACCTTGAGGAGCGACCGGAGGTCGCCGAACTGGAGACACGCGTCCACGAGGCACGTGCGGTGGCCCTGCACCGCGAGCGCGACCGCGAGGTTGAAGGCGATGGTCGTCTTCCCCACGCCGCCCTTCGGCGCGAACACGGCGATCACCCGGGACCGACCGGTCCCGTCCCCTGCCGAGGCCGCCCGATGGACCGCGTTGACGACGTTGACCAGCTCGAAGCCGGAGAACGGCATGGAGATGACCGCGGTGATGCCCGCGGCCGGGTCGGGATCCAGCGGGCTCTGGGGAACGGTGAGGGCGATCACGGGGATGTGCAGCCCGCCGTCGCGGATGCTCTCCACGACGCGGCGACCCTTCGTCCGGCCCTGCAGGAGCCAGTCGACGATGACGACGTCGGGGCGCAGCTGCTGGACCTGTGCCGCCGCGTGGGCCCCGTCGGCGACGACGTCGATCAGCTTGATGGCCTGCTGGGCGTTGAGGAGGCCGCGCACGTACTGCGCCACCTGCGGCACGTCCTCCACGAGCATGAGGCGGATCTGGCTGGCGGGATCTGGCATCGGTGCCGACGATACCAGACTCAGGCCGCGGGACCGGGCCTCCGCGCCAGGAGGATCAGGCGGTCGTCGTGCGGACCGAGCGGCTCCAGGTCGTAGCCGCCGGAGACGAGCTCCACGTCGAGGCCCGCGGACTCGGCCAGCGCGCGCTGCTCGTCGGCGGAGGTCAGGCGGACGACGTCGCGCCGAAACCACCGGACCGGCGGCTGGCCCGGATCCCCCTCGTCGAAGAACGTCGTGAGGGCGACCGTCCCGGTCGCCCCGTCGTGCTGCGCCGCGGCCGTCTTCGTGACCCACATGCCGCGCTCGGGGTCGCGCCGAAGGTACTCGTGGTGGAGTCGTCCGTCGTAGCGGGCCAGGTCGGCCGCGTCGGGCAGCCAGACGTCGATCGACAGCCAGGCCGCCGGGTGCGAGGTGGGCGGCGAGCGCCGTCCAGGCGGCCTGCTGGGCGTCGCGGGTGCGGAGGAGCAGCATCGAGTTCAGGGCCACGAAGCCGAGCCCGAACGTGCCGGCGCCGGGCAGCTCCAGGCCCACGACATCACCGAGGACGAGCTCGAGGCGCGCTGCGACCTCGTCGGCGGCGGCGGCCGCGCGGCGCGCGGCTCGCCGGAGCATCGCCGGGTCCAGGTCCACGGCCGTGACCCGGTGGCCGGCCTCGGCGAGGGGGACCGCCAGGCGGCCGGTCCCGGCCATCAGCTCGAGGATCGGGCCCCCGGTCCTCTCGGCCAGCGCGAGCCAGAGGTCCACGTCACCGGGGTCGTCCGAGCAGGTCGAGGTCGTAGAGGCGCGCGAGCGCGTCCGGGAGCTCCTCCGGCTCGGGCGCCTCGGTCTGGTAGGTCACGCCGGTCGCGTCCCGGGGCCGGCAAAGCGGACCGGCGTGCCGGCGGCCTGCTTTGCGGCGAGCGCGGAGATCGCCTCCATCGCGCACCGGTTGGCCGCCATCGCGGTCACCTCGGCGTGGTCGTACGGCGGCGAGACCTCCACGATGTCCATGCCGGCGAGCTCCACGGCCCCCACGATCCGGCGGATGGCGCGCAGCAGCTCCCGGGTCAGCAGGCCGCCCGGCTCCGGCGTCCCGGTCCCCGGTGCCATTCCCGGATCGATCACGTCGATGTCGACGGACAGGTAGATGGCGTCCGCGCCGTCGAGCGCCTCCGCGATGGCCTCGTCGACGACCGCCTCGGCGCCGCGCTCCTCGATCTCGCGCATGAGGTGCCAGCGCATCCCCTGCTCCTGCATCCAGGCGAAGACGTCCGTCCGGCGGCCAGTATCCACGCAGGCCGACCTGCACGAAGTTGCGACCCTTGACCGCCCCGGATTCGATGAGCCGGCGCATCGGCGTCCCGTGGCCGGCCAGGACGCCCCAGTCATCGGGCACGGTGTCCGCATGGGCGTCGAAGTGGACGATCCCGATGCTGCCCGGCCGGCGGACCTCCGCGACCGCGGTGGCGGACGGCCAGGTGATCGAGTGGTCGCCACCGAGCACGATCGGGATCGCGCCGGTCCGGGCGACCTCGCGGACCTTGCGGTAGACGAAGGCGTGGCCGCGTTCGATCCACGCCGGGACGATGTTCGCGTCGCCCGCGTCCACGACGGTCAGGATCTCGAACGGCTCCACGCCGAGCTGGAGCGAATTCAGCGACCCGGTGGAGTACTGCGCCTCGCGGATCGCGCGCGGACCGAAGCGCGCACCGGACCGGTGGCTGACGGCGTCGTCGAACGGCGCACCGATGATCGCCACGTCGACCCCGCGTCGGCGGAGCTCGGCCGGGTCCGTGACCCAGGGGCAGCGGGCGAAGGTCGACGGGCCGACGTAGGTCGGCAGGTCGAAGTCGCCGAACGCCTCGTACTCGCGGTCCCAGCCATTGGCGTGGGCGGCGTCGGGCGCGGCGTCGACTGGATCGTTCGCGTCGGTCACGCGAGGCTCCTCTCGGGCCGCGAGCGTCGTCGGAACGCCGGCAATGGCGTGCGCCGGGGACGCGGGGCCGTCGGTTGTCGGCGCCGCCGGTTCGGGTCGGCCGTCCGGCGGGGCGCCCGCGGATGATAGCGCGCGGGACGCCCGGTTCCTATCCCTCGCCGCGAAACTCCTGCCATGCCGCGTCGACGAGGGATGGGTCGGAAAGCAGGTCGAGCGCCGTGGCGGCGACGAGCGCCGCAGCCACGAGCGTCGTCCTCTCCGCCCGGGGCGTGGCCGCCGCGCGGAGCGATTCGAGCGAGTGCCAGGGCACCCCCTGGTCGCAGATCGCGAGTGAGGGGTGGATCGTCGGGAGCACGCGCGAGACGTTCCCCATGTCCGAGCTCCCGATGTGCTCCGGGTCCGGCCCCTGGTCCCCGAGCCCCGCCGCCTGCATGTTCGCGCGCCAGAGCCCGCCCAGGGTCAGGCTGTCCTTCATGGTCGTGGACCCGCCCGAGAAGGCCAGCTCACGCTCCACGTCGGCCATCATCGCGGCACCGTCCACGAGGGCCCGGAAGCGCTCGCGCATCGACTCGAAGTAGGCCTGGTCGGTGCTGCGGATCATGAAGCGGGCAGTTGCGCGGTCCGGGATGATGTTGGCCGCCGTGCCGCCCTCGAGGACGATGCCGTGGACCCGGGCATGGTGCGGCAGCTGCTGGCGCCAGAGCCCGATGCCCGACAGCAGCAGCGTCACCGCGTCGAGCGCATTCCTGCCCTCCCAGGGCTCGCTGGCCGCATGTGCCGCCGTGCCGAGGAACGTCACGTCGACGTCCTCGCTCGCGAGGAGCGAGCACTCGACCATGTCGCGGTCCGCCGGGTGGAACAGCAGCGCCGCGTCCAGGCCCGCGAACAGCCCATCGTCGAGCATGTACTGCTTGCCGCTGCCGCGCTCCTCGGCCGGCGTGCCGAGGAAGACGACCTCTCCGGCGAATGAGTCACGCACGGCCGCCAGAGCGATCGCGGCTCCGACCCCCGACGCCGCCATGGTGTTGTGGCCGCAGCCGTGACCCAGACCCGGCAGCGCGTCGTACTCGGCCAGGACCCCGATGCGCGGCCCGTCCGGTCCGAGACCGCCGGTGAGCCGGCCGCGGACGGCGGTCGCGAGCCGACCGGCCGGATGCTCCACGGCAAAGCCGTGAGCGGCGATCGCCGCGGCGACGCGCGCGGCGGCGCGGTACTCCTCGAACGCGGGCTCAGGGTCGGCGTGGATCGCCCGCGAGAGCGCCAGGATCTCCTCCCGGTTCGCCTCGACGGCGGCGACTGCGCGGGCCTTCAGGTCGGACGGGGCGGGCATGCGGACCTCCACGGGGGGATGTGAAAAGGGTGCTCAGCGCTCGATGGAGAGCGTGAGCTCGGCGAACACGACGAGCACGACCACGAAGACCGCGATCGGCAGGCTCAGGATCGCCTGCAGCCGCAGGGCCACGAACAGCCCGACCACCAGCCCGACCCACAGCCCGCGACGCGAGGCGCGGAACCAGTCACCGCGATAGGCGATGCGGCGATGGCGTCCGAAGGCGACCAGCCAGAAGAGCGGGACGGTGGTCAGGCCGGTGGCGAGGCCCATGAGCGCCGCACCCACGATCCCCGCCGCCGGGTCCACGCGCGGGTCGCGGGTCATCACCAGGAGTCCCACGAGCACCCACGAGGCGGCCGCGGCCGCGAACGTCCCGAGGTTGGCGAGTCGGTCGCGGGCCTCCACGTGACGGAGTCTAGCGCGCCACGCTGGACGGGCAGATGCTCCGGAACGCGCACCACGAGCAGGCCGGGTACGACGGCCGGGCCTCGAACCGGGCGGCCCGGATGCCGGTTGCCGCCGCCCGGATGTCCGCGATGCCACGCTCGACCCGGGACGCGTCGACCTCGGACGTCCCGACCAGCCCGGAGTCCAGGAAGTGCAGCGCCACGGCGTCCGGCAGGCGTCCCGTCTCGGCCTGCCAGGCCATCGCGTAGATCGTGAGCTGGAGCGAGTCGCGCGCCCGTTCGCGAGCTTTCGCGGGTTCGCGGACGTCCGAGCTCTTGTAGTCGGTGATCACGACGCGCTCGTGCAGGAGCGGCAGCGCGGGCTCAACCACGTCGGCGGCGTCGGCCACCGGCGCGGCGGCGTCGAGCCCGTCGGGACGGCCGTCGTCGGCCGGTCCCGCAAGCGGGATCACGTCGATCCGATCCATCCGGCCACGGACCCGGTCCCCGTCGAGGGTGAAGGCGAACTCGCGCTCGACGTAGGCGGGGATGACCGCCCCCGGCTCGAGCTGGGTCCGGCGGAACCGTCGAAGCGCCGTGCGGCCGGCTTCCAGGCGCGCCTCTTCGTGCTCGCGGGACACGAAGCCCTCGGTGGACCATGCGTGCTCGAACGACTCGATCAGCTCGGCCTCGCTCATCACGACGCCGCGCGCATGGCGCCTGTGGAAATCCTGGACGGCGAGGTGGAGCGCCGACCCGTAGACGATCGCGTGGTTCGGGGCGATCGGGACCCGCAGCACGTGCGCGTACTTGTAGCGGAGCGGGCAGGCCAGGTAGGCGTCGACCTGGTAGAAGCTGAGGACCAGCGCCTCCCGCGCCGACCCGCTCGCCGGCGTCGGCTGCGCGACCGCCGGAGCCTCGAACGCGCCCAGGCGTTCGAGCGGGTCGGCGCGGCGCGTCGCGAGCGCGACGCCGGCCGGCAGGTCCAGCGCCTCCAGCACGAACGGCGACACGCGGCGCGTCCGTTTCCCGCCGTAGTCGAGCGCGTGGCTGAGCAGCAGCTCGTCGCGCGCCCGGGTCATGCCCACGTAGAACAGCCGCCGCTCCTCCTGGACCTGCGCGTCACCCGCCGGGAACGTCCCGCGGAGGAGCGCGTCGGGAACCCCGAGCTGCTCGCGCCGGCCTCGCGCCGGGAACCGGCCGTCCACCAGGCCGACCAGGAAGACGACCGGCCACTCCAGGCCCTTGGCCTTGTGGATCGTGACAACCGCGACGGCGTCGGCGTCGGGATCGACGTCCGCCGTCGCGGGGTCGTCGCCCGCCTCGATCAGGGTCTCCAGGTGCGGCGCCAGGAAGGCGGCGCGATCGTCGGCGAGGAGGTCGGACTGGGCCCGGACGATCTCGAAGAAGCGCGCCACGTTGCCGAGGGCCTCTTCCGCCGCCGGTGTGCCGGCCTCCGCGAGGCGCCGGAGCCAACCGGACCCCGTCAGGAACTCGTAGAGCACTTCGCCCGCCGGCTGGCGCTTGCCGAGCTCGGCGTACCGACGCAGGTCGGCCACGAGCCGGGCCAGCGACGTCCGCGTGTCGGGGCGCAGGCGCAGCAGGCCCGGCTGGCTCTCGAGCTCCTCGAGCGTCTCGCGCAGGCTCCGGTTCGTCCGCCGCGCGCGGTTCGTCAGCGTCGCGAGGTCGTCGCCGGCAACGCCGTAGAGCTCGGAGGCCGCGAGCGCGAACACGTCCACGGTGCTGTGCGGGTTCGCCAGCGCGCGCAGGAATGCCAGCAGCAGCCGCACCTCGGGACGGCTGTAGAGCCCCGAGACGCCCGAGAAGCGCCACGGCACGCCGGCGACGTTCAGCGAGCGCAGGATCGCGTCCGCATCCGCGTTCGCCCGGACCAGCACCGCGTGGTCTCGCGGCGCGGCCCCGCCACGAATCCTCCGCTCGATCTCGGCGGCGACCCAGTCCGCCTCGTCCGTGCCGGCCGCAAATGCGACCTGCCGAACGGGCGCCGAGCCACGGCCCCGGCGGTCCGGCACGAGCCGCTTGGCGAGCCCGCGAGAGATCTCCAGGCGGTCGGGGTCGTTGAACCGGATCAGCCGGTACGAGGCGTCGAGGATGGGCGCCCGCGACCGGTAGTTCCGCCGGAGCACGATCGTCCGCGCGCCCCGGAAGTGCTCGAGGAAGTCCACGATCGCGCCGGTTGCGGCGCCACGGAAACGGTAGATCGACTGGTCGTCGTCACCCACGACCGTGACGTTGCGGTGCGGCTCGGCGATGAGCTCCACGAGCTGGGCCTGCGCACGGTTCACGTCCTGGAACTCGTCGACCAGCACGTACCGGAACCGCTCCTGCAATCCGCGCCGCGCGGCCGGATGCTCGCGCAGGAGCGTGAGGGCCAGGCGCACCTGGTCGCCGAAATCGATCGCGCCGGCCTCGGCCAGCAGCTCCTGGTAGCGCCCGTACGCGGCGGCCAGCTCCGCGTGGCGACGCGCCTCGTCGCGCAGGGCTGCGCCGCCGGGAGCGTCGCCGGCCGCGGCCGCTGCGTCGGCGAGCGCCACCGCGTGGGCGCGGTAGTCCTCCGGGGCGACGTCCTCGTCCTTGAGGCGGCTGAAGAGCGCGGCAAGCGCCGCGAGGAACTTCGTCGGGTCGCCCAGCGGACGGTAGGCGTCCAGCTCCAGCCGGAAGAGCCGCTCGCGCAGGAAGATCACCGTCTCGGGTCGCGAGAGGACCCGCGGCTCGGAGGGGAGCCCCAGCTCGAGGGCGTGCTCGCGGATCACGCCGGTCCCCGAATGCGTGGAAGGTGGCCACCAGCGTGTCCGTGTAGCCGTACGGGACCAGCTGGTCCACGCGGAGCTGCATCTCCTCGGCCGCCTTGTCCGTGAACGTCAGGGCAAGGATCTGGGAGGGCTTCGCCCGTTTCGTCGCGATGAGCCAGGCGATCCGCCGGGTCACCACCTGGGTCTTGCCGGTCCCCGCGCCGGCGACGACCAGGAGCGGCCCCTCGCCGTGGGTGACGGCGCGGCGCTGCTGCGCGTTGAGGTTGGCCAGCAGCGCCTCCACGCCTGCCGCCACCGGTGGCCTGGTGGCCCGCGGCGACGCGACGACGTGCTCAAGCCAGACGGGGATCTGCTCCAGGGGCGCCGGCTCGCGCCGTCGCGCCACGCGGGCCATCACCCGCTCCGGGCCGTGGGACGCGAGCCTGTGGCCGGGCCGTGGCTCACGCGCCTTCCCCGTCAGCGACCGAGCGCCCGATCCATCGCCTCGCGGAGCGCCTCGCCCTCCTCGACGGAGAGGGCGCCCTCGGCGACACCGCGGGCCACGAGCTTGCCGTAGACGCGGGTCTGGTTCCGGGCGTGCAGGCTGGAGAGCACCACCCCGTTCGCCTCCGGGTCGGCCAGCGCCAGTGCGAAGCTCTGGTTCCCGCCGGTGTCGTCGAAATTGTTGAAGCGGACTAGGCTGATCCCCTGCAGCGTGTGCCGGGCACCTTCCTCGAGGGCAGCGGCGCGCCCGTCGAGCTCATCCTGGCGGCGGGCGACGGCGTACACCTTGTCGAGATGCGCCTCGAGGACGTCGGCCAGGCTCGTGCCGTCGTCGCCGCGGGTGAGCGCGGCGAGCTGGGCCTCGAGCCGCCGCGACCGCCGCGCGATGACGGCCAGCACCCACGCGAGGATCGCGACGGCGACCACGAGCAGCGCGAAGATCGGGCCGACGCTGGCGCTGACGAGCGCGTTGAGATCGCTCACGGGTCCTCCGGTGGGGCTGCGGCGAGTCTAGCAGGGCTCGCCCCCTCCGGCGCTCCGGAGCGTCCGGAGCGCCGCCGTCACCGGTGCTATCCTTCGGCCTCGGCGGACGCACCTGCACCCCCGCCCGAACGCGCCCGGCCCCGGTGGGCGGGAACCTCAGGAGGCCGACCTCAGCATGGCGAAGCGCCAGCGCGGCAGCACGCGACCGGGCCAGCGGCCCCCCACGAAGAGCACGACCGGGCGCCCCGCCGCTGCCACGTCCCCGGCTCCTGCACCGCAGCGCCCGGCCGGCACGCTCACGGACGACGAGTTGGCCCGTGCGGCAGAGATCGAGGCGCGCATCGTCGACGAGGAGCGCCAGGCAAGCGCCGCGCTGGCGCGCGGTCGCGATCGCCGCCGAAGCGGGTCGGTCGAGGGTGTGGCTCGGGGGCGCGTGCGGGGCGTCAGCACGCTCGCGGCCGTCGCCGCCGACGAGTACGCCTACGTCCAGCGCGACCTTCGGCGCATCGCGATCGTCTTCGTCGGCATCTTCGCGATCCTCTTCGTGGCGTTCATCGTCACGCAGGTCCTCGGGATCGCCCGGGTCTCCTGACCCGACGACCCGTCGCCTGACCGACGGTCCCGGGAAGAGCGACACGTGGCCCGCCGCACCGGCGGAACCGCCCCGGCACCCCTGTTCGCCCCACCGGACCGGCTGCGCCCGCTCGCGGACCGGATGCGGCCTCGCTCCCTGGACGACGTCGTGGGCCAGGACGCCCTCCTCGGCCCGGGTGCCGCCCTGCGCCGCCTGGTCGAGGGCGGCCGGCTTCCGTCGTGCATCCTGTGGGGCCCGCCCGGGTCCGGCAAGACGACCATCGGCCGCCTGCTCGCCGAGGCGATCGGGGCGCGGTTCGCGGCCCTCAACTCCACGACCGACGGCGTCGCGACCCTGCGCGGCGTGGTCGAGGACGCCCGCAGCGCGGCGGCCCTCGAAGGTCGCACCACCGTCGTCTTCCTCGACGAGGTGCACCGCTACAGCAAGGCGCAGCAGGACTCGCTCCTGCCGCACGTGGAATCCGGCACCATCGTGCTGGTCGGCGCGACGACCGAGCCGCCGATCGCGGGTGGGATCACGCCGCCACTCCTCTCGCGGCTCCGCGTCTTCCGGCTCCAGCCGCTCGGCGAAGCCGAGCTCGCGACGATCGCGGCCCGCGCGCTGGCCGACCCGACGCTCGGCCTCGCAGGCGCCTTCGCGCTCGACGAGGCGGCGGCGCGCCAGCTGATCGGCTATGCGTCGGGCGATGCCCGACGCATGCTCGGGCTCCTCGAGACGGCCGCGCTGCTCGCCGAGCGGCGCACCATCGACGCGGCGGCCGACCCGGCCGTGGACGGCTCCCCTGAACCGATCGCGCGCCCGATCCTCGTCGAGCCCGCCGACATCGCGCGGGCGGCCCAGTCCCCGATGCTCGGCTACGACCGCTCCGGGGTCATCAGCGCGCTCATCAAGAGCATCCGGGGCTCGGACCCGGATGCCGCCCTGTGGTGGCTTGCCACGGCCCTCGAGTCCGGCGAGGACCCGCGCTACCTCGCCCGCCGGCTCGTCATCTCGGCGTCGGAGGACGTCGGGAACGCAGAGCCGGCGGGGCTGCCGCTGGCCGTGGCGGCCCTCACCGCGGTCGAGAAGATCGGCGCCGAGACGAACGACGAGGGCCTCTATGCGCTGGCGCAGGCGGCGGTGTTCCTGGCCGCCTCACCCAAGTCGGCCGCCGCGGGCCGCGGCTTCTTTGCCGCGCGCGACGAGCTGCGCGCTCACGGACCCCGCCCGGTCCCCGGCCATCTCCGGCCGGCCGCGAAGACGTACCGGAACCCCCACGATGCCGCGGACGCGGCCGCCGACCAGCTCTACCTGCCGCGAGGGGGCGCGACTCGACGGTTCTGGGAGCCGACCGACGCAGGCGCCGAAGCCCGCCTCGGGGAGCTCCACCGCGCCCGCCTCGCCGCGAAGGCGGAGGCCCGTCGCCGCCGCGGCGAATAGCCTCGCCGATGACCCTGCCGGGCCGGGCCAACTGGTGGATACCGCGCTGGCTCGACCGGATCCTCCCGCACCTCGACGTCGAGGGGCCGCGGAACGGCCCCGAGGAGATCCCAGCGTGACTCGACCCGACCTTCCCGTCCTGCTGCCCCGCAGGGCGTTGACCGCCTTGCCGGTCCACGCCCTGCGGTGTGGTTGCTGGCCGTCTACAACGTGGTCGGCACGGTGCGCAGCCTGACCCACCTCCTCGCCCCCGACAGCGGCGCCCAGTCGCGGGCACTCCAGGCCGCTGCTCACCATGGGCACCGAGCCGGGCGATCTCAGCTGGGTCGTCGCACCGCTATGCGCCGTCGTGCTCGTGGTCGCCCTGGTGCCCCCGCGAGACAGCCGGCGACGTTCGGCGACCTGACCGGGCGGCCGATCGGCTGCCCGACCTGCAGGACCGCCTCGATCACGATCCCGCCGGCCCGCCTATGGCTCCAGGTCCAGGAGGCGCTCCCCGCGCGCGCTCCGCGGAACCAGCACGGCGAGCGGCCGCCGATCGAACGTGGCGATCCGACGGACGCCCAGGCGCTCCGCCGCCGCCACGAGGAGCGCGTCGGACAGGCACGGACGGTTCTCGGCATGCTCGACCAGCAGGGCCGCCGCACGCACGAGATCGTCGGTGGTCGGCGCGACCACGCGGATCGCGCCGCTCGTGAGCGCCCCGATGAGGGCGAGCGCGGCCGCCTGGCCGAGCTCCCGCTGCAGGACGTGGTCGGCCTCGCCCAGCGTGAGCGCACCGAGCAGGAGCGGCTCGTCGACGCGCCCGAACCAGGCGCGGGCGGCGGCATGGTTGAGGTCGGCGGTGTCTGCCGCTGCGACGATCGCCGACACGTCAAGGAGCACCGCCATCCGTCAGCCGCCCGCGTCCGTCCGCGGCCGCGCGCCCGCCTCGCGCCCCGCGATCCTGCGCGCGTCGAGCGAAAGCCGCCCGTGCGTGCTCCGCCCCACCCCGATGAACGCGAGCGGCGTTGTCGCCTCGTGCGCCGAGAGGTACGCCTCCAGCGCGGCCGCGATCACCGCCGTCTTCGTCGACCGCGTCCTGCGGGCGTGGCGGTCCAGCCGGTCGAGGAGGTCCGGTTCGGCCAGGATCGTCGTCCGCTTCAGGGCAGGCATATGCGTGCATATATACCACGCTGGACGACGCACCGCCCCTCCCCTACGCTCCCGCCAGTTCGTGCGCGCCTCCGGGCGCGGACGGCCGCGATCGACCGCCCAGCCAGGAGGCCCCGCCGTGTACCGCTTCGAGCCCAACCTCCGGATCCCCGGCCCGACGCATCTGCCCCCCTCCGTGCGCGAGGCCGGCGGGCGCCAGATGATCAATCACCGCGGTCCCGAGTTCGCGACCCTGCTGGCCCGGATCGATCGGCGGATGCGGGTCTTCTTCGGGACCGGGCAGGAGGTCCTCCTCCTCACCGCGGCGGGCACGGGCGGCCTGGAGGCCGCCGATCGTGAACGCCCTCTCGCCCGGCGACCGCGTGCTTGCCGTTCCCACCGGCGCGTTCGGCGACCGCTTCGCGAAGATCGCGAGCGTCTACGGCGCGGACGTCACGCGCCTGGAGACCGAATGGGGCCGGGCTGCCGATCCTGCTGCGCTGCGCGCCCACCTCGAGGCCGATGCCGGCTACCGGGCGGTCCTGCTGACCCACAACGAGACATCCACGGGCGTCACGAACCCGATCGCGGCGCTTGCCGCGGTCGTGCGCGAGCTTGCGCCCGAGGCGCTGATCCTGGTGGACGGCGTCTCCGCGCTCGGCGCCGTCCCGTTCGAGATGGACGCCTGGGGCCTGGACGTGGTGGTGACCGGCTCGCAGAAGGCCTGGATGGCCGCGCCGGGGATGTCGATGATCGCGCTCTCCGAGCGCGCCTGGGTCGCGGCCGAGGAGGCGCGCATGCCGCGCTTCTACTTCGACCTCCGCGAAGCCCGGAAGACCGCCGCCAACGGCCAGACGCCGTGGACGCCCGCGGTCGCCGTGATGTACCAGGTGGACGCAGGCCTGGAGCTGATGGAGGCCGAGACCCCGGCCGGGGTGTTCGCCCGCCACGCGGCCTGCGCCGCCGCAACGCGTGCCGGGCTGGAGGCGCTCGGCTTCCGGCTCCTGGCGGACCCGGCGTTCGCCTCCAACACGGTGACCGCGGCATGGATCCCCGAGGACCTCGACTGGAAGGCATTCAACGGCGAGGTGAAGGCCCGGCAGGTCATCCTCGCCGGCGGCCAGGGCAAGCTCAAGGGCAGGATCTTCCGGGTCGGCCACCTGGGCGCGGTCAACCTGGACGACATCCTCGGGGCCGTGAGCGTGCTGGAGGAAGTCGCCCTGGCGTTCGGTCGTCCGGTGGAGCCAGGCGCGGCCGTCGCTGCCGCCCAGCGCGCGGTCCTCGCGGCCGGCGAGGCCCGTTCCGCGAACGCCGTGGGGACCCCGGCATGAGGATCCTCGTCGCGGAGGCCCTCGCGCGGGAGGGCCTCGAGATCCTTCGTCGCCACCACGACGTCGACGAGAAGGTCGGTCTCAGCGCGGAGGAGTACCGGGCGATCCTCCCCGAGTACGACGCGCTCGTCGTGCGCAGCCAGGTGAAGGTCGACGCGGAGATGATCGCCGCGGGCACGCGCCTGACGGTGATCGGGCGGGCCGGCGTGGGCGTGGACAACGTGGACCTGGACGCGGCGACGCGGGCCGGGATCACCGTGGTCAACGCGCCCACGGGCAACACGATCGCGGCCGCCGAGCTGACCCTGGCGCTCCTCCTCGCGCTGGCCCGCAAGGTGGCAGCAGCGGACGCCTCCATGCGGCGCGGCGAGTGGAAGCGGAGCGCCTTCTCGGGCCACGAGCTGCGCGGCAAGACGCTGGGCATCGTGGGCCTCGGGAAGATCGGCCAGGCGATCGCCGTCCGGGCGCGCGCCCTCGAGATGATCGTGATCGGCAGCGACCCCTTCGTGACCGCCGACCAGGCGGCACGCCACGGGATCGAGCTCGTCCCGTTCGAGGAGCTCCTGGAGCGCTCCGACGCGGTCACGCTCCACGTGCCCGTGACCAAGGCCACCAGGGGCCTGATCGGCGCCGCCGAGCTGGCCCGGATGAAGCCGTCCGCCTTCCTGCTCAACGTCGCGCGCGGCGCGGTCGTCGACGAGGCGGCGCTGGCCGCGGCGCTCCACGCAGGCACGATCGCGGGTGCCGGGATCGACGTCTACACGTCGGAGCCGCCGACGGGCAACCCGCTCCTCGAGGCGCCGAACACGGTCCTCACGCCACACCTGGGCGCATCGACCGCCGAGGCCCAGGTCGCTGGTGGCGGAGGAGGCCTCGCAGCAGGTGCTCGACGTCCTGGACGGCCGGCCCGCGCGCTACGCCGTGAATGCGCCCCTCCTGACGCCGGAGACCGCGCGCGCGATCGCGCCGTACCTGCCGCTCGCGGAGACGCTGGGTCGCTTCTACGCCCAGTTCGCCCGCGGAGCCATGCAGGTGCTCACGCTCGAGGTGGCGGGAGAGCTGGCCGCCCACGACGTCACGCCCCTCCAGGCAGCGGTCCTCCGCGGCCTCCTCGAGGGAACGACGACCGAGCGGGTCAACCTCGTCAACGCCGCCCACCTCGCAAAGGCGCGGGGGATCACCCTCGTCGAGCGCAAGACGCCCGATGCGGGCGCGTTCGCCACGCTCGTCGACCGTGGCGGGAGTCGGCGGACGGCTTCCCGCACGCCGTCGCCGGGACGCTCGCGAACGGCGAGCAGCGGCTCGTCCGACTGGACGACTACGAGCTGGAGATGGCGCCGGCGCCCTGGATGCTCGTGACCCGCCACCAGGATCGCCCGGGGATGATGGGCCGGATCGGCCTCATGCTGGGCGAGGCGGACATCAACATCAGCGCGATGCACCTGGGACGTTCCGCGCCGCGCAGCGACGCGTTCATGCTCCTCGCACTCGACGAGGCGGTCCCCGACGACGTCGCCGATCACATCCGGGCGATGGACGGCGTCCTCGACATCTGGAGCGTCGAGCTCGGCGACAGCGCGTGACGGAGCCCGCGGCGCGCGACGGTGGCGCCCCTGGCCGTCCCGGCGGATCTCGCGGCGTCGCTGGTCCTGCTCCGGCACGGCCAGTCGGTCTGGCTGGCCGAGGGCCGCTTCCAGGGGCAGGCGGACACGCCCCTCTCGCCGCTCGGCGAGCGCCAGGCGGCGCTCGCGGGGGTGCGCCTGGCCGACCCGGCCGCCCCGCCGCGCCTGCCGGTGCCGCCGGGCGATCCCGTCGCGATCGTGCACTCGCCGCTGGCCCGCACCGCGCAGACTGCGGCCGCGGTGGCAGCGGCCATCGCGGCCCGCGGCCGGCCGGCCCCGCCGCTGATCCCGGAGCCGCGCCTCCGCGAGATCGGGCAGGGTGCCTGGGAAGGCCTGTTCCAGCGGGACGTGGAGGCAGGCTGGCCCGAGGAGATCGCGGGCTGGCGACGCGACCCGGTCCGGACCGTCGCGCCCGGGGGCGAATCGCTCGTCGAGGTGGATCGGCGCGTCCGAGCCGCGCTGTCCGCGGTGATCGACGGGCTTGCCCGCGCGTCCTCGACCGCCCTCGCCGCTGCGGATGCCGCGCCGTGGCCGGCTCCCCGGCCCCGGCCACGCCGTCGTTCTACGATCCCCATGCCGGGCCCTGGACGCTCCTGGTCGGCCACGACGGGGCGTTCAAGGTCGCGCTGCTCGCGCTGCTGGGCCTGCCGCTTGACCGCTTCTGGACGTTCACCCAGGCCACGACCGGCATCGCCGTGCTGGACATCCGCAACGGGCGCGCGGTCCTGCGCGCCTGGAACCGGACGGAGCACCTCGCGCCGCTGGAGATCGAGGCCGGGGAGGCCGAGCGGCGCGCCGAGGACGAAGCGGCCGCGCGTTCCAGCAGCGGCGCCCTCTAGCGGCGCCCTCCCCTCCGGCGCACGAACGCGAGGCGCAGGAGCGTGACCCGGAGACGCCGCTGGGCCTCGCCGAGCGCCGAGAGGCGGTCCGGGCCGAAGCGCCGCCGGCCGTACGTCGCCTCGACCGTCGAGCGGGCGACGAGCTGGAGGTCCGGCCGGACGCCGGGCACGACGTCCGAGAGCGACCCCAGGTATTCGTAGACAGTCTGGGTGGGACGGCGCGGGTAGCCCAGCCGGCCGGCGAGGCCCGCCACGGTCCGGTAGACAGCCATGGGTTCGGCCGGCCGGCCGAAGCGGCGCCGGAGAAGGACGAACGCCAGCCCGAGCAGCGCGGCCGAGAGCGGGATGATGACCACGATGATCGGCCCGATCCCGGGCGTCCGGAAGCTGCCCGATGACCCGGCGCTGGTTGCTCCGCCCGATTCGTCGACGCCGGCCCGGCGGCTCGCGCCCGGGCCCCCGCTTGCACCCGCGCTGGTCGAGGGCACGGGGTTCGCGACCGCTGGTCCGGCTGGCAGGGCGAGCGGGAGGCCCACGCCACCCCCCGTCGGGTCGAACGCCACCCACCCCGCGCCGGGAAACCACACCTCGACCCAGGCGTGCGCCCCGCTGCGGCGGATCGTCTCGACACCGTTCGCGTTGCGGTCGCCGGGCAGGAAGCCCTCGACGAACCGCGCCGGGATTCCCTCGGCGCGAAGCATCATCACCATGGTCGAGGCGTAGTGCTCGCAGTAGCCCGTTCGCGAGTAGACGAAGCAGTCCACCACGCCGCGCCCGCCGCAGTCGACGTTCGTGACATCCGTCGAATAGGTGAAGTTCCGGCCGTCGCGCAGGTATGCCTCGATCGCCCGCGCGGTGTCGTACGGGTTCGTGGGCCTGGCCCCGTTCATGATCTGGGCCAGCAGCGCGCGCGTCTCCGCGCCCACGGTCCCGGGCTCGATGGCAGTGTAGGTGGCGAGCAGATCGGGCGGGTAGTCGGTCCCCGCCGCGCGGAGGCGGTTGGCCGTCAGGGCCTTCGGGTCGTTCGGGTTGGACAGGTCCGGCAGGAGCGCCTCGAGCGTGTAGCTGTTGCCGCCTGCCGGCAGGATCCGGCCGAATGCGGTGTCGCTGCCGCTCCGGATCAGCGTCACGTCGGCGGCCCGGCTGAGACTCGTCGGGATCCCCGGCGTCACCACGATGCTGCCCGCCGCAAGGCCGCTCACCTGGTAGATGGCCGGCACGTAGCTGACGCTGTCGAGCGGCGCGTCTCGAGTGCCGGCCAGGAGCCCGTCGGACGCCCCCACACTGACCTCAGCCGACTGGCTCCACGTCCAGGTGCTCCCGGTCAGCCGGTCGTACGCGACGGCGCGCCACTTCATTCGCGGGCTGCCGGCAGGGGTCTGGATGGTGAGGATCGGCGTCGAGTCCGTCACCCACACGCCCGTCACCGTGACCGAGTCCAGGAACTGCGTGCCGGTGATCCTGGTCCCGGGCCCGCCCGCCGGGAAATACCGGACGACCTGCTTGGCGAGCTCCGTGAACGACTGGTTCAGCCCGGGCCACGCGCCAGCGAGCGGCGCCGACGTCGCCGATCGCGCCAGGAGCAGCGCTCCGAGGACCGCCACGCCGACGAAGGTGACGCCGACGCGCAGCGACAGGCCGACCGCGTCGCTGACGTCCCCGATCCGGTGCCGCGCCCACGCCCGCTGCTCGTCCGCGACGTGGAACCGGACGAGGAAGAGGAGCGCCGCGAGCGAGTAGACCACCAGGAGCGGGTACTGGTCCCGGATCGTCAGCACGACGTTCGCGAGGAGGATCGCGCCCGGCAACAGGATGGCCGCGACGGGACGCCGGTGGGCGAAGGCCGTGTACCCCGCGAAGTGGCCGGCGCTCCACGTGATCATCCCCAGCACCAGCAGGAAGTGCCCGATCTCCGTGGTGGTCTGATGGCCGTGGACGACGAGGTCAACGTACGCCGCGGTCACCGAGCTCGAGGTGGCCCCCAGCAGCCCGCCGATCGACTCTCCCGGCGCGAGGTGGGCGCCGATGACCAGGAACAGGTACGTCGTGGCGAGGATCGCGCCGCCGACATGGGCCACCAGCCGCCCCCGGTCGGCCTTTGCCGCCACGACGCCCCACAGCACGCCGAGGATTCCCGCCCAGGGCAGGAAGTCCGTCAGCGTCGAGTCTCCCAGCACCCAGCGGGCGTCGTCGATGGCCCAGCCGACGAGCGCGGCCATCACGACGAGCAGGAGCACGCTGGACCAGCCCTCCGCGGGTCCAAACGTCAGGCGACGCTCGTCGTCCAGCGGGGCCGCGACGCTGTAGTCGAACGCGGTGCGCGCCGCGCTCATCCGACCAGGACCTCGCCGAGCGGCACGCCGGGCGGGACCGCGCAGGTCCGCACGTCGAACTCGGCCAGCGCGTGGTGGACCTGGCGCGACGCCTGCTCCAGCTCGTCGAGCTCCGCGGCGGTCTCGGGTTCCTCGACGCTCCGGCCGGCGGCCACGACCTCGTGGCGCAGGAACGCGCGCGGATCCAGGTAGAAGACCTGGGTGCCGATCCCCCGGGGGCGCAGCGTGGCGAGCGGCCTGACCCAGGCCGGCTCGGCGGCAGGGGTGACGATCAGGGCAGACATCCCGCGACGGAGGAGCGGCAGCCCGGCGACGAGCGCCTCCACGAGCGGCATGGTCCCATCGTCCTCGACCGCCGCAAGCAGGTTCAGGATCTTCCGCCGCTGGCGCGGGCCGCGGTCCGGGGACAGGTGGGTCAGGTGCGCGCCCGTCGTGGTCAGGCCGACCGAGCGGTTCTCGGAGAGGGCTCGCTCGGCGATCGCCGCCGCGACCCGCACGGCCACCTCGACGGTGGAGTCGTCGCCCGACCCGCGCTGGACGCGACGCTCGAGATCGACGAAGAGCCACACGTCGGCCGTCTGCTCCAGGTCGAACTCCTTGACCTGGATCTCGCCCGTCCGCGCGGTGGACGGCCAATGGATCCTGTTGAACGCGTCGCCCGGCGCATACGGTCGGATGGAGGTGGCGAGCGGGGTCGACTGGGCGGCCCGAACCGGGGTGGATCGGCTGCCCTCCAGGTTCACGGCGCGGAGCCGCCAGCGCGGGATGCGCTCGACCCGGGGGTAGACCACCAGGGTCAGCCCGTGCCCGACGGACGCGTTCGCCTCGAAGAACCCGAACGGATCGCCGGTCCGGATCTGGAGCGGGTCCACGCGGAAATGGCCGCGCCGGATCAGCGGCACGCGGGCAACCCACGACCGTTCGCGGCGCGTCCCGAGCGAGATCGCCCGGCCCGGCAACGGGATCGGGAGCGTGGAGGGGTTGTGAACCTCGAGCCAGAGCTTCGGCAGCCGGCTCGTGTTCCGGAGCGTGTAGGTCGTGCGGAGCTGGTCGCCGACGTGGGCCTGGACCTGGCTGACCGCGTAGCCCGCCTCCAGGTTCGAGAGACCGTTCCGCGTGACCAGGTAGCTCCCGCCGATCACCAGGAAGCCGAGGTAGACCAGGTAGAACAGGAAGTCGTAGCCCGTGCTGAACGCGGCCACCACCAGCAGTCCGCCGACCACGAAGAACGGGATACGGCGCAGGACGCGCACGGAGGACCTGGTTCCGCGTCCGGTCAGCGGCCGCGCGCGGCCTCGGCCTCGATCCGGCGCGGGCCGCCGGGCCGGGCCGGTGCGTCGACGGGCACCGAGTCGAGCAGCTCGCGGACGACGGTCTCGGCGTCAACCTCGCGGATGGACGAGCTGGTCTTGATGATCAGCCGGTGCGCCAGGGCGGGACTGGCGAGGGTCTTCACGTCGTCCGGGATCACGTAGTCACGCCCCAGCAGCGCGGCCCGGGCCTGGCCGGCCCGGTACAGCGCGATCGAGCCCCGGGGCGACGCTCCGAGGTAGATGTCGGGATGCGTCCGGGTGGCGTTGACGAGGCGGACGATGTACTCGGCGACGCTCGCGTCCACGTAGATCTCGCGGACCGCGGCCTGCATCTCGCGCAGCTCGGCGACCGGGCACACCTCCTCGAGGTCATCGAGCGGGTGGACCCGCTTCTGCTCGTCGAGGATGACGATCTCCTCCGTCGGCGTCGGGTAGCCCATCCGGAGCCGCAGCATGAAGCGGTCCAGCTGGGCCTCGGGGAGCACGAACGTGCCTTCGTACTCGATCGGGTTCTGGGTGGCGATCACGAGGAACGGGTCCGGCATCTGGTGGCTGATCCCGTCGATCGTGGCCTGCCGTTCCTCCATGCACTCGAGCAGCGCCGACTGAGTCTTGGGAGTGGCCCGGTTGATCTCGTCGGCGAGGACGACCTGGCTCATGATCGGCCCGGGTCGGAACTCGAACTCCTGGGTCTTCTGGTTGTAGATCGAGAGGCCGGTCACGTCCGACGGGAGCAGGTCCGGGGTGAACTGGATTCTCCGGAACGACGAGCCGAGGCTCCTCGCGAGTGCCTTCGCCAGGACGGTCTTGCCGGTTCCGGGCACGTCCTCGATGAGGAGGTGGCCGCGGCAGAGCAGGGCCACGAGGGCGAGCTGGACCTCGTGGTGCTTGCCCACGATGACCCGCTCCACGTTGGCAACGACTCGGTCGCCGGACTCCTGGATCTTCGTCATGGTGGTCTCGGGCTCCTGTCGCTGCGCGACGGTCGGGCGAGGTCCGTCCGGGGACGGCGCAAACCCACTCGTGGCGGGGTGGTGGCGGTCTCGGGGTGTGGAGATAGTACGTCCGAAACTCCCGGGACGGTTCCGGGGCCGATTCTGCGGGCGTCGGTCAGCCTCGAAGCAACGTGCGGCCGCCGGCCCACGCCGTCATCAGGGCCCCGAGCCCGGCCATCAGCGCAAGGAACAGCTCACCCGAGGCGAGCGACGCGGCGGCGATCGCGCCGAACACGGCGACGAGGATGACGGCGATGACGGCAAGGCCGATCCGCTCGATCCACGGGCGCGGCTCGAGTGGCGCCGTCTCGGGCCCGCGGTCGGGCGCCGGCGCGGGCGCGTCCGTCGGGGCGGGATCCGGCCTGCGCGGGTCCGTCACGGCTGCGCCGCGAAGTACGCCCGGAGCAGGTCCCCGGCCAGGGGGGCAGCCCGCGCCACTCCCGAACCGCCCTGCTCCACGATCACGGCGAGCGCGATCGTCGGCGCCTCCGCCGGTGCGAATCCGATGAACCACGAGTTCGGCTCGCCCGACCCACCCAGCTGGGCCGTGCCCGTCTTGCCCGCGACGGTCACTCCCGGCGACCTGGGCGCCCGCGGTGAACTTCCGCCCATCGACACCCTCGACGGCGCTGGTCATCGCCGCTGCGATCGTGGCGGCGTCCTGCGCGGAGAGGACACGACCGAGCGTGCCGCCCGGGACGTCGCTGACCGCGCCCGACGGGCTGACGAGGGCGGTGACCAGGCGCGGGCGCGGCTCCACGCCGCCGTTCGCGACGGTCGCCGCGACGAGCGCCATCTGGAGCGGCGTGACGAGCACCTCGCCCTGCCCGTACGCGGCATTGGCCAGCTCGACATCGTCGGCAAAGCCGCCCGGCAGCGGACCGCCGCCGTTCGTGAGCTGCGAGGTCGCCGTCGGGAGATCGAACGGGATGGCCGCGCCGAAGCCGAGCCGGCGTGCCGCCTCGTCCATGCCTGCGCCGCCGGTGCGAAGCCCGGCCAGCGCGTACCAGATGTTGCACGAGACTTCCGTCGCGCGCGAGAAGTCGAGGAGCTCCGACCCCGTGAAGAGGTGGTGTCCATCTCGGACCAGGAAGCCGTCGATGAGCAGGCCCGTGCGTTCGGCGCCGGGCTGCTGGGGAAACGTGGTCGCCGCAGTGATCGCGCCGGATGAGAGCCCGGCGATGGCGGTCACGATCTTGAAGACGGATCCGGGGACGTAGCGCCCCTGGACGGCGCGGTCGAAGAGCGGCTGGCCGGGGTCGTTCCGGGCCGCCGCAAACGCCGCGCTGGAGGTGGCGGGATCCGCGATCCCCGACGCATCGTAGGTGGGCGTGCTGGCCATCGCGAGCACCTCGCCGGTCCGCGGATCGAGGGCGACCACGGCGCCGCGGTCCGCACCCAGCAGGCGGACTGCCAGCCGTTGCAGGGTCAGCGAGAGGCTGGTCCGCAGGTCGTCGCCGCGCCGGGCGGGCGGCCGGAACTTCGCCAGGGCGCGCGACGCGGGATCGTCGCCCATCCCGAGCAGCTCCGACGCCCAGGCCGCCTCGAGGCCCGCCGACCCGTAGAGGCGCGAGGCGTACCCGAGCGGCGCGCTGAGCGAGGCGTCGGCATAGACGCGGTACGACTCGCCGGCCGCGTCGCGCCGGTTGGTGGCGAGGACGTGGCCGTCGCGGTCCAGGATCCGGCCGCGGACCGTGGACAGCGTCGCCGCGATCACGCCGGCATCGCCTGGGTCGCGGGCCAGCTCGTCGGCGCGCAGCACCTGCCAGTAGCCCGCGCCCAGCGCCAGGCCGCCGAACACGAGGGCGAGGACGAGGCCCAGGCGGACCACGCGCCCGCCAAGTGGACGCTCCCGGCGTCCACGCGCGCCCTGCAGCATCACGCGCCGCCCCGGTCACGCGCCGCCCCGGCCGAACCGGCGGGCCCGGCGGGGCTCCGCCGGCAGCGCCGGCCCGCGATCGGAGAACGCCAGCAGCAACCCGACGATCAGCCCGTTCACCAGGAGTGACGACCCGCCGTAGCTGATGAACGGGAGGGTGATCCCGGTCAGCGGAATGAGCTTGAGGTTGCCTGCGGCGATGATCGCGGCCTGCACGCCGATCACGAGGGCAAGGCCCGCAGCGAGCAGTGCCCGGACATCGTCCGCGGCCGCCGCGGCGATGCGGAGCCCGCGCGACACGATGACGAGGTAGCAGCCCAGGATCGCGAGCACGCCGGTCATCCCCAGCTCCTCGCCGAGGGCCGCGAGCGGGAAGTCGGTGTGGACGGCCGGGATGGGCAGCTGCCCGCCGATCAGTGGCAGGCCCGCTCCCAGGCCGGTCCCCAGCAGCCCGCCGCGTGCGAACGCATGGAGCGCCTGGATCGTCTGGAAACCCGTACCCAACGGGTCGGCCCAGGGATCCAGCCAGGTCGCCACCCGGTCCCGAACGTGCGGGAAGACGAGGGCGAGCGCGACGAAGCCGGCCAGGAAGAGGGCGACCCCCAGGGCCACGTCGACCCGGCTGCCGGTCGCGAGGTAGAAGAGGCACAGGAAGACCGCGAAGAAGAGGAGAGCCGCTCCCAGGTCTCGCTGGACGACCACGATTCCCAGCGCCAGGGCCAGCATCAGGCCGGCCGGCAGGAGGTACGGCGCCGGCGGAAGCGTCAGCCGTCCCACCACCCGGACCCGGGCGTCGGCCAGCAGGACCCGGTTCTCCGCGAGGTACGTGGCAAAGAAGACCACCAGGATCACCTTGAGCAGCTCGGATGGCTGCCCGCTCACCGGCCCGAGCTCCAGCGTCAGCCGGGTCCCGTTCACGTCGCTCCCGAACACGAACGTGAGCAGCAGCAGGGCCAGCCCCAGCGCGGCCCACGTGTACTTGTAGAGCCGCAGCCAGCGATCGGAGCGGACCGTGATCGCGACGACGGCTGCGATCCCGAGCGCAAGCACGAGCCAGACGAGCTGGAGCGACGCCAGGCCCAGAGTCGCCGTGCCGACCTGCGCGACGACCAGGCCCTGGGGCAGCCGCGCGGCGAGGAGGAGGCCGATGCCGCCGAGCAGCCCGACCACCGGCAGGAGCACCTCGTCCACCCGGCGCCCCGCCACGACGAGCGCCACGTGGACGGCGGCGAGCGCCCCCAGGTAGGTGGCAAGCCCGGCCGGATCGGCCAGCGCCGGGTGGCCGGTCCGGGTGAACCCGAGGGAGAGGCTCCCGAGGAGGAGCGCGACCCCGACCGCCAGCAGGAGGCCCAGCTCGCGCCGCCGGAGGATCGGGCGGGGAAACCCGGGCAGCGCGGCGGTGGTCACCGGATCCCACGCTCCAGGCGCATCCTGGTGTCGCCGATCTGGAGCTCGTCCCCGAAACCGAGCGGGAGCGCGCCCGCGATCGGCACGCCATTGACGAGCGTGCCGTTCGTGCTGCCCAGGTCCTCCACGTACCAGCCGCGCCCGCGGAACGTGAGGACCGCGTGGCGGGCCGAGGCGAACGGGTCATCGAGGACCACGCTGCTCCCAAGATCGCGCCCGAGAGTCGTGAGGGCGTCAAGGGGAAAGACGCTGCCGGCCGCCGGGAGGCCCGCGCTCGTGATCACGACGAGACGGCCCAGCGCCCCGGCCGGGTCCCGCGCCGCGGCCCGGATGTCCCAGAGCAGCGCCCGCACCACGAGCGCGAGGAACACGTAGAGGGCGGCAAGGAATGCCAGCCGGATGGCCCACAGGGCCAGCGTCACCGGGTCCACGGCCGCTCCGGTGCGAGGACCTCGATCAGCGTGCCGCCGAGCTCCACGCGGTCGCCCGGACCGAGCACGGCCTCGAGCACGAGTCGCCCGTTGACCCGCGTGCCATTCCTGCTGGCGAGGTCGCCCAGGACCAGCCGGCCGTTGCGCGGCACGATCCGGGCGTGGTGCCGCGACAGGAGCGGGTCCGCCACGACGAGGTCGTTGTCGGCATCGCGGCCGATCCCGAAGGGTCGGTCCCCCACCGCCAGTCGGCGGTCGACCCCGTCCGGACCCACGACGCGCAGGAGCGCGTTGGGCGCCGCGACGCCGGCAATCGGATGCACGACCGTTCGGTCGATGGCCGGGCCGGCCGCGTCCCGGAGCGCCGCCGTCCCGGCGAAGGTCGCCCTGACGGTGATCGCGCCTCGCTGGAGGGCTGCCGACGCGACGATCGCGACCGATGGACGCTCGGGGATGCGGTACCCGCGTCGTCGTGCGTGGGCGAGAGCGGCCGATTCGCAGCTCTCGCTCCAGGTCGGGCAGGCGCGCCAGCTCCTCCGCCGCGCGGGCGTCCACGGCGACCTCGAACCGCGTCGGCGCGACCCGCCCCTCGGGGCCGGGCCGGCGCTCCTGGTCGATCGCGCGCTCGATGCGTCGCGCCAGGGTTGCCGGCGCGACGCCGGTATTGAAGAGGCGAGTTCCGGGCCGCTCGAAGAGTCGCTCGAGGAAGCCCTCGAGCGCGGGGAGAGGTCGCATGTGGTGCGCGCGAGACCTCCGGACGTGTGCAGGCTGTGACCGGGCGGCGATCGAGGGAGATCGACGCGGGACCCCGCTCGACCTCGGGGCCCGGGAGGCCTCCAAGCCTACGGTATACTCCGGGGGCCGCGGACGGGGCCGGGGGGCCGCGGACGGGCGTGCAGCACGGGGAGCTGATGGCTGAGGTCCTGACCGAATCCTTCTGCGAGCGCTGCGGCACGCGATATACGTTCGAGGCAACAGGCGGCGGCGGCGCGGCCTGGGGCGGATTCGAACGCTTTCCCGTGGCGTGAAGAACTTCGTCGCGAACGACGACTCCTCGTTCTCCGAGGCGATGGCCGCCGCGCGCGAGGACGACGTGCGCAGCGAGTCGTCGCAGCAGCTGGATGCCTTCCACCGAACGTTCAACTTCTGCATGAGCTGTCGGCAGTACACGTGCGGGAACTGCTGGAACGCCACTGCCGGCGAATGCCTCTCGTGCTCGCCCGATCTGAGCCTGGAACTGCTGCCGACGATCTTCCCGGACCTGGCGCTCGGCGGACCTGGAGCGCAGCCCGCCGGCGTCGCGGAATCGGCTCTTCCGAGCGTGGCGGCGTCGGCCTGGCCGACCTCCGACCTCCACGCCGCTCACGAGGGGGCCGTCGTCGCAGGTCCGCCGGCGACAAAGCCGATGGACGCGGCGGAGATCGAGCTGACCCACGACGAGCTGGCCGCGATCTCGGGCGCCCTGAGCCGCCATGCCGGTCGGCACGACGCCGGCCCGACGATCGCGGAGGCGAAGGCCGCAGAGCTCGCCGATCGAGATGTCGCAGCGATCTCGCCGGCCGTCGGTGAGAGCCCGATCGAGGCTCCCTCCGCGGGCTGGCCGGAACCCGCAACCGGCGCACGCCGCGAGACACGGCGCTTCATGCAGCGGTTCCGCCCGCACCGGGAGCAACCCCCGCTGGACGCGACGTCGATGGCTCCTGCGGGCGTGTCGACGGATGCCGCCGCCGACGAACCGGCTGCCCGGGTGGCCGAGGCGCCCGAGGCGGTCGTGGCCGAGGCGCCCGAGGCGGTCGTGGCCGAGGCGCCCGAGGCGGTCGTGGCCGAGGCGCCCGAGGCGGTCGTGGCCGAGGCGCCCGAGGCGGTCGTGGCCGAGGCGCCCGAGGCGGGGGAACCGCCGCCGGCGGACGTCGTGGTGCAACCGACCTGGCGAATGGTCGCGGAGGATGGCGCCCCTTCCGGCGAGCCGCAGCCTGTGCCGCCCGCATGGGCCTCGCCCGAACGTGCCACCCGTCGGGCGACCGACGCGATGCCCTCGGCTTCCTGGGCGGCACGGGTCGCCACGGCGCGGCCGCTCGAGTCGCCGGTCTGGGCCGAGTCGAGTCGCGACATCCTCGCCGCCGAGCCGCGGGGCGCCGCCGGCCCGGTCGGCATCCAGTCGTGCGTCAACTGCGGACTTTCGCTCTCCGCCAACGCGCGCTTCTGCCGTCGCTGCGGAAGCCGCCAGGGCTGATCGTGGGCGGCAGGGGCGCCGGGACTGACGGGGGCTGGACGGCCGGTCAGGGCGCCGGCGATTGCTCTGCAATCGCCGGCGCCGACCGCTCGTCTGCGCGCACGGCCACCCACGCCGCGCCGACCAGGAACAGTTGCGTGACGTAGGACAACCAGAGCAGACCCAGGAAGATCCCCGCGAACGCACCGTAGAGATCCGCGGCGCCGAACAGCAGGGGCCCGGCGTGGGTGAACGCCACGGTCAGGGCCGACGCACCCAACCCCACCCACACCCCCGGGACGATCGCATCGCGCCAGCCGGGCCGGGGCCGCGGCATGAATCGGAAGGCCAGGGCAAAGACCGCGGCAACGGGCAGGACGGCCGTGACGCGCAGCCGCGCCAGGCCGAGCAGCTCGGAGACCGGCCCCGGGAGCGTCGCGATCACGACGATCAGCCCCATCCCGACCACGGCGACCGCCACCACGACGACCTCGCCCAGAGTTCGCAAGACCGTCCCGCCGTGCTCGCCCTCGCGAAAGAGGATGCCGAACGCGCCGTCGAGGCCGCGCACGAGCCCGCTCGCGGACCAGGCGAGGACCGCCGCGCCGATCAGGGAGAACGCGGCGGCGTGCGCGAGCGCGGTCTCGATGGCGTCCCGAAGCACGCTCGCGAGCGGCGGGAACTGCGCTGCCAGGGATGCCACGATCCTGGTCCGTGTCTCGGGATCCCCGATGATGAGACCGGCGATCGAGGCAATCAGCAGGAGCGCGGGGACCAGCGTGAAGAGCGCGGTGAACGCGAGACCCCGGGCAAGGAGCGGACCGCTCGATGCGCCGTAGCGGTTCCAGACCCGGTGCGCCATCGCGATCCGTGGGACGCCGAGGATGGCCGCCACGACGGGTTCGATGCGCAACCAGACCTGGCGCCCGACGCTCGGCCGCGACGTCGCAGCCGGTCCGTTCAAAGGTCCTCGAAGAGCCGCGGCTGGACATCCTCGGCGGCGACGCGCCGGCGGGGTCGGAGCAGGGCCCGGACCTCGACCCGCCGGACGTACCGGCGACCGCCCAGCTTCAGCGTCTGCAGCCGCCCCTCCCGCGCCCACCTGCCGATCGTCTCGGGACGGAAACGGACGTTCGCGTCACCGAGGATCTGGCCGGCCTCGGCCAGCGTGATCCAGTCCGAGGGCGGACGACTCATCGGGGCCTCATCGCTCCTCGTCGACCCGAGTCGACTTCGCCGGCGGGACCTCGGAGGTCGATGGTGCTCCTTCGGCGCCGGCCTTGGTTCCGGGCGATTCCGCCGGCGCCGCGGAGACTCCGCCCCCCGAGGATGACGACGACCCCGACGCGGGCGATGAGGTCGCGGACCTGCGGACGGGGGCGCCCGCCGCCCGGCGGTCCGCCTTGGCCCAGCCTGTGCCCTTGAAGTGGATCGTCGGCGGGACGAACGCCCGCGCAACCGGCCCTCCGCACTCGGGGCACTGGTGCGGTCCGGCTTCGTTGATCCCGCGGAGGACCTCGAACCGGTGGCCGCAGGATCCGCAGACGTAGTCGTAGATGGGCACCTGGTCTCCCGTTCCTCGGATCGGCTCAGCCGCGCAAGAGCCGCATGCCGCACTTCGGGCAGTAGAACGCCCGGGTGTGGGCGGACGCAAACCCGCAGTGTGCGCAGACGAGGCCGCCCCGGCCCGCCACCGGGACCGGCCGATCCGGTGGCGCCACCCCCATCGCGTACTGGCTGGCGAGAACGTTCTGGAAGATGCCGCTCAGCAGCCGCGCGGCAATCCTGTCCGTGTCGCCGCGCACGCCGCGCCCGCCCCAGCCGACTACGGCCCGGACGAGCATGTCGCCGGTCGCCTCGTCCCAGTGCGACGCAACGCCGCCCACGACCGCGTTGTACTCCGGGTAGCCGGAGGTGTCGAGCTCGCCGTCGAGGAGCGCACAGGCGACCGTGTCGAAGGCGAGATCGATCGCGTCGATCGATTCCAGGACGAAGATCGCGTGGCGTCCGACCGGCGAGTGGCCGTGATGGGCGTTCACCCACTGCATCGCCTCGGACGGCCGGATGATCTGCGGGCTTGCCTGGCTGAACTCGATCGGGAGCGGATCGATCACCTCGATCTCGCTCGCGGCGAGGCCGGCGAGCATCTTCGGGAGCTCGGCCATGGCGCGCGGGCTCGCCTTCAGGCGGACTCCCTCGCTGCTCTTTCCCGCGTAGTAGAGCTTGAGGAGGTACTCCTGGGCGGAGACCTCCTCGGGGATGGCGGCGGGCGTGGGCACAGGTCGGTCGTCGTCCCGTCCCCGACGCTTGAGGAACTCGAGCGGCACGGAACCTCCCTCGGCGTGGCGTGGAGGTAATCCTAGCAGCGCCGCGCGCTCGATCGACGCCGGGTCAGCGACGGGGGGCTGCGTCTCCTCCGACCAGGATCACGCCCTCGAGCGCCCGAAGGCCGATTCGCCCGCTCCGCGTGAGCCCCGGAGGGGACGACCCGTGGGTCCCGAGGGCCGTCTCCCATGGGCCGGCCGCTGCCCCCGGGTCGATCGTCGCGGTCACCTGCCT
Organism: uncultured Chloroflexia bacterium; assembly: GCA_963722475.1. Lineage (GTDB taxonomy): Bacteria > Chloroflexota > Limnocylindria > Limnocylindrales > CSP1-4 > CTSoil-043. The sequence continues at coordinate 163,429 of CAVRMJ010000009.1, read as the reverse complement.
GCGGCCGAGGTTCAGGACCACGAGTGCCCGGCCGTCAGCGGTCCATCGCCGGAAGGCCAGGACGCCGGGAGTCGGCGACGCCACCCGCCCGAAGGCACCCGCGTGGAGCGCGGGCGTTTCACGGCGCAACGCGAGGAGCGCTCGGTAGAACGACAGGACGGACCCGGGATCGGCGCGCTGGGACGCCACGTTGCGAGTGGCAGCGTCGGGCGGGAGCGGCAGCCACGGCTGGCCCGTGGTGAAGCCCGCACCTGGTTCGCCGGTCCACGGCATCGGAGCTCGCGCCTGGTCCCGGTTCCACCACGGGAAGTCGGGTCCCGCCCGGCGTGCCGGTGGGTCGATCGCCCGTCGGTTCGGCACGACGATCCCGGGGACGCCGAGCTCCTCGCCGTAGTAGAGGAACGGCGTGCCACGGAGGGTCAGGAGGAGCACCGCGGCGGCGCGCGCCAGGGCGTCCCGATCGCGACCGCCGCTCCAGCGCGAGACGTGACGTGGCTGGTCGTGGTTCGAGATCGCCACGGTCGGCCAGCGATCCGGACCGAACGCGTTCTCTCGACGCTCCACGGCACGCCCCATGGCGGCCGCGGACCAGCGGGTCTGGAGCAGCTCGAAGTCGAAGACGAGATGACGCTCCGTGGTCAGGTCCGCCGCTCTGACCACGTCACCGTCGAAGAGCTCGCCGACCGTCATCCGGCCCGGCTCTTCGTCGACGACCGCGCGGATCCCGGCAAGGAGCGCGGGGAGGTCGGGTTGGTCCTTGTCGTGGAGGTGGACCTGTCGCGCCCAGGGTGAGCGGCCCGGCCGGACCGGGTTCGAACGGAGCCCTGGGTCCTTCAGGAGGGCGTTGAAGACGTCCATGCGGAAGCCGTCGACGCCACGCGCCATCCAGCCCCGCATCATCTCCGTGACGGCCGCCCGTGTCCCGGGGTCGCGCCAGTTCAGGTCGGGCTGCTGCGCCAGGAAGGTGTGCTGGTAGGACTGCCCGCGGATCGGATCCCACTCCCACCCGGGCCCCCCGAAGAAGGAGACCCAGTTGTTGGGTGCGATCGGGCGTCCGGAAGCATCCACGCCGGCGGGGTCGCGCCAGAGGTAGCGATTGGCGTACGGGCCATCGACGGAGGAGCGCGATGCCGTGAACCAGGGGTGCTCGTCGCTCGTGTGGTTCACGACGAGGTCGAGGATGACCTTGAGTCCACGGCGGTGTGCCTCTGCCACGAGCCTGTCGAAATCGGCCTCCCTCCCGAACAGCGGGTCCACGGACCCGTAGTCGCTGATGTCGTAGCCGAGGTCATGTCCGGGCGACGGGTTGATCGGCGAGAGCCAGATCGCGTCGACGCCAAGCGAGCCCGGGTCGCCGGCGAGATGGTCGAGGTGGCGGGTGATTCCTTCGAGGTCCCCCACTCCATCGCCGGTTGTGTCAGCGAAGGAACGCGGGTAGACCTGGTAGACCACGCCGGTCTTCCACCAGGTCGGATCGTCGTGAGGCGGCGGGACCGGCGGCCGCATCACGCCTCCTTTGCCGCCACGAGCCACCGGACGGCATACGGTGGGAGCGCGATCGGGTCGGCCGGCAGGAACGGCCCGTCGCCCGAGATCGTGTCCACCGCCGCTTCCAGGCCGACCATCTCCAGGACCCCTCCGTCGAGGTTTCGCGGAGTCTCCGTCAGGTTGTGGACCGCGAGCAGTGGGCCCGACGGGTGGGCGCGGACGAACGCGAATAGCGCCGGGTCGCCGAGATCGAGGATCTCGAGCGGCGTCGCCGCGTGGAGGGACTCGAGCGAGCGCCGGACCCGGACCAGGTGCCGGATGCCTCGGAAGACCCGGCCCGCGGGACCGTTGGCGTGCCTCTGCGCCGCCCGCGACCAGTCCATTCGAGGCCGGTGAAGCCAGCGGCTGTCCGAGGCGAGGCTCGCCTCCCCACGGTAGCTCCGGTCGTTGAGGATCGCGATCTCGTCGCCCATGTAGAGAAGCGGGAGACCGTCCCAGCCCATGATCAGGGCGTGGCCGAGGAGGATCCGCGCGATCGCGAGATCGACCTGGGCGGGATCGTCGAGGTCGAGAGCGCGCTCGAGACCCGCCAGGCTGGCGAACGACCCGCTGATCCTCGAGTCACCGGTCGCCGGGTTGTTCTGGAAGACCTCTCCCACCGCGAAGGATCCGGGGAACTCGCCGGCATAGAACGCCGACAGGAACGCGCGGTGCTCCCGCCCGGTCCAGCCGACGGCCTCGGCGTCCGCTTCGGTGATTGCCCAGCCGATGTCGTCGTGGCAGCGGATGTACGTGGCCCACGACGCCGTGGCCGGCTTTCTCGGGAACGCCGACAGCACGTGGGTCATGAGGCGCGTGTCACGGGTCGCCAGGGCCGACCAGTACTGGACCATCAGGCTGTTGTGGTAGGCGAGATCGCACTCGCGGCCGTGGTTCCGACCGACGCCCAGGTACGGCGCGAGGTCCTCCGGCGCGACGATGGCCTCGGCCTTGAAGATGACTGCGGGGGCCGCGATACGCGCGCACGCGCGGAGGGCCCGCAGGAGGCTGTGGACCTCCGCCTGGTTCTGGCAGTTCGTGCCCATCCGCTTCCACATGAACGCGACCGCATCGAGCCTGAAGACATCAACACCGCGGTTCGCGAGGTCCAGCAGGATGTCGGTCAGCTCCACGAAGACGCGCGGGTTCGACCAGTTCAGGTCCCACTGGAACTCGTTGAACGTCGTCCACACCCAGCGTCCACCGGGGAGTCGCGTGAAGTTCCCCGGCGCGAAGTCGGGGAAGACTTCCGGGAGCGTGGCCTCGTACCGGTTGGGCAGCCGCCGATTCGAGAAGATCCAGAACATCGCCTCGTAGTCCGGCTCGCCGGCGCGCGCGCGGACCGCCCAGTCGTGCTCGGCCGCGCAGTGATTCAGCACGAGGTCGATGCAGACGCTCATCCCGCGCTCGCGCATCCGCCCGCACAGCTGTTCGAGGTCCGCCATCGTGCCGAGGCCGGGCTCGACGTCCCGGTAGTCGGCGACGGCATAGCCCCCGTCGTTGTCGCCGGGTCGCGTCCGCAGCAGCGGCATGAGGTGGACGTACCGGACCCCGAGCTCCTCGAGGTAGTCGAGGTGATCCTCCACGCCCTGGATCGTCCCGGCGAACCGGTCGACGTAGAAGACATAGCCAACCATGTCCGGGGCCTGGAACCAGTCGGGGTGGAACGTTCGCTGCCGGTCGAGCACCCGAAGATCGGAGGGCCGTGCCGCCCATCGGCCCGCCAGGACGCCGACCAGGCGCTCCAGGTTCGCGGGCAGCCGTGGATCCCGGTCGTACGGATCGATCAGGCCCTCCCAGAGGTCCGTCCACTGGCGACGGAGACGCATCACGAACGCCTCGGCGTCGCTGGGCGGGCTGGCGGCCAGCGCCTCACGAGCCAGGGCCGTCGCGTGTTCCAGCCACATCTCCTCCGCCCCACCGGCCGGTCCCACATCCTGGGGCGGTCGCGGGCCGGTGCCGTGGCGAGCACCCGTCACCATGCCACCCGCTCCGGCCCGGCGTGCGCCGTGGCGGAGGCCATGCGCTCCTCGAAGAGGACGCGTGCCCCGACAAGCCCGACGTCGTCACCGAGCGACGCCGGGACGATCGCGACGCGCGCCGCGGGCGCACGGAACGCGCCCCGCTCGACGGCGGCCCGTGCCGGCCCGAGGAGGCGCTCGCCCTGGCCGGCCGCAAGGCCGCCGCCCACGACGATCAGCGACGGATTGAAGACGTCGGTCAGGCTCACGCAGGCGACCGCGAACGCGTCCCGCGCGTCCGCCATGATCCGGCCGGCGGCCGCGTCGCCAGCCTCTTCGGCGTAGGCCACGTCCCGCGCCCCGAAGGCTGCGCCGCGAGCGAGCACGAGCTCGGCCAGCAGGTCGCTCTCTCCGCGCACCGCGGCTTCGCGCGCTTGGCGCGCGATGCCGCTCCCGGACGCGATCGCCTCGAGATGGCCGCGCATCCCGCACCCGCAGGGCGGGCCCTGACGGTCGACGACGAGGTGCCCGAGCTCGCCCGCGGTCCCGTCCGGCCCGCGCACGAGGCGCCCACCGGTGACGATTGCCCCGCCGATGCCGGTCGACACGGTGAGGTACACGAAGTCGTCACAGCCGGCGGCAGCCCCGAAGCGTCCCTCGGCGAGCGCGGCGACCTGCGTGTCCCGGTCGAGAACCGCGGGCAGGCCGAGCTCGCCCTCGATCCGCGCCGCCAACGGGATGTCGCGGAACGTGGGACCGAGATTCGGGGGGTCCACGATCAGGCCCCTCCGCGGGTCGACCGGCCCGGGCGCCGAGATCCCGATCCCGATCGGCGGCGCCCCGGCGAGCGTCGCGAGATCATCTCGGGCGCCCTGAAGCGCCGCGATGCACGCGGCGACGATTGCCTCGCCGCCATCGGCGACGGGGGTACGCGAGCGTCGGACGCCGACGAGCGCGCCCCCCGGAAGCACGGCGGCGGCCCGGACCTGCGTGCCTCCGAGGTCGAGAGCGAGGACGGCGCCGGCGACGAGGTCGCCCACGCTCAGCCCTTGACGGAGCCGGCGAGGAGTCCCCGGACGAAGAACCGCTGCAGGCTCAGGAAGACGAGGACGGGCACGATCATCGAGACGAAGGCACCGGCCGTCAGGAGCTGCCAGTCCTGGCCGCGAGAGCCCGTCATCGACACGAGGCGCGAGGTCATGACGGCGACATCCTGGTCGGTGCCGAGGAATGTCGTCGCCACGAGCAGGTCGTTCCAGACCCACAGGAACTGGAAGATGGCGAAGGACGCGAGGGCAGGCACCGAGAGCGGAAGGACGAGCCGGACGAAGATCGTGAAGTGGGACGCCCCATCGAGCGATGCCGACTCGATGAGGTCCTTCGGGAGCTGGCTGATGTAGTTGTAGAGCAGGTACGTCGCCAGGGCGAGGCCGAAGCCGGCGTGCGCGAGCCAGACCGCCAGGAAAGTCCCGTTGAGATGGATCGCCAGGTAGGCCTTCAGGACCGGGATGAGCGCGATCTGGAGCGGCACCACCAGCAGCCCGACGACCGTGATGAAGAGGATCCGGCGGCCGGGGAACTCCAGCCAGGCGAACCCGTACGCGGCGAAGGCAGCGATCAGGATCGGGATCACCACGGCCGGGATCGTCACGGCGAGCGTGTTGAGGAAGGCAGTCCCCAGCCCGTCGCCACCGAAGAGCACCGTGTTGTAGTTGTCGAGCGTGAAGGCAGCATGGGGGCCCGTGAAGGCCGTCCACCAGCCGGAGTTGAAGATGGCCTGCTTGTCGCGGAACGAGGTGATGAACAGGCCGAGGGTCGGCACAGTCCAGACGACGATGAGGGCGAGGACGGCCAGGTTGATGGCCACCCGGGACCAGGCAATGCGTCTCATCGCAACGGCCTCAGATCGCCCGGCCACGGAATTGCCGGAGGTTGTACCACATGACCGGTGTCACGGCGACCAGGAGGATGATCGCCAGCGCCGCGCCTCGACCGGAATCGAAGAACGTGAACGCCTGCTTCCACATGAGGGTCGCGATGACCTGGGTGTTGAAGTTGCCGCCCGTCATCGCCGTGACGATGTCGTAGATCTTCAGGGTGAGGATCGCGATCGTCGTCGCAACCGTGACGATCGTCGGCCAGATCGTCGGCACGATGAGGCGGCGGAAGACCTGCCACTCGCTGGCCCCGTCGATCCGCCCGGCCTCCAGCATCTCGTCCGGGACGCCCTTGAGGGCGGCGCCGATGATCACCATGGCGAAGCCGGTCTGGCCCCAGATCAGGATCACGATCAGCAGGATCGTATTGAGCGGCTCACCCGTGAGCCAGGAGACGGGCCCGATGCCGAAGCCGGAAAGGATGGCGTTCAGCAGCCCAACCTGGGGCTGGCCCAGCGGTTGGTAGGAAAGGACGAACCGCCAGATGACGCTGGCGCCCACGAAGGAGATGGCCATCGGCAGGAAGATCAGGGTCTTGGCCAGGCGGTCCAGCCGCGACCGCTCCACCAGGACCGCGATCGCCAGGCCCAGCCCCGTGCTGAACAGCGTCCCGAAGACGAGCCACAGCACGTTGTTCCGGATCGCTGTCACCATCTCCGGGTTGGTGAACGAGTAGACGTAGTTGTCGACGCCGACGAACTTGGCGCCGTGGGCATCGAGGAGGCTCTGCCACGCGGTCAGGACCGCGGGGATCAGGAGGTAGAAGGTCAGGATGGCGATCGCAGGCCCTACGAAGACGAACGGCAGGATCCGGGCCTGCCACGCCGGCGGGAGCTTCTCGGTCAGCCAGTTCGCGACGATGTAGAGCAGGGCGACGCCGCCGATCCCCCAGACGATCGCGACGAGGACGATGACGATCTTTGGCGCGCCACTGTCCTTGAGGAAGAGGAAGCCCCCCCACAGGACGATGAAGGCGACGACCGGGACGAAGATCGAGACCAGGAGCTGGCCGACACCCGTGGCCAGGACCTGGCCGACCCCCCTCGGCGGGGGTGCCGCTGCGCTATCTGCCAGTCGCATCCCTTCGATCCTCCACTCGGCGGGACAGGCGGATGTCCTTGCGGCGCCGCCGGAGCGGCGCCGCAAGGACGCAGGCCGCCGCTACTTCGGCCAGCTGGCCTCGATGTTCGCGAGGGTCGTGTCGATATTCTGGCTGCCGCTGACGAGCTTCACGGCCTCCGACCAGAATGTGCCCGAGCCCACGGCTGCCGGCATGGCGTCGGAGCCGTCGAAGCGGACGACCGGCGCCTGGACGATCGACGTGGCGAACGCACGGTCGAGCGCTGACGAGTAGTTCGCCAGGTCCTGGGTCTTGTACGGGAAGAGCGCGCCGCCGGCCTTCTCCCAGGAGACGCCGGCGTCAGGCGTGGTGAGGTACTTCAGGAAGGCCCAGACCTCGGGGCGGTCGGCGAACGCGACGGCCTGGTCGCCGCCGACCTCGGCGGGCGTGCCGATCGCGGGGTCGATCGCCGGCAGGTTGAAGACGCCGACCTGGTTGTCCAGGTCCTTCATCACCGTGTCCGGGAAGAAGGCGGTGATGAAGTTGCCCTGGTTGGTCATCCAGCACTTGGGCGGGTTGTCGAAGGCGGCCTTGGGCGCCTCGCCGAAGTTGGTCTGGACGATGTACGGAGGCCCGCCATAGACGTACTTCGGGTTGCCGAAGATGTCCATCACGATCTGGAACGCGTTCTTGACGGACGGATCAGTGAAGGGGATCTGGTGGTTGACCCACTTGTCGTAGCCTGCCGCGCCGACGGTGCGGAGCATGACCTCCTCGACCCAGTCGGTGAACGGCCAGCCCGTCGCGGCGCCGCTCTCGAGGCCGATGCACCAGGGCGCGACGCCATCGGAGACCATCTTGTCCTCGAGCGCCTTCAGCTGGTCCCAGGTCGTCGGCACCGTGTAGCCCTTGGCCGTCCATGCGACCTTCGGGTAGAAGACGAGGCCCTTCAGGTTGACGCGATGGAAGACCCCGTAGACCTTGCCGTCTGCGGCCGTCCCGACATCCTTCCAGCCCGGGCCGTAGTTGGCGTCGATCGAGGCGACGATGTCCGCCGGAAGCGGGAACAGCTTGCCCTGTGCCGCGTAGTTCTTCATCCCGCCCGGCTGCGGGAGCAGCGCCACGTCCGGCGGGTTGCCGGCCTGGACCTGCACGTTCAGTTGCTGCTCGAAAGACTTGTCGCCGTTGTAGACGACCTTGACGCCCGTGGCGTCCTCGAATGGTTTCACCGCCACCGCGAATGCGGCGGCCTCGGTGTCCACGAACGCACCGCTGACGGTGACCGTCTTGCCACTGAGATTCGCTGCCGCCGACGGAGCCGACGAGGCAGCGGACGACGCGGCGGCCGACGCCGCGGGCGCCTGGGACGCTGGAGCGGTCGTCGCGCCACTGCTGCAGGCCGCCAGGATGACGGCCAGGGCGGCGGTGGCAGCCGCAAGCCTGTTGCGCATGCTCTCCTCCAGTTCGGCGGTTCCTCCCGCCGCGTGGTCGATCCGTGTGGAACCGGTTCCACACCCTCCGATCGAGAGAGTACCAGAGGTGTCAAGCGGGAATCTCCGGGACAGTGTGACGGCAAGATCGTCCGTCGCGCCCGGGCCGCGGTGGGACTGGAACCGATCCCGTCCGGTGTCCTATGCTGTTGCACGGGGATCGTCATTGCACAGGACGGACATGCCAGCCACCATCACGGATGTCGCGCGTGTTGCCGGCGTGGGCCGCGGCACGGTGAGCCGAGTCCTCAACAAGCGGCCCAACGTCGATCCGGCGACTCGGGCTCGCGTCCTGGATGCCATCGCTGCGCTCGACTTCGTGCCCAGCTCGGCCGCCCGACGGCTCTCGCTGCGGAGGACGCAGAGCATCGCCGTGGTGACGCTCCACCTGACACGGCCGTCTGTCGTCGAGCGCCTGCGCGGCATCGAGGCAGGTCTCGTCGATGCCGCCCTCGAGATGATCGTTTTCAACGTCGAGACGATCGAGCGGCGCGATGCGCTCCTGCGGGACGTGCCGCGCCCGGAGCGGATCGACGGGATGATCCTGATCTCGCTGGCACCCCACGACGCCGAGCTGGCGCAGATCCGCCGCTCCGGGCTTCCCGTCGTCCTGATCGACGCTCACCACCGCGGTCTTCCCAGGGTCGTCTGCGATGACGTCGGGGGCGGGATGCTGGCGGCCAACCACCTTCTCGAACGGGGGCATCGGCAGTTCGGTTTCATCGGCGACGAACCGCGCCCGATCCTGGGCGTCCCGTCGAGCCGGATGCGCTTTCGAGGTGCCGCGGTCGCCCTGCGGGAGCACGGCCTGGCGATGCGCCCGGAGAACGTCGCCGAAGGCGAGCACACGCGCCAGTTCGCTCGCGAGCTGACCGAGACGATGCTGCGAGGCGCGGACCGACCGACCGCCATCATCGCCGCCAGCGACACGAAGGCGATCGGCGTGCTCGAGGCCGCTCGTGCGCTGGGCATCGACGTGCCTGGCGAGCTCTCGGTGATCGGCTACGACGATGTCGAGGCCGCCGACTTCGTCGGGCTGACCACGATCCACCAGCCCCTCGCCGAGACCGGGGCCCGGGCAGTCGATCGGATGGTCGGATTGATCTCGGGGGCGGCGCGCGTGCCACTCCGGGAGGTCCTCCCGGTCACCCTCGTCGAGCGCCGTACGACGGGGCCTGCGCCCTCGTAGCCCGCCGGCCCGGCCTTCGACCCTCCCCTACCCCGCCAGGCTGGCGCGGAGCTTCCCGACCCGTTCCTCGAGCTCCGCCGCTCGCGCGCGGGCACGCTCCACGACAGCCGGCGGCGCCTGCGCGACAAAGCGTTCGTCTGCGAGGCGGGCCCGGGCGCCATCGAGCTGCGTCTCTGCCTCGGCGAGCTCCCGTTCCAGGCGGGCCCGGTCGCGCGCGGCGGCCTCGATGCCCGGCGCTGTCGGGTGGATCATCCCCTCGATCGCCCCGGTGACCACGGCCAGGCCACCCGCCGTTCCCGAGCGCAGCGCGGCCGCGTCGGGCACCTTCGCCAGCGGCCGCGCATGCGCGAGCCGTTCGATGGCCGGCGCCAGGGCGTCGAACGCCGCCTCGAGCGCCGGGGGGAGTGCCACGTCCACCGGGAGCCAGGCTGCGGGCTCGAGCCTTGCCTCGGAACGCGCATTCCGGATGGCGCCCACGAGGTCCAGGAGGGCGCCAACCTGCGTTTCGGCAGCCGCGTCCCCCGCGCCCGGAGCCGGCCAATCCGCCACGATGAGGAGTGCCGGATCTCCCGGTCCCTTCGGCAGGTGGGCCCAGATCGCCTCCGTGACGAACGGCATCACGGGATGGAGGAGGCGCAGGTACGTGTCGAGCGATTCCACGAGGGTCCACCAGGTGGCCTCGCGGTCCTCGGCCGGGATCGCGTCGTCGGAAAGCCGGACCTTGGCCAGCTCCAGCGCCCAGTCGCAGTACTCGCCCCAGATCGAGTCGTACAGGCCGCGGGTGAGATCGCCGAACGAGAACTCGGCGAGTGCCCGATCCGCGGCCACGACGGCGGCGGCCACGCGGCTCCGCAGCCAGCGCTCCGCGGGGCCGAGGCGGACGGGGTCGGGACCGACGCGCGATGCGTCCGGCGGGGATCGTGGACGGTCGTGCGCCGAGCACGAACCGCGCCGCGTTCCAGAGCTTGTTGGCGAAGTTGCGGGCGTTCTCCAGCTTCTCGGCGCTGAACTTCTGGTCGTTTCCCGGTGCCGCGCCGTGGATCAACGCGAAGCGCAGCGCGTCGGCGCCGGATTCGTCGATCGCCTCGAGCGGATCGACGACGTTGCCCTTCGTCTTCGACATCTTCTGGCCGTACGGGTCGCGGACCAGGCCCGACAGGTAGACCACCTCGAACGGGGCGTCGCCCAGGAAGTGGATCCCCAGCATCATCATCCGGGCGACCCAGAAGAAGATGATGTCGTAGGCCGTCTCCATCACCGTGCCCGGGTAGAAGCGGGCGAGGTCCGCGGTCGCCTCCGGCCAGCCCAGCGTGGAGAACGGCCAGAGGCCGGAGCTGAACCAGGTGTCGAAGATGTCGGGATCCTGGACGAGCTCGGCGATCGGTCGTCCGCAGGCCTCGCAGGCGGCCGGGCCGTCTGCGTCCGCGCTCACCGTGATGTGCCCGTCCGGGCAGTACCAGGCCGGGATCCGGTGGCCCCACCAGAGCTGGCGGCTCACGTTCCAGTCGCGGATCTCGGTCAGCCAGTGCTCCCAGACCTTCTCGAACCGCTCGGGCAGGATGACCGTTCGCCGTTCGCGGGTCGCCGCCAGGGCGGCCTCCGCCAGCGGCTTCGTCCGGACGAACCACTGGGTCTTGAGCCGCGGCTCCACGGCGTCGTGGCTGCGCTGGCAGCGCCCGACCACCATCTCGTGCGGGGCCGAGGCCACGAGATCGCCGCGCGTCTTGAGGTCGGCGAGGATCCGCTGCCGCGCGGCGTATCGCTCGAGGCCCGCGTAGACGCCGCCCGCCGCCGAGATGTGCCCGCCGTCGTCGAGCACGTCGACGAACGGGAGGTCGTGGCGCCCGCCGGTGGCGTAGTCGTCGTGGTCGTGCGCCGGCGTGATCTTCACGGCACCGGTCCCGAAGGCCCGGTCCACGACCGCGTCGGCGATCACCGGGACGTCGCGCTCCACGAACGGGATGCGGACGCGCCTGCCCACCATGGCTGCGTGGCGCGGGTCGTCGGGATGGACCGCGACGCCCGTGTCGCCGAGGATCGTCTCCGGGCGGGTGGTCGCCACGCTGATCGTCAGCGCGGGATCCGGGAGGCCGGTCGACTCGTCGACGAGGTGGTAGCGAACCGTCCAGAGCGTCCCGGTCTCGGGCGTTGCCACCACCTCGAGGTCCGACAGGCTCGTCCGGCAGCCCGGGCACCAGTTGATGAGCGTCTCGTGGCGATACGCGAGGCCATCGCGGTAGAGGCGGGTGAACGCCTCGCGAACCGCCCGGCTGGAGACCTCGTCCATCGTGAAGCGCAGCCGGCTCCAGTCGATCGACGCCCCGAGGCGTCGCTGCTGCCCGAGGATGACGCCCCGTGTCTCGTCGATGAACTGCCACATCCGCTCGAGGTAGCGATCCCGGCCCAGGCTGGCCCGCGTCTCGCCCTCCGCCGCGATGATCCGGTCGAGCACGAACTGCGCCGCGATGCTGGCGTGGTCGAGGCCCGGAAGGAAGAGCGCGGGGCGACCCTGCATCCGCGCATGGCGCGTCATGAGGTCCTCGACCGCGCTCCGCTGGGCATGGCCAAGGTGGAGGCTGCCGGTCACGTTCGGTGGCGGCTGGATGAGCACGAAGGGAGGCTTCGAAGCATCCGCGAGCGAGCCGGCGCCGTCGGGCGCGAAGACGTCGGCGGCCAGCCAGCGCTCGTAGATCGCGCCTTCCACCTCGCTGGGGCGGTACGCCTTCGCGAGCCCCGGGCCAGCCTGCTCCTGCGTCATCGCGCGCTCCCTCCCAGATAGAACAACCCCGCTCGTCCCAGCGGACGAACGGGGTCGTGGTACCACCAGCTGGTTTGGGCGACGGCGCGGTCCCGCTCATCGCGGGCGCGGGCCCCGGGCCCCTCTCGACGCGCTATCGGGCGTCTCCCGTCACGACTCGCGAGTGACGTTCACGCCGGGGTCGCCGCGCGGCTCGCACCGTCCCGCGCTCGCTTCTGCCCCTGCCGACGCTACTCCTCTCGGTCACCGCCGTGAGAGCCGGAGTGTAGCACGGCCCGTGGACGCTCCCGCGAGGCAGAGCCGGCTTCAGGCGGTAGCGCCCTGCGCCGCCAGCCACTCGGCGTAGTTCGTCTCGTCGACGCCGCCGTCCACCTCGGTCTTCGTGAGAAGGAGCGGCGGCCGGCCGTCGCGGATCGTCTCCTCCGTGATGATGCACTTGCGGATCTCGGTCCGGTCCGGGATGTCGTACATCACCTCGAGGAGCGACTCCTCGACGATCGTGCGGAGCGCGCGGGCCCCGGTCTTGCGGGCCAGCGCCGCGTCCGCCGCCGCGCGTGAGCGCGCCGGGCGTGAAGACGAGCTCCACCTTGTCCAGGCCGAGGAAGCGCTTGAACTGGCGGGTGATCGCGTTCTTCGGCTCGGTCAGCACCCGGACCAGGTCTTCGGCCGTCAGCGCCGAGAGCGTCACGACGACCGGCAGCCGGCCCACGAACTCCGGGATCAGCCCGTACTTGAGGAGATCCTCCGGCATCAGCCGGTCGAGGATCTTCTGGCGATCCGCCTTCGTGCCCGAGGCGTCGCTGCCGAAGCCGAGCGCGCGCTTCCCCACCCGCTCCTCGATGATCCGCTCCAGGCCGTCGAACGCCCCGCCGCAGATGAAGAGGATGTTCGTGGTGTCGATCTGGATGAAGTCCTGGTGCGGGTGCTTCCGGCCGCCCTGCGGCGGCACGTTCGCGGTCGTCCCCTCCAGGATCTTGAGGAGCGCCTGCTGGACGCCCTCGCCGGACACGTCCCGGGTGATCGACGGGTTGTCGGCCTTGCGGGCGATCTTGTCGATCTCGTCGATGTAGATGATGCCCCGCTGGGCCCGGGCCACGTCGAAGTCGGCGGCCTGGATCAGGCGCAGGAGGATGTTCTCGACGTCCTCGCCGACGTAGCCGGCCTCGGTGAGCGAGGTCGCGTCGGCGATGCAGAACGGCACGTCCAGGACGCGGGCGAGCGTCTGGGCCAGGAGGGTCTTCCCGGAGCCCGTGGGGCCGACCAGGAGCACGTTCGACTTCTGGAGCTCCACGTCGTCCGTCGAGCCGCCTGCGTTGACCCGCTTGTAGTGGTTGTAGACGGCGACCGAGAGGACCTTCTTGGCGCGCTCCTGGCTGATCACGTACCCGTCGAGGGCGTCCTTGATGTGCCGTGGCGATGGGAGCTTCTCGGCCGCCGGCTTCTGGCGCGGCTGCTCCAGGAGCTCCTCCTCGATGATCTCCTGGCAGAGGTTGATGCACTCGTCGCAGATGTAGACGCCCTGGCCCGGCGATGAGCTTGCGGACCTGCTCCTGGCTCTTCCCGCAGAACGAGCAGCGATACGGGACCTTGGGCGTCTTGCTGGTCGTCATCTGCGCCTGATCTCCGTGTCTTCGCTGCGGCGGCGCGGCGCGCCGGTGCCGCCTATGCGCCCGCCGGCGTGGGCCCCGTCAGGGGCCCCGTCGGTCGGGGCCGCGGGTCGTTCGATGCCCGGGCCGCTGGATGCGGACGGGAGCCCCGGCGCGACCGACTTCGGGACGGGCGCGTAGACAGCGTCGATGATGCCATACGCCTGGGCCTGGTCGGGACTCATGAAATAGTCCCGCTCGGTGTCCTTGACGATCTTCTCGATCGGTCTGGCCCGTGTGGCGCGCCAGCAGCTCGTGATTCGCGTTGACGAGTGTCTCCATCTCCCTGACCTGGATGAAGACGTCCGGGGTGTTGCCGCGGAACCCGCCCGAACCCTGGTGGATCATGATCCGGCTGTGCGGCAGCGCGTAGCGCTTCCCGGGGTGGCCCGCCGCGAGGAGGACCGCGGCCATGCTCGCCGCCATCCCGACGCAGATCGTGCTGACCGGCGCCCGCACCAGCTGCATCGTGTCGTAGATCGCGAGGCCCGCGGTGATCACGCCGCCGGGCGAGTTGACGTACAGGTTGATGTCCTTCTCCGGGTCCTCGGAATCGAGGAAGAGGAGCTGGGCGATGACCAGGTTCGCGACGTTGTCCTCGATCGCGTCGCCCAGGAAGATGATCCGCTCCTTGAGCAGACGCGAGTAGATGTCGTACGCGCGCTCTCCGCGGCTCGACGTTTCGATGACCATCGGCACGAGCATCTGGGACCCTCCTGGAGCGGCGCCCTCGGCGCGGCCGCGAGCGGCCGCCGTTCGCGGCGATTGACCGAACAACGGGGGATGGATCACGCGCGGGCGCTCCCCGCCTCCTCGACTGCGGCGACGCCGGCGGCTGCATCCGCGTCCTCGATGTGCGGGATCGCCGGGTGCTCGGGGTGCGCCGCCAGCCACTCGTCGATCAGCTTCTCGACCACCCGCGAGCGGCGCAGCGAGCTGCGGATCGCCGCCTGGGCACGCTCCGTGTCGAAGTAGGCGGCGAGCTTCGGGTCGTTCGCGTAGCGCAGCCTGGCGCGCGACGCCTCGGCTGCCACGTCAGCGTCGCGTGACCTCCATCCCCTCGGCTTCGGCGATCCGGCCGAGCACGAGGAGCGTCTTCGCGCGCTCCTCGGCGCCCGGGCGGAAGTCCGCGTGGAGCTGCTCCGGAGTCTTGTCCGCGGCCTTGAGATACGCCTCCTCGGTGATCCCCTGCCGCGCCAGCGCACCGCGGAGCTCGTCGTGCATCACCTCGACCTCCTCGTCGACGAGGAGGTCCGGGATCTCGACGGTGGCGTTCTTCACGGCGTAGTCGATGATCCGGTCGGCGAAGCCGTGGCGCGCGCGGTCGAGCGCATTTCGTCCCAGCCGCGTCCGGATGTCGGATCGCAGGGTGGCAAGGTCCTCGAACTCGCCGAGCGACGCGGCGAATGCGTCGTCGGCCACCGGCAGGACCTTCTCGCGGAGCTCCCTGAGCGTCACCGTGAAATGGGCCGTGGCGCCCTGGAGGGAGGCCTCCTGGTAGTCCAGCGGGAAGGTGATGTCGAACTCGGTGGAGTCGCCGGCGCGCAGGCCGACGAGGTGCTCCTCGAAGCCCGGGATCAGGCGCTCCTGGCCGATGACGATCGGCATCCGCTCCACCGTGCCGCCCTCGAAGGGCTCGCCGTCGCGCGTCCCGACGAAGCCGATGACGGCCCAGTCGTCGTCCTTCGCGCCGCGTTCCTCCACCGGCACGAGCGTGGCCTGCTGGTCGCGAAGCTCGTCCACGACGCGATCCACCTTCGCATCGTCGACGACGTCGATCTCGGGCGCGAACGGGAAGGCCCGGTAGTCGCCCAGCCGCACCTCCGGACGAACGGGAACCGTGGCGGTGTACTTGAAGGGCTGCCCCTCCTCGGCGGAGACGACCTCGATCGTGGGGCGGCCGATCGCGAACAGCTCCGGCTGCTCCTCCAGCGCCCTGCGATACGAGCGATCCACGAGATGCTCGACGGCCTCGTCGAGGACCGCGCCGGGGCCGAGCTGGCGCTCGAGCATGGATCGGGGCGCCTTGCCCGGCCGGAACCCGGGGATCCGGGTTCGCTCGCTCAGGCGACGCGTGGCGTCGACGACGGCGCGGGCCAGGTCGGCGGCGGGCAGCTCGACCTCGAGGAGGACGGTGCTTTTCGGGGAGGGGGTCGTGGTGACGTGCATGGCCGACCAAGTATACGGGCGGCCTCGGGGGCGCGCCCCGATCGCGCTGGTGGGCGAGGAGGGGGTCGAACCCTCACGTCACTCACGTGACACCGGCTCCTAAGGCCGGCGCGTCTGCCATTCCGCCACTCGCCCGCGGGACCGAGTCTAGCGCGCGGACCCCTCGTCGCCGGGGCGATCGTCCTGCGCGAGCATGCGCTTCAGGGCCTGCTGGGCCGCGCGCGTCGCCACGGGGGCGCCGACCCGGAGCACGAGCCTCGAGAGGGATCGGCTGCGGGCCGCCGCCTTCCGGTCGCCGGCCGCCGCGTCAAGGTAGTCGGCGAAGCCCCGCTCCAGCGCGCCGCGGACCTTCCCGCCGTCGTCGCCGAGCGCGCGGATCGCGCGATCCACCTCGTCCGGAAGAAGGCTCTCTGGGAGCGGCTCCGGCTTCCCGACGATCCGGTGCTTGACCGCCCGGAAGACCCGCTTCGGGCCGCCGGCCACCACGAACGCGGCGCCCGCCGCGACGCCCGCGGCCCTGGCCGGGTACCGCTTCACCTTCGCCCGGACGTCCACGGCGCTGCGCGCGGACGCCTTCAGCCGCTCGACCTCGTCGGCGAGGCCGGTGCGTGCCGCTACGGCTTCCTGCCGAGCGGCGTCCGTTCGCGCACCCACTCGATGGTCTCCTTCGTCGTCTCGATGGTCGCGGTGGGCCAGTAGCGGGCCTTGAGGGCCCCCCGGTCGTACGACCGCAGGGCGGTCGCGGCGAACGCCGGCCAGGCGATGAACAGGGCGCAGATGCCCAGGGCAATCCCGACGTGCAGGCTGAACGAGATCGCAAGAAAGGCGCCGCCGAGCGCTCCGAGCACGGCCCCGCCGACGAGCCCGCCGAAGGCACCCCCGGCGCCGCCGGCCCGGGCGCCGACCAGGAGCACGGCGATGCCGAGGACCAGCGCACCGAGCGTCACGCCCGCGACCAGCGGCCGCACGCCCGCGTCCACGCCCGGGATGAGCGAGTCCCCGACCTTCGTGAAGAGCTGGTTGGGCCAGGCGAACCCGAGCACGAGCGCCACCGCGATCCCGAGCACGAGCGCGCCGACCAGGCTCGTGGCGAGATGTCGCCGGGGTATCTCCAGCGCGCCGAGCACCAGGACGACGATCAGGGCCACGCAGAAGAGCGTCCCGTGCAGCACGCCCCAGCCGATGCTCCCGAACAGCCACTCCCCGAGGAACAGGGTGATCCCGACGGCGACGAGGATCGCCACGAAGAGCGCGAGGGCGATCGCGATCGCGATGAGGGCCGCGGCCGCCTTGGCCCGCTCGGTGATCTCCGAGAGCTCGGTCCTGGCCAGCTCGACATGCGTCGTGACGAGGCGCCGGCCCGCTGCCACGGTGCGCCGGGCCTGCTCGAACAGGCCCACGGGCGGCTCCGGCGGCTTCTCCGGCGCGGCCGGGTCCGGCGTCGCGACCGGGGGCCGGGGTCCCGGCTGGTCCGGCGTGTCGGGTGGCGCTGCGCTGTCGCCGCCCGTCGTGTTCTCGCTCAGGTTCCACCTCCGGCCCGTACGTCGTGCGCGCCGATGATACGCCGGACCCCGAGGTCCCGACCGGCCGCCGACGCCCCGGGCCCCGGACGCGGTACGCTCCTGACGTGTCACGCCAACCCGTTCCCGGCATCTTGTCCCCGGCCGGCCGCCTCCTGCGGCGGCTGCGGACGGCGGAGATTCTCGCCGTCGGCAGCGAGCTCACCACCGGCGAGACACGCGACACGAACGGCGGCGAGCTGGCCGCCTCGCTTGCCGGTGCAGGCGTCGCGATCGGTCGCATGGCTGCCCTGCCCGACGACATCGCAATCGTCTCGGCCGCGCTGGTCCAGGCCCTCTCCGGGGCCGATCTCGTCGTGACAACGGGGGGGCTGGGCCCACGCCCGACGACCTCACACGGGAGGCGATCGCGGCCGTGGTCGGCGAGGAGCCAGTGGTGGATCCCGGGCTGGAGGCGTGGCTTCGAGAGATCTTCGAGCGGCGCGGGATCCCGTTTCCCGCGCTCAACCGCAAGCAAGCATGGCTGATCCCCTCGGCAACGGCGATCCCGAACCCGGGCGGGACTGCGCCCGGCTGGTGGGTGGACCGCCCCGACGGGCGGGTGCTCGTGGCCCTCCCCGGGCCGCCGCGGGAGATGCGACCCCTCTGGCACCAGTGGGCGCTTCCCCGCCTCGCGGAGCGCGGCCTCGGGGACGGGCGGGTCGCCCGGACGCTGCGCACCACCGGCATCGGCGAGTCGCAGGTCGTGGAGCTTCTTGGCGAGGCGCTCCTGCGCGGCACAAACCCGGTGGTCGCGACGTATGCGCGGGTGGAGGCGGTGGACGTTCGCGTGTCCGCCATGGACGAGGAGTCTCCCGCCGCGGGTGGTGGCCCGACGGCGGGCGCGATCGTCGATGCCACCGTGGCCTCGGTTCGGGCGGCTCTCGGCCGTCACGTCTGGGCCGAAGGCGCCACCACCTGGTCCGAGGCCGTGTCAGCCGCGCTGACGGCACGCCGGTGGACGCTGGCGATCGAGGAGATCGGGACGCGCGGCGCGCTGATCGGGCTCCTGGCGGAGGTGAACGGTCTTCGGTCTGCGCACGTCCTCGATGCCGGGACCGACGCCGCAGGCGACCTCGAGGGGCGGGCGCGCGCCGTCGGCGCGGCGGCCGGCACCGAGGTTGGCGTGGTCCTCGTCGTCGCCCCCACGGGCGCCGACACGGTTGCCCGGATCGCGATTGCCTCGCCGGCCGGGACGAGCTTCGTCGAGCGGCGGGTCTTCCTCCAGGGCGCGCCCGGGCGCCTGCGCGCCGGGATCGCGGCCGCCGCGGCACTGCTCGAGGCGGTCACGGCCGGCTGAGCCGGCCGCCGCTCAGCTGATCGTCAGCACCGGCTGCTGGCGGGCGGCACGCACGCTCACCCGCGCGGCGACCGTCTTGGCGAGCGCGGTCAGCGCCTGCGCCGCGGCGCCGGGCTCGCGCTGGGCGACGACCGGGATGCCGGCGTCGCCGCCCTGGCGGACGGTGATGTCGAGCGGGATGCCGCCCAGGAACTCGATGTCGTGCTCGCGCGCGAACCGCTCGCCGCCACCGCGGCCGAAGATCTCCGTCGCCTCGCCGCAGTGCGGGCAGACGAACGCGCTCATGTTCTCCACGAGGCCGATGACCGGGACGCTCATGCGGGCGAACATCGCGAGCGCCTTCTCCACGTCCGTGATGGCGACCTGCTGCGGGGTCGTCACGAGCACCGCCCCGGAGATCGGGACGGACTGCGCCAGCGTCAGCTGTGCGTCGGACGTGCCCGGCGGGAGGTCGACGACCAGGTAGTCCAGGTCGCCCCACGCCACGTCCCGCAGGAACTGCTGGATCGCGCCACCCACGAGCGGCCCGCGCCAGACGATGGGCTGGCCGTCCGGGACGAAGAAGGCGATCGAGATGACCTTCACGCCGTAGCGCTCCAGCGGCACGATCTTGTTGTCCGCGTTTGCCTTCGGCGCGCCCTCGAGCCCCATCATGAGCGGGATGTTCGGCCCGGTGATGTCGGCGTCCAGGAGGCCCACCGACGCACCGGCCTGGGCCAGCGCGACCGCGAGGTTCGCGCTCACCGTGCTCTTGCCCACGCCGCCCTTGCCGGACGCGACGGCGATGATGTTCTTGACACCATCCAGCAGCTGCGGGCCCGCGGCCGGCGCGGCTCGCCGGACCATCGCGCCCCACGTGATCCTGGCCTCCCCGACGCCGATCGCGGCGAGCGCGGCGCGCGCGTTCCGCTCGATCTCGTCCTTGAGCGGGCAGGCCGGGGTGGTCAGCTCGATCGTGAGGGCCACGTCGGCGCCGTCGATCGTGATCCCCTTCACCATGTTGAGGGTCACGAGATCGCGGCCCAGCTCGGGCTCCTGGACGGTGCGCAGGGCGTCGAAGATCGCCCCCTCGGTCAAGCGTGGTCATCTGGCGGATCAATCCTCACGGGGCGCCGGCCGGCGCAGGCTCGAGGCCGCGGAGCTGGGCTCCGGGCCGTCGCATCGTACCCTGCCTCCCGCGACCCTGCCCCGGGCACCTCCCCCGGGACCGGTGGCCCGATTCGTCGTCAGATACCGGATTCGGGCATCACCTCGAAGCTCGGCAACGGATTTCGTCGCAGGACGGCCGCCTGACGACGAAAGACGCGCACGTGACGCGAAGGTTGACACGTGTTTCGCTGGGCAATACGATCCGCGCCGGCTGCTGCGGCACGGTAGCATGCGCCGCACACCTGCCCGAGGGTCGCGTGGGTGCGATCTCCGGGCGCGCCCGATGCCGGGCATCGCCCATCCGGAAGGAGGAGCGACGAGTCCCCCGTGACGACCGAGGTTGCAGTCCGGCTCGTAGACGTCGTCAAGAAGTTCGGCGACGTGGCGGCCGTCGATCGCATCAACCTCGAGGTCCATGACGGCGAGTTCTTCTCGCTCCTGGGCCCGTCGGGCTGCGGCAAGACGACCACCCTCCGGATGATCGGCGGCTTCGAGGAGCCGACGTCCGGGCTCATCGAGCTGCAGGGCAGGGACGTGACCTGGTTGCCGCCGTACCGGCGCAACGTCAACACCGTCTTCCAGAACTACGCCCTCTTCCCGCACCTCACGATCTTCGAGAACGTCGCGTTCGGCCTGCGACGCAAGGGCGGGCTGAAGGACGCCGAGATCCAGAGCCGCGTCACGGAGATGCTGCGGCTCGTGGAGCTGCCGGGGTTCGAGAAGCGCAAGCCCACCCAGATCTCGGGCGGCCAGGCGCAGCGCGTCGCGCTGGCGCGCGCCCTGATCAACCGGCCCGCGGTCCTCCTCCTCGACGAGCCGCTCGGGGCGCTCGACCTCAAGCTGCGGAAGCAGATGCAGCTGGAGCTGAAGCGGATCCAGCAGGAGGTCGGGATCACGTTCATCTACGTGACCCACGACCAGGAGGAGGCGATGACGATGTCGGATCGCATCGCCGTCATGCTCCGCGGCCACTACGAGCAGCTGGCGGACCCCGAGACGCTCTACGAGCGACCGCAGACCCGCTTCGTCGCCGGCTTCCTGGGCGTCTCCAACCTGCTGACGGGAACCGTCCTGGAGTTGGGCACGCCGTACGCGAGCGTGCGGCTCGCCGACGACGCCGTCGTCCGCGTCCCGGCCTCCACCGTCCGGGGAACCGCCGACGTCGAGGTCGGGGTCCGCCCCGAGAAGATCCGGCTCTACGGAGTGGACGTGGAGCCTCCCGCCGGCCTGAACGTGCTGAGCGGGACGATCCGCGACGCCTCCTACATCGGGGTCAGCACCCAGTACGTGATCGAGACGCGGAACGGCAGCCACGTCTCGGTCTACGAGCAGAACGTGGAGCGAACCATCCACGGGTCACTCCACCGGCCCGGCGAGACCGTCCACCTCGGCTGGTCGCCCGATCACACGTTCGCGGTGGGACCGTCCGTCGCGGAGACATCCCCAGGGGAATAGCGACCGGTCGGAGGGCGCCGACCGCGAGCCAGGAGGAGCACGATGTCCGAACCGAACCCGACGCTTCTCGGCCGCGCGATGACGCGCCGCCGCATGCTCCAGGGCAGCGCGCTCGCCGGCGTGGCTGCCTTCCTGGCCGCGTGCGGCACCGCGGCCCGGTCCGCGGCTCCGTCGGCGGCTCCATCGGCCGCGGCCTCCGGCACCCCATCGGCGGCAGCCAGCGCGAGCCCGGTCCCCTCGCCCACCGCCGTCCCGAGCCCAGCCGCGGTGCTCAACTTCGCGAACTGGCCGCTCTACATCGACCAGGACACGTCCAATCCGCCGAAATCCCCGACGCTCGACTCGTTCAGCCAGAAGTACGGCACGAAGGTCAACTACAAGGAGTCCATCAACGACAACGAGCAGTTCTTCGGCACGATCCAGCCCGTCCTCCAGGCGGGCCAGGACACCGGCTGGGACCTGATCGTCATGACCGACTGGATGGCCGCCAGGATCATCACGCCTCGGCTGGACGGAGACGATCGACACGGGCAACACGCCCAACTTCGTGGCCAACGAGAACGACAGCTACAAGGGCCTGGCCTGGGATCCCGACAACAACAAGCGGGCCCCCTGGCAGTCCGGCATGACCGGCCTCGGCTTCGACTCGAAGGTCGCCGGCAACGTCACCACCACGGCATCCATGTGGCAGAACGATCCCCGCTGGACGGGCAAGGTCTGGATGCTGACGGAGATGCGCGACACCGTCGGGCTCGACCATGCTGAAGCTGGGATCCGACCCGGCGGTCGCGACCCGCGCGGACTGCGACGCGGCGATCGCGGAGATCAAGAAGGCCACGGACGCCGGGATCGTGCGGAGCTTCCTCGGCAACGAGTACAAGCAGAAGCTCATCAGCGGCGACCTCGTGCTGGGATTCGCCTGGTCGGGCGACATCATCCAGGCCCAGCTCGAGAAGCCGACCCTCCAGTTCAACATCCCCGCAGAGGGCGGGATGCTCTGGACGGACAACATGCTCATCCCGAAGGGAGCCCAGCACAAGTACACGGCGGAGCTGATGATCGACTGGGTCTACGACCCGAAGATCGCCGCCCAGATCGCCGCGTACGTGCAGTACGTCTCCCCGGTGAAGGGCTGCGCCGCCGAGCTCGCGAAGAACTCCGACAAGTCGGTCGCCGCCCTGGCCAAGAACCCGCTGATGTTCCCGGACAGCGCCACGCTCGCGCAGACCCACATCTTCGTGGCGCTCTCGGAGGCCGACGCGACCTACTTCAACAACGCGTTCCAGGGAGTGTCCGGGCAGTAGCCCGGGAGACGCACGGGCGGCCGGCGTCCGCCGGCCGCCACAACCGGCCCATCCGGGCCCCGACAGAGGGAGAGCGTGGGCGCCCTTCTCCGCCGCTATCGGTCCGTGGTCCCGTACCTGCTCCTGGCGCCGGGCATCGCGTGGCTGTTCGTCTTCTACCTGTACCCCGCGATCCAGATGTTCATCACGTCGTTCTGGAGCGGCTCGCTGGAGCAGGGCTACACGTTCAGCCTGTCGAACTGGACCAACTACACGACGGCCCTCTCGCGCTACCAGGACCAGTTCATCCGGTCGATCTTCTTCGCGGGCGGCGCGACGATCCTGACGTTCATGATCAGCTTCCCGCTCGCCTACACGATCGCCTTCCGGGGCGGGCGCTACAAGAACCTCCTCCTCTTCCTGGTGGTCGCCCCGTTCTTCACGAGCTTCCTGCTGCGCGTCATCTCGTGGGGCACGATCCTGGGCGACGACGGGCTGCTTCTCGGTCCGCTGAAGAGCGCGGGGCTCGTGGGCGAGGACGTCCGGATCCTGGCCACCCCGATCGCCGTCATCTCCGGGATCGCCTACAACTTCCTGCCCTTCATGACGCTCCCGATCTACGTGAGCCTCGAGAAGATCGACCGGCGCCTCCTCGAAGCCGGGCAGGACCTCTACGCGACGCCCTGGAGCACGTTCCGCAAGGTCACCCTCCCGCTGGCCCTGCCGGGCATGTTCGCGGGGACCCTCCTGACGTTCATCCCCGCCATGGGCGACTACGTGAACGCGGAGCTGCTGGGCCAGACCCCCGGCACGAAGATGATCGGGAACGTCATCCAGAGCCGCTTCCTGGCCGTCAACGACTACCCGACGGCGGCCGCCCTCAGCTTCATCCTCATGGCCGGGATCCTCGTCGCCGTGGCCATCTACGCCCGGATCCTGGGCACCGAAGAGCTCATGAATGCGACGGTGTAGGCGGTGACCGCGCTGACGCTCGACGCACCGCGCCTCCGGACGCCGGGCACGCCGGCCCAGCGCACCCGGCGCTGGCTCAGCCAGAACGGCCTCTACGTGTACACGATCGCGGCGATCGTCTACCTGATGCTGCCGATCGCGGTGATGATCGCCTACAGCTTCAACCGCCCGCTCGGCAAGACGAACTTCTCGTGGCGCGAGTTCAGCCTCGACGCCTGGTTCCACCCCTTCGCACCCCTGGGACTGTCGGACGCCGTCGCGGCGAGCCTCCGGATCGCGTTCATCAGCACGCTCGTGGCGACGATCCTGGGGACGCTCATCGCCCTGGGCCTGACCCGCTACCGGTTCCGCGGCCAGTCCGGGACGAACCTGTTCATCTTCCTGCCGATGGCCACGCCGGAGATCGTCCTGGGTGCCTCGCTGCTCACCCTGTTCGTCTCGCTGGGCTGGGCGCGCAACGAGACCACGATCCTCATCGCCCACATCATGTTCAACATCAGCTACGTCGTCGTGACGGTCCGCGCCCGGATCTCCGGCTTCGACCGGCGCCTCGAGGAGGCGGCGATGGACCTGGGCGCGACCGAGATGGTGACGTTCTGGAAGGTCACCTTCCCGCTGATCCTGCCCGGCATCATGGCCGCGGCGCTGCTCGCCTTCAGCCTCTCGATCGATGACTTCGTGATCACGAACTTCACCGCGGGCCAGACCGTCGACCCTGCCGATGTACATCTACGGGGCCTACCGGGTGGGCGTCCCCGTCCAGGTCAACGTGATCGGCACGATCATCTTCGGCACCGCAGTCGGCGCCGTCCTGCTGAGCACCCTGCTGCAGCGCCGCGACCGCGCCCACTGAGCCGGCTGCCGGCGCACCCGGCATCGAAGCGCAAGGAGCTCCGCCATGGTCGACACCGCACCCGCCCCGAGGCGGGCAGCGCTTCCGGACCGCGGGGTCGTGCCCGCGGTCTGGTCACGCATCACGAACCTGACGGTCGACCGCGGCGAGGGCAGCTGGCTGATCACGACCGACGGCGAGCGGTACCTCGACTACAGCTCCGGGATCGGCGTCACGAACACCGGGCACGCCCATCCGCGCGTCGTGGCCGCGGTGCAGGCCCAGGCCGCGAAGCTGCTCCACGGCCAGCAGAACATCGTCTACCACGAGCCGGGCCTGCGCCTGCTACGACCGGCTCCGGACGCTGCTCCCGGGCGGACCGTGGCAGGCGTTCCTGGCGAACTCCGGCGCGGAGGCCGTCGAGGCGGCCGTGAAGCTGGCGCGCGCCGCGACGGGCCGACCGGTCGTGCTCGTCTTCCGGGGCGGCTACCACGGGCGGACGGCCCAGACCATGGCCCTGACGACGGCCAAGAACGTCTACCGCGCGGACTTCGAGCCGCTTCCCGGGTCCGTCTACCCGACCGCCTACCCCTACTGCTACCGGGCCCCGGGCGGCGGGCACGCGGCGGACGCCGCCTGCACCTGCGACTGGGAGGCGGAGCTCGACCTCACGCTCCACACGCTGACCTATCCCGGAGCACGTGGCGGCGATCATCGTCGAGCCGGTCCTGGGCGAGGGCGGCTACATCGTGCCGCCGCCGGGCTTCCTGCCGCGCCTCCGCGAGATCACCCGGCAGCACGGGATCCTGCTGGTCGCCGACGAGGTCCAGACGGGCTTCGGCCGCACCGGGCGAGCTGTTCGCGGTGCGCCACTGGGACGTGGAGCCGGACATCCTCGTCTTCGCCAAGGGCGTCGCGTCCGGGCTCCCGCTCTCCGGGATCATCGCCCGGGCGGACCTCATCGCGAAGTGGCGTCCCGGTGCCCACGGCGGCACCTACGGCGGCAACGTGGTCGCCTGCGCGGCGGCCAACGCCACGCTCGACGTGATCGAGGACGAGGGCCTGGTGGCCAATGCGCGGGACCGCGGCGCCCAGCTCCTCGAGGGGCTCCGCGGCCTGGCCGCCGGGCGGCCCGCGATCGGCGACGTCCGGGGGCTCGGGTGCATGGTCGCGCATGGAGTTCGTGAAGCCGGGGGTCGGCGACGGGCGCGTCCCGGACCCGGAGCTGACGCGGCGGGTGATCGCGGAAGCGCTCGATCGGCGGCTCATCATCCTGTCGGCGGGCTCGTATGCCCAGGTCACGCGGATCATCCCGCCGCTCGTCACGACCGCCGCCGAGGTCGACACCGCGATCCGGATCATCGGGGAGAGCCTGGCCGCCGCCGGCGCGTGAGCCGGGGCGGGCCCGGCCTTCGAGGCGCGCCGGGCGTCAGGCGCCGCCCGCCAGGCGCCGGAGCAGCTCCTCGTGCAGGTGGCCGTTGCTGCCGATGAACGACGGAGCGTCGATCCGCCGCTCGCCGTGCACGTCGGTGACCCGACCGCCCGCCTCCTCGATGAGGACCTGTGGCGCGGCGAGGTCCCACGCGTGCATGCCCGTCTCGAACATCGCCTCGGCGGCGCCGTCGGCGACGAGCGCGTAGCCCCAGAAGTCTCCGAAGCCCCGCTCGCGCCACGCCGCGGAAAGCGTCGCGTCGAAGCCCGGCATCAGGCCGCTCGCCACGGTGTCCCGGCCACTCCCGTAGAGCAGCTGCGCGTCGGCGATGTCGCTGACCTGCGAGACGTGGAGCTGGCGCTCGCCGTCCAGTCCGCGGCTCCATGCGCCCAGCCCGCGCGCCGCGTACCAGCGCTCCCGCATCGCCGGCGCGGAGATCACGCCCACCTGCAGCTCCCCGTCCACCTCCACCGCGAGCAGCGTCCCGAAGAGCGGCACGCCCCGGATGAAGTTGTGGGTTCCATCGATCGGGTCGATGTACCAGCGGATCCGGGCCTCGCCGGCCTCCTCGCCGTACTCCTCGCCGACCAGGCCGTGCGTCGGGAATGCGGACCCGATGCGGCTCCGGATCTCGCGCTCGATCAGCTGGTCGGCGACCGTGACGAACGTGCGGTCCGGCTTTCGGCTGACCGCGATGTCGCGCCGGAAGTGGGCCAGCGCGAGCGCGTCCGCCGCGTCGCACGCACCGAGCGCGAACTCGAGCCAGGCGCGAAGGTCCGCCTCGGGCGCCCGGCGGCGGCCGGCTGACCAGGCGGGCCCGAAGGCCGGGATCGGTGCGGCGGCGTCAGTCATCGGGTCCTCGGCGGCGTGCGGCAGGAGACCGCCAGACCGGATCGCCGTGACGGGTGCGGTGCGACCGAAGCGCGGCCCGGCGTCAGCTCCCGACGGCCGTCGCCAGCGCCTCCGGCATCGGCCGATGCCAGGCGGGCGTCGTGATGAAACGGAGCAGGTCGGTGGTCCCGGTCATCTTCAGCTGGTCGAACAGGAACCCGATCTTGGCCGCCTGCGAGGCGAGGATCTCGTCCTTCGTGGCCAGCTCCCAGAGCTGGCGCTTGAACGGGCCGATCGCCTTCTTGCGGGTCGTGTAGACGAACTGCGTGTCGGTCATGCCGGGCTTGCGCTCGTCGGCCGCGTTCGCGAAGCACCACGCCTCGATCTCGCGGTGGAGCTCCGCCGGGAACGCGGGATGCTCGTAGAGCGCGTTCTGGAAGCCGGTCGCGAGGTGGATCTCGGCGGTCTCGACGCCCGCGAAGCGGTGGAACAGCTCGTCCGGAAGCGTGCTCGCGCCGTGCTGCACCGCGCCGGCTGCCCCGTACGTCCGGGCGACCTCGCCGAGCACGCGGAGCACCTCGAAGTCGAGCTTGACCTCGGCGACGCCGCCGCCGGGGAGCGGCACGCCGCCGTGGCTGGTGCCGGTCTGGACGCTCACCTTGCTGACGCCGATCGCGCCCGGATGCCGCGCGTCGAGCTCCCGGCGGTAGCCGTCGAGGTAGGCGCGCAGCTCTGCCTCGTTCGAGTTCTGCTTGCCGACCTCGCCGATCTCGCCGCCGACGCTGATCGTGACGCCCGCCGGCTCGAGATCGCGGATGAGCGCGGTGATCTCGGCCGCCCGGGTGTAGTTGACCCTCTGCTCGGCGTCCACCGTCGGCTGCGCCAGGTCGACGAGCGTCGAGCTGTCGACGTCGATGTTGAGGTAGCCGGCGGCCACCGCGTCGCGGCAGGCCTTCCGGATCTCCTCGGTCATCGCCTCCGGGTCGGCGGCGTACTTCCTGGCGTTGAACTGGTAGTGGTCGCCCTGGATGAAGACGGGTCCGCGCCAGCCCGCCGCGATCGCGCCCGCCAGGATGTTCGGGGCGTACTCGAAGACGCGCTGGTACGTGTAGGTCTGCTCCGAGCGCGCCAGCTCGAGGATGACCGGCCCGACGGACTGCTGCTTCGCGGTGGCGAAGATCGTGCGCGCCATGTCGAAGGTCTGCGCCCGCAGGTTGATGGCGGGCACCGTGAACCCGGAGACCTCGCCGCGGCTGCGGGCGGCGTAGAGCTCGTGGATGCTCGCCGACGGGGCGCCGAGCTCCTGGCTCGCCTCCCAGATCAGCCAGCGGGCCGCCTCGACCGTCGCCGGATCCTTCGAGAACGTCTGGGTCCAGGCGAGGTCGTGGACCGTCCGGGCGCGGAACGCCGCCTCGTCCGTCACGCTCAGGCGCCCGCCCTCGATCCGGGCGGTCCCTTCCAGGAGCCCGACGAGCTGCGGGATGGTCTCAGCGACGGTGGCCATGAGCGGACCCTCCTGCGTGGCGCAGCGACGTCCGGGGACATCGCGGTGGGTGGACGGATGATCGCGTCAGGCCGGGCGAGCCGGCCGGGTCATGGTACGCCGCGTGGCCCGGTCGCCTCTCCGGCCGGCCGGACCGCGTTCGGGGGCCGAAGGTCGTGCGCCGCTCGCGGGCGACCGGGGCGCGCCGCGATCACCCGGCGGGCGCGGCGATCACCCGACTCCCGCCTCCCGCGAGAACGCCGCGACGATCCGGTCGAGCTCGGCCGCCACGCCGTCCGGGAGCTGCCGGCACCACGTGCGACGCCAGCAGCGCGTCGACCCGCTCGCGGGCACGGGCACGCGGCTCCGGCCGGCCGGCCGCCTGCCAGTCCTCCCAGGTTCCGCGGTCGAAGAGGCGCGGTCGCCACAGCTCCCGCATGTGGGCCACCGTGTGATCCTCGGCCAGGAAGTTGCCGCCCGGTCCCACCTCGCCGATCGCCCTGACCGCGAGGTCGTCCTCGGAGACGCTGATGCCGGCCGAAAGATGCCGGAGGAGCCCGAAGATCTCGGCGTCGAGGACCATCTCGTCGAGCGCGAAGACACGGGCAGCGTGGAGCAGGCCGGCGCCGGAGAGCATCTCCGCCCCCGCGAGGAGGCTGACGAGGCCGGACAGGCCGTTCTCCACGCCGGCCTGCCAGTCGGCAGCCTTCGCCCCGGGGGCAAACGTGCCGATGCTGGATGGCAGGCCGTTCGCGCGCGCCAGCTGGGCGAGCGCCGCCTGGAAGAGGAGGTCCTCCGGACCGCCGCACGCGACGAGCGCCGTCCGCAGGTCCAGCGTCGTGGAGCACGCGCCGTAGAACGTCGGCGCCCCGGGCACCAGCGTCTCGAGGATCGCGACCCCGGCCAGCACCTCCGCGTTCGACTGGACCAGGACGCCCGCCGTCGTGGCGGGGGCGGTCGCGCAGGCAATCGGCATGACGACGAACCCGGCCGGCACGCCCGCCTCCGCGTAGACGAGTGCCGCCTCGAGCGCATCGCCCTCGAAGGAGAGCGGGCTCAGCGAGACCTGGAACGAGGAGAGAATCGGCCGCGCGCGGAGCGCATCCGCGCCGCCGACCACGGCGCGGGCCATCGCCACGGCTCCCCGGGCGGCAAGCGGCGTCACCGCGGTCATGAGCTGGACGTGCTTCCGGCTGTTCGCCAGCTGCACGCGGAGCTCGTGGAGCGGACGCACCGGCGCCGGCGCGTCGCCGGCCTCCACGCCCTGCCAGAGGAACGCGATCTCCGGCAGCGCGTCGGCGAGACGTGTCACGAGCGCGAGGTCGGCGGCGGTCGATGCTCGTCGCAGGCCCGTCTGCGGGTCGAGCATCTCTGCCGCGCTGCCATCGACGGACAGGTAGCCGTGGCGCCCATCGAGCGGCAGATCGCACGAGGGATCCCGCGCGGCCAGCAGGTATCCGCGCGGCGCACGGCCGACCATGGCCACGACGAAATCAGCGGGGAAGCGGACTCGATCGCCGTCCACCAGCGCCCCGGTCGCGGCGAGCCGCGCCCGCAACGCGGTCGACCCAACGGCAACGCCGGTCTCGGCGAGGACGCGAAGCGACGCTCCCTGCACCGCTGCAAGGCCGTCCGGCGTCAGGGGGCGAAGGGAGGGCGTCTCCTCGAGCGCCAGGGCATGGATCGGCTGGTCGGACATCGCGAGCCTCCGCGCCCCCGGGAGCTCGATCGCCCGCGCGCGGCGGAAGGTTCGAGCCGCGCGCCGTGCTTCAGCGCTTCGACGACCCGGGCGGGCGGTTGCTCACGTGATGGGTCTTCCACTCGGAGCTGACGCCGTCCGGGGAGGCGCTGCTGCCCTGCCACCCGCACGTGCACGTCACCCGCTGGAGCTTGTGCTTGTACTCGTCGATGACGTGCTTGAAAGGCTCGTCCACGACCTTGGTGGATGTCGGGCGCTGGTTGGTCATGCGGCCTCCCGGTGAATCGCAACGGGATCACGTCGGGCAACGCCCCCCTGGGCGCCCGGGATCACGGTGTGAGCCTCGATTGTAGCCCGATTCGCCGATTTCGGCCTCAGGGCCGGAACCCGGCAGCCTCCGACGCGAGCCGCTCCGCCCGGTCCCGGTGCTCAGCCTCCAGGTCGCCCGCGCGACCGCCGGTGCGGGCGGCGAGCTCCGGGTAGATCCCCCACGCAAAGTGGTCGTATCGGGAGCGTCCGGGGTCCCACGTGGCGAGGACGGCCGGGCCCAGCCGCTGGAGATGGCCGCCCGCGTCGCGGGCCACCGGCCGGAGGTAATGCGCCGCGACGACACGCGCGGGCGCGCCACCGCCGGTGCCGCCCGGCTCGCCGCCGGGACCCAGCACGAGCAGGGCGCCCAGGAATGAGATCTCGTCGTCGGTCAGCCCCTGCGCGTGGAGCACCGCGAGGACGCCGGGGAGGTCTGTCGCCTCGATCGTCGCGGCGAGCCCGCTCCGACCGGTCGTCGCCGCGAGAGCGGCCCGGAACAGTCCCGGCGGCGTCGAGATCGCGAGCGGTCCGGCGATGCGGACCAGCCGGCGTTCTGCAACCGGGGCCGACGGGTCCGGTCGTCGATCGGCGGGAAGCGCCGCCACCAGGGCTTCGAGCAGCCCGTCGCGCGCACCCCGCCCGGGACCGCCGACATGGACCGGGACGCCGTCCTCGAGGAGGAGCCAGGCCAGCGCGGCGAGCTCCGCATCGAGCATTCCTGCCGCGACCAGGCGCGACAGCGGTCGGAGGCGCTCGGCGGGCGGAACCGGAGGCCCGGGCGTGGCGACGTCACGATCGGGGTCGCCCTTGCGCATCACCACCGTTTCGCGATGCCCCGGGCCACGTGGTCCGCGAGCGCCATGATCGTGATCATCGGGTTCACGCCGCTCGAGGTGACGAAGGCGCTTGCGTCGGCGACGAAGAGGCCGGGGAGGTCGAACGCCTGGCCCGTCTCGTCGACGACGCCGCGGGCAGGGTCGGCTCCCATGGCGCAGCTCGCCATCTGGTGGAACGAGATGAGCGCCATTCGGCATCGGTCGAGACCCCGGCTGTCCATCGCCATGGCGAACTGGTCGAGCCAGCCGCTCGCGCCCGGGGTCGCGCGAGCCGGCGGCTGCTGGAGCGTCAGGAGCTCGCGCGCTCCCGCGGCCGCGAGGACCTGCGCCGCGCCGAGCATCGCGGTGCGCATGTGGCTCGCGTCGTAGCGTGAGAGCTCGTAGTGGACGCGCGGCCGCCCATCGCGCCCGGTCACGACGCGACCGCCGTCGCGATCCCGCAGGAGGACGCCGCAGATGCTCAGGTTGGCGAGGCGCCGGATGTCGGAGGTGTGCTGATCGGGGTTCTCCCAGCCGAACGCGCTGGCCGGCAGGGCCCAGTGGACGGGTCCCGTCTCGAACATCGCGCCGTACCCTTCGTCCTGGTCGGCGAACTGCTCCGATCGCCGGGCCTGGAGCATGCCGCTCCAGGGCTCGACGCGCTCGTCGAAGTACCCGCCGACAGCCGAGACCGGGTGCAGGCGGAGTCCCCGGCCGATCAGCGGGCTGGCCAGCTCCGACCGCGCGAGGAGGGCGGGCGTATGGATCGCGCCGCAGGCCGCCACGACCGCGCGCGCCCGCACGGTCAGCCGTACGGCCCGACCATCGGGGCGCTTCACCGTGCCCACCACGCCAACGGCTCGACCACCCTCGCTGAGCACGCGCTCGACGTCGCAGCGGACGACGATCCGCGCGCCCGCCTTCACGGCGTCGGCGAGGTACGTCTTCGCGGTCGAGTTCTTGGCCTGCGGTCGGCAGCCGTAGCCGCAGTAGCCGCATTCGAGCCCGTTCGGACAGCCCGTCGCATTGCGCGGGATGACGTCCACGTGCCAGCCGCAGGCCCGGAGACCGCGCTCCAGGATCTGGTCGCGCACGCCCGGGACCGAGTTGTCGGTGTTGACGCCGGACCGTGCCGACACACGCTCGAGCGCTTCCCCGAAGGCGTGCCCGGAGAAGAGCGAGAGACCCGCTCGGCGGTCCCATTCGAGGCGAGTCGGATCGCGCAGGGGCAGGCTCGTCGTCCAGTTGACGACCGTCCCGCCTCCGAGACAGCTTCCGGCCAGGATCGGCACTGAGCCGCTCTGGGTCATGAGCAGGCCGCCGTCGAGGTAGCCCGCCGACAGCATGTCGCCCTCGACCTGGGTGAACTCCGCCGGGCCGAGGTTCTCGCCCTTCTCCAGGACGATGACGCCGAGCCCGGCTTCGGCCAGGACCCCTGCGGCGACACCGCCGCCCGCCCCGGAGCCGCAGATCACGACGTCGCAGTCGAGGGTCTCGTCCTCTGTCACCCCGACCGTCGAGAGCCGGCTCTCGGGCGGCGGAACCAGGGGTGGCAGCGGGCCCGGATAGCCCGCGGCACGCCAGGCCGGATGAGATCCATCCGCCATCGGCCAGCTGTAGTACGCCACGTTGACGAGACGCTTGAGCGCCTGGAACCCTGCCCGCCGAAGCTGGATGCGGCTGTCCGCCCACCCGCGCATGACCGCGACGCGCCTGTCGAGGTCCAGCCTGTCGAACCGGGCAAAGCGTCCCGCCAGGGCGAGGTTCACGATCGGCGACCCGAGCGCGCCGAGCAGCTGCTTCAACCGCATCCGGTCGTCAAGGTCGGGAAGCGAGCTGATGAGGCCGACAACCCGCTCGAGGAGCAGCCCGCGGTCGGCGGCATCGTCGGGCGGCTGGAACGTGTCGCACACGGCCGCCAGCACCTGCCGCTCGCGCCGCGTCAGCTCGGCGGTCACTAGACGGAGCCCGACGTGCCGGTCGTCATCGAAGGGTTGCCTCTCCTCTGCCCGGTGCCCGGGACGATCGGCAGAGAGTAGCGGACTCGCACGGCCCGCACCCGAAGCGGACGAGCACATTCACAGGACGAGTACATTCGCTTGACACGGCTATCTCGCGGGTTGTAGCCTCCGTCCGACGCGGCAGGACCGCGCCCCCCCAGATGAGAGGGATGTCACCGAATGAGCATGTGGATCTTCCTCACGAGCGCCCGGGAGCGGCACTGCGCCGGTCCGGTTGGCGCGCTCTGCGGGCGATCCGTGCCCAGCTCGGCCTAGTCTCGCGGCGGTAGCGCCGCCAGGAGAGGAACCGAAGCCGCGGGCCGGATCAGGGCCCAGCGGCTTTTTCATTGCCCCGCCGGCGCGGGGCGGCGACCCGGAGCCGCGGGCCATCGACGCAGGGACAGACGTCGGGCTCGCGGCTCTTCTCGTTCTCGAGGAGCGTCGCGCGGAGAGGCC
Source organism: uncultured Chloroflexia bacterium (assembly GCA_963722475.1). GTDB lineage: Bacteria > Chloroflexota > Limnocylindria > Limnocylindrales > CSP1-4 > CTSoil-043. The sequence goes on along the minus strand of CAVRMJ010000009.1, from coordinate 130,117 downwards.
CGGCAGCATCGGGTTCGCCACACCGAGACGAGAAACGGGAGCCACCACCGTGAGCACCACTCTCACGCCCGAACAGAAGATCACGGTCCGCAGGCCCCGTCTCGGCGCAGGTCGAGGCCCCGGCCCGGATCCCTGGCGGCGCGCCCGGCCCGGTGCGTCCCGCCGGCCCGCCCGCGCTCCTCCTGGAGCACGTCGGGAAGACGTTCGTCATCGGCCGGAAGAAGAAGGCCGTCGCGGCGATCCTCGACGTGTCGCATGCGCGTCGAGCGCGCCGAGATCTACGGCGTCCTTGGCGCGAACGGGAGCGGCAAGTCGACGCTGATCCGGCTCGTGTCCACCCTCCTGACGCTCGACACCGGGCGCGCGGAGATCTTCGGCCACGACGTGGAGCGCGACGAGATGGCGGTCAAGCGCCTCATCAACCGGGTGAGCGTCGACGCCGCCTTCTTCAAGAAGCTGTCGCCGTACGAGAACCTGGCCTTCGCCGCCCGCCTCTACGGCCTCCATCCGGGTGAGGCGCGCCGGGAGGCAGTCCGGATCCTTGCCCGGCTCGGGATCTCCGAGAAGCGCATGGGGAGCCCGATCGAGCAGATGAGCCGGGGCATGCAGCAGAAGGTCGCCATCGCACGGGCGCTGCTGACCTCTCCGGCGCTCCTGCTGCTCGACGAACCGACAACAGGCCTGGACCCCCGCTCGAAGCTGGAAGTCCAGGCGTTCGTGGAGGACCTTCGGGCGACCCACGACGCCACGATCCTCCTCACCACGCACGACATGGCAGAGGCCGACCGCCTCTGCGACCGGATCGGGATCCTCGACGGCGGACGGCTCGTCGCCGAGGACTCGCCGGACGGCCTCAAGGCACGCGTTGCCCGCGAGACCGGCCTGGCACCGACCCTCGACAACGTCTTCATGACCTATACCGGCCGTTCGCTCGACGAGGACGTCGAGGCCGAGGGCCCGGAGGACGACGAATGAGCACCCTCGCGACCGGCGCCGGCCGTGGCCGGCCTCCACGCCGCACCGACCACGCCCCCCTCCATGACCGGGAGGTGCACGCGATGAACGCGCAGATCCAGTACCTGCGGGCGGTCCACGCAGACCGCCTCGCGCGGCTCTACGCCGAGGCGCGCCAGGCCCGCCTGGCGCGGTCGGCGCGGACCGACACGCGGCGCCTGCGCCGCGCGCTCGGTCGCTCGCTCGTCCGGGCCGGCCAGCGGATCGCCGCCGAGGCGTCCGCCCCGGAGCGGCCGGTCGAGCACCTGACGCCGGCCGGCTCCCGCTGATGCGGGGCCGGCCGGCCTCCCCCACTCCACGGGAGACCCTCCAGTGACGATCGCCAGCCGCCCGATGGCGACGGCAATGCGCGAGCTCGGCGCATCGGCCGCCTTCATCGAGCGAAACTTCAACCTCAGCCGCCGCTACTGGGGCTGGGAGCTCGCGTTCCTCGTCTACGCGGTCGCGGGCGCCCTGTCGATCTCGTTCATCGGGGCCGCGGCGGCCGACAAGCGCCTCATCTTCAGCCTCGTCATCGGGGCCATCTTCTGGAACTACCTGTCCACGGTCTTCAGCTTCATCGCCGAGACGATCAGCTGGGAGCGCTGGGAAGGCACCCTCGAGTACACGATGATGGCGCCGGTCCGGCGCGCGTCGCAGCTCGCCGGGTCCACGACCTACGCGATCCTGTACGGCCTCGTCCACACGTCGGTGATCCTGCTGGTCCTGACCCTGTTCTTCGACCTGGACCTCTCGCACGCCAACTTCGTCACCGCGACGGTCGTGATGTTCGCCGGTTCGTTCTCGGTCGTCGGGATCGGGATCATGGCCGCGATCCTCCCGCTCCTCTACGTGGAGCGCGGGGCCCAGATGACGTTCGTCATCCAGTCGTGTCTCCTCGTCGTGAGCGGCGTCTACTACCCGGTCAGCGTGCTGCCGGGCTGGATGCAGGTCGCGTCGACCTTCTCGCCGGCGACCTACATCCTCGACGGTGTCCGGAAGGGCCTCATGGAGGGGGCGCCCGTGACCGCGGTCTTCGGTGACCTTTGGCCGCTTGCGCTGATGGGCGCCGTCCTGATCCCGGTGGGGCTCCGCCTCTTCGGGCGCGCCGAGCACTACGCGAAGCGCACCGGCAAGCTCAAGCGGGTGGGCTGACCGATGGCCCCCACCATGCCTGCCGGGCCCCGCTTCCGTCCGGCGACCCCGGCGATGGATGCGGCCGCGTGAGCGTCCCGCTCGCGCACATCGCGCCGCTGGGCTGGGATGACGATTGGGAGATCGCCTTTGCGGCGCACGCGGCAGGCGGCTTCGCCCCCGCCCGCGTGGTGGCCGAGCACCGGGGGTCCTACGAGGTGCTCGCGGCGGTTGGAGTTGCGCCGCTCACGGCGCGCGTGACGGGGCGCCTCCGCCATGAAGCCATGGGCCCCGCGGACTTCCCTGTCGTCGGCGACTGGGTTGCCGTGGACGTCCGTGCCGGCGACGGGACCGCCAGCATCCAGGCGGTGGTCACGCGGCGGACTCGGATCCAGCGCCGCGCTCCGGCCGACCACGGCGCGCCGATGCAGATCCTGGCGGCCAACGTGGACGTCGTGATGATCGCCACGTCCCTGAACCGGGACCTCAACGCACGCCGCCTGGAGCGGTTCCTCGCGACCGCCTGGGAGTCGGGCGGCCGGCCGGTGGTCGTCCTCACGAAGGTCGATCTCGCCACGGACCCCGTGGAGGTCGCCGTCGCCGAGGCCCAGCTCGGGGACCTGGCGGCGGGAGTGCGGGTTCTCGCCACGAGCGCCGTCACCGGCGACGGCCTTGCCGACGTCCGCGAGCTGCTGCAGCCGGGGATCACGATCGCGCTCCTCGGCTCGTCCGGGGTCGGGAAGAGCACGCTGATCAACGCGATCCTCGGCGAGCACCGTCTCACCACCTCCGAGGTTCGCGAGGACGACGCCCGCGGCCGCCACACGACCAGCGGCAGGCAGCTCGTGCCCCTTCCGGGCGGCGGGATGCTGCTCGACACGCCCGGGATCCGCGAGCTCGGGCTCTGGGACGACGGCGCCGGCCTGGCCGCCGCGTTCTCCGACGTGGAGGCGACCGCCGCCCGCTGCCGGTTCACCGATTGCACCCACGAGCGCCAGCCCGGATGCGCGATCGAGGCCGCCGTCCTGTCCGGCGAGCTGACGGCCGAGCGCGTGGCCGGCTGGCACAAGCTGCTCCGCGAGGAGCGACACCAGGCGCTGGAACGGGACGTCATCGCGCGCCGGGCGGAGCGGAAGCGCTGGGCGGTCATCGGCCGGGCCGGCGCGGCACGCGCCCGGGAGAAGCGCGGCGAGTCCGGACGCTGACGGAGCGCGGAGCCGCCCGGTTCTCGCGCGTCGCCGCGGCGCCGCCATCCCGGGCCTTCGGTTCGCGGGCGACCCTGCGTCGCTCAGATCGGGAGCCGGCGCTCCTTGACCACTAGATCCAGCCACGGCTGCTCGCGCGCCAGCCTCGTCTCGCGCCCGTGGCCCGGCACCACGCGGAGGGAGCCGTCCAGGCCCGCGAGCCGCGCGAGCGAGTCCGCCATCGCGAGCGCATCGCCGCCGGGGAGGTCCACCCTGCCCCAGCCGCCCGCGAACAGCGTGTCACCGGAGAAGAGGATGCCCTCGTCGGCCGAGACCATGCAGACCGACCCCTCCGTGTGGCCGGGGGTATGGAGGACATCCAGCCGGACGTCCCCGAACCGGATCGCCCGGCCCTCGGCGAGCTCAACGGCCGGGACGCACGGCGGGATCGGAAACGGCGCATAGAGCGGCTGCGGATCCGTCAGGTGGTGCCAGTCCGCGCGATGCGCCGCGATGCGGGCGCCGGCCCCGTCCGCCGCCTGCTCCCGGGACCACGCCTGGAGCGCGGCGTTCTCGCCAGTGTGGTCCCAGTGTCCGTGGGTCGACACGATCAGGAGCAGCCGCCAGTCGCGCCGCGTCAGCTGGTCCACGACCCAGGGCAGGCCGGGGATCGCGCCGTCGATGACGATGGCCTCGCGCGTCCGGGGGTCGCCGACAACGCAGACGTTCGTCTGCAGCGGGCCGATGGCGCGGGTCAGGAGCTCCACGGGCGAAGGTCGTATCGGTGGGCGCAGCGGAGCGCGCTTGCGGGGCCCGTCAGGCCTCGAGCTTCGCCTTGATGCAGTCGAAGGTCTCGCCGATCACCTTGGTGGCCGTCCCATCGATCATGCGCGCGCCCACGCTCGCGATCATGCCCGACATGACGACGTCGGCGGTCCAGTCCATGACGGTCGAGCCGTCGGGGCCGTCGGCCAGCACCATCTTCGCGGTCGCGTCAACGGCGCTCCCGGACGCTTGGCCGCTCGCGTGCACGGTCGCTTCGTCCGGCTCGTGGAGCTCGGTGAACTCGGCGTTGACGATGAGCTTCAGGCGGATGAACCCGACGCCGACCTTCGCATGCACCTTGAAACGGCCGTCGTCGAGCCTCTCGACCGCGTCGACACCCGGCCCGCAGCGTGCGATCTGGTCAGGATCCGTCACGAAGGCCCAGACCTTCGAGCGAGCGGCGTGGATCTCGGCGCGGCCCTCGAACTTCATGCGGCGACTCCTCGGTGCGAGTGGTCAGGCCAGCGCCAGGTAGCGCGCCGGGTTCTTCGCGAAGCGCGTCCTGCAGCCCGCGCAGCAGAACGCGTACGTCCGGCCCTCATGGTCCGCGATGTGGCGCACGTCTGCACGATCGACACTCATCCCGCAGACCGGGTCGACAAGGATGATCCCGTCTCCGAGTGGCCGTTCGGGGGTCCCAGGTGCGGCCAGCGGGAGCGCGGCGGCATCGGCCGCGGCAGCCGCGACGAGCGTCGCGGGGCCGGGCATCGCCACGAACGACGCCCGGCCGCGCCGGACCGTGACGAGCTCCGCGAGGATCGAGAGGGCCACGTCCGCGGCATTGACGGCGCCGAGGTCCATTCCGCACGGAGCCCGGAGCGCCGCCCGGCGGTCCGGCGGCACACCCGCCAGCTCCAGGTACTCGGCCACGGCGGCGGCGCGCCGCGCGCTCGCCACGAGGCCCACGTACGCGACATCCCGGGCGAACGCCGCGACGAGCGCCTCCTCGTCCCACTGGCCCTGGCTGGCCACGACGACGTAGGGGGGTCGCGGGGCGTCGAGCCCGTCGAAATCGCGTGCCGTATGAAGCCGGACGCCTTCCGGGAACAGCTCGGTGCTCGCGGCTGGATCGATCGCCGTGACCTGCCATCCCGCCCGCATGCCCAGCTCGGCGAGCGATCGGGCGATCGGCGTGACGCCGGCCACCCAGAGCTCGGGCACGGGCAGCTGCGGCTGGATGAAGATCTCGAGCGTCCCGCCCGAGTGGCAGGTCATGACGAGGTCGACGATCCCGTCGGCGCGACGAGATTCGGTCGGCTGCTCCGCCGAGAGGCGGAGCAGCCGCGGCTCGCCATCGGCGAGGGCGCGAAGTGCCTCGGCGATGACGGTGGGCTGGGCACAGCTGCCGCCGACCCAGCCCTCGATCGTGCCATCGGGATGGACGATCCCGTGCGCACCCGGCCTCGCGGAGGTCGGGCGCGCCACCGCGACGACGGTCGCGAGGACGAACGGGCGGCCGGCCTCCGCGAGGTCGGCCGCCCGGGCGAGGATCCGGGCGGAGGGGCTGCCCATCAGGCGGTCAGACCCTTCTCGTTGAGGATCGCCCAGACCTTCTGGGGGGTCATCGGGATGTCGATGTGGCGGACGCCGGCGTGCCAGAGCGCGTCGACGACCGCGTTTGCGAACGCCGGCGGCGCGCCGACCGTGGCGGACTCGCCGACGCCCTTCGCGCCGATCGGGTGATGCGGGGACGGAGTGATGGTCTTGCCCGTCTCCCAGGAGGGCGTCTCCACGGCCGTCGGGAGCAGGTAGTCCATGAACGTCCCGGCCAGGTTGTTGCCGTTCTCGTCGTACGTCATCGCCTCGTAGAGGGATGGCGCGAGGCCCATCGTGAGCCCGCCGTGGATCTGGCCCTCCACGATCATGGGGTTGATGATGTTGCCGCAGTCGTCCACCGCGACGAAGCGCCGGACGTGGACCTGGCCCGTGCCGCGGTCGATGTCGACGACGCAGATGTACGAGCCGAACGGGAAGGTGAGGTTCGGGGGGTCGTAGTAGTCGACCGCCTCGAGTCCCGCCTCCATCCCCTGCGGGTGGTTCGTGTACGCGGCGAACGCGATCTCGGAGATCGTCTTCGACTTCTCGGGCGAGCCCTTCACGAAGAACTTCCCGTTCGTCCACTCCAGGTCGTCCTCGCTTGCCTCGAGGAGGTGCGCGGCGATCTTGCGGGCCTTGTCGCGGATCTTGCGGGCGGCAATGGCGGTGGCGGCACCGGCCACCGGCGTGGAACGGGAGGCATAGGTCCCCAGGCCGTACGGCGCAGTGTCCGTGTCGCCTTCCTCGATCGTGATCTTGTCGGCCGGGATGCCGAGCTCCTCGGCGATGATCTGGGCGAACGTCGTCTCGTGACCCTGGCCCTGCGACTGGACGCCGATCCGGGCCACCGCCGAGCCCGTGGGATGGACCCGAATCTCGCAGGAGTCGAACATCTTGATGCCGATGATGTCGAAGTCGTGCGAGGGACCGGCGCCGACGATCTCGGTGAACGAGCTGATCCCGATTCCCATCAGCTCGCCGCGGGCGCGCTTCTCGAGCTGCTCCCTGCGCAGGTCCTCGTAACCGATCATGTCCATCGCCTTGCGGAGGGCCGCCGGGTAGTTCCCCGAGTCGTAATCCCAGCCGGTCGGCGTGTGGTACGGGAACTGCTCGGGCTGGATGAAGTTCTTGAAGCGGAACTCCGCCGGGTCCATCCCCAGCTCGGCCGCGGCAACATCGACGAGCCGCTCGATCGTGTGGACCGCCTCCGTCACCCGGAACGAACATCGGTATGCGACGCCGCCGGGCGGCTTGTTCGTGTACGCCGCGTCGACCTCGACGAACGCCGCCGGCATGACGTATGAGCCGGTGATCACGTTGAAGAGGCCGGCCGGGAACTTCGACGGGTCGGCCGCGGCATCGCTGTACCCGTGGTCGGCGAGGGTCCTGACCCGCAGGCCCGTGATCGTGCCGTCGTTCTGGACCCCCAGCTCGGCATGGACGTGGTAGTCGCGTGCGAACGAGTCGGCCTGGAGGTTCTCGGAGCGGGCCTCGATCCACTTCACCGGTCGGCCCAGGGTCAGCGACGCGACGATGGCGATGACATACCCCGGGTAGACCGGCACCTTGCCGCCGAAGCCGCCGCCGATGTCGTGGGTCTTGACCCGGATCTTGTCCTCCGGAATCCCCGAGACGAGGCTGATGACAGTCCGGTAAACGTGCGGCGCCTGGCTCGTCACGTGAAAGTCCAGGTGCCCGCGGACAGGGTCCCAGTCGGCGATGCAGCCGCACGTCTCGATTGACGCGACGTGGATGCGCGGGATGTAGACGTCCAGCGGTACGACCCGATCGGACGCCGCCAGGGCGGCATCGGCGGCCGCACGGTCGCCCGACTCCCAGTGCCAGATCCTGTTGGTGGCCTTGTCCGGGCCGCGGTCCGGGCGCAGGATCGGCGCGTCCGGCTCGAGCGCCTTGAACGGGTCGACGACGACCGGAAGCGGCTTGTACTCGACCTCCACGGCGAGGGCCGCGTCGGCGGCGATGTAGCGGTCCTCGGCGATGACCGCTGCGACCTCCTGTGCCTGGTACATGACGGTGTCGGTCGGCAGCACCATCTGCTTGTCGCCGGCGAGCGTCGGCATCCAGTGCAGGCCGGCCTTCTCGAGGTCACGGCCGGTGATGACCGCCAGGACGCCCGGCATCGCGAGAGCGGCCGAGGCGTCGATGCTCACGATCGTGGCGTGGGCGTACGGGCTCCGCACGATCGACATCCAGGTCTGGTTCTTGAGGTTCACATCCTCGATGTACTCGCCCTGCCCGCGAATGAACCGCGGATCCTCCTTGCGCTTGATCGAGTGGCCCATCCCCCCGACTGCGAGGGTCGTGGTCGGCGCCTGCGCCTCGTAGGTCGTCATGGCAGCCTCCTACGCCGTCTCGACCGCGACCGGGGCCGCGGCCTGCGCACGCAGCTCGCCGGCGGCCTGGTCGATCGCCTTCACGATGTTCACGTAGCCGGTGCAACGGCAGAGGTTGCCGGCGATCCCGTGGCGGATCTCGTCCTCGGTCGGGTCCGGGTTCTCCTTCAGGAGCCAGGAGGCCTGCATGATCATCCCGGGCGTGCAGAAGCCGCACTGGAGCCCATGCTGGTCCCAGAACGCCTGCTGGAGTGGGTGCAGGGAGCCGCCCTGCTCCATCCCCTCGATCGTGGTGATCTCGCAGCCGTCCGCCTGGACGGCGAGCATCGTGCAGCTCTTCGCGCTGCGGCCGTCCACCGAGATGGTGCAGGCGCCGCAGGTGGAGCTGTCGCAACCGACGTGCGTCCCGGTCAACCCGAAGTCCTCGCGCAGCATGTGGACAAGCAACCGTCGCGGCTCGACGTCGGCCTCGTGGCGCCGACCGTTCACCGTGACGGCAACGTGCATCGTGCTGGTCATTGGTCTCGTCCCCCTTCTCAGGCGCCGGCGCGAGCCAGGGCGCGACGGAGCGCCCGGACGGCCATCTCGCCGGCCATCGCGCGCTTGTACTCGACCGGTCCGTGGCCGTCCTGCGTCGGGCTGCTGCCTTCGGACGCGGCTCGCCGGACGGCCGCCTCGAGCTCCGCCGATGGGCGAGCGCCGACGAGCGCCTTCTCCGCGTCAGGCAGCGCGAACGGGGTCGCCGCGACGGCGGTGAGCGCGATGCCGGCGGCGGTGATCGTCCCGCCCGGGGCCAGGGTGACCTGGACCGCCGCGGCAGCCGTCGCGAAGTCGCCGGCCTTGCGCTCGGTCTTCTCGTACGCGCCGCCCGTGTTCGGGGGCGGCAGCGGGACCCGGACCTCCGTCAGGATCTCGGTCGGCTCGATGGCCGTCACGAATGTGTCGAGGAAGAACTCGCGGGCAGGGATCACGCGCTCCCGCTCGAGGTCGCGGACCACGACGGAAGCCCGGCTTGCGAGGAGCACTGCCGGCCAGTCCGATGAAGGATCTGCGTGGGCAACCGATCCGCCGAGGGTGCCCCAGTTGCGGACCTGGGGATCGCCCACGCCTCCCGCCGCGTCCGACCAGAGGCCGGAGCGCTGAACAAGCTCGCTCTGTTCCAGCTGGTGGTGGGTGGTCCGTGCACCGATGCGCAGCTCGCCGCCCGCCTCCCGGACGTAGGCGAGATCGTCGAGGCTGCCGATGTCGACGAGGATGCCCGGCTGCGCGAGCCGGTAGCGAAGGAGGGGGATCAGGCTGTAGCCGCCGGCGAGTACCTTCGCCTCGCCCTCGCGATCGTGGAGGAGCCGCAGCGCCTCGTCGAGGCTGCTCGGCCGGGCGTATTCGAAACCGGCAGGAATCATCGCGGAACCTCACCCTCCCTTCGGGTCACATGGATCGGGGACACCGGCGGCGCCGGCTGGCGCGGGGAGCTCGGATGCGATACGGGTTCTCTGTGGTCGCGCTCCGGTAACGGCAGGTGGGGCGACAGTGTCGCAGAAAACCCGCCACATGGCACCCATTGATGTGCCAGATGGACCTTGCCGCGTGAAGGCCTCCCTATGTGGGCTCGTGGACGTCAGCCGTCACGCCCGCGGCGACCACGTCGCGACCCCGACCCTCGACTCGATCTCCGGGTCCAGGCGCACGCTCCCCTCCTCGGCTGCGACGATCCGCCGCCCGAGCTCCGCCGCGAGGCGCTCGTCTGCGGCCGATCCCTCGACGACGAAGAGCTGGTTGCGAAGCCACGCAAGGAGCGCAGCGCGGGAAGCGAACACGCGCGGCTGGCGACGTTCGAAGGTCACCGAGGGGTGGCAGCCGCGGGCTTCCAGGATCGCCAGGAACTCCCGGAGCGCCGGCAGCTCGACGTGCTCCTCTCCGTGCACGACCGGCCAGAACGGACCGACCGATGCCGACGGAGCTCGCTCCGTCATGACGGCCACGCAGAGCCGGCCGGCGGCATCCTCCATGGCATCGAGGAACGTCCCGATCGCCTCCACGTCATGACCGAGATGGGCGATGAGCGCGACGTCGGCGCTCGGCGCGCGGCCGGCTCCCGGATCCACGGGCCAGCGGGCCTGGATCGGCCGCACATTGTGGATCCCGTGGCGCTCCATCCCGTCCCGGAGCGCGTCCAGCATCCCGGCAGACGGATCAAGCGCGATCACCTCCCCCACGCGGAGGGCGAGCGGAAGCGCGAACCGGCCCGCCCCCGCACCGATGTCGAGCCACGTCTCGTCCGGCCGGGCAATCTCCAGGAGCAGCATCGAGGACCGGGTCGTCCGACCGGCGCGGGTCGGCCACGAACAGCCCCGTCACCGGGGCGTAGAAGTCGCCGCTCTCCGGCGCCTCGCGGACGCGTTCGGCCTGCTCGCGGTTGGCACGGACCGAGGCAGCCCAGGCCGCGATGAGCTCATCGGCGGCCCGTCCCGGCGCGCGATCCATCACCCGGGGTCGCCGGCCGGGCCGGCGTGCGCGACGCTGGCGGCCACCGCGGCCAGGTCGGCCGGCGTGTCGATGTCGGGGTTCGCTCCTGCGACTGCCACGTGGACCACCCGATCCGGATCGGCGACGAGCAGCGAGCCCAGGCCGCGATCGCCCGACAGCCGCGCGACGAGGGACCACCCGGCCGCGAGCAGCAGGACCGGGTTCGGCGCCGCGTCCTCCGCGTAGCGGGGCACCACGGCGATGGTCGGCGCCCGGTGCCGCCGGCATCGCCCCGCACAGCTCCCGCAGCACGTCCGCGCGGACGCGAGGCTGGTCGCCGAGGAGCACGAGCACGCCGGCCGGTGCGGGCGCCGCGGTCGCGGCCCCGAATCCGAGCTGGAGCGACGTGGCGAGCCCGCGCTCGGGCGCCGGGTTGACGACGACGAGGACCTGCTCGAGCGCGGCGGGCTCGGCCTCCCGGACCGCGTCCAGGACGGCGCCGGCGTCGCGTCCGAGCACGACGACCACGCGCCCGATGCCAGCCTCGCGAACAGCGCCAGGACGTGGGCGAGGAGCGGTCGTCCATCCAGCGACGCCCGGACCTTCCCGCCGCCGAAACGCGAGCCCGCGCCGGCGGCGAGGATGACGGCGGCCGCGTCCGGGCGGCGATCACGCCGGTGGGCTCGCCGACGCGAGGACGTGCATCGGCGTGCCCGAGCCGCCGTATCGCTCGGCGACGACCTCCGCCATGATCGCGAGCGCCGTCTCCGCGGGCGCCCGTCCGCCGAGGTCGAGCCCGATCGGCCCGCGCAGCCGGGCCAGCTCGGCGTCGGTCACCCCCGCCGCCCGAAGTCGCGCCCGCCGGTCGGCCTGGGTCTTCCGGGAGCCGACCGCGCCGACGTAGCGGCAGCCGCGCCGCAGCCCCTCGATGATGGCCGGCTCGTCGAACTTGACGTCGTGCGTCAGCACCGCGACCGCGTCCGACGGGCCCAGGCCGATCTCGTCGGCGACCTCGTCGGGCCACCCGACGACCAGGCGGTCGACATCCGGGAAGCGCTCCGGCGTCGCGAAGGCCGCCCGTCCGTCGACCACGACGGTCGCGTACCCGAGCTCGTGGGCGATCCGGGCGAGGGGCATCGCCACCTGGACGGCCCCGACGATCACGAGTCGCGGCGTCGGCCGGATAGCCCTCCAGGAAGAACTGCCGGCCGGCGGCCGCTACCGTCGCCGATCCGCCGCGCGCCAGCAGCTGGCGGGCCGCCTGCGCGATCACCGTCGTCCGCGTCCGGCAGCCCGCTCGACCCGTCCAGCTTCCGTCGTCCGCGACCCGCAGCGACCGGCCCGGCGGTTCGCCGGCCCCGGCGCGGATGCGGCCCGAACGTCGCCGGCGGCGCGTCGGCCGGCAGCGGGATCACGATGACGGAGCCGGCGCTCCCGCCCGCGGCAGCCAGGACCTCCGGCCGGAGATACGGCTCGACGAGGACGTCGATCGTGCCGCCGCAGGCGAGGCCCACGTCCCAGGCCTGCTCGTCGCTGATCCCGTAGCGGATGACGCGGCTGACGCCGGCCGCGCGGGCGGCCTGGATCTCCTCGTACGCGGCGCCCTCCACGCAGCCGCCCGAGACGCTCCCGGCCAGTCGCCCGTCCGCGGTGACGACGAGGGTCGCGCCCTCCGGTCGGGGCGCCGACCCGAACGTCCGCACGACGACCGCCCGGCCGAGCGCCGCGCCCTCCGCCTGCCACGCCCGGACGGTCTCGAGCAGCTCTCGCATTCGTCCACCCCCTCGCCGTTCAGCGCCCGAGCGGCCGCGCGGATGCCGGGTCGACGAGCGTGCGCGCCGGCCGACTCGGGCGGCGCCCCGACCCGCGGCAGGATCGAACGCGCGGGCTCGTGCCGGGCCGGGTCGGGCACCTCGACGCGGTGCACGCGCGGCGTGCCCGTTCGGGGCGGCCGCCCGGCGCTGCCCAGCCCCAGTCCGCCGAGGACCTCCCCGAGCCGCTCGAGCGAGGCGATCGAGTGGATCGGGAGGAAGTCGTCGATCCACGGGTAGGCGGCGGCCATGCCGGCGGCGATCGGCTGGTAGCCCTCGGAGCCGGCGAGCGGGTTGAGCCAGATCAGCCGGTGGCAGTTGCGCTGGAGCCGGGCGGTCTCGGCGGCCACGAGCGCCGGGTCGCCGCGGTCCCAGCCGTCCGACACGACGATCACGACGCCCGACGTGCGGAGGACCCGACGCGCCCAGCGCAGATTGAACGTGCGGAGCGAATCCCCGATCCTGGTGCCGCCGGACCAGTCGCTCGACCGACTCGCTGACGCGCCGGATCGCAAGGTCCGGGTCGCGTCCGCGCAGCTCGTGCGAGATCCGGGTCAGCCGGGTCCCGAAGACGAACGACTCCGTCCGCACGCCCGACGCGCGGGTGAGGGCCTGCACGAAGCGGAGCAGGATCCGGGCGTGGCGCTCCATGGAGCCCGAGACGTCGCACAGGACGACGATCGAGCGCGGCCGCCGGACGCGGCGCCGCCAGACCCACTCGACGAGGTCGCCGCCGTTCGCCAGGTTGCGACGGTACATGGCCCGCGGGCGCGAGCCGCCGGCCGTGCGGGTGCAGCTCGTAGCGCCGGGTCAGCCGGCGCTCCAGGCGGGGGCGAAGCAGGTCGATCAGCCGCTCGGCGTCGCGCAGCTCGGCGTTCGTCATCCGGTCGAAATCGCGGTGCTGGAACGCCTCGCCGGGACTGAACGCCCGCGGCGAGACGACCCGGCCGGCAATGGCATCCTGGTCCTCCTCGCCGGCGCCGGGCTCCGCCTGCTCGGGCCGTCCGCGCGGCGGGCCGGGCCGGTCTCGCCCCTGCTCCGTCTCCGGGTCGGCGTCGCGATCCTTCGGCGGCCGGGCCGGCCGTGGCGCGTCGCCCTTCCAGGCCGCCGGGGCGATCCGCGCGTGTGGCGGCGCCAGAACTGGTCGAAGACCGCGTCGTAGATCTCCAGGTCGGCGTGCCGCCGGCAGAAGATCGCCGAGCCGGCCGCGTGGACCTGCGTCCGGTCGCCGAGGTCCACGAGCGTGAGCGCCCGGGCGAAGTCGAGCGCCCCGCCGAGGTCGGTCACGACGCCCGCCGAGCGAAGCGCCCGCGTGAAGAGGACCGCGTTGCGCAGGAAGGTCGACCCGTCGAAGGCGTCCAGCGGGTCCGGGCCGGGCGCACGGAGGCCGGTCATGGCGGACGCCCGCGAGCCCCCTACGTTCCCGTCGCGACGAGCTCGTCGAGGTAGCCCGCGGCCGCGGCGCCGCGCACCCGCCGGACGTCCTCCTCGTACTTGAGGAGGACGCCGAGCGTCTCGTCGACGATGTCGGGCGCCAGCTCGCGCGCCCCGAGGGCGAGGAGCGCGGACGCCCAGTCGAGCGTCTCGGCCACGCCGGGGACCTTCGTGAGGTCGGCCGTCCGGAGCCGGCCGACGAAGCCGACGACCTGGCGCGCCAGCCGGTCCGGGGTGGCGGGCACCCGGGCAAGGACGATCTCCATCTCCGTGTGCGCGCTCGGGTAGTCGATCCAGTGGTAGAGGCAGCGGCGCTTGAGGGCGTCGTGGACCTCGCGGGTCCGGTTCGAGGTGAGGATGACGCGGGGCGGCCGCTCGCGCGGTCACGGTCCCGATCTCCGGGATCGTGACCTGGAAGTCCGACAGGATCTCGAGCAGGTACGCCTCGAACTCCTCGTCGGCGCGGTCGATCTCGTCGATGAGCAGGACCGGCGCCAGGCCGTCGGGCGCCTCGAGCGCCTGGAGGAGCGGGCGCTTGAGGAGGAACTCGGGGCCGAAGATGTCGTGGGCCGTCGCCGTGCCGATCTCCCCGCGCGCCTCGCGGAGGCGGATCTCCAGCATCTGGCGCGCGTAGTTCCACTCGTAGACGGCCGTGGTGACGTCGAGCCCCTCGTAGCACTGGAGCCGGATGAGGCGCGTGCCGAGCGTGTCGGCGAGCGTCTTCGCCAGCTGGGTCTTGCCGACGCCCGCCTCGCCCTCGAGGAGGAGCGGGCGGCCGAGGCGCGAGGGCCAGGAAGACCGCCGTCGTCAGGGAGCGGTCCGCGACGTAGTCTCGCCGGCGGAACGCGGCCTGGAGGCCCTCGATCGTGGCCAGCTCGTCGGGAAGCGCCGCGCTCTGCTCGTCCATCGTTCCTCGCTCGGGGTCGGGATGGGCGGGATCGTACACCGGGGGTCCTCTGCGGGCCGTCGGGCCGCCCGGGCGGCGCGGGTCCGGACGGCCGGTGCGCCTCCCCTACCCCTCCGGGGCGTCGAGCGAATCGCGCGTAGGGCGGGAAGCGGAAGCGCATCTCCCGGGTGAGGATCCCACCGTGTCCGAGCCGGGCGACCGTCCGGCGACTCGGTGGCTCTCCGGCCAGCAGCCAGGGCAGGACCAGGTCGACCGCGGTCGCCCTCGAGTACGCCCCGCAGGTCGGAAGGCCCAGGACGCTTGTCCGGCCGGCGCGCCCGAGCCAGAGCATCGAGCCCGGGTGGGCCGGCGCGCCGTGGCTGACCACCGTCCCGCCGACCGCCGCGAACGCCACGAAGACCGCGTCCGCGGGATCGGTGGAGGCCGCGCCCGCGGTGAGGATCACGTCCGCACGCTCCGCCCCCCGCAGGAAGCGGCGGAACGCTCGCTCGGCGGCTGCGGGGTCATCTGCGACGTAGGCGAGGGCGCTCAGCGTGGAGCCGAGCCCCTCGACCTTGGTCGAGAGCGCGGCCTCGAAGCGCGCCCGGCCGGCCGGCGCGAGCGACTCCTTCACGATCGCCGCGACGCGGCGCGCCACGTACGGGTGAACATCGACGACTGGTCGATCACCTCCGGCAACTGCCTCGCCGGCAAGGACGTCGGCCATGGGAACCAGGTGCGGGCCTGTCTTGAGGCTCGCCACGAGCGTGCCGGCGGCCACGAGCTGCCCGTCGAAGAGCGTGAAGACGCTGAGCCCGTCGATCCGGTTCAGCCGCTCCAGGCGCGCCGCGCGCACGCGGAGGACCCCCGGGCTCGCGGCGAGCAGGTCAATCCGCGACTCGTGGGGTCCACGGATCTCGACGCCGGGCCCGGCGACCGCGACCGCCAGGCGGACTGCCGCGTCGTCCTCGTGGAGATCGCCCACGTCGGGGACCAGGAGCGTCACAGGCCGCGCCGGGTCTGCCGAGGGACCACGTCCGCCGACCGCTCCGGCTGCGAGGCGGTCGAGGTCCACGATCGTCAGCCGCCGGCCTTTCGACCAGCGGGTTCCGTCGACCACCAGGTCGCGGGCGAGCACCGCCCCGCCAAGCATTCCCGCGGGCTCGGGGAGCAGCCGGCCGGGGACGACGCGAACGATCCTCACGGCAGCTGGAGAAGGGACCGTCGCGCCATGCCGCGGCGATCAGGCCGAGACCGCGACGATCGGTGACGATCCCAGGATCGCCCCGCGCGCGTCGCGCGCCACGACACGGACGAGCTTCGCGGCGCCGCGGACCGGGATCGACGTCTCGAAGCCCGTTCGTGGCGCAGACCCGGCCGGCCCCAGCGCGTCCGCGGTCACCCCCGCCAGCACCTCCCAGGTCGCGACGTCGGTGGCGCCGTTCCAGCTGGCGAACGCCGTGACCCTGCCTCCGGGGCCCGCCACCGCGGCTGCCGCGGGGAGCTCGTGCGGTCGTCCGGTCCATTCCGAACGGAAGTTGCGGTAGGACTGGACCGCGGCCGGGTAGGCGGCGTCGAAGACCAGCCGGCCGGTCCCGGAGAACTCGCTCACGTACCCCGCGTCACCCCATCCGACCATGACGTTGCCCACTGGAAGCACCTGCACGTTGCCCTGGCTCCTGGCCATCAGTGGGGTGGGGTGCGAGAAGGACCGCAGCAGCCTCGCCGTCATGGCGGCTTCGTCCAGCTGCAGGACGATCGCCCGCGACTGGGTGGGGCTCGCGGCATCGTCGAAGATGGTCAGCGTTCCATCCGCCTGCCTGCGCGCATCGTGCTGCCAGGAGAACTCGGCACCGCTGGCCATCGCGAAGTCGCTGCGCTTGCCGCCCAGGCGCCACGTGACGGCGCCGGTCGCCCGGTCGATCTTGTAGACCGCCGACGTGTTGCGCGCGGAGACGAGCAGGTTGCCGTCGCGGTCAACATCGATCGAGTTCAGGTGGGCATAGTCGTAGATGGCGGTCCCATCGGTCGTGGGGGCGACGAACGACTCGTCGATCGCGATGTGGTCCACCGCGTGCCATTCGAACAGGACGGCGCCAGTCTGCAGGTCGATCTCCTGGACCGCGCAATCCAGCACCTCGCCGGTCAGCGCGGCGCCGCCCTGCGCGCCGGCAGCCGGGATGCCGGCGTCCGCCAACAGCAGCGCGGTGCCCTCCGGGGTCAGCTGGAACTCGTGGAGGTCGGCGCGCCGCCCGTTGCCGGCGTGAACCCGGGAGACCTCACGGTAGGTGTCGTCGGCGAGGACGACGTCTCCCGTTCCGATCCCGCCGTTGACGATTCCCTCCCACCACGCCAGCGCCGGCCGCCCGGCGTACGTGACCACCTGGAAGTTCGTGACCTGCGTCCCGCTGTCTGGCCGGAGCCAGACCAGGTCGCCGTCGTTGGTGAAGATCGCGGGCCCGTCCCTCCCGCTCCCGTTCGACGGCGTGAAGAACAGGAGCCCTGGCGCGACGGCGCCCGCCGGGACCTGGACGAGCACCTGGGGGGGCGTCAGGTCAGGCCGTGAGCGGTAATGATTCCGGACCGCGGAGTAGTCGGGCGACGGCCCCGGAGAGCTTGGGGGCACCGACGCGGCCGGTGACGCGCCCGATGTCGCCGGCTCGGCTCGCCCGGTAGTGAGCCCGACCCTGGTCGCCACGAGCGTCGTGGCCGCGCCGCCGGCCGCGGCAAGGCCCAGCGAGGCGAGGAAGGTGCGTCGGCTCAACCGCGCCGGGACGGGCCGATCCATGGCTGACTACCTCGGGCCGCGACGCCGCGACGGGGACGCCCGTGGGCAGGGGTCCGCGACGGCGCACGAAGTGGGCGAATCATCGGGCCGATCGCTGGACGGGCGTCGGCCGCGAAGAGTATTGCTCCGAATGCTGAACGCCGCCTGAAGCAGCACGCGACCCACCAGTGGGCGCGAGGAGCAGTCGGAGATGCACGTCGGCGAACGGGTGCCGGGAGTCGGACGCCATCCTGCGCCCGAATCCGCCTCGGGGCACCTGGGCGTCGCGTTCATCGACCACCCGGTCGAGCGCGACGCTCCGGACGATACTCCCCGAGGGCCGCGCTGCGCGGGTCGACGGCCCGTGGGTCGAGCCGGCGCAGCAACAGCTCGGGATCCCCGGCCAGGAGCCGGGCTGCCTCGCCCAGGAGGTCGATCAGGTCGCGCGCGCGCGCCGGATCGAGCGAGGCGAGGCCGCCCGAGGGCGCCAGCCCGACCCGCGCCATCCCGCGGCCGCCGAGTGAAGCCGCATAGCCGGCGGCCCACGCGACCTCCTCCAATCCGGACGACCGGACTCCCGTCGCGTCCGCGACGCCCACGATGATGCCGCGATCGCCGGGCGCCCTCGCAATGGTTCGCCAGCCATCCGGGCCGGCAATCAGGTCGAAGAGGTGGCTCCGATACGGGGCCGCGAAGACCGCGTCGGCCCCCAGCGCCTCCGCGTCTCCGCCCGTGATCGCGAGCGTCGCGTGGACGTCTCCGGGCAGGCCGGCGAGGAGCGCGCGGTGCGCGGACGCGAACGCGGCGCCGGCACCCGGGCCGGCCGGCAGCGCCGCGGCCGGCTCGTGAACCTCCACGACGGGACAGCCCGCGGCAACGGCCTCGGAGAGGGCCCGTGCCAGCCGGGTCGCCGCCGACCGCGCGGCCGCGGTACCGGGCGCGGCCCCGAGCGGTTCGGCGCTCCCGGCCGTCCCGATGCCGCGCGCCCACGGTCCGAGGACGGCAAGCTTGACCGGCTGCTCGATCCCCTCGGACAGGGCCGCCTCCCGGGCGGCGATCCAGGCCTCCACGAGCTCGGACGCGTCATCGGAATCGTGGACAACACCATCGGAGAGGAGCCCGAGGCCGGCGTCCGCCTGCGCCGCCAGCACGACCCGGAGCGCCTCGTCGGGCGACAGGTCGGCAGGCCGCGGGTAGCTTCCGGCGAGCGTGGCGAACATCGGCGCGAATTGTACCCTCCCGGCGCGGTCGAGGGACGGGTCGCGGCCACCTGGTGGTCAGGCGGTGACAGGCACTCCGGGCCCGCCGCCCGCGCCGGAATTCGGGGGCGGGCCGGGCGGCAGCGCGGCGGTCGGGCCCGCCGGGCGGCCCTCCTCGAGGGCGTCGGCCTGGGCGCGGAGGTCGACGGCGCGATCGTGCAACTGCGGGCCGAGCGCGGCGAACTGGTCGATGTACGGCCCCACGCTGGCCCAATCGTCCCTGAGCTCCTGCACCGTTACCTTCGGCATCCCGGTGAGGTCGCTGACCTGGCTGATGATGAGGTTGATCACCTGCTCCACATTGGCGCAGTGTCCGAGCCCTTCGTTGAACGTCGCGATCTGCTGGTTCAGCGACTCGACCATCGCCGAGGACTGGGTGGCCAGGATGCCGAGCCACTCGCCGAGGCTCTCGGCCTGCCCCTTCACGCTCAGGATCGGGCTCCGGACCGACTCCTTGGCGGTGTCGAGCGCGGCCGAGACGCCCGAGAGGGCCAGCGAGAGGGCCGCGTTCGCCGCTTCGGCGGCCGTGTTGGCGACGGCGGAGGCTGCCTCCGCCAGGACGCCTTCCCCGAGGTCCACGCTGGGGAGTCGGACGTCGGGCATGACCAGCGCGTCGATCGTGGCCAGGGCGGAGTCACATCCGGCGGAGATCGATTTGGCGTTCGCTTTCGCGTTGGTCGCCGAAGCTCCGAGCTGCTGGACCATCGTGAGCTTGGCCTGCATGTCGTCCAGGGCGGTCCGAACCGCGTCGCGGATCAGCTGGAAGGCCGACGTCCCGCCGGAGAGCGCCTCGACGACCGTGTTGACCTGCTCGATCTGGTCATCGGCATACGCCTCGAACGCGTCGATGACCAGGTTGACGCCGTCGTAGGTCGTGCGCGCCTGCAGCGCCTCGACGTCGACGAAGCCGCCCGCGATGTCGAGATGGATCGCCTGGTCGCGCAGGTCGGTCGGGCTGCCCGTGTAGGCGTGGCGGCCCGTGGTGAGGAAGCCGCCCAGCCAGACATTGAGGACGTTGTTGACCCCGCCGATGATGGTCGGGGCCGCGTTCTTGACGAAGGCGCCCGCAAGCGTCAGGGGTTGCCTCGCCTGCTGAACGGGGCCGGTGTTGGCGGCACCCGCGCTGGCGAGGCTGATGACGTCGAGGACGGTGTTGACGACGTCGCCCAGGATGTTCGCCGCATATCCATCGGCGAGCGACTTCCACTGTTCGGCCTCCGCGCTGTTCGGCGCGTGGCCTGCTTCGTACAGGGCCTCGACCTCCACGACGATGTCGGTCCCCATGAGGACCTCGTCCAGCACGACCTTGACCCCGGCGAGCACTTCGTTGATCGACGCGGTCAGTGCGGTGAACTCCGCTGCGACCACCGAGCCCGCCAGGCCGTCCTGGATGAGCTGGTCGACGTAGATGAGGTGGCCGAGGGCGTTGTTCCCGATGTTGACGACGCTCCGGAAG
Organism: uncultured Chloroflexia bacterium; assembly: GCA_963722475.1. Taxonomy (GTDB): domain Bacteria; phylum Chloroflexota; class Limnocylindria; order Limnocylindrales; family CSP1-4; genus CTSoil-043. The sequence continues at coordinate 110,012 of CAVRMJ010000009.1, read as the reverse complement.
ACGATCAGGCCTTCCGCGAAGGCGGCGTTCTGCGAGTTCGGGACAGAGGCGAGATCACTCGCGAAGTTGATCGAGTCCGAGGCGAACCCGGCGACCAGCCCCCATCCGGGGATGAGGCGGCCGACCTCCAGGACGGTCCGAACGGGCGGGCCGAAATCCGAGAGCATCTGGTTCCAGTCGATGCCCGTCTTCGCCGTCTCGGGGTCGGGCGTGCCTCCCGGTCCGGTCGGCCTGGGTGCCGGGGGAGCGGGGACCGGGGCGACGGTCGGGGCCGCCTCGGCGGCGCCCGGCGCCAACCCTGCGCCGCCCGTGGTGATCGGCGGAGGCGCGCTCCGGCGCGACCCGCCCAGCTTTGTCGCCGTGCCACCTGCGCCCCCGCCGCCCGCCGAGCTCGCCGGCCCAACCGCGCCCGAAGGATGTTCCGCCGAGCGGCTGCCGGCCGATCCGGCACCCCGTCCTGCAATGCCTGCGGCGCGCTCCCCGGCGACCGCGGCACCGCCCGCCACCAGCCCAGCCCCTGCGGCGCGCTCCCCGGCGGCCGCGGCACCTCCCGCCGCCGGCCCGGACGGCGGGCCGGGCACTTTCGGCGCCCCCGGCGAACCCGAACCGCTCGACCCTCCAGTCAGGCCACTTGACCCTGCGCCGTCACCCGGCGCCTCTGCGGCCGAGCCGGCCGCGCCGGGCAGGGGCGACTCCGCGGCTGGGGCCGCACCGCCGGCGGTGATCTCCTCGTCAGGGTCGAAGTCCAGCTTCTGGAGCACGCCCGGCATCTGCGACCGCCCGAGGGCCTGGACCATGGCCCGGTTGCCCGCGAGATGTTGCATGGCCATGAAGCCGGCCGGCCCCACTCCGCGAGGGAAGGTGCCCGGTCGGAACCCACCGCTCCGGAGACTCTCCGCCACGGGCCGGACCGCGCCGGCCGCGGCAGCCGCGTCCGGCGTCGCCACGCCTGGGACGGCCACGCCCTGCAGACGACGCAGTGCATCTGGTTCATCCAGGCTGGCGAGCTCGGCGCGCTCAGGCACAGGCCAGCCCGATGAAGCCCTGTCGCATGCACGGATGCTCGCGCGCCAGCAGCCCGATCCACAGGCGGTTCGGGGCCAACCATCGGGCAGCCGCGCGTGCCCGATCGGGCAGCCGGCGCTTCCCCGCCCCCCAGGCCCGCCCGGCGGGAGGGCGCGCGACGGCGACGTCGTGCGGGGCGCCATGCGTCATCAGTGTGGCCGCCTTACGTCGCGCTTACGTCGGACACCCGACGGCATGTCGCGGGGCCGTAGACTCGCCGCCATGAAACGCATCCTCGTCGTCGACGACGAGCCCAACATCGTGGCACTGCTGCGGCTCTACCTGGAGAAGGAAGGGTTCGGGGTGATCGCCGCCCACGACGGGGACGAGGCGCTCGCGCTCCACCAGCGGCACGACCCGGACCTCGTGATCCTGGACCTGATGCTGCCAAGACAGGACGGCTTCGACGTCTGCCGCGAGATCCGTCGTCGCGGTGGAACCCCGATCCTCATGCTCACCGCCCGTTCGGACGACGTGGATTCCATCGTCGGGCTCGAGCTGGGTGCCGATGACTACGTCACCAAGCCGTTCAACCCACGGGCCCTGGTCGCGCGAGTCAAGGCGATCCTCCGGCGCACCGCGACGACGGCGTCAGGGGTCCGCCCGATCGAGGTTGGCTCGCTCTGGATGGACCCGCGGCGACGCGAGGCGCGGGTCAACGAGCGACGCCTGGAGCTGCGGGCGCGGGAGTTCGACCTGCTCGCCGCGCTGGCGCGGGATCCCGGGGTCGTCCTGACCCGCGACGCGCTGCTGGAGGACGTCTGGGGGACCGACTTCCCGGGTGAGACGCGAACGGTGGACGTCCACGTCGCCGAGGTGCGCAAGAAGCTGGGCGAGGACGGTCCGCCGATCGAGACAGTCCGCGGCGTGGGGTACCGGCTGGTCCCGCCCGAGCGCGCGCCCCTGGCCCGACCCGACGTCGGCTGAGCGAGACGACATGCCGAAGAGCCTGGCGGGCCGCCTGGCGTTCACGCTCGCCGTCATGGCGCTTGCCGTCCTCATCGCCGTCGGCGGGGCGCTCTTCTTCGTCCTCCGCGGCCTCCACCGCGACGCGACGTTCGGCCGCCTCCATGCGGTGGGCACCACCCTGCTGGCCCAGGTCGGCGCACGCGTCGCGCAGGGCACCGCCCAGGACGCGCTCGACTCGCTCGACTCGCTCCGGCAGCAGGTCGGCGAGCTCGGGCTCGTCGTGCTCTTCGTCGCCGGGGACCGCCAACCGGTCCTGCTCGCGGGATCGGCACGGCCAACCGAGGCGCTCCCGGCAATCCCGGCCGGGGGGCGCGGGAGCTTCGCGGACGCGACCCTTCGGTTCGACGACGGCGGCACCTGGGACGTGTCGGTCGTGGCCGCCACGGTGCCCACCGCGGTGGTACCGCGCGGGTTCGTCCTTGCCGCGCAGGATCGGGCCGGCGCAGAGACAGTCGCGGACCTGGTCCGGACGATCCCGCTGGTTGCCCTGGTGGTCCTGGTCGTCGGCGGCCCGCTGGCCTGGATCCTCGCCCGCTCCACGACCGGACCGCTCCGCCGCCTTGCCGCTGCGACCGCATCGGTCCCCGGCGCCGGAGACACCCACGCGTTGGCGCAGCTGCCCGAGGAAGGGCCGAGCGAGGTCCGCGAGCTGACCGGCCGGTTCAACGCGATGACCGGGGAGCTGGCCCGGACTCGACGAGCGGAGAACGAGCTGCTGGCGAACCTTCGCCACGACCTCCGGACGCCGCTCACGGTGATCGGCGGGTTCGCGGAGGCGCTCGTCGACGGAACGGCGCAGGGGGAGGCGGCGATCCGTGCGGCCCGGGCGATCTCGGACGAGACCGACCGTCTCGGGGGTCTCCTGGACGAGCTCGGCGCGATCGCCGGGGCCGGCGAGGGGCGTGCGTCGCTGCGCCCCGAGGAGCTGCGGCCCTCCGACATCCTGGACGCCGCGGCAACCCGGTTCGCGACACGGGCACAGTCGGCCGGGATTGCCCTGGAGACGGAGGTGGCGCCGGACGTGCCGTCGTTCGCGGCGGATCGGCTCGCCGTCGACCGGATCCTGGGCAACCTCGTCGAGAACGCACTGCGAGCGCAGGCCGGTCCGGGCCGCATCCTGGTTGCCGCCCGCGCCACGACGCTGCCCGACGGCCGTCGTGCAGTTGCCCTGATGGTCTCGGACGATGGGCCGGGATTCCCGCCGGGGGCCGTCGCCCGCGTGTTCGAGCGCTCCTTCCGGGCGGACCCTGCTCGAAGTGGGCACGGGTCGGGGCTGGGCCTCGCGATCGTCCGCGAGCTGGCACGAGCGCACGGCGGCGATGCCACGGCCGAGAACCTTGCGCCGAGGGGCGCTCGCGTGAGCGTGGTGCTGCCCATGGTCCCGGCTACACTCGTCGAGTGACGACTCCCTCCCCCTCTCCGCCCGAGGCGATCAAGGCGATCGCCGGCGACCGCGCGGCAGCGCGTGCGGGCCGCGAGTTCGCCCGCGCCGACGCGCTCCGCGCGGAGATCGAGGCGGCGGGCTGGCGGATCGTGGACCAGGGCACGGCATACCGTCTGGAACCGGCCGCGCCGCCCACGATCGAGGAGGTCGGCATCGTTCGCTATGGAAGCGCCGCCGCGGTGCCCTCCGTGCTGGAGATGCCGGCGACGGCCGCGATCACCATGCTGCTGCTCGCCGACGATCGGCCCGACGACCTGGCCCGGCTGCTCCGCGGCCTCCGCGTCCACGCGCCGGCCGGAACGCAGGTCGTGATCGTGGCCAACGACCCCTCGCAGGCGCAGGCAGCCGGCCTCGCATCCGGCTCCCCGGACCTGGACCCACTCGGCGGGGTTGTGCCGGAGGTGCTCTGGACCAGCGCGCGGCTCGGGCATGCTGCCGCCCTGAATGCCGGACTCCGACGGGCCGGCGGCGCGATCGTCGTCCTGGCCGACGCGTCCGTGGAACCGACCGGCGACGCCCTGACACCGCTCCTCGGCGCCCTGGCCCAGCCGGACGTCGCGGTCGCCGGCGCCTTCGGCGTGGTTGCGCCCGACCTGCGGCACTTCGGAGAGGCTGCGGGTCCGGTGGTCGACGCGATCGACGGGGGCTGGCTGGCATTCCGGCGGGCGGACCTGCTGGCGCTCGGCCCGCTCGACGAGAAGTTCGTCTTCGACCAGTACCTCGACATCTGGTGGAGCCTGGTGCTGCGCGCCGGCACTGACCCCGCCCAGCCTTCCCGGCGCGCGCTGCGGCTGGACCTGCCGCTGGTCCGCCACGAGCAGCGCGACTCCTCCGCGCTTCCCGCCGCGGAGCGCGACCGCCTGTCCAGGCGCAACTCCTACCGCGTCCTGGAGCGGTTCCGCGACCGCACCGACCTGCTCTCCGGGCCGCCGACGCGCTGACCCGCGCCGCCGGCGAGCCCGAGGGTTCGCGGTCCTGGCCGCGATCGCCCGCGAGGACGCCCGAACGGCCGGCGGCGCAGTCGCCACCCCGGGCCCCTGGATCGTCTTCGGGAGTAGCTAGACCTTGCCGGCGCCGCCCGCCGCGGCTGCTGGCCGCGCGGCCTCCAGCGCAAGGAGCGTTGCCTTGCGTTCGACGCCGCCCGCGTAGCCGGTCAGCGTCCCGTCCGCACCCACCACGCGGTGACAGGGCACCACGATCGAGAGCGGGTTCCGTCCGACAGCGCCGCCCACGGCCCTGGCCGCGCCGGGATGGCCGGACCGGGCGGCCAGCTCGCCGTAGGTCACGGTGGTGCCCCAGGGAATCCTCGTCAGCGCCCCCCAGACACGCTCGCTGGAATGGCGTCCCGGACGGCGCCAGCGGCAGGTCGAACGCGGTCCGCGTCCCGGCGAAGTACTCGTCGAGCTGGCGCTCCACCTCGCCGAACACGGTCGCGTCCTCTTCCCAGGACGTGCCCACGCCTCGTCCGTGACGGTGCTCTTCCATGTAGATCCCGGCGAGGCGAAGCCCGCCCTCCCGGTCGCGTTCGCCGACGAGCAGGAGCCTGCCGACGGGTGAGGGGTGGAACGCGTAGATGGTCACGGGACGGGCTCCTCCGGTGCGGCGGGGACGAGGTCGACGCCGGCAGCGTCGCCGGACCGGGCGCCGCTCGACCCGAGCGACGCCCAGAGGTGATGGGTCGCGTACGAGCGCCACGGGCGCCATGCCTCGGCCCTGGCCCGGAGCGCCGCCGGGTCGTCCGGCAGCCCGAGCGCGCGTGCGGCGCGACGGACGCCGAGGTCGTCGGCCAGCAGCACGTCCGGGTCGCCCGAGCGCGCGGAGCGCGACGTAGCCGGCCGTCCACGGGCCGATCCCCGGGAGCCTCCGCAATCGCCCGAGCACCACCTCGCGGTCGGCGCCGGCATCGAGCGAGAGCGACCCGTCCGCCAGCGCGGCAGCCAGCGCGCGGAGCGTCCTGCGGCGCGCCGCGGGCATCGGCAGGCTGGCGTCCGCGGTCCCGGCGAGCCGGGAGGGCTCCGGGAACAGGTGCGTCAGGCCGCCGCTCGGCGCGGCCAGCGGCGTCCCGTGGGCCGCCACGAGTCGGCCGGCGACCGTGCGCGCCGAGAGGACCGAGACCTGCTGCCCGAGGACCGCCCGGATCGCGAGCTCCGCGCCGTCCACCGCACCGGGCGCCCTGCGCCCGGGCATCGCCCGCACCAGCCGCCCGAGCACCGGGTCGCGACCCAGCGCGTCGTCCACCGCGACCGGGTCCGCGTCAAGGTCAAGCAGCCGGCGCACCCGCGCGACCGCCGGCCCCAGGTCCCGCGGGTCGCTGAGCTCGAGGCGGCAGCGTACGGCGGCCCCATCGTCGGCGAGCTCGACGATCGCGGGCCCATGGGGCAGCCGCAGGCTCCGCCGGTACGCGTCGCCAACGACCTCCTCGACACCCGGGATCGCCCGCAGCCCGAGGAACACCAGCAGCGAGCGGAAGTCGAACGGCGCCCGCCGCGCCAGCCGGATCTCCATCCGGTTCGGGACGTGCGGCTCGCTGCCGCTCCGGCGCCGCTCCCGGAGCGCGGTCGGGGTCGCATCGAACACCTCGCGGACGGTCGCGTTGAACTGGCGCAGGGATGCGAACCCGGCCGCGAACGCGATCTCCGTGACGGGCAGGTCCGTCGTCTCCAGCAGCAGCCTGGCGACGTGTGTGCGCTGGGCGCGGGCCAGCGCGAGCGGCGCTGCGCCGAGGTCGGCCAGCAGGATCCGCCGCAGCTGCCGCTCCCCGTAGCCGAGCCGGGCCGCAAGGCCCGGCACGCCGTCGCGCTCCACGACTCCGTCGGCGATCAGGCGCATCGCCCGGCCGGCGACGTCGCCGCGGATGTCCCATTCCGGCGAACCGGGCACCGCGCCCGGGATGCAGCGCTTGCACGCCCGGAAGCCGGCCGCCTGGGCCGCCGCCGACGTCGGGTAGAAGCGGACGTGCTCGCGGTGGGGCGTGCGCGGCCGGGCAGCTCGGCCGACAGTAGATGCCGGTGGAGGTGACGCCCAGGAAGAAGTAGCCGTCGAAGCGCGGATCGCGACTGGCGACGATGCGGTAGCGGTGCTCGAAGTCGCGGGGAACCGTCATGGCCGGGAGGATGGCACCTCGCGAGAGCCGCCGCTCGCGGGATTCGGACATCGCGAGCGAGAACCGGCGCGGGCCGGAGACTACAGGGGTTTGCCGGATCCCAGGACGACGCCTGCCAGGACGACGACGACGAGCGCCGCCACGCCTGCCCAGCGGACGAGGGCCACGCCGATCCCGCCCTGGGCGGCCATCATGGATGCACTGCTGATGGCCGGCGCATCCGACCGGCCGGCGGCGTCGGCCTGGTCCGTGCGGGAGCCCGGCATCCCGCCGCCGGGCCGACGTCCAAGGACCGGCAGCTCGGCGGCGCCGATCGGCGGGATCAGCAACCCGAGCCAGAGCCCGCCGGCGAGGCCGCCGAGGTGGGCGAAGTTGTCGATGTTGCCGCCGAACGTGTTGAGCCCGAAGCCGAGCACGAGGTTGATCACGACGAGGAAGCCGATCTGGCTCATGATCGCCCGCTGCTGCCCCTGGAGCACGGGGCGATGCAGCACTCGTCCAACCAGCAGGACGCCGCACAGGCCGAACAGCGCACCCGACGCGCCCACGCTGGGGCCCGACCCCAGGAGGAAGCTCGCCAGCGACGCAGTGGCCGCGGTCAGGACATACAGCAGCACGAAGCGGGCGGAACCGTAGACCTGCTCCACGAGGGGCCCGACCAGGTACAGGAAGTACATGTTGAACGCCAGGTGCAGGAGGCTCGCGTGGACCAGCACGGGGCTGACGAGCCGCCACCATTCCCCGTTCCCAAGACCCTTGTCCAGCTCGAGAACGCGCAGGAGATCGCTGCCCTCGGGCTGCATCGCGAGGAACGAGATGACGACCGTGACGCCGAGGATCGCGTAGGTCGCGATCGGCGTCCGCTCGCGGCCGCGGCTCCGGGCGAAGTAGCGGCCGGCGCCGTGCATGTCGCCCAGCTCCTTGCTGAGCCAGCCGAGCCGCGAGGCGATCTCCGCCCGGTCCTGGGCCGGTGCCCTCCGCTCTGCCTGCTTGTAGGCCTCGAACGCGGTCCGCAGCGACCCCGCGCGGACACGAGCGGCGGCGACCTGACGCCAGGCCGCGTAGGCAGATGGGTTCTCCGGCAGGCGCGTCACCTGCTCCCAGCTCCATAGCGCTCCGGCCTCGTCGTCCAGCCGGAAGAGCGCCTCCCCGGTCCCGAGCAACGCGGCCCCGGTGATCGCGGGGTCCGGGAAGCCGATCAGGCGGGCGTAGTGCGCTCTCGCGGCCTCGAACTCGCTGGCTGCGAGGAGCACGTCGGCGCGAGCGAGGAGCGCCTCCGCGGTCCCGCGGTCGAGGGGTCCCGCGACCGTCGGGTCGCTCGTCGTCGGTCCGCTCATCGACGTGACCGTAGCAGAAGGCGGAGCCGCGCGCCCCCGCTGCTAGACTCGCGCCGATGTGCGGCCGCTTTACCCAGCAGCGCCCGAGCGCGGAGCTCGCCGCGTTGTTCGCCGCTGACGACCGTGCAGCGACGCCCGGCGGCCGGTTCAACCTCGCACCCCAGCAATCCGGCCTCGTGGTCGTGGAGCGGCCGGACGAGCGCCGCGCGATCGTCGCCTGGCGCTGGGGACTGGTCCCGGCCTGGGCAAGGGACGCCAGGATCGGGAACCGCCTCATCAACGCGCGCGCGGAATCCGTCGCGACCACGCCCGCGTTCCGCAGCGCATTCCAGAAACGCCGCTGCCTCGTCCCGGCAGATGCGTTCTACGAGTGGGAGCGCGTCGCCGACTCGATCCGCCAGCCGAACCTGATCCGTCGGGCCGACGGCGAGCCGATGGCATTCGCAGGCCTGTGGTCGCCCTGGCGCGACCCTGCGGAGCCGGACGGTGAGTGGCTGCGCACGTTCACGATCATCACGACCACCGCGAACGCCACGCTGGCCCCGATCCACGACCGGATGCCGGTGATCCTCCCGGCGTCCGAGTGGGGCGCGTGGCTGGACCCCGCAGCGCCGGATCCGGCCGCGCTCCAGCGCCTGCTCCGCCCGGCGCCCGATGACCTGCTGATCCGATACCCGGTCACGAAGCGCGTCAACAACGCCCGGAACGAGGGCCCCGACCTCGTGATGCCGCTCGGCCCGCTCGGGCCCGAACCGGGCCAGCGCCAGCTCCCGCTCGATTGACCTGACCCCTCGGGGCCGGCGCTCAGCCCCCGGCCCGCTCCCAGCCGCCCTCGGCGGTGGCGGTGCGGAACGCGTCGGCGGCGTCCACGCCGCGATCCAGGGCCGCGGCAAGACGTCCGACGAGCGCCGCGAACGCGCCGTCCGGATCGGCCGCCGGTGCCTCGAGGACGATCGCGTGTCCCGGCATGCCGGTCGTCGCCCGCCCGCCCGGAGTGACCAGGACCAGGGCGGCGTCGACGAACGCCGCCGCGTCGGCCATGACTGCGACGGACGGCTCGTCGAGCGGATCCGTCGCGACAAGCACGCGGAATTCGCGGATGTATCGCAGCCCGAGCGAGATGTCGGCCGGCTCCAGCACGAGGCCGGACGTCGGCGTGACTCCCGCACCGGGCGTGATCGGACCTTCGTCGAGCATTTCGGCGCGTGCGAGGAGCGCGCCGACGGGCTCGTCGTTGACCGGATCCGCCTCGGAGACGCCGGGCGGCGCCATCGGGGTGGGCTGGCCGGCGTCGCGAAGGAGCGCGAGGTGGCCGACGCCCCCGCGGGCGAGCGCGAGCAGCACCGCATCCCCGGCGGGGTCATCCCCGACCTTCCCGACCAGCTGGACCTCGACCCCGGCCGCCGCCGCTGCGAGCGCGATCGCGGCAGCAAGCCCACCCGCCTCGCCGTCGGCGCCGGGCATCGACCCGGGCGTGAAGGACGGCGAACCAACGACGGCCAGCATGCGACCAGCCTACAGGGGCGCTGGGTCCCGCGGCGGGCGGATCGGCCGGCTACTCGCCCCCGGAGCCTCCGCCCTGCCCGGACGTCGGCTCGGGTGTGCCGCGAGGCCCGGGCGTCTCCGTTGGACGGGGCGTCTCGCCCGGCTTCGGCGTCTCTCCCGCGTTCGGCGTCGCGGTGGCCTCCGGCGTCGACGTTGGCTGCGAGCCGTCGCCGGGCGTGCCGGTCGGGTGGACGCTGCTGCCCTCGGACACGGCTGGCGCCTGGGCGGGCGCCACGGTCGGCCGGGCCGTGGTCGAGGGCTGGGGGCTCTCGGACTCTTCAGGCTGGCCGCTTGGCTCCGGCGATTCGCCCTCAGTCGGCGACGGCGACGGGCTCGCGGATGGTTCCGTCGGCGGGGATGGCGCGAGTGGCGAGGACGACAATGCGGGCGTCGCGTCCGGCGCCCGGCGCAGGAGTCCGGCAAATGCACCGGCGCCAAGGGCCCCGGCCCCGACCGACCCGACCACGAGCAGCACGACAAGCGCGATCGCCGGCACCCGGACCGCAAACGGGCGACCGCCCGAGAACGCGACCCGCCAGAGGTCGCCGAGGGCCGAGAGGGCGGCAATCGGGCTTCGGCGGCGGGTCGCTCCGATCGCGGCGGCCAGCGGCCGAGGCGCAGGCTCCCGGCTGACGGCGGCCATCACGCGATCGGCGAAACCGGCGCCGGGTCCGACCTCCTCGCTTGCCGCGAGCCACTCGAGCTCGCGCGCCGTCCCGAGGAGCTGCGCCTCGGCGCTCGGACCCAGGTCGCCGGCGTCGAGCTCGGCCGGGCGGAATCGACCCGGCTGCTGCGCGCCGGCCATCAGGCCACCCCCTGCGCTTCCAGCACGCGGCGAAGCCGCTGGAGGCCGCGATGAAGGTGCGTCTTGACCGTCCCGAGCGGCCGGCCGGCCTGGTCGGCGATCTCCGCCAGCGACAGCTCCGAAAAGAAGCGAAGCGCGACGACCTCGCGATACGGCTCCTCGAGGTTGGCCACGGCCGCCCTGATCGCCGCCGCCCGCTCGGCCCGAACCGCCAGGTGCGCCGGGTCCATCTCGGCCCGGCCGAGGGCGGCGAGGAGTGCCCGCTCTCCGATCACGCTGGTGCCCCCGTCGCCTGCGCCCGCGTCGGTCCCCGCCGGCGAGGGATCGATCCAGACCACCGGCCGCCGCCGCGACGCCTTGCGGACCGCGATGCGCACGCCGATCCTGGCGAGCCAGGCGCCGAACGGCCCGTCACCGCGCCACGTCCCGAGCGCCCGGTACGCGGTCACGAATGCCTCCTGCGCCGCGTCCTCGGCGTCGTGCAGGTCGCCGAGGACGCGATAGCAGCTGCGCACGAGCGCGCGGGACTCGCGCTCCACGAGGATGCGGAACGCATCCCGATCCCCGCCAAGGACGGCCGCGACGACCCGGCGCGCCTCGAGGTCGTCCTCGGGCGCCTCGCGGAGGCCGGGGGCACGCGGCTCGTCGATCGGTGGGTCTCCTGCGTCGGGGCGTCGATCGCCGTGGTTGGGAGGCTGGCCCGAAGACGATACGCCGCGCGAAGCGCCGTGCGCCACATTGCCAGTCTCCCTCGTTCGCGGGATTGTCCCGATGCCGGAGCCCTACCCGTTGCCGCCCTGGCTGGAGCCGTGCTGATCCTGGCTGGATCCGCCGTCGCCATGGCCGCCGCCATCCGGCGCCCGGGCCGGCCTGGGCGTCTCGGTCGCCTTCGTGGTCGTGCCGGGCGTCGAAGTGGCGTGATCGGCGTCGTCGTCGGTGCTCGACCCGTCCTCGACATCGGGCGTCCCGGTCGTCGCGTCCGTCTCGGACGTCGCGTCCGTCTCGGTGGGCTCCGCCTTCCTCGTGGTCCCGGTCGTCTCGTCCGTCTCTGTAGGCTCGGCCTTCTCAGCCGGCTCCGCCTTCTCAGCCGGCTCCGCCTTCTCAGCCGGCTCCGCGGTCCCGGTCGTCGCGTCGGTCCCGGTCGTCGCGTCCGTCTCCGTGGGCTCGGCAACCTTCGCCGCGCCGATCATCGAGCCGGCGGCGGCCGGGGCGAACTCCGGGCCGCTGCTGGGCGCACCGAGCACCGAGTTCGCCGCGAACGCCGCTCCCGCCACGAGGAAGAGGGAGACAGAGACGGCTGCCACGCCGCGGATGAGCCTGGGGCTGGATCGATCCATGGGTTCGTAACCTCCGGGCGCCTGGTGTTGGGCGAGTCGACCGGCCGCGCTTGCGGCGCGGCCGGGGCGCTGCATCGGCCCCGCTACCCGTCCTGAGGCAGCGACCCGGAGAAAGGTTTCGTGCGAGCAGGAGCCGGGGGCCTCGGGACGCGCGCCGCGCCCGCCCCCGGTTCAGCCCTCCTCGGCGAGGGGCTCCGGGTCGCGCACCACCTCGACGTCGCCGATCCCGGCCTTCTCCAGGTCGGCCCCGACCGCGTCCGCATCGCCCACGACGATCACGGCCAGCCGCTCCACGTGCAGGTGGGAGCGGGCGGCCGCGAGCACGTCGGAGGCCGTCACCGCGGTGATGGCCGGTCGATAGCGGTCCAGCTCGTCGGCCGGGAGACCGAAGGTCACGAGCCCGCCGAGCGCGCCCACGATCGGTCCCGGCGTCTCGAAGCGCAGCGGGAAGACGCCGACGAGGTAGTCGCGGGCCGCCCGCATCTCGGCGTCGCTCGGCGCCGCTTCGCGGATCCGGCGGAGCTCGGCCAGGAGGTCGGTCAGTGCCGGGACGGTCGCGTCGCTGTTGACGGCCGCTCGGGCTGAGAACGGCCCCGCAGACCGGCGGAAGTCATAGCCGGCACCGGCGCCGTACGTGTAGCCCTTCTCCTCCCGGAGCTTCATGTTCAGCCGCGAGTTGAACAGGCCACCCAGGATCATCGCCATCACGGTGACGGCGTGGTAGTCCGGTGAGCGACGCGGCAGGCCCAGGTGCCCGACACGAATCTCGGACTGGACAGCGCCCGGCCTGTGCACCAGGCGCACCCGGGTCCGATCGAGGCCGTCCTCGACCCCGGGCACCGCCGACGACGACCCGCTGCCAACGACCAGGTCGCCGAAGAGCGGCTCGGCGAGCCCGATGACGTCGAGGTCGGCGAGGTCACCGCCGATGATGAGCGCCGCCCGGTCCGGGTCTCCCCGGCGCCGGTAGGCCTGGCGGAGAATGCCCGCGTCGAGCCTCTCCACCGTCTCGCGGCGGCCTCCGGCGACCCGCGCGTACGGCGTTCCGGCCGCATAGATGGTCTCGAGGAACGCCTCTTCGGCGCGCCGGGCCGGGTCCACCCTGGCCTGGAGCAGGTCGTTCAGGCGCTGGTCACGCAGCCGCTCCACTTCCCGCTCGGGGAACGCCGGCTCGCGGACCAGCTCCGCGAGGAGCTCGAGCGCCGGGCCCAGCCGCTCGACCGGGACGTCCACGCCGACCACGGTCGCATCCCAGCCGGCCTCGGCGCGGAGCGATGCGCCCAGGCGCTCGGCCGCCTCGGTCAGCGCCACGGCGTCTCGACGCAGCGTGCCCTCGGTGAGCGCCCGCGCCGCGAGCACGGTCGCGCCGCCCTCGGCCGTGGGCTCGTCCACCGCACCGTTCGGCAGGTAAAGGCTGGCCGAGATGAGCGGTCGCCCCGGGAGGTTGACCGTCACGAACGGAAGGCCACCGGAAAGGTTGCCGCGTGCGGCCGCCGGGAACGTGAACGGCCGCGGCGTGCCGGGGATCGGCCGGACGCCGAGCGCAGCCTCGACAGGATCGTGGAGGTTCATGCCGCCTCCGCGGATTCGCTGCCGGATTCGGCCGGCACATAGGTCAGGACCAGGCGGTTGTCGGCCACGAGGAACTGGGCGCAGGCGGCGCGAACGTCCTCGGGCGTCACCGCGAGGTACCGCTCCAGCTGACGGTTGATCTCGCCTGGCTCATCGAGCAGCGTGGCGTACATGCTCAGCCGGTCCGCGCGCTCGCCGACTCGCTGGAGCGCGGCCAGCTCGTCCGTCTCGATCAGCGCCTTCGCGCGGGCAAGCTCGTCGTCGCTGATGGGATCGATGCCGATTCGCGCCAGCTCGTCGAAGAGGGCTGCCTCGACTGCCTCGATCGTGGCATCGGGGCGGACGGTCGCCCAGCCCATGAAGACGGATGGACCGGACGAGAAGCCGAGGCCGAACATGGCCACGTCCTGGGCGATCTGCGCGTCGCGGACCAGCCGGCGGTGGAGGCGGCTCCCCTTGCCGCCCGTCAACACCTGCGCCGCGATCTCGAGCGCGTAGAGGCGCGCATCTCCGAGCGTCGGTGCGCGGAAGCCGACGTAGATTCGCGGCAGCGGGACCCGGTCCGGCACGATCTCGCGGCGCTCGCCGCCGAGTGTCAGCGGGAGCGGTTGGGCGCTGAAGGCCGGGATCGCCCTGTTCGCGGCCAGCGGCCCGAAGTACCGGTCGACCCACGTGCGGGCCTGGCCGGGATCCACGTCGCCGACGATCGAGAGCACCGCGTTGTTCGGCGCGTAGTAGGTCCGGAAGAACGCCGCCACGTCCTCGAGGGACGCGGCGTCCAGGTCCTCCATCGAGCCGATCGTGGGGTGGTGATACGGGTGGCCCACCGGGTAGAGGTGGCCGAAGAGCTTCTCCTGCCAGGAGCCGTACGGCTGGTTGTCGTAGCTCGAGCGCTTCTCGTTCTTGACCACTGCCCGCTGGTTGTCCAGGTTCTCCTGGCTGAGCGCCTCGAGGAGGGTCCCCATCCGGTCGGCCTCCAGCCAGAGCGCCAGCTCCAGCTGGTGCGAGGGAACGGTCTCGTAGTAGTTCGTCCGGTCCAGCCAGGTGGACCCGTTCAGGCTGCCGCCGGCGGCCTGGACCAGCGCAAAGTGCTCCGTCTTCGCGACGTGGCGGCTGCCCTGGAACATGACGTGCTCGAACAGGTGGGCGAACCCCGTCTTGCCCGGCTGCTCGTGCTTGCTGCCTACGTCATACCAGAGGTTGACCGCCACGACGGGCACCAGGTGGTCTTCGCTGATCACGAGGCGGAGCCCGTTCGGCAGGCGCTCGTCGGTGTAGCGGACGGTCGGGACGGTCATGCGTGGCCTCGTGAGGGCGGCCGACGGTCGTCGGGGTGCCGGGTCCCGCCGATTGTACGGGCGGACGAGGCAGAAGGTCGCTGCCGCCGACGCGTCCGCCACCCAGGGCCGCTGTCCTCTGCGCATGACATTGACAAGACGCCGTCGTCCGTGTTAGCTTGTCATCTAACACATGGATGATACCTGAGGAACATCAATGGCCAGCTCCGCCCGTACCCCGGATGCGCCGATGACGAACCGGGCGCTCGTGCGCAACATGACCGGCTCGGCGGCCACGTCGGGTGCCGCCGCCCCGCAGGTGATCCTCGAGGCACGGCCTGCCGTCGACTTCCTCGTCAGCCTCATGCTCGAGACGGACTCGGAGCTCCTCCCGGCCGACCGCGCCTGGTACGAGGCGTCGCGTGCCTCCCTGTCGGATGCGCTGCGGCGCGACCTCGCCCACCTGCTCGGTGACGGCCACCAGGGGAGCGGCGTGAGCATGGGGATCATGCCGCTCGCCGTCCAGGACCCGGCCGTTCGATCTTCGGCGGATGTCGTCGCCCTGGCAGGCCGGATCGAAGCCGGCGACCTCCTCGACGCCTTCTGCGGCAGTGACGACACGAAGGATGCCGTCGCGCTGGCACAGGGCGTGCTCGCCGGGGAGCGGGAAGCGCGGGATCGAGCGGTGGCCCTCTGGCCGGAAGAGTCCCGCGTCGCCGTCGGCCGCCTCCTCGACGATCCTGATGGCGAGCTGCGGGCGCTGCGCCGCGTGCTCCGGGCGTGGCGCGAACGCTTCGAGCCGATCGAGGCCCGCGTTGCTCGCATGGAGGAGCGCGATGTGGCAGGCCGGCGCGCCGATCTCGAGCGCCTTGGCCTCGTCGACTTCGTGGAGCAGGCCACGGGCGGGGTGCGCTGGGTCCCCGGGGCCGGGCACGCGCCGCCTCTACCTGAACCCCAGCTACTTCACGCGACCCTACAACTACGTGTTTGCCGGTCGCGACTGGCACATGTTCGCCTACCCGCTCGCGGATTCGGCGCTCGACGGGGAGGGCAGCGGGGTGCCGGCCGCGAGCGTTCGCCTCTTCAAGGCCCTGGGCGACGAGAGCCGCCTCCGGATCCTCCGACTCCTCTCCGAGGGTGATCTCTACCTCACCGAGATCGCCGAGCGGATGGGCCTCTCCAAGCCCACCGTCAGCCACCACCTTGCCCAGCTCCGGGCAGCCGGCCTCGTGACCATCACGGAGTCGGGTTCGCTCACCTACTACGCCCTCCGCCGCGACCGGATCGCGGAGGCCGGGGTCGAGCTCACCCGCCTTGTAGGCGGACCCACCTGATCGTCCGCGCGGTCGGGCGCCGCGGCCGAGACCAGTGACACGTGACGGTTAGATATCCATCGAACGGAGGGACGACGGGATGTACACGAGGGATCGGCTCGACGCCTCGCCGGCTGCCACGACGATCTTGACGGGGGAAGGGATGACCACGATGGGCCACGAGATCGACTTCCGGATGCAGCGGCTCCAGGCGGAGGCCGCGCGCGAGCGGCTGGCCACCTGCCGGGACGGCATCCGCCAGCACCTCGGCCACGCGCTCATCGCGCTTGGGCGAGCGATCCACGGGGTCGAGCCGGAGCACGCAGCGCGGCCGGCCCTCCGCCCGGGCTGAAGCCGGTGCCAGGCAACCGGCGATCGCCCGACTGAACCGCAGGGGTCGCCCGCCAGCGCCCCTCGCCGCGCTACAGCGGCAGGAGGACGAGCACGAGCGCGCCGGCAAGGCCGATGACGCCCGCAGCCACGATGATCGCCGCTGACCTCGCCCGGTCTGCACGGCGGGCAGCCAGGTCGTCCACTCGCTCCGCCTGACCCAGAGATCCAAAGTTCTGGATCCCGGTCGCTCCGTACGCGGCGCAGAATCGAAGGCGCGCCTGCAGGAGCCCGGCCGCGCCGCCGGCCATCGGCAGTGCCACGAGCCAGCGGACCGCCGTCGGGGCGCCGACGAGGAGGAGCCCGGCGCCCAACGCGACGGCGGCGCCGATCCCGAGCATGCCGGAGCGTCGGCGCCGGGCGATCTCGGCGGGTCCGATGTTGCAGACCCCGGGTCGATACTCCCCGGACGGCGTGCCGTGGGCGATCAGCGGCGTGCTCATGCACCTGGTTCGTCGGCCGAGGCTGCGCGGATTGCCCGGCGGGGCAGCCCGGGCGTGGGCACCCAGTCGCCCAGGGGCCGCACGTCGGCCAGGAGCGCCTCCAGGTCGGGGTCGATTGCCTCGGCGGCCGCGACGGCCGTCTCCATCGCGGTCAGGCACAGGACGCCCTCGGCGATCGTCGCCAGGCGGATGTCGGCTGCGTCGCGGACCGGGCCCGAGCGAGGCGTGGGCGTGTTGACCACGAGCCGGACCGCACCCGATGCGATGAGATCGAGGATCGGGACCTCACCGGGCGCGGCCGGCTCGCCGAGCTTCGCGACCGCCTCCGCTGCCCAGCCGAGGCGAATCAGCGCCGCGCGCGTTCCCGATGTGGCCGCGAACCGGTAGCCGGCCCGGGCCAGCGCCGTGGCGAGAGCCGGCACGAGCGGCTTGTCGCGATCGGCGACCGACAGGAGCGCCAGGTCCCCATCGGGTCCCGGGCGCGGGGGCACCAGCGACGCGGCGAGGAGCGCCTTCGCGGTCGCCACCCGGACATCGGCGTGGATCCCGATCACCTCGCCGGTCGACTGCATGAACGGGCCCAGCGATGGGTCCACGCCGCGCAGCTTCGTCGTCGAGAATGCCGGCGCCTTCACCGCGACGAAGGGTGGCGACGGGAGCAGCCCGTTCGGCCATCCGTTCCCCCGGAGCGTCTGCCCGAGCGCGATCCGCACCGCGAGGTCGACCAGCGGCACGCCGGTGACCTTGCTGATGAAGGGGACGGTCCGGCTGGCCCGCGGGTTGACCTCGATGAGGTAGACGCCGTCCTCGCGGACGATGAACTGGGCGTTGACCAGGCCGCGGACGCCGAGCGCACGAGCGATCCGGTCCATCGAGGCGACGATCAGCGCCTGGTCCGCCTCGCTCACGGTCTGCGGCGGGAAGACGCCGACCGAGTCGCCCGAGTGGACACCGGCTCGCTCCACCTGCTCCAGGAGCCCCGGGATCAGGACCGTCTCGCCGTCTGCGACGGCGTCCACGTCGACCTCGACCCCCTCGAGGTAGCGGTCGATCCGGACCGGTCGATCCGGGTCGACGACCGTCGCCGCGGCCAGCTGGGCGACGAGGTCGTCGCGCGAGTAGGCGAAGTCGATCGCCAGGCCGCCGATGACGAACGAGGGCCGGACGATGACCGGGTAGCCGATCCGGTCGGCGAGCGCCTCCGCCTCGTCGATCGAGCGCGCCATCCCGCCTTCCGGCTGCGGGATCCCCAGCCGTTCCACGAGCGCGCTGAAGCGGACCCGGTCCTCTGCCTGGTCGATCGTCTCGAGCGACGCCCCGAGGAGCGGCGACGCCGGCCGCGGCGAGGGGCCCGGCCAGGTTGAGGGGCGTCTGGCCGCCGAACTGGACGAACGCCGGCAGCGGCGTGGCGCCGGCCGGGGTCTCCGCCGCGACGATCTCGGAGATCGATCTCGACGTCGAGCGGCTCGAAGTAGAGGCGGCTCGAGGCGTCGAAGTCGGTCGAGACCGTCTCCGGGTTCGAGTTCACCATGACCGCCTGCCAGCCCAGCGACCGGAGGCTCTCGGCGGCGCGGACGGCGCAGTAGTCGAACTCGATCCCCTGCCCGATCCGCACCGGGCCGCTGCCGATGACGAGCGCCGCGGGGCGCGTCACGGGCGGCGCCTCCGGCGCCGAGCCGGCCGCGGCGTACGTCGCGTAGAAGTAGGGCGTCTCCGCGGCGAACTCGGCCGCGCACGTGTCCACCATGGCGAAGCCCGGGACGAGGCCGAGCGAGCGCCGGGTCACGGCGATCTCGGGTTCTCCGACGCCCGACCAGCGCAGCGATCTCGCGGTCACCCAGCGACGCCCGCTTCGCGGTTGCCAGGAGGGTCGCCATCGCCGGGTCGCGCGGCGTTCCGTCCGGGCCGGGACCGGCCGTCAGCAGCGCCGGGCCGGCTTCGCGGAGCCGCCCTTCCAGGGCGACCGAGCGGCCCAGCTCGGCCACGAACCAGGCGTTGATGCCGGTCGCCGCCACGAGCGCCGCCTCGGCACGCCGCGGCGGAGCAGGGCCAGGATCCGCCAGAGCCGATTGTCCGACGGCGCGAGGAAGCGGCGCAGGACGATCGGGGCGGCGCTGCGCTGGGCGAGCCGGGTCGACTCGCAGGCATCGCCGTTCTCGTCGATCCAGCGGATGACCGAGTCCGCGTCTGCGGGGAGGTCGGGGAAGCCGGCCTCGTCGGCGTCCACGCCACCCAGCGCCGCGGCCAGGTAGGCCAGCGTCGGCGTCCACGCCGGGTCCTCGGCCAGCGGGCCCGCGCCGGCCTGCTCCAGGCCGCGCAGGGCCTTGTTCAGCGCCGCCCCGAAGGTCCGGTCGATCGCCATCACCTCGCCGGTCGCCTTCATCTGGCTTCCGAGCGTCCGGTCCGCGCCGCGGGAACTTGTCGAACGGGAAGCGCGGCAGCTTGACGACCAGGTAGTCGAGGGCCGGCTCGAAGGCCGCCACCGTGGTCCCGGTCACGACGTTCGGGATCTCCGCCAGCGTCCGGCCGATCGCGATCTGGGCGGCGACGCGGGCGATCGGGTAGCCGGTGGCCTTGCTGGCCAGCGCCGAGCTCCGGCTCACCCGCGGGTTCACCTCGATGACCGCGTAGTCCCGCGAGTCCGGGCTGAGGGCGAACTGGACGTTGCAGCCGCCCTCCACGCCGAGGCCCCGGATGATCGCGAGCGCGGCGCTCCGCAGCCGCTGGTGGACCGGGTCCGGCAGCGTCTGGACCGGCGCCACCACGATCGAAGTCGCCGGTGTGGACGCCCAGCGGGTCGACGTTCTCCATCGAGCAGACCGCGATGCACGTGTCCTCGTGCGTCGCGCATCACCTCGTACTCGATCTCCTGCCAGCCGACCAGGCACTGCTCCACCATCACCTGGCCGATCGGGCTGGCCCGCAGGCCGGCCCGCACGCGCTCGCGGTAGTCGGCCTCCGTCTCGACGATGCCGCCGCCGGTCCCGCCGAGCGTGAAGGCCGGCCGGATGATCGCCGGCAGGCCGATCTGCCCGAGCGCGCGATCGGCTCGAGGCGACCCGCTCCGCGTCCGTGGCGCCGTCGACGATGGCCGAGGGCGCGTAGGGCTGCCCGAGGCGGTCGAGCAGGTCGCGGAACTGCTCGCGATCCTCGGCCATCTCGATCGCCCGGAGCGGCGTGCCGAGCAGCCGGACGCCGTAGCGTTCCAGCACGCCAGCCTGCGACAGGGCCATCGCCAGGTTGAGCGCCGTCTGGCCGCCGAGCCCCGCGAGGAGGCCGTCGGGCTTCTCGCGGGCGATCACCGCCTCGATCGCCGCGACGGTGAGCGGCTCGAGGTAGACCGCGTCGGCCACCGTCGGGTCGGTCATGATCGTGGCCGGGTTCGAGTTCACGAGGATCGTCCGGACGCCCTCCGCGCGGAGGGCGCGGCAGGCCTGGGTCCCGGCGTAGTCGAACTCGGCGGCCTGCCCGATCACGACGGGTCCCGAGCCGATGATGAGGACGGAGCCGGGCTTCGGCGGGCGCGCCCGCGCGGCGTCGCCCGGGATCGCGGGGGCCTCGCTCACCCGCCGGGCTCCGCGTGCGCCCGGGCAGCACGGACCCGGGCCGCAGCCACGAAACGGTCGAAGACGGCCAGCGCGTCCAGCGGCCCGGGCGCGCCCTCCGGGTGGTACTGCACCGTCTCGATGGGGAGCGCAGCGGTGGCGGAGTCCCTCCACCGAGCCGTCGTTGAGGTTCACCTGGCTCACGATGAACCCGCCGTCGACGGGCAGCGTCGTGCGCGTCCACGGTGACCTCGTGGTTCTGGGCCGTCACCTGGACCAGGCCCATCTCGAGGTCGCGGACCGGATGGTTCGCGCCGTGATGGCCGAACCGCAGGCGTCGCGTCTCGGCGCCGGCGGCGCGCGCCACGATCTGGTGGCCCAGGCAGATCCCCAGCAGCGGGCGGCCGTCGGCGATCACCGCGCGCGCCAGCGCGACGGGCTCCGCGAGACGGGCCGGATCGCCGGGGCCGGGCGAGAGGACGACGCCGTCGATCTCCGGCGCGAGCACCATCGCGGCCGTCGCCGTGGACGGCAGGACGCGAACGCGCGCGCCGCGTCGGCGCAGGCTCCGCACGATGTTCGCCTTGAGGCCGAAGTCGACGATCGCGACGAGCGGTGCGTCGGGCTCCGCGCCCGCGTCGCCGACCTCGACGACCGCCGTCGGAGAGACCTGGCCGACGAAGTCCTGGTCCTCCCAGCGGGGCACGGCGCGCGGCCGCCGCCACCGCCGCGACCGGATCCGTCTCGCCGGGCGCGGTCAGGATCCCGCGGAGGGAGCCGTGGGCCCGGAGGTGGCGCGCGAGCGCCCGGGTGTCGATCCCGGCGATCGCCGGGATCCCCGCGTCGCGAAGGAGTGCGGCCAGCTGGCGCGCGTCCTCGAGCACGGCCGCGGTGGCGGTCGCCACCACCAGCCCGCGCAGCCATGGCCGCTCGGACTGGTCGTCCGCCCGGAGCCGCCCGTAGTTGCCGATCAGCGGGTAGGTCATGACGACCACCTGGCCGGCGTACGAGGGGTCGGTGCAGACCTCCTGGTAGCCGGTCTGGCTCGTGTTCACGACCAGGTCGCCGCCGGCCGCGACGTCCGCCCCGAACGCGACCCCGGGAAGACCGTGCCGTCCTCGAGCGCGAGCAGCGCGCGGCCCGCGCGCCCCGATCCGCGGATCGACGATCAGGTCCGGATCCGGCAACGGCGGACGGACGATCATGCGTGCCCCCGACACGAAAACGCCACCGGCCGGGCGGACGCGGTGGGCGTTCCTGGACATGCGCAACGTGCCTCCCTTCCGGCCTCACGGGACCGGTACGCCGGCCTCACGGGACCGGCCGCAAAGGATGCCCATAGCGTAGCAGGACGGCCGCCAGCGCGGACCCGGGCGATCGAAGCCGGGCGCACCGGCCGCGCGAGCCGCCCCGCGGGGCGCGGGCCCGGGGTGCATGATGGGCACGCGACGCCAACCGGGCGCCGGCCAGCAGGAGTGCGATCGGTGATCGAGACGGCGGACGTCATCATCGTGGGAGCGGGCGTGCAGGGCGCCAGCCTCGCCTTCCACCTCGCCCGACGCGGGACGCGCGTCGTCGTCGTGGAGCGGGCGACGGTCGCCGGCGGCGCCACCGGGCGCTCCTCGGGGTTCGTCCGCATGCACTACGACCTGGAGAGCGAGGCGCGCCTGGCCTGGGCGGCGTATCCCTACTTCCGCGACTGGGCCGAGCGGGTCGGCGAGGGCGACTGCGCCTTCGTCCGCACCGGGTTCGTCCAGCTGGTCCCCCCGGAGCTCGCGGACGCGCTGCGGGCGAACGTGGCGATGCACCGGGCCATCGGCATTCCCAGCGAGGTGGTGGGCCCGGACGACGTCGCCCGCCTGATGCCCGGCATCGTCACCGGCGACGTCGTGGCCGCGGCGTACGAGCCGGAATCCGGCTATGCCGACCCGACGATGACCGCGACGGGGCTCCTGGCCGCGGCACGGCGGGACGGTGCCCGGCTGCTCCAGGGCGCCGGGCCCGCCCGGGTGCTGGTCGACGGCGACCGCGTGGCCGGCGTGGAGACCGCGCGGGGACGGATCGCCGCGCCCGTGGTGGTGGACGTCGCGGGCGCCTGGGCGGCCGAGCTTGCGCGAACCGCCGGCCTGGAGATCCCGGTCCAGGCGTGGCGCCACGACACCGGGTACTTCGGCCTGCCCGACGGCCGCCCGGCCGGATTCCCGGTCGTGATCGACCACGCGGGCTGAGGCCTACTTCCGGCCGGAGGGCCGCGACATGATGCTGGTCGGGCTCGAGAGCGGGAACGTGATCGGCGGCTCGCCGGACCGGCCGCTCCAGGCGTTCGGCGCCTCGACCGTCGAGACGATGATCGACGCGGTCTGCGCCCGCGTCCCGTGGATGGCCGAGGGAACGTTCCGCACCGCCCACGGCGGCCAGGACGGGATCACGCCCGACCAGCGGCCGATCCTGGGGGCCGCCGGGCCCGAGGGCTTCTTCCTGGACTGCGGCCACTCCGGGACCGGCTTCAAGACGGCGCCGGCGGTCGGCGCGTGCATGGCCGAGCTGATCCTCGACGGCCGCGCGTCGACCGTCGACATCTCCGGCTACGGGCTGGAGCGATTCGCCGCGGGGCGTCGGCTGGAGGGCGAGCACCCCTACGGGAATCTCTGGCGCTAGGGCGCGACCGCGGCCCGGCGAGCATCGAGCCGGCGCTCAGCCGCCCGCCTTGTACGGGTAGGTCACCCAGCCATCTGCCACGGCCGCGTAGTGGTCGGGCGTCAGCGCGACGCGCGACCGGCCCGGCTTGTAGTGGATCACGGCGGTGGTGACGATCCCGCCCGCTTCGCGGACCCGTCGCACGACCTCCGCCATCGTCTCGCCGGTCTCCCAGACCTCGTCGATGACGAGCACGCGGCGGCCGCGGCAGGAGCTCGGCGACCGGGAAGTGCGTGACGATCGGGGCCGGGTGCGTCCCGCCGCCACCGCAGGTAGAACTCGACGCCGGCCACGAGGATCTCGCGGAGGTCGAGCCGGTACCCGAGCATGCCCGCCGGCACCAGGCCGCCGCGCGTGATCGCGAGCACCAGGTCGTGGTCGCGCCCGACCGACTCGGCGAGCTGGCCGACCAGCCGATCCAGCTCGGCCCAGGTCACGTCGAGCGGCCGAGCGTCCAGGGGGAACCTCGCGAGAAGGAGACGCCCCTCGGCGACGAACCGGAGGGGCGCCTGGCGCGTGCGATCTGGTGAGCCGGGAGGGGCTCGAACCCTCAACCCGCAACTTAAGAGGCTGCTGCTCTACCGTTGAGCTACCGGCCCGGCGGCAGTGTACTCGCGAGAGCGCCGTGCATGTCGCGCCGGCCTCGCGGCGAGTGGCTCGACCTCGCCGGGGAGGGCCGACCGACGCCGGGACCGGCGGACGCTATGCTCATCGCCTGATCGCGGGTGCGCCGCCACGGCGGCGCGACGCGACATCCGGGAGCAATCATGCGCCTGCCGCGGCCCCTGTTCGTGGTCCTGGCCGTCGCCGTCTTCGTCGTGTCGCTCGGCGCCGGCGGGGCGGTCGGCTACGGCCATGCCGCCGATGCTGCGACCGCGACCCCGCCGCCCGGCGACGGGTCGGGACCGCGGCTGCAGCCGGGACCGGCGCGGCCGACGGCCCTCCGACGCCCGACGGCCACCCGGGCGGGCCGGCTCCGACCCGACCGCGACCCCGGCGGTCGAGCCCGTCCGCCGCGGGCACCGGTCCGTCGCCGCCTCGCCGTCGCCCACGCCGACCGCGACGTGGCCGCTCGTCGCGGCGGACGCGCCGGGGCCCCCGCCCGACTTCGCGGTCCGCGTCCCGGTCCTGATGTACCACCGCGTCGCTCCCGCCGACCAGATCGGCGCTCTCGCTGCCCGGGCCTTGTCGTCTCGCCGGATCTCTTCGCCGCTCAGCTCGAGGCGCTGGTGGCGGCCGGCTGGCGGTCGATCACGGCCGCGGAGCTCGCGGCCGACCTCGCCGCGGGCGACCGGCCCCCGCCACGGACGTTCGTCATCACGTTCGACGACGGCCGCAGCGACGGGTACACGCAAGCCTTCCCGATCCTGCGGCGACTGGGCCTCGTGGCCACGTTCTACGTGATCACCGGCCGGATCGGGATGGCCAACAACCTGTCCGCCAGCCAGCTCCGCGCGCCTCGCCGCGGCCGGCATGGAGATCGGGAGCCACACCGTGGACCACGTCCGCCTGTCGCTCGGCGAACCCGGAGGCCGCGCAGCTCCAGCTCACCGGGTCCGCCGCCCGGATCGCGACCGTGACCGGACAGCGCCCGACGACGTTCGCCTACCCGTTCGGCGGCCTGGACCCCTTCGCCCAGGGACTCGTCCAGGCGACCGGCTATGCGATGGCGTTCACGGAGGTGAGCGGGTGCCAGGTGAGCTGGTCCACGCGGCTCGCCGCCCCGCGGGTTCGCGTCTCGGCGTGGACGATGCCCGCGGATCTCCTCCACAAGCTCGAGGCCTGCACGGCCGGCGGCTGAAGGCGACCCGCCCCGGCCCGGGTGACCCGGCGGTTCGTCGGCGATGAGGCAGCGCCCGCCAACCGGGCTGCGGGGGTCGGTCGTGGGAGATCGCGTCTCAGACACGCTCGAACGCCATGGCCACCGATCCGCCCCCGCCCAGGCAGAGCGTCGCCAGGCCGTAGCGACCCTGCCGGCGGCGCAGCTCGTGGAGCAGCGTCGCCACGATCCGCGCGCCGGACGCCCCGATGGGATGCCCGAGGGCGATGGCACCGCCGTTCACGTTGACCTTCGCCCAGTCGAACCCGAGCTCACGGCCGTCGGCCAGCACCTGGGCCGCGAACGCCTCGTTGATCTCGACGAGGTCGAAGGCGTCGACCTCCAGCCCGGTCCGCGCGGTCAGGTTTCGGACGCCGGCGACCGGCGCCAGGAAGAGCCAGCGGGGCTCGACCTCGCCCTGCGCATACCCGACGATCCGCGCCAGCGGCCGCAGGCCGTGGCGCTCGACGGCCCGCTCGGATGCCACGACCGTCGCGGCGCCGCCGTCGGTGATCCCCGGGGCGTTGCCGGCCGTGACCGTCCCCGGCCCCGCGGGCGGCAGGTCCGGATCCCGCGGATCGGGCATCGGCTGCGCGAAGACCGGCCGCAGCCGGCCGAGCGCCTCCGCCGTGGTGTCGCGACGGGGCGACTCGTCGGTCGAGACGACGCATCTCGCGGCCGCGCTCGTCGCGGACCGTGACCGGCACGAGCTCGTCGGCGAAGCGGCCGGCGTCCGCGGCGGCCACGGCGCGCCGGTGGCTCTCGAGCGCGAACGCGTCCTGGTCGTCCCGCGTGACGCCCGCAGAGAGCGCCACGCGCTCGGCATGGGTGCCCATGTGGCAGTCCTCGACCGCGCACCAGAGGCCGTCCAGGACCGCCGCGTCCCGAAGCGCCCCGTCGCCCAGCCGGTAGCCGAATCGCGCCTTCTCGCAGCAGGAACGGGGCCTGGTTCATCGACTCCATGCCGCCGGCCACCACGAGATCGGCGTCGCCCGCCCTGATGGCCGCGGCGCCGAGCATGATCGCCTTGAGACCCGAGCCGCAGACGCGGTTGATCGTCGTCGCCGGCGTCGACGCGGACAGCCCCGCGGCCAGCGCGGCCTGGCGTGCCGGGGCCTGGCCCGCGCCCGCCTGGAGCACCTGGCCCATGTACACCTCGTCGATGACCGCCCCGTCGGGCAGGCCCGCGCGCTCGACGGCGGCCCGGATCGCCACGCCACCCAGCTCGGTGGCCGGGACGCTCGCGAGGCCGCCGCCGAACTTCCCGATCGGCGTCCGCGCTGCGGAGACGAGGATAGACGCGGCCGTTCGGCCCGTCCGGCGGCTGGATCATGGCGGGGATCCTACCCCTGGCCGCGCCCGAGGACTGCGTCGGCGACGATCCCCCGGTGGACCTGGTTCGTGCCCTCGTAGATCTGGGCCCCCTTCGCGTCACGCATGAGCCGTTCCACGCCCGTCTCGCGCGAGTAGCCGGCGCCGCCGAAGAGCTGTACCGCGTCGGTCGTCACGCGCATCGCCGCGTCGGACGCCGTCCACTTGGCAAGCGACGCGGCGGCGGCAACCTCGCGCCCCGACGCCCCGCGGTCGCGCGTCGCCGCCGCCCCGCGCGTCAGCGCGCGCGCCGTGGCGACCTGCTGGGCCATCTCGGCGATCATGAAGCGGAGACCCTGGAGCTCCGCGATCTCCGCGCCGAAGGCCCGCCGCTCATGCAGGTATGCCGCCGCGCGTTCCAGCGCCGCGCGCGCAAGGCCCGTGCAGGCCGCCGCGATCGCGATCCGGCCATCGCCGAGCGCCGAGAGCGCGACCCGGTACCCCTCGCCCTCGCCGCCGAGCCGGTTCGCGGCCGGCACGACGGCCCCATCGAAGACGAGCTCGGCGGCGGGACACGCCCGGATCCCCATCTTCTTCTCGTGGGCGCCGAACCGGAAGCCGGGCGTCCCCTTCTCCACCAGGAACGCGGTGATCCCGGCACCGCCGCGCGCCGGGTCCAGGGTGGCGAACACGAGATAGCGCTCTGCGTCCGGGGCGTTCGAGATCCAGATCTTCGTCCCGTCGAGCCGATACGCAGCGGCGTCGGTCGTGCCGCGTGCCCCCAGCTCGCTGCCGTCCGGACCCAGGCGCGTGGCACGGGTCCGAAGCGCGGCCGCGTCCGAGCCCGCGCCCGGCTCCGTGAGCGCGAACGCCCCGAGGGCCCCGCCGGCCTGCAGAGCCGGCAGCCAGCGCGCACGCTGCTCCTCCGTCCCCCAGCGGACCACCGGGTTCTGGTGCAGGACGTGGACGCAGAGGGTCACGGCGACGGCCATGTCCGCGGCAGCGATCTCCTCCACGACGATCGTCCAGGCGCCTGCGGACAGACCGGCCCCGCCGACCGACTCGGGGAAGGGACCGGCAAGCAGGCCAAGCTCCGCCATCGCGTCGACCAGCGAGCGGTCGAATCGCTCGGCCTCGTCGCGCTCGGCCGCGCCGGGCGCGATCACCTCCCGCGCGAAGGCGCGGACCGTCTCGCCCAGGAGTCGCTCGTCGGGCCCCAGCCCGTCGAACGCGTCGAGCACGTCGCCTCTCCTCTCCCGGCGCCCGGCGCGTCGCGCGCCCGCCCGGCCCGGTGTGCCCGCGGTCAGCCGCGCGGGTAGCGGAAGAACCCCTCGCCACTCTTCTGGCCGAGCTTCCCGGCGGCGACCAGGTCCGCCAGCGTACGCGGTGGCGCAAAGCGCTCGTCGCCGAGGTCGGCGTGCAGGACGTTCATCACGCCGAGCACGACGTCGAGGCCGATGAAGTCGGCGAGCGCAAGCGGACCCATCGGGTGGTTGAGGCCGACGCGGGCGCCGGTGTCGATGTCCTCGGCCGTCCCGATTCCCTCCTCGAGGGCGCGAATCGCTTCGGCGAGGAGCGGCATGAGGATCCGGTTGACGATGAACCCCGGCCGATCGGCCGAGACGATCACCTGCTTGTCGAGGTCGGCGGCAAGGCCCCGCGCCGTCGCCACGGTCGCCTCGTCCGTCGCCGCGCCGCGGATCAGCTCCACGAGCGGCATGACCGGCACCGGGCTGAAGAAGTGCATCCCGCAGAAGGCCGGCCGGCGGGCCGGAGCGAGCGCGGCCGCGAGGCGGTCGATGGAGATGGAGCTCGTGTTCGAGGCGAAGATGGCGCGCCCGGGCGCCAGGCCGTCGAGCTCGGCCCACAGCGCCCGCTTGACCGCCTCGTCCTCGACGACCGCCTCGATCACGAGATCGGCCTCGGCGACGGCCGCGATCCGGTCCGTCGCCGCGATCCGGTCCGCGACATCCTGCGCGGTCGTGGGATCCAGCCGGCCCTTCGCGACGGCGCGCTCCAGGTTCGCGAGGATCCGCCTGCGGCCTGCCTCTGCCCGGGCCAGCTCCGGCTCGTAGAGGTCGACCGTCCGGCCCGCCGTGGCCAGGACCTGGGCGATCCCGTGGCCCATCATCCCGGCTCCGGCGACGAACGTGCGCTGGATCGACATGCCGGACAGAGTACGCCGCGCGGTTCAGGCGCGAGGTGGCCCGCCGGCCAGGGAGGCAAGCAGGAGATCGGCCGCCGCGTAGGGATCGAGCCGGTGGTCGGCCACGGCACGCAGGGTCGACTCGGTGGTCGGCCCGGCTGCGGTTCCGTGCAGTCGATCCCGGAGCCGCTCCGCGACGATCTCCCAGACCTGCGCTTCGGCACGGGCGAGGCGCGCGGCGTCGGCCAGCCCGTCGCGGCCGGCCGCTCGATGACGATCCAGCGCCGCGAGAAGCGCCGGGACACCCTCGCCGGTCGAGGCGGTGGTGACCAGCACGTCGGGCCGCTTCGGACGGGGGTGGTCGGCCGCCTCGCCTCCAGCGCCGGGAGCGGGACGGGGGCTCCCGGTGGTCGTCAGCATCGCCCGCAGCTGGGCGGCCGTCCGCTGGGCGCCCGGTCGGTCGCCCTTGTTGACGACCACGATGTCGGCCACCTCGAGGAGCCCGGCCTTGATGGCCTGGACCTCGTCGCCCATGTCGGGCGCCTCCAGGACGACGGTCGTGTCGGCCGCCGCGGCGACCTCCACCTCGCTCTGGCCCGTGCCGACGGTCTCCAGCAGGACAAGGTCGAACCCGGCCGCATCGAGCACCGTGGCGGCGGCCGTGCTGGTCGCGGCGAGGCCGCCCGCGTGCCCGCGCGAGGCCATGCTCCGGATGAAGACCCCTTCGTCGGACGCGTAGGCCTGCATCCGGACACGGTCGCCGAGGAGGGCGCCCCCGGTGATCGGCGAGGATGGGTCCACGGCGACCACGGCGACCGCGCGGCCGGCCAGGCGCGCCTCCGCGATCAGCGCGGCGACGAGCGTGCTCTTGCCCGCGCCGGGCGCCCCGGTGATCCCGACCAGGTGCGCCCGACCTGTCCCCGGGTAGAGGCGCCGGAGCGCGATCTCCGCGGTCGCGGTCCGGTTCTCGACGGCGGTGAGGAGTCGCGCCAGCGCCCGGCGGTCGCCGGCGACGGCGGCGTCCGCGAGCTCGGCCGCCCGGACCCCGGCCTCGCTCACCCCTCGGGCGGCCGGACATGGGTCCGGAAGTAGGCCGCAACCTCCGCGATGGTCGTGCCCGGTCCGAAGACCGCGGCGACGCCCGCCTCGCGGAGGGCCGGGATGTCGTCGTCGGGGATGATCCCGCCAGCCGTCACCAGCACGTCGTCGAGGCCGCGCTCGCGCAGCAGTCGGGTCACCCTCGGCAGCAGGGTCATGTGGGCACCCGACAGGATGGACAGGCCCACGACGTCGACGTCCTCCTGGAGGGCAGTGGTCGCGATCATCTCGGGGGTCTGGCGGAGGCCCGTATAGACGACCTCGAACCCCTCATCGCGCAGGCCCCGGGCCAGCACCTTCGCGCCCCGGTCGTGACCGTCCAGGCCGGGCTTCGCGATCAGGACCTTGATCGGCCGTTCGCTCATGGGTTGCTCCTCTGTCAAACGGCCGCTGCGTCCTTGTGCGTCACAGCCGGTTGGTAAGTCCTGATGACAGCCGTGGCCGAGTGACCGGATCGACAGACCATATTCCATCTGCCTCTTGACCGACGCGAGGCGCGGAGGGACGATGACGAGGCGTCTCGAACCGCACCTCACTGGGGAGTTCATGCTGACGATCATTCGTCGCGTCGGGATCGCGATCGGATGTCTCGTGATCGCCTACTTGGCTGTGTCGCTCGTTGCCGGTGTGCTGCTCGGCCAATCGGCCCAGACGAACCCAATCGTTGTCGGCGTCATCGTCCTTCTCGGCGGACTCGTATACGCTGACATCATGCGGCGAGAGCGCCATCGGTCCTCGGCGGACAGCGCGCCGACCGCGTAGCGGTCAGGCCGCCCGCACTGACGCCGCTTCCCTCGCCGCCGACACAGCGAGCAGCCGACCTGCTTCTTCCCCCGCGTGAAGGGCGACATGCGATACGGCGGATGCTCCGGGTCCTCCGGGCGGATCCAGCCGACCGCCTTGTCATAGGTGGCCTTCATCCGGTCCGGCCGCAGCGGGCCGTTCGCCGCCGCGTCCCACTCCCGGACGAGATGCGGGTGGAGGGCCGCGAGCGACTTACCAACCGGGCTTGACGCACGTCTAGCCGACTTGTGCGCCACAGCCGGTTGGTAATCCTTGCGGCCGGCGCCGTAGTGCGCGAGAGTGGAGACATGGCCGCTTGGACGCCTATCTCACACGAGGGCGGCGCAGCCGTCAGTCGGCGAGGGCGAGGTATGCCCGCGTGCTCTGGGTCGGACCACGGAAGTCCAGCGCGTCGTAGAGAGCGTCTTCGGAGATCCCCAGGAATGTGGCGAGTCCGATGTCCTCATCAACATCCGGCCAGTGGATCGCATCGCCGAACTGCTCGATCTCGTAGTTGGCGCGCTGCTTCGCGGTAGCCTTCGACAGTCGCTCCGACCAGGCGAGTGGAACACCCAGCACGCGACCATCGGCCAAGTCGACGTAGATGTGCTCGTCATCGCAATGGACCCGCTTGATGACGGGAACTCGCGTCAGTGTGCGTTCAGTTGCTGCCACAACGCTTCTCCCACTCGGCCAACCACTCGGCCTCGTGCTCCCCGGTGATCCGAAGAATCTGTCCGATCTGCTTGTCAGAGTAACCGCGCGCCTTCTCGAGTTCAACCGGTCGGAGCCAGACCTTCGCAGTCCCGCCATTGCCGGTCACGTGGACGTGCGGGCGCTCCCCGCAGTCGCCCATGCGAAAGCGGAAGATGAACCCCGCCTCTTCCCAGAGCGTCGGCACGCAATGACTCCTTCTCTCCGATTGGTCGCCCTCCTACCATCGTCCCACCAACGATCCGTGTCAATGGGAGAAGGCCTTGGACGCTTGACTCACCCTCACGCCGCGAGTAGCTTCCGCCTCGTGGCCACGCTCTTCCCGTCCTCGATGCCCGCCTTCCAGCGGGCCTTCCCGGACGACGCGGCGTGCCGGGTCTATCTCCTGGGGTTGCGATCGGGCGACACGTTCCGCTGCCCGGCGTGCGCTGGCAGCAAAGCGTGGGCGATCAAGTCACGCGGTCTGCTGACGTGCGCCGCCTGCCGCAAGCAGGTCTCGGTCACCTCGGGCGGGGCGCTCGACCACGTGCGCCTCCCACTCTCGCTGGTCTTCCTCGCCGCCTTCTACGT
The DNA here is from genome assembly GCA_963722475.1 of uncultured Chloroflexia bacterium. GTDB lineage: Bacteria > Chloroflexota > Limnocylindria > Limnocylindrales > CSP1-4 > CTSoil-043. The sequence continues at coordinate 78,729 of CAVRMJ010000009.1, read as the reverse complement.
CACGACGACGCCCGGCATCAACGCGCTCACCCTCACGCGTCAGATCGGGATCGAGCGACCGGGCACGTCCTGGCTGTTGCTGTCCAAGATCCGGCGAGCGATGGCGACTGCGCTCACCGATCGGCTCACGGGCATCATCGAGGCAGACGAGGCGTGGTTCGGCGGCCCGCAGGATGCCGAGAAGCGCCGGAAGTTTGGCCGGTCAGCCCGCATGGTCCTGGCGCTCGCCGAGGCGCGGCCCAAGGGCCGTGTGCGGCTCGTGCGAATCCCCGACAACCGCGCCTCGACGCTCGTTCGAGTCATTGGCGAGCATGTGGTCGCAGGCTCGACGATCCAGACCGACGGTTGGCAAGCCTACGAGTCGCTCGTCCATCACGGCTACGCGCACGACCGCCGGCCCCACACGGCGGGCTGGGCGGCCCGAGGCGACCGCGCGACCCCACACGCGGACCAGGCGATCAGCGCCGCCAAGCGGTGGATCCTCGGGACCTACAACAAGCCGCCCCTCGACCACCTGGCCACCTACCTCGCCGAGTTCTCCTTCCGCCGCGAGTTCGCGGACCCTGCCACGGCCTTCGAGACGCTGCTGCGCGTCCTCATGACCGCGTCACCGACGCCCAAGTCGCGGATCGCCAATGCCGCGGACCAGCCGGTGGTCGGGGCGGTCGTCACGCCGCCCAAGCCGAAGCGGAAGTCAGCGACGCCGGCGCGTAGCAAGCGTCAGCCAGCAGCCTGAAGCCGCGTGTGAGATAGGCGTCCAAGCGGCGAGACATGGACTCTCGACGTAGGGCCGCGCGACGCGAGGAGGCAGCTCCACTCGCCTGCCCGCCGGGCGACCCGCACAGGACGTGAACCAGGACGAGTTCCGGCTCGTGACCCTCCCCGAGCCGGCCCGAAGTTGCCTCGCCTGCGTGTCGAACGCCTACCTGCTCGGCCGCCCACGGCCCCACACGGACGCGCACCGCGTCTTCCCAGCGCACCTGCCGCCGGTCTGGCGCGTCGTCGGCGCGGTCCGTGGAGACCCGATCCCGCTGGGCACGACGCTGCGCCTCGTGGCGGCTCACCACCAGGTGTTCCCCCAGGACCACCAGATGTTGAGGACCGAGTCGATCGAGTGGCTTCTCACCCCGATCGACGGGCCACGGGCAGGGGAGGTCTACCACGTCTGGACGTGGGACCCGCGCGACGAGAACGCGACCGAGGTCGTCCCCCGGGGCGGGGCCGGCGACCCGCGCTGGCCGACGGGTCTCGAGCCCACGCTGATCGTCGAGTAGGCCCAGCGACTTACCAACCGGCTGTGACGCACATGGCTGCGTCAGGCACCCGGCGCCCGCCGCCCGACGTGGGCAAAGAACTCGGCCCGCGTCTTCTCGTTGGTCCGGAAGAGGCCCAGGACATGGCTCGTCGTCATGACCGTGCCCGGCTTGCGGACGCCGCGCATGCCCGTGCACAGGTGGGTCGCCTCGATGACGACGCCCGGTGCCATTGGGGCCCAGGCGCGCCTGGAGGAAGTCGGCCACCTGCTGGGTCAGGCGCTCCTGGACCTGCAGCCGGCGGGCGTACATCTCCACGATCCGCGGGATCTTGGAGAGCCCGATGACGCGGCCCGCGCGGGATGTAGGCGACCGCGGCAGTCCCGAAGAACGGCAGGAGATGGTGCTCGCAGAGCGAGTAGAACGGGATCTCCTTGACGACCACCATCTCGCTGTAGTCCCCGTCGAAGATGGCGCCGTTGATGAGTCGCTCCGGGTCGACGTGATAGCCCGCGGTCAGCTCCGCGTACATCCGGTGGACTCGCCCGGGGGTTCCCAGCAGGCCCTGCCGATCGGGGTCCTCGCCGATCTCGCGGAGGATGCCGCGGACGGCGGCCTCGATGCGGCCGTTTCCGGCGGACTTCCCGTCATCGCGTGCCCCGTCGCCCTCGATCGCAGCCGAAGGGCCGGGCGCTCCAACGAAGGCCGACTCGTCGTGCTCTTCGCCGATCTCGGTCTCGATCTCCGCGACGATCGCTTTCACGTGCTGGGGCAGGTCTCGGTCGGGCATGCTCGCATCCTAGACCGATGCGGGCCGGTCCGCGGCCGGGTGCGACTGCGGGCCGGGCGGCGGACCGGCCGCCGCGCGGATCGCCGCGGCGACGACGGCGGGCACGTAGCGCATCAGGTTGTGGCCGAGCCCGGGGAACGAGGCGGCCCGGATGGGCGATCGGCCGCCGGCGGCACGCGCCGCCGCCATCTCGCGGAGGGCGTCCAGGTGCCGCCCGGCATCGTCGTCGCGGGCCGCGAGCGCCACGATCTCCGCGTCCACCGCGGGCAGGACGGCCGCCGGATCGTACGCCCACAGCGCGCCCACCGAGGCCGCCAGCGCGTGGCGATGGATCGCGAGCTTGACCCGGCCGGCCGCCGTCTCGACCACCTCCGCCCGCGCGGCCCGCTCCTGGTCGGCACCCCAGGTGGCCGGGTCGAATCCCTCCCGGTCCGCCAGCCAGGCCGCCGTCGAGCGGAGCACCTCCGGGGGTTCGGTGATCGCGGCGAGCCACTCGTCGGGCGACATCCCGGTCTCGGCCGGCAGGTCGGTCCACCCGCCGTCCACCAGGACCAGGCCGGCGCACCGCTCCCCCAGCGCATTCGCGGTCCACGCGGCGATCGCCGCGCCGTAGCCATGCCCGGCGACGACGAACGGCCGCGGGCCTGCCCCGCCGGGCGCCCCCGCTTCGTCCGCGAAGGCAAGGAGGCCGGCGCCCTCGGCGACCGCGATCGCGTCGTCGGCCAGCTGGTCCGGCTCGTACCCGTCTGTCGGCGCGTCCGACAGACCGTGGCCGCGCGCGTCCATTGCAGCCACCCTCGCGACCGTGCGAAGCCGACGCGCCACCGGCGCCCACGACCAGGCCGTCTGGGCAAGGCCGTGGATCAGCAGGACGCCGGGCGTGACCGCGGTCTCCCCGGTCGGCCGGCTCGGCCCGCCCCAGTCCAGGAAGTGGACCCGCACGCCGCCGTCCATCGCCACCAGGAAGCCCTCGGGCTCACCGGGGCCCTCGGTCGCCAGCATCGCCGCGGCGCCAGGTTCGAACGCGCGCAGCCCGGGACCCGTGAGCGGCCGGCCGTGCATGAGCTCCATGGCGCCGTAGGATAGGCGCGCCATGCCGAAGCGACGCCGCGGGATCCCGGCCGCCGACCTCGCCGCCCTCCGCCGGCGCCGCGACGCCCGCCATGCCCGGTTCGAGGACCTTGTCGACCGCGCGCTCGCCGGCATCCCGATGCCGTTCGCGGCCGCGCTCCGCGAGGTCGCGATCGTGATTGCCGACGAGCCGTCGCGCGAGCAGCGGCGGAGGAGGGGCTCACTCCCGACGAGACCCTGTACGGCCTCTACGAGGGTGTGCCCCGGACCGAGTGGGGCGCGGACGACGTGCCCTTCCCGAACACGATCACGATCTTCCGGCTGCCGCTGGAGGAGGATTTCGCCGACCCGCTGGAGCTCGAGGACGAGGTGCGGATCACGGTCATCCACGAGCTGGCGCACCACATGGGCATCGACGACGATCGCCTTGCCGAGCTGGGGGTGGACTGACCGTCAAAGCCCCGCGATCGGGGCGGCCTGCGCGAGAAGGTCCCCGATGCGCTCGGTCGCCACGTTGCCGCCGCTGAAGACGACGCAGACACGATCGCCGTCGCGCAGCGGGACCCGGCCGTGCAGGACGGCCGCCAGCGCCGCGGCCCCGGCGGGCTCGAGGACCTGCTTCATCCGCTCGGCCGCGAACCGCACCCCGCCCAGGATCTCCGGGTCCGTGAGCGTGACGATGCCGGCGAGATGACGCCGGCCGAGCGCCAGGGTCCACGCACCCGCAAACGGGGCGTTCAGGCCGTCGGCGACGCTGCCCGGCGTCACCGGCACGATCCTGTCCGCGGCCAGCGCCGCTGACAGGGCGTTGGAGCTCTCCGGCTCGACGCCCCAGACGCGGGTCGCTGGCCGGCGCGTGGCGAGCGCGGCCGCGATCCCGCAGGCGAGGCCGCCCCCGCCGACGCCGACAACCACGACGTCGACGTCAGGAAGATCCTCGAGGATCTCCACGCCCACGGTCCCCTGGCCGGCGATCGTGACGGGGTGGTCGAACGGATGGATGAACGTGAGGCCGCGGGCGTCGCGGACCCGCTCCATCTCGGCCCAGGCCTCGGCCGTCGTCGCCCCGTGGAGGATCACCTCGGCGCCGTAGGCCCGGCAGGCGTCCACCTTGGAGCGCACGGCCGTCAGGGGCATGACGACCACGGCATGGATCCCGGCTTGTCCGGCGGCGACAGCCAGCGCGGCGGCGTGGTTACCCGCTGAGATCGCGATGACGCCCGCCGCCTTCTCCGCGGCATCGAGCAGGGCGAGCCGGAGGTTCGCTCCGCGGACCTTGAACGAGCCGGTCGCCTGGAGGTGCTCAGCCTTCGCGTGGAGCGTCCCGCCGGCGAGGTGAACGCCGCTCCCCGCCAGCACGACGCGGGCGGCCGTCCGCGAGGTGAGCAGAGGGGTTCGGTCGACGCGCCCGGCGAGCATCGTGGCCGCCTCGTCGAACGCCTCGGCCGAGATCGTGAGCGAACCCGGGTCGAAGTCGATGGGCATGACGCGGAGTATCGCCGACGATCGCGCGGCGCGCCCGTCGCCGGCACGTGCCCGTCGCCGGTACTTGCGTTATTGCGCAAGTGATGAGATACTGCCCCCGTGGTCACCGAACAGCACCTGAGCACCGACGTCGACCGAGAGCGCGCCGCCCTGATCGGGCGAGCGCTCGCCGACCCGAAGCGGCTCCGCGTCCTCGAGAGGCTCGCCGGAGGCGAGGTCTCCGTCTCGGAGCTCTCGGCGTGTGTCGGCTGCCAGGTGCCGAACATGTCCCAACACCTGGCGGTGCTGCGAAGCGCCGGGCTCGTCTCGACCCGACGTGACGGGAGCACCGTCTACTACCGGCTCGCGGACCCTCGCGTCCTCGAAGCCTACCGTCTCATCCAGGGGCTGGCCGGCTAGGCCGCCCTCGCGCCCGCGCAGCCGGGAGAAAGGGTTCCCGACCGATGGTCGAGATCAAGCACGCAACCGACACCACCTTCGACGAGCTCGTCCTGAAGGCAGCCCGCCCCGTGATCGTCGACTTCTGGGCCGCCTGGTGCGGGCCCTGCAAGCTCGTCGCCCCGGAGCTCGAGAAGCTCGCCCAGAAGTACGACGGCGCGGTGGACGTCGTCAAGGTGGATGTCGACGCCAACCCTGGCATCAGCCGGGCCTTCAACATCATGAGCATCCCGACCATCGCGTTCTTCCCCGGCGAGGGCAAGCAGCCGATGGGCGTCGTCGGCTTCCAGCCCGCCGACCAGCTCGAGCAGCGCTTCGGCCTGCCGACCTACGCGAAGATCGCCGACTGACCGGTCGACGCGCGGCGCTCCCCCGCTCCGCTTCGACCGCCACTCGACCGCCCCGCCCGGCCCAGCCGCGCGGGGCGGTCGGATTCCCGGGGGCCGGCCCTGAGCGGTCCGGACCCACCGGGACGCGCCCGGACGTCGATCCGATCCACCGATCGCACGGATCCGGCGCCGCGATGCTCCCCATGCACGATCCGGCCAACGCGGGCCAGTCGCCGGGTGCCGCTGGGTCCCTCGGGCCCGGGCTGGGGGCCGGCTCCGGTCTCGCGACGGTCAGTCCGTACGCCAGGCGCACGTTTCTGACGAGAGGGTCGCCGGCTCGGGCCGGAGAGCGCCGGATCGTGCACCTCGCGTGATCGCGGCTCGGCGGGTGCTCGGCGGGAAGCCCGCAGAAGATCGGGCCGCCCGGGAGCGCGTCGCGGCCGCGAGCCCGAGCAGGCCGCCGGGCCGCCACGCGGACGACGCTCGTCAGTCGGCCGGGTCGTCCCCGTCGTCGTCGAGGTCCACCTCGTCCTCGAGCTCGTTCGCGGCGGTGTCCCCTGCCGCGACGCCCGACAGCTCCGCGTCGACGCGCCGCCAGGCGCTTTCGAGCCAGGCGAGCGCGCGGTCGCGGGCGTGCCCGTCGAGCCGCCCGGGCGCGAACCGCACCCAGCCGGCGCCCCGCGGCGACGCGGTGACGTCCGGGGTCCGCAGCGCCGCCGCGCCCACCTCGTCGCGGAGGTGGAGCTCCGCGACGCTGCCCGTGACGGACGCGAACAGGACATCGTCCAGGTAGTAGTCGGTCCCCTGCCCCGTCGGGACCGCCACGGTCCCCTCCAGCAGGCCCGCCTGCTCCGCGAGGAGCGCCGCGAGCGTCGGCCCGGTCATCTCTGCCGCCGCGAGGATCGCCGCGAGGTCCGCGGCGTGGTCGGCGTAATGGTCGATCGTCTCGCTCGCGAAGAACGCCTGGACCGTTCCGTCCTTCAGCCAGCGGGCCTCCGGCACGACAGTCAGGTGGCCGCGCAGCTCCCCGGCCACGGTCCGCGCTCGACCCAGCAGCTCGTCGAGCGGGAGGGCGCGCCAGGCGGCGAGCGCCTCATCGTTGATCGCGTCGCCCCGGGCCTCCCACTCCGCTTCCCCACGCAGGCGCGCGGGGCTCGTCTCGCCGACGGCCAGCTCGCGAGCGACCGTGAGCGCGCGTTCCTGCCAGAACACGAGGTGGCCCAGCAGGTCCCGCCCGGACCAGCGATCCTCACCAGCCACCGGCAGCTCGAGCTGGGCCGGCGAGAGCGTGAAGAGGACCTCGTACGGGCGCCACGCATCCCGTTCGTCCTCGAGAAAGGAGAGTGCATCGAAGTACATTCACGAGATGGTAGTCCCCCGCTCTCGATGCGGGCGGGCAATCCCGACGGGCCGACTCATCCGACGGCTGCCGGGCGCCGAACCGGGGCGCGTCGCGACCCCGGTCCGATCGCCCGCGTCAGATCGCGACCGGCTCCCGGTACTCCCCGAAGACGTCACGCAGCACCCGGCACTGCTCGCCGAGCGTCACGTACGCGGCGGCACAGCGGAGGAAATGCGGCATCAGGTTCGTGGCGGACGACTCCGGGGCCGCGGCCGCCTCGCGCAGGCCGGACAGGGCGGCGGATACCGCGCCCGGATCCCGGTCGCGGCGCGTCCGCTCCAGGCGGGCCAGGTGGCGCTCCCGGGAACCCGCGGGCACCTGGAGGAGCGGCACCGCGAGAACCTCGTCGGGGTCGACCTGGGAGTTCATCCCGACGATCCGCCGCTCGCCGGCGTCCACCTCGCGCTGGAACCGGTAGGCGGCGTCCGCGATCTCGCGCTGCGGGTAACCCTGCGGCGACCGCCGCGACCATCCCGCCCCGCGCGTCGATCTCGTCGAGATAGCGCCAGACCTCGCGCTCGGTCCGGTTCGTCAGCGACTCCACGAACCAGCTCCCGCCCAGCGGGTCGATCGTGTTCGCGACGCCGGTCTCCTCTGCGATGACCTGCTGCTGCCGCAGCGCGAGGAGCGCGGCCTCGGCGGTCGGCACGGCCCAGGCCTCGTCGTAGGCATCCGTGTGGAGCGACTGGGTCCCCCCGAGGACGGCCGCCAGCGCCTGGATCGCCACCCGGGTCAGGTTGTTCAGCGGCTGCTGCGGCGTGAGGCTGACCCCGGCGGTCTGGGTGTGGAAGCGCAGCCAGGTCGAACGCTCGCTCTGCGCGCCGTAGCGCGCCGTCATCAGCTTCCACCAGATGCGCCGCGCTGCCCGGAACTTCGCGATCTCCTCGAAGAAGTCGGCATGCGAGTTGAAGAAGAACGAGAGGCGGGGCGCGAACTCGTCGACCCGGAGCCCGCGTGCCAGCGCCGCCTCCGTGTACGCCATCCCGTCGGCGAGCGTGAACGCCAGCTCCTGGACCGCGGTGCTGCCCGCCTCGCGGATGTGGTAGCCGCTGATCGAGACGGTGTTCCAGCGCGGAAGCTCGCGCGTCCCGAACTCGATCGTGTCGGTGACGAGGCGGAGCGACGGCGCGGGCGGGAAGAGGTACTCCTTCTGGGCGACGAACTCCTTGAGGATGTCGTTCTGGAGCGTCCCTTCGAGCGCGGCCCGCGGCACGCCGCGCTTCTCCGCGGCCACGATGTACATCGCCCAGATCGGCGCGGCCGGCGAGTTGATCGTCATCGACGTGCTCACCCGGTCGAGCGGCAGCCCGTCGAGGAGCACCTCCATGTCGGCGAGCGAGCTGACCGCCACGCCGCACGTCCCGAACTCGCCCTCGGCCTCCGGATCGTCGGTGTCGTAGCCGTAGAGAGTGGGCATGTCGAAGGCGACCGAGAGGCCGGTCTGGCCGGCAGCCAGGAGGTCGCGGAAGCGGGCGTTCGTGTCCTCCGCTGCTCCGAACCCGGCGAACATCCGCATGGTCCAGGCGCGGCCGCGGTAGCCGGTCGGGTGGATGCCCCGCGTGAACGGCGGCGCACCCGGGAACCCGATGTCGCGGAGCGGATCGAAGTCATCCCAGCGGCCGGCGCGGAGCGGCTCGCCGCGATGGTCGACCGCGGTGGGCCCTCCCCCGCCGGCCCCGTCGCGCTCCAGCCGCTCCCCGTGCGTCCCGGCGCCGCTGGCCCCGGCGGCCCAGTCCCACGGGCCGTACAGGCGCGCCACCTCGACGTCCGAGATGGTCGTGAACCGGGTCGAGCGCTCCGGCGCGCGCGCTCGCGCCGGGTCGATCCGCTCCCGTTCCCAGGCACGCTTCCTGGCCTGCCACGTCATGGGCGGGATGCTAGCCGATCCGCGGACGCGCCCTCGGCTCAGCGGAGCGCGGCGACCGCGGACTGGACCTTCGACTCGTCGACGTCCGCGGCGATCACCACCTGGACCACCGCCCCGTCGGCCGACGGCCAGACCAGGATCGCCTGGTGGGAGTCGCCGTTGAGCAGGTTCAGCCGGAAGCCGGGCCGGCCGTTGATCTGCTCGCTGGTCGAGGAGACGATCGTGACCCGGCTCGTGCCACCGGCTCCCGCCCTGTACTCGTCGGCAAGGAGCTGGGCGGTCAGGCCCGGTGCGCGGAAGACGGACAGCTGCATGCCCGGCAGCGACGTCCCACCGCCCGGATCGAATTGCCAGATCCCGCCGCCGAACTCCGTTTCCCGGATTCCCGCGTCCCACAGCGTTCCGAGCGTGGCCTTCGAGCAGAAGCGGCCGGAATCGCGGCTGTCCGCCGCCTGGCCGGCGACCTGGGCGGGGATCCGGGCCTCCAGGTCCGGGTAGGCGCCCTTCATCTCCTGCCGGTCGACGCCGCCGCACGGCATCGCGGGATCGAACGACGGCGGAGGCGACGAGCCCGCGCACGCTGCGACGAGCAGTGCCGCGGCCACCATGCAGAGGCCGCGCCGGCCGATTGCTCGAAGCATGCGAGCAGCGTACCCGGCCAGGCTCCCATGCGTCGCTGGGCAAGGCCGCGCGGCACGCGGCAGGCGGGATGGTCCGGGCTCCGGTGCGGGCAGCCACCTGGTACGTCCGTCATGGGCCGGTGCGTGCACGCCACCGACCTTTCCCGTCGCCCGACCGGACGGACGTCGCATAGCCGGGCGCCGCCGACCTGCGTATCTTCCTGGTGCAGCCGTCGGCGCGAGCCACCGGGACAACCCTGGGGTGTCGGCCACGGCCCGGAGCGCCGGGACACACCGACCTTGGAGGACGCCGCGGGGAGCGTCATCTGGTGGCCCCTGGGACTCCGGGTACGAGTCGAGTAACCACGGATCTCCGGCCCGCAGGCCCGGTCCGCAACGGTGGCTGCGGACTTATCGGGCCTCGGACTCTCCCGCGGACCCTCTCGCCGCCCCTTCACGGGGACGCCGATCGGCGTCCCCGTTCGTGTTCCCTCCCGGGGTGCCCGAGGCGTCGGCCCCGCCGGGCGCGGGCTCTCGGCCGCCGGCCGGATCTCCGCCCGCGCCGGACGGGCCGGCTCGATGGTCCAGGACCACCCGGGCGGCAGCCACGAGGTCCGGGTCGCGGGTGATCGTCCGTTCCACCCATTCCAGGTACGTCGGCTCCAGCGCGACGATCTCGCCCAGCGTGCGCCCGTGGAACTTGCCGAACACGATCCGGGTCGCAAGGGCCGTCCCGATCTCCGGCAGTGGCCTGCGCAACGCGCGCCGGGAACGGACGCGCTGCAGCGGACCGGTCGGGTCGGATGCCCGCGGCTCTTCCGCCTCGCCCCAGGTTGCACGCCGGAGCGCGGCCGGTGCCCGCGGTCGGTGCCGGTAGCCGCCGCCGGCCGGCGTCGTCGTGGCGTTGCGCTGCCGGAAGAGGTCCGTGGTATCAAGCCGGGCCGTGACCGGCCGCGTCGGCGGCGGGGGTGGCGGTCCGCTCGGACGCGCGGCCTCCGGAGCGCGACCAGCGGGGCCCGGTCCGCCGGCCGCTCCGGCATCCCGGGCCGGGGTGCCCGCTCCCCCGGTCGCACGGGACCGCAGTGCCTGGTAGGCAGCGTTGATCTCGGCCATTCGGCGCGTGGCGTCCCGGCGTTCGGAGGAGTCCGCGGCAAGGTCGGGATGATGCTCCCGGGCCAGGCGTCGCCAGGCGGCCTTCACGGTGGCCTGGCTGGCATCCCGGTCGATCCCGAGCACTTCATGGGGGTCGCGCTGGGCCATCCCACCATCCTAGCCCAGCGCGGCGGTACCCTTCGAAGATGCGCCGATCCCGGACCGCCCTGATCGCGCTCAGTGCAGCGGTGGTCGCGCCGTCCGCCGCTGCCTATCGGTTCGCCCTCGAGTATCGCCGGCGCGCCGGCTTCCCCGCGCGCCGCCCTCCGCTCGAGACGCCCGCGACGTACGACCTGCCCTTCGAGGTGGTGGCCGTCCCGTCCGAGGCGGGGCCGCTGCCCGGCTGGTTCATCCCGGCGCCTGGCGGCCGCCCCGCGCCGGCCGTCGTGCTGGTCCATGGCTGGGAATCGAACCGGGCGCGGATGCTGCCGAACGCGCGGTTCATGCACGCTGCCGGCTTCGCCACGCTCATGTTCGACGTTCGCGGCCATGGCGACAACCCACCCGAGACCCTCCCGATCAGCGCCGCCGAGTTCGGCGCGGATGCGCGGGCCGCCGTCGGGCTCGTCGCGACATGGCCCGGCGTCGCCTCGGTCGGGGTGCTGGGACATTCGATGGGGGCGATCGGAGCCGCGATCGCCGCCGCTGACGATCCACGGGTGGCCGCCCTGGTCCTGACGTCCGCTCCGTCCGACCCGCGGAGCCTGACCCGGCGGACGTTCCAGCTCGCGGGGTTGACCTTGCCGGGACCGGTCGCGCATCCGCTGGCCACGCTCACGACCCGGGTCTTCCTGCGCCCGCGCGGTCACGCGCCATCCGCCGCCAGCGCCGCGGCGGCCGTCGCCCGGTACACGGGACCGATCCTCATCATCCACGGCGCGCAGGACGAGATCGTGGAGCTCGAGGCTGCCCTCCGCCTGGATCGGGCGGCCCGGCGGAACGTCGGTCGTGACGTCGAGCTCCTGATCCTGCCCGAAGGCCGCCATCGGTGGCTCTTCGAGGATCCGGTCTATCGGGGGCGGATCGCGGCCTTCCTGGCCCGCCACCTCGCCGGTGCTCCCGATCCGGACGCCGCAGCCGCCGATGCGGTCGCGACACGCGTCCCTCGCCAGGCCGACACGCATGGGCCGTTCAGCGCTCTCGAGCGCCCGGCCGATGACAGGGCCGGCCGTCGGCGGCCCGGCGTCATCCGGTCCGCGCGGACCGGCCTGAACCCTGCGGCACTGGAGGCGCTCCATGGAACCTGCACTCGGCACCTGGGAGGCGATCGACTCCCTGCGCGTGGTCCGGGCGTTCACGGACCGGCCCCTGGAGCCGGCGGCGCTCGAGCGGATCCTCAACGCGGGTCGACGCGCGGGCAGCTCCAAGAACGAGCAGCGCTGGGCCTTCGTGGTCTGCCGCGATCGCGAGCACCTGCGCGAGCTGTCGACGCTCGGACCGTGGGCCGGCCACCTGGCCGGGGCGGCCGTCGCGATCGCGCTCGTGACGCCGGACCCCCGGGCGGAGGGCGCACCGCTCTCCGTCCTGTTCGACCTGGGCAGGGCTGCCCAGAACATGGTCCTCGCCGCGTGGGAGCTGGGGATCGGCAGCGTCCCTGCCACCGTGTACGAGCACGAGAGAGCCGCGCGAGCTCCTTGGCCTGCCGGACGGCATGCACTGCGAGTACCTGCTCTCGTTCGGCTACCCGGCCGATGAATCGGCGCTCACCGCGCCGAATCGCCGGGGCGGGCGGCGCCCGCTGGCCGAGCTGCTCCACGCGGAACGCTGGTAGGCGGCTGGCCGCGCTCCATCGCGAGGAGACCCTCGTGGTGCCGGCCTCAGGTCGCCACGCCCTCCGACGCCTTGCCGCCGGCCCACATCGCCTCGGGATCGCCGAGATCGAGGTCGAGGGCTGAGGAGCCGTTGGCGACCTCCGGCGCTGGCGCACCGGCCGCGACGTACGAGGCGAACGCCGCCTCGAGGCCGAGGTCCTGCTGCGCCCGCTCTGAACGGAGCCACTTGTGCTCCAGGAGGTCGCAGTACGCCTGCAGCGGGTCGCGGCCGGGCCCGATGACCGACCGCAATCGGGCCAGGTACGGCTCCAGGACCTCCGCCTGCCACCGGGCGGAGCCCTCGACCGACGAGATGGGCCGCCTCTCGAAGTAGGTCAGCCACGCCCGGTACTCGCGAAGATCGTTGAGCAGCAGCCGGGCCTGGCCCTCCAGTGCGACGAGCCCGGTCCGGCGGGCAAGCTCGCGGGCATGGAAGTCGCGCTGGGCGACGGCAGTCCGCAGGCGGACCGTCCCGGCATCCCCGGGCAGCAGCTCGATCTCGCCGATCGCGAAGCCGAGCTCGTTGAGCCGCCGGATGTGGGCCTGGATCGCGAAGCGGTCGCCCGCCTGGATCTCGACCTGGCCGTGGAGCTCCTGCCAGAGCGCGGTGTACCGGTGCCGGACCGACTCGGCCGCCGCGATCTGCTCGTCCATCAGTTCCGGGTGGCCCTGGTACGCGGCCAGGTCGGCCAGGCCGAACGCGACGTTCTCGACCAGGACGTCGAGGTCGTAGGCGCGCTGGCCGTCCGAGAGCGTCGCGTGGGTCTCGCTGGTCTCGGCATCCACGAGGTAGGCCTGGATCGTGCCGCCGTCGCGCCGGAACAGGGTGTTCGCCAGCGAGCAGTCGCCCCAGTAGACGCCGGCACGGTGGAGGTCCACGAGGAGCGACGCCATCGCGTCCAGGAGCCGCTCGCGGTAGCCGCCGGCGGTCAGCGGGACGCGCATGAGGAGCCGGCGGTACTGGAGCGAGTGGCGGAGGTACTCGGTGACGAGGATGGCGGAGTCCTCGAGCGGACGGACCGCGATCCCGATCGCGCGAACGGACGGCAGCGCCGAGCGCCTCGAGGTGGACGAGCACGTCGTACTCGTGGCGGGCGTTGTCGACCGACTCCTCCTTGAGCGCATAGGTCGTCTCGTCGGTGACGACGAACCGGACGAGGTGGCGCGACGGGCCGACCGGCAGGTCGCGCAGGACCACCCGGTCCGCGTTCCAGTGGTGCAGCGGCAGCTCCCAGGGCAGGGCCAGCAGCTGCTCCGAGGGGACCCGGAGTCGCAGGTGCGGAAAGGCCTCGCCGTGTTGCGTGCTCAGCGCCGCTTCCGGAGATAGGTCGTGAGCGAGGCGTCGTACCCGACAGCCTCGAAGAGACGCCGAGCGCCGGGACGGTGGTGGCCGGCCGTCACCTCGAGGAAGGCCGCATCGACCGCCTCGGCGATCGTCTCCGCCTCCGCCATGAGCGCCCGCCCGACGCCGCGCCCGCGCATGCCCGGGTCCACGACCAGCGCCATCACCCGCACGATGTCATCGCCGTGCTCGAAGCGCGGGATGACCTGGCAGGCGACGAAGCCCGCGCGCTCGCCGCCGGCCTCGGCGAGGCGAACGGGGCGCTCCCGATCGACGTACCGCTCCAGGCGCCGGACGATGTCGGTGGCGCCGGCGGGGTAGCCCTCGTCCGAGAGGAGGCCCGCGATCCACTCGGCGTCGTCCGGGCCGGCATCCCGGAACGTGAGCGTGGCTCGATCGGTCATGGCCGGATGGTACCGCGAACGCCCCTGTGAGGACCGGCCGGCAGAGCCGGAAACGAGTGCCGGCACGAGGATCAGCGTCGGGCTCCAGGCCGGCGTCTCCATGATTGCGATCCCCGGTCCGAACGGTCCCGGCCCGGCCGCGACCCGGACGCCCAGCCTGGCGAGGCGCGCCCGCGCGCCGGCCGCACTACTCGCGGCGCCCGGTCACGCGTCGCGGCGCACCACGAGGAGGGTCGCGTCGGAGGGCAGCGGGATCGCCTCGGGCTCGGGAAGGCCCGCCGCCCGGAACAGCTGCGGCGTGCTGCGCCACGGTGCGCAGCCGGGCGCCGTGAAACAGCTCGTCGAGCGCAACGCCTGCGATCAGCTGGCCATGCAGCGTCGCGTACTCCTCCAGCCCGTCGGGCAGGCACCAGCCGAGCACGATCAGCCTGCCGCCGGGGCGGAGCATTCGCCAGGCCGCCTGGAGCGCCACGTCGGGATCCTTCATCTCGTGGAGCGCGTGCTGGAAGTACGCCAGGTCGAAGGCGCCGACGTCCAGCGCAGCGTCCACCTCGCGCGCCTCGATGCGGATCCGCGCCCCCAGGCCGTGTCGCTCCACCAGCTGCGCGGCCCGCGCGACCGAATCCGGCTCCGGCTCGACACCCACCAGCCGCGTGGCGGGGAACCGTCGCGCGATCGCGGCCAGCCAGCGGCCGCCGCCGCAGTGGAGGTCGATCACGTCGATCCCCCGCACCAGGTCCGCCACGAGGTCCGGGAGCGCCGCGAGACCTTCCTCGAAGAAGACCGCGATGTCCTGGCGGGTCAGCTGCTCGATCGACCGGTAGTAGCGCGCCGATCGGGTGGCGACGGGCACGCCGGTGCGGAGGTACTCGGCCATCCGGTCGTAGTCGAGGCTCGCCGTCACCGTGTAGACGAACTGCCCGCCAAGGTATTCGGGCTGGTCCTTGTCCAGCAGGATCGTCGCCACGTCGCGGTCCAGCGTGAGCCGCCGGCCGTCGTCGGCCACGAGGTCGGCGGCGTAGGCGGCGTCACACCAGGCGGAGATGGGTTCGGCCGCTGCCCCGGCCGCGCCCGCCAGCTCGGCGCGCGTCAGCCCGTTCGCGCCGGCCTCCCGGAGGCGGGCAAACAGGCCCAGCTCGATCCCGAGCTGGATCACCCACGCCCGGTAGAAGCCGGTGAGGCTGGCGACGAGATCGTCGAAGCGGTCGTCGAGCGGCATCGTGGCCCGATTGTCGCATGCCTGCCGCGTCGCGGCGGGTGCTTGCGCGCCATTCGGCGGCCGAAACCTGCCAGCGGGCCGCCCGTCAGGCTGCCATCCTTCCGGGATGCACACCGCGTCCCACCGCGCGCTCGGAGCGCCGGGCACCCAGGTCGCGCTGGCCCTTGGCGCCCTCTACGTCGTCTGGGGCTCGACCTACCTGGCGATCCGGGTCGCAGTCGGGACGATCCCGCCGTTCATGCAGAGCTCGATCCGCTTCCTGATCGCGGGCACGATCCTCGCCCTCGTCACAGCCCGCGGCCATGCCGGCGAGCCGCGGCCGGGCCGGCGCGAATGGCGAGACGCCGCGATCATCGGCGGCTTCCTCCTCGTCGGCGGAAACGGGCTCGTCGCGCTCGGCGAGACCACCGTCGGATCGGGCATCGCGGCCCTGCTGATCGCCACGCTCCCGCTCTGGGTCGCCATCCTCGGCCGGCTCTTCTTCAACCTCCGGCTGGAGCGCTCGACCCTCGTCGGGATCGCGCTCGGGTTCGCCGGCGTCGGCGTCCTCGTGTGGCCGACCGGCGGAAGCGCGCCGGTCGACCTCGTCGGCGCGGGCATCCTCCTCGGCTCGCCCATCCTGTGGGCCATCGGCTCGCTGTACAGCGCCCGTGCCCACCTGCCGGCCCGGCCGCTGGTCGGGGTGGCGATGCAGATGCTGTGCGGCGGGGTGATGCTGGGCGTCGTGGCGATCCTCACGGGCGAGGTGAGCCGGTTCCACCCGGCGGCCGTGACGTCGGCCAGCATCTCCGCCCTCGCCTACCTGGTGGCCGTCGGGTCGCTCGTCGGCTTCACGGCGTACGCGTGGCTGCTCCGAGTGGCCCCGCTGTCGCTGATCGCGACCTACGCCTACGTCAACCCGATCGTCGCCGTCGCGCTCGGCGCGCTGATCCTGGGCGAACCGGTCACGCCGCGCACGCTCCTGGCCGGCGTGATCATCATCCTCGCGGTCGCGATCATCGTCTGGGCGCGCGGCCGAGAGCCCGTGCCGCCGCGGCCAGAGGAGGTCGTCGAGGCAACCTGAGCGCCCCCGGGCGCCGCACCGTCAATCGCCCGCCCATGTTCCCCGGCGCCGAGCGGCGCCTCAACTGGAGACCGACCCGATGACGAACGACAGTCTTCACACCATGGGCCAGCAGCACGGTCGCCGATCGTGGGCCGAGCCGTGGAAGATCAAGATGGTCGAACCGCTGACAGTGACGGAGCGACCGGTCCGCGAGGCAGCGCTCCGCGAGGCCGGCTACAACACCTTCCTGCTCCGTTCGGACGACGTCTACATCGACCTCCTGACCGATTCCGGCACGTCCGCCATGAGCGACCGGCAGTGGGCCGGGATGATGCTCGGCGACGAGTCGTACGCCGGGAGCCGGAACTACTACCACCTCGAGGAAGCGGTCAGGCGCTACTACGGGTACGCCTACGTCGTTCCGACCCACCAGGGCCGCGGGGCGGAGCACCTGATCAGCCAGGCGCTGATCAAGCCGGGCGACCACGTCCCCGGCAACATGTACTTCACGACCACGCGCCTGCACCAGGAGCTGGCCGGCGCCACCTTCCACGACGTGATCATCGACGAGGCGCACGACCCGACCTCGCTCCACCCGTTCAAGGGCAACGTGGACCTCGCCAAGCTACGCGCGCCTCGTCGACGCGGTGGGCGCAGCGAAGATCCCGTACGTCTCGCTGGCCGGCACGGTCAACATGGCGGGCGGCCAGCCGGTCTCGATGGCGAACGTCCGCGAGCTCCACGCCTTCTGCGCGGCGCAGGGCATCAAGCTGCTCCTCGACGCGACCCGGATGGTGGAGAACGCGCTCTTCATCCAGGAGCGCGAGGAGGGCTACGCGGACCGCACGATCGCCGAGATCCTGCTCGAGTTCTGCTCGTTACACCGACGGCGCCTGGATGAGCGCCAAGAAGGACAACCTGGTCAACATCGGCGGCTGGCTGGCGGTCAACGACGAGGACACGTTCGAGGAGCTGCGCAACCTCGTGGTGGTCTACGAGGGGCTGCACACCTACGGCGGCATGGCCGGCCGCGACATGGAGGCCCTGGCGATCGGGATCACCGAGGCGGTCCAGGACGAGCACGTGCGCTCGCAGGGTCGGCCAGGTCCGCTACCTCGGCGAGCTCCTCACCGAGTGGGAGATCCCCATCGTCCAGCCGATCGGCGGGCACGCGATCTTCCTCGACGCGACGCGCTTCTACCCGCACCTGGCCCAGGACGTCTTCCCGGCCCAGACGCTTGCCGGCGAGCTCTACCTGGATTCCGGGATCCGGTCGATGGAGCGCGGGATCGTCTCGGCGGGCCGCGACCCGGAGACCGGCGACCACAAGCGACCGAAGCTGGAGCTGACGCGCCTGACGATCCCCCGGCGGGTCTACACGCAGGCGCACATGGACGTCGTGGCCGAGTCGGTCAAGGCCTGCTTCGACGCCCGCGACACGGCGACGGGCCTCCGGATGATCTACGAGCCGAAGTACCTGCGCTTCTTCCAGGCCCGCTTCGAGCCGATCTGAAGCCGAGCCGGGCGCTCGGGTCGTAGTGAACGGCGAGCGGCGGCGCACGAGACGCCGCGCGCCAGAACGACGTTCTGCCCGTCCCGGCCGCCCCACACGTCAGATCAGTGCGCCAGGTGCACGAACGCAGCACGGCCGTGCGCCGAATGCATCATCCGACCGTGCCGGCGCCCCTTGCGGCCTCATGGAGGCGGCCGGGACGCCCGATCAACCGGTAATCGGTCACAAACGGTCGCGTTCGTGCGTTCGACGCATGGTCTTGACCTCAGGACCGGCTCGCGGACCTGGTGGTGGTCGGATCATGCGTCTGCCGCAATCGGTGTCGCGGGGGGGTGGCGCCCCGGCGACCGGCCGACACCGTTGCGGGAGCCGTCCGGGGCCACGCCCCGCGTCCCCTGTCGCCGGCCCGCATCTCCGGCCCGGAGATCAACCCCACTGTTCGCGGGCAGGAATTCCTGCTGCCGGCCGCCGGTTCCGGATGCCGCACGCCGGATTTGGCCACGCTGACCGCCGATGCAACTACCTGGTCCCTCGCCTGCCCCGTCCACGCAAGCGCGCGCACGCTCGGCTGCCCTCTCCTCGAGCGTCCTCGGAGCCGCCCGTGGCCGTGACGCCTCGCGGGATCATCGATCTCCGACCAGATCCATCCCGTGAATGATGGTGCTGATAACAGCGCCATGTTCGCCACGTCATCCGGGACTCGTGCTGATCCATCACCGGTGGTTCTCCCGCGGGGACCGGCACATCGGGCGACTCGTAGGGTCTCTTCGCCTCCTGCTGGCGGCGAACCCGGCCGACGATGCCTTCGCCGGGCGGATCACGTGGCTCGAGGCCGACGCCGGATAGCCGGAGCGCCGAAGGTTCCTGCGACAGCGGTATTCGAAAGGCGTCCGCCCGTCAGCGCAGGACGCGCCGGGCAACCGCGGCCTCGACCGCAAGCAGGGCGCGCGGAAATGGCCGCGAGGGCCACCCCGAACCCGCCTGCGCGCCAGTTCCCTTTCACGAACCCGCCGAACACGACGTGCCAGGCGCCGAACAGGAATGCCCCCGCGATCGCGGCCGTGGTCGCGCCGACGAGCAGGATCGCGGTGCGGCGGCCGCGGCTCCCGGTCGACCAGGAAGCGGCGAGCTGCCGGCGAAGGCGGCCCATCAAGGCCCGGGCGCCACTCATCGGCACGCCGGGCGCCGATCACCGGTCGCCGTCGAGACCCTGCTCACCGGCCGCCGCCGAGCGCCGGCCAGCGCTCGAAGCCCTGCGCCGGCAGCGGCTCGCAGCGGAGCGGCCGGTCCTCGCGGTAGCCCAGCGCGTAGTCGGCCTGGATCAGCGTGTGGAGCTGGCTCGTCCCCTCGTAGATCACGGCGGCCTTGGAGTTGCGCAGGTAGCGCTCCACCGGGAACTCGTTGCGAGTAGCCGTTGGCGCCGTGGATCTGGATCGCGTCGAGCGCGGCCTGCACCGAGTGCTCCGTCGCGTGCCACTTCGCGAGCGACGTCTCGCGCGTGTTGCGGAGGCCGTGGTTCTTCAGCCAGCCGGCCTGCCAGACGAGCAGCCGCCCGATCTCGGTCCCCTTGGCCATGTTCGCGATCATCTGCTTGACCAGCTGGTGCTGGCCGATCTCCTGGCCGAACGTCTCGCGCTCGTGGGCGTACTTGACGCTCGCGTCCAGGCACGCCTGGGCGAGGCCGACCGCGCCCGCCGCCACCGTGAACCGGCCCTGGTCGATGGCGCTCATCGCGATCGAGGAAGCCCTCGCCCTCCTCGCCGATCCGGTTCTCGACCGGGACCGCGCACGTTCTCGAAGTTGATGAGCCCGGTGTTCCCGGCGCGGATGCCCAGCTTGCCGTGGAGCGTCCCGGTCGTCAGCCCCGGCATCCCCCGCTCGACCACGAACGCGGTGACGCCCTTGTGCCGCTTCGCCCGGTCCACCGTCGCGAAGACGAGGAAGTGGTCGGCGAGGTCGGCCAGGCTGATCCAGATCTTGTGGCCGTTGAGGACGTAGGCGTCGCCGTCGCGGCGCGCGGTCGTCTGGCAGGCTGGCCGCGTCCGTGCCCGCGCCCGGCTCGGTCAGCCCGAACGTCGCGAGCTTCTCGCCCTGCGCCTGCGGGACCAGCCAGCGCTGCCGCTGCTCCTCGGTCCCCCACTGGAGGAGCGTCAGCGAGTTGAGGCCCGACGTGGACGCTCTGCACCACGCGGAAGGCCGTGTCGGCGCGCTCCAGCTCCTCGCACAGGATGGCGAAGCTGATGTAGTCCATGCCGGCGCCGCCGTACTGCTCCGGGATCGGCGCGCCCAGGAAGCCCAGCTCGCCCATCTTCGCGAAGACCTCGGGGTGGACCTCGCCCTGCTCGTCCCACTCGCGGATGTTCGGCAGGATCTCGGCCTCGACGAACTCGCGGACGGACGTCGCGGACGAGCCGGTTCTCGTCGGTCAGGGTGAAGTCGATCACGGCGGCACTCCGCGCAGGTGGCTGGCTGGGTTCGCGCGCCATCGTCGCACGCGACGCGGCATCGGGTATGGCGGCACGGGACATGCCGGGACGGGGCCGTGCCGTCGGGACGACCTTCGGCCCGCCCGCCGGCCTTCGGCCCGCGCCCGATATACTCGGGGGCAGGTCCGCCGCAGCCCGCCCGAGTGACGCGGCCCGGCCGGCGACGTACCCGAGGACCCGCCCATGGACACCCTGACCGCCCCGGCCGCCTCCGGCCTCGACCTCGCCGCGCTCGCCGCCGCCAACCTGACGCCGGTCCTCGGTCGCTACTTCGAGCGATCCTGGTCCCACGGCGAGGGCCACCGCCTGTACGACACGGACGGCAAGGCCTACCTCGACTTCGCGAACGGGATCGCCGTCAGCGTCCTCGGCCACGGCCACCCGGCGGTGACCGCCGCGATCCACGCCCAGGTCGACCGGCTGATCGGGCCGATGCACGGCGATCGGCTACGCGGAGTCGACGGTCCGCCTCGCCCGGCTCCTCGCGGAGTTCCTCCCGGAGCCGCTCGACACCATCCTCTTCCTGAACTCCGGCTCGGAGGCCATCGAGGGCGCCATCAAGCTCGCCCGCCGCGTCACCGGGCGGCCCGGCGATCATCGCGTTCCGCGGCGCCTTCCACGGCCGCACGATCGGCGCCACGAGCGTCACCAGCTCCAACCTCAACTACCGGCTGGGCTACGAGCCGCTCCTGCCGGGCGTCTACATCAGCCCGTTCCCGTCCGCCTACCGCGACTTCGCCGGCGACGAGGAGCGGGCGGTCGACGTCTCCCTCGACGCACCTGCGCGACCTTCTCGAGACCACGATCCCGCCCTCCGAGGTGGCCGCCATCATCATCGAGCCGGTCCAGGGCGAGGGCGGCTACATCCCGGCCCCGCCGGCGTTCCTGCGAGCGCTCCGCGCGATCTGCGACGAGCACGGCATCCTGCTCATCGCGGACGAGGTCCAGGCGGGCTTCGGGCGGACCGGGAAGATGTGGGCGTTCGAGCACGCCGGGATCGTCCCGGACGTCGTCTGCATGGCGAAGGCGATCGCGAACGGCCTGCCGCTGTCCGCGCTGGCGAGCTCGAGAGCGCTCCAGGTGCGCTGGGGCAGGAGCGCCCACGGCACCACGTACGGCGGCAACCCGGTGGCCTGCGCCGCCGGGATCGCGGTCCTCGAGACGATCCGGGCCGAGCGCCTCGTGGAGAACGCGCGGCGCGCGGCGCCGAGCTGATGGCCGGCCTGCGCGGCGATCGCGGCCGACGACCCGCGGATCGGCGACGTTCGCGGCCCCGGGCTGATGATCGGGGTGGAGTTCGTCCGCGACCGCGCCACGCGGGAGCCCGACGGGGCGCTCTGCGAGACCGTGATCCAGGGCTGCGCCGACGAGGGGCTGCTGCTCATCTCGTGCGGCGTCGAGCACAACGTGATCCGCTGGATCGCGCCGCTGAACGTCACGTCAGCGGAGATCGACGAGGCGCTGGGAATCTTCCGAGCGCGTGCTCCGCAGCGCTCCCGGCCCAGCCGGAGGCCGGCGGCATCTGACGCCCGGGCGTCCGCGCCCGTCCCGCCGGCGGCGCTCCCCCGGAGAGCGCCGGCCCGTCGGCTACTGCCGCCGGCTGTCGGTCAGGAACGTCATCACGTCCGCGAGCCGGAAGCGGCGATCGCCGCGCCGGCAGACGCGGAAGAACGGGAGCTCACCGCGGTCGCCGAGGCGCTTCACGGTGTTGACGTGCAGGTGGAGCATCTCCGCGACTTCGCTCGCGGTGAGCAGCGGTCCAAGCTCGCTGACGGCCATTCGAGTCCTCGCCTGTTCGGTGGCGGTCACACCGGGCACGTGACGTGGCAACGTGTAGGGTGCGACCCGCTTCGTGGGGGAGCGTAGGGGTCCGGGTGGTCCCGCGCCAAGCCGTACCTTCGGTCTAGGAGGGTCGTACGGTGCGGTCGGGTCCGGATCGATGCCTGACGGCCCGGCCGCGACGGGACCCGGACGTCGGGGGCGGCTGACCGACGGTCAGCCTGCCAGCGGGATCAGGTGGACGGCCGACGCCTTGAACGTGACGAGGACCCTCCCGCCCGGGGCGAGCCCCATGTCCTCGGCGGACGCCCGCGTGATGGAGGCGACGAGCGGGATCCCGCAGTCGATGCTCACCCGGACGAGCGATCCCTGGGCAACCATCCGGGAGACGCTGCCGGGGAGCTGATTCCGGGCGCTCGAGACGGCTCTCGGGAGCGGGCCGGTCGCGGACGTGCCCGGCGAGCCGGCGACCGGCCCGGACGCCTCGCCCGCCAGCAACCCCTCGACGACTCCGGACCACAGCGTCACGTCCTCCGGCCGCAGGCAGCACAGGACCGCGCGTCCCGGCCCGACGGCGGAGACCGCCTCGATCTGGCAGCCGCCGACGTCGACGACGGCAACTCCCTCGTGAGCCGAGACGACGCGGCCCGGCAGGCGCGTCTCGGCGCCGACGAAGGCGGCCACGTCCTCGTCGAGCGGCGCCGAGAGCACCCGTTCGGGCACGTCGCGCTGGCGGAGCCGCCCCGTCGACGACCACCGCCATCCGGTCGCCGAGACGGACGGCCTCGTCGAGGTCGTGGGTCACGACCACGCACGCGACATGCGTCTCGTGCAGGAGCAGCTCGAGATCGTCCACGAGCCTCGAGCGGGTGGCCGCGTCGACGGACGCGAACGGCTCGTCGAGCAGCAGCAGGTCCGGCTCGAGGACGAGCGCCCGCGCCAGGCTGACCCGCTGCGCCTCGCCGCTCGAGATCTGGCGGGCCGGACGGCGGCGCAGGTGGCCGACCCCCAGGCGCTCGAGCCATTCGGTGACCCGCTCCTCGACCTCGCCCGAGGAGACGCCGCGGAAGCGCAAGCCCGGCGGCGACGTTCGCGAACACCGACGTGTCGAGGAGCAGTGGGTCGGGCAGGACGAGGCCGATGCGCCGACGGTAGGCGAGCTCGTCACGGGGCGCGACCGGCGATCCCCGGAACGACAGGCGCCCGCGAGACAGCGGGACGAGGCAGGCCAGGGCCAGGAGGAGCGTGCTCTTCCCGGCGCCGTTCGGGCCGACCACGGCCAGCGTCTCGCGGTCGGCGATGGCCAGGTGCTCGATCGTCAGGACCGGCCGGGCGCCACGAACCACGACGAGGTCGCTGACCTCGACGAGGGGCGGCGTCGCGCCGGCGTTCGTGTTCGGGTCGCTCATGGTCCTGGGCACGGGCTCCTAGCGCTGCGGACCGCGCTGCTGGGCCCACGTCAGCACGCCGTTGACGAGGAACGCCAGGGCCAGCAGGACGATGCCGAGCGCGACGGCCTTGATCGAACTCGCCGCGGCTGACCTCCAGGACGATCGCCGTGGTGAGCACGCGGGTCTGGTGGAGGATGTTGCCGCCGACCATCATCGCCGCGCCCACCTCCGAGATCACGCTGCCGAAGCCGGCCATGAGCGCCGCCAGCAGCGGCAGCCGCGCCTCGCGCCACAGCCACCAGACGGTCTGCCAGCGCGACGCTCCCAGGCCCAGCAGCTGCAGCCGCAGGCGCGGGTCGAGCTGCCCGAGCGCGGCGACGGTGAGGCCCAGGATGACCGGCGTCGCGATGATCACCTCGGCGATCACCATCGCGGACGGCGTGTAGATGAGGCCGAGGTCGCCGAGCGGACCGCTGCGCCAGAGCGTGAACGCGACGAACAGGCCGACGACGACGGGCGGCAGCGCCATGCCGGTGTTGACGACGCTGACGACGAGCCCGCGGCTGCGAAACCGTGACAGCGCGAGCCACGTCCCGATCGGCAACCCGATCAGCAGGCTGATCGCCGGTCGCCAGGCCGGAGACGGCGAGCGACAGGAGCGTGATCTCGAGGAGGTCGCCGCCGACCAGGCTCTGGAGCAGCTGCTGAGCCTGGTCGATGAGCGAACCCATGGTCGATCGCGGCTGCCTACTTGAGCGAGCTGTAGTCCTTGCCGGCGTCCGCGGTGAAGAGCGCCACGCCGTACGTGTCGGTGCCGAACGTGCCGATGATCTGCTGCCCGGCGGTCCCGGTGACGTAGTCCTCGAACGCCTTCGCGCCCGCCGCGTTGACCTTCGGCCATTTTGCCGGGTTCACGGCGATGACGCTGTAGATGTTGATGAGCGACGAGTCGCTCTTGACGCAGCGCCTGGAGGGTCAGCTTCGACTGGTTGGCGAGGAACGTGGCGGTGTCGGTCAGCGTGTAGCCGCCCTTCTCCGAGGCGATCTGCAGCGTCGGCCCCATCCCCTGGCCGGACTGGACGTACCAGCTGCCCGAGGGCGTGATGCCCGCGGACTTCCAGAGGCTCAGCTCCTTGGTGTTCGTGCCGGAGTTGTCACCGCGCGAGACGAACGTCGCCTCCGAGGCGGCGATCTTCTTGAACGCGTCCACGGCCGACGTCACGCCGCTGATCCCGGCCGGATCCGCCGCCGGGCCGACGATCCAGAAGTAGTTGTGCGCCACCAGGCGCCGGTCGACGCCCCAGCCGGCGTCCATGAACGCCTGCTCCTGCGTCGGCGCATGGACGAACAGGACGTCGGCGTTGCCCTGCTGGCCCATCGTCAGCGCCTGGCCGGTGCCGACGGCGACGGTCTTCACGGTGTAGCCGGACGCCTTCTCGAAGGCGGGCACGAGGACGTCGAGCAGCCCGGAGTCCTGGAGCGAGGTGGTCGTGGCGAGGATCAGGGCGGCGGAGCCGGCGGGGATGGCAGCGCTCGAGGCTGCCGCCGAGGCCGGGGCGGCACTGGCAACCGGTGCGCTCGCCTGCGGGCTCGGCGACGCGGCCGAGCTGCAGGCCGCGGCAACCAGGACGAGCGCAATGAGGGGGGCGATTCGCTCCAGCAGCCTGCGCCTCACAATCACCGGACCCAGTGCCATCACCATTCCTCCAGAGATCCTGCCGGCGGCCCAGCTCGCTCCGGGAGCCGGTCCCGCGCCGTGCCGAATGAGTGTCGGGCCGGAGCCGGGCCGGGATGAGGGCCAGACGTCACGTTGATCGGGATCATATGTGGCCATTCGACCCGACATCAACAGGTGTGCGGCCTGCCCTGGTCGCCTTACCTCGATATCGGGGCGCGCCTGCCTGACCTGCCGCGGGCGCGAACCGGTAGTCTACGAATGGTTGTCCCGCGCTCGGTGTCGATCCCGCGAGCGAGAGGCCGGGTTCGTTTCGCTGCCGCCCTGGAGGGACGTCGCATGCCCGGGTTCGAGGAAGCGCGCCGGATCGTGCTCGAGCGGGTCAACCCCCTGGGTTGCGAAGTGGTGCCGCTGCTCGGCGCGGTCGGGCGCGTCCTTGCCGCCGACCAGGCAGCCCCCTGGGACATGCCCCAGTGGGACAACTCGGCGATGGACGGCTACGCGGTCCGGGCATCCGATTGCGCCGATCCGAATGGCCTTGCCGTTGCCGGCTTCCTCCCGGCCGGCCAACCCGCGATCGAGGCGCTCGCGATCGGAACGGCGATCCGGATCATGACGGGTGCGCCGCTCCCGCCGGGCGCCGACGCGGTTGTTCCCTTCGAGGAGGCAGAGGAGCGCGCGGGGCTGGTCTTTGCGACACGTCGCCCGGTCGCGGGCGATCACGTTCGGCGGAAGGGCGGCGACATCCGCGAGGGCGAGACCGCGCTCGAGGCAGGGACCGTCGTCGGGACGGCCGAGGTCTCCCTGCTCGCGTCACTCTCCAGGACGGCGGTGCCCGTGGTCCGTCGGCCCCGGGTCGCGATCCTCTCCACCGGGGACGAGCTCCTGGAGCCCGGCGAGCCGCTCACCGCCGGGAAGATCTACAACAGCAATGCGCAGGCGCTGGCGGCAGCGACGTTGCGCGCCGGCGCGCTGCCGATCGTGCTGCCCATCGCGCGTGACGACCGCGCGGCGCTGCGGACCCAGCTCGTCGAAGGCCTGCGCGCCGACGCGCTCGTCACGACCGCCGGGCGTCTCCGTCGGAGACCGCGACCTCGTGCGCGAGGTGCTGCGCGACCTTGCGGTCGAGGAGGTGTTCTGGAAGGTCGACATCCAGCCCGGCCGCCCGACGGCATTCGCGCTCTCGGGGAGCACGCCGGTCTTCTCGTTGCCCGGGAATCCGGTCGCCGCACTGCTCACGTTCGAGATGTTCGTCCGTCCCGCCCTGCGCCGGATGATGGGTCATTCGCGGCCGCTGGACGTGCCGGTCCGCGCCCGTCTCGGAGACGCGGTCATGCCGAGGCAGGATCGAGTCACCCTGAGGCGGGTCCGCCTCGAGCGGCGCGGCGACCAGATCGTGGCGTCGAGCGCGGGCAGCCAGGCGACGGGCTTCCTGCGGACGATGGTCAGCGCCGACGGGGTCGCGATCATTCCCGCCGGCCTGGAGAGCGTCGCCGCCGGCAGTGTCGTGGACGTCTACACGCTCCGCGATGACTGCCTGATCGGGGGTGCCTGAGCTCGCCGCCCGCGGGATCTCGGGAGACGGCCCGATGACACTCGTCGAACCCGGCGGGCGGGTCGACCGCTCGACCGTCACCGGGGCGCGGCGCCGGGAGCTGGAGACGGCGCTCCGGCGGGCGGTGCGCGGCGAGGTCGGCTTCGACCGCGGCACCCGCGCCGTCTACGCCACCGACTCGTCCAACTACCGCCAGGTGCCCCTCGGGGTCGTCTTCCCGCTCGACCACGAGGATGTCGTCGCGGCGATGCGCGTGTGCGCCGAGTTCGACGCGCCGGTCCTCGCCCGCGGCGCGGGCACGAGCCTGGCGGGCCAGGCCTGCAACGTCGCGGTCGTGCTCGACACGAGCCGGCACATGACGAGGATCCTCGAGATCGACCCGGTTGCGCGCACCGCCCGGGTGCAGCCGGGCGTCGTGCTCGACGACCTGCGACGCGCCGCGGAGTTGCACGGCCTGACGTTCGGGCCCGACCCGGCGACCCACGCCTGGTGCACGCTCGGCGGGATGATCGGCAACAACTCGTGCGGCAGCCACGCGCTCTACGCGGGCAAGACCGTCGACAACGTCGAGCGGCTCACGGTCGTGGAGTACGGGGGCGCCTCGTTCGAGGTCGGCGCCTACGACGATGCCGAATACGACGCGACCATCGCCGCCGGGGGCCGCCTGGCGGAGGTGCTCGACGGGCCTGCGCGACGATCGGCGCGCCGGCATGCCGACCTGGTGCGGGCGCGCTTCCCGCACATCCCGCGGCGGGTCAGCGGCTACAACCTGGACCAGCTCCTGCCGGAGCACGGCTTCCACGTCGCCCGCGCCCTGGTCGGCACCGAGTCCACCTGCGTCGTGGTCACCGAGGCGACGCTGCGCCTGAGCGCCAGCCCGAGGCACCGCCGGCTCGTCGTCCTCGGCTACCCGGACGTCTTCGCGGCCGCCGACGCCGTGCCGTCGCTGCTGCGCCACCCGCTGCTCGCGCTGGAGGGATTCGACGGCACCCTCGTCGACCAGATGCGGGCCGCCCGCTGAACGTCGAGCACCTGGCGCTCCTGCCCGAGGGCCGCGGCTGGCTGATCGCCGAGCTCGGCGCCGACGATCCTCGCGAGGCCGACCGGCTGGCCGATGCCTTCGTCGCCGACCTGCCGGCCGAGCGTCACCGTGGCGCCGCTACGACGACGCCGAGCGGCAGGCCCGGGTGTGGCTGGTGCGCGAGTCCGGTCTCGGCGCCACCGCGATCCGGCCGGACGGGACGCACAACCACGAGGGCTGGGAGGACGCGGCGGTCGCGCCGGAGCAGCTCGGGACCTACCTGCGCGCCATCACCGCGCTGTGGGCCGAGTTCGGCTACTCGGGTGCCTGGTACGGCCACTTCGGCCAGGGCTGCGTCCACACGCGCAACAACTTCGACCTCGCAGCCGCCGACGGGCTCGCCGGCCTACCGCGCGCTTCGTCGAGCGGGCGGCCGACCTCGTCGTGTCGCTCGGGCGGCTCGCTGTCGGGCGAGCACGGCGACGGCCAGGCGCGCGGCGAGCTGCTCGTCCGGATGTACGGGCCCGAGCTGGTCGACGCCTTCCGGCAGTTCAAGGCCGTCTTCGATCCGCGCGGGCGGATGAACCCGGGCAAGGTCGTCGACGCCTACCCGCTCGACGCGAACCTGCGCTACGGGCCGGCCTACCGGCCGGCGAGCCTCGGGCCGCTCGACGTTCGCATTCGGCCGGCGCGGGACATTCGCTCCAGGCGGCGGCCGAGCGGTGCGTCGGCGTCGGCCGCTGCCGGCGCGACGACGCCGGGACGATGTGCCCCTCGTTCCGGGCCACCCGCGACGAGCGGCACTCGACGCGCGGCCGGGCGAAGCTCCTCGTCGAGCTGTTCCAGGGCGAGACGACCCCGGCGAGCTGGCGCAACGAGGACGTTCGCGAGGCGCTCGACCTCTGCCTCTCGTGCAAGGGCTGCGCCGTGGATTGCCCGACCGGCGTCGACATGGCGACGTACAAGGCCGAGTTCCTCTCCCACCACTACGCGCGCCGGCTGCGCCCGCGGGCGATGTACGCCCTCGGTCTCCTGCCCTGGATCGCGCGGGTCGCCACGCGCGTGCCCAGGCTCGCCAACGCCCTCCTCGGAGCGCCCGGCCCGGGCTGGGCGGTGCGCCGGCTGGCCGGGATCACGACGGCACGGCCCGTTCCGCGCTTCGCCCGGCGCTCGTTCCGCCGCGGCACCGTCGCCGCGGCCCGCCGGGACGATCGGCGACGCCACGGTCGTCGTCTGGCCCGACACGTTCACGGACGCCTTCCGCCCCGAGGTCGCCGCGGATCTCGTGGCCGTCCTCGAGGCCGTCGGCGAGCGCGTGGCGGTGCCCTCGTCGTGGGCGTGCTGTGGCCGGCCGCTCTACGACGCCGGCATGCTGGGGCTGGCCCGCCGCTCCCTCACGGACCTCCTGGACGTGCTCGAGCCGTGGACGTCGCGCGGCGTCCCGGTCGTCGTCGCCGGAGCCGAGCTGCCTGGCCGCGTTCCGGGACGAGCTTGCCCGCGCTCCTGTCCGACGACCCCCGGTCCGCGCGTGCTGGCCTCGCTGGCGCGCAGCCCCGCCGAGCACCTGCTGGCTTCCCCGGCGTTCGAAGCGGCGATCGCCGACGGGCAGGTCCGCCGTCGCGGTGACGGCCAGCCGGCGCGGGCCGTGGTGCATCCGCACTGCCACGGCCGGGCGATCGGAACGCCCCGGGCCGATCGCGAGCTCCTGGAGCGGCTGGGCTTCAGGCCCGAGATGCTCGACGCCGGCTGCTGCGGCCTCGCCGGATCGTTCGGGTACCGGGCCGAGCACGAGGCGTTGTCCCGGCGGATCGGCGAGGAGCAATGGTTGCCGAAGCTTCGGAGCGCCCTCGTGCAGGGCGGGGAGGCGACGCTCGGACCGGGCGACGCAACTGTCCTGGTGGTCGACGGCTTCAGCTGCCAGATGCAGCTGGACCAGCTGTCCGACCTCCGATCGACGGCCCTGGTCTCCCTCGTTCGGCGCGCGCTCGGATGCTGACGCCGCGGCCGCGGCTCCGTCCCGACGACCGGGGTCCGGGGCGACGCCAGGCTCCAGGGCGACGACCCCGGTTCGAGGCTACCAGTACTCCTCGGTGTGGATGGTCCCGACGTCGTGGCCGCGGTCACGGACGAACCCGCGTGCCGACAGCCGCTCGATCACGGTCTCGATCATCCCGGGGTTGCCGCACAGGTAGACGTGGAAGTTGTCGGGCTCCAGCTGGAGCCCTGTCGCCTCCTCGATGACCCCGGAGAAGAGGACGTCCTGGAGGTAGCCGGTGCGGCCACGCCAGGTGGGGTCCTCCTGCGGGCGCGTGATGACCGGAAGGTACGTGAAGTTGGGGCAGTGCCGGGCGAGGCTGGTGAGCTCGGTGCGGTAGCCCAGGTCCCACGAGCAGCGCGCACCGTGGAGGACGACGATGCGGCGGGTCCCGCCGCACTCCAGGTCGGTGCGCAGCATGGAGATGTACGGCGCGAGGCCGGTCCCGGTGGCCACGAGGACGACATGGCGGTCGCGGGGGGCCTTCTCCAGGGTGAACATCCCCACCGCCTTGGGGCCCACGTAGATGCGATCCTTGATCCCGAGGTTGAAGAGCCGCGGCGTGAGATCCCCGCTCATGACCACGGTGATGCAGAACTCCAGGAACTCGTCGGACTGGCTGCTGGACGCGATCGAGTAGGCCCGCCGGATCAGCTTGTCGGGGTCCGGGCGCGCGGTCGTGACGGCTCGCTGCGCTGCCGACTCGGTGGTCGGCTCGGCCGGCGCCTTGCCCTCGGCCGGCGCTTCGGCCTCCTCGGGGCGGTACGCCAGCTGGTCGGGTTCGGCCTCGTCGATCCGCGGCTCCGAGGCCTTGAGGCCGAGGACGACGTACTGGCCGGCCTTGAACTCCAACTGGGACTCGTCGGGGACGATCCGCAGGATGATCAACCCGGGCGCCAGCTCGACCCGCTGGGCCACGGTCGCGTTGTACTCCGCTGTCGCCATACGGCCTCCCAGTCGCGATGTGCAGGATCCGCGGCCGGCGGGTCGCGGATCGCTTGATCGTCCGAATGGCGCCCCCGGCAGGAGTCGAACCCGCAACCAACCGGGTAGAAACCGGTCGCTCTATCCATTGAGCTACGGGGGCGTCACGCTAGCGTAGCCCAAGCGCGGACCCGCGCGACCCGCGGAACGCGAGCCGGCTGCCGGGCGGCAGCTGCGCCGCGTTCAGATCGCGCTCGAGGGGTTCCTGGGGCCGAACGCCCGTGCTATGCTCCGCGGCCCGCGGACGGCCTCGGAGCCGCACCGCGCCATCGGAGGTTGCAGCGTGGCCGCGGACCAGCGCACGACCCATCTCGCCGATCCCCTGGCGACGCTGCCGTCGGCTCCTTCTGCCCGGACCACTTCGACGCCCGTCCTTCCTCCCCGCCCGCGCCCGCCGATCGAGCTGCGCGGCGTCGCAGACGGGATGGCGCCCGGCCAGCTGGACCTGGACCTCGTGCGAGAGCTCCCCAGGCTCCCCATCGAGGCCGACTGGAAGGACCCGGCCCGCCTGTGGGGCCACGCCTTCCACCCGATGTGCTCGTACCTCGCCAGCTTCCCGGCAGCGCTCGCGCACGCCTTCATCGCCCGATACTCGCGGCCGGGCGACGTGGTCCTGGACCCCTTCGCCGGTCGCGGCACCGTCCCGCTCCAGGCCTGCGTAGAGGGGCGCCTGGGCGTCGGCAACGACCTCAACCCGTTCGCCCATGTCCTGACTGCCGCGAAGGTTGACCCGCCGACGGCCGGCGACGCTGCCGCGCGCCTCGCCCGGCTCCGGATCGACTGGTCCTTCGAGGCCTCCGGCTGGGAAGCCCTCGGCGATGGCCTCGTCCTGTCCGCTCGCCAGGCTCTCGCGGCGGCAGGGACGACGAGCGGCGGCGGCCATGCACTGCCCGTCGCCGGGCTCGCGGTCCCCGGGGCAGGGTCCGGCGGGTCGGTTCGCCAGGGCGACGAGCTCGTCCCGCTCGAGGTCGCCCTCTGCTATCACCCGCGCACGCTGGCCCAGCTCCTGTTCGTGCGGAGCCACCTGGACCTCGGAGATCGGACCGACCGCTTCCTGGCTGCGGCCGTGACCGGGATCCTGCACGGGAAGAGCCGGGGCTACCTGTCGGAGCTGATGCCGAACACGTTCAGCATGGCGCCGCGCTACGTTCGGGACTTCGCCAGGCGGACCGCGTTCGCCGGGCCCGAGCGGGACGTCTTCGCCTGCCTGGGCGAGAAGCTCGGGCGCCTGGACCGCGACGGCCGCCCCGCCGTCCGCGGCATCGCGCTCCTCGGCGACGCCCGCGACGCGGGAGTCCGGATGCGGGCTGCCCTGCGGGAGCGGGCGCTTCCCGACCGGGCGCGACTCGTCGTCACGTCGCCGCCCTATCTCCGCGTCCTCAAGTACGGCTACTACAACTGGCTGCGCGCCTGGTTCCTGGGCTTCGACGCAGCCGAGATCGACCAGACCCTCGACGACGCGCACCGCCGCGAGCCCTACCTCGCCTTCCTCCGCGAGACCCTGGCGGGCCTGCGACCCGCGCTCGCCGACGATGCCGTTGTCGTCATGGTGATCGGCGACGTCCTGGCGGACCGCGGCAAGCGGATCGGGGACGGCGTGGGCCTCGCGGACGCCGCGTGGGAGGCCGCCGCCCGGCCGGAAGGGTACCGGCTGGCCGGGATCGTCCTGGACCCGGTCGCGGCACCGCGAAAGATGACCAAGCTGTGGGGCGACGCTGCCGGCGCCGCGACGAAGACCGACCGGATCCTCGTGTTGAGTACCACCGAGACCGGCCGGCGACGCGCCCTCGCCGGGGCCGGCCTGCCCATCCGCTGGGACGGGCCGCGGGGCCGAACCTCCGCTACACTCCGGCCATGAGGCCCATGTTCCACCCGGACGATCTCGCGTCGATGGATCCGCTCGTCCTGATGAAGAACCTGGACCACGTCCGCATGACGAGCCGGCGACTCAGCTACGTCCTCCAGCAGCAGGTCCACCTCTATACCCCCGAGGCGAACAGGCTGCGCGAGGAGATCGACACGTACGTCGAAGCCGAGCGCCAGATCGAGGGCGAGATGTCGCGGCGCACCATCCGCGCCTGAGGGGCAGCTCCAGTCGGCCGCCGCGACCGGCGGCCCGACCCGGGCCCGCCTCAGGCGGTCGCCGGAGAGGTCTCGACCAGGGTTGCCACGACCGCCAGGCCGTGTCGGGCGCCCGCCGCCCCGCGCCGCGCCACCTGGGGCTCGTCGGCGATCACCGCCGCAACCATGGCTGCGAGCTCGATCGTCTGGAAGAGGCTGAACCCGATCCCGAGCTCTCCGAGCTCGCCAAGCCCATACCCCCGGAAGAGCCGCCTGCTCGCCACGACCCACATCTCGTCGTAGAGATCCGGCCAGCCCACGCGCCTCCGGTCGCGGCAGAAACGGACGAACTCGGCGGCCTCTCGCGCAGCCGTTCCGGGCATACGGGTACACGGGTCCATCGATCTCCACTCTCCTCCGCCCGGCGGCGCGAACCAGGGCATGGTCAATGTGGCGGGCGCGGCCCCGCGGTCTGTGCGGATCGGCCGCGTTCGGGGCGTCTCACGCCCCGGTGATGTGGCCGGCAGCTCCCTCATCCGGCAACCCCAAGATCCTAGCCGCCGGGGGGTCGTCGGCGGAAGGGCCTTGTCCACCAACTGCTCCTCGAACTTGTCCACAGGAACAGGCGTTCGGTGGACGAGCCGCCGCCGGCGGGTGGACAGCCGGGGATGGCCCGGGCCGGGTCAGGTCCGGCGCGTCACCCCATGTCCGGGCGCGTCAGCCAGGCGCCACCGGCAGTCGGGGCCCAGCTCGAGGCCCGTGAACGGATCCTCGGCCAGG
This sequence comes from uncultured Chloroflexia bacterium, assembly GCA_963722475.1. Taxonomy (GTDB): domain Bacteria; phylum Chloroflexota; class Limnocylindria; order Limnocylindrales; family CSP1-4; genus CTSoil-043. The sequence goes on along the minus strand of CAVRMJ010000009.1, from coordinate 45,221 downwards.
AGCAGGCAGCCATCGAGGTCCACCCATTCCGCGAGGCTCGCGACGGCCGCGGACGCGGCGATCCCGACCGATGTCTCCTCCATGCATCCGAGGAACGTCCGGAAGCCCAGCTCCCTGGCGCGCGTCAGCATCCGCGCCGCGGGGCCAACGCCGCCGCACTTGGCGAGCTTCACGTTGACCCCGTCGACGACCCCGACCAGCGCGTCGAGGTCCTCGATGGCGACGGCCGATTCGTCGGCGACGATCGGGAGCGGCGAGATCGCCTGCAGGTCACGGAGCCAGTCATAGCGCCGGGGCGGGAACGGCTGCTCGATCAGCTCGACGCCCAGTCGGACGAGCTGCGGGACGATGGCCGCAGCGCCCTCCGGCGTCCAGCCGACGTTGGCGTCGACCCGGATGGGACCGTCGAAGACACTTCGAACAGCCTCCAGCGTGGCGAGATCGTTCGCGCCCGCCCACCTTGATCTTCAGGGCCGGGAAGCGGATGCTTCGACGGGCCCGCTCCGCGACGACCGCCGGCTCGTCGAGGCCGAGCGTGAAGTCGGTCGGCGGGATCTCGCGGCGAGAGTCCCAGCAGCCGGTGGAGCGGCAGGCCCAGGGCCTTGCCCGCGAGGTCGTGCAGGGCGATGTCGAGCGCGCACTTGGCCGCCCCGTTGCCGCGGATCGCGTCGTCGAACGCGGCGCCCGATGGCGGCCAGCGCGGCCCGTGCGGCGTCGACGCCGCCGTCAAGGTCGAGCGCATCGGGCGGCACGGCCGCAAGAAGGTGATCCATCACGACCTGCATCGTCGACGGCGTCTCGCCGTAGTACGTCTCGGGGCAGCCCTCGCCGATGCCGACCAGGCCGGGCAGCGCCGGCGAGCGCAGCTCGACCACGACCGTCGTGACGGCCTGGCCCTCGCCGGGCGCGTTCCGGGCGATCACGAACGGATCCCGGAACGGGAGGTGGAGCGTCTCGACCCGGAGGTCCCAGCCGGCGCTCACGCGCCATGCCTCCGCGACCCAGGGAAGCGCGTCCACGGCCGCGCTGGACCTCGGCCCACAGCCGGTCCGCGCCGAAGCGGACCGGGTCGTCGGCCGGGAGCCCCGTCTCGGCGGCGACCTCGGCGATCGCCCGCCTCGCCGCGGCCTCGTCCGCGACGAGCGACGTGTTGACGGCGACCGCGACCACCTTCGACGGCGCCACGGTCCCGGCGATCCGCTCGTGCAGCTCGATGAACGGCCGGAGCGGCGCGATCGGGAAGGACCGGTCCGGCAGGTGGTCGAAGTCGTGGGCGGCGAGGCCGACCTTGTGGACCAGCACCATCGCGTGCGGCGTCGCGCCGTGGATCAGGCCCAGCGTCACGGCGCTGTAGGCCGGGTGGTCCAGCGAGCCCTGGCCCTCGACGAGGATCCAGTCCCCCATCCCCTCGCCCTGCTCGACGAGCCACTCGACGGTCCCGTTGAGGAAGTCGCTGATGACGCGATCCACGGCCACGCCCCAGCCGTCGATCATCATGCCGGTCTGGCCGCTGGGGACGAAGACGGCCCGATCGCCGGCCGCGAGGGCGGCCCGGCGGAGCTCGAGCGCGACGGACATCTTGCCGATCGCGCAGTCGGTGCCGACCGTGAGGATCACCCGCCGGCCCGGGCAGGTGGCGCCGGCCGACGGCGCAGTCCATCCGGTCCGGCGCGCGACGATAGTCCACGATCCGGACGCCGGCGGCCGCCGCGGCGGCCGCGATCTCGGGGTCGTCGCCGAGCAGCGTGTGGAGGCCGGAATGGAGCTCCAGGCCTGCCCGGATCGCCTCGAGGAGGATGGCGCGCCATGCGTCCGGGAGCCGGCCGCCGGTCGGCGCGATGCCGATGAGGAGCGCGTCGGGACGCGGCCGGCCGGGGATCGCGAACGCCTCGTCCAGGGTGGCCACGGCCGGGATGTCGTGCCCGGGCAGCCACTCGCGCGCGTTGCGGCCCGCGATCGTCGAGTCCAGGATGGCGACGATCTCGTCGCGGCCGTAGCGGATGACACCCCACGCGGTCTTGGCGTGGTGGGGGCCGAACTCGCCCTCGGTCAGGATCACCAGCCGGCGCGGCGCCGTGGGCTCCATCGGTCCTCCTGGGCAGGCTGGCGGGCTCCCCGATCCGCGGACCGCCGAAAAGGTAACGCCCCCGGGGCGCGGACCGGGGGCGTCGGAGTGTTCGGCTTGGTACCGCATACCGGATTCGAACCGGTGATCTCCGCCTTGAGAGGGCGGCGTCCTGGGCCTCTAGACGAATGCGGCAGGGCGGCCCGCACGGACCCATCAGAGCCCCGACCGGGCCACGATGCTACCAGAGCCGCCGTCGCATTGGCAAACCTGGCCGGCGGCCGAGTGACGAGCGTCGCGGCCGATGGCGACGGCGTGGCTACAGGCGGTGCGTCTCCAGGAAGGCCCTGACGCGGTCGGCGACCTGGCGATGGCTCTCGGCCCCGAGCACCAGGCCGTAGTGCGAATGCGCGCCGTACTGCTCGTGCTCGGCGCCGAGCCAGCTCGCGAGCCGCTCCGCCGCGACGGCGGCGGCCGACCCGTCGAGCCCCGAGCCGATCACGAGGCGCGGCACGTCCTGCAGGCGACGCCGGATCCACCGGCACGCCCGCCAGCATGTCGGCCCGCGCCCGGCCGGATTCTCGTGGCTTCTGGCCCAGGAGGTGCTGGACCCGCAGGACGTCGTCGAGGGTGAGGTCGCGGTTCTCGCTGCTGGAGCTTCTCGGGCAGCATCTCCCAGCCGAGGACGGCCCGGCCGTAGGCCGCCGGCACGTCGCGGACGACGTGCGGCTTGACCGGCGGCCGCAGCTGGGCGGGAAGCTCGGCATCGACCAGGACCAGGCCCGCGACGCCCGCGCGCTCGGCTGCGGCCTTCAGGACCAGGAGGCCGCCCATTCCGTGTCCGACGGCCACCGGGTCCGGGCCGAGCCGCTCGATCCCCGCGACCACGTCGTCGAGGTACGTGTCGAACGAGAGCGTTGCCGGGTCCGCCGTCTTCGACCAGTAGTGGTTCCGCAGGTTGAGGGCGTGGCCCTCCCAGCCGCGGCCGGCGAACGTACCGGAGCCAGCGCTCCCAGAGCCAGGACCCCGCCAGCTCGCCGTGCACGAACAGCAGGGGCCGCCGGCGCGAGCGACGCTCCGGCAGCCACGACTCGATGTAGAGGCCGCGCTCCTCCAGCTCGATCTCGTCCTTGCGGACGGGCCGCCCGCCCGCGTTGCCGCCGTTGCCGCCGTGACCGCCCCCCGGCTCGGCCGGGGCAGGTCGCGGATAGTCCCGGTCCAGGGGATCGTCGAACATCTCGTCGCCTACCACTCCAGCGGGTTGATGACGAAGCCGGTACAGCGGCTTGGGGTAGAAGTAGGTGGACTTCTGGGGCATCACGTCGCCGGCGGCCGCGACCGCCACGATCTCCGCGACCGGCGTCGGCTCCAGCAGGAAGGCCGCATCCGCACCGTCCATCGCCCCGTCGACCCAGCCGATCGCCTCGGCCGCGGACTTCGTGTACGCGACGCGTCCCCCGGACGCGGTCGGCGGCCCGGTCGATCCCGCAGAGCTGCTCGAGGGCCACCGCCAGGAGGGTCACGTCCAGCCGGCGGAGCGCCTCGCCGCCCGCCGGCAGCAACGCGCTCGAAGGCGTCGCGCCGGGCGACCAGGATGGCGCCGCCAGCCCGCGTCCAGAGCCCGAACCGGCCGGCGCCGCCGGGCGCCCGAGCGGCCGGCCCGAACGCCCGGTCGAGGGTCGCGGCATCGGCGGGCTCGACCTCGAAGAGTCGAGCGCGCAGCCGCGAGCAGCCCGGCGCCGTCCGCGACGCCCCGGGCCACGCGGTGGGTCGGCAGCACCGTCAGCGATCCGCTGCTCGTCTCGAGCAGGAGCATCGAGCAGGTAGTCGAAGGCGGGATCGACTTCGTGCGAGCTGGTCAGCCGACGCTCGTCGCGGTAGCGGAGCGCGGTCTCGTAGCGGTGGTGGCCGTCGGCGATCGTGATCGGGAGCCCGCCCGGCGGCCTCCCGGAGCGCGCCGACAGCGGCCTCGGTCGGCCCGTCCTCGGGAAGCATCCAGAGTCGGTGCCGGACGCCGTCGTCGTCGATGACGTCGGCGACCGCGTCCCCGGCCGTCGCGTCGGCCATGCGCCGCGAAGACTCGCCGGACGGCGTCGGCGTAGAGCCCCACACCCCGGAGAAGTTCGCGCCGGACGCCCGCATCAGCTTGTGGCGATCCTCGCGGGGCCCGCTGAGCGTCCGCTCGTGCGGCAGGATCCCCGAGCCGGGCCCGAACGCCTCGAGCTTCACCCGGGCGTAGAAGCCGCGCTGGACGTGGGGCGCATCGGATCCGGGGCGCGTGTAGGCCTGCTCGTACACGTAGAGCGAAGGCCGCGGATCCTTGGCGAGCGTCCCGTCCGAGCGCCAGCCGACGAACGTGCGCGCGGCCGCGCGGTACTTGTCGTCGGGGTCCGCGGCGCCGGGAAGGTCCACCGGAAGGTCGATGGCGACCACGTTGCGCGGGTCGCGCGCCGCGAGGTCGGCCCGCTGCGCGGGCGAGATCACGTCGTACGGCGGCGCGACGACGCGGGCGAGGTCCGGCACCGCGTCGGGGTTGTAGCGCAGGGCGCGGAACGCGCGGATCTCGGGCACGCGACCTCCATGAAACCGGGCTGGGGCCGGGGCGGCGCGCCCGGCCGGACGAGGCGTCGCGGCCGCGGCTGGGCGCCGTCGAGAGTGTACCGCCCCGGACCGTCCGGGCACGTGCTAGCCTCCCGGCATGCCTGCCCGCGCTGCCGGTCGCGCCCGGATCGTCCCGCTCGCCGCGCTCATGGTCCTCGCCGTGGCCGGCTGCGCCGCCTTCACGCCGACGACGGAGCCGGCCACCCCGACGGACTTCGCCGGGATCGTGGCTGAGCTGCAGGGCGAGGGCATCGACGTGAACCGCGTCGTGAGCGGCGACGCCGGCTGCGACGACCAGCGGCTCGTCGCGCACGGCGATCGGCTTCGATGCCCGCGGCGGCGACCAGGCAGCCACGGTCCGCATCTACCTCTACGCCTTCAAGGACCAGTCGGTCTACGACGAGCTGCGGCCGGCGGTGGACGCCTGCGCCCGCTCGTACGTGACGGACGCGGCCGCGTTCGGATCGGTCGACGCGCCGCCCTACGTGCTCGCCGGCAACGGGCCGTGGACCCCGGCATTCAAGGACGCGCTCCGGACCGCGCTGCAGCGAGCGGCGGTGGGCGGCTGAGGGCTCCGATCCTGCCGCCGGCTCCGATGCTGCCGCTCCGATCGGCTCCGGTGCTAGCCTTTCGGGCATGACCGACCCCAACGGCCATCCCCTCGCGACCGATCCTCCGCGGACCGCCGCACTGGCTGCCCACGACGGTCTCGACCGGGCGATCCTCGTGGCCCTGCGCGACATGGGTGCCAGCGGGCCGGACCGGCTCGCGACCAGCGTCGGCGCCAGCCGCGCCAGCGTCCTCCAGCGCCTGCACTGGCTGGAATCGCGCGGCTCCGTGGTCCGCCAGGCCATCCGCCACGGCGTGGGTCGGCCGCGCCACCTCTACGACGTGACCGCCGGAGGCGCAGCGCAGCCTTCCCGCCAACTACGACGGGCTCGCCACGACGCTCCTCGAGTCGATCGTCGAGGTCGGCGGCGACGCGCTGGTCGAGGCGGTCTTCCAGGCGCGTCGGCGGCTCCTCGCGGAGCGGATCCGGGCCCGCTTCGCGGAGACCCTCGGACCGTCGCCATCGCTGGCCGCGCGCGTCCGGGAGCTGGCCGTCATCCAGGACGAGTCCGGCTACCTGTGTCGCGCCACGCCGCTCGACGGCGATCGAAGGGCCGCTGGAGCTGCGGGAGGCGAACTGCGCGATCCTGGGCGCGGCCGCGGGTCACCCGGCCGCCTGTCGCGCCGAGATCGCAGCTGTTCGAGGAGGTCCTGGAGGCCGCGCGTCGACCGCGCGTCACGCACATCGCGGCGGGCGACCGCTGCCTGCACCTACCGGATCGAGCCCCGCGAAGCCTGACCGGCTACGCCTCTTCCCGCTCCACCTCGACGCGGGTCGCCGGCTCCAGGCGCGGCAGCGGCACGTCGCTCACGTTCGGCACGAACGAGGCCTGCATGGCCGTCCGGGCGACCTCCTCCTGCTCCTCGAGGCTGAGGATCCCCAGCCGGCCCAGCGTCGCCAGCTCGTCGCGGATGTAGGTCTTGAGCATCTCCGGGCCGTCCGTGTTGATCGTGAAGCGGATCTCGTTGCGCCGGAAGGTGTCGAAGATCCAGCGGAACTCGTCCCAGCCGGAGACGACCCGGGTGTTCAGGTTCGACGTCGGGCAGATCTCCAGGACGATCCCGCGCTCGCGGATCATGCGCCATCGTCCGCGGGTCGTAGGCGGCCTTGACGCCGTGGCCGATCCGGTCGGGCTCCAGCTCCTCGATGACCTCGGCGATCTCCTCGACGGGCCCGGACTCGCCGGTGTGGACGGTGATCCCCAGGTGGTGGCGCCGCACGCGCTGGAAGAGCCGCCGGTAGTCCTTCACCCGGAAGCCGGACGACTCGGGCCCGGCGATGTCGATGCCGACGATGCCCCGGTCGCGCCCGCTGATCGCCTTCTCGGCGATGATCTCGTTCAGCTGGTACGGGAAGGCGCGGTCCAGGCAGAGGATCAGGCCCGGCCTGATCGGGTACTCGAGGACCGCCCGGTCCATCCCGCGCATCGCCGCCGCGATGATGTGGTCGAGGTCCTGCTCGCCGCCGCGGTTCCGCTTCATCGGGTTGAAGCGGAGCTCCATCGTGGTGACGTTGTTCTTGCGGTAGGCCCCGCCGACCACCTCGTAGACCGAGCGCTCGATCGCGATCGGCGACGACTGGATCAGCTCCGTCCAGTGGAACAGGTCCAGGTACCCGTCGAACGAGTGCCCGTGCCGGCTGGAGACCGTGATCATGTCCCGGAACTCCCAGTAGTCCTTCGTCGGGAGCCGGATCCCCTGGCTGTGGGCGATCCCCCACATGATCGCCGGCGTCACCGCGCCGCCGAGGTGGCAGTGCAGCTCGGCGAGCGGGACCTTGCGCGAGAGCGGGCGGGTCATGCCGACAGGATATCGCGGGAGCGGGCGAGCGAGCGCCGGACCGCATGTAGCGGACGGCCCCGTGCGGTAGCGGTATGCGACCACGGCACGCGCGGTACCCGATCGACCAGGCAGGCGTTGGATCTGCCGCGACACGACGCGTCGCGAGTTGGGCAACGGTGTCGGGATGGAGCCCGGCCGTCGCTCGAGGAGGAGGAGCTCATGTTCATCTCCGCGTTCCCGGGCGTTCGCGCTCGCCGGCACGATGGCCGTCGTCCTGGCGGCGTGCTCCGGCAGTGCCACACCGACCCCGGCCGCCTCGCCGTCGCCGGCCGCCGCGGCATCGACGGCCCCGAGCGTGGCGCCCGCCGCCTCGCCGTCGCCGAGCGCGGCCCCTTCCCCGTCGGCAGCACCCAGCCCGGTGGCGACGGTCCCGGCGGCCAGCTCGTCACGGCCGACAAGCTCACCGTGTGCTCGGACATCCCCTACCCGCCGCAGGAGTTCTTCGACGCTCAGGGCAACCCGACCGGTTCTGACATCGACCTTGGCGCGGAGATCGCGCCGCGACTCGGCCTCTCCGAAGCCGTGAACAACACGGTCTTCGACACGATCATCGCCGCGCTCCAGGGCAGCAAGTGCGACATCATCATCTCGGCCCAGAACATCACCAGCGACCGCATCAAGCAGGTCGACATGATCCCGTACTTCCAGGCCGGCCAGTCCTTCGTGGTCGCCAAGGGCAACCCGAAGGCGATCACCTCGACGGCCAGCCTGTGCGGCCTGACCATCGCCGCGGAGACCGCCACCACCGAGATCAACTACCTGCAGGGCACGGGCGACTACAAGGGCGCGGGCCTGACCCAGGCCTGCACGAAGGCCGGCAAGGCTGCGATCAACGCCAAGGAATACGAGAAGGACAGCGACGCGCTGCTCGCGCTCCAGGCCGGGCAGGTCGACGCCTACTTCGCGGACTCGCCGGTCGCCGGCTACTACACGGTCCAGCACGCCGACTCGTTCGAGCTGGCGCCGGTCCCGCCGCTCCAGCCCGCTCTCGAGGGCATCAGCGTCGCGAACGACGCCGCCCACAAGAACCTGGTGACCGCCGTCCAGGCGGCGCTCGTCTCGATGATCAACGACGGGACCTACCTGACCATCCTCACGAAGTACGGCGTGCAGACTGGCGCGGTCACGGCCGACATCGCCGGGCAGCTCAACAAGATCAAGTAACCCCGACCGATCTGCCGGGAAGCCAGCCCCGTGGCTCGGTCGCGACACCCGCGGCTCCGGCCGGCCCTCGTGCCGGTCGGAGCCCTCGCCCTCGGCCTGCTCGTCGCGGGCTGCTCGACCAATGCGTCAGCCAGCACCGTGCACCTGAACTGGAACTACTTCTTCAATTCGGTCTTCCACCCGGACAGCCAGATCCAGAACGGGCTGTGGCTGACCGTCTCGATCGCCGTCACGAGCCAGTTGATCGGCGTCACCCTCGGGACCTTCGCCGCCCTCGCCAAGATGGCGAAGTTCCGGCCGTTCCGGATCATCGCCAACGTGTACATCTGGCTGTTCCGGGGCACGCCGCTGGTCGTCCAGATCGTCCTCTTCTACTTCGGCCTGAGCGTCGCCCGCATCTACGGCTGGCCGGCCATCAACTTCATGGGGATCAGCATCGACGGCGCGATCCAGGCGGGCGTCTTCGCGCTGGGCGTGAACGAAGGCGCCTATTTCGCCGAGATCGTCCGGGCGGGCATCCTGGCAATCGACCCCGGCCAGATGGAGGCCGCGAAGTCCCTGGGGATGACGTACGGCCAGGGGATGCGCCGGATCGTCCTCCCCCAGGCGGCTCGCGTGATCGTGCCGCCCCTGGGAAACGAGTTCAACAACATGCTCAAGACGACGTCCCTGCTCGTCCTGATCAGCGTCCCGGAGCTCTACACGGTCTTCAACCGCAAGCAGGGCAACTACTTCGCCCCGTTCGAGTTCTACCTGGCCGCCGCTGTCTGGTTCCTGCTGCTGACCACCATCTGGAGCGTCATCCAGGCGTGGATCGAACGGCGCCTGGCCAAGGGAACGGCCGGGAGCGCGAACGCCGGGCCGGGTTTCTGGGACCGGCTCTTCGGCCGGGGAGCACGGGCCAGCGAGGAAGCTCCCCTGATCAGCGGAGGACGCTGATGGCCCTGGAGAAGCCCCACGACCTGCTCGGTGCCATCGGCGGGGTGCCGCTGCCCGCGACCGAGGTCGTGGTCGAAGCCACCGGCGTCGAAAAGTGGTTCGGGCGGCTGCACGTCCTCAAGGGCGTGTCGATGACCGTCAAGCGGCAGGAGGTCGTCGTCGTCATCGGGGCGTCCGGCTCCGGCAAGACGACCTTCATCCGCTGCGTGAACCACCTCGAGAAGATCCAGGGCGGGCGGATCTCCGTGAACGGCCATCTCATCGGCTACCGCGAGGTCAACGGGAAGCTGGTCGAGGATCGCGAGAAGAACATCGCGAAGCAGCGCCAGGAGATCGGGATGGTCTTCCAGCGCTTCAACCTGTTCCCGCACATGACGGCGCTCGAGAACATCATCGAAGCGCCGCTGCTCGTGCGGAAGACTGCCGAGCGCCGAGGCGATCGAGATGGGCCGGGCGCTCCTTGCCCGGGTCGGCCTGTCTGCCAAGGAGAACGTCTACCCGAACCAGCTTTCGGGCGGCCAGCAGCAGCGGGTGGCGATCGCCCGGGCGCTGGCGATGAAGCCGGCCCTCATGCTCTTCGACGAGCCCACGTCGGCCCTGGACCCGGAGATGATCGGCGAGGTCCTCGAGGTCATCAAGGAGCTCGCTCGCGAGGGCATGACGATGATCGTCGTGTCCCACGAGATGGGCTTCGCCCGCGAGGTCGCCGACCGGGTCGTGATGATGGATGACGGCCAGATCATCGAAGAGGGCACGCCCGAGCACTTCTTCACCAGTCCGACCCACGAGCGCACGAAGAGCTTCCTCTCGAAGATCCTCTGAGGCACCCCGGCTCCGGGCGGGCACCTGGCGGCCGTCCGAACGCCGCGCGGCGCGAGCCGGGATCAGGCGGGAATCACTCGCCCCTGGGCGTCCAGCACGGCCTGCCGACGGGCAGCCGCCCGGAGCTCCGCGCCCGGGACCTGGTCGCGGGCGTGGTACGACGACCGCACGAGCGGCCCCGATTCGACGTGCCGGAAGCCGAGCGCGAGCGCCTCGACCTTCATGTCGGCGAACTCGTCGGGGTGGTAGTAGCGGACCAGCGGCAGGTGGGCCACCGTCGGCCGCAGGTACTGGCCGATCGTCAGGATGTCGCAGTCGACTGCGCGCAGGTCGCGGAAGGCCTGCGAGAGCTCCTCGCGCTCCTCGCCGAGGCCGACCATGATCGAGCTCTTCGTGTGGGCGACCCGCCCCAGCTCAGCCGCGTATGCCTTCGCACGCTGCAGCACGCCCAGGCTCCGGTCGTAGCGGGCGCGCTTCCGGACCGGGGCCTGCAGCCGCTCCACGGTCTCCACGTTGTGGTTGAGGATGTCCGGGCCGGCGTCCATCACGGTCCGGAGCGGTGCCTCCTGGCCGTTGAAGTCGGGGATCAGCACCTCCACGCCCATCCCCGGGCAGCGGTCGCGCAACCGGCGGATGGTCTCCGCGAAGACGCTCGCGCCACCGTCGGGGAGGTCGTCCCGGGCCACGGAGGTGACGACCACGTGCTCCAGGCCCATCGCCGCCACGGCCTCCGCCACCCGGCGCGGCTCGTCCGCGTCGAACCATGTCGGCCGGCCGGTCCTGATGGCACAGAACCCGCAGGCCCGCGTGCACGTGTCGCCGAGGATCATCACGGTCGCGGTCCGCTGGTCCCAGCACTCCCCGACGTTCGGGCAGCGGGCCTCCTCGCAGACGGTGTTCAGGTTCTGGGCCCGCATGAGGCGTCGGAGATCCTCGTACCGGTCGCCGCCCGCGATCCTGGCCTTGAGCCAGTCGGGATGTCGACGCGCGGCCGGCTCGCCCGTGGCGAGGATGGCCTGTCCGAGGTCCGGCGGATTCGGGGGCATGAAGATCGGCAGCTCGCGGTTCATCGTCGGCCAGTGTACGGCGCCGGCCCGCGCTGGCCCTCAAGCCGGAGGCGGACCCCCGGGCTCAACATCCGGGCGCCACGTGATAGACGTAGCCGGCCATGGCGCCGTCGCTCCACAGCATCAGCTCCTGCCGGGCGCGGCCCGCGGGCGTGCCCTCCAGGAGCACGAGAAGAAGGTGGTCCAGGTGGTAGCCACTGTCCAGGTACGAGACCCCGTCCACCAGCCCCGGGCGGACATCGTCCGTCCGCACGTAGAGCTGGCCCCCGTAGCGCACCCAGTTCGGGTACGTCTCGACCGACGCCGGGGCGGTCGCGTCCGGACAGGCGTCGAGGCGCTGTCCGGACGTCACGCTGGCGTCGGGACCGCTCCAGGTGGAGACGGTACGCTCGCGCAGCCAGTCGCCGCCCAGCTTGGCTCCCGTCACGACGATGGCCACGACGGCCACCAGCACGACGAGCCGGGTCGCGATCGGGTGCCAATCCAGGTCGTCGAAGAGCGCGGCGAGGCGGCGCCGCCTCCGCGGCCGCAGCGGGATCTCGCGTCCGGCCCGGAGCACCCGCACCAGGCTCGAATAGCGGTCGTGGCCGGTGACGACCCTGTCGCGTCGAGCCGCCCGCTCGGCGATCGACATGCGCTCGCGCGGGCCCTCCGCCTCCTCGGACGCCCCGCCGCGCGGGTCCGCCACGTCGCCTCCTAGTAGAGCGGCGTCTCCGGGCCGACATTCTCGAGCCACGCCTTCACGTCGCGGAGGAAGAAGCCGGCCTGGGCGCCGTCGTTCGCGCGGTGGTCGATCCCGATCACCATGTTCATGACCGATCGGATCGCGATCACGTCGCCCTGTGGCGTCTCGCGCACGACGGGGCGCTTCGTGATCGCCTCCATCGTGAGGATCGCGACCTCCGGGACGTTGATGATCGGCATCGTCAGGTTGCTGCCGAACCAGCCCGTGTTGTCCACCGTGAAGGTCCCGCCCCCGAAGTCGTCGGTCCGGAACCGGTTTGCGCGGGCGCGGACGGCCACCTCTGCGATGGCCCGGTTGATCCCGTTGATGGAGAGCTGGTCCACGTCGCGGATGACGGGCACGATCAGGCCGTCGTCCACGGCCACCGCGACGCCCAGGTTGACGCGACGCCGGGCCATGAGCCCCTCGTCCGTCCACACGGCGTTGAAGGTCGGCTGCTTCCGGAGCGCCTCGACGACGGCCTTCATCACGAATGGGACGTAGCTGAGGCCGATGCCCTCGCGCGCCTCGTACTCGCGCTTCACGGATTCGCGCAGCCGTACCAGGTTCGTGACGTCCACCTCGACGTGCACGTACGCGTGGGGCGCCTGGAGTGCGCGCGTCATCTGCGCGGCGATCCCCTTCCGCATCTTCGTCATCGGCACGAGGACTTCGTCCGCGCCGGGCGGGAAGACGACGACCGGGCCCCCGGCCGCGGGCGCGGAGCTGGCCCTGGGTACGGGCGGGGTCCGGGCGCGGGCGGGGTCCCGCCGGCGGCTGCGCTGGCGACGTCCGTGCCGGTGCTGCCGGTGCGGATCGCCTCGACGACGGCGAGGACGTCGTCGCGGGTGATCCTGCCACCACCGCCGGTCCCGCGGACCTGGGCAGCGGACAGCCCGTGCTCGCGGAGCAGCCGGCGGACCGCCGGAGTCATCCGCGCGTCGGGGTCGCCGGGCTCGGGGAGCAGCGCGGGTGCCGGCGCGGGCGGCGCGGCGGGCACGGCCGGCACATCAGCCGGCGCGGGGGCTGCCGCCCGGGCCCCGGGCACCTGGGCCGGCGGGTTCGCGGTGGCGGACGGCGCGCTCGATGCCGCATCCGGTGCCGATGACGTCGGGGCCGGCGCTGCGTCCGCTTCCGACGTCTCGATCTCCGCGATGTCGGCGTTGTTCGGGACGGTTGCGCCTTCCTCCGCGAGGATCGCGGTCAGGACGCCCGCGAACGGCGACGGAACCTCCGCGTTCACCTTGTCGGTGACGACCTCGACGATCGGCTCGTACTTCTCCACCCGGTCGCCCGGCTTCTTGAGCCACCGGCCGATCGTGCCCTCGGCGACGCTCTCGCCGAGCTGCGGCATCCTCACCTTCGCCACCGGGCGTCCTCCTCCACGGGGACCGATGTCGGCCCTCTCGTCCACGTTCTCGCTAGTGTGGCCGATCCGGGCCGGCACGGCACGCGACCGGGCTCGGGCACGGGAGACCGCGGACGGGCACCCATCCGATCACCCCGCGTGATGGGTACCGGCTCCACCGATCGAATCGGGACGGCTCACGCCCGGTCGCGCGAGGAAACCTGACTTCGTCGGCGAAGTCGTGTTCAGCTGCTCGAAATCCATCGGCGGGCCCGATGACCATGAGGCCTGCCGATGGAGCTGGCCGCGCGGCCGGGCGGTTGGGAAGGACCTGCCACGATGCTCCAGGTGCGCGTCTCGGCTGGAGCTCACGCCCGCGCGCATTGCCGGGTCCGGCAACCCCGTGCGTCAGTAGGCCGCCAGCGTCCGGATCGCCGCGGCGATCTTCTCCGGCGTGACCAGGAAGGCGTCCTCCAGGATGCTCGCGTACGGCGCCGCAGGCGACTCGGGGCCGGCGAGGCGGGTGACCGGGCCGTCCAGGTAGTCGAACGCCTCCTCGGCCACGAGCGCCGCCACCTCCGCCCCGAACCCGCCGAACCGGTTGTCCTCGTGGACCACCAGGCACTTGCCGGTCTTGCGGACGGACGCCAGAACGGTGGCGGCGTCGAGCGGCCGGATCGTCCGGAGGTCCACGACCTCGGTCTCGATCCCCTCCCCGGCGACGCGGGCCGCGGCGTCGAGCGCGTAGTGGACCATCAGCCCGTACGCCACCACCGTGACCCGGCTGCCCTCGCGGGTCACCGTGGCGCGCCCGAGCGGCACCGTGTACTCGCCGTCGGGCACCTCGCCGCGCACGCTCCGGTACATCTTCTTGTGCTCCAGGAAGATCACCGGGTCCGGGTCCCGGATCGCCGACCGCAGGAGGCCCTTCGCGTCGTATGGAGTCGACGGGATCACCACCTTCAGGCCCGGCACGTGGGCGAAGAACGCCTCCACCGACTGGCTGTGGTACAGCGCGCCGTGGACGCCCGCCCCGAACGGCGCCCGGATGGTGATCGGGCAGCCGTACGTCCCGTTGCTGCGGTACCGGATCCGGGCCGCCTCCTCGATGATCTGGTTCATGGCCGGGAAGATGAAGTCGGCGAACTGGATCTCGGCCACCGGCCGCAGGCCGTTGGCGGCGGCGCCGATGCTCACGCCGGCGATCATCGACTCGGTGAGCGGGGTGTCGATCACCCGGTCGTCGCCGAACTCCGCCCAGAGCCCGTCGGTGGCGAAGAAGACGCCGCCCTTCTTGCCGACGTCCTCACCCAGCACGATCACCGCGGCGTCGCGGCGCATCTCGTCGCGCAGCCCCTCGCGGACCGCCTCGATGAAGGTGCGGACGGCCATCAGCCGGGCTCCGCGTAGACGTGCCGCATGAGCGTCGCGGGGTCCGGGTCGGCGGCCGCCTCCGCGAAGTCGGTCGCGTCGTCGACGAGCCCGCGGATCTCGGTCGCGAGCGTCGCCTCCTCGGCCTCGCCCAGGAGGCCGGCCGCCCGGAGCTCGTCGCGGAACGCGGGCAGTGGGTCGCGGCCGCGTCCGGCCGCCAGGTCCTCCTCCGTCCGGTACTTCGTCTGCTGGTCGTCCGACGAGTGCCCGGTGAGGCGGGTGACCTTCGCCTCGATCAACGTGGGGCCGTCGCCCGCGAGCGCCCGCGCCACCGCGTCGCGCATCGCCAGGTAGCAGCCCAGGACGTCGGTCCCGTCCACGATCACGCCCGGCATGTTGTAGCCGGCGGCGCGGACCGCCAGGTCGCGGACGGCAACCTGCTTCTCGGCCGGCACGCTGATCGCGTAGCCGTTGTTCTCGACCAGAAGCACCATCGGGAGGCGGTGGATCCCGGCGAAGTTCAGCGCCTCGTGGACGTCGCCCTGGTTGGAGGCGCCCTCCCCCATCATCACGGTCGTCACCTGCGGACTCGCCGCGCAGCTTCGAGGCCAGCGCGATGCCCGCGGCGTGGAGCGCCTGCGTCCCGACCGGCGACGAGCTGCTGAAGATCCGGTACGCCGCGCCGCCGTAGTGGGCCGGCATCTGGCGCCCGCCCGAGCCGGGATCGTCGGCCCGCCCGAACTGCTGGAGCATCACCTCGCGCGGCGTCATCCCGAACGCGAGCACCGCGGCCATGGAGCGGTAGTACGGGAGGAGCCAGTCGCGGCCCGGCGTGAGCGCGGCGCAGATCCCGGCCTCGGCGCCCTCGTGGCCCTGGGCGCTGATCACGAAGTGGACGCGACCGGACCGGTTCAGGATCCAGGCGCGCTCGTCCAGCGCCCGGGCCAGTGCCATGAGCCGGTAGATCTCGCGCAGCCGCGCCGCGGGCAGGCCGGAGCGGGCGACGGGATCCGGGCGTGGTCGGGCGCCCCGAGTTCGTCACGCGGCGACTGTACAGGGCCGGGGCCGGGCGCGGCCAACGAGATCCCCCCGGGCGCGGAGCCGATCAGAAGTTGATCGAGCGCCCGTCGACGGCCATGGCCGCCTCGCCGAGGATCTCCGAGAGCGTGGGATGCGGGTGCGTTGCCGCGCCGATCTCCCACGGCTGCGCCTGGAGCGAGCCGGCCAGGGAGGCCTCCGCGATGAGGTCCGTGGCGTGCGGCCCGATCAGGTGGACGCCCAGCGTGTCGCCGGTCTCCGCGTGGCCGATCACCTTGGCGAAGCCCTCGTACTCGCCGCCGATCAGCGGCCTTGGCGATCGCCTGGAACGGCACCCGGCCGACCTTCACGGGCAGCCCGCGCTTCTCGCACTCCTGCTCGGTCAGGCCGACCGAGGCGATCTCCGGGCGGCAGTACGTGGCCCGCGGCTGCGCCTCGTAGTCCATGGCGTGGACGTCCGGGTCGCCGGCGATCGTGTGGACCGCGGTCAGCCCCTCGTGCGCGGCGGTGTGGGCCAGCCAGAGCCCGCCCACGATGTCGCCGATCGCCCAGACGTGCGGCTCGGCGGTGCGCATGTGGCCGTCGACCACGATGATCCCGCGGTCCGTCGCCACGCGGGTCGTCTCGAGCCCCAGGTCCTCGATGTTGGCCGCGCGCCCGGCGGCGACCAGCAGGACCTCGGCGGCGACCTCCTTCGCCTCGCCGCCCTCGCGGCCCGACGGTCAGGCGGATCCCGTCCTCCCCGACGACCAGCGAGCGCGGCGTCGAAGCGGGCGTTCGTGACCACCTCGATCCCGCGCCGCTTGAAGCTCTTCTCGAGCTCCTTCGAGACGTCGCGGTCCTCGAGCGGGACGATCGCGGGGAGGTACTCGAGGAGCGTCACCTTCACGCCGAGGTCGTGGAAGCAGGAGGCGAACTCGCAGCCGACCGCGCCCGCCCCGATGATGACCATGCTCGCCGGCAGCTCGGACAGCCGCAGCACGTCGTCCGAGGTCAGGACGCGGACGCCGTCCGGCGTGATCCCGGGCAGGCTCTTGACCCGGGATCCCGTGGCGAGGATCACGTCCGTCGCCTCGAGGACGCGCTCGCCGCCGGCGCCCGGCGTGCCGTCCTCGCCGTGGAGCGTGACCCGGACCTTGCCGGGCCCCTCGAGGCGCCCGCGGCCGGCCACCCATTCGACCTTGTTCTTGCCGACCAGGCTCTTGAGCCCGGTCCACATCCGGCGGACCACCTGGTCCTTGCGGGCGGCGATCACCGCGTAGTCGACGGCGACCTCGCCCGGGAGCATGACCCCCAGCTCGCGGCTCTTCGTGCTCACGCGGTGCGCGAAGTCGGCGGATTCGAGGAGCGCCTTGGTGGGGATGCACCCGCGGTGCAGGCACGTGCCGCCGATCTTGTCCTCGTCGACAAGGGCGACCTTCATGCCCAGCTGCGCCGCCCGGAAGGCGGCCGAGTAGCCCCCGGTCCCGGCGCCGAGGACCACGAGGTCGAACGAGTTGGACGAGCCGACAGCCATGGGTCAGGGCACCTTTCGGGCGCCAGCCTGGCCGCGCACGAGGGATGCGCGACCGGCGCGGGGCGCCGATCCGGGGACGGCCGCGGCCGACCGACCGGTTGGGGAGAGGGATCACGCGGTCGATGGTACGCGCGCCCCGCGCGTGCGCGCAACACGGGCCGCAGCGCTCGCGGCGTCACGGGCGCCGTGGCGCGAACGGCCACCCATCAACCCGCTCCTCGCGCGACAATGGGAGCGGACACGGCAGCCGCCGGTCCATGCAGGGATACCACCACGATGTCGCTCCTCACCCTTCGACTGGCCACCCGGACGCGCGCCGCTCGCGCGGCGCGGGCGCTCGTCGGCGCGCTCCTGCTGGTCGCGCTGCTGGCGTCGACGGTCCTCAGCGCGAGCCCGCGGCGCCTCGCGACACAGGTCACGGATGACGTGGGAGCCCTGGGCGGCAGCCGCGGGCACGCTGCAGCAGCCGCTCGACAGCCTCCAGCGCACGGACAACGTCCAGCTGTGGGTCTGGTTCACCGACACGACCGGGGCGCTTAGCGCACCCGACTTCGCGACCCCACAGCGCAGCTGAGCGGCTTCGGCGGCAATGACCTCCTGCTGGTCATCGCGATGACCGACCACTCGTACGGCTACTGGAAGTCGACGTCGATCCCGCTCATCGAACGCCCAGCTCGACTCGATCCTCGGCGCCGACCTGGAGCCCTCGCTGCGGTCGGGCGACAACGCGGCGCGATCGTCGCCACGGCGGCCGGCATCCACGCTGCCATGAGCGGCGCGACCAGCGGCTCGACGCGCCGCCCGCCGGCGGCGGCGGTGGCGCCTCTCGGGACCCTCCTGACCGTCCTGCTGGTCGTCGCGTTCATCGCGGTCGGTCGGCTGGTGGTTCCTGTACGGCCGGAAGCGGCCCGCCGCGATCGGTGGCGCCACCGCCGGCGGCGACCACCGGCGCGCCGGTCGACGACATCGCGGCGATGAACGACAACGGACCTCGAGCAGCTGGCGAACCAGGCCCTCGTCGCAGACCGACGACGCGGTCCGCGACAGCGAGCAGGAGCTCGGGTTCGCCCAGGCCGAGTTCGGAGATGCCGAGGTCGCCCCGTTCCAGGCCGCCATCGAGGGCGCCAAGGCCGACCTCGCGGCCGCCTTCAGGCTTCGCCAGCAGCTCGACGACGCCGTCCCGGAGGACGCGGCCACCCATCGACGGATGCTCGAGGACCTGGTTCGCGGCTGTCGCCACGCCCAGGATCAGCTCGACGCCGTGAAGGAGGAGTTCGAGCGGCTGCGCGAGATCGAGGCAAAGGCACCCCAGATCCTCGCCGCGCTCCCGGCGCAGGCGGATGCCCTGGAGGCGCGCATCCCCGCCGCGCGGGAGGCCATGTCCCGCCTTGCAGCGTTCGCGGACGCGAGCTGGCAGTCCGTCGCCCCGAACATCGACGAGGCGGGGCACCGCCTGGCTGCGGTCCGCGAAGCGGTCGACCGAGGGCGCGAAGGCCCTGTCCGCGAACAACACCCAGACTGCCGCCCGCGCGGCCCGCCTGGGCCAGGACGCGCTCGGCCAGGGGACCGCGTTCCTCGACGGGATCGATCGGCTCGCGACGCAGCTGGACGAGGCGAAGGCGAAGGTCGACCAGATGCTGGTCGACGCGGACGCCGACCTGGCACAGGCGAAGAAGGCAGCCGCAGGTTCGGCCGACGCGGCGCTCGCGGCGCGCCTGGCGCAGGCCGACACGCTGCTCGCCGGGGCACGCACTGCCCTCGCCGGCCCGAAGCCGGACGTCGCGGCCGCCTTCGCGCAGGCGCGCGATGCCCACACGATCGCCGACGACATCCTGGCGACGCTGCGGACGGCCGCCGAGCAGCTCGCCCGCAACGCGGCCCGCCTGGACGCCTCGATCCAGGCCGCCCAGGCGACCGTGACGCGTGCCACCGACTTCATCGCCACGCGGCGCGGAGCCGTCGGCACGGAGGCCCGGACGCGGCTTGCCGAGGCCCAGCGTCACCTGGACCAGGCCGTCGCGGCCGGTGCCACGGATCCGGTCGGCGCGATCCGCGAAGCGGACCAGGCGACAGCGCTCGCGAACGCTGCCTACCAGGCGGCCACCGACGACTACGGCCGCTACGACGACCCGTGGCACGGCGGGGGCCGCGGCGGGGGCGGAGGGGCCGGCATCGGCGGGAACATCGCCGGGCGCGCTCATCGGCGGCATCATCGGCGGCATGCTGAGCGGCGGGGGCCGGGGCGGATTCGGCGGCTTCGGCGGGGGTGGGTTCGGCGGCGGCTGGGGCGGTGGCTCGTCCGGAGGCGGCGGAGTTCGGCGGGGGCGGCGGCTCGTCCGGAGGCGGTCGGTGGTAGCCGCCGGGGGATAGCATGGGGTCGGGTCGCGGCGCATCCGGGCGCCCGGCTCGACGTGGACGGAGATGGATCGCGCCACCGGAGCGGCCGGTGACGCCGGCAGCGACAGGAAGGGACGCACTCGATGAGCGACAACATCCTCGGGCGGATCGGGAACCTGGTCAGGGCCAACGTCAACGCGCTGATCGACGGCGCCGAAGACCCGCAGAAGATGCTGGACCAGCTGGTCCGGGACTACACCAACAACATCGCGCGAGGCGGAGCAGGCGGTCGCCCAGACGATCGGCAACCTGCGCCTCGCCGAGGACGACGCCAAGCACGGCCCAGGCCGGCGTCGCCGAGTGGGGCGGCAAGGCCCTCGCCGCGTCGCACAAGGCCGACGAGCTCCGGGCGGCCGGCAACACGGCCGAGGCCGACAGGTTCGACGACCTCGCCAAGGTCGCCCTCAAGCGCCAGATCGGCTTCGAGGACCAGGCCAAGACCCTGGCGACGCAGATCGCGACCCAGACCGAGCTCATCGACCGGCTCAAGGACGGCCTCAACGGGATGCGCGCGAAGCGCGAGGAGCTGGTCCAGAAGCGCGACGAGCTCGTCGCGCGGGCGAAGATGGCCGACGCCCAGGCGAAGGTCCAGGAGTCGCTCAAGAGCATCAACGCGACGGACCCCACCAGCGAGGTCTCGCGCTTCGAGGAGAAGATCCGCCACGAGGAGGCGCAGGTGCGCGGGCATGGCAGGAAGTCGCCGCGAGCTCGCTCGACGCGCAGTTCGACAGCCTCGACGACATCTCCGCCGACGCGGACGTCGAGGCGCGCCTCGCCGCGCTCAAGAGCGGGGGCACCCCGGCGAGCCTCGTAAGCGTCACGCTCTCGCGTTCGAACGGCCCGGGCAGGGCGCCCGGGCCGTTCCGCGTCCCGGCGGTCCGGGCCGATCGGCGCCCGGGGCTTCAGCGCGGGCGCCGCAGGGTGGCGAGCGCCAGCACGCCGACCGTCCCCGCCACCAGGATGACGATCGTGGTCGGGAAGTTGACGAACGCGTCGTGGACGGGCGGCAGGACCGCGCTCGCAAGCTCGAGCGCGAAGACCACCGCGACGACGGCGGCGCCGATGACCAGGACCTCGCGCCATCCCGGGCCCCGCGGACCTTCAGGCACGATCCGCCTCGGCGGGAATCCCGATCGGCGCGACGAGGACGCGGCCGGCGACGCTGCGCCCGCGCCGCGTCAGGAGGCCCGTCTTGGGCCGGTGGAAGGTCACCGTGACGTCGGCCCGGACCACCGGGTCGGAGAGCTCGCCCGAGGTGAGGTCGCACGCGGTGGGCGTGTCCACCGCCAGCACCGGCACGCCGGCGGCGCGCGCCCGGTTGCACAGCTCCACGGCGGTCCGGATCGGCTCGCGAAGCGCGCCCCGCACGCCGGTCCCCAGCAGCGCGTCGATCACCAGCGCGGCGCGCTCGATGCCCTGGCCGAGCGTCGCGATCTCCCGGGCGGCCGGGGCATGGATCCGCTCCACCAGGGGCACCGCGCCCAGCCGATCCCAGTTCCGGGCCGCGTCGGGCGTCGCCGGCCGCGAGCTCGCGGAGACGAGGACGGCGGCGACCCGGATCCCGTGCGCGGCCAGCCTGCGCGCCGCGACGAAGCCGTCGCCGCCGTTGTTGCCGGGCCCGCACAGGACCAGCACGGGGCCGGTGCCGCGGTGGTCGGCCGGGCCGGGTTGCGCTGCCTGCGATGTCGCATCGGACCGGGCGGCTTCCGACGCCGCCGACGCGGCCGCGATGAGCGCGCGCGCGGTCGCGGCGACGGCCGTCCCCGCCTGCTCCATGAGCCGGGCCCCGGTCACGCCCAGGCGCTGCGCCTTCGCGTCCGTGCCGGTCATCTCGGCGGCCGTGATCGGCGCGCGCTCCATGGCTTCCGCCCAGCGCGACGCCAGCCCGGCAAGGTCCAGCTCGAAGAGCGTCGGGTCATCGGCGGGAAGCCGTTGGGCGCGCGGGGCGCGGGTGGGGCGATCCTGGGTCGTCATCGGCGGGAGCCAAGGGTAGCCGGTCGGCTGGCCGCGCGCTCCTCGCCGTCGGGTGCTCCCCTACCCGGTCCCCTGCACGCCGGCCGCGATCCCGCTGATCGTGAGGCCCACCAGCCGCTCGAGCTCCGCTCGCGACGGGTGGCCGTCGGGCACGCCCCGCAGGCGCCCCAGCAGGAGGACCTGGAGCTCGTTGAGCGGATCCAGGTAGGGGGCGCGCAGGGCGATCGAGCGCTGGAGCGCCGGGACCCCGTCGAGCAGCGCCGCGCGGCCGGAGATCCGCAGCAGGAGCCGGACCGTCCGGGCGTGCTCCGCTTCCACGCGCTCGGCCAGCCGGAGGCCATCCGCCCCCGCCAGGGCCGTGTAGCGCCGGCCCACCGCCAGGTCGCTTCGGGCGAGGGCGACCTCCGCGTTCTGGAGCAGGCCGCGGAAGAACGGCCAGCGTCGGTGGAGCATGGCCAGGGCGGCCATGCCCGCCTCGCCATGCCTACGCTCGTAGGCGGCAAGCGCGCTCCCCAGGCCGTACCAGCCCGGCAGGTTGAGCCGCACCTGCGTCCAGGCGAAGACCCAGGGAATGGCGCGCAGCGACGCCAGGGAGGCTCTACTCGGCTCGCCGTGCACCGCCCGTGTCCCTTCCCCGCGCGATGCCGCGACCGTGCCGGCCGATCCCCGACCCCGGGCGGCGGGGCGCGAGCCGAGCCGCAGGCCGGAGATCGCCGCGATCGGGGTGGCCGCGTCGAAGACGCGCTCGAACGCGGGCTCCTCCCAGACCAGCGCGCGGTATGCGCGGCCCGCCTCGGCCGCCAGCTCGTCCATGACGGCCCGTCCGTCGGCCGCAACCGACGCCGCGGAGTCGGCCGATCCGGCGGGCGCCAGGCCGTCTTCCGTGACGTGCGCCGCGGCGAGCAACGTCGCCGACGCCACCTGCTCCAGGCCGCGGCGCGCGATCACGGGGTTCGCATAGCGCGCCGCGATCACCTCGCCCTGCTCGGTCAGCTTCAGTCGGCCGTCCACGGCGCCGGCCGGCGCCGCCAGGACCGCGCGGTGGGTCGGGCCACCGCCCCGCCCGATCGCGCCGCCGCGACCGTGGAAGAGCGTCAGCTCCAGGCCGCACGCGCGCGCCGCGGCGACCAGGTCTTCCTGGGCCCGGTACAGCAGCCAGTTCGCCGCCACGTAGCCCGATTCCTTGTTCGAATCGGAATAGCCCAGCATCACCTCCTGCCGATCGCCGCGATCGCGGAGGTGATCGCGGTAGGCCGGGTCGGCCGCCAGGGCTGCCAGGATCGCGCCCGCCGATTCCAGTGCCTCCGCGGATTCGAAGAGCGGGACCACGTCGAGCGTCGGCGTGCCGGGAGGGAACCCGCTGGTGCTGCCGGCCGGGATCGTGGGATCCGCGGCACGGGCGGCCAGCCAGCGGACCGTCGCGACGTCCTCCGGGCCGGCCGTGAAGCTGACCACGTAGCGGTGGATCGCCGCCTCGCCCGCGCGCCGCTGCAGGGCCGCCATGGCCCGGAACGTGGCGAGGACCTCGGCCGCGGTCACGCCGGGCGCCACCTCCCGCTCCAGTTCGGGCGGCACGGCCTCCAGCGCCGACCGCGCCGCGCGATGGACAGCCGCGTGCTGGCGAACCTCGAGCGAGGCCAGGTGGAATCCGAACGTCTCCACCTGCCAGCGGAACTCCTGGAGCGCGCCGAATGCGAGGCGCTCCAGGCCGTCGGCCACCAGGGCATCGCGCAGCTCCGCGAGCTCCTGCAGCAGCTCGTCCGGGTTCCCGTAGCGCCCGCCCTGCGGCCCGGGCTGCTCGGCGAGGTACGCCCGGGTTCGCCGGAGCCGCTCGGCGATCGCCCCGAGGCGCCGCCGGTACGGCTCGTGCGGGAAGCGGGCGGCCATCTCGCGCATCGACTCCGGCAGGTCATCCTCGTCGCGCGCCAGCCGACGCACCAGCGCGGGCGCCGACGGAACGCCCGGCCGCAGCCTGGCCGCGAGCGTGGTCATGAGCCGGGTCGCGACGGCCTCGTAGCCGTGGAACAGGTGGTCCGCCTGGATCCGGAACGCCTCGGTCGTCGTCTCGGCGGTCACGTACGGGTGGCCGTCGCGGTCGCTGCCGATCCAGGAGCCCCAGGCCAGGAAGGCGGGGCTGCCCGGCGGGCGGGTCCCGGTTCGCCCGTGGTCCGCGGCCGCTCCGGTCCCGAACGGCGCGCCGATCCCGCGGTCGCCTGTCCGGTCGGCGATGGAATCCAGCGCCCGGTCGGCCGCCCGATACAGGTCCGGCGTTGCCATGAAGAGCGTGGAGTCGAAGAAGACCATCGCCGAGCGGACCTCGTCCGGCGGCGTCGGGCGCGCCTGGCGCAGGTCGGCGGTCCGCCACAGGAGCGTGATCTCCTCGCGGAGGCGCCGGCGAACCTCCGCGTCGTCGGCGGGCGTCAGGCGCGGGTCGTCGAGGCGGTCCAGCTCGGCGTAGACCCGGCGGAGGGCCACCAGGACGGTGCGCCGCCGCGCCTCCGTCGGATGGGCCGTGAGCACCGGCGAGATGCGCAGCCCGGCCAGACGGCCGATGATCGCATCGCGGGACAGCCCTGCGCGCCGCAGCAGGGACACCGCTTCGCCGAGCGAATCATCGAGCGGCGCCCGTCCCGCCGCCCGGGCGCGGCGACGAAGCTGCCGCACCCGCTCCTTCTCCTCGGCCAGGTTGACGAGCTGGAAGTAGGTCGAGAACGCCCGCGCGAGAATCGCGATCTCGCCCGTGCCGAGCGTCGCGAGCTCCGCGTCGAGCGCCGCCCGGATGGCGGGGTCTCCATCTCGACGGAGCGCGATGGTCCGCTCGCGGACCCGCTCCACCAGCTCCAGCGCAGCCGCGCCTTCCTGCTCGGCGAGCACCTGGCCGAGGAGCGCACCCAGCAGCCGGACCTCGCGGGCGAGTGGGTCGCGCGCGCCCGCGCTCCCGACCGAGCGCGGCTCCGCGCGCACCGCCGCGTTCGACCGGGTGGCACGTGCGGAGGCGCGCGGCGTGCGGTCGCTCACGCGTTCTCTCCAGCGAGGCGCGCGGCGCCGAACGCGTCCAGCTCCACGAGGCCGTCCGCGGCCAGCGACGCGAGGGCCGCGGACACCGCCTCGGGCGCGTGGAGGCCCAGCGGGCCGTCGAAAACGATGGTCGTGCCGGGCGGGACGTCGCGCAATCGGTCCACGATCCGGCCGCGCAGCCAGCGGGTGGTGGCTTCGAACGGGACCGTCGCCCGGCGCCCTCGCGCGGGGACCGCGACGCGCCCCAGGATCGGCGGCTGAGAATCCGCTCCCGCGAACGTGCACCAGGCCCGGAGCGGGCAGCCGGCACAGTCGCGGCCGGGCGGGGCGGCAGACCGTGGCGCCAAGGTCCATCAGCGCGTGCGTCCAGTCGCCCGGGCGGACCGGATCCACCAGCGCGTCGGCGGCTGCCTGCATGTCGCGGTGCGGGACCGGCGCCGGGTACGCCCCGGTCAGTCGAGCGAGGACGCGCCGCACGTTGACGTCCACCGCCCCGACCGGCCTGCCGAACGCGATGGCCGCGACCGCGCGCGCCGTGTACGGCCCGACGCCGGGCAGGGCCCGGAGCGACTCGACGTCGCCGGGGACGCTGCCCCCGGCCAGGACGACGGCCCGGGCTGCCCGCTGGAGGTCGATGGCGCGCCGGTTGTAGCCGAGTCCCTGCCAGGCGCGGATCGCGTCGCCGGTCGGCGCGGACGCCAGCGCCGCGGGCGTCGGGAAGCGGTCCATGAACGCGCGCCACTTCCCGGCGACCCGCGCAACCTGCGTCTGCTGGGCCATCACCTCGCTGACAAGGACGGCCCACGGATCGGGATCCCGCGCGACGCGGAAGGCCAGCGCCCGCCCGTCGCGGTCGAACCAGGCCAGGAGGGCCGCGCGCAGCCCGGAGAGATCGGCGGGAAGCGCGCCAGTCGAAGCGGGGAGCCGTGCCACGGCGGAAGGATACCCGGGGTCGCCGCGGCGTCCCCGGCGCCGTCCCGGTCATCGGTTGAACCGCGATCGGCGCGCCGACCTCGTCGAGGCGACGCCCGTTCGCGGGGTGCGACGACGCGCTACGGCTTCGGCGGGATGATCAGGACGGACCCGATCCGCATCTTCGCGGGATCCACGGTCGGGTTCGCCTCCTTGAGCGCCTTCAGGGTGATCCCGAGCTTCTGCGAGATCGCCCACATCGTGTCGCCGGACTTGACCGTGTACGTCGAGCCATTGACCGGCGTGGTCGGCGCTGTCGAGGCCTCCGGAGCGGGGCTCGCCACCTCGCTCGGGGCGGGAGACTGCGCGAAGACGTCCGTCGGGGCCGGCGTCACGACCGGCGAGGGTTCGGGCGTGGGGGTGGCTCCGCCGCCGCACGCTGCCACCATGAGCGCCCCCGCGAGCAGGATTGCCAAGCGATGCCGCATCTCTCCTCCTCGTCCCGGTCGTGGGACGGACCCGATCCCGGCCGCGATCGGCGCCCCGTCAAGCGTACGACGCGGGGCCCGTCTCCGGTGTGACCTCCGCGCGCGCCGCCGCGCCTCCGAAATGGTCAGGAGATCCTCGCCATGACGTGCTTGATGACAGAGTAGTCCTCGAGGGCGTACGCGGACTGGTCCTTGCCCCAGCCGGAGCCCTTGAAGCCGCCGTGCGGCATCTCGGAGACCAGCGTGAAGTGCTCGTTGATCCAGACCGTCCCGAACTGGATCGCCTTGGCGACGCGGAACGCGCGCGCCAGGTCGTTCGTGAAGACGGACGCCGCCAGGCCGAACTGCACGTCGTTGGCCCACCTGATCGCCAGCGCCTCGTCGGTGAACCGCTGGACGGTGACGACGGGCCCGAAGACCTCGTCCTGGATGATCTCGCTCCTCTGGTCGGCGCCGGCGATGACGGTCGGCTCGTAGTAGTGGCCCGGCCGGTCGAGGGCGTGGCCGCCCACGACGACTTCCGCGCCGACTCGGGCCCGCTCGACCATGCCGGCGACCTTCTCCACCTGGCCGCGCGCAATCAGGGAGCCCAGGTCGTATTCGCCCTCGGCCGGATCGCCGAACGTGATCTGCTTGACCTGGTCGGCCAGCGTCGCGACGAGCTTCTCGTAGATCCTCGGACCGGCCAGGATGCGCGTCGCCGCCGTGCAGTCCTGGCCGCCGTTCCAGTAGCCGAAGAGGCGGATCTGCTCGGCCACGTGGTCCAGGTCGGCATCGTCGAAGACGATCACCGGCGCCTTGCCGCCCAGCTCCAGGTGAAGCCGCTTCACGGTCTCCGAGGCGAGGCGCGCGATCTTCTTGCCGGTGTCCGTGTCCCCGGTGACGGAGATCATGCCGATGCCCGGGTGGCCAACCATGGCAGTGCCCGCCTCGTCGCCGGTGCCCGTGATCACGTTGAGCACGCCCGGCGGCAGGATCTCGGCCGCGATCTCCGCCAGCAGGAGCGCGGTCAGCGGCGTCCGCGCGGACGGCTTGAGGACCACGGTGTTGCCCATGGCCAGTGCCGGCCCCACCTTCCAGCCGGCCATCATGAGCGGGTAGTTCCATGGCGCGATGGAACCGACCACGCCGATCGGCTCGCGCCGGATCATCGAGAGATGGCCGGCCAGGTACTCGTTGGCCGCCTTGCCCTCCATCGTGCGCGCCGCACCGGCGAAGAAGCGCAGGTTGTCCACGACGACCGGGATCTCGTCGATCGCGGCCTGGATCGGCTTGCCGGCGTTCCGCGACTCCAGCCGGCCGATCTCGTCGGCCCGCGCCTCGATCGCGTCCGCCAGCCGGAGGAGGAGGAGGCTGCGATCCTGCGGCGTGGTCTGGGACCACGTCTCGAAGGCCGTCGCGGCCGCCTTCACGGCCCGGTCCACGTCCTCCGCGCCGCTCTTCGGAACGTTCGCGATGAACCCGGCCGTTCGCCGGGTTCTCGACGGCAAGCGTCTCGCCGGAGGCGGAACCCACCCACTGGCCGCCGATGAACTGCTGTCGGGTGCGTCACGCCTGCGTTCGTGTCGGTCACGGGAGGAACCTCCTGGGTGCGGCCGCCGGGCGGCCGGCGTTGCCTGCCTGTTCGGATGATTGTGCCGGGGATCGCCGACTGGCACCGACGGCCCGGCACGCGCGACGGCCCGCGGCGGGCGGCCCCGCCGACGGCCCGGGGGCTCGGACGGCCGGCCCGCGCGGCACCGTGAGCCGGTACCCGGCGACGTGGCCGCGGAGCACCGGTTCCCGGTGCGGGCGAGCTGCTCCACGAGGTCGGCGGCCCGCACGGTGCCCGGCACCGACGCCAGGCGCGCGGACGATCGCGGCCAGCCGGGCCGCGAGGTCGCCGTCCGCCAGCAGGCGCTCGATCGTCCCGAGGAGCTCGGTCGTCGGTGAACTCGTAGGTCGCCAGGCGGACGCCGAAGCCCGGTCTCGGCCACCCGCTGGGCGTTGTCGTACTGGTCCCAGAAGAGCGGCAGCACGATCATCGGCTTGCCGAAGTGGAAGCACTCGGTGATCGTGTTGTTGCCGCCGTGGGTGATGACCAGGTCGACCTGCGGCAGGATCGCCGGCTGGGGCAGGAACTCCGCGCCCAGCATGTTCGGCGCGCAGCGCGAGCTGGTCGTGCTGCGGGCCCATGCTCACGATGAACCGGTGCGGCGTGCGCCCGAGCACGTCGATCAGGCGCTGCATGAGCGTCGACGTCGGCGGAGCCGAGGCGCCGAGCGAGAGGTAGAGCAGGCGCGCCCGGGTCGCGCCGGCGAGCTCGGCCGGCAGCTCGAACGGGCCGTCGGTCGCGCGCACGCGGAGTCCAGGCGATGCCAGGTCGGCGTCGAGCGGGTCGCGGCGCGGGTAGTCGGCCTCCGCCGGGTAGAGCGTAGAGGTTGAGCCAGGGCGACTCGTGGATGAACTCGAGGTCGGGCAGCGGCGGCGCCCCCTGCTCCGGTCACGAACGCGTTGAACGCGGCCCACATCTCGCCGTGGGTGCGGTCGTACTCGGCCCGGAACGTCGGCCCAGCCGGTCCGGTCGGCCGCCGGGTAGCCGGAGAAGGCCGGCGGCACGTCCGGGTCCTTCAGCTCCGCCGGGTTGCAGCGACATGATCCGGACCCACGGGGCGCCGGCGGTGAGCAGCGCCGGGAAGCCGACGACGTTGTCCTCGACGATCACGTCGGGCGCGACCTCGGCGAAGATCTCGCGCAGCCGCGGCTCGCACGTACCGCGCCCCGTCGACGAGGGCCTGCCAGGTCGGCGCGATGAAGCGCTCGCAGCTGCTCGACGCGTCGGCTTGCGGAACTCCGGCGCGGTGTCGCGGATGAAGTCCTTCCAGAACTGGCCGGGCACCTCCGGCTCCGCGGCGCGGCGGCGCCGAGGCGCATCAGGCGCTCCTCGAAGCCGTGCGCGGCGAGCCGGCCGGCGAACGACTCCTCGACGACGAAGACCACCCGGTGGCCGCGCCGCGCGCAGGACGTCGCCGATCCCGACGCAGTTGTTGGTCGGGCCGATAGGCCCCCTCGGGGAAGAAGACGATCGTCTTCGGCCCGCCGCCGGAAAGGTCCGTGCCGCCCACCCGCTCCTCCTCGCCTGCCTTTGTCTCTCGCCGCGGTGGCGCGCATGGTACCCGGCCGGGCGCTCCCGGGCGCCGCGCTCCGTGTCGGGGACCCGCACCGGCCGTTCCGCGCCCGCGGCCGGCAGAGGCCGTAGACTTGCCGCCAATGCGCAGCGTGATCGGGGAGGGTCCAGGACCGTGGCCAACCAGTTCGTGATCCAGCTCCCGAATCGCCCGGGATCGCTCGCCGACCTGTCCGAGATCCTCGGAGCGCGCGGCGTGGACCTGCGAGCAATCGGCGGCGGCGGGATCGGCGACAGCGGCCACCTCATCTTCAAGACCTCCGACGACGCCGTGACGCGCGCGGTGCTGGAGGAAGGCAACTACGAGTTCATCGAGGGCGAGTCGCTCCTCGTCGAGGTGGACGACCAGCCCGGCGGCATGGCGCGTGTCGCCCGCCGGCTCGCCGACGCTGGCGTGAACATCTACGGGCACCTGTTCATCGGCCGCTGGGGCGACCAGGCACAGTTCAGCTTCGTGGTCGACGACATCGAAGCGGCGCGGGCCGCGCTCGACGGCCTCAGCTCCGTCAGCGCCGGCTGAACGGGCCCGCGATCCGCCCGGACGCGACGACCCATCCCACGGCCGCGCCGAAGCGCGCCAGAAGCGCTCGGGTCCGCGTCGGAGCTGCCCGATGAATCCCTGGCGGGAGATCGCCGACCGTGTCTTCATCCGGCGCTTCGCGTTCTTCGACCAGACGATCGGCGCCGTCATCGGCCGCGAGCGCGTCCTGGTCATCGACACGCGGTCCACGTGGCCCAGGCCCACGAGCTGCTCGACGACCTGCGGCACGTGAGCCGCCTCCCGCACGTCGTGCTCAACACCCACGCCCATTTCGACCACGTCCTGGGGAACGCCGCGTTCCGCCCCTGCGAGATCTGGGGAGAGGACGGATGTGCACGCTTCATGCGCGACCTCGGGCTGGAGCGGCGCGCGGAGATGGTCGCGGAGATGCCCGAGATCGCCGACGACCTGCTGGCATCGCCGGTCGACCTTCCGGACCGCACCTTCTCCGGCACCGCGTCTTTGGATCTGGGAGACCGGCGCGTGGACCTCCGGTTCCTCGGGCGCGGCCACACCGACCACGACGTCGTCGGGCTGGTCCCCGACGCGGGGGTCGTCTTTGCAGGCGACCTCCTGGAGGAGGGCGCGCCGCCCTCGTTCGGTGATGCGTTCCCGTTCGACTGGCCCGCCACGCTGGGCCACCTGCTCGACGCGGCCGGAGATGGCCGGATCGTGCCGGGTCACGGTGAGGTCGTGGACCCGGACTTCGCGGCCGGGCAGCTGAGCGAGATCGCGTTCCTCGCGGAGGTGGCTCGCCGCCACTGGCCGGATCTCCGCGACGCCGGTCACGACCCGGCCGGGGAACCGCCCGAGGACCTCGTCACCGACGCCGCACGCCACCTGGGCTGGCCCGCAGGCGCGGTCCGGGAGGCGCTCGGTCGCGGCCTGGCCCAGGCCGCCGGCCGGCTGGGGGTACCACCGGCCCCCTGACTCACGGGTCATGGCTCCGCGCACCGGTCACGTCCAGGATTCGGGAATGCCCCTCCCGAGCGTCCGCGTGCCCCGCGACGCGGTGCCGACGCGCCGTCGGACCCCCGCTGCCTGCCTGATCCTGATGGCAATCGAAGGCGCTGCCGGCCTGCCTCCAGTGCGGATCCGTCGCTCGGCGTCCGGGCGTCACGTTCTGCGGCAGGTGCGGCCTGCCGTACGGCGACGCGCCGCGTCTCGATGCGGAGCTCCCGGTCTGCCCGGTCTGCTACCGCGAGGCCGACGCTGACGGGCTCCTCCCCTCCCCGACCTCGCCTGCCTTCCGCGTGCCCCTGGCGGTCCACCAGCGCGAGCACGACCGCGCTCCCGTCGGCGACGACGACTGGCTGGAGTCGCTCCGCGAGGGCGACGGCATCAGGATCGGCCGATGGCGCGCGCCGTTCGACGTGGTCCGCCACTACCTGGTCACCGGGATGGTGGACGGCGGGCGTCTCCGGGCGGCCCGCCACGACGCCATCGTCACGGCGATGACGCAGATCGCCCGCTGGGGCACCACCGCGCAGATCTTCGGCGACGAGCCCGAGTGGGCGGAGGCCCGGTCCGCCGTCGCCACGCTCATGGAGCGCTACCACCGACGGTAAGATGCTCTCGTGAGCTCCCAGACGCCGACCTCGCCGGAGCGAGGCGACTTCATCCGCGAGATCGTGGCCGCCGACGTGCGGAGCGGCCGGCACGAGACGATCGTCACCCGCTTCCCGCCCGAGCCGAACGGCTACCTGCACATCGGCCACGCCAAGTCGATCTGCCTCAACTTCGGCATCGCGCAGCGAGTTCGGCGGCCGCTGCCACCTGCGCTTCGACGACACGAACCCGACCAAGGAGGAGCAGGAGTACATCGACGCCATCGAGGCGGACGTGCGCTGGCTCGGGTTCGACTGGGGCGAGCACCTCTACTTCGCGTCCGACTACTTCGAGCAGCTCTACGAGTGGGCCGTCTCACCTCATCCGGACCGGCAAGGCCTACGTCGACGACCTCTCGGCCGACGAGATCCGCGAGCACCGCGGCACGCTCACCGAGCCCGGCCGGAACAGCCCCTGGCGGGACCGGCCGGTCGAGGAGAGCCTCGACCTGTTCGAGCGGATGCGGGCGGGCGAGTTCCCCAACGGGGCGCGGGTGCTGCGCGCCCGGATCGACATGGCCTCGCCGAACATCAACCTGCGCGACCCGGTGCTCTACCGGATCGTGCACGCCGCGCATCCGCGCACCGGCGACGCGTGGTGCATCTACCCGACGTACGACTTCGCGCACGGCCAGTCCGACGCGATCGAGGGCATCACGCACTCGATCTGCACGCTCGAGTTCGAGGTCCACCGGCCCCTCTACGACTGGCTCATCGAGAACCTGCCGGTGCCGTCGCGCCCGCGGCAGTACGAGTTCGCCCGGCTCAACCTCACGCTACACCGTCCTCTCCAAGCGCGTCCTCCTGCGCCTCGTCAACGAGGGGCACGTGCGCGGCTGGGACGATCCCCGGATGCCCACGATCTCGGGCCTGCGCCGGCGCGGCTTCCCCGCCGAGGGCATCCGCGACTTCGCGGCGTGATCGGGGTGGCGAAGGCCGACAGCGTCGTCGAGGTGGGCATGCTCGAGCATGCGGTGCGCGACGTCCTCAACCGGACGGCTCCCCGCCGCTTCGCCGTCCTGGATCCGCTCAAGGTGGTCATCGAGAACTACCCCGAGGGCCAGGTCGAGGAGATGGACGTCGTCAACAACCCGGAGGACCCGTCGGCCGGAAGCCGCAAGGTGCCCTTCACGCGCGAGCTGTGGATCGAGCGCGACGACTTCATGGAGGATCCGCCGGCGAAGTTCTTCCGCCTGGCCCCGGGCCGCGAGGTGCGCCTGCGCTCCGCGTACTTCGTGACCTGTCGCGAGGTCGTGAAGGACGCGGCCGGGGAGATCGTCGAGCTGCGCTGCACGTACGACCCGGCCACCCGCGGCGGCGACGCGCCCGACGGCCGCCGGCCGAAGGCGACCCTCCACTGGGTCTCGGCCGATCACGCGATCCCCGCGGAGGTGCGGCTGTACGACCACCTCTTCAGCCGCCCGGATCCCGGCGCGGACGGGCGACCTCTTCGCGGACCTGAACCCCGACTCCGAGACGGTGCTCACCGGCTGCCTCGTGGAGCCGGCCTCGCCGAGACGCGCCGTCGGCGAGACCGTGCAGTTCGAGCGGCTGGGCTACTTCTCTCCCGACCCCGACTCGACGCCCGGCCACCTCGTCTTCAACCGCACGCTCACGCTCAAGGACACCTGGGCCAAGCTCCAGGCGCAGGGCCGGCAGGACACCTGACCGACGGTGCCAAAGGGAGCGGCGCGCGGCGGTTGGGGTACAATCCGGCTGGC
The DNA here is from genome assembly GCA_963722475.1 of uncultured Chloroflexia bacterium. Classification (GTDB taxonomy): domain Bacteria; phylum Chloroflexota; class Limnocylindria; order Limnocylindrales; family CSP1-4; genus CTSoil-043. The sequence goes on along the minus strand of CAVRMJ010000009.1, from coordinate 12,291 downwards.
GCGGCGGCTTCGCCTGACTTGTCAGCGGAGCAGACCCGCGTTCGAAATCGCGGCCCTGACCACGCTGTCGGGCCGGTCGCTGGCGAGTGGCCTAACGGTAAGGCACCTGACTCTGGATCAGGGGATTGAAGGTTCGAATCCTTCCTCGCCAGCCAACTTCCCCTCACAACCCGCCGGTTTCGCGGTGTCTCGCGGCAGGTCGCGGCAGGTCGCGGCGGGGCCGGTGGATGCTCTGGTGGATGCTATCGGCCCACCCCGCGAACCGCCGCTCCGGCTCAGGGACGCGGCTCCTACGAACTGCGGGTTGCCGGGGTGAGAGGGCCAGAGCCGACACACGGTCACCAGTCCTGCTGATCCCCGTCACGAACGTCCCGAGCTACGTCCACCGCGCTTCGGAGATCGCGTAGGGCAAGCGGGGCGCGGCTGCGAACCATGGCCGCGCACCCCCGCTGGGACGACGACCACGCCCCCGCGCATACTCCGCCGACCGGCAGGAAGGCGCGGGAGCCTTCCAGATCGGTGTGCCGGGCTCTAGACCCGGCGGAGCGTACAGGGGGGTACACCATGGCGATGTTCGTCGTTCTGGGCAAGTTCACCGAGCAAGGCGCGAAGGACATCCAGAACCTCCGCAAAGGCGTCGAGGGAAACATGGCTCGGGCGGCGCACCTCGGGATCAAGATCCACGGCTGGTACCTCACCCAGGGCCGCTACGACATCGTGGTCGTGGCGGAGGCACCGGACGCCGAGACCATGCTGGCGAATGCTGCTGGTGTCGCGGGCACCGGCTACACCCGCACCGAGACGCTGCGTGCCTTCACGCTTGACGAAGCGGAGCAGGTGATCAAGCGGGTCGGCGGGGCGTAAGTCGCCCCGACCGTCGCGCAGGGCCAGTGGCGAGACCGACCCTTCCGGGTGGGGTGCATAGCGCACCCAGAGGGAGCTTCCACGTCGGCGCAGATGTTCGTGCCTGCGAATGGCTACCTTCTCAACACGGTTGAGTTCGGCGCCGGACCCGACACCTTCGTCGCCCACGGAGGCTGGGTCGGGAGCTGCGGAGTTGTGGCAACAACCGTTTCAGTTGATGCAGGACCGTTGGCGCTGCATCGGCTACGACCACCGCGGTTCAGGAGCGTCCACGGCGCCTCCCACCACGATCACACCCGAGGGGCTCGTCGATGACCTCTTCACGATCCTCGACAGTTTCGGCGTCGAACGGTGCGTCCTCGCTGGTGAGTCGCTGGGCGCCCTGACTTGTGTCCTGGCCATCGAGCGAGACCCCTCTCGGTTCGCCGGACTGGTCCTCGTCGACGGGGGTTACACAGTAAGGATGGACAATCCCCTCATCGCCGGGTCTCGATCCAACTTTCCTGGGACAGTGCACGGGTTCGTGGATCGATGCATCCCGGAGCCCAACTCCGAGCATCTTCGTCGCTGGGGGCGCCAGATCCTGCTCCGAGCGGAGCCCGAGGCGGCCGCGAGGCTGTTCGAATGCCACGCCGAGGCCAACGTCGCCCCCGACCTCTCCGCCATCCGAGTGCCCACGCTGATCATCCACGGTGAGCTTGACGCCATCATCCCCCTGGCGGTCGCGGAGACGGCCGCCCGGGCCATCCCCGACTCCATGCTGGTGGTGATCCCTGGAGCTGGCCATGTCCCCACCATGACCCGACCGGAGGAAGTCGTCGCTGCCATCAACGGCTGGCGAGCGTTGATGTCGAGCCGAGAGGGCTAGAGCCGAAACGCAGTCATCAATCCTGCTGATCCCCGTGACGAACGTCCGGAGCTCCGTCCATGCGGCCTCGGAGATCGCGGAGGGCCAGCAGGATGGCGGCGAACCATGGCCGCGCACCCCGTGTGGGACAAGAGGCACGCCCACGCGTAGACTCCGCCGATCTGGGGGGTGGCAGCGGACCGCGAGGTCCCACCAGCGCGGCGTCCTGATCCGGTCGCCACGACCGTCGCGCTGGGCCAATGGCGAGACCGACTCCTCCGGGTAGGGCGTGATCGCGCCCAGAAAGGTCAGGGGGGCTCGGGCAATGTCTACGGAGCAGAACAAGGCCGTCGTCCGCCGCTTCATCACGGAGACACTCGATGGTGGCAACGTCGATGTGATCGACGAGCTGTTTGCCCCGAACTACGTGAACCGTGCGATGGGGGGCATGGACGTCGCGGGCTTCAAAGCGACGTTGGCTGCGATGGCTGCGGCCATACCCGGTCGTGAGTTCAAGATCGCCGATCTGGTCGCCGAAGGGGATGCCGTCGTCGCACGCTTCACCTGGGCGTACACACTCGCCAGTGGGGAGAAGATCTCGGGCCGGGGTCTCACCTACTACGGGCTCGCCAACGGCAAGATCACAGAAGACGACCCGATCACCACGCCGGACCTGATGCAGACGCTCGGGCCTCTGCTCGCGCCGCCGCACGCCTGACAGGAACCATCCGCTGAAGATCGGGACGCCGGGAGAGCCTCAGGGCATCCCGGCGTCCCGTCCTCAGTGGAACAACAAGGAGACGGCATGGACCTGAACAGCATCCTGATCGGATCGGCGGATCCCCAGCGTCTCAAGGACTACTACACCCGGCTCTTCGGTACGCCCGGCTGGATCGAAGGCGGGTATAGCGGGTGGCAGATCGGGACGGGCTTCGTCACCGTCGGGCCGCATGATCAGGTCACGGGTCAGCAACGCTCAGCCGGGACGGTTGATCTGGAACATCGAGACGTCCGACGTCAAGGGCGACTTCGAGCGGCTCAAGGCTGCCGGTGCCATGGTGATCCGGGAGCCCTACCAGCCGGGTGATGTGGCTGGAGCCTGGATCGCCACGTTCGCCGATCCCGACGACAACTACTTCCAGCTCCTCAGCCCGATGCCGATGTAGGTGCGTCTGGCACCCATCCGCCGCTGATCCTCGGTCACCTACGCTCGGTCACGAACGCGCCGAGCTACGTCCACCACTCCCCGAGGTTTGCGTAGGGCTGGTCGCCGGGATGCGTCGGTTACACCTTCCCCGTCACTCGGGTGGGCATGATCACCTGAAGTGGCCCCACTTTCGGGCCTTGTGACATGGACGACCAGAAGGCGTCATCGGCTCGCCAGCGGACGACCAGTCCGTCGGCGCTGGCGGCCGCCCTCGATGAGCGCTCCCTCGGGCAGGAGGCGAAGCACGCTGGACTTGTCCCGATGGTCGTCGGTAAGTTCGGTCGCGATGCGTCAACTGACCGCCTCGCATGGTCCGAGCACGAAGCCGCCAAGGCCCTCGGGGTCGGCTCCGAAGAGAGTCAGCAGGCCTCGATGCCCCGCGGGACCTCAAACTCGAGGAGCTCCGCGCAAGAACCCCGGCAGCGACGCCGGCCCTGACCTCGGCGGGTCAGCGCTGCTTGCGGCTGCCGGCCCGATCCCACCCCTGGGCCTCGACCCACCGGGACGTCACGTTCAGCCTGACGACGCCTTCGTGGACCTCGGCGACCGCCGAAGGTGGCAGGTACAGCCTGGATGACAGGAAGCCGCGGGAGACGGTCAGCAGGACTTCGCCCGAGCTGACGACCGTGCCGACCGACGTCTCTTCGCTGTCCTCGACGCGCCAGCCTCGCGCGATATCGGCGAACCGGAACGTGCGTCGTGGGGGCCCGTCGCGCCCATCCACGACCGGCGGACGCGCCGACGCGCTCCATCTCCGGAGCGGTCCATTCGACATCGGCGTCACCCGAGCCCGAAAGCTCGACGGGGCTGCCGCGTGATCGGGCAGTCCCAGATCCCGGGATGACTATAACCCTGCAGGCGGAACCTGACTCCCGGCCTGCTGCGATCGCCCGGCACGATCCCGGCGTCGGCGGCGTTTCACGCGCCCGACCGATTCCGGCGAGCCCCGGTCAGCGCCAGCTCAGCACGATCGCGCCGACCCCGACGCCCAGTGGCCCGCAGATGCGCCGGAAGACGGCCGCGTCGAGGTCGACGAGGTGGCCGCCGCTGGCCGACGGGCCGTACCCGGCTGACACGCCCTCCCAGCACCCGAGGCTGCCGCAGACGCGGATGCGCGTTCCCGGCGGCAGGCGCGTGATCACGGCGCCACCGAATTCGCCCCACGTCGCCTTCCCGGCGGCCCTGTACGGATAGACGATCGCGGGCGCAGGCTTCGGAGCTGCGGCTTTCGGCTTCGGCGCCGCCGTCGCCGGGGCGACCGGCTTCTTGACGGGGGCCGCCGTCGGGCGGGGCGTTGCCTTCGGCGGGGCGCCGCGCCGCGCGGGACACGACCTTCGGGCGGGAGACGACCGTCGGGCCGGCCGTCGCAACCGGCCGCGCGGTCGACGTGCCCGCGGCCGTCGTCGGATGAGGCGTCGGCTTCGGGTGCGGCGTGGCCGAGGCCACGGCCGGCACCGACGCCACGGCCGGCATCGCTGCAGCATCCGTTGCGGCCATCGCGGCGATCCGTTCGCGAGCCGGCGAGGCTGCGGGCGGCACACCCCCGGACGTGTCGACCGACGCCGCCCCCACGGGGGAAACGGGCCCGATCAGCGGGGCGGAGACCGGCTCGGATGTCAGAACCACCAGGCTCGCATCGATCGGGCGGCTGGTCGCGGCCGCGGCGCCGTCGGTCGACCCGGCGACCATCGTGGTGGAGAGAAACGCGGCAGCGACGAGACCGCCGACAACCCAGCCCGGCGCCGCGCGGATGCCACCGGCGCGCAGGGCGACGCGGTGCGCCTGGCGCAACGGCGGAAGCCCGGGAGCGCGCAGGCGACGCGGGTCGTAAGGGGATTGCCCGGACCTCGGACTGCCTGCTGGGTGCAGCCCTCCGACCGAAAGCGAAGCGACGATCGAGACCTCCGATTGGATGGGGAATGGATGCTACTCGCCCGGCGCCCGGGACGCCAGCGGTTCTCGACCGCCGGCGTCCGGCGCGTGACGCCGGGGCAGGTCAGATGGCCCACTCCAGGCCCAGGCGCGCCAGCGTGTCCGGGGTCGGATTGCCGGTCCGGCCGTCCCAGCCGGCCAGCCGGTAGTACTCGTCGAGGGCGCCGTCGATCTCGCCCTGGTCGAGGGCCACGCCCGCGGTCGGGCCCGTGCCGGTGAGCGGCCGGAAGAACTTCGCGGGCAGCCTGTCCTCCGCTCGGCCGATTCCCTCGCGGGCGTTGAAGGCGCGCAGCATGTTCAGGCGCCGCTCCCCGATCTCCATGAGCTCGTCGACGTCGAAGTCGTCCCAGCCGGTCACGGCCCGCACGAAGTCGACCGTCTCCTGCGGCCCGTACAGGGTCCAGGCCGGACCCCACACGAACTGGCACAGCGACGCCGTGTCGAGGAACGAGTAGAACTGCTGGGTCCTCAGGGCGAAGCGGACCTTGTCCGGGCCGAGCGAGCCGAACGCGAGCGCCCCGTCGAACCCGAGCAGCCTGAGCCGCTCGAGGGAGAGATCGGCGGCACCCTCCTCGATCATCGGGTCGTGCTCGGAGGACTGGTGGTCCGCGCCGAACGGGTTGACCGCGTAGATCACCCCGAGCGACCGCTTCGCCTGCGGCATGTGGGCGGGCGCCTCGGCGCCCTTGACCGTGATCAGCAGGTCGTGGCCCTTGCCGAGCAGGTCGGCGGCGCGCCGCGAGCCGTTCGCCAGGATGTCCCCGAAGCCCTCGCGGGTCGCGAGCATCTCGGTGCAGGCGGACCATCGCCGCCGCGTCGCCGAACGGGGCCGGGAAGCCGATCTCCCCTCGGCGTCAGGAGGCCGTGCTCGAAGCAGTCCATCGCCCAGGCGATCGTGGCGCCGGTGCCGATCGTGTCGAGGCCGTGCTCGTTGCAGATCTTGTTGGCCAGCGCGACCGCCGGGAGGTCGTCGATGCCGCAGTACGAGCCGAAGGTGCCCAGCGTCTCGTACTCGGGACCGCCGTGGCGGGGCTCGACGGCGCGGCCCTGCCACTCGGTCTCCACCACCCGCTTGCAGCGCACCGCGCACGCGTAGCAGCTGTCTCGCCCCGTGAGGATCGTCGCGGTCATCGTCTGGCCGGAGATCGCCTCGTAGCCGTCGAACTGTCCGGCGTTGTAGTTGAAGGTCGGCAGCGTGCCGGCGGCGTGCTGCCACTCGAGGACGCCCGCCGTGCCGTCCTGCTTGAGGCCGGCCACGTCCGGGTTGTTCGGGATCTCGGCGGCGCCCCATCGGGCGAGACGGCCCAGTCCCGCCCCATCGGCCACGGGCACCTTCCGGTTGGTCCCGCGCACGACGATCGCCTTGAGGTTCTTGCTGCCCATCACGGCGCCCATGCCGGTGCGGCCGTTGGCCCGGTTGCCCATGTTGATGATCGCCGCGAGCCGGACGAGCTTCTCGCCCGCCGGGCCGACCTGGGCGATCTCGATCTTGTCGTCGCCGATCTCGGCCTTGAGGAGATCGTCGACCTCGGACGTGGTCCGGCCCCACAGGTGGCCGGCGGGCCGCAGCTCGGCCTCGCCGTCGTGGATCCAGAGGTAGACCGGCTCCGGCGACCTTCCCCGGATGACGATCCCCGTGAAGCCGGCGAAGCGGAGCTCGGCGGGGAAGAAGCCGCCGGCCTGGCTGTCGCCGATGCCGTCCGTCAGGGGCGAGCGGGCGTTGACCGTGACCCGGCTCTGCCCGGCGATCGCCGCACCGGTCAGGAGGCTGTCCATGAAGGTCAGGACGTTGGACGGGTCCAGGCCGTCCGTCCCGGCGCCATCCCCTGGAGGATGTAGTGCAGCCCCATCGCGGAGCCGCCCAGGTACGTCCGGTAGAACGACTCGGGCGGGCGCTCGACCTCCAGCGCACCGGTCGTGAGGTTCACGTGGAGGATGCGTCCGCTGAACTCGCCTGGCACTCGCCTACCTCCACCCAGCGGGCGCGTCGCGGGATGCAGGACGCCCCGCTCGGCCGGGCCATTGTAGAGCGCGTGGCCCGGCCAGAACGCGGCGGCCCGGGATGCGAGTGGGATCAGGGGGCCGAAAGGCGGCGAGCGGCAACCGGTCGGCCCTCCGCGTCGCGACGAGCGGCCCTTGTACCGGGTGGGCCCGCCGTCTTGGATCGACCCGATGAGGGGCCCACCTCAGGCCCCGGGCGGTCCGAACGAGGTGCGCCGTGGCAAGCCAGGCCAGCGGGACGCCCCAGGCGGGGGCGGCGGGGACAAAGGGGCTCAAGACCGGCGCGGTCGGGTTCGTGTCGAGCGTCGTGATCGGGGTGGCGTCGACCGCCCCGGCCTACAGCCTGGCCGTCTCGCTCGGCCTGGTCGTGGCCGCGGTCGGCCTGGCCTCGCCCGCGGTCATGTGGCTCGCGTTCCTGCCGATGCTGTGCATCGCCATCGCCTACTACTACATGAACCGGGCCGACCCCGACTGCGGCACCAGCTTCACCTGGGTCTCACGGGCCATGGGGCCGCATCTCGGCTGGATGACCGGCTGGGCGATCATCGTCGCCGACGTCATCGTCATGGCCAGCCTGGCCGAGATCGCCGCCCAGTACACGTTCAGCCTGTTCGGCTGGGACGTCTTCACCAATCCCGTCCTGCCGGTCGCGATCGGCGACCAGACGGTCGACTTCGGGGTCATCGCGGTCGGCGTCCTGTTCGTCGCGGTCCTGACCTGGATCTGCTACATCGGCATCGAGGTGTCGGTCCGGACGCAGGTCGTCCTGCTCGCGACCGAGCTGATCGCGCTGGCCGTGTTCGCCTCGTGGCCCTCTTCCGCGTCTACACCGCCGCGCCGGAGGGCGCGATCGTGCCGAGCCTCGACTGGCTGAACCCGTTCGCGATCGTCGGCGAGGACGGCGCGTTCAGCCCGAGCGCCCTGGCCGCCGGCCTGATCATCGCCCTGTTCATCTACTGGGGCTGGGACACGACCGCCACGGTCAACGAGGAGAGCGCGAACCCGACGGAGTCGCCCGGCCGGGCGACCGTCGTGGCCACGTTCATCCTCGTCGCGACCTACGTCGTCGTGAGCATCGCCGTGCAGGCATGGGCCGGCGTCGCCCGCCTCGCGGAGGCGGGCGAGAGCGACATCTTCGCGATCATCGCGAAGGAAGTGCTGGGCTCGCCACTCGACAAGCTGCTCGTCCTGGCCGTGCTGACCTCGGCGGCCGCGTCGACCCAGACGACGATCCTGCCGACCGCCCGGACGGCGCTTTCGATGGGCGCGAAGGGGGCTCTCCCGAAGGTGTGGGCCAAGGTCCACCCGCGCTTCCAGACGCCGACGAACGCGACGATCTGGATGGGGATCCTCTCGGTGGCGTTCTACGTCGGGCTCAAGGTCGTGTCCGAGAACATCTACTACGACGCGCTCGCCGCGCTCGGCCTGATGATCGCGTTCTACTACGGCCTGACCGGCTACGCCTGCGCGATCTACTACCGCCACGTGCTCCTGCGGAGCGCCAGGAACCTGCTCCTGGTCGGTGTGCTGCCGGTGCTCGGCGGCCTGGCCCTCACCTGGGCGTTCGTCCAGTCGGTCACCGACCTGGCCGACCCTGCCAACTCGTACTCGGGCATCGCCTGGTTCGGAGTCAGCGTACCCCTCGCGATCACGATCATCTCGTTCGTCCTCGGCCTGGTCCTGATGATCGCGTGGTGGATCCGCGATCCGACGTTCTTCCGGCGACGGCCGGAGACCTATCATCCCGACGTCCCCTCGACCCCGCCGCCGGCGAGTCGCCCGATCGTCGACGCCCCGGCTCACTGAAGCAGGAGATCACCGGACATGCGAATCCTCGTCGTCGGCGCCGGCGGCGTCGGCAGCGCGGTCGCGCCGATCGCGGCTCGCCGATCGTTCTTCGAGCGGATGGTCGTCGCCGACTACGACGCGGCCCGAGCGGAGCGGGTCGTGGCCCGGCTGGCCGATCCACGCTTCGTGGCGGCCCGCGTGGACGCGTCCCGGCCGGAGGCGGTGGCCGCGCTGTGCCGTGAGCACGCCATCACCCACGTCCTGAACGCGGTGGACCCGCGCTTCGTCATGCCCATCTTCGAGGGCGCCTTCGCGGCCGGGGCGGACTACATGGACATGGCGATGTCCCTCTCGCACCCGCATCCCGAGCGGCCGTACGAGCTGCCGGGGGTCAAGCTGGGCGACGAGCAGTTCGCGCAGGCGGGCGACGTGGGAGGCGGCCGGCCGGCTGGCGCTGGTCGGGATGGGCGTGGAGCCGGGCCTCTCGGACGTCTTCGCCCGCTACGCCGCCGACCACCTGTTCGGCGAGATCGACGAGCTGGGTGTCCGCGACGGCGCGAACCTGGTCGTGGCGGGCTACGACTTCGCCCCGTCCTTCTGCATCTGGACCACCATCGAGGAGTGCCTCAACCCGCCGGTCATCTGGGAGGCCGGGCGCGGCTGGTTCACGACGCCGCCGTTCAGCGAGCCGGAGATGTTCGACTTCCCCGAGGGCATCGGCCCGGTCGAGTGCGTCAACGTCGAGCACGAGGAGGTGCTCCTCATGCCGCGCTGGGTCACCGCGAAGCGCGTCACGTTCAAGTACGGCCTGGGCGACGAGTTCATCAACGTCCTCAGGGTCCTCCACCAGCTGGGGCTGGACCGGACCGCGAAGGTGCGGGTGGGCGGGGTCGAGGTCTCGCCGCGCGACGTCGTGGCCGCCTGCCTGCCCGATCCCGCCACGCTCGGCGACCGGATGTCCGGCAAGACCTGCGCCGGCCTGTGGGTGACCGGCACGGGCAAGGACGGGTCGCCGCGGCAGGTCTACCTCTACCACGTCGTCGACAACGAATGGTCGATGCGCGAGTACGGCTCCCAGGCCGTGGTCTGGCAGACCGCCATCAACCCGGTCGTGGCCCTGGAGCTGCTGGCCGCCGGGACCTGGAAGGGCGCCGGCGTGCTCGGCCCGGAGGCCTTCGACGCGGTCCCGTTCCTCGACCTGCTGACCGCCTACGGGTCGCCGTGGGGGATGGAGGAGCCGGACGGGGCGCTGAGGCGCCGGGCGGGGGGCGCCTGGGGGCCGGGGCGACGTCGTCGCAGGGGCTCGGCGTCCCAGGCGCCCGCGCTCAGCCGATCGCGCGCATCCGGTTGTTCTTCGCGTCGTGCGTGAGCTCGGCGAGGCCCGAGCGCCTCGAGGAGCGGCGGCAGGTAGACGCCGAACCGGCCGCGGAGCCCCTTCTTGAGGCCGTACCAGCCGCCGATCGGGTTGTCCGCCGAGCGTCCCCACGCCTCGACCGATCCCTCGGGCGCCGGCTTCTGCTCGTCGGCGCCGCCCAGCGGCATCCAGTCGCCGTGCGCACTGAGCATCGCGTGCAGGTCGTCGATGGCCCGGGCGTCGTACAGCAGCCTCGTTCCTCCGACCTGGCACACGATGACCGGCGGGTCCGCCGCATCGTCCCGGTACATCGTGTACTCGGACGTCCCGGGTGGGGTCTTCAGGACCCACGGATCGTCCTTCGTGCCGGTGCCGGTCGCCATGGCGTGCCCTCCCCCATCGGTGGCCGCAACCGTGCGGCTGCGGCGACGAGTGTGCCACGGAGGGGAAGGCGGGCCGCGGGGAGGTTCACTCGGAACTCCGGGGCTTGCTCCGGCGAAGTCCTCCTTGCGTATGAGTCCCCGGGGCCCGCGCCCGTGGGCGTTCCAACTCCCCGGGCTTCCTCCTGCGGATGCGCCCCGAGACTCTTACGCGATCCCCGCGAGTCTCGGGGCGCCGCAGGTCGCCGGGCCGGGCCGGATGCCGGGCACGCCACGCTCGCCGACCACGCGATGGTGCGAGTAGGCGGACCGCAACAGGCCTGATGGGCCGGCCGGAGTCGGACACCAGTCTCTCGGCGCATAGGTCGGAGGAATGGTCGGCCGTTGCCGGCACCCCAGGTCGCTGAGCAGGCGAGCCCGTCGGCGCACGCGCGGATGCGACCCGAGGACCGTTCACCCGCAGACACCCCTGGCGCGCTACTTCCCGGTGCGGCGAAGGACCGCCGGGATCGTCCGCAGGAGGATCTTGAGGTCCAGCAGCGGGCGACCAGCGGTCGATGTACGCCAGGTCGAGCTGCGCCCGATCGTCGAAGTGCTCGTCGAGCCGCGACTCGACCTGCCAGAGCCCCGTGATCCCCGGCTTCATGCTCAGGCGCCGGCGGTGCCAGATGTCGTACTCGGCCACCTCGCGTGGCGAGGGGCGGTCGGGGGCCGACCAGGCTCATGTCGCCCTTCAGCACGTTCCACAGCTGGGGCAGCTCGTCGAGGCTCGTCCGCCGCAGGAAGGCGCCCGAGCGGGCGTGACGCGCGGATCGTCGAGCATCTTGAAGGCGAGCGCCCTTCGTCGTCGAGAGTGCCGGCCACCTCCGCGTAGCGCTCCTCGGCGTCCGGCACCATCGTCCGGAACTTGCAGATCGTGAACGGGCGCCCGTGGAGGCCGACGCGGGTCTGGCGGAAGAGGACGGGCGAGCCGTCGCGCAGGCGGATCGCGAGGGCCGTCGCCAGCAGGAGCGGGCTGAGCACGACCAGCCCGACGCAGCGCAGCCGGCGATGTCCACGAGCGCGCTTGACGGCCAGGCCCAGCTCGTGCTCCTGGCCGAAGACCAGCGAGCGGACGACGAACCCCTCGAACTCCTCCTCGCGGGCGTTCGGCAGCGGGAGGCCGATGGGGTCGATGGGCACGCGGACCGCCTTGCCCTCGTCGGCGGCCAGCCGCGCCACGGGGTCGAGATAGCGCAGGAAGGCGGGCTCCAGGCAGACCGCCACCTCGTCAACGACACGCGCTCGTGGAAGACCTGCCCGATGTCGTCGATGGATCCCAGGACCGGACGGGCCAGGTCGCCGGGCGTCTCCCCGGGGACGGCGAGGTGCCCGATGACCACGATCCCAAGGCCGGCCCGGCCCTCCACCCGGTCGGCGAAGTCGCGGGCCAGGCGGCCGGTCCCCACCACCAGCATGTACTGGGGGTTGTGGCCACGCTCCCGCAGGCGGCGTGAACCACGCCCGCAGGGTGGCCCGGATCGCCAGCGTGACCAGGGGCTGGGCCACGAAGAGGATCGACGAGGAACAGCCGGCTGACGTTCTCCTGCTTGAAGACGAACAGCGCGGAGAGGGTGAGCGCAGCCGACCACGACGGTCGCGCGGAGGATGTCCAGGGCCTCCGACTGGAGCCGCCAGCGGCTCCGCAGCCGTAGAGGCCCCGGTGACCAGAGCGCTGCCACCCAGGCGAGGCCGAAGAGGGCGGCCACCACGCGGATGTCGAGCCCGAGCCGCCTGCCAGAACTGCAGCCACTCGCCGTCGCCAAAGCGGACGAGCGAGGCGAGCAGGAAGACGGCGGTCGCGCTGGCCCAGTCGGCGGCCAGCAGGCCGAGCCGGAGGGCCATCAAGTGTCGCCGGATCACAGCAGGCTGGCTCCCC
>CAVRMJ010000008.1:0-233945 GCA_963722475.1 uncultured Chloroflexia bacterium | reverse complement strand
TTCGCTAGTCGCTCGTGGCTTGCGGACCGCCTTGGCGAGGATCTCGTCGGCGGTCTTGACCCACGTGAACGGGCTGGAGCCGTCGTTCCACTGGCGGGTGAAGGCGTCGATCATGGTGATCAGCTCCCTGACCGAGCGGAAGCTCCCCCGGCGGATCGCCTGACGGGTGAGGATGCCGAACCAGGTCTCCACCTGGTTCATCCAGGAGGCCGAGGTCGGGGTGAAATGGAAGCTGATCCGCGGGTGGCGCTCCAGCCAGGCCCGGACGGCCGGCGTCTTGTGGGTGCTGACGTTGTCGAGGACGACGTGCAGCTCGACGCCCGGATATGCCCGCTCGACCCGGCGCAGGAAACCCAGGAAGTCGGCCCCGGTGTGCCGTTCGCGGGTCGCCGTGGTGACGGCGCCCGTGCCCACCTCGAGCGCCGCGAACAGGCAGGTCGTGCCGTGGCGGGTGTAGTCGTGGGTGTGGCGCTCGACCTGCCCGGGGCGCATCGGGAGCTGCGGTTGGGTGCGATCGAGCGCCTGGATCTGGGTCTTCTCGTCGACGCACAGCACGACTGCGCCATCGGGCGGGTCGAGGTAGAGGCCGACCACGTCGCGGACCTTCGCCTCGAGCGCCGGGTCCGTGCTGAACTTGAAGGTCTCGGTCCGGTGCGGCCGGTAGCCGAGCTCCGCCCAGATGCGATGCACGGTCGAGGGACTCATACCTGTCCGGCGCGCCATCGCGCGGACGCTCCAGTGGGTCGTCCCGTCGGGCGGCGGGCCCAGCGTGAGCGCCACGAGGCGGTCCCGGTCCTCGCGGGTGTACGTCGGGGGGTGCCCGGGACGGGGCGCATCGGCGAGTCCCGCAAGGCCCGCCGCGGCGTACCGACGGCGCCACAGCTTCACGGTCATGATCGCCACGCCAAGCTCGGCGGCGATCCGTCCGATGGGGGCGCCCTCGGCCGAGCGGAGCACGATCCGGGCCCGGGTCACCGCGCGTTGCTCGCTCGTCCGGGCGCGTACCGCGGCCTGCAGGGCATGCCGGTCGGTGTCTTCGACGATCAACGCTGGAGCAGGAGGATAGGCCATGACCCGAATCGTAGCGAACATCCCGTCTACCTGCTAGCCATCAGCGGCACGGGACACTAGCGCTGTCTCTACCGTGCGTTCGCCTGGCTCCGCGCCCACGTGAAGAGCGCTATTCCGGGCCCGGTGCGTCCGAACCATTCGCTCGCGGAGACGGGCGCTCAAAGGCGTACCCGCCTCTTTGAAGGCCGCCTCGGCCAAGCTGAGCAGATCGGCATACCTCTCTTGTCCATCGGGTGGCTTGGGACCGCCAGTTGCCACGAGACCCAAGGCGGCCTCCATCGCAGCATCTGCAGCGACGACTGCCAGGCCAGCCCAGGTGCCTGTACGTCGGGCTGCGAAACTGTCAGCCGCGTCGATAAGGCCGAGTATTCCAAGCCAGCGATCGAGTAGATCTGAGTCCGGCAGTGCCAGCGGCATGCCCCAAGTCTAGGGCGGCACCTGGTCGCTCACCCATCACGATGTCACTGATCGTGTTGGGGCTGGCCGCCGGAGTATCGTTGGCTCCATGAAGGGTGACCGTGTCGAAGCGATGGTCGACACCGGGCAGGGCGTCCAGACCTTCGAGATCGTCGCCACGCGCGCCGGTCGTCGCATCGAGGTCGTCACATCCCGCGGAGTTGTGGAAGTGCGCGAGGTGACGCGGACCGGTCAGCCGGTCCGGACCGGCCGCTTCATGACGAGTCGCTTGATCGCCCTGGTCGAGCATCCGGCGATCGACGAGCGGGGTCGCGTCGAGGTGACCACGCGGCATCGTCTCCAGGCGCGCGATCGCGCGTAGTCGGGCGCGAGGAACCATCATGACGAACGAGAGCGACTGGGAGCGGTACGGTCGAGCGCTCCATCGGGCGATGGCCGAGGTCCTCGATGAGCTCCCCGAGGAGACTCGACCGCAGGCGCTCGAGACCGCCGACTACTGGATCAGCGTCGGGCTCACGATCGGCCTGGAGCGGCCGCACCAGGCGCGCCGGCTCCTCGAGCTGATCGAGGCCGAGGAGGCCGAGCGCGCCGCGCTGGCGGAGGATGCCGCGGTCTTCCTCGAGGAGGCGCTGGAATGAGGCGCCGCGGTCTCGTCTCAAACCTCTACCGGACGGCGCGCCTCGCGAACAACGTCTCCGTGATTGCATCGGGCAACCCGCACCGGATCGCCCGCCGGGCGAAGAACAAGATCGTGGGGCGGGCGATGGCCCGGGCTGGGTTCTGGCGCTTGCTCTGGGGTCGCTGAGCGGTCGCGCGGTCACCACGCGTGAGCCACGATCTTGTCGTCGTGACGGGTCCTGCTGGATGCGCCCGGCGCGCCCCGGGTGGCCCAGGGGCCAACCTGACCCTGCTCACGGTCTACCGCGAGCCGCCTGACCTCGAGGATGAGCCCGACTACTCCGGGGATCTCGAGCTCGATCCTCGATGCCAAGGAGGGGCGCATCGGGCCGCACCTCGTGACCAACCCGGATCGGATGGAGGCCACCCTCGGGGAGCCGGCGATCCTGATCACCGACCGCAAGATCTCCTCGCTCGCCAGCCTCGCGCCGATCCTCGAGGAGTCACCTCAACAGGTGACGTGAAGGACGGCCGCCACATCCCTCGGATCGGCCTCATGCAGCAGCCGGCAGGCCACCTCCGTCGGCTCGGCGACGATCTCCACCCCACGCCGGCGGGCCTCCTCGTACAGCTCGGGCATGATCGGCAGCTGACCGGAGACGCCCGTCCCGATGATCAGCAGATGCGACGACCAGGGGATCGCCTCGTCGAGTGAGAGCGGCGTATGGCCGTATCGGTCTCGGTAGGCCTTCGAGGCTGCCTTCTTGCGTCGCCGAACAACGCCTCCTTCGACCACGACATCGTGCTCGAACCGGCGCCCGTCGATCTCGATCAGACCGAATGAGATGAGCCTGGCGTCCATCGAGACCTCCCGCGACCATCATCGCGCAGGCAGGAAGGTGGCACCCCCACCTCGGCCAGCTCGAGCCGCTGCGGCACGACCCGCAGCCGCGAACCGGCCGAGTGGCCCTTCCCCGGCGCGCCGGTCGCGCGCCACACTCGCCGGTACTGATCGGACCCCGGCGTGCGCTCCCCCGATCGGGCAGAAGCGCGCCAGCCCGGGGTCAGCGAGGTCCTCCCAGGATGGATCGCGAGACGCGGGTGACGCTTCCGCCGGGTGCTCGTCCTGTTCCCCCCGAGGACAGGGCGTCCCGCGCGCCCGACGCGCAGACGGCCGCGGCATACCGGCGCGCGGCGGGCCAGCGCTGCTGGGCCTGCAATGCGCCCGACAGCGAGCCTGTGCGGCTCCAGCGCCGGGTGGGGAAGCGCTGGGTCGCCGACGCGACGGTGCAGCTCTGCACGGCCTGCCTCGCGGCCCTGCGCACGCCGCGCCTCGTCCGTCAGCTCGGGCTGGGGCGCTGGACGGCGGCCCCAGCGGGTCCGGCGGCCGCCGGATCGGTGCCCGCGGGTGGGGCCGGCACTGAAACGGACGCGCCCGGCGAGCCGTCGCCGCCGCTCACGCTCCTCAAGCGTGCGTGAACTCGGAAGGGCGGCGATCAGCTCCGGAGTTGTCGGGGAGGGACGGGATCACAAGACAGGTGCTGGGCCGAAGGTCGGCGTCGCTCCCCGTGGTCAAGCTCGCCAGCGCCCGGCCAACCCGCCGTCGCGCTGCGAGTGCCAGCGCCGTCGCGGTCCCTGCCGCGGATGCGGCCGCCCGCGCCGATCTCGACCTGCCCAAGCCGCCCGCGGATACGGTCGTCACCGGTGTCGGGGTGGTCGACGAGAACGGGATCGAGCCGCGCGAACTCGCCGCCGATCCTCCAACCACGGTCGACGCGAAGGAGCGCGAGGCGCCGACCGCCGAGGAGCTCGAGGCGCTCTCCGCGGACATGATCGGGATCGACGACTCGGTTCGGATGTACCTCCGGGAGATCGGCAGGGTGGCCCTGCTGACCGCGGAGGAGGAGGTCGTCCTAGCCAAGGCGATCGAGCTCGGCGAGCAGCTGGTGGAGGCGCCCGGCAAGGGGATCGTCTCGCTCTACGAGTGGACGCTCCACGACACGGAGCGCAAGACCCGCACCGCGAAGCCGCAGTACCGCCTGCCGTTCGGTCCCGAGGCGGAGCGGATGGTCCGCGACGCCATCGCCGACGAGGCGGCCGGCGACCTGCGCGTGGCCTCGCGCGCCTTATGCCTCGTCAGGGCCGCCAGAGACGCCCAGTCCGACGGGACGAAGGCGCTCCTGCGGGAAGCGCGCCACCTCGTCGCGGCCTACAACCAGGCGCGCTCGCCGGATGCCTTCGTGGCACTCCTGGATTTCGCCTACGTCGCGGTCCACAACGGGGACCTCGACTCCCGCGACAACGTGGGCCTGCGGGCGATCTACGACTGGACCCGCGAAGTCGTCGCCTTCCCGGCCCTCGAGCGCTGGATCGCCACGGGCCACGACGCCGACCTGCTCGGGGAGATGGGGTGGAACCCCGCCGTGCCGCCCGGCGCCACGCTCTGCGAGCCCCGCGGCGTGCTGGTATGCATGGGCCGCGAGGCCCGCGAGCAGCTGACGACAGCGAACCTGCGCCTCGTCGTCTCGGTCGCCAAGAAGTACATCGGCCGCGGTCTCGGTCTCCTCGACCTCCTGCAGGAGGGGAACATCGGCCTGATCCGGGCGGTCGAGAAGTTCGACTACGAGCGAGGCTTCAAGTTCTCCACCTATGCCCACTGGTGGATCCGGCAGGCCGTCACCCGTGCGATCGCCGACCAGGCCCGCACGATCCGCATCCCGGTCCACATGGTGGAGACGATCAACCGGCTGATCCGCGTCTCGCGGCAGCTGCTCCAGGAGCTGAGCCGTGAGCCGACGGTCGAGGAGATCGCCGAGGCGATGTCGCGGGGCCAGGAGGAGGTGTTCACCCCCGAGAAGGTCCGCGAGATCATGGAGGTCTCCCAGAAGCCGGTCTCGCTGGAGACGCCGATCGGCGAGGAGGAAGACGCAACCCTCAGCGACTTGATCGAGGACCCCGCCGCGCTGGCCCCGGCCGAGGCCGCCGCGAACCGGCTGCTCAAGGAGCAGCTGGCGGCCGTTCTCGACTCGTTGACGGGCCATGAGCGCCGCGTGCTCCAGCTCCGGTTCGGGCTTAAGGACGGCCGCGCCCGGACGCTCGAGGAGGTTGGCACAGAGTTCCACGTGAGCCGCGAGCGGATCCGCCAGATCGAGGCCAGCGCGCTGCAGAAGCTGCGCCACCCGTCCCGCTCGCGCAAGCTGCGGGACTTCTTGGAGTAGACCGGCAGCCGTGCCGCAGCGGCCACCGGCGGGCACTACTCGCGCCGATGCCGTCTTGGCACCGAACACGAGGTTGCCATGGTGCAGGCCCACCGAGCGAAGAATCGCCGGAGCGTATGGCCCGAACTAGTTGATGTCCACGACGCAGAAGCGGTTGCCCTCCGGATCGGCGAGGATGACGTAGTCCGCATCCGGCGGTCGCTTATCCCAGTGGACCGGGGTGGCACCCAACCCAATCAAGCGTTCGACCTCTCCCGCCTGATCCTCGGTGTACAGGTCGAGGTGGATGCGTGGAGGCACGTGCACCGTCGAGCGGACCCGGTCGAGGGAAAGGTTCGGCCCGACGCCGTTTCTCGGACGCAGCAGCACGAAATCCTCGCTGTCGTCCTGACGACGAACGTAGTCGAGGGCGGCCTCCCAGAACTCGGTCTGGCGCGGCAGATCGTCGACGCGCAGGACGATTGAACCGATGCGAATCATCCCAGCCACGGTACGCGGCAGCGCGCGAAGGCTGAGCGCGGGAAGGGACAGGTGACGTGACGAGGGCCCGGCTCGAACTCACGCGCGAGCAGATCGTCACGTACCGACGAACGGTCGGTGCGCTCGACGTGCGCCTGCCACCGGGTCCGACGTCGCTCAGGCGGGCGGCCTGGGCGGGCCTGCAGGACAGCGTGCCGCGCGCCGCCGTCCTCTCGCTCCATGCCCGCGTCCAGGGGACCGGACCGGACACGTGGGAGGACCCGTCGCTCGTGCAGCTCTGGGGGCCGCGGTTCAGCGTCTACGTCGTCGCTGCCCGTGACCTCGCAGTCTTCTCCCTCGGGCGGCTCCCCGACGACGCCGAGGGGCGACGCCGGGCAGACGACCTCGCCCGCCGGCTGCACGCGTTCCTCGACGGCGGGAGGTTGACCTACGGCGAGGCGGGGCGCGGGCTCGGCGTGCCGCCGAACAGCCTCAGGTACGCCGCGGCGACCGGGACGGTGCTCATGCGGTGGGACGGGGCACGCCAGCCCACGGTCTGGTCCGTGCCGCCGCCGGACGTCGACCCGCGCGACGCGCGCCTCGAGCTCGCCCGCCGATACCTGCACGTCTTTGGTCCGGTGACGCCCGCGGCATTCGCTCAGTGGGCCGGGATCCGGCCGGCGGTGGCTGGCCGCGCCGCGTTCGAGGCGCTCGTCGGGTGGCTGACGCCGGTGCGGACGCCCGTCGGCGACGCCTGGATCCTGAGCCGCGACGAGCCGATGTTCCGCGCCCCCGGCCGACCCGCAACGTCCGCGCGGCTCCTCCCAAGCGGGGACGCGTACTGGCTCCTGCAAGGACCCGAGCGGGAGCTCCTGGTCCCTGACTCCGACCACCGTCGCGCACTCTGGACCCCCCGAGTCTGGCCCGGTGCCGTCCTCGTGGACGGCGAGATCGTCGGGACGTGGCGACGCGCCCAGGCCGACCTCACCATCGAGTCGTGGCGCGGCCTCTCGCGGTCGGAGCGCGAGGCGGTGGAGGCGGAGGCTGCGTCGATGCCGCTGCCCGGTATCCGGCAGCCCGTCCGGGTCCGCTGGGACGACTGATCGCCTCACCTTCGAGAAGCTCGACGTCGCTGATCGAACCTCGGCCGTCACGCGGGCGATGGAGCGCTGCTTCATCGAGGTGCCCACGGGGCTCGCAGGACTTCGACGCGGCTCACGTGATCAAGAACGGCCGGGCAATAGCAGGCTTGTCGCCTGCGCGAGGTAGGAGATGTTCTGGCCCCCGCACGATCCGATCATGGTGTGGGGGCGCAGGGCCGCCTGAACGAGAGCTCTGGCGCCCGAGAACGTCACCCGGCTCGGCTCCGTCAGCCGCCTTCCGACTGCGCGCGACGTACACGATGCTCGCCGGGAGGAACGATCTCTGACGGTCGAGGGTGTCTTGAGATCCTCGATGAAGGCGGCCGCGTGGTCGGCCTCGACCTGGTGCCGCCGCACGAGGTACCCCGACTCGGGGTTGGGCGGCAGGGTGCTCGTCATCGACCACGTCTACGCCCGGAGGCAGGGCGGGCCGATCATCGCGTCGTCGCATCTCGACTCGGCGATGGCAGGCGCTTCTCGAACCAGTGGTGGGCATACGGCTCATCGTTGAACGCTGCGACCTCGCGGTAGCCACTGCTGCGATAGAGCGCGATCGCCTCACTCAAGGCACGGTTCGTCTCGAGTCGAAGAACCTTCACTCCCGCTTCCCGCGCCAGCCGCTCGAGTTCCTGCAGCAGCCGACGGCCGAGCCCGATCCCGCGCGCATCCGGCGCGACCCACATCCGTTTCAGCTCGGCAGGGGCGCCATCATGGAACTTGAGGGCTCCGCAGCCGATGGGCCGCCCATGCAGGCGGGCGACGAGCAACGCACCCGCCGGCGGAGTCAATTCCTGGGCATCGGCGGAGATGCTGAGCGACGGGTCAAAGCCGGCCTCGAAGCGCGCGTTGAGCTCGGAGAAGTACTGCTCGAGGCACCACCTTGCATCAGCCGAGGTCGGCTCCTCGATGGTGAAGTGCACGGTGGATGCGCGAAACAGGTGCTCGACCTCCGCCATTGCGGCCGTGAGCCGTGCGCGTTGCCCGGCGCTGAGGGCCTCGAGGATGCTCAAGGCGAGGTCGTCTGAGCGTCGATCGAGCTCCGCTCGCTCGACGAGCCCGGCCTCGGTCAACTCGACACGACGGACCCTTCCGTCGTCGGGACTCGGGCTCACCGTGATGAGGCCTTGTCGCTCGAGGGACCGCAGGACCCGACTCGTGTAGCCCGAGTCGAGGGACAGTCGCCCCCGAAGGGCCCGCACGTCGATGCCTTGGGGCCCGATCTCCCAGAGAATCCGCGCCTCGCCCATCGGCCGGGCGCGACCGAGGAACTCATCCGTGAGCGCGCCGATCCGCTCGGCAACCTCTCGGTTGAACCGGCGAACTCTTTGAACCTCCAGGTCATCCATGTCTCTGACATTAGTCAGAGACATGGGTTGCGTCAAGCCTCGATGCCAGAGACGATCGCGCGGATCAGGGTGCCCGAGGCCGGCGGTCACGGCTCACGCGCCTGCGAGTGCCGACTGTGGCGATGGCACTTCGACGACCTTGGACCACCTCGCGGCAGCTGACACGATGGAAGCGTAGTGTCGACCCGGCGACGATGCGCTGCGGTGGTTGGCCGTGGGGGTGGGGCAAGGAAAGCAGACGAATTGTCCTGCTCTCGCCGTTGCCGATGGCCCATTGGGTCACGAGCCTCGACCTCGTCGCGTCTGGGTTCCCCGGGAATGCTCACGATGCGCCAGGTGGGCCCACTGTCACTCCGGTTGTCACTCCGGCACGCTCGGTCGGCAGATCGCGCGCGACCAAGTCCTGGTTGACCCGGCATGGATAGGCTTCTCTGGAAGGACGTCAGGCTGCTCGCCGCGCTGACCGCGCTCGGGCTCGATGTGCTCTGGCTCGCCCTCAGTGTCTTGCTCGCCGCCGCGTCTGTGTGGTTCGTTGCGTTCCCGCTGTTCGGCAGCGTCACGGGGCTGGTCGTCGCCCCGCTCGCCGGATGGCGCTACGGCCGCGCGGCGACCTCTGGCCAACCCATCGAGACCTGGGCGGCCCACGCCCTCGGGTTTCGCTGTGGCCATCGGGCTTGCGCTGTGGGGCGCCTACATCGTCGGCTGCATCGTCCTGCTCGGTGTGCCGGGAGGCTCCGCCAACCTCGCAGCGTTCATCGGGTTCGCGGCTTTCGAGAGCAGCGTGTACGTCCTGCTCGGCACCGTGTTCGTGACCATCCCTCTCGGCTGCCTCTGGGTCACGCTGCTGCGGCTCCTTGGGCCCAGTGCTGGCCCGCCTGCGTCGGCGCTATGACACCTTCGGACGCCGGGCCGTCCCGGAGCGCCGCCACCACGGGAGAGCGGCTACCGCTGCTGAAGAACGGACAGGATGTTCCCCGCAGGGTCCTTGAACCAGGCGACCACCAGCCCACGACTTCGGAAGATGCCCTTGGCGTCCTGCTCGCCATCTGGCATGTCGTAGTGCTCGAAGACCACACCAACCGCCGCGAGTTCGTCGACCGACTTCTCGACATCCGCCACCGGGAAGTTGAGGATCGTGAAGGTCGCCGGCGTGTGGCCTTGCCCCTTCGCGTAGATGAACACGTCTCGGCCTCCCTTGAGGCGGAGGAACAAGGAGCCCGCCTCGGGGCCATCGACGACCTCGAGTCCGAGCGTCTCGGCGTAGAACGCCTTGGCCTTCTCGAGGTCGTCGACGGAGAAGCCTGAGAACGCGCTGGAGTCTCGGAGCATCGGTTCCCCCCTTTGACTTGGGCACCGGTGTGCCCGGTGCGTCACGACAACTGTAGCGGCGTTCTTCAAGAACGCGCCCGGGCGGCGGGGGGCGAGCATCGGGTGATCTCGAACACTGTTCCGCTCGGTCCGCCCGGGATCTAGGCCCACGCCCGCCGGCGGCACAATGAGCAGTTAGTGACCATTCCCAGCGACGAGCAGGCTCTCGTAGAGCGTCTCGGTTGTACCTGCCCTGAACGACGGCTGAGGGACCCGGACGCGCCCACGTCATGCGTCGAAGCTACTCTCGATCCGGAAACCCGCAGAGAGGGGCTGGTGGAAACATGACCACGCCCTACACCGTCTTCGCCGATCTGGCCATAGAGGCGCCTATCCCGGCCCGAGGCATCCTCAGCCAGACGCTCTCCAACGAGGAAGACGTCGAGTTCCTGCTCTTCGCCTTTGCCGCGGGCGAGCAGCTCTCGGAGCACACGTCGGCTCGACCGGCCATCATCCACATCCTCGAGGGCGAGGGCGAGCTCACCGTCGGCGTTGACCCATATCCCGCCCGACCGGGGACGTGGTTGCGCATGGCGCCCGAGGTGAAGCACAGCCTGGCCGCACGGACTCCCATGCGGATGGCACTCTACCTGCTCCCTCGATAGCGCCCGGCCACGATCCTCTGATCGTGATCTGCTGTCAGCCAAATGACGATGGGCTGGGCACGCGCGGCACGGGCGCCGTCCGCGTCGCGTGGCAATCCGTCGGTCAGCGCCAGGTCCCCGAGTGACCCGCCCGGTCAAGCTCGATCACAAAGACCTCGCGCGGCGTCCTTCGCTGGTACGCCTGCCCGGTGTACTTCTGGGACATCCGATCGATGAAGGCGAGACCCTCGTCGGGTCGGATATCGACGACCCGTCCGCTGAGGGACAGCCAGCGCCAAGGGGTCTTGGTGCTCACGATCGCGATGCCCACCTGGGGACGGACGCGGAGCGCTCGGCCCTTCTTGGAACCTACGGGCGAGCTGGTCAGGAGGTGCGAGCCGTCGTAGTCCACCCACATGGGAAAGGGGACGATCTGACCGGCATCGGTCGTGTAGGAGACCTCGCCAAGAGCGGGTTCTCCGAAGAGGTCGAGCATCTCGACCGGAACGGGCGTGGTCATCGTGGAACTGACCCCCAAGAGGGTGGTGTTGTTGACGGCTCCAACTGTAGTAGGGGAAGGGACCGCTGGGTGTCGTCCTCCACGTCGTCCCAGCCCAAAGGATGTGGGCTGGCTGCCGAGCTGGCGCCCCGCGTCATCAGCTCGGCCGCGTTCCGCCTCGCCGACCCTGGGCATCGTCAACGCGGAGGACGACCGGGCGCGATCGCCGTCGTCTCTAGGCCAGCGCCTGACGCCTGCGCTGCAGGAAGTCGCGCTCGGCCGCGTTCTGGGTTCGGGCGATCGCCGTTTCGTAGGCCAGGACCGCTTCTGCCTCGCGGCCGAGGAATCGGAGAAGGTCGGCGCGGATGGCGTGGAACAAGTGGTAGCCGTCGAGGTCGAGGCCCTCGATGAGCGCGAGCGCGGCATCTGGTCCCTCCACCTCTGCCAGAACGACCGCACGGTTGAGGGCGACGACCGGGGTCGGAGCGAGCGCCACCAGTTGGTCGTACAGCGCGAGAATCTGCAGCCAATCCGTGGCGGCCGCGGTCGGGGCGTCGCTGTGGACGGCGTTGATGGCAGCCTGGATCTGGTAGGGGCCGGGCTGGTTGCGCCGCAGGCATCGGCGCACGATGGCCTGCCCCTCGGCGATCAGGGCCCGATCCCACCGAAGGCGGTCTTGCTCCGCCAGCGGGACGAGGTCGCCGTCTGCGGTAACGCGGGCGGCCCGACGCGACTCCGCGAGCAGCATCAGCGCCAGCAGGCCCATGACCTCCGCTTCGTCAGGCATCAGCTCGGTCAGCAACCGCCCGAGCCGGATTGCCTCGGCACAGAGGTCCGCGCGCAGGAGTCGCTCACCCGCGCTCGCCGTGTAGCCCTCGTTGAAGATGAGGTAGACGACTGCCAGCACGGCCCGCAGGCGGCCCGGAAGCTCCGCCTCGTCCGGGACCCGGTAGGGGATCTTCGCGTCGCGGATCTTGCCCTTGGCCCGCACGAGGCGCTGCGCCATCGTCGCTTCGGGAACCAGGAAGGCGTGGGCAATCTCCGCGGTGGTGAGCCCTCCGAGGAGCCGCAGCGTTAGCGCGACCTGGACCCCGCCCGCGAGCGCGGGGTGGCAGCACGTAAAGATGAGGCGCAGTCGATCGTCGCGCACGGGACTCTCCTCGCTGCGCTCCTCGTGCCCGTGCCGAAGGGCGGCCTCGGCATGCCGGTCCCGGCGGGCTGCCTCCCGGCGCAAGTGGTCGATGGCGCGGTTCCGAGCCGTGGTGATGATCCATCCCGCCGGGCTCGGGGGCAGCCCGCTCGACGGCCAGCGCTGCACCGCCGCGGTGAACGCGTCCTGGACCGCCTCCTCGGCGAGGTCGATGTCACCGAAGACGCGGACCAGGACCGCCACCGCGCGCCCGTACTCGGCGCGGAATACGCGCCCGATCTCCGAGGCGTCGAGCGTCGCCATGCCGAGATCAGTCCTCGGGTTCGTCCTGGAACGGGCGCACTTCGATGGGGACGGCGCACGCCCGCGTGGCCTTGCGGCCCCAGGCGAGGGCGGCGTCGAGATCGGGCGCTCGGATCACCCAGAACCCGCCGATGTGCTCCTTGCCCTCGACGAATGGGCCGTCGGTGGTCAGCAGCTCACCGTCCTGGAGCCGCACGACGGTGGCCGTGCTCGAGGGATGCAGCCCCCCGGCGAACACCCACGCGCCGGCGTTCCTGAGCTCCTGGTTCAAGGCGTCCACGTCCGCCATGATCTGCGGCAACGATTTCGGGCGGCGGAGCATCCTCTGAAATCTCGGGGTGATACACGCTCAGCAGGTACTGCGTCATATCCGTGCGCCTCCTTGGTAGGTAGCTCCGGCAACATGCCGGCTGCTCACCTCCTATACGAACCGCTGCCGCCTGAATCGACGCCGACTCCCACCGATTTCCCGATTGTGCCCGCGACGAGCGGCGAGTGGCTGCACAGATGGCCGCGGCGTCCCTCGCGACGTACCGACACGATCTTGCCATGGTGCCGACGTAGCGGGCGCTCTGGCACTGGCACCGGATGACCCGATCGATGCATACCAAGCGTCGGAGAAATCGGCCGTCCACGAAGGGTCGCGGCCGGCTAGCAGGAGCAGCGACGCGATGCAAGGACAGGTGTCATGACCCGGCCGCCCAAGGCGAGCACCACCACCGCTGCCCGGGAGATCGCTCCGGACGTCTACTGCCTGGGACCGCGGGGCCGAACCCAGACCGACATCTACTTCGTGCGCTCTGGATCAGGGTGGGCCCTGATCGATACCGGCTGGGCGAAGGACGGTCCGTCGATCAAGCAGGCGGCGGAGTCCGTATTCGGAGCCGACACGCGTCCAGCCTCGATCGTACTGACGCACTTCCACCCCGACCACGCCGGCTCAGCACTCCAGCTGGCGCGGATCTGGGAGTGTCCGGTCTACATGCACCCCGACGAGCTGCCCATTGCCAATGGCGACTTCGCCGCGATGACGAAGTACGCCGGCCCGCTCGACCACTGGGTCGTCCTGCCCCTGATGCGCGCGATGGGTCGGCGTCGGCGTGAAGCGACACTCGCGAGATCGAGCCTACGCGATGTCTCGCACCCGTTCGAACCAGGCGCCGGAGTCCCGGATCTTCCCGGCTGGGAGTGCATTCCCACGCCTGGCCACACGCCGGGCCACGTCTCGTTCTTCCGAGCCAGCGACCGCGTCCTGATCACGGGCGACGCCGTCGTGACCCTGAAGCTCAACTCGTTGGCAGGTCTCCTGCTTCAGCGGGAAGGCCTGTCGGGGCCGCCGCGGTACACGAGCTGGAACTGGCGGGCGGCCAAGGAGTCGGTTGCCACGCTTGCGCGGCTCGAGCCGAACGTTCTGGCAGGCGGCCACGGCATACACCTGACCGGCGCCGGGACCCCGGGTGCCTTGCATACCTTCGCCGATCGCTTCTCCGGTCGTGCCGCGAAACCCAACGCCACGAATGGTCACTGAGCCCCCACGAGAACGGCGGAACCAAGGCCCGTCGCGCTTCGCACGAGGTTGCCATCGTGATTGGTTCAGGGCCGTGCGGCGTGTCGGGTGTGTCGGCACTGGTCAGGGCACGTACCGGGGACGATACTCGCGAAGGGCGCAGCAGGGCGGGTGGCGCGAGAACTGCCCGTTGGAGCGACGACCCGACACAGGGGGGTGCGCGGGATGTTCACACGGATCCTCGTCGCGACGGACGGGAGCGTCCACTCCAGGCGAGCTGCGCTGATCGCCGCACAGCTCGCCCGTGCGTTGGGGGCGAGCCTGACGCTGCTCGCCGCGTACCAGGTGCCACCCGGCTTCGAGGGCGAACCGGACTACTCGCGCGACCTTGAGGCGGCGATCTTGAGCGCCCGCGCCCTCCTGGAGGCCGAGGCGGCGGCGATCGAGGCGAACGGCGGGCCACCGGCGGGGACGGAAGCCATCGGGGGCCGTCAGCCCGGGCAGACCATCGTCGATGCGGCCGCATCGGGGCAATACGACTTGGTTGTCATGGGAACGCGGGGTCTGGGCCGTCTCGGGAGCACGCTCCTCGGCTCGGTATCTGCCCACGTGGCGGCGCACAGCCCCATCCCCGTCCTCGTCGTCCACGGCGAGACCTGACGTCCGCCGGTCCGCGAGAAGTCGGATCCGCAGTGGAGTAGCCCGGGGCTACGAAGCGTGGCCACACGTGGCGGCCGGCACCATCCGATCATGGTGCCGGGGACTCGCGGGCTCGGGTGACACCGGAACGGACAAGGGCGCCGACGGGAATCGGTTTGGGTGATTGGCGGGTTCAGTGGGGACAGAGCACTCGAGAACGCGCCGCCCAGTGCTGGCGAGGTGTCGGAGGTTCGGGCGACCGAGTCCGACCCAGTGCTCAGCGCACCCGGGATCGAATCCTCAACGTATCTATTCCCCGCCCGAGCGCCCATACTCCCGCGGCGGCAGGGGGGCACAGGGACTCGGGGAGCTCCACCAGCGCGGCGTCCCATACGGTCGCCAGACCGTCGCGCTGAGCCAACGGCGAGACCGACCCTTCCGGATGCGGTTGAAACCGCCACTGGGGGGAATCGCATGAAACGCGGTCGTATGTTTCGGTTGGCCGGCTCGCTGGGCGGGTCGGTCCTGTTGCTTGCGGGATCGCTCGTTGTCGCCTCGGGGGTGACGGCGGGTGGCATGACGCTGTACGTGTCGCCGAGCGGGGCGACGGGAGGCGCCGGCACGTCGTGTGCGGCGGCCGCGTTCAGCACCATCAATGCCGCGGTCACGGCTGCGGCGGCGGGCGACACCGTCGTCGTCTGTGCCGGGACCTACACGGAAGACGTGGCCGTTGCGAAGGCCCTCACCCTCAACGGTCAGGGAGCCACCATCGACGCGACCGGGCTCGACAACGGCGTGAAGATCACGGCCTCGAACGTCACCGTGACGGGCTTCACCGTGGAGAACGCCACCGGCGAGGGCATCCTCGCCCAGCAGCCGAACCCGGTAAAGGGACCGATCATCGGCGGCACGCAGCTGTACACGGGCATCCCGATCACGCAGGTCGTGATCACGCGCAACACGGTCCAGAACAATGACCAGGGTGGGTTGCCGGCCAACGCGACGACGACGAGCTACCCCGAGTGCAAGGTGTCGGGCAACGTCCCGGGCGACTGCGGCGAGGGCATCCACCTCTGGAGCGTCGCCAACTCGAGCGTCCTGCTCAACACGGTCACCGGCAACGCGGGCGGCATCCTGCTCACCGACGAGTTCGGGCCCACCCACGGCAACCTCATCGCGGGCAACGTCGTCGCCCTCAACGCCTCCGACTGCGGCATCACGCTGCCGTCGCACAACCTCGCCCTCGACCCGACGACCCACAAGTTCATGCCGACCTTCGGGGGCGTCTACGACAACGTCGTGCGCAACAACGTGATCGCGGGCAACGGAGGCGCCGGAGTCGGGATCTTCGCCCCGTTCCCCGGCACCGCCTCCTACAACAACGTCGTCGAGGACAACGCCATCACAAACAACGGCAACGCCGGCGTGTCCCTCCACGGCCATGGGCCCGGCCCGGGCGCCTTCGTGGGTGGGAACAAGATCCTCAACAACCTCATCGGTATCAACAACACCAGCGGCGACGCGGACGTCAGTCCGACGGCAGACATGGCGACCACCGGCATCCTTATCTGGTCCGCCGCCACGCCCATCACGGTCACCATCAGCGGCAACACGATCTTCGGCAGCTGGTACGGCATCTGGCTGGGGCACGTGGTGAGCGCCCCGGGCGCGCCGGCCCAAAACACCTTCTGGTCAATCAGCACGCGCGTCCACAAGGCGTAGACGGGGCGGCAACTGCTCGCTCGCGCGGGGGCGGGCGCGGCTCTGCGAGGGGCTCGTGCCCGCCCAGTCCGATCCACGGAGGGGCCAGCTCATGGGCTCCATCGGCCGCCGGGGTTGGCGCAGTCGACATGCTCGGGCGCCCGGTGGATACGCGGCTGCGGTTCCGCAATAGGCACGCCCCGGCTCCGTTTCCGCCTCGCCCACCTACGCAGAAGCCGACCGCCTCCCGGCTGCTTGTCATGGGAACGCGGGGTCTCGGTGGTCTCGGTGGTCTCGGTGGTCTCGGTGGTCTCGGGAGCACGTTCCTCGGATCGGTCTCGGCGCACGTCGCGGCCCACAGCCCCATCCCGGTCCTCGTGGTCCACGTCAGCGGCTGGTCGCTGCTCGGCCGTTTGAGCCGCGTGGACGCGGCTCAGAGGCCCGGGGGCCAAGGGGTGAGGCCCCAACCGAGGTCACGACGTGGTGGTCCGCATGTTCAGGCCATCGTCTCGGGAAGCTGGTCTCAGCCGGGGCCGCCGGCCAGGGAACGGCCGTTCGAGTCTCCCCGGATTCTCCTGCCAACCGCGTCTTGTGGCCCGACTGTGGCGGTGCTAGAACGGACCCAAACCAGGAGGTGTGGGAATGGCCGCCAAGGCTGGAGACCGGATCATCGTGGAGTCGGAGAAGGTCGGAAAGCCGCCCCGGGAAGGGGAGATCCTCGAGGTGATCGAGTCGCCGCTCGGTGTTCGCTACAGCGTGCGCTGGGCGGATGGGCACGAGAGCACGTTCCGGCCGAGCGCGGGCAGCTCGCGCATCGTGTCCGCCCGACGGAGAAAGCCGGCGTAGGCCTCTGTCCGATGTGGCTCAATCGGGGAGACCCATCGAGCCATCGCCCGCGACCACCAGGAGGATGAGATGCCTGCTCAGAAGACCAAGAGAACAGCCGCGGCCGACCCCGGAACCGAGGTTCGCGCAGAGGAGCTGGCCGCAGCCGACAGTGTGGCAGCGGCCACGGTGGTCGAGGCAGCCGTGGGTGCCGCGGACGTGACCCGTGGCGAAGACGAAGCGGCCACCGCAGCCACCTACTCGGCCCTGAGCGACGCTGCCGCTCAGCGGGGTTCGCGCGACGCTGCCCAAGGGGCTGCGACGCTCTCGATGGCCGACGAGGTCGCCGCCGGCGGAGCCGTCGCCGCGGCCCTCAGCAGCGATGAGTTCCGTCGCGGCATGGAGCTCGCGGGCATCGCCGGCCAGGTACAGGTAGCCGCGGAGCTGCTCCAAGGTGTCGGGCAGCCAACGCTCGCCGCGTTTCTCGCCCGCACGAGCCAGCAGCTGCGCGTCCTGGCAGTCGACGCGCTCAGCCGGGCCACCGAGGGCGCCGTCGTTGCCCATGGAGCGGAGCACCTCGCCGGTCGAGCTCGCGGCGCTCGGACTCACCGAGATCGGTGAGGGGCGCGACGAATACGCGACATCTGCGGCGCTTGGAGCCGCGAGCGCCGAGATGGCCGCAGCAGCCGTGCGGTCGGCGGCGGCGGGAGCCGCGGAACTTGCCGCTGCGACGGCGATGGGTGGCATGGCCGAGGCGCTCGCGGACGGCGCCGATCCCGCAGCGGACGCCCGCGGGGCTGATCGGGGCGCTCCCGACAAGGCCGCGGCGGCGGCCCCGCGCGCGCCGAAGCCGGCGACGCGTGCGGCATCCAAGCGTGGGCCCCGCAAGCCGGCCAAGCCGAAGAAGTAGGTCCGCGCGCCCGGGCTCGAGGCATCCTCCCCGGTCGGATCGGCCTGGGCGTCTCGCGGCCACGCGCTGGCAAGTGCCGACACGACGGGTTCATCGTGTCGTGGCCCCGGTCAGGTCAGATCCGCGTCAGCAAGGCCAACCAGGCGTGTGCGCCGTCTCCGGGCAGGCTGGCGGCGAACCGCTCCGCGACGATCGAGTCAACCGTCCACCCGGTCGCGAATGTGGCTCGGATCTCCGCCTTGGTTACCCGGCGGGGGCCCAGTTGTCCAGGTTGGTGCTCATTGAAGCCGAGCAGGACGTAGCGTCCTCCCGACCGTAGCGCCCGATGGAGGCTTCGCTCGAAGCGGATCCGGTCGGGGTCGGAGAGGGTGTGGAAGAGGCCGCAGTCGATCGCTGTGTCGAACGTGTGCCCGAGCCTCTCGAGCGCGAGCGCGTCCGCGACCTGGAAGGTGGCGCTGCTGCCCCGCAACCGCGCCTTCTCCTGTGCCTGCGCGATCGCGGTCGGGGCGGCATCCACGCCGAGGACCGTGAGGCCGCGTGACGCGAGGTACAGGGCGTTCTCGCCGGTCCCACAGCCGACGTCGATCACGTCGCCGGCGATGAGCCCCTCGTCGGCAAGCCGGACGATGGCCGGCTGGGCGCGCCCGATGTCCCATGGCGGAGTCCCGTTTCGGTAGGCCCACTCAAAGCCCATGGCCGACACGATAGCGCGGAAGCGCTGGACGCCGGGTGTGCGCGCCCTCCAAGCACACGGCTGTTCCTGACCGGGCTCTTCCTTGCCTCACGTCGCGAGACCAATGACGGGTGCACCGCGTCCCAATCGCGCCCGCAGCCATCTGATCGCGATGCCGTGCGCCCGCTCGCCCTCGCCGAGCTCCCGGAGCGCGGTCACCTTGGCCGGCTCGACAAGGTCGGCGGTGAGCTCGGTGACGCGGGCTGAAACGGTGTCTGGATCCACCGGCTCCGCCGGAGGGACGCCGTCCATCTGGGCGAGGCGGACGGCGAGGTCCGCGAGGGTCTCCGATCTCGTGATCTGCTCCTGCCACGCGCTCATGGCGACGGGGAAGAGCGCGGCATGACCCGCGAGGTACCGCACGCTCGACCTGCGTGCGGGCCTGTTCGGCGGCTCGGAGCTCGCGGACGCGGAACGTGAGCAGGTTGCGGCAGCCGGCGAACCGCTCCTGGTGCACCGCGCCCCGCCGGCGCGCCGCGCGGTCCTCGCTCCCGAGGATGCCAATCTGCGCCGCCAGGACCGCGTCGATCAGGACCTCCCGATCGAGGAGCTCGAGCGCCGTCACATTGATGCGGGTCACGAGCTCGAAGCGGAAGAAGGTTTCGCGCAGCGCGCTCCGGATCGCCTTGGCCGTAGCCTCGCCCCCCGTCCCGCGCATGTCGGCCCGGGCGCTGCGCTCCGCCTCTCGCGCGAGCCGATCGAGCGGACCCTCATCCGCGTCGATGAGAAGCGAGCGCACGTAGGACTCGATGTCCCCGGAGGCGTGCGCCTCGTCGAGCCAGCGCAGGACAAGCTCGGTCGGGGTGAGCGAGGTCTCGAGCGCCGCAACTCGTCGCGCGAGGGTCATCCAAGTCCCCCGCCCGGGAAGACCCCGTCTTCGTCGGATCTCCGCCGCGGACCGAGAGCGGCCTCGATTGCCGCGATCCGGGTCGCGAGATCACCCAGCTCGATGAGCTTGGCCCCGGTGGCGATCATCCGTGTGACCGCGCTGTTGCGGGCGATCGAGTTCTCGAGGGCCATCGTCTCGATGACGACGGTCTCGAGGAGCGTCTGGTGGTCCTCGATCGAGCGCAAGCCCCCGAAGCCGTAGATCGTGGCGACCGTGCGCTTCTTGCGCCGGTGGAGCCCGCCCATCCGCCGCGCCTCAGTCGCATCCTCCTCTCGCTCCGGGGTATGCCAGAAGCAGAAGGCCTGGTCATGCAGGGGAGCGGCTCGACACGGCCTACCTTCGGGCATCTGGTAGGAGCACGCGCGCATTACCAACGACTACCTCTGGTAATGCAACGGCGCTTGGTAGTCGCGCACCATCTGGCCATAGTGTGGGTACCCGAGGTCCTTGATGCGCCTCGCCGGCGGGCGCACCCTTGCGCTGTCGCGAGACGCGATGAGGTGGCCCAAGTGCGACGGTGGTCGGACGTGCTGGCGGGGCTCGTTGCCGGCGGGTTCATCGCCTGCGCCTACCTGCTGGCCGGGCCGCTGACGCTGATCCCCGGCCTCGTGGTGTGGGGAGTTGGCCTGGCGCGGCATCGCAGCCGGCCAGCGCTCGCCGCATCGTGCCTGGGCTTCGGCGCCGCGTGGGTGCTGCTCCTCGGGCAGGCCAGTTGGAGGTGCGCCAACGATCCGACCTGCGTCATGCCGAGCGCCACACTCATGTGGCTGGCTCCAGGCGTCGCGCTCCTCGCGGTCGGAATCGTGCTCGGGCTCGCGACCCGCTCGCGCCTCGAGCACGACTGACCGGGGCTCAGCCATCGACCCGCTCCGCCGCCTGTCCGCTGAACCGCTCCCAGCGCGCGCAGCGCCACCTCCACGTACACCGGGTCGATCTCCATCGCGTAGCAGCGGGTGCCGGTGCGCTCGGCGGCGATGAGCGCGGTGCCTGACCCAGGAACGGGTCGTAGACCGCCTCGCCGGCCCGCAGGTGGTTGCGGATCGGCGTCTCGAAGAGGACGAGCGGCTTCTGCGCCGGATGATCGTGCTTCGCCTCCGTGGAGCCGCCCATGATCATCTTCGGGCTGGGGACCCGCCAGATCGTGGCCTGGTCGCGCGAGCCCCGGAACGGCACCTTGGCGCCCTTCTTGCGGACGACCCAGCAGGGCTCGTGGCTCCAGTGGTACCAGCATCGTCCCGATCGCGAAGAGCCCCTTGTCCCAGATCGACCTGGCTGACGATCTCGAAGCCGATCCGCTCGAGGCCCGCCGCCACCTCGGCCGCATGGACCCCGGCGTGCCAGACGTAGCCCGACCGTGAGCGAGGGGACGAGGGCGAACGCCTCGGACCAGTCGACCCGGGTGTCGCCGGTGAGCGTGGTGTTGCGATGGCCCGCTGTTCGCCCGTGGGCGCCACCGGGCGCCCGTGTGGCGTTCTCCGCGTCGAGGTGGCCATCGATCCGCATGTACGGGCGCTCGGCCGGCCCGAGGGCGTTGTACACGCCGTCGCGCCAGGTCGGGTCGAGCGACACCCCGTAGGGCGGATCGGTCGCGAGCAGCGTCGGCGTCGCGCCGTCGAGCAGCCGGGCGACGTCGTCGGGGCTCGGTGGCGTCGCCGCACAGCAGGCGGTGGTCGCCGAGCCGCCAGAGCTCGCCGGGCTTCGTCCGGGGTGCCCGTCGCGCCTCCTCGAGCGCCTCCTCGAGGTCGAACGCCTCGGTCCGCTCGCGCTTCTCGCGGGTCTCGAGCGAGCGCAGCAGATCCTTGACCTCATCCTCGTCGAAGCCCGAGAGCGAGAGGTCGAGCTCGGGGGTCGCCCGAGCTCGGCGAGGAGGCGGGCCAGGAGCTGCTCGTCCCAGGAGCCCGAGATCTTGTTGAGGGCGAGCCCGAGGAGACGGGCCTGCTCGACGCGAGATGTCGAGCCAGATGACCGGGACGGTGGTCAGGCCCGAGGCGTCGGGCCGCGACGAGGCGCTGGTGGCCGCCGATGACGGTGCCGTCCTCCCGTCGTGCGAGGACCGGCTGGACGAAGCCGAACTGGCGCAGGCTGCGCTCGAGGGCGTCGAGCTCGTCCTCGCTGATCCGCCGCGGGTTGGCGGGATCGGGACGCAGCGTCGTCGATCGGGACCTGCTCGACGGTGAGGGACGCGGAGGTCTCGTCATGGTTCAGTCCGATCACCGCCTTGCATCTCGCGGCCCGCCGAGTGATGGATGTCGCGCCGCGACGCCAGATGCTGGCGTCGGCGATGAACGGAGCGACGACGATGGCAGACGCAGGCGACCGCTCTGCGCCGGTGCATCGGGTCGGCCCGGTTCGGGATCGAACCGCACGAGGCACCGGCCGAGGAGTTCCCGGCCCAGCCCAGCCAGAAGGACGGGTTGGGCCGGATGTGCAAGCCCCACTGGAACCAGTACACGAGCGCCCTGCGGAAGGCGGCCCTCGCCCGCAAGGCCGCCGACGCCGGGCTGGCCACCGAGGTCGCGCCGACCGAGTCGGACCAGGAGCCGGTCGCCACCCCCATGGCAGTCGGCCGCAAGACGGCCAAGAAGCCTCGGGCCCCTCGCGGCCATCAGCCGGCCGCTCCGGTGGCCGGCTCGCAGGGCGACGCCGGATAGCCCCGCCGCCACCGGCGGCCCCTCGGGCCCTGGGCGCCAACCCGGGGCCCTTTCTCGTTGGGTGGCGCGGGTTGGGCGTGCGATCTCTCATCGCGGCACGTGGGCCAACCGTGGCGCCCGTGGGCCAACGTGGGCGGGGATTTCTCGCGAAACTCGGCCGCGTGCACACAATTGGGAGGCGCGGACTTCCAGGAGGGCAGGATCCGCGTGTGGGTACCCCCGGTCGGCCCTTCGTGCGTTCACGAGGCGCGCTCCGTTGGCCGAGTTCCTCGATCGGCACAGCACGCGGGTGTTGGCGGGGTCGAATGGCGCGCCACCATCGATGAGCGCTCTGACGTGGTCGAGCGTCAGGTCACGCGTCGGGTGCGCCGGATGCTCGGGACCATCGCCCGGGCAGACGTAGCCGTACTGGCCGACGTGGCGGGCGATCATCCGCTTGGACAGGCGTGCCCATCGCGGATCCGCATGGACGTGATGGTTGGCACCGAGGCCCGACAGGCGCGGATGTTCGCCGCAGCGTCCAGTCGATCGGCTCGTGACGACACCGCAGACCGTGCAGAGCTTCATGACGCGGGCCGGCTGTCAGCATGGAGCAGCGGGAATGCCGCGCCAGTGCCGTCCGTGACGCTCGATTCCACGCTCGTCGACATCTCGGGGAGCGTGCGCGACGACGCCGATGGGGTCTATTCGCTTGCGGTGCTACGACTCCGGGACCATCGTCCGGACCGCGTGGTCACGACGAGGCTGATCCGTCCAGCTTCTCGTAGAGGTAGCCAATAGCGATTCCGAGAACGAGAAACCTTGGGACGTTGAGCAGTGCGCCGATGAGGACGTAATGCCACGCATCACTGGTGTCGACACGAGTCGCAGCACCTTGGATCAGGACCAGGGCAATCACCCAGGCGACGGCGCTCAATACCGAGGACTTCCGAACTGGATCCCTGGTCGGAATCCTCTGGAAGAAGCGGAGCAGGCAGTAGCTGACGCCGAATGCGACGATCAGGCCACCAAGCAGCGATTCAACCAGGACCATTCGGGCCCAGTCAATCGAAAACGCAGCTCGGTACTCCGCAGCGATGGGAAGCAGCGAGAATGCGAAGGTAGTTACCCAGAATGCCAGTCCGCCCCCAATCGTCAGTTTATGCAGGTGCCTGTAGGCGCCGAATGACGTCTCTCGCCTGCTTGGATCCGTGGCCCTGGTTTGCACGGGCGTGTCCCCAACCTGCCTGGCTGCGGGCTCCCGCGCCAGGCACTCACTCTCGCTGACCTTGTTAGCCTCAATCGATCTCGTCGGCATACCGGACGCCGTGAGACAGCGGGTGACTGCGTTTGCGGTGTGGTTCTACGCGGCCGCCCGAAGCACCGGCTTCTCGCCGGCAGGCTTGGCAGCGACGGCAGATGGGTTGAAGCCCTTGGCGATCAGCCAGACCGCCAGCACCATCTCCTGCACGCCGATGGGAGCCGCCAGGACGAGCTGCGGCGTCGAGAAGCTCTCGACGACACCGAGCATCACCAGGACGGCCGACACCATGACCATCGCGATGGCCACCAGGCCCCAGGCCGACAGCCATCGAGGGATGAGTCGTGACTGGTAGAACACCCAGTAGTAGCAGAGGGCCCCGAGGCCGAAGGCCAGCAGCGCGAGAGGGGCCAGCCAGTCGGGTGCTGCGGTGAGCACCGCACCCGGGACCCGGTAGGCGGATGAAGCCGGAGCCCCAGCGCTCACGGCCTCCTGGCTCACGGTCACCAGCAACAGCCAGCAGACGGCGATGAGGCTATGGAGCACGCCCTCGATGGTCCTGAAGCCGACCGATCCGATGGCCAGACCGTGGTTGTGCACCCTCAAGACCGGGTACAGCGCAAGGGCAATGCCGGTGCACGCAAGAGCCCCGATGAACAGGAGGAGCGCCCCGACGAGGACCCGGCTCTCGTTCGCCGAGATCTCGGCGAGGTAGTCCGGAGCACTGAGGATCGGGGACACCAGCGCGACGCCCACCATCTGGGCAATCGTGCGCAATGAGGAACGCCACGCCCGCGACGACGGCGATCCTTCGGTTCGTATTCATCTTCCTCCTTCCTGTTCGTGGGCAGGCTCGCCCGGCCCGGGTCCAGCGTCATGCCCGCCACGCTAGGGCCCATGGGGGAGCAGCCGACATCGATGGGATTCGTGATCCGGTAGCCAGTTGACCGGCATGGGCGCCCACTGCCCGGAGTAACGTTGCTGCTCACCATGGCCAGGCCCATCCGCCGCCCGGGCAACCTGCCGGCTGAAGCGACGAGCTTCATCGGCCGTCGCCGTGAGCTTGCCGAGCTCAGGAAGAAGCTCACCACGGCCCGCCTGGTCAGCCTCGTCGGCCCGGGCGGTGTCGGCAAGACCCGCCTCGCGATCCGGATCGGGACCGACCTCACGCGCGGCTTCCGGGACGGCGCGTGGCTGGTTGAGCTCGCCGAGGTTCGGGATCCCGCGCTGGTCGGCAACGCCACGCTGGCGGCCCTGGACCTGCGCGACCAGGCCGCGACCGAGCCACGGGCCCTCCTGCTCTCCTACCTGCGGGACAAGGAGCTGTTGCTCGTGGTGGACAACTGCGAGCACCTGCTCGGCGCGGCCGCGCTGCTCGTGACCGACGTCCTCAAGGCCGCGCCCGGCGTGCGGGTGATCGCCACCAGCCGCGAGCCGCTGTCGGTTCCGGGTGAGCACGTTCTGCCGATCCCACCGCTCGAGCTGCCTCGAGCCCAGGCCGACGAGTCCCTCGATCAGCTCCGCCAGAACGAGTCGGTCGAGCTCTTCACCGAGCGGGCTTCGGCAGCATCGGGCAGGTTCGAGCTGACCGCCTCCAACCGGGCGGCGGTCGTGGAGCTGTGCCGCCGGCTCGACGGCCTGCCGCTCGCGATCGAGCTCGCGGCGGTCAGGACGCGGGTCCTCTCGGTGGAGCAGATCCTCGATCGCCTGGCCGACCGGTTCGGTCTGCTCACGGGAGGAAGTCGCGCGGCGCTGCCGCGTCACCAGACGCTGCGAACCACCATCGAATGGAGCCACGACCTGCTGGGATCGGACGAGCGGACGCTCCTGCGGCGGCTGTGCGTGTTCGCGGGCAGGTTCACGCTGGAGGACGTCGAGTCGGTGTGCACCTCCGACGACGTGCCGGCGGCGCATGTCCTGGACGTGCTGTCATCGCTGGTCGACAAGTCGCTGGTGATGAAGGAGGACGCAGCGGGTGCTCGCCTGCTATCGGCTGCACGAGACGATGCGCGAGTTCGCCGGCCTCGAGCTGCAGGAGGCGGGTGAGGAGGAGGCCGTCGAGCTGCGATGCGTCGACTACTACGTCTCGAGGTGTCGGCGATCTGAAGAGGCGGCCCAGGATCGGCTGGTCGAGTGGCTCGAATGGATGGACCTCGAGATCGACAACATCCGGTGGGTCCTCCGGCGATGCCTGACGCACGCGGACATCTCACGCGGAATGGATCTTGCTGCCTCCATCCGCGGGTATTGGGCCACGCGTGCGACCACCGAAGGCGTGCGGTGGCTGGACGAGCTCCTCGCGACCGGAGGCGGTGATCCGGAGCCGCAGGCTCGGGCCGAGTACCTGCGTGGGTTCCTGGCCGTGTTGCTGGTCGATCCGACCGCTGCCAGGCCGGCCCTCGAACGAGCGGCGGCGGCGGATCGAGAGGCCGGTCGCCTCCGTCCGCTGGCGACGTCGCTCTCCATGGCCTCGATCGCTGCGAACATGGCGGGTGATCGGGCGTCCGCCAGGCGCCTGCTCGACGAGGCCCAGGCCGTGACGGCTGGCCTTGATGACGTCGCGGCTGCGCTCGCGCTGCTGCAGGCTCGATCGCTCGATGGCTTCTTCGAGGGCGACCTCGAGGCGGCGACTGCCGCGTCATCGGAAGGCGTGCGTCTCAGCCGAGAGGTGGGGGACCTCTACACGCTCAAGGTCTGGCTGCTGAACCTGGGCACGGTCGCCTTGATCGCCGGTGAGCTTGCTGCGTCAAAGCCCCTGTTCGCCGAGGCGCTGCGGATCGCCCACCAGATCGATGACCGGGTGCAGCTGGCGTACCTGCTCGACGCATTGGGCTGCCATGCCGCCGGATCCGGGCAGGCGCGGCTCGCCGCGCAGCTGCTCGGAGCCGCGGATACCGTCCGCACGGGGACCGGCGCCAGCGTCATGCCATTCCTCGCTCCGCTGGTGGGCCAAGCCGAGAGCGTCGGCGATCGCAGCGCTTGGCGCATCCAGGTTCGAGGCCGAATTCAAGGCCGGAAGCCGCTTGAGCCGGGACGCCGCCGTGCGGCTCGCACTCGGTGAATCCGGCCCTGTTGCCGTCGCGGCTTCGGACAGTGCGGGCGCGGGGTTGCTCGCGAAGCGAGAGGCGGAGGTCGCACGGCTGGTCGCCGACGGCCTGAGCAACAAGGAGATCGGGGCGCGCCTGTTCATCTCCGAGCACACCGTCGACAGCCACGTCCGCAGCATCCTGAACAAGCTCGGATGCAACTCGCGTGCCCAGATCGCCGCCTGGATGGCGTCGTCGAACGAGTAGCGGACGCCGAAGGCCGACGAGCGGCAGCGGACTCCGGCGCCGGTCGGCGTCAGCTACCCAATCACGAATCCCATCGATGCCGGCTCCCGTGTGCCCCCCTAGGCTGGCGAGCATGACCAGGGAGCTACCGACACAACGAGTGGAAGTCAGCTTCGTCGGCGTACCTCCGGCCCGGCAGATCGAGCGGGCGTCCGGAGTCAGCGAGGTGGAAGTTGACGGTCCGATCCTGCGCTGCCTGGTGTGCGGCAGCTTCCAGCCCTTTCTCGAGGCGCTGCGCGGTCACGAGGTCGTGAGCCTCAGTGCCTCTCCTGTCGCGGTTGGTGCCCCAGGTGAACGTCAACCAACAGGGAGATTGGGAATGAATACGGGAATCGATCACCTGGCGCCGGGCAAGGTGGCCAGGATCACGGGCGGCTTCTACCTCGCATACATCCTGGCTTCCGTGCTCGCCAGTGTGCTGGGGCATATCGGGCCGGGTGACGCGCCTCAGGTCTACCAGGCGATCGTCACGAATGCGGGGTCGTTCCGTCTGGGTCTTGTCATCGCGCTTGATCTCAGGGTTCCTCTTCCTCATGGCCGCCTGGGGTCTCTACGTCCTCCTGCGACCGGTCAACAAGAACCTGGCGTTGCTCTTCCTCCTGCTCAACGCCGTCGGTGTCGCCATCCAGGGCGCGAGCATGTTGTCGCTGGTATCCGCGATGCTGCAGGGAGACGCGGCCAGCCACATGCAGGCCTACTCGGCGGCACAGCTGGAGGGGCTGGCGTACCTGTCCATCAACGTCTACAAGACGGGCTGGGTCACGGCCCAGCTGTTCTTCGGCACGTGGCTGTTCCCGCTCGGCTACCTGGTCTACAAGTCCAGGTTCCTTCCCCGGTTCCTGGGCGTCCTTCTGGTGCTCGACGGAATCGCCGTCCTGATCTGGTTCCTCCAGGCCCTGCTGCTGCCGGACTACCCCGCGATCCGCTACCCCGGGCTCGCCGTGAGCTTCGTCGCCGAGCTCGGGCTGGCATTGTGGCTCCTCGTCAAGGGTGTGAAGGTCGTCGACTCCGGGGCGGGCCTGCCGGCGGAGAAGCGGCTCGCGGATCCGCAGGCCGAGGGGGCTCGGGCGTGAAGGCCGTCGTCTGCACGCGGTACGGTCCGCCGGAGGTCCTCCGGGTCGAGGAGCTCGCGACCCCCGTTCCCCGGAAGAACGAGGTGCGCATCCGCATCCTGGCGACCGCCGTGACGTCGAGCGACTGCTACGTCCGGGGGCTCAACCTGAGCCCCGCCTACCGGCTCATGGCGCGACTCGCACTCGGCTGGAACGCGCCCAGGCAACCGGTGCTCGGCATGGTGCTCTCGGGGGAGGTGGACTCGGTCGGACCGGACGCCACGTCATTCGAAGTGGGCCAGCCGGTATTCGGCTTCAATCAGCACCGCTTCGGAACGTATGCGCAGTACGTGTGCTGGCCGGAGGACGGACTTCTTGCGACGCGACCGGCCAACCTCACCGACGAAGAAGCCGCGGCCATTCCGTACGGTGGCCTCCTCGCGCTCCACTTCCTGCGCAAGGCCGATCGTCCGGGCGGGACAACGGGTCCTCATCTACGGGGCCTCGGGGGCCGTGGGCACGTCCGCCGTGCAGCTCGCACGACACCTCGGCGCCCAGGTCACGGGCGTCTGCAGCACTGCGAACGTGGACCTCGTGGCATCGCTCGGCGCGACCACGGTGATCGACTACACCCGCGAGGACTTCACGGACAGGGCAGAGCGGTACGACCTGATCCTCGACGCCGTGGGCAAGAGGAAGAGCGCCGCGGCGCTCCGGCGGTGTCGCCAGGTGCTGGCTCCCGGCGGTGCCTGCGTCTCGGTCGACGACGGGACGCCGAAGCTTCGTCGCGAGGACCTGGTGCTGCTCGGCGAGCTGGCCACGAAGGGTGAGATCAGGCCCGTGATCGACCGCACCTATGCCCTGGACGACATCGTCGAGGCGCACAGGTACGTCGACAACGGACACAAGCGGGGCAACGTGGTCGTCACCGTGGCGTAGGGTCGCGAACGGCCTTTCCATCGAACAAGCGCGTCAACCCGACGCGTTCACCCAGGCTCCAGACTCGGCACCATGAGCCACCCCTCCGCCCGCCCGCTGTAGATCAGCTGCTCGGTCGTCAAGCCCGACCGCGCACGAAGGTCCGCGAGGTGGCGCTTCACGGTGCTCGGTCGGATGCCCACGAGCTTGGCCGCGTCCGCCACGGATCCGCCAGCCTCGACGAAGGCTGCGAGGACATCCATCTGGCGCTCCGTTGCGTGCGGCGACAGGGCGCCGCGTAGGTAACCATCCCTCATGCCATGAGCCTCGCGACGGCGGCCAACCACTCGTCTCGGCCCTCGATCGGCATGTCGTAGGCTGTTATCGCGCGTCCAACACCTGTCGGGCGCGCCATAGCAACCTTTTCGGGCAGCGCCAGGGCGAGCCCGTGCGCATAGGCCGCCGGGGTGAGCCGCGCGCTCACGAAGGAGCGCGCGGCCACGACGATCCGCTCGTAGATCGCGTGGAGCAGGTCAGCCTTCGCTTCGGGGAGATCGGCCTGGAGCCACGTGTCGGCAATTCCCCGCAGCCAGTCGACGGCTCGGTCTGCTGGGACGCCGACGTCGGAAGTCACCTCCAACGCAGCGATCTGGGCTCGGGACTCTACGACCCGCGCGAGGTACGTGTCGTCGCTCAGTCCCCCTCGGACATGTTCGAGGGCGAGATCCCGCATCTGACGCTCGATCCGGCCCCGGTCAATCGCGACGGGTCGTCGGGCGCCACCGAGGGCCGCCACGACACCGGCGATCGTCGCGTCATCGAGGCGGATGCCGGCAACTTGGGCCAACACCGGCACCTCCTAGGTCTCATCGCCAAGACGGGCCATCGATCCCCACGCCGTGCAAGGGTCCGCGTGAAGCTTGCGGTGGCGCCCGTCGGCGAACGTGCCGTCACTTCGGATTCGTCGCCCGCAGACGCATTCGAGCAGCCCGGCAAGGAGGTCGACCCGTCCCCGGCGACGCGGTCCC
Source organism: uncultured Chloroflexia bacterium (assembly GCA_963722475.1). Classification (GTDB taxonomy): domain Bacteria; phylum Chloroflexota; class Limnocylindria; order Limnocylindrales; family CSP1-4; genus CTSoil-043. Next base: position 204,345 of record CAVRMJ010000008.1, on the reverse strand, counting down.
CCGCCGCGCGTCTTGCTCCGCCGCACGTCCTCGACCCGAGCCCAGAGCGCGTCTGAAACGGGCGGGTTCGCGCGCCACGGCGGGTTCGCCCGGCGATTGACCCCCGATCGCGACGGCCACCGCGAGCCAAATCCGATCCGCCTCGCCCTCGAGCCGGCGGAGGCAGGCGGTCGTGACCACCAGCGAGCTGTGGTCGAGGAAGCTCGACACCGCCTCGATCGACTCGCGGCGACGCACTACGCGGGTGACGCGACCGGGCGCGATCGGCCCCGCCCCGCGACGGCCGCCAGGCTCTCGTCGATGATCGAGAGTGCCAGGTCGATCTCCTCCTCGCTCACCGTGAGCGGAGGGGCGATACGCCACACGCTGTTGGCGCCGATGTGGCGGACGATGTTCATCGACAACCCGCGCGCGAGGCACTCGTCGGTGGCACGCGTACCCAGCTCCTCCGCCGGCTCGCGCGTCTCGCCGTCGATGACGAGCTCCACGCCCAGGAGGAGTCCGCGGCCGCGGACCTCGCCGATGATCGGATGGCGCGCGGCAAGCTCGAGTAGGCCGGCCCGCAGGCGCGCGCCCATGACGGCCGCCCGCTCGGGCAGACGTTCTTCGGTGATGACGTCGAGGACCGCGAGGCCCACCGCCGCCGGCAGGGGGTCGCTGACATGGCTCGTCACGTGGACGAAGCCGCGCTCGACGATCCGCTGCTCCAGCTCGGCGCTGATGATCGTCGCCGCCAGCGGGAGCCCCCCGCCCAGGGTCTTGGAGACCGTCACGATGTCGGGCACGACGTCGTCCTGCTCGAAGCCGAACATCGTCCCGAGGCGGCCGAAGCCGGTCTGTGCCTCGTCCACGATGAAGAGCCCACCGCGCGCTCGCGTGAGCTCGGCGAGCCGGCGCAGGTAGCCCGGCGGAGGGTCGATCACGCCACCGGCGGAGAGAACGGGCTCAGCGATCGTCGCCGCGAGCGAGCCCGCGCTGTTCGCATCGAAGGATTCGAAGCCGCGCTCGAGGCAGCTGAGGTCACAGCCCGGACAGCCGGCGGTGCCGTTCGGACGGCGTCGGACCGGGCAGCGATATGCGTAGGGGGCCGGGATCGCGAAGGTGCCCGGCACCTGCGGTCCGTACCCGTGGTGGGAGACCGAGTAGGTCACCGAGGCCACGCCGGCCGTGAGCCCGTGAAAGCTCTGGTCGAGCCCGACGATCTCGAACCGCCCGGTGGCGAGCTTCGCGATCCGCATCGCGATCTCGTTCGACTCGGAACCAGTGTTGAGGAGGATCACCTTCTCGAGCGGCGCGGGGAGCAGCTCGGCCAGGCGGGCCGCGAGCCGGACGACCTCCTCTGAGAGCATCCAGCTGTTGAGATGGAGGACCCGGTCACAGGCGGCCCGGATCGCCTCGACGATCCGCGGATGGTTGTGGCCGATCGTGCTGCAGATCTGGCCGCTCGTGAAGTCGAGCACCCGGTTACCGTCGCGATCCCAGAGCCAGCTCCCGCTCGCGCGCTCGACCAGAAACGGGGCGAAGCCGGGGACATAGCGGATGAGGTGGCGGTCGGCGAGCTCGAGCAGCGGGTCGCGAGCCATCGGTCCTCCTCGCAGGCACCAGCCGGACGCGGGGATGGGCGGGACCCGTGACAACCAGTCGCGCGGCCGGACCGCCGAAGCGTAGCAGCGCGTCGGCGAGCACGGAGCGAGGATCCGCCCGAGCTCGACCTACACTGTCAACGCCGGTCCAAACCTGAGCAGGAATCGCCGGCCGAAACCTGAGCAGGTCAGCGCTTCCGCTCGCCGGTCAGCACCTCCTCCCGCTTGCCCCGCAGGCGATACGACTCGCCCTTGAGGACGATCACCTCGGCGTGGTGGACGAGACGGTCGACCATCGCGGCGACGGCCACCGGGTCGCCGAAGATCTCGGCCCAGGCGCTGAACGTCTTGTTGCGAGCTGACGATCAGCGAGCGCCGCTCGTAGCGGGAGCTGATCAGGGCGAAGAAGAGGGCCGCGGCCTCGGGGTCGAACGGGATGTACCCGACCTCGTCGACGACGAGGAGCGGGATGCGGCCGAGGCGCTCGAGCTCCTCGTCGAGCCGGCCTGCCCGCTTGGCCGCTCCGAGGCGGTTGACCCACTGGTGGGCCGTGGCGAAGGCGACCCGGTGGCCGCGCCGGGCCGCCGCGACTCCGAGCGCGATCGAGAGGTGCGTCTTGCCGGTCCCGGGCGGTCCGAGGAAGACGACGTTCTGGGCCTCGGCGAGGAAGTCGAGCTGGGCGAGATGGGCGATCACCTGGCGGCTGACGCTCGTCTGGACCGTGAAGTCGAAGTCGTCGAGGGTCTTGACCGCCGGGAAGCGGGCAGCCTTCACCCGGGCGCTCCCGCCGTGGCTGTCCCGCGCGCTGACCTCCTCGGCGAGGACCGCGGCGAGGTACGCCTCGTAATCCCAGCCCTCGTCGCGGGCCCGCTCGGCGAGCCTGCCCGACACGGCCCGCGATGCGGGGCGCCTTGAGGGCCCGCGAGAGGTACGCCAGCTCGGCCGCCGTGGTCTCGCTCATGCCGGCACCTCCCAGAGGCGCGTCGTACCGCCCGAGATCGACCGCCGGCAGCTCCCGTCGCCCGAGCGCAGGCGGTCGGCGGCCTCCCGGGCCAGGCGGATCGCCCGGCCGTGCGCCGGGTCGAGGACGACGTCGGCCGGGACGAAGCTGCGGGCATGGGCCGCGACCTCGGTCCCCTCGCAGGAGAGGCGCACCGACGCCGGGCTCACCCGGATCCCGATCCGCCGCCCGACGAAGGACGGCGGGACCGAGTAGTCGACGCCGAGCACCCGGACGAAGGCGTCCCTGCCCGCCCGGGCCTCGAGGTGGAGGTCCGTGTCGGGCACGCGGCTCGGGCAGGGCCGCGAGGAAGCCCCGCTCCGACGGCGTACCGGTCGGCGACCCGGCCCCCGAGGCGGCGGACGTGGCGGCGGTACGCGACGTCGGTCGCCCAGGCGTCGTGCTGGCCCTGGAGGTCGTCGAGGGACGTCGAACGTCGCGCAGCGGCAGGAAGCTCGTCTCGGCATACCCGATCGTCCGCTCGACCCCGCCCTTGGCCTCGGGCGACGCCGGGCGCAGGACGACCGGCCGCGTCGCGCAGCGCGCCGAGCAGCCCCGCCACCTCGGCGATGGAGCCGCGCCCGGGCACCCGCGCCTGTCGCGACGACCGAGGCGTCGTTGTCGAAGACGAGCGCCTCGGGCACGCCGCCCAGGCGTCTCGAGACAGCCGAGCGAGGGCCGGGCGCAGGTCGCCGACGGTCCGGGACAGGGTGAACGTGATCGCGTGGGCGCGCCGAGAAGGGCAGGCGTCGTGACGAGACCGAACGCCTCCCGGGTGCGACCACGCCCCACCGGGACCTGGGCTCCCGTGTGCCACCAGTCGACCTGGCCGATCTCGCCCGGCCGGTACGTCGTGCGCTGGAAGGCCCGGGCGGCGAGGAACGCCGGGCGGACCCGTGCGAGATGCTCCTTGAGGATCGTGATCCCGCCCCGCGTATCCCGTCGGGCCGCAGGCGCTCGCGGATCACCGTCGCCCGGACCGTCGGGTCGGCCGCGAGCATCGCCGCGATCCGCTCGGCGAACGGATCGACCCGCGAGCCCGCCGGCGCCCGGCGATACCGCGGCGGCTCGTCGAGGGCGAGGAGCCGGTCGACGGTGTTGCGGCTCATCCCGAGCGCGCCGGGCGATCGCCGCCTTCGGACCGTCCCTCGCGATGGAAGAGCCGATGGACCTCGGCCCAGTCCTCCACCTGGTGCACTCCTTCCTCCTCGTGCACGAGCTCTGTGCTCGTTCGAGGGTGCCAGTCGAACCTGGTCAGGGGTGCTCAGGTTTCGACCGGCGAGAAGTGCTCAGTATTCGGGCGGCGTCGACACTACACAACCTCCCAGGCGGTGGGCTGACCGGAGCGGAGTGCGGGGAGCAGTGTGGGTTCATCGAGGCCTCCTGCGTGCGTGGTCGTCCACATCACTCACGCAGGAGGCCGGAGAACGCAACACGATGCCGGGATCGTGCGGCGTCAGACCGCCGCGGGTTCGTGAGCCAGACGAAGGCCGAGAGGACGAGAACCCCAACGAGCCATGGGATGAGCAGGATCGCTCCCGCGATGAGTCCCACACCCCCGACGACCACGTTGCCAGTCAGCATCGGGACGCAGCTCACGACGAGGAACCGATCGTCCAGATCGCGAGGAGGACGCGAAACAGGGTGTTCACCACGGGCCCGAAGATCCGCGGCTCGGTGCGCGTCGTTGTCTCGCCCGACGCCGTGCGGGCTCCCGTTAGGTCCTCGGCACGTTTCCGAGCCCCGCCTGCCCGGGCGTGGGAGCATTGCGCAATGTCGAGACGTGCGTCGATCGCCTGGCTGAGCCTCCTGCTCTTGAGCAGTTGCGGCAGCCCGGCCCAGAGCGGAGCGGGCATTCCGACGGCCGTCACCCCGCCAGCGCCGCCGGCGTCCGCCCCGGGGAGTTCGAACAGCCGCCCGACCTGGTCGCCAGTCGCGCCTGCTCAGGAAGATTGGCCGGTCTACCACCGCGACCCGGCCCGAACCGGCAGCGACCAGGCATTCCCTGCCTTCGACGGCTCTCTCGCTCGAGCCTGGTCGACGCCGCTTGACGGGGCCGTCTACGCGGAGCCGCTGGTGGCGGGGGGCCGGCTCATCGCGGCCACCGAAGGCGACACGATCTACGCACTCGATCCCGCCAGTGGCCGCGTCAGCTGGCAACGCAACCTCGGCAACCCGGTGCCGCTGACCAGCCTGCCGTGCGGCAACATCGATCCGCTGGGCATTACCGGCACGCCGGCCTATGACCCCGCGAGCGGGTCGCTGTTCGTCGTCGCGGAGGTCACCGGCCCGCGGCACGTCCTGTTCGCGCTCGACGCTGCTGACGGCGCCGTGCGCTGGTCACGCGGCATCGACCTGCCGCTCGACGACCCGGCCACCCATCAGCAGCGCGCCGCGCTGGCCATCGGCAACGGCTACGTCTACGTCGGTCTGGGCGGCCTCTACGGCGACTGTGGCCAGTACGTGGGCGAGCTCATCGGGGTACCCACGAGCGGGGTGGGCCCGACGATCAGCTATCGGGTCCCGGTCGCCCGCGGGGGCGCGATCTGGGCGGCGGCTGGGCCGGTCCTCGACGGGCAGGGATCGGTCTATGTCTCGACGGGAAACGGCAGCTCGACGTCGACCTACGACGGAAGCGACTCGGTCCTCGCGCTCTCACCACAGTTGGCCCTCCAATCGCGCTTCGCGCCCGCGACGTGGGCCCAGGACAACGCCGCCGACCTCGACCTGGGCTCGCTCAGCCCGGTCCTGGTCCCCGGCGGCTGGGCGTTCATCGTCGGCAAGAGCGGGATCGGGTACCTGCTACGCCAGGAAGCGCTTGGCGGCATCGGTGGTGCGGTTGCCTCGGCGCCCGTCTGCCCGGCCTTTGGCGGCACCGCCCAGTCTGGCACCACCCTCTACGTGCCATGCACGAACGGACTGGCCCAGGTCCAGATCTCGGCCTCCGGCTCGATCACGGTTGGCTGGCAGACGGCATCCGGCGCCAGCGGTCCGCCGGTCGTTGGCGGCGGGGTGGTGTGGAGCATCGATCTCGCCCGCGGGGAGCTCTTCGCGCTCGCTCCGAGCACGGGTCAGCCGCTCGCCCAACTCGCCGTCGGTCCCGTGCCGCATTTCGCGTCACCGACACTCTGGAATGGCCAGGTCTTCGTTGGCACCGATTCGGGGGTGACGGCGATCGACGCACGCTGACGGACAGGCAAGGGGTCGTATCAGCACCGGCACGATGACCACGTCGTGTGGTGATCCGTCTTGGGTTGGCGAGGCGAGAGCTCCCGAGAATGGGGAAACGGAGCACCAAGAGGCGCGGGGACAGAGGGTTGGCAGCGCCACGCCCGTAGCACACGGGCAGTCCGACCTCGCCTGAAGCCGGACGGGATACGTGGGTGACAAAGGGGCAACCACGTGCGACTCTCTCGCGGGAAGTTGCGTGACGGCGCGCTGCGTCCCCGCGGCTGCCGGGCCTTCGATGATTGTGAGGAGAACGTGGAGACCGAGCACGACCGCCAGGTCGACTGGCTGGCGGACACGCTGGTCGACGACGTCGATCTTCGTCGCCGGGTGGCGTCGATCATCGTTGCCGCCAGTCCAGCCATCCTGATTGAACACCCGCAAGATCGGCTCGCCATGCTGAGCCTCACGGCGGCAGCTGCAAGCCAGCGCGGGGCACCGGGTGAATGCCGAATGGCGACGCCCGCCGACAGTCTGCGCCCGGTACTGAAACCCAGTCTGACCGACCCAAGCCGGGCAGAGCTCTACTGGTAGCACGCCCATGCCAGGGCCGCGCCCCCGAGTGCTGACATCAGCGCCTGAGCCCAGGCTGGCAAGTCTTCTACCCGTCCGGCGAAACCTGCTACCGCCGATAGCGCGTTCACCCGTCCCCTCGCTGTGACCGGTGCAGCGTTGTTCGGCTCCACCAGCGACGCGAGGTCTCGGTCGTAACGCTCGAAGCCAAGGCCGGCGTCCCGCCGTCCGCGGGCTGTGCCCTCGCCGTCATGGTTCGGCGGGAGCGAGCCGCTTCGATCGCCCACGCATCGACTGCGGGACCTGGCATAAGAGCCAGACCTCGCTCGTCAAGGGCGACTGCCTGCGTGCTCTGGCCGTTGTCGAATGGGCGGGATCGACATCGCCGCGGTAGTGTCCGACCGTCCGCCACGGCGCCAGACGGCAGAAGGGAGAGAGCAGATCAATGGCATACAGCTTCAGCGTCTCGGATCGCCTTCCGGCGACCCCGCAGGCCGTCTACGACGCCTGGATGTCGAGCGGCCAACACGGCGCCATGACCGGGGGTCGCGCGGAGATCGACCCGCGTCCCGGCGGCGCGTTCCAGGCCTGGGACGGCTACATCACCGGCACCACCCTCGAGCTCGAGCCGGGCCGGCGGATCGTCCAGTCGTGGAGGACGTCGGATTTCGCCACCGACGACCCGGACTCGCGCGTCGAGGTGCTCCTGGAACCGGCTGGGCCTGGCACCCTGATCACGCTCCACCACACGAATGTCCCCGAGGACCAGAGCGGGTACGAGCAGGGGTGGCGGGACAACTACTTCGATCCAATGCGGGCCTTCTTCACACAACCTTGAACTCGTGGGCCTCTGGCTGACGTGCTCGGCGATCAGTCTTCGACACGTTGAGGCTCCGCTGGAACGTCGGCTTCTGGCTCGCGGATCCTGATGTGGACTCACACGACCTTGCCAGCGCGGTTTGACAAGCCAATCGCGATCGCCGGACGCCCCAGGGCCTGCGTGCGCTTCGGGACGCCGATGCGGTCAGGGCCCGCCCACCCGGCGCGCGTCGGCGCCTTCAAGCTCCTCCACGTGGCCGCATTTCCGGCGCTGCTTCCGAAGGCGCTTCCGGCTGCGGCGGGCTGCCCCACGTCACGCGGGGCCCGGCGCGCAGCCTCCCGGTATCGCGCAGGGAACGCGGCAACAGGAACTCGATCTGGCCGTTGACGCTCCGGAGATCATCGGCGGCCCAGGCCTAGAGCGCCTCTAGGGTCGTTGGGTCCAGCCGCAACAGGAACGGCTTTCGGGTGGTCACGGGTCGCCCGGCGATGCGCAGCCCGGAGGCAGCGCCCGCGGATGAGGCACGTCACCAGCCCCTGGAGATCGGCCGCCCTACGAGTAGAGCGTCCCGGCGTTGACGATCGGCTACGTCTCGTGCTCGCTGCAGAGGACCACCAGCAGGTTGCTGACCATCTGGGCCTTGCGGTCCTCGTCCAGGTCGACGACATGCTTCGCAGACAACGCCTCAAGCGCCATCTCGACCATTCCGACTGCGCCCTCCACGATCTTCGCCCGGGCGGCGATGACGGCGGTCGCCTGCTGTCGACGCAGCATCGCGTTGGCGATCTCGGGAGCATAGGCAAGGTGACTGATCCGCGCCTCCAGCACCTCGATGCCGGCCTTCTCCAGGCGCGCCTGGACCGGTCATCGTCGGCTCGTCATGGCACGCGGTCGTGGCTGAATTGAGGTGAAGACCGCCGACGAGATCCGCGCCGAGGCGATCGGCAAGCCCTCGGGTGCCCTCCGAATCGGAACGCTAGTAACCGGATGTGCCGGCCGGTTTGACCGCGGCCCAGCCCGGGTAGATGCCGTTCGCGTCGCCGGGGGCCTTGTCGCCGGAGTAGAAGTAGAGCGGCAGCCCGTTGTACGTGACCTGGGCCGAGCCATCGTCGGTCCGGGTAATCGTCCCGAGCTTGCCGGTCACGCCGCTGCCGCCCGCGGGCGTCGAGCCGGCCGGAACCGTGAGCGCCGGCCATTTCGTGATGCACCCGCCGGTGCAGGCGCTCGTGCCGCTGTTCGCGACGTCTTTGGCGAACGTGTAGACCGTCATCCCGTTCGCGCCGGCCACGAGGAGCGTGCCCTGGCTGCCCACGGTCGCGGTCATGACGGCCGGCCCGCTTGCGGCAGCGCCTCCTGCTGAGGCGGCCGGGGCCGCTGCCGATGGGCTTGCGGCCGGCGCCGCCGTCGCCGCGCCGCTGCAGGCCGCCGCGACACCGGCCACCACGATGATGGCTGCGGCCCTGAAGGTCTTTGAGCTCATCGGTCACCTCGTTCGTTTTCGTCAGGTTCGGTTCGGGGAGGGCAGTCGCCTCCTACGTCCCTCCTACGTCGAGCCTGCCCGTCCGGTTCTCACTGGCGACTGGGCCTGAACCTGAAACCGCCGCTCGAGCCCCGACGTATCCCCATCGCGAGCGTTGGCACGCCAGGGCCTTCAGCCCCGGGTCACGTGCGCCGAGGAGGAAACCCGAGTGAACGACACGAACCGCGCGCGACGCCTGCTCCTGCCGGGACTCCTCGCGTGGGTCCTCGCCGTCGGCGGCGCGCTGGTGCCGGCCGCCGCCTCATCGGTCGCCGCGATCACCTACCCGATGCCAACGCCGGTCGCGACGGTGCCCTCGGTCAGTCCGCCCGCGAGCGTCGCCCTCGGCGTGACGACGAGTTCCGCGTTCGGCCCGATCCTGACCGGTCCGAGTGGCTGGACGCTGTACACGCTCTCGTCGGATCCGAGGAACGGCAGCGTGTGCACCGGCGGGTGCCTGACGAACTGGCCCCCGCTCCTAGTGGCGGCCGGCGGGACGGTCAGCGGGCCGTCCGGCAGCAGCCTGACGTTCGGCACCTTCACCCGGCCCGACGACGGGACGACCCAGGTCGCGCTCAACGGCCACCCGCTCTACACCTTCGCGGGTGACAGCGCGCCGGGCCAGACCAACGGCGAGGGCGTCGTGGCGTTGGGGGGCACGTGGCACGTCGCGCCGGCCGTGAGCTCATTCCTTGGCTCGCTTTCGACAGTCTCGTTGCCCGGCTCCTCGACAGTGCCCGCGAACGGCGACATCAACCCCTACGGCGTCGCTCTCGTGCCGCGATCGATCGGCCGCCTCGTCAAGGGCGACATCCTCGTGAGCAACTTCAACGCGAAGTCCAACCTCCAGGGCACGGGCACGACGATCGTCCAGTTGACGCCGACCGGCGTGCTCCATCTGTTCGCCACGATCACGCCGGCAGCCGTGGCCGGCCGCTGCCCGGGTGGCGTCGGTCTCTCCACCGCCCTCGTCGCGCTGCGAAGCGGCTGGGTCATCGTGGGCAGCCTGCCGACCAAAGATGGGACCGCGGCGACCGCGAGCGCCGGATGCCTGATCGTCCTGAACGCGAACGGACACGTCGTGGAGGCGTTCGACGGTGGCCCCATCAACGGCCCGTGGGACATGACGGCGCTCGACGGCGGATCGATCGCCCGCCTGTTCGTGACCAACGTCCTCAATGGCACGGTCAAAGGCAAGGGCAAGGTCGTCCACGGGGGGACGGTGGTGCGGCTCGTGCTCAAGACGACCGGCGTGAAGGTGCCGCTCCTCCTCAGCGAGACCGTGATCGGCTCAGACTTCGGCGAGCGAACTGACCCAGCGGCGCTCGTCGTCGGCCCGACCGGACTTGGCTTGGGTGCGAATGGCACGCTCTATGTCGCGGACACCCTCGGCTCGCGCATCGCCGCGATCGGGAGCGCGGCCTCTCGAACCTCGAGCGCGGGCGTGGGCTCGACCGTGACAGCCGGGCACGCGCTGAACTCGCCCCTCGGGCTCACCATCGCACCGAACGGCGACATCCTGACCCTGAACGGCGGGGACGGGAACATCGTCGAGACGACCCCCGGCGGCGTCCAGGTGGCGACCAAGACGCTCGATGGGACCAGTGGGGGCGGCGGGCTCCTGTTCGGGCTCGCCATCCGCCCCGGCGGGACGGGGGTCTGGTTCGTCGACGATGGGACCAACACGCTGGCCCTGCTCCACTGATCGCGTGAGCCGGTCTCGGGCTCCATCAGGAGAACTTCTTGAGGCACCTGGTCAACTGGGTTGAGATTCCGGTTCGCGACATGAACCGGGCGTGCGCGTTCGATGAACACGTGCTCGACGTCGACCTTCCGCGCATGGAGCTCGGCGGAGCGACTTACGCCATGTTCCCAACCGACGATCGGTTCAACGCCGGAGCGCTCGTGCTGGGCGTCGGTCGACTCCCGGCTGTTACAGGCACGCTGATCTACCTCGACGGGAGCCCCGATCTCGCGCAGATCCTCGAGAAGGTGACGGCGGCGGGCGGAACGGTTGTCCTGGAGAAGACCTGGCTGTCCAGGGAGGCGGGCTACGCGGGAGTCTTCATCGATTCCGAAGGCAACAGCATGGGCCTCCAGCATCCGTAAACCCCGATTGGGGCTCCGCATGACGAGGAGAATCGCGTGAGGTTTCTCTACCTTGCCATCCACTATCCCAAGCCCGAGCACACGACGGATCTGCTCGTGGCCATGCAGGGTCTTGGCACGGCGATGCGCTCGGCAGACGGCTTGATTGAGGCAACGGCGTGGCTCGACCAAGATAGCAGGCGGATCGTCGCGACCTCGGTCTGGGAATCCGAGGCGTCGTTCCAGCAAGCTATTCCGATCATCGGTGGCTCCGTCAGGGACGTACCGTTCGACGTATGGGAGGAGCGGCCACGCGAGCTTCTACGGCTTGTTGAACTGCCGCCGGCCGCGGCCTAGGGCTCGATGACCCGCCGGCGGACGCGCTCGGCCGGATGAGGGCCCTGGAAGCGGGGGTCGGAAGAAGATCGGCGAGCTGAGCGCGGCGACCACCCCCGCGACCACCGGATCTTTCTCGGAGCGTTCGACCCGCACGACCCACCCCGCGCGAGGTTCGAGCGGCTCGTTCGAATGATGCCGGCGTCAAAGGATTTCCTCCCGGCTGGCGACTTCCGAAACTGGGACGCCATCGGGGCCTGGGCTCGTGAGATAGCAGCGACGATGGGTCCCCGGTCGCCCTGGACGAGCGGGTCGGCTGCGCCAGCGCCGCCCCTCCCGCCGGACTGCCTCGGGACCCGCAGCGCCCCGTGATTGTCGTGCTGCCCTTCGGATACCCGTAAGCCCGGATCCACCGAACCCATGGGTTGATTCACGATCTGGGACAGCAGAACAGGTGCCCTGCTGATCGGGAATGATGGTGTTGCGACACAGCCATCGACCCGACCAAGCGGAGCACCTGCAGGATGCGATCTTCCCACAGCCTCGACCGCCTCGACGTCGCGTTCGACGGGACGCAACTCGTCGCTGACGCGGGCCTCCTCCTGCCGGCGACGCTCGCCCAGCATCTGGGCGTGAAGGAGCTGGTCGAGGAGCGCCTCGACCTGGGGAAGGCTCCGGCCGGGCGAACGTCGGCGACAAGGCGCTCACGCTCATCGCCTCCGCGCTCGCGGGCGGCGACTGCATCGACGACGCGGCGGTGCTCCGGGCGGGCGGGACGGCGAAGATCCTCGGCTTCACCGTGAAGGCAGCGTCGACCCTCGGCACGTTCCTGCGCAGCTTCCGCTGGGGCCATGTCCGCCAGCTCGACGCCGTCAGCCGGCATCTCCTCGCCCGGGCCTGGGGAGCAGGAGCCGGTCCCGGGACGGCGCCCTTCACGATCGACCTCGACTCGACGATCTGCGAGACGTACGGTCTCAAGAAGGAAGGCGCGCTCCATCACGGGTACACCAAGGTGCGCGGCTATCACCCGCTGCTCGCGGTCGCGGCGGACACGGGCGATGTCCTCATGGCGCGCCTCCGCGAGGGACGGGCGGCCACGGTCCGGGGTGCCGCCCACTTCCTGCGCGAGACGGTCGGGCGGGTGCGCGCAGCCGGCGCGGCCGGCGAGCTCACCATGCGCGCGGACAGCGGCTTCTATGCCCACGCCGTCGTCGCGACCTGCCGGGCGATGGACGTCCGCTTCTCCATCACCGCCCGGTTCCACGGCCGCAAGCTGCGGAACCTGATCGAGGCGATCCCGGAGTCGGGCTGGACCCCGATCCCGTACTGGATCGAGGGTGGGCCGATGTCGCCGAGCTCACCTGGACGCCGTTCGCCGACGAGCGCGACGCTGTGCCCGTCCGCCTGATCGTGCGCCGGGTCCGGCCCAAGGAGGGCTCCCAGCTCGCGCTCCTCACCCTCTACGACTACCACCCCTTCATCACCGACCGTACCGGTGACCTGCTCACCCTCGAGGCCGACCACCGCCGGCATGCGGAGATCGAGAACGCGATCCGCGACCTCAAGTACGGGATCGGGTTGAACCACCTGCCGTCGGGGAGGTTCGCCGCCAACGGCGCCTGGCTCGCAATCCAGGTCATCGCCCACAACCTCGCCCGCTCGACGGCAAGGCTCGGTCTCGGGGCCGGGATCGTGACGGCCAAGACGCTCCGTCGCCGGCTCTTCGCGCTGCCCGGGCGGATCACCCGCAGTGCCCGGCGCCTGACCCTCCACCTGCCGCTCGACTGGCCCTGGGCCGTCGAGTTCGGCACCGCCCTCGCGAGATTCCGGGCGCTCCCGCTGCTCGCCTGACGGCCGGATCACCACGTCGCCGCTCCGGGGGCCGAGCGGCAGCGTGGGCAGAAATCGCCTGCCGGCTGCCTGACCCATCGCCGCCACCCTGTTCGGCCGCGTTTCGCCCCTCGTCCCGTGGCGTTTCGGCCAGCCCGCGACCCATTCACCTCCTCGGTAGGCCATCGACCGCCGGACCGCGCTGACGGTGCCCGGACACGGCCGTCGTGAGCCGCCGACGGCCACAACGCGTCGTCGACCGGTTGAAACGCGGCCGAGTGACGGCCGAACTGGCCTCATGAAGCACCGCGGACGGGTCGCAGCCGATCTCTGCACATGCTGACGCCAGCCCCCGAGGCGGGCGACCGGGCGGATCGGACGGTCAGGCGAGGAGCGGGATCGCCCGGAGCCTTGTGAGCGCGGCAGCGAAGCTCATCGCCCACGGCCAGCGAGCCGGCAGGTGGAGTCTCCACCGACGAGCCGAGCGGGTGAGCCGTCCGGCCAGGCTGAAGAGCCGCCGCCGGAGCGTCTTCGTCGTGACGATCCCCTCGCCCAACCCGATCCGGGCGGTCCAGCGGGCAAGGTTGTGCGCCATCACCTGGACCGCGAGCCAGGCGCCGTTCGCGGCGAACCGCCCGGATGGCAGGTGATTGAGCCCCACCCCGTACTTGAGATCCCGGATCGCGTTCTCGATCTCGGCGTGACGACGATGGTCGGCCTCGAGCTCGAGCGTCGTGCCATCCCGGTCGGTGATGAAGGCGTGGAAGTCATACAGCGTCAGGAGCGCGAGCTGGGAGCCCGGGGTCGGCTTCACCCGCCGGACGATGAGCCGGACCGGCTGTGCGTCCTTCTCGCTCGCAAAGGGGGTGTACGTCGTCTCGGCGACGTCGGCACCGCCCTCGATCCAGTATGGGATCGGGGTCCAGGCATCCTCGGGGATCGCCTCGATCAGCCGGCGGACGCTCCGGTGCTGTCGGAGCGTGATGGAGAAGCGGACTCCCATCTTCCGGCAGACCGCGACGACGTCGTGGGCATAGAAGCCCGAGTCGGCCCGCACCGTGAGCTGTCCGCTCGCTCCTGCAGATCGGACCCGGCCGATCGTCTCGGTCAGGAAGTGGGCGGCACCCCGGACGGTGTTGGCCCGTCCCTCCCGCAGGCGAGCCATGAGGATGTCGCCTGTGCCCGCTGCCACCGCGATCAGGGGGTGATAGCCACGGACTCCTGTGTACCCGTGGTGGAGAGCGCCCTCCTTGGCGAGGCCATACGTCTCGCAGATCGTCGAGTCGAGATCGATCGTGAAGGGAGCCGAGCCGGGTCCGGCACCGGCCGCCCAGGCCCGCGCGAGGAGCTCACGACTGACCCGGTCGAGCTGGCGGACGTGGCCCCAGCGGAAGCTGCGCAGGAACGTCCCGAGCGTCGAGGCGGCCTTCACCACGTGCCCAAGGACGCGTCCCGTCCCGCCGGCCCGCAGGGCGTCCGCGTCATCGATGCAGTCACCGCCCGCGAGCGCCGACATGACGAGCGTCAGCAGCTTGTCGCCCGGGTTCGCCCGACCGGCCGCAGCCCCGAGGTCGAGATGCTCCTCGACGAGCTCCTTGAGGCCGAGGTGCGCGGCGAGCGTGGACGGCAGGAGGAGCCCCGCATCGGCCACCAGGCGATCGTCGTCGAAGGCCACTCGAGGCGGTCGAGGCTGTGCGATGATCGCATCGATCAGGTGCTCCTCTGTGTGGGTCGATGGGCTGATCTCAACGCCATCTTCCCAGTTCAGAAGGGCACCTGATTCGTCGTTTCAGCGCCTCTCAAGCTCGATGGGCCGGTGGATCCGGGTAAGGCCGCGAATTGTCTTCCCATCGAACAAGCGCGTCAACCTGACGCGTTCAGTGCGGCTCCAGACTCGGGACCACGAGGCACCCTGATGCGCGCCCGGCGTAGACCAGCTGTTCTGTCGTGCGGCCGGACCGCTCGTCATCGCCGACGAGATGCGCGTCGCGACCCCCGCGATCCGGTCGGCACCAGTGGTCTCCGCCCACGTCCCGAACGCGGGCGTGATCGGCGTGGCGCCGGTCTGGGGGAGGTAGATCCGCGTGGCCATCAGCCCGTCCACCAGGGCCGCCAGCGGGCTGTCATGGCCTACGCCAGCGAGAAGTCGACGGTCAGCGTCCAGGTGCCCGACGCCTTGGTGCCAAGGGCCTCGACCTTGCACATCACGAGAATTGGTGAGTCGGGGTCGTGCTCCGGTCTATTCGGCCCACGGTGCTACGCCTGCGGGGCCACTCGATGCACGCCGACACACGCCGATCGCGCCGCGACGCCGTCCAGTAGACTGGCGCCCGAAGGGGAGTAGTCCGACCGCCACCCCCGGCGGCCAGGGGAGATCGACACACCGGCTTCGGCCCGGTCCCCCACCTCGACGCCGAGGCGGATGAGACCTTCGACCAGGGACCACCCTGGTCGAGGTTTCGCCGCACCCCCGGGGCGACACCTCACAGGAAGCGGAGGTGTCGACGACTATGTGGCGCAAGCTCGGACTGACGGCGATGTTCGCCCTTCCCGCGATCGTGGCGCGGCTGACCGGGACCGAGCTGCCGCCCGGGATCACCGTCCTCGTCTACGGCGCGGGCGTCGTGGCGTCGGCCGTCCTCCTGTCCTGGGCGGCCGAGGCGGCCCAGGTCGACATCTCGGGCAGCCTTGCGATCGCCATCCTCGCCCTGATCGCCGTCCTGCCCGAGTACGCGGTCGACCTCTACTTCTCGTTCACGGCCGGCTGCGAACCCGAGTACACCCAGTTCGCGGCCGCCAACATGACGGGCTCGAACCGGCTCCTCATCGGCATCGGCTGGCCGGTCGTCGCGTTCGTCGGCTTCTGGGCGATGCGGCGAGCGCGACATCGAGGACGCGGTCGAGTCCGCCCCGGCCAAGGACGCGGCCGACCGACGAGCCAGCGATCGTCCTGCCGTCCCGGAACCGCGTCGAGCTCGCGTTCCTCGCTGTCGCCAGTGCCTACGCGTTCCTCATCCCGCTGACCCGCTCGATCGCCTGGTACGACGCCGTCGTCCTGCTCGCCCTGTTCGGCGCCTACCTCTGGCGCGTCACCCGCGAGGGCCGCGGCGAGCCCGAGCTGATCGGGGTCGCGGCGGACATCGCGCTCCTGCCCCAGCGTCAGCGGCGGGCTCTCGTCACCGGGCTCTTCCTCGCCGCTGCGGCGATCGTCGTCATGGCCGCGAAGCCGTTCGCCGACGGCCTCGTCGCCACCGGGGAGGCGCTCGGCATCGACCAGTTCCTGCTCGTGCAGTGGCTGGCTCCGCTCTCGTCGGAGGCCCCCGAGCTCATCGTGGCGACGATCTTCGCCTGGCGGCTGCATGCCGCGGAGGGCCTCGGGATGCTGCTGTCGGCCAAGGTCAACCAGTGGACGCTCCTCGTCGGCAGCCTGTGGGTCGCCTACACGCTCGGCGGCGGCGGCGGTGCGCCGCTGCCGCTCGACGATCGCCAGACCGAGGAGTTCCTGCTCACGAGCGCCCAGGCCCTGCTCGCCTTCGCCGTCCTCGCCGACCTGCGGTTCGGGCTGTGGGAGGCGGCCGCGATCTTCGGGCTGTTCATCCTCCAGTTCCCGTTCCCGAACGACCGAGGTCCGGCTCGTCTTCTCGGCGATCTACATGGTCGTCGCGATCGCCCTCCTCGTGCGGAAGCGAGGCTACCTGCCCGCCATCTTCGCGAGCATCGGCCGCTGGGAGCGACCGTCGTCGGACCTGCCTGTCGCGGCGGCAGGCGCGGAGGATTGAGCGCAGCTACCCATGTCGACGTCCCCGAGCCCTGTCACCCGCCGAAGGCCTTGAGGATGAAGTCGGTCCAGAAGCCGAGTGCCTCGCCGCCGCGGCGAGGCACTCGTCCGGCCCTCGATCGGCATGGCGTAGGCTGTAATCGCGTGTCCGGATCCTGTCGGGCGCGCCACTCCCACTTCGGCCTCCCCTGCAACACCGAAAACGGGCCGGGTGCGTATCGAGCTCCGCGCCCGCCTCAAGCGATCGCCCCGCCGCGCGCCAGGGACACCGCAGTGGCCTCCGGCGCCGCCGGCCCTACACTTCGCCGACGATGCACGCCGCCCTGAAGGCCGTCTACTGCCGCGAGCTCCTCGTCGGGCAGGATGACCTCGTGTTCGCGGATCGGCAACACGGGACGACCAGGCGCGACCGATGAGCATGCGGCGCGGCATGGGCGGAGGCCCGAGCGGGGGCTGGGGGCTGATGCGGTCGTTCCGCCGGGACGAGTCGGTGACGTCCCAGCGGCTTTCCGCGGGCATCCTGCGGCGCATCGCCCGTTTCGCCCTGCCCTACCGCCGGATGCTGGCCGTGTTCCTCGCGCTGATCGTGCTGGATGCGCTGCTCAGCGCGGCGAATCCGCTCATCTACCGGGCCATCATCGACGAGGGCATCCTGCAGCACCGTTCGGGACTGGTCGTCGAGCTGGCCCTCCTGCTCGCCGGCCTGGCGCTGATCGACGCGGCCCTGTCGCTGTGGCAGCGCTGGATCTCCGCGCGGGTCGGCGAGGGCCTCATCTTCGACATGCGCACGCAGGTCTTCGGGCACTTCCAGCGCATGCCCATCGCCTTCTTCTCGAGAACCCAGACCGGCGCGCTGGTGAGCCGTCTCAACAACGACGTGCTGGACGCGCAGCAGGCCTTCACGGACACGTTCTCATCGGTGATCGGCAACATCGTCAGCGTGGTCATCACGCTGGCAGCCATGTTCCTGCTGTCCTGGCAGATCACCCTCGTCGCGCTGGCCCTCCTGCCCGTGATCCTGCTGCCGGCCCGCTGGGTGGGCCGGCGCATGCAGACGATCACCCGTGAGAGCTACAACCTCAACGCGAAGATGGTCTCCATGATGACCGAGCGCTTCAACGTGGCGGGGGCGCTCCTGGTCAAGCTGTTCGGGGAGCCCTTCCGCGAGATCCGGAGCTTCGAGGAGAAGGCGGGTCGCGTCCGCGACATCGGGGTCACGCAGGCCATGTACACGCGCGTGTTCATGGTGGCGATCCTGCTCACGGCCGCGCTCGCCACGGCCGTGGTCTACGGATGGGGCGGCGTGCTCGCCTCCGACGGGGCCCTGCAGGTCGGCACGGTGGTGGCCCTCACCGCCTACCTCAACCGGCTGTACGCCCCCCTGACGGCGCTCTCGAACGTGCAGGTCGACATCATGACCGCGCTCGTCAGCTTCGACCGCGTGTTCGAGGTGCTCGACCTGCAGCCCATGGTCGCGGAGAAGGCTGGCGCGGTGACCATTCCGGATGGGCCGGCCACCATCGAGTTCGAGCATGTCGACTTCAGCTACCCCCGGGCCGGGGAGGTCTCCCTGGCGTCGCTGGAGTCCGTCGCCGTGCTCGACCAGGCCCCGTCCCAGGAGGTCCTGTACGACGTCTCGTTCGTCGCCCGGCCGGGGGAGCTGATCGCGCTGGTGGGCCCCTCGGGCGCCGGCAAGACCACGATCAGCCACCTCATCCCGCGCCTCTACGACGTGCGGGCGGGCACGATCCGCATCGACGGGATCGACGTGCGGGACGCGACCCTGGACTCGATCCACCGGGTGATCGGGGTGGTCACCCAGGACGCGCACCTCTTCCACGACACGATCCGCGCGAACCTGCTGTACGCGAAGCCCGACGCCTCCCCCGAGGAGCTGGTTCAGGCGCTTCGGGCGGCGCAGATCCTGCCGTTGGTGGATTCGCTGCCGGCCGGCCTCGACACCGTGGTGGGCGATCGGGGATACCGCCTGTCGGGGGGCGAGAAGCAGCGGATCGCCATCGCCCGGCTGCTCCTGAAGGCGCCCGCCATCGTGGTGCTCGACGAGGCAACGGCCCACCTCGACTCGGAGTCCGAGGTCGCGGTGCAGGTCGCGCTCCGGACGGCCCTGACCGGACGCACGTCGGTCGTGATTGCGCACCGCCTGTCAACGGTCCGCGACGCCGACATGATCCTGACAGTCTCCGGCGGTCGAATCGTCGAACGGGGCACGCACACGGAGCTGCTGGCCGCAGGTGGCCTCTACGCCGAGCTGTACCGCACCCAGTTCCAACGGCAGGCAGCCCTCGAGCCGGACGAGGCGTCGCGCGCAGCCGCGGGCTGACGAAGGCGCTCCCGCCACGGAAGCGCGGCCGGACCGGCAGATCCCGGTCTTCGTGCTCGAACCCGCGGAGCAGACAGCGGCTCCACCCGGTACGCCCCGAACCCCGGGACTTCCGGGCTCCTGACAGCTCCCGTCTTCTTCTGTAGGATCACGTCAGACTCCGAGGGCTCGTGCCTTCCCTTGGTGTCGGGGCTTCGTGCTCCCCCGTCGTTCGGCTCGACCCGGACCGCGTCGCGTCGCCGCTCCAACCCGACGAAAATGGGGATTCGAGTGCACCTGCATCGATCGTGGCTCCCGGCCGCCGTCGCCGTCCTCGTTGCGATGGCCTTCGTCCCGATCGCCCCGGGCGTCGCCCATGCCAGCTCCGACTACGCCGCGGCCTGCTCGGCGCGCCTCCGCGCTTCGCCCTCGGTCACCGCCGCGACGCTCGTCACGATCCCGACGGGGGCCGTCGTCACCGCGCCCGGGACCGTGCAGGGCGACCCGTGGTCGGCGACGTGCGTGACCGATGTCTCGGGGAACACCTGGTATGCGATCGTCGCCATGAACGGCGTGAGCGTCTCCTCTCGCTACGGCGTCAGCGTCGCGTATGCCGCCACCGGGCTCTTCCAGGCGGCGGTCCCGCAGCCGACCCCGTACCTGGAGGGGATCGACACCAGCCAGTACCAGCAGACGATCGACTGGGCGCAGGTGGCCGGTGCGGGCAAGCGCTTCGCGATCATGCGGGCCACGCTGGGTCAGACCTACCTGGATCCGACGTATGCCACGAACCACGCGGGTGCGCGGGCGGCCGGATTGCAGGTCACGGCATATCACTTCGCCACCCCGTCGGCCTCCTCGGGCGACGCGGTCCTCGAGGCGGACTGGTTCACCCAGAATGCGGCGCTGCTTCCCGGCGACCTGGTTCCGGCACTCGACCTCGAGCAGACCGGGGGGCTCTCCGTGACGGACCTCCAGGCGTGGGTCAGCGCGTGGCTCGGCGAGGTGTATGCCAGGCTCGGGGTCAGGCCGATGATCTACACGAGCCCGAACTTCTGGGCCAACTCCATGGGCGACACGACGATGTTCGCCGACCAGGGCTACTCGGTCCTGTGGGTCGCCCACTGGTTTGTCTCCAACGTGTACGTCCCCGCCAGCAACTGGGGCGGGCACAGCTGGACGTTCTGGCAGTACGACAACTGCGGCGCGGTGGCGGGAATATCGGGTTGCGTCGACCTCGACCGCTACAACGGCACGGACCTGGCTCCCGTCGCGTTCAACTACGCCGGCCTGCCTCCCGCCGGGCCGCCTCTCCTCACGGCGATCGCGCCGGCGACGGTCGCGGCCGGCGGGGCGCCGCTGAACCTCACGCTGCAGGGGGCCAACTTCGTCTCCGGGATCTCGACCGCCTACTGGAACGGGACGCCGCTGCCAACCACGTTCGTCTCGCCGACCGTGCTCACCGCGGTCATCCCGGCCCCCCTGGCCCAGGGAACGTTCGCGGTGATGGTCGTCAACCAGCCACCCGGGGGCGGCACCAGCGCACCCCTCCCGGTCACGGTCACCCTGCCCGCCGCACAGCTCACCCTGACCCCGAGCACGACCGTCATCAGCTGGGGACAGACGGTGACCCTCGCGGTTGACGTGGTCGGACCCGGGGCAAACCGCTCGCTGACGCTCCAGCGGATGCAGGCGAACGAGTCGCAATGGGTCGACATCGCGACCCTGACCACGGACGCCTCGGGGCACGCCGCGTTCGGCTACCGGCCGCCGGTCAACACGCAGTTCCAGGCCGTCTTCGCGGGCGCACCCGACCTGGGTCCGGGAGCGAGCCCGCCGGTGCGCGTCGTCGTGCGCCAGCTGCTCCTGCTGCGGCCGACGAACCTCGGCCACACCAGGAGCCTCCCGGCCGGGACGAAGATCACGTTTACCGGCACCGTCCGACCGATCGGCCCGACCCTGGCGCCGGCGACGGTGACGTTCCAGCTCTGGCGGCAGGTCAGCGGACACTGGGTTCTCGTGACGAAGCGCGACGTGTACGCCGACGCCAGCGGTCGCGCCAGCCTGGCCTGGGCGTTTACAACTCGCGGGCAGTGGTACGTGCGCGCCATCGCCGACCCGACCCAGACCAGCGCCAACAGCACGTGGAGCCTGGTGGAGCGGTACTCGGTCTTCTAGCCTGCCCGCGCCGGGAGACTGCCTCGCCGCGTACCATGGCCGGGTGCCCAGCCCACGAGGCAGACGAACCGACATCGCTTCAGGTGCGGCTCGCGACCGCGCCGATCCAGCTGGGGCGCGCAACCCCTGGCGACGCCGGGCTCGCCGGGTGGCGTACGAGAACCCATGGCTGACGGTCTGGCACGACGACGTCATCCAGCCGGACGGCGCGCCCGGGATCTACGGCGTCGTGCACTTCGCCAACCGGGCCATCGGAGTCCTGGCCATCGACGACCGCGATCGCGTCCTCCTCGTCGGCCAGTACCGGTATCCGCTCGGCGCCTACTCGTGGGAGATCCCCGAGGGCGGCGGAGGGCCCGACGAGTCCGCCCTCGACGCGGCGAGGCGGGAGCTGGTCGAGGAGACCGGGTTCCGGGCGGGAACGTGGCGGGAGCTTGGACGGGCCGCGCTCTCCAACTCCGTGACGGACGAGCTCGCGATCTTCTTCCTCGCGACCGAGCTCCAGGGCGGCACGGCGTCTCCCGAGGGCACGGAGGAGCTGCAGACCCGGTGGGTGCCATTCGATGAGGCCCTCGAGATGACGTTCGACGGGCGGATTGCCGATGCGCTCTCGATCCTCGCAATCCAGCGAGAGGCGCTTGCCCGCCGGACGTAGGAGCGGCTCGCCCGAGCGGTGTCAGAGCTCCCCGAGCGATGCCTCGTGTGCCGCGTTCTCGTGCGCTCGCTGCTCGGCCCGGATCGGGAGGGTCCCGGCCGCCGCCAGCACGAACGTCACCGCCATCAGGATGAACACGATGGGCAGCCCGGTCGCGTTGCCGGCGGCGCCGATGATCGCGCCGTAGATCGCGACCCACAGCGACCCGACCCCGAAGGCAAGCGTGAAGTAGAGCGCGAACGTGGCGTCGCGGATCGACGGCCGGGCGATGTCGGCAAGGAGCGCCTGGAGCTGGGGGCTCTCGGCGAAGCTGAAGAGGCCCATGAGCAGGATCCCGGTCCACAGCCCGACCAGGCTCGACCCCGAGGCGAGGAAGACGACGAACCCGATCGCGCCGCCGAGGTAGACGCCGACGATCAGGGGCTTCCGGCCGATCCGATCGGACAGCCAGCCCGCGACGAGCGGCATCGGCACCGAGAAGACGATCAGCGCGCCGTACATCAGCCCCGACAGCGACTCGCCCAGGCCGATCACCTTCGTGAGGTAGATGAGCACGAAGAGATTGACCACCCCCAGCCCGCGCCCGCCTCCGCCGAGGATCGAGGTGAGGTAGAGCCAGCGCAGGTCGCGGTCACGGGCGATCGCCCGGTATGCGTCGCGCACGCTCCCGCCGGCGACCGCGGCTGCCCGATCCGTGCCCCGCTCGCGGACGAGGAGAAGGATCGCGATGGCGATCGCGAGTGCCGGGATCCCGAAGACGATGGCCGCGCCGCGCCATCCGAACGTGGCGATGGTCGGCGCCCCGAGCAGCGCCACGACCACCGTCCCGACGTTTCCGCCGGAGATGTGCGCGCTGATCGCGAAGCCCCGCCGCTCGGGCGGGAACTGCTCCGCGAGCAGGCCGTTGCCGACGGGATGCTGCGGCGAGCCGCCGATCCGGGACAGGACGTTCGAGATCGCGAAGGTCGGGAACCCGGACGCGAACGCCTGGGCGACGAACCCGCCACCGAACAGCAGGCCTCCGACCCCGAGCAGGCTCCGCCGGGAGACGAGCCGGGTGAGCGAGGCGAAGCTGAGCTGGACCACGCCGGCGGCGAAGGCACCGCCGGCCGCGAGGAACGCGATCGTGTCGACCCCGACGTGGAAATCGTCGGTGATCTTCAGGTAGATGAGCGGCAGGACGACCGCCTGGGCATGGTTGACCGCGTGGGCGATCGAGAGCAGCCAGAGCGACCACTGCGGCCGCACGTCGGCCGTGCCGCGTCGTGTCGTCGAGCCCGCCTCGGGGGCTGCGGGCAACTCGGCGGCCACGGGGTCGGGCGACTCGCGCGGACTCATCGCCGCGGATCATCGCGCACGCCGGCAGCCGGCGTGGCGGCAGCGGCTACGGGAGCGCGGCGAGCGCCGCCGCCGCGAGCGTCGGGTCGGCTGACTGGATGACGATCACGGCGTCCTTGCGAGCCGCGACGTACGAGACCGACGTGCTTCCGCCGTACGTGACCTCGGTGACCTTGACGCCGCTGACCGTGGCGTCCTTCGTCGTGACGCCTGTTGCGCCGGCGAAGAGCCATGTCTGGAGCACCGCCGGCTGGAGCTTCGCGGCGGAGATGCCGGGCACCCGGAAGCCGAGGACGGTGAGGTCGAGGGTGCTGGAGGAATCGTAGGCCTGCGAGATCTGCAGGTCGGTCGGCTTCTTGCCAAAGCTGGTCAGGGCGGCGACCAGCGCCTTGCTCGCCGCGTCAGTGCCGAGGACCTGGTCGCCCGTCGCGCTCTCGACGACGAGCGTGGTCCCCTTGACCAGGTGCGGCATGAGCGCCTCGAGCTCGGGCGCGGCCGGGCTCGCGAGGGCCTGGGACGGTTGCGGTGACGCGCCGGAAGAGGCCCCGGCTGAGGCGGCCGGCGATGCCGCAGGTGTGGCCACAACGCCTGGAGCCGGCAGCGCCACCGCCCCCGCATCCCCGAGGGCACGGCGGAGCGCGGCGTCGACCGCCTGGCCTACCTGGCGGAGCTCCGTATCAGTGGTTCCGCCCGAGCTCGCCAGGTACGCGACGAGCGGTCCGCGGCGGAACTGGATGGCGCTCCCGAGAGTCGTGCTGCCGGCGATCGCGTACCCCGCCTCCCCGATCCCGTCGAGCACGGTGACGGAGCGCCCCGCGCTGCGAGACGCGAGCTCCGAGCGGTTGACCGCGTCCACGGCGCTATCGCCGAAGCAGGTGACGCTGGCATAGATCGTCGACCCGGCCGAGCCGGTTGTCGAGGCGGGCCCGGCGATCGTCGTCGTCTGGTTGTCCGGGTAGATATCGGTCACGCCGATCGTCCACCCGGTTGGGATCTCGCTCGCCTTGGGAATGGCGTCCCAGGCGGCCGACTGGCAGCTCGACGTGGCCGGCCGCAGGATGGCGAAGGCCGAGAGCCCCACAGCGACGAGGGCGAGGATCA
Organism: uncultured Chloroflexia bacterium; assembly: GCA_963722475.1. Lineage (GTDB taxonomy): Bacteria > Chloroflexota > Limnocylindria > Limnocylindrales > CSP1-4 > CTSoil-043. The sequence goes on along the minus strand of CAVRMJ010000008.1, from coordinate 180,058 downwards.
GGGCCGCGACGAGGGCGATCGAGAGGCGGCGAGGCGGGGGCACGTCGTAATCGTCGTAGCCGTCGTCGTCCTCGACGGGGGGCATGGGTTCGATCATCCGACACAGTATGCCGGGCTCGCCTGAATGTGGTCTGAACGGTCGAGCCGGTGCTGCAGGCGAGCGCGACGTTCGCCTCCGGTTGCCCGTCCCGCGAGCGTCAGGGCGCCCCGATCGACGACTGGACCGCGGGATCCAGCCGACCCCGGACCAGGTCGCCGGCGTCGTCCACCAGCCGCCACGCCCAGCCCGGTCCGTCGCGCCAGGCGACGGACCGGAGCGCCACGCCGGGTCCCGCGGCGCGCAGGTACTCGACGCGATACCGCCGCGCCGCGGCCCGCACGTCGTCGGCACCGCCGGCGGCCGTGACCGCTTCGTCCAGCCAGTCCAGGTAGACGCCGTTGTTCGCGTGGCCCTGCGGGTCCAGCTCGCGGAGGCGCGGGACGAGCCGCAGCTCCAGGGCGCCCGGCGGCGCCGGCGGCAGGTCGACCCGCAGCGGCGCGAACGGCGCCGGGTCGATGCCGGGAAGACCCGCGATCTCGCCGGGGACCCGGACCGGGACGCGGCCGTCGGTCATCGCCCAGTCCACGCTGACGTCGCCGGCGGGCGTGTCGTCGGCCGCGCGGAGCTCGGCGTGGCGACGCGCCATCACCCTGCGGAACCCGACGATCCGAGTGGACACCCAGAGCTGGTCGCCGTCGCGGATCGGCGCCGCGAGGGTGACCTCGATGGCCCGCACCACCCAGGCCAGCCCGCGCTCCGCGTACCACTCCCGGGGGAACCCCAGCAGCTCCGAATGGCGCCACGCGACGTCCTGCAGGTAGCCGAGCAGGGCCGACGTCCGCGCGAGGCCATCCGGCGTCGCCTCGTCGAAGCGGACGCGGTAGGCATGCTCGATCCGGTGCCTGTCGGCCGGGTTGTCCGATCCGGGATTGGGCGTCGTCACGCGGGCGCCGCCTTCCGACCGGCCAGCGCGTCGAGCGTCTCGAGCGTCACCACCGCGGTTCCCTGCCGAGGCGCCGTCTGCTGCGAGAGCCGCACCGCGCAGGAGGTCCGCACGTCGAACACGATCAACCCGACGCGCAGCGCGAGATCCTCGCCGGACGCGTGGCGGCGCGCGTCGTCGAGCTGGTTGAGGACGTCGGCGTTGATCCCGCGGGCGCCCCACTTGCAGTCCCACGCCTCCTCGCGGCCGTTCGCCCTCCACGGTCAGGTCGTAGGGATGGATCTCGGACGCGACGCCATCGAAGAGGACGCGACGCTCCCGGCGGACGGCCGCGTCACCCGTGCGGCGGGCGACGAGCACCTGCGAGAGCGCCTCGACGAACGCGCCGCGGAACTGGCTGCGCACCTGCTCTCCGCGCTCGGCGACCGCGAGGCTGCCGGCGAGGAGCGCCTCGGCGCGCTCGAGATCGGGCGCGCCGGCGCCGAACACCGTGGGGAAGATAGCGCGCCAGGTCGCGGGATCGGTCGACTCGCCGTTCATGACCGCCCGGGCCATCAGGCGCTGCCCGTACGTGGCGTCGGCGGCAAGGACCGCCAGGCGCGCCGACGAGCGGGTCTGCCTGGATCCCCGCATAGACGACGGCGCGAGCGTCGCGCGCCGCGTCCTGGAAGCGCATGTCAGGCGCCACCCGCCGGCGGACGTGCCGGGGCCGCCACGGGACTGCCGCCGAGCGCCAGCTCCGCCACCGCGGGGAAGGTCGAGAGCCAGTCGATGGCGCGGTGCGGATCCGTGATCCGGCCGACCTCGACGGCGAGCGCCTCGATCGCGGCGACGCCGTCGGGCGACACGATCCCGCCGGCAGGCGGCACGGCTGCCCGCAGACGTGCGCGGCCCACCTCGCCGAGCCGCGTGACGTAGGTCCACTCGTCCTCGACCGTCTCGCCCAGCTCGGCGAGGATGGCGAACGCGGCGAGGGCGGTCGCGAGGGTGTCGCCTGCCTGATCGTCGCTCACGCGGGAGAGCGTAGCGCGGCCCCGGCGCAGTGTGCCCGGAGGCGTGCTCCCGCCGCGTCAGGCCAGGCGGGGCCGCCGCCGGTGCTCCAGGTCGCGGGCCGCGCCGTCGATACGTCCCAGCAGGTCGCGAAGCCGCTTCTCGCACGCGGCATCCCAGGCGCGCGAGTAGCCGGCGATCGCCTCTTCCCGCATGCGCGCGGCCGCCGGTCGTGCGCCGAGGTCCTCGAGGCGGGCAATGCCGTCGAGCACGTCGCGGTAGAGACGCGGAAGCGTCTCGGCGATCGTCTGATCCGAGCTCACCCTCCAGACGTTCGGGCACCGGAGCCTCCGGGGCCATCCCCCGAAGGTACGGGCGGGGGAACACCCCTGTTCCGATCAGTCGCCGGGGTGGCTGCCGGAACGGATCTCGAAGCGGCTGAACCGGCCGGTCGCGGGCATCCAGGCCGGGATGACGCGGTCACACCTGCGCGGAGATCGGGCCGCGGGCGAGCTCGCGGAGGAGCGCCTCGAGCGCCGGCCGGGGCCCTTCCGCGACGCAGAGGACCGCTCCGTCCGCCCGGTTCGCGACCCAGCCGCGGAGCTCGAGGCGGGCGGCCGCCTCCGTCACGAACCAGCGAAACCCGACACCCTGCACGGCGCCGATGACCGTCGCCTCGAGCCGCTCGGCCGGCGGCTGGCCGTCAGCGGAGTCCGAACGGTCGGGCACGGCTCCCCGGCCGGCCCCGGTGGCGAGGTCGTCGGGCACGGTCAGGCCGCCCGGGGCCAGGCGAGCACCAGGACGTCCACGATCAGCTCCGGACTTGCGTTCGCCTCCAGCAGCCGTGCTGCGCGTGCCAGCCGCACGAGGAACGCCGGCGCGGCGCCGGCCGGGATCCGTGCCGCAGCTGCCTCGAGGTCGTCCACGAGCGCGAGGTTCACGCTCCGCCCCGGCCCACCGGCTGCGACCACTGCGAGGTCCCGCGCCACGGCGACCCACGTCTCGAGGAGCGCACGGGCGGCGAGCCGGCGCTCGGCAGGTGACAGGCGACCCGGCTTCGCTGCCTCGGCCTCCTCGGGCGGCGGGGTCGGCGCGGCAACGTCCGGCTGGGCGCCGACACCGACGAGGTCCGCCGCACGTGCCAGCAGCTCCCGGCCGATCACGAGGCGCCGCGCGCGGTTCTCGGAACCCAGGTCCAGCAGCGTGCGCGAGATCTCCTCGCGCGCATCGACCGCCTCGGGGGACGCGGCGTACGCCAGGGCAACGCCGGGCCGGCCTCCGGCAAGGCGGGCGAGGTGGGCCGCGCGGGGCGGATCGATCCCATGCTCGCCGAGCAGACCTTCGATGGCACGAACCCCGAGGGGGCCGAGGCGGAGCGTCGCGGCCCGGGACCGCACAGTGGGGAGCAGGCGCTCTGGCTCGTCGGCGCACAGGATGAGCGTGGCTCCCGCGGGCGGTTCCTCCAGTGTCTTGAGGAGCGCGTTCTGGGCGTCCTCGTTCATCCGGTGCGCACTCTCGATCACGGCGACACGGTGGCGGCCCTCCACGGGGAGGCGCGCCATCTCGTGGATGAGATGCCGGACCGTGCCCGGGTCGGGATCGTTCGGGTCCCCGATGCGGACCTGGCGTCCGGAGCCTTCAGGCACGAGGCGGTGGAGGTCCTGGTGCGTGCCACCGGCGACGAGGTGGCAGGCGCGGCATGCGCGGCAGGGACGCGGGACCCCCTCCTCCGCCGCGCACAGGAGCCCGGCCGCGAGGTCCATGGCCAGCGTCGTCTTCCCGATGGATCCGGGACCGACCAGGAGGAGAACCTGCGGAGTGCTGCCGTCGAGCATTCGCTCGACGGCAGCGAGGGCGGCGGGTTGGCCACGCGTCGCGAACCGCGTCGCAGGACCGTCCGGCGGGCGCGAGCCGGTCGGACGGTCGGCGCCGGTTCCCGGGCGCACGCCTGGAGCCGCCGGTTCCCCGGCGGGATCGGGAGAGGCCCTGCGACGTCCCGCCACGCGATGCGACCCGGGCTCAGGCGCCTTCGGCTGGTGCCGCTGCCTTTCGGGGTGCCCGGCGCTTCGGCGCCGCGGCGTTGGCGGTACCCGATGTCGCATCGGGCGCTGATGCCGCTGCGGCCGGTGCGGCCGCAGCGCGCGTCGTGCGGCGTTTCGGGGCGGCTGCCGCGGCCGCCACGGCCACCGGCGGCGTCCCGGCGAGCTTCGCGGCCGTCGGTCGCGCCGCCGCTCGGCGCTTCGGGGCCGGCGTGGGCACGGGTGCGGGTTCCGCCGACGGTGCCGCGACGGGGGTCGGATCCGTCGACGGCGCCGAGGCTCGGGCTCCGGCGCGTCGTCGCGCAGGAGCCGGCCCGGACTCGGGCACGGATTCAGCCTTCGGCGACGCGACCTCGACGGCTGCGTCGACAGCTGCCGGGCGGCGTCGCCCGCGTCCACGAGCCGGCGCCGATGCGTCCGGATCGGTCGCCGCGGGCGCGACGGGTGCCGATTCGGTCGCCGCCGGTCGCAGCTCGGCCGGGCGGCCGAGCTTCTGCGCCAGCTGCGCCTTCAGGAGCTCCTCGAGCTCAGGCGGGACCTCGCTCCACGGCTCGCTGCTCTCGGGGCGGCTCTCGAAGCGGTCCGCGCGGACCTGCACCGGGCGCCCGACGTCCCGGCGCGGCACCGCGTCACGTCGCGGCGCGAGATCCCGGCGGGGTGCTGCGTCCCGGTTGACCCCTGAACGGCCGGCGGGCTCGCCGAAGCGTGTCCCGCTGCTCGGTGCGCCGCCCGTGGAGCCGCCACGTCCGTAGCGCTCTCGATCGACCGCGGCGGCATAGGCGCCGCCACGACCACGACCGCCGCGGTTGCCGCCGATGGGCTGGCCGCCACGGGCACCCTGCCCGCCACGGTTGCGCCGCTCGGCGAGCAGGTACTCGGGGATCTCCGGCTCGTCGTCGAACTCCTCATCCTCGGTCGCGGGCCGGCCGGCGACCGGTGCGGCCACCCCGATCTGAGAGTCCCAGACGGACCCGAAGGCCGCCGGGCGCGGCGGGCGGGCAGCCGCGGGAATGGACTCGTCGTCCACCTCGAACTCCAGCTCCTCGTCCGTGGGCGCGCGTGCCGCCACGGGGAGACGCTCAACGTCGCCTTCCGTCGCGCCGTCCACGCCACTCTCGTGGCCACGGCCGCGGCCACGGCCACGGCCACCACGCCGACGTCGTCGCCGCGGTGCGTCGCCGTCGCCCGCCGTATCGAGCGCATCGGCCGAGTCGTCGGGCGATGCGTCGGCCGCGCTGGCCGCCTCGACCTCGGCCTCAGCCGCCTCGGTCACGGCCGGGACGGCGGTGCGGACGACGCGCGCCTTGGAGAGCTTCTCGCCGGGCAGCGCGATGATCACGCCCTGCTCGTCGAGCTCCTCGACGGGGCCGCTCTCGTCGACGACCAGGACGGCCGCACGGCGCGGACGCGGCGCGCGAGTGGCGCGCTCCACGCCGGTGCGGGGTCGTGGCCGTGGGCTCACGCTCGACGCGGACCCGGCCGCGGCCGCGGCCGCGGCCGGTCCCCTCCGACAGCTTGTCCGGGACCTCGGTCATGGAGAGGTCCTCTTCGTCCGACGGGACGCGGCGGCCGGACGCCGTGGAGCTCTTCTCCACCTTGGCCAGCTGCGTGATGTCGGTGAACTTGTCGGCGACGTCCATCAGGTCCGAGCTGGTGTTGCCCCGGAAGCTGATCACCTCGACCCGCACGCCCATCTCCTGGACGGCACGAATGGCGGGCGCGAAGTCGCCGTCACCGGAGACCACGACGGCGACGTCGAGGTTCCGGGCCGTCTTCATCATGTCGACGACCAGCTCGATGTCGAGGTTCGCCTTGACCTTCCCGTCGCCGTACTTCCGGATGTCCTTGCTGACGACCCGGAAGTCGTGGCGGGCGAGGAAGGAGTGGAAGTTGCGCTGGTTCTCGTTGTCCGGGTCCAGCCCGGTGTACGCATAGGCCCGGACGAGATCCCGCCCGGCTGTTGCCGACTTCAGCAACAGGACGTAGTCGATGTCCACGCCGGCCGCCTTGGCCGCGTAGAAGATGTTCGCGACGTCCACGAAGACGGCGACGTTCTTGCCCACGTTGACTCCTCAGCTGTTCGCTGGAACGGGAGTCGAGCCTGCGACTCGACGCCCTCGGGCCGCCCGGCGCCACGCGCCGGGATCGGCCATCACCCCCTGCCGGCGGGAACCTGTTCCGCCCGGATCAGACATTCGATGCGGGGCCCGGCCGCCGCGAAGCCGAAGCGCTCCCAGACCCGCAGGGCAAGCCCTGCGGGTCCGAGTGCCGCCTCCACGACCGTGCAGCCCTTGTTCCGCGCCGACCGGAGAAGCTCCTCGACCAGGGCACCGGTCACCTGTTCCTGGTCGTGGCGCGGATCCACGACAAGGAGGTCCACCGAACCGACGTAGCCGCCGGCGTGGACGGACGGCCGGAGGGCGAGCACCGCCAACCCGGCCATTGCACGAAGGGTTTCCGCGACGAGGACGCTGGCCTGCGGCAGATAGACCAGCTGGCGCAGCAGATCGCCCGCGTCGAGGGTTGCGGCCGAGCCGGCATCCGGCGCGGTCGTCGACCAGAGCGCGAGCATGCGCTCGACGTCGGTGATGCGTGCTGCTCGAACCTGGTATTCCACTCGGCGGGCCCGAGACCTCGAGAACGATGCGACCCGGCACGTACAGTGGACGGTTCACGGACGGGCTCGACCGGGAACCTGGCGTCGCAGCGCCGCACCGGGGCGGCGAGCGTGCATAACGCTCGGCCGGACCACGCCGGGGCGCGCGACACCGAGTATTGCATTCGGGTCGCTGCCGTCTAATATACGGCATCTCTCCCGCGGCAACGCATGGAGAGTTCAAGTGGGCCCCCGCCCGAATACCCCCGCCGACCGCCACGTGTCCCTGAGGAGGGAAGCACGTCGTCCATCGGCGGCGAGGGAGGCGCGATGAACGCGGACGACAGCCGCGCGCGCGGGGCAGGGGGATAGAGGAGGAGACGCTCATGAAACTCGCCCGAGTGGGTGCGGCTCTCGCCATCGCGTCGATCGTGGTCGGGGCCTGCAGCAGTAGCGCAACCACGGCACCCAGCGCGGCGGCTCCCGCCAGCGCGGCGGCTCCCGCCAGCGCGGCCGCTCCCGCCAGCGCGGCCGCTCCCGCCAGCGCGGCGGCTGGCAACATCGCCGTCAAGATCGGGATCGAGCTCCCGATGACCGGCGGCGAGGCCCCCAACGGCGTCCCGACCGCGAACGGCGTGGCGCTCGCGATCGCGAAGATCCAGGTGCCCGGCTTCACGGTCACCATCAACCAGCAGGACGACGCCGTCAACGGCGTGCACAACCCGCAGCAGGGCGCCAAGAACATCCAGACCCTGGCGAATGACCCGGCCGTCATCGGGATCGTCGGGCCCTACAACTCCAGCGTCGCCCAGGCCGAGATCCCGGTCAGCAACGCAGCCGGCCTGATGCAGTGCAGCCCCGCCAACACCAACCCGGGCCTCACCAAGCCCTGGGGCGGCGCCGACCCGCTGTCGCTGCGGCCCACCAACCCGACCAAGATCGCCTACGTCCGCGTCGCGACCACCGACGACCTCCAGGGCGCGGCCGGGGCGGACATCGCGTACAACATCGCCAAGGCCACCACGGCCTACGTTGCCGACGACACCCAGACCTACGGCAAGGGCCTCTCCGACGTCTTCGCGACGCAGTTCGCCGCCCTCGGCGGCAAGGTCCTGAAGCGCGACGGGATCCCCGGGACTACCACCGACTTCACGAGCTACGTGACCACCGTCAAGGGCCTCGCCCCGCAGTACGTCTTCTACGGCGGCGTGACCACCTCCGGCATCGGCCTGTTCCGCAAGCAGATGGCCCAGCAGAGCATCGCCAGCATCCCGCTGGGCGGCGGTGACGGCATCAGCGACGGCTCGGCCGCCACGGCCAGCTCGTTCCTCCAGATCGCCGGCGACACCGGTGACGCGAACACGTACAGCACGGTGGCCGGCCCCACCCAGATCCCCAACGCGGCCCAGTTCGCGGCCGACTACAAGGCCATGTTCAACACGGACCCCGGCGCCTACAGCGCGGCGGGCTACGCCTGCGCGCAGGTCTTCCTCCAGGCGCTCGCCAAGGCCGGCGCCGGCATCACCGACCCGGCCGCGCTCCGCGAGGCCGTCCGGGCCTACGTGGCGACCCCGTCCAACACCTACGACACCGCGCTGGGCACGTTCAACTTCGACGCCAACGGCGACACCAGCCAGAAGATCATCTCCTACTTCCAGTACGACGCTGCGAGCAAGAACTGGAAGTTCCTCAAGCAGCGCGACTTCACGGCGGAACCCCTGCAAGTAGCAGCGGGCAAGCCCGCCTCCTCCTGATCCAGGCGGATCTGCGGTCGGCCGGGGCATGCCACATGCCCCGGCCGACCCCCATTCGGAGTCCCTTCGGATGACTGGTCGATGACAGGCGCCGCCGCCGCCCGGCGACGGGTGGCCACGGTCCCCTGGCGAGCACCCCTGGCGGCCGCGGTCGCCCTCGTGATCGCCTACTTCGTCATCCTCGGGGGCATCCTGGCGGATCCCTCGCAGCAGCTCACGTTCTTCAGCGCCATCCCGCAGGCGCAGGCGCAGTTCATCAACGCGGTGACGATGGGCGCGATCTACGCGTTGATCGCGCTGGGGTACACGATGGTCTACGGGATCATCGAGCTCATCAACTTCGCCCACGGCGAGATCTTCATGTGCGGCTCGTTCGTGTCGTGGTGGCTGCTGACCACGCTGGGCTTCTCGGGCGCGATCAGCGACCCGCTCCTCCTTGTCGGCGTGCTCGTCCTCGCGTTCGTCGTCTCGATGCTCGTCATGGGCGTCGTCGGTGTCGTCATCGAGCGGCTGGCCTACCGGCGGCTGAGGAACGCCCCGCGCCTGGCGCCGCTGATCACGGCCATCGGGGTCAGCTTCATCCTCCAGAACATCGTGTTCGTGGTGGTCAGCAACTCCATCGTCACGACGCCTCAGATCATCCCGAACACCGTGCTGACGTTCGGCTTCTTCTCAATCAGCCTCATCAACCTGTTCGTCATCATCCTCGCCGTCGGCCTGATGGCTGCGCTCCAGCTGTTCATAGGCCGGACGCGGCTGGGCCGCGCGATGCGCTCCACCGCGATCGACCGCGACGCCGCCCAGCTGATGGGCGTGGACATCAACACGACGATCGCCCTCACGTTCTTCATCGGGTCCGCCCTGGGGGGCGCAGCCGGCGTTGTCCAGGGCCTGTACTTCGGGGTCACGGTCTTCAACATCGGGTTCCAGGCCGGCCTGAAGGCGTTCACGGCCGCGGTCCTCGGTGGCATCGGCAACACGACAGGGGCGGCGCTGGGCGGCTTCGTGATCGGCTTCATGGAAATCATCAGCCAGGTCTGGGGCCAGGGCCGCTGGAGCGAGGCGGTCGTCTTCGGGGTCCTGGTGCTGGTCCTGGTCTTCCGGCCCACCGGCATCCTGGGCCAGCAGCTGGCGGACCGCGCGTGAACGGCATGTCGGGAGCAGAAGCGCCCGCCACCGCCGCTGGCGGCCCGGGGCGGAGCGGCCGAACGGCCAGTCCTGCATGGCGCGTCGCGCTCGGACGCGTCGGCGCGTACCTGGGCCATCACCAGTCGCTGGCGATCGTGCTGGGCCTGGCGATCACGGCCGCGGCCCTCCCGCTGATCGTGCTCCTGCCGCCGCTCAACGGATTCGGGACACAGAAGGACTTCATCGGCGGCTTCGCCGACGCAGGGGTCTTCGTGCTCCTCGCGATCGGCCTGAACGTCGTGGTGGGCTTCGCGGGCCTGCTCGACCTGGGCTACGCGGCGTTCTTCGCGATCGGCGCCTACACGTACGCCTACGGCGCCTCGCCGTTCAGTGGACTGGCCGTCCCGTTCTGGCCGATGCTCCTGGTCGGCGCCATCGTGGCCGCGATGTTCGGCGTCCTCCTGGGCGCCCCCACGCTGCGGCTCCGGGGCGACTACCTGGCGATCGTCACCCTGGGCTTCGGCGAGATCGTGCCGGTGGTGTTCCTCAACGCGGACAAGTACACGAACGGCACGAACGGGATCACGGGCCTTGCCCAGCCCAGCCTGTACGGGCTCTTCGGCGTGAACGGGTTCGGATTCACGAACCCATGGCCGTACTTCCTGACGGTCGTCGCCATCATCGCGGTCGCCTTCATCTTCCTCTACCGGCTCCAGGATTCGCGGATCGGCCGGGCCTGGGTGGCCATCCGCGAGGACGAGCTGGCGGCGGCCAGCATGGGCATCAACACAGTCACGACGAAGCTGCTCGCGTTCTCGATCGGCGCGTCGACGTCCGGCCTGGCCGGCGTCTTCTACGCGTCGAAGCTCTCGATCGTCAGCCCCGACCAGTTCGGCTTCACGGTCTCGTTCACCGCGCTGGCCATGGTCGTGCTCGGCGGCATGGGCAACATCTGGGGGGTCGCCGCGGGCGCGTTCATCGTCTACGAGATCCAGGCCCAGGGCCTCAAGCAGCTGGGCGCGTTCGTGCAGTCTTTGCACATCCCGACCGTCGCGCTCGGGCCCCTCAGCGTGGACCTCGGGTCGATCAACTTCATCAACTTCCAGTACCTGCTCTACGGCCTGGCGCTGGTCCTGATGATGCTGTTGCGACCCGAGGGCCTCTTCCCGAGCCGCCGCCGCAGGTCCGAGCTGCACGAGTCGCCCGATGAGGCCGCCGAGTCCAACGAGGAGCTGGTCCAGGCATGACCGCCGACGCAGCTGCCCCGGTTCTGGTCGCGAAGGGAGTCACGAAGCAGTTCGGCGGCCTGGTCGCCGTCAACGCGGTGGACTTCGAGATCCCCAAGGGCTCCATCGTGAGCCTGATCGGCCCGAATGGAGCCGGCAAGACGACGTTCTTCAACGTGGTGGCCGGCCTCTACGAGCCGACCGACGGCTCCGTCAACTTCGTGGGCAGGGAGATGATCGCCCGCGGCCGGCGCGCGTGGGCCGAGCCGCTCACCTGGGTCCTCCCGACGGTCATCGTTGGGCTCCTGGGATTCCTCCTCGCGCAGGTGACCGGCTCCGACGCCGTGCTGGCGGTGACGCTGCTGGTCGCGCTGTTCCTCCTCATCGCGATGTTCCTGCTGGCCATCATCCGGCCGCCGATCTATGAGCTGATGCTGCACCGGCTGGGGATCTTCAAGAGCGCTCGCCCGAACGACATGGTGGTGGCGGGCCTGGGCCGCACGTTCCAGAACATCCGGCTGTTCAAGACGATGACGGCCGCGGAGAACGTGATGGTCGGGATGCACTCCCGGCTCCATGCGAGCCCGCTGGACGCCGCTCTGCGGCTGCCGCGCCACCGTCGCGAAGAGAAGGAGGCGGAGAAGCAGGCGCGCCGCTGGCTCGCCTTTGTCGGGCTCAAGGGCCTCGAGGGCGAGACGGCCCGCAACCTGGCGTACGGCAACCAGCGCCGGCTGGAGGTCGCGCGCGCCCTGGCCAGCCAGCCCAAGCTGCTGCTGCTGGACGAGCCGACCGCCGGCATGAACCCGTCCGAGACGGCCCAGATGACCGCGCTCTTCGGGCGCATCCGGACGGAGCTGGGACTCACGATCCTGCTCATCGAGCACGACATGCACGTCGTGATGGGCGTGAGCGACCGCGTGACGGTCCTGGACCACGGCGAGAAGATCTCCGAGGGCACGCCCGCCGAAGTCCGCCGCGACCCGCGCGTGATCGAGGCGTACCTCGGGAAAGGGGCGAGCGCGTGACCGCCACGGTCGGCGCTCCCACACCCGTCGGCGCCCCCCGAGGGGAGCCGCTCCTTCGGGCGCACGACATCCACGCGTACTACGGGCACATCCATGCGCTCCAGGGGATCACGCTCGAGGTTTTCCCCGGGGAGATCGTCACGCTCCTGGGGGCCAACGGCGCGGGCAAGACGACGACGCTTCGCACCATCAGCGGCCTCATGCACCCACGGTCCGGGACGATCACGTTCGACGGCGCCGACATCACCATGGTTCCCGCCCACCGGCTGGTTCGGAGCGGCGTGGGCCACGCCCCCGAAGGCCGCCGGATCTTCGGCCGGATGACGGTCCTCGAGAACCTCCAGATGGGCGCCTACACGCGGAACGACAAGAACGAGCTCGCGACGGACTTCGAGCGCGTGTTCGCGCTGTTCCCCCGGCTCCGCGAACGGAGCAGCCAGGCGGGTGGGACGCTCTCCGGGGGCGAACAGCAGATGCTCGCGATCGGGCGGGCCCTGATGACCCGCCCCAAGCTCCTGCTCCTCGACGAGCCGTCGATGGGGCTGTCTCCGATCCTGGTCGAGCAGATCTTCGAGGTCATCCGCGACATCCACGCCCAGGGCACGACCGTCCTCGTCGTGGAGCAGAACGCCCTGATGGCGCTCGGGATCGCCCACCGCGGCTACATCCTGCAGACCGGCCGGATCGTCCTGGCGGACTCGGCGGCGAACCTCCGCCAGAATGCCGAAGTCCAGAAGGCGTACCTGGGCGGCTGAACCCGGGTCCGGCGTCTAGTCGGGCCGCGCCCCGAGAAGCTCCGCGGCCGCGAAGGCGAGGCCGACGACCCCCGCGGCTGCCAGCCAGATCCCCGGCGCGCGATCAGGCAGCAGCGTGCCGAAGCCGCCCGAGTCGATGGTGATCGCGAGCGCCCGGAGGAGGACCCCGAGCGCGGCGATCCCCGCCAGCAGGGCGTAGACCCACCAGCGGTCCACGGCAACCGGCCGGTCGCCCATCGCGTAGGGCAGCGCCACCAGGGCAAGGGTCGCCAGCGCGGCGAGAAAGGCGAGGATCCCCGGCCCCGCGAACCCGTTGCCAACCAGGGCGGGAATCCCCTGGTCGCCGCCCGCCCGGAACCACGGCAGGGCACATCCGACGACGATGAGGATCGCCGAGGACGCCGCGACCCAGCGCCCGCGGCCCAGCGGTCGACGGTGGAGCGACATCAGTCGGGGTCCGTGTAGACCTCGGGGCGGAGCACGCCCACGAAGCGCAGGTTGCGGTAGGCCTCGCCGTAGTCCAGGCCATAGCCGATCACGAACTGGTCGGGGATCTCGAAGCCCCGGTAGTCGATCGCGATCTCCACGAGGCGCCGGGCCGGCTTGTCGAGGAGCGTGCAGATCTGGAGGGAGGCGGGGTTCTTGCCCCGCAGGTAGCGGACCAGGTAGTTGAGCGTGAGGCCAGTGTCGATGATGTCCTCGACGATGAGCACGTGGCGCCCGTCGATGCTCGACGAGAGGTCCTTGAGGATGCGCACAAGCCCGGAGGACTCGGTCGCCGTGCCGCCGTAGGAGGAGACCTCCATCAGGTCGATCTGGACGGGGATGGTGATCGATCGCATCAGGTCGGCCATGAACGGCAGCGAGCCCTTCAGGACGCTCACCAGCGTCAGCTCGCGCCCGGCGAAGTCGTCGCTGATCCGGCGGCCCAGCTCGAGGACCTTCGCCTGGATCTGCTCCTCGCTGAGCAGGACCTCGGAGACGTCAGCGGTGAGATCGGGTCGGCGGGTCACGCCGTGACCTCCACGCCGCCGCTCTCGGCGGCGATCGAGAGCTGAGATGCGGCACGGGCGCGCGCCTCGGAGCGGGTTCGCCGTGCGCGCCTGCGGCCGTGGTCCGCGCGGTGCGCGGGATCACGTGTCACGCGGTCGGTCGTGCGGTCCTCGGGCCCGGCCGCGGCCGGCGCGAGCGGGATTCCTGCCGGCGCCGGACCGGCGATGGGGCCCAGGGGTCGAACCCTCGGCGGCGTGGTCTGGCCGTCCGCTCCCGTGAGCGCATCCGCGAGCGCCAGCTTCCCGTACTTGAAGAGCAGCGCCCGGAAGTCGCGCGCATAGAGGAGCTTGATCCGGACGTCGGGGTAGAGCTCGCGCAGCCGGCGCAGCTTGCGGTTCTTCTTCCGGACCAGCCGCTGCTTGAGGGTCGTGAGCTCCAGGTAGACGTCCAGCTCGGGAAGGTAGAAGTCGGGGCTGAAGCTCTCGAGCACGGCGCCCGTCCGGTCGAAGAGGATCGGGAACGTCCGCGGCTCGTATTCCCAGGCGACGGCGTAGAAGTCGAGGATCCGGGCCAGCTCCGCCTCGCTGGCGTGGGCGAAGCCCGGGGCAGGCCGGATGTCGAGATCCGCGTCGAGATCCATCGAGGGCAGTCTAGCTGGTCGGCTCGGGGTCCTGCCAACGGCCTGTCGGGTGCCGGTGGCCGACAGCACCCCGGTCCCGGCGCCACCCGCAGGCGTCCTGATACCCGGGGGGAGTATCATGACGTGCGCCGGATCCGCCATCAGGAGAGTGAGACGATGACCACCGAGAAGACCGCGCACGACGCCGCCTCCGGCGCGGCAGTGCCGCTGGCCGCCTCGGTGGCCGAGCCGCCCGGCACGTTCCGCCACAGCTACTCGCGCGACCGCGCGCAGCTTCTTCGCCGTCTCAGTCGGATCGAGGGGCAGGTCCGCGGAATCGCACGGATGATCGAGCGCGAGGAGTACTGCGTGGACATCCTCCAGCAGACGAGCGCGTTGCGCGCCGCCGTGGATGCGGTCAGCCTCCAGGTGCTGGAGGACCACGTCCAGGGCTGCATCCGGACCGCTGCCGAACGGGGTGAGGCGCAGGCAGTACGTGGACGAGGTGCTCGACGTGGTCCGTCGCGCGATCGGGCGACCAGTGCGGAGCACGCCCCGGGGCTGACGGCGCCGCGGACGGAGTGGCCGGCGGGCAGGCGCGATAGGACGCGACCGGCGGCTCCACTCGGTACCTTCGGACGTCGCCCTGCGTCCGTCGGGGGGATGGCCGGTCCCGGTGCGCGGGCGCACCCTTGTCCGGATGGTTAGCACCGATCCGTCGGTCCCGGATCTTCGGCGCCCGGACCGGCCACGCGTTCCGGCACCCTCCGTCCATCGCGACCGCCGCGATTCGTTCCGGCGCGGCGAGGACCAGGCGGTGCACGAGGAGCGGGCCCTGCTGGGCCGCGCGCTGGACATCCTGGCGGGACCGGGCGACGCGAACGAGCACCTCGCCGCGATCCTCGCGATGGTCGCCCGGGTTGTCCGCGCCACGCGGTCGGCCCTCGTCGTCGACGAGCCGGTCCGGCGCGTGACGGTCGCGATCGCTGCGGGCGAGGCCGAGGACGCCGGCAACCCGCTCGCGATGTGGCTGGACGCGCACGCCCCGCGGTCCGCGGCACGGCGCGCGGCAGCCGTCGCGGCTCCCATCGGCGTCGTCCGCGCCCGAGCCGGGGCGACGCCCGCCGGCGCCGCTGGCGCCGCCACGGCGAACGCCACCTTCTTCCTCATCCCGGTCTCCGCGCCCGGGGGCGTCCACATGGGGGTCGAGCTTCGGCCCGGGGCCGATACGGAGGCGGTGACCGCCCGACTCCCGGCGTCCACCTACCGGCACCTCCTCGTCGCGCTGGAGCTGGCGTCGTCCCGCGCCACCGACGAACGGGAGCGTGAGGAGCTTCGCGCCCGCGACACCGAGCGGACCCGCTTCGTGTCGATGGTGGCGCACGAGCTCCGGACGCCGCTGACCGGCCTCGGCGGCTACCTGGACCTGCTCCTCGACGGCCGCGTGACCGACCCCGGAGTCGAACGCGAGTTTCTGGAGCGCGGCCGCCGGATCACCGAGGGGATGGCGGAGCTGGTCGGCGATCTCCTGGAGATGAGCCGGATCGAAGCAGGCAGCCTTGGGCTGAAGATCACGCAGTTCTCGCTCGCCGAGGCGTGCTCGCACGTCGTGGATGGGCTGGACCCGCTCGCGGATGCGGCCGGGCTCCGCCTGGTCCGCGCGCTTCCGCCGCGCCTGCGGCCGGCCACCGGCGACGGGCGCAGGGTGGAGCAGATCGTGACGAACCTCGTGGCCAACGCGATCAAGTACACGCCGCGCGGCGGGTTGGTGGAGCTCGAGGCGCGGGCGGGTGGCGCGGGCGCGTTCGTGGTGGTCCGCGATGACGGGCCGGGGATCACGAACGGGGACCAGGCCAGGATCTTCGAGCCGTTCGTGCGGCTGGCCGGGCACGAGCGGATCACCGGGACGGGACTCGGGCTGCCGATCGCGCGCGACCTCGCTCGCGCCATGCATGGCGACCTGGGCGCGACAAGCGTCCCCGGGATCGGGTCCTCGTTCGTGCTGGTGCTGCCGGGATCCGCGGACGAGGACGGCAGCCTCGTGGCCGCGGCCCTCGCGACGGCCCTCGAGGCAGAGGCGATCACCCTCGAGGAACGGGCCGTGCTGGCGGCGCGGCGCGGGCCGGCGCGAGCGGCCGTCACCCCCCACGACCGCGACGATGGGAGGATCCTGCGCCCCGACGTGGATCCGGCGGACGACGGATCCGCAGCCTGACCGCCTGTCCACCGGGGCTGTGAGCGCGGGCGAGGTTGTCCACAATCGCGCGTGGAAGCGCGGACTTCGTGGATAAGGCCGTTGACACGGCCGCAGGCTCGGACGCACGATCCGGCTCCGCATCGACCGCGGACCAACGACGGGGACCGTCGCCCGCGCGGGGCCCAGGGGAAACCCGGCCGTCAACCGCGCAGGCGGCGCGAGACCGTCGCCGTCATCTCGGCTGGTGCGAGCCGATCGCCGGCCGGGAAGCGGCGTCGTCATGGCGGGGGCCGGTCATTCCAGCTGGAGGGCCCCAGGGCTGCACGATCGCGCGCCGCTCCCGGCCGACCCGTCCGGGTGTCCGCCGCTCCCCTCCGACGCCGGGGCCGCGCTTGCCGACGGCCTCGCGGCGATGGGCCTCGAGGACCTGCCGGCATCGGCCGTTGCCGCCCTCGAGGGCCACCTCCGCCTGCTGCTGGCATGGACCGCCGTCGTGAACCTGACGGCGATCCGCGACCCGCGCGCCGCGGTGGCCGCGCACGTGCTCGACGCGCTGGCGGCGCTGCCGCTGCTCCGCCGAAACGGCGTCCGTGCGCTCCTGGACCTCGGCTCCGGTGGCGGGTACCCGGGCCTGCCGCTGGCGATCGCGTTGCCCGCGGAGCGCGCCCTGCTGGTGGACTCGATCGGCAAGAAGGCCCGCTTCCTCGCCACCGCCATCACCGGGCTCGGCCTCGCCGACCGGGTCGTCGTCGCCGCCGAACGGGCAGAGACGCTGGCCGCCGACCCGCGCCACCGCGAGCGCTGGCCCGCCGTCACGGCGCGCGCCGTGGCATCCCTGCCGGAGCTGGTCGAGCTCGCCTTTCCGCTGCTCGCGCCCGGCGGCCTGCTCGTCGCATGGAAAGGGTCGGGGATCGAGGCGGAGTGCGCTCGCGCGATGCCGGCCCTGGCCGCGCTCGGCGGCGGCACGCTGGAGGTCGTCGAGGCGGCGCCGCCGGCCCCCGCAGGCCACGTCCTGGTGGTCTGCCGGAAGAGCGGCCGCACCGCTGCCCGCCTGGCCGCGTCCCCCGGCGGAGCGCGTTCGACGTCCCTGGTGAGCACGCCGTGTCCGACGCGCGGGCTGGTAGGCTCCCCGGGATGCGGATCGCGATCCTCTCGGACATCCACGCCAACCTGCCGGCGCTCGACGCGGTGCTCGCGGCGCTGGGTCCCGTCGACGCCGTCTGGCACCTGGGCGACGTGGTGGGGTATGGGCCGCACCCGGACGAGGTCGTGGCCCGTCTTCGCGACATGGGCGCCGTCGGCGTGCGCGGAAACCATGACGCGGCCGCCCTGGATCCCGGGATGGCCGAAGGGTTCAACGTGGACGCTCGGCGCGCGATCGAATGGACGGCCGGCCGCATCGCCCCGGCCACCCGCGCCTGGCTTTCCGGGCTGCCCGAGCGGCGCGAGATCGAGGGCATCACGCTGGTCCACGGCAGCCCCAGGGACCCCACCTGGGAGTACATCACCTCGTCGACCGGGGCGGGCGCGAACCTCGCGGCCTTCGCGACGGCCCACCTCCTGTACGGTCACACGCATCTCCCCGTCGTCTTCCGCGACCGGGCCGGCCGCATGGAGACGCTCGTGCCCACGGACGGCTCCTCGGTGACGCTCGACGCCGGACGCGTCCTGGCGAACCCGGGAAGCGTCGGCCAGCCCCGCGACGGCGACCCGCGCGCGAGCGCGGCCATCCTGGACACGGCGGCCCGGACGCTGACCTGGCGCCGGGTCGCCTATCCGATCGTCGAGGTCCAGGCCGCGATGCGCGCCGCCGGGCTCCCGGCCTGGCTCGTGACACGACTGGAGCGCGGCCACTGAGAGCAGGCGATGCTCTCGGCGCCTCGGCGGGGTGGTATAACCATACCCTTGCCCTCGGCCGTCGCGAGAGCGCTGGCCTCTACCTTCGAGTGACGACCTTCGCATGATCGGTGGCCGCCGGCCGCTCCAGGGCCGCAAGATCGGGGACCGGCGCGTTCGCGTGGAGCGTCCGCATTCCCCGTACTTCCGGTACACCGGTGCGGGAATGCTCACGGCCAAGGAGGCTGCCACCGAGCCGCGCTCCGGGTTCGCGCTCGTCTGGTCGAACGCCCGCCGGTCCCTGTTCGGACGTCCCCTCTCGAACGAGGACGAGGCCGAGGAGCGACTTCCCAAGAAGCTCGCCCTCCCGATCTTCAGCTCCGACGCCATCTCGTCATCCGCCTACGCGACCGAGGAGATCCTGCGCGTCCTGGTGGTCGCCGGGGCGGCGGCGCTGACCCTGTCGATCGAGGTGGCAATCGCGATCGCGATCCTCCTCACGGTGGTCTCGATCAGCTACCGCCAGGTCTGCCGGGCCTACCCGTCGGGAGGCGGCGCCTACGTGGTGGCCCGCGAGAACCTCTCGCAGACTGCGGGCCTCGTGGCGGCCGGCGCGCTCCTGATCGACTACGTCATGACGGTCGCCGTCTCCACCGCGTCGGCGATCCAGCAGATCCAGTCGATCGTCCCGGCTGCCTACGACTACCGGATCGAGATCGCCTTCGCGTCGATCGCCCTCATCACCATCGGCAACCTCCGCGGTCTCCGGGAATCGGGCAACATCTTCGCCCTCCCCACGTACCTCTTCGCTTCACTCGCCATCGGGATCGTCGTGATCGGCCTGTCGCGCATCGTGACCGGAGGGGCGCATGCGCTGCCTCCCCAGCCCGATGCGGTCCAGCCAGGGGTCGAGGTCCTGACGATCTTCCTCCTCCTCAAGGCCTTCGCGGGCGGCTCGGTCGCGCTGACGGGGGTGGAGGCGATCGCCAACGGGGTGCCCGCGTTCAAGCCACCGGAGGCGAAGAACGCCGCCAACACGATGGTCACCATGGCCTTCCTCCTGGGGGCGATCTTCATCGGCGTCACGGTGGTCGCGCATGCGTTCGCGATCGTCCCGTCGGTCGACAACTCCGGCGGGCCGACCGTCATCGCGCTCGTGGCCCAGTCCGCCTACGGCCCGGGTTCGCCGCTCCTCTACATCTTCCAGGCGGCGACGGCGCTCATCCTCTTCCTGGCCGCGAACACGAGCTTCAACGCCTTCCCGCGGCTCGCCGCGATCCTCGCCCAGGACGGGTTCATGCCGCGCCAGTTCGCGTTCCGCGGCGATCGACTGGCCTTCAGCTGGGGAATCGTCCTCCTGGCCGGGATCGCATTCGGGCTCCTCTTCGCCTTCAATGGCGATACCCACGCCCTGATCCCGCTCTACTCGGTGGGCGTGTTCGTCTGCTTCACGCTCTCGCAGACCGGGATGGTCCGCCACTGGCTCGCGGCTCGCGGGCAGGGGTGGTGGTGGCGCGCGATCGTCAACGCGCTCGGGGGCCTGCTGACGCTGGTCGTGCTCCTGGTGGTCGCCAGCGTGAAGTTCCGGGACGGAGCGTGGCTCGTCCTCGTCCTGATCCCGGTGCTCGTGCTGCTCTTCTGGTTCATCCATGGGCAGTACGCGACGTCGACGCGCGAGCTGGCGCTCCGCCCGGACCAGGTCATCGCGCCGCCGCACCGCGAGGAGCGGGTGGTCATCCCGGTCAACGGCCTGAGCCGGGCCGTGGTCCAGGCGGTCAACGTGGGCCGGACCATCTCTTCCGACGTGCGCGCCGTGCTCGTGGTGGATGATCACGCCTACGCCGAGCAGGTCCGCGCCGAATGGGCGCGGCAGGTGCCCGGGGTCGCCGCTCGTGATCGTGGAATCGCCGTACCGGGCGCTGACCGGCCCGTTCCTCGCCTACCTCGACGTCCTTGACCATTCCTGGACGCCCGACAAGGACGCACCGATCACGTTCGTGGTGATCCCCGAGTACGTCCCCCGCCACTGGTGGGAACGGATCCTGTACAACCAGTCGACCAACCAGCTCCGTCGGGCGCTGCTGGGTCGCCCGAACACGGTGATCACGAATGTCCCCTACCGACGCGAGGAGCCGGCCGTCTTCGAACGTCCGGGGCGCCTTGATTCGGCGAGTCCGCCGGAGGAGGGCCCCAGGGCAGGAGGGGGCCCGGCGTAGCCCGGTCGAGCGTCCCGGTGGTATCGTTCGCCCCGACGGGAACCGCCCGTCGCGGCCCGCATCTCCGGGCCCGGAACCGCTGACCCGGAGGTCGCCGCGCGCCCCGTGGCCGAAAAGCCCAACCCGCTGTTCTCTCGCGTCGTCGTGGCGCTCAACGGCGGCCCGTGCGACGACCGGATCGTCCGGATCGTGGTCGAGACGGGCCGCGCGATGAAGGCCGAGGTCGTCGCCATCCACGTCGTCGAGATCGACTGGACGCTTCCTCTCGACGCGAACGTCGCCGAACGCTCGGAGAGCGCCCAGCGGGTGCTCGATACAGCCGAGGCGGTCGCGGAGCACCTCCACGGAACGATCACGCCCGTCCTGGTCCAGGCTCGCGACGTCGGCGCCGCGATCGTCGACGAGGCGGTGGAGCGCGCGGCCGACCTGCTGGTCGTGGGCCTCCCGTATCGCAAGCGGTTCGGCGGGGACTTCGCGATCGGGCGGACCGTACCCTACGTCCTCAAGAACGCGCCGTGCGCCGTGTGGGTGGTGCGCGAGCCGATGCCAGGGGAGATCCAGGCATGAAAGTGGTCATCGTCGGCTGCGGCCGAGTCGGCGCGCTTCTCGCCGCGATCGCTCGACAGCTCGGGACATGACGTCATCATCATCGACCTCCTCGTGCGGGCCTTCGACCGGCTTCCCGCGACATTCGAGGGGCGAGGCCGTCCGGGGCGACGGGACGGACGAGGACGCGCTTCGCCGCGCGGGTGCGGACGGGGCAGATGTCTTCCTGGCCCTGACCGAGGGCGACAACCGGAACGTCATGGCGGCCCAGGCGGCCCGCGAGGCGCTGGGGATCGGGATGGTCTACGCGAAGGTCAACGACCCGATGCGCGCGCTGGCCTATGCCGAGCTGGGGATCGGGACGCTCTGCCGCACGACGATGATGGCCGACGCGCTGCTGGGCGCGATGGGGCTCCCCGAAGGCACCGAGCTGTCGGTCCGCCCCGGGGCGGCGCACGACCACGGGCCCATCGGGACCGCCGCGACGGCCGGGCAGGGGGAGGGCTGACGATGTTCGTCCTGGTGGTCGGCGGCGGAAAGGTCGGCTACTACCTGACGCGCGAGCTCTCGGAGTCGGGCCACGAAGTCGTGCTCATGGAGAAGGATCGCGGCCGCGCCGAACAGATCGCCGACGAGCTCGGCTCCATCGTGGTCGCGAAGGACGGCTGCGAGGGCAGCGCCCTCGCCGACGCGGGCGCGAACCGGGCGGACATCGTGGCGGCGGTCACCGGCGACGACGAGGACAACCTCGTGATCTGCCAGATGGCGAAGCACCACTTCGCGGTGCCGAAGACGATTGCGCGGGTCAACAACCCGAAGAACGAGCCGCTCTTCAAGCACCTCGGCGTGGACGAGCTGATCTCGCCGACGCGGATGATCCTGGGCTCCATCGAGCAGGACATCCCGGTCCACGAGCTGCTCCACCTGGCGCCGCTGTCGCACGAGTTCGAGCTGGTGGAGGCGTACCTCACGCCGGAGTCGCCCGCCGTCGGCATGACGCTGCTGCAGCTGCCGCTGCCGGACGGGCTGCGCGATCGTGGCGATCGTCCGCGACGACGTGGCCCAGTCCGTGGACGCCGAGACGGTCTTCCGGGCCGGGGACAAGGTGATCGCGACCGGTCGGCCCGAGTGCGAGCCGGCCCTCCACGGGACGCTGATCGGCGCGCTGCCCGTCGCCTAGCCGCCGGGTCGCCAGCCGGCCGGCTCGACCCGCCCTCGGCCCGACCGTCCGGCCGCGCCATGCCCTCAGACGGCACCGGACTCTTGACAATATCATTGTCAAGGTTTCATACTCGAGCCCGTGTCCGGAAGCATGCCGTCTCGATGGCCCAACGCCGACCCCGGCGCGGGCCCCTTCGCGGTCCATCCTGTCCGACCACCCTGCCCGCGGGGCAGGGGTGCCGAATCCAGCCTCAGCACCCGGAGGTGCAAGCCATGACCCTGATCCGCCGAGCAAGTCCATGCGACGAGCTGCTTCACCCTGCGTCGCACGATGGAGCGCCTCTTCGACGACGACGTCAGGCCACGGTTCTGGCGCACGACGCTCGCAGGCGCCGAACCGGCGCTCGACATCACCACGAACGACGATGAGCTCGTCGTGAAGGCGAGCCTGGCCGGCTGGAAGCCCGAGGACGTGGAGATCACCCTCACCGGGCAGCACGCTCACCATCTCGGGCGAGACGAAGGAAGAAGAGCGCCGCGAGGAGGATTCCTGGATCCTCAACGAGATCCGGCGGGGAAGCTTCAGCCGGACGCTCGAGCTGCCGGAGGGGCTCGTCGGCGAGCGGGCCACGGCCAGCTTCGAGAACGGCGTCCTGACGCTGCGGATCCCGAAGGCGGAGGAGATCAAGCCGAAGCAGATCAGGATCTCTGCCGCGACCGGCGCCGACACCCGGCCCGAGCGAGAGCTCGTCGGGGCCGGCAGCCGCTGAGCGGCGGGTCGCCGTGCAACGCAGCCGGTTCGATCGGGACCCCACGCGCCCCGTCTACGTGATCTCCGTGGCGGCCCGGATCGTGGCGGTCCATCCGCGCACGCTCCGGATCTACGAGGACGAGGGCCTGATCGAACCGGCTCGCACGCCGACCAACATCCGCCTGTACTCGGACCACGACCTGCGCCGGATCCTCTGGATCCGGCACCTCACCCAGGACCGTGGGGTCAACCTGGCCGGCGTCCGGATCCTCTTCGAGCTCGAAGAGCGACTCGGCGTCCGCATCCTGGAAGCCCTCTCGGACGAATGGACTGCCGGTGACCACGACGGTGCGGCCGTCGCCGAGCCGGCGGGACGGCATGGGTTCTGACCTGGAGGCGACGACGATCGCACCACCCGCACCGCGCCCTCGATCCGCGCCATGATCGGGACGAAGCCGTTCGACCAACAGCACGCCCCCGGACGGGGCCCCCGGCCATCGGGCCGGTCCCTCGACCCGGGGCGCTTGAGCGTCCCAGACGCGCCAGGAGGGCGTGATGCCAAGACAGAAGAAGGTCGGGACTCGACCGTCGCCGACGAACACCGCGAGCTGCCGCTCGTGGCGCTCCGCGAGACGGTCATCTTCCCGGAGATGATCGTGCCGCTCCAGGTGGGCCGCGAGAAGAGCGTGAACGCGCTCAACGCCGCGGTCGCCCAGGGGAGCCTGATCGCGCTGGTCACCCAGCGCCGCGCCGAGACGGAGGAGATCGGCGATCCGTCCGAGCTCTACCCGATCGGGACGCTGGCCAAGATCGCCCAGGTGGTCCAGCTCCAGGACGGCACCGTGCGTGCCATCGTCCAGGGCCAGAGCCGGCTGCGCGTGCTCGGGCTTCGTGTCCACCAGCCCGCACCTTGTCGCGACGGTCGAGGAGCTGCCGGACGCCTCCCCGAAGGGCCTCGAGGTCGAGGCCCTCATGAAGACCGTCCAGGCCCAGATCGAGCAGTACGTCCAGTCGGGCGCGCCCGTGCCGCCGGAGGCGGCCGTCGCCGCCCGCAACATCAGCGAGCCGGGCCTGCTGGCCGACATGGTCGCCTACAGCCCCGACATGTCCACCGAGCAGCGCCAGGAGCTTCTCGAGACGATCGACGTCGTCGAGCGCCTCAAGCTCGTCTCGACGTTCCTCAACCGCCAGGTGGAGATCCTCGAGCTCAAGGGGAAGATCCAGAGCGAGGTCAAGTCGGAGATCGACAAGACCCAGCGCGAGTACATCCTCCGCGAGCAGCTCAAGGCGATCCAGCGCGAGCTGGGCGAGGACGACCCGCAGCAGGCCGAGATCCACGAGCTCCGCGAGAAGGTGGAGCAGTCCGGGATGCCCGACGAGGTCCGGGCGCGGGCCCTCAAGGAAGTCGACCGGATGAGCCGGATCCCCTCGGCCTCGCCCGAGGTCGGCGTGATCCGGACCTACGTCGACTGGCTGGTCGGGCTGCCCTGGAACACCTCCACCGACGACAACCTCGACATCCGCGAGGCTGCCCGGATCCTCGACGAGGACCACTTCGGGCTCGAGAAGATCAAGGAGCGCATCCTCGAGTACCTCGCGGTCCGCACCCTCGCCGCCACGATCCGCAGCCCGATCCTCTGCTTCGTCGGCCCGCCCGGCGTCGGCAAGACGTCGCTCGGGAAGTCGATCGCCCGGGCGATGGGCCGCAAGTTCGTGCGGATGAGCCTGGGCGGCGTCCACGACGAGGCGGAGATCCGGGGCCACCGCCGGACCTACATCGGGGCCCTGCCCGGCCGCGTCATCCAGAGCATCAAGACGAGCGGCTCGAACAACCCCGTCTTCATGCTCGACGAGGTCGACAAGCTGGGCATGGACTTCCGGGGCGACCCGTCGTCCGCGCTCCTCGAGGTCCTCGACCCGGAGCAGAACAACACCTTCCAGGACAACTACCTGGAGGTGCCCTTCGACCTGAGCAAGGTCCTCTTCATCACCACGGCCAACCTGCTCGACCCGATCCCGGCGCCGCTGCGCGACCGGATGGAGGTGATCGCAGCTGCCGGGCTACACCCAGCGCGAGAAGGTCGAGATCGGGAAGCGATTCCTGGTCCCCAAGCAGCTCCACAACCACGGCCTCACGGAGAAGCGGATCGAGATCACCGACGACGCGTTCGTCGAGCTGGTCCAGGCCTACACCCACGAGGCGGGCGTCCGGAACCTGGAGCGCGAGCTGGCGAACATCATGCGCAAGGTCGCCCGGCAGGTCGCCGAAGGCCGCAAGCGCAAGACCAGCGTGGACGTCAGAAAGCTCGTCGAGTTCCTCGGCCCGCCGCGCTTCGAGTACGGCGAGCTCGAGGCCGAGGACCAGACCGGCGCGGCGACCGGCCTCGTCGTCACCGAGGTCGGCGGCGACATCGTCGCCGTCGAGGTGACGAAGATGGAGGGCCGCGAGGACTTCATCCTCACCGGCCAGCTCGGCGACGTCATGAAGGAGTCCGCCCGGGCCGCCCTCTCGTGGATCCGTGCCAACGCCCCGAAGCTGGGGATCGAGCGCGAGGTCTTCGAGAAGAACACCCTCCACATCCACGTCCCGGCCGGCGCGATCCCGAAGGACGGCCCGTCGGCCGGGATCACGATGGCGACCGCGATGGTGAGCGCGCTCACCGGCATCCCGGTCCGCAAGGACGTGGCGATGACCGGCGAGATCACGCTTCGCGGACGGGTCCTCCCGATCGGCGGCCTCAAGAGCAAGATCCTGGCCGCGCACCTCTCCGGCGCGCGTCTCGTGATCCTGCCGAAGAAGAACGAGAAGGACCTCCGGGACATCCCGGAGGAGATCCGGAAGCAGATCAAGCTCGTCCTCGTCGATTCCATGGACCAGGTGCTGGACGCGGCCCTGCGGCGACGCCCGCAGCCGCTCCAGCCGCGGTCCCCTGGCTCCGGCGGTGACGAGAAGCAGAGCGAACCCCGTGCGGTCCCGGCGCGGCCCGGCTTCCCGGCCGACCAGCCCCCGGCGATCGCGTCGGGCCGCTGACGCGGTTCGGCCGCACGCCTGTCGCCGGCGCTGCTGAGGGAGGGCGACGATGGACTACAAGGACTACTACGCCGTCCTGGGCGTCCCCAAGACCGCCACGGCGGCGGAGATCAAGAAGGCCTACCGGAAGCTCGCCCGGGACTCGCACCCGGACCGGAACGCGGGGAACAAGAGCGCGGAGCGCCGCTTCAAGGAGATCAACGAGGCCAACGAGGTCCTCGCCGACCCCGCGAAGCGGGTCCAGTACGACGAGCTGGGCGTCCACTGGCAGGACTACGCCCGGGCCGGGAGCCGCGCCGGGCGGCGACCCGTTCGGCCCGGGCGGACCGTTCGCCGGCTTCGGGTCGGCGGGCGGCCGCGGACCAGGCTCGGGCCGGCGCCCGGGCACGGGCGGCGGGACCGGGGCCGGCGGCGTCCGCTTCGAGTTCGCCGGTGACGGCGGCGACTTCTCCGACTTCTTCCGGACGTTCTTCGCGAGCGGCGTGCCGGGCGAGCAGGGCACGCCGGCCGGACACGTCGCGGGTTCGGCGGCGGGTCGCGGGTCGCGGGCGCGCGGCCCGGCGGAAGCGCCGGCTGCCGTCGAGGCGCGGGTCGACGTGAGCCTGGACGAAGCCTTCCACGGGGCGACCCGGCTCGTGGAGGTGAACGGGAAGCGGCTCGAGGTGAAGATCCCGGCCGGCGTCGAGACCGGCAGCCGGATCCGGCTTCGCGGACGTGGCGGCGGCGAGGGCGCCTCCGCTCGCGATCTCGTGCTCATCCTCAAGGTCCTGCCGCATCCCGTCTTCACCCGCGAGGGCGCGACGCTCACCCGGGAGCTGCCCGTCACCCTGCGGGAGGCGCTCCTCGGCGCGGAGGTCCCGATCGTCACGCTCGACGGCCGCGTGCTCCTCAAGGTTCCGGCGGGGACGCAGAACGGCCGGACGATCCGCCTCAGGGCCAAGGGGATGCCGCGCCTGCGCGGCGATGGCCGCGGCGACCTGCACGTCAGGGTCCGCGTCGATCCTGCCCGTCGCTCGACGAGGCGGGACGGCAGGCTGCCGACCGCCTTCCTGGACGGGGTCGACCAGCCCGACCCGAGGTCCACGCATGAGCCAGGGGCCCGCGACAGACGCCGCCGGAACGGCACTCCCCGAGCCGGAGGATCCGACACACGCCATGAACCTCGACCAATTCACCCAGAAGGCCCAGGAGGCGATCGCCGGCGCGCAGGCGCTCGCCGAGCGGCTCCAGAGCCCCGTCCTCGACGCCGAGCACATCCTCGCCGCCCTCGTGGAGGCGGACGATGGGATCCCCGCCCAGACGCTCCGCCGGCTCGGGGTGGACCTGGCCGCGTTCCGCGGCGAGCTCGCCGCCCTCCTCGCCCGCCGCGCGAAGATCGCCGGCGGCCAGCTGACCCTGGACCTGCGTGCCCGCCGCGTGCTGGAGCGCGCCGCCGAGGAGGCGCGCCGGCTGGCCGACGAGTTCGTCTCCACCGAGCACCTGCTCCTGGGCGTGATCGACGCGGGCGGCGAGGGCCAGGCGCTCCTCGAGCGACACGCGGCCGGGCGCGAGGCTGTCCTTGGCGCCCTGGCCGGCATCCGCGGCGGCCAGCGGGTCACCTCCGCGAATCCCGAGAGCACGTACCAGGCGCTGGAGAAGTACGGCCGCGACCTGACCCAGGAAGCGCGCGCAGGATCGCTGGATCCGGTGATCGGCCGCGACGAGGAGATCCGGCGGGTCATCCAGGTCCTGAGCCGCCGGACGAAGAACAACCCGGTCCTGATCGGCGAGCCCGGCGTCGGCAAGACCGCGATCGTCGAGGGGCTGGCCCAGCGGATCGTTCGCGGCGACGTGCCCGAGACGCTCAAGGAGAAGCGCGTCGTGGCGCTGGACCTGGGCGCGCTGATCGCCGGTGCCAAGTACCGCGGCGAGTTCGAGGAGCGCCTGAAGGCCGTCCTGCAAGGAGATCAAGGACAGCGAGGGGCGGGTCGATCCTCTTCATCGACGAGCTCCACACGGTGGTCGGCGCGGGGGCGGCCGAGGGCGCCATGGACGCCAGCAACCTGCTCAAGCCGATGCTCGCGCGCGGCGAGCTCCACACGATCGGCGCGACGACGCTCGACGAGTACCGCAAGCACATCGAGAAGGACGCGGCGCTGGAGCGGCGCTTCCAGCCGGTGGTCGTGGACCAGCCCACCGTCGAGGAGACGATCTGCATCCTGCGCGGCCTGCGCGAGCGCTACGAGGTCCACCACGGCGTCCGCATCACGGACTCGGCGCTGGTCGCGGCCGCGACCCTCTCCAACCGCTACATCACCGAGCGCTTCCTGCCCGGACAAGGCGATCGACCTCGTGGACGAGGCGGCGAGCCGGCTCCGGATGGAGATCGACTCGATGCCGGTCGAGCTCGACGAGCTGGAGCGGCGGCGGATCCAGCTCGAGATCGAGCGCGAGGCCCTCCGCAAGGAGAAGCGACGAGGCATCGAAGGCGCGCCTGGCGGCGCTCGAGGCCGAGCTCGGCGAGATCGCCGAGCAGGCCGGCGCGATGAAGCAGCGCTGGGAGACCGAGAAGGAGGCGATCGCCGGCCTCCGGCGCACCAAGTAGGAGCTCGAGGCGATCGCCGTCCGGATCGACCAGGCCGAGCGCGAGGCCGACTACGGCACCGCGGCCGAGCTCAAGTACGGCACGCTCGTCGAGCTCCAGGAGCGCCTGCAGGCGCAGGAGGCCGCGCTCGCGGCCACCGACGGCGGCCCGCGCCTCCTCAAGGAGGAGGTCGACGCCGACGACATCGCCGAGATCGTGGCCGCCTGGACCGGGATCCCGGTCACGAAGCTCCTCGAAGGCGAGATGGCCAAGCTCGTCCACATGGAGGAGCGGCTCCACGAGCGCGTCGTCGGCCAGGACGAGGCGATCGAGGCCGTCTCGGACGCCGTCCGGCGGGCCCGGGCCGGCCTCGAGGACCCGCGCCGCCCGATCGGCTCGTTCCTCTTCCTGGGCCCGACCGGCGTCGGCAAGACGGAGCTCGCCCGCGCGCTCGCCGCGTTCCTCTTCGACGACGAGCAGGCGATGGTCCGGATCGACATGTCCGAGTACCTGGAGAAGTTCTCCGTGCAGCGCCTGATCGGCGCGCCTCCCGGGCTACGTGGGCTACGAGGAGGGCGGCCAGCTGACCGAGGCGGTCCGGCGGCGTCCCTACCAGGTGGTCCTCCTCGACGAGATCGAGAAGGCGCACCCGGACGTCTTCAACGTCCTGCTCCAGGTCCTCGACGACGGGCGGCTCACCGACGGCCAGGGCCGCACGGTGGACTTCAAGAACACCGTCGTGATCATGACCAGCAACGTCGGGAGCCACCTCATCACCGGCTTCACCGGGCACCCCGGCGCCGACGACTCGGCCTACGAGGCGATGAAGCGGCAGGTGATGGGCGCGCTGCGGACGGAGTTCCGGCCCGAGTTCCTCAACCGGGTGGACGAGATCATCGTGTTCCACTCCCTCTCGGAGGCGGACCTCCAGCGGATCGTGGAGCTCCTGCTGCGGCGACCTCGTAGCGACGCCTGGCATCGCACGACCTGACGATCGCGGTGTCGCCGTCAGCCGAGGCGGTGATCGCCCGGGAGGGCACGGACCCGTCCTACGGGGCGCGCCCGCTGAAGCGGACGATCCAGCGGCTGGTGGAGAACCCGCTGGCGCGGGCACTCCTGCGCGGCGAGTTCAAGCCCGGTGACGCGATCGCGGTCGACGCGGACCCGGTCTCGGGCACCCTCGTCTTCACGAGCAGCAGCGCGACGGTCGTGGCGGACGCGTCCGATCGGCGCGACGCCCGCGGCGGCGATGCCGCGGCCCGGTTCGGAGCCGGCGCCGTCGGTGCTGGACCTGCCGTCGACGCGGAAGAAGGACGCGCGACGAGGGCGCCACGGCTGAACTGACGGCGCTCCGCGGGCGGCGGATCGCTGGCCGGGCCGGACGGGTCGATCCGGCCGGACGGCGCGCTGTCGCGGGCGGCACTACGATGGAACCGATGACGCCCGACGATGTCCGCGCGCGCATGCGCGCCGCGCCGCAACCGCTCCCGCCAGCCGCCGGCGTGGCTGCGCCCGGAGCGGCTCCCCGATGGCGTCCCGTTCGACCGGCCCGCGTCGCCGCCCGGCGCTCGGCCGGCGGCCGCGCTCGTCCTCGTCTACCCCGGTCTCCGACGGGGAGGCGATGCTCGTGCTCACGGAGCGCGTCCACTACGGCGGCGACCACTCGGGCGAGGTGTCCCTGCCGGGCGGAAAGGTGGACCCGGGCGACGCCGACGCGGTCGCGACCGCGCTGCGGGAAGCCCGGGAGGAGGTCGGGCTGGATGCCGAGTGGGCCGGTGTCGAGGTGGTGGGCGGCCTGGACGCGCTGTGGATCCCGCCCAGCAACTTCCGCGTCGTGCCCATCGTGGCGGTCGCCGCCCGGCGGCCCGTCTTCGTGCCGGATCGCCGCGAGGTGGCGGCGATCCTCGAGGTCCCGGTGACCGCGTTCCTGCCTGATGTCGCGCCCGTGATCATCGACCCGGATCCGACCGGCCGGCCGCTCCGCTACGGCGCGTACATGGTCGAGGGCCGGATCGTGTGGGGCGCCACGGCGGCGATCCTGGGCCAGCTCGGTGCCGTGCTCGGGGCGCGGTAGCCGGCGCCGGCCGCCGCGGCGTCAGATGGGCTCGCCCTCGGCGGCAGTCTTCGCGTTCGCTGCCTTGCCCGCTGCCAGCGAGCCGTCGCCCGTCGCGGCCGGGGCCACCCGGTCGCCCGTCTGCCCGCTCCCGGCGACGTCTCCCGCCGGCAGCTCGAGCGCGCGGCCCTCCAGGATCCCGCGCGCGGCGGCATCGTCGGCGCCGGCGAACTCGACCCTGAACGCGCGCATCTCGGAGAGCTCCGTCCAGGCCGCGTGCGCGACGCCGGCCGGCCAGAGGACGGCCTCGCCGGCCGCGACGCGCGCCCGCTCGTCACCGACCTGGACCCAGCCGCCGCCCTCCACGATCACCAGCCAGGCGCTGTTCGGGCTGGAGTGCAGGTCCATCGTGGCCCGGCGGGCGAAGGCCAGCTCCGCCACGACGCCGCGCGCGTCCGCGTGGATCACCTGGGACGCGACGCCCGTCGTTCCCGCGGGCCCGTCAGGGCGCCGATGTCCGACGCCGAAGCGGCGGATCTCCATGGCTCAGCCGCGGCGCCGCCGGGCGCGCTTGGGCCGGATCGTCGATTCGGGGTGCGCGAACTTCTGCTTCGAGTAGAAGCGGGCCTTGGCCAGCTGCTGCTGGTACCGCGCCAGCTCCGGCGGGAAGCGCACGAACCGGACCCAGACGAGGACGCCCAGCCCGATCGGGACGGTCACGACGGTGAAGATGAAGTCGAAGTGGAAGATCGCGTAGACCAGGAGCAGGAAGAAGATCGTGATCGACGTCCAGAGCAGCCACTCGTAGAGGTCGAGGTAGGGCGGGTGGCGTCGGAGCTGCCGGGTCCGGACGTTGTACAGGATCACGACCGCCACGATCCCGACCAGCGAGAAGATCCAGATCGCGTTGAACAGGTCCGGGAAGAGCCTGTCGTTGAACGTGTCGAACAGGTACTCCCAGGGCGGGCGGGTCACGAGCTCGGGCCTCCGTCGCTTGGCGGGCTCGGCGGGCCGCAGCGAGCGGCGGTACCGACCCGGGGGCGCCGCCACCCGGCGCCGGACGCTGAGTATGCCACGCTCGGAGGTATACTCGCCGCCAGGATCGAGGCCGCCCAGTCGCCCAGGGCGGCCCGTGCCCGGGCGTGCTGACGCAGGAGGTTGATCCGGGTGCGAGCCCTCCTATCGGTCGCGAACCGCGACGGGATCAGCGTGCTCGCCCGCGACCTCGCTGGCCTCGACGTCGAGCTCTACGCGACGGACGGCACCCGGGAGCACCTGCTCGCGGACGGGATCGACGT
This sequence comes from uncultured Chloroflexia bacterium, assembly GCA_963722475.1. Classification (GTDB taxonomy): domain Bacteria; phylum Chloroflexota; class Limnocylindria; order Limnocylindrales; family CSP1-4; genus CTSoil-043. The sequence goes on along the minus strand of CAVRMJ010000008.1, from coordinate 148,298 downwards.
GCTGCCGGTGGCGGCGCTCACCAAGGTCCCGCCACTCGTCGGTGGCCTGGTCAAGACGTTCCATCCGGCCGTCTACGCCGGGATCCTGGCCCGCCGCGACCGGCCCGCAGAGCTGGCAGAGCTTGCCGGCCTCGGGATCGGGCTGCTGGACATCGTCGTGGTGACCGTCACGCCGTTTGCGCCGCAGGTCGGCGAGCGGCGCATCCCGCTGGACGAGGCGCTCGAGATGATCGACGTCGGCGGGACCGCCCTGCTCTCTGCCGCCGCGCGGAACCACGCCGGCGTGGCCGCGGTGAGCAGCCCCGCGTCCTATGCGGACCTCGTCGCCGACATCCGGGACCGCGGCAGCGTCTCCGCGGAGCTGCGCCAGCGCCTGGCCGCCGAGGCGTTCGCCGTCGTCGCGGCGCACCACGCCGAGGTCGCGGCCTACCTCAACCAGGTGACCGGGACCACGTTCCCGCCCCACGTCTCGATCGTGCTGGAGAAGGTGACCGACCTGCCCTACGGGGAGAACCCGCACCAGCGGGCCGCGTTCTACCGGGAGACCACGCATCGCGACGGCACGCTGGCCGACGCGGTCCAGCTCCAGGGCCGCCCACCGACATTCAACGATCTCCTGGACCTGGATGCCGCGTGGCAGATCGCGCGCGACTTCGCCGCCCCGACCGCGGTCGTCGTGCGTCACACCGACCCGGTGGGGCTGGCCTCGGACGACGGCCTCCCGGAGGCCTACCGGCGGGCGCTCGAGACGGACCCGGCCGCCGGCTACGGCGCCATCGTCGGGGTCAACCGGCCCCTGGACGGGGTCACCGCGGGCGAGATCGCCGCCGGCACGTTCGAGGCCGTGGTCGCGCCCGGCTACAACGACGCCGCGCTGGCCGCCCTCGCCGCGCGGCCCGGCCTGGAGGTCCTCCGCGGTGCCGCCCAATCCGTCCGACGGGCTGCGCGACTACGGGATCGCCGCACTCGACTTCAAGCGGATCGGTGGCGGGCTCCTCGTCGAGACGCTGGACCACACCGCCCTGGACCGCGGACAGCTGCGCGTGGTGACCCAGCGCCGGCCGACGCTGGAGGAGCTGACCGACCTGATGTTCGCCTGGCGCGCGGCGGCCCACGTCCGCTCGAACGCGATCGTCCTCTGCCGGGGCCTCCAGACGGTCGGGATCGGGGCTGCCCAGGTGAGCCGGCAGGTCGCCGTGGAGGTCGCGCTCCGGCGCGCCGGCGACCGGGCGAAGATGGCCGTGATGGCCTCGGACGCCTACTTCCCCTTCCCGGACGCCATCGCCCACGCGGCGATCGCCGGGGTCACCGCGATCATCCAGCCGGGCGGCTCCCGCCGCGACGAGATGGCGATCGAGGTCGCCGACCGCCACCACCTGGCCATGGTCTTCACCGGCCGTCGTCACTTCCGCCACTAGCGGCGCGCGCACCCAACCCCCGGATCCCAGTCGCCTCGGGCGGCCCGCGACAGGAGGAGCGTCCCATGGAACGCCTGCTGGCCCTGGAGATGATCCGCGTCACGGAGGCCGCCGCGATCGCGTCCGCGCGCCTGATGGGCCGCGGCGACACCATGGACGCGGACCGGGTCGCCGTGGAAGCGATGCGGCGCACCTTCGACGAGATCCCGATCGACGCCCGGATCGTCATCGGCGAGGGCGAGCGCGACGAGGCCCCGATGCTCTACATCGGCGAACGGGTCGGCGATCCGAAGAGCGCCGTCGGCGAGGCGCCCGAGATCGACATCGCGGTCGACCCGCTGGAAGGGACGAACCTGGTCGCCTACGGCCAGGCGGGCTCGATCACGGTCCTCGCGGCGACCGAGCGGGGCGGGCTTCTGAATGCCCCCGACTGCTACATGGAGAAGCTCTGCGTCGGGCCGGTCGTGGCGGGCAAGGTGGACATCACCGCGCCGCCGGCGGAGAACCTGCGGCGGATCGCCGCGGCCCTTGGCCGTGACGTCAACGACATCACGGTCGTCATCCTGGAGCGGCCCCGCCACGAGGCGCTCATCGCCGAGGTCCGCGCAGCGGGCGCCCGGATCAAGCTGATCAGCGACGGCGACCTCGCCGCGGCGATCTCGTGCGCCGTCTCGGGCACCGGCGTCCACGCCGTCATGGGGGTCGGCGGCGCCCCGGAAGGCGTGATCACCGCGGCGGCGTTGCGCTGCCTCGGCGGCGAGATCCAGGCGCGGCTCGTCTTCCGGAACCCGGAGGAGCAGGCTCGGGCCACCCTGATGGGCCACGGCGACCCGACCCGCGTCTACCGGACGGACGAGCTGGCCTCCGGCGAGCACGTCGTCTTCGCCGCGACCGGCGTCACGAAGGGCGACCTTCTCGAGGGCGTCCGGTTCTTCGGCGGCGGGGCTCGGACGCACTCACTCGTGATGGCCTACCAGACGAAGCAGGTCCGCTTCGTCGACACGGTCCACATGTTCGACCGGAGCCGTCCGCCGGCGGTCCGGCTGTAGGCAAGGGCGGTCCCGGACAGCGGCGTGCCCCGCTGCGTTCGCAACAATCTCCCCGCTGCGTTCGCCCAGCCTGGAGCGCGAGCAAGACCGGGCCAAGGAGATCGGGATGCGGCGCTGGATCGACGCGGTGAACCATTGGGGTCGCCTGGGCCGCTGGCGCTTCGAGAAGCTGCACTCGCCGCACGATCTGGGCCGGGTGCTGCAGGCGCGGCAGTCAGCCGCGACGGTCGGCCTCAGCGGAGTGGCGGTCGGCTCCCCGCGAGACCCATCCAAAGCCCGACGGCCGGGTCCCATTCGCCGATCGGGCGCGCGGCCGCGGGGCCCTCGATCGACACCCGGCGGTCCCGCGCTGCGGCCACGGTCTCGTCCCAGCCCGGCGGGCGCAGGCCGGGGGCCAGGTCGGCCATCGGCGCCAGCACGAAGAGGCGCTCGTGGGCGCTCGCGTGCGGGACGATGAGCCACTGCGCGTCGGGACGGCGCGCAGTCGGCGGCGCGCTCCTGGTCCTCGCTGCGGGCAGCCGGGGGCCGCTCCGCGCGGATCGCGTGGCGCCCGAGGACGAGGAGGTCCAGGTCGAGCGCGCGAGGGCCCCACCGCGGGCCGTCGCGTCGCCCGAACGCGCGCTCGAGCCCCTTGAGCGCGAGGAGCAGCGCGAGCGCACCCGTGACGGGATCAGGGCCGCTCGGGACGTCGAGCGCCACGACGGCATTGCGAAACTCGGGTTGGTCCGTAACCCCGACCGGCGTCGTGGCATACAGCCGCGAGACGCCGGCGAGGTGGACGCCGGGCAGTGCCGCGAGGGCGTGGACCGCGCCGGCCAGCGTGCCGGCCGCGTCGCCGATGTTCGCCCCAAGCCCGATGTATGCCCGTGCCCGTCCCAACTCGCCGTCACCCGCGGTACCGTTCGGGCATGCCGCCCGTCGCCGTCCGCATTCTGCACGCCGAGCCGGGTCCGGAGTCGGGACCGCTGGAGCGGGCGCTGATCGCCGCGCGGGCGCAGCTGGCGGAGCGCCACCGGCGCGGCTTCGAAGGAGCCGGCGCGGCCGACGTCCGCGTGGTCGCCGGACCGCCGGACGGGATCTCGTTCGGGGCTCGGCTGCGCGGGCTGGTGGACCGAGGCGCTCCGTGCCGGGGCAGGCGGCCTGGTCGTGCTTGGATCGGGCGCGATCCCGCTGGCGACCGCCGGCGACCGACGCGCGTTCGTGGCCGCGGCGGGCGGGCCGATCCCGTCGGCGCTCGCGAACAACGTCTACTCGGCGGACATCGTGGCGCTCTCGGGGGCGGTCCTGCTCCGCGGACTGGGCAACGTGCCGGACCTCCCGGCGGACAACGCGCTGCCGCGATGGTTGGCGGAGGTCGCCGGGGTGCCTGTCTCGGGGTTCAACCGCTGGCGGCTGGGATTCGACCTCGACTCGCCGCTCGACCTGCTCCTGGCGGGACGGGCCGTCGACGCCGCCCGCCTTCGAACGGCCGGGATCGACTTCGAGGCCATCACCGGGCGGCTTGCACGGGTGCGGGCGGTCCTCGCCGACCGGCGGGCGGAGCTCATCGTGGCGGGCCGGACGTCGGCGGGCACACTGCGCGCCCTGGAGCGCGGCGCGACGTGCCGGATCCGGGCGCTCGTCGAGGAGCGCGGCCTGCGCGCGGCGAGCATCCTCGCGCACCGGGCCTGCGGCGGCGCAGCGGGGACGGCCGACGGCCGTGGCGCGGAGGCCTCCGCGGCAAGCCGGCCTCCCCGATCGACGCTGGGCCTCCTGGTGGACCGCGACGGGCCCGGGGCGCTGGGCGCGCTGCTGGCCGAACTGGGCGACGGCGCCGTCATCGACACGCGCGTCCTGCTGGCGCATCAGTTCGGAGCCGACGAGGCCGGCTGGCCATCCGCGGAGGATCGCTTTGCCGCCGACCTGCTCCTGCCGGACCGGATCGCCGATCCGTGGCTTCGCGCGCTGGTCACGAGCCTCCGCGACGCGCCGATCCCGATCATCGCCGGGGGCCACACGCTCGTCGGGCCGGGAATCCGCCTGCTCGCGGCACGCCGTCGCGTGAGCACGCCGGCCGAGGACGCGATCCGGGCCGAGATCGCCGCGCACGGGCCGATCCCGTTCGCGCGCTTCATGGCGCTCGCCCTGGGCCACCCGGAGGGCGGCTACTACACGGGGCCGCAGGCGCGCCCGACCCGCGGAGCGGCGACTTCCTCACCGCGCCGGAGCTCCACCCGATCTTCGGGGCCGCGCTCGCTCGGCAGCTGGCTGAGGCCTGGGAACGGCTGGGCCGGCCGGACCCGTTCACGCTCGTGGAATACGGGGCGGGCGCGGGGACGCTGGCCCTCGCGATCCTGGCCGGCCTCCGGGAGGACCGCTCGCCGCTCGCCGACGCCCTGGTCTACGCGCCGATCGAGCTGAACCCGCACCGCCTGGCGGAGCTTGAGGAGCGGGCCGCTTCGGCCGGCCTGCCGCGTGGTCGCGCCGCGCACCGACCTCGCGCGCCCCGACGGCGTCGTCCCGGTCGCCGGCGCCGTGCTGGCGAACGAGTTCCTGGACGCGCTCCCCGTCCACGCCGTGGAGATCCGCGACGGGCGGCCGCGCGAGGTGCACGTCGGCGTGACGGCCGACGGCGCGTTCGCGGAGCTCCTCCTGCCGCCGTCCACGCCGGCCGTCGACGGCCCGCCTCGACGCGCTCGCCGCGGCCGGCGTCACGCTGGCAGAGGGACAGCGGGCCGAGCTCTGCCTGGCGCTCGAGGGCTGGGTCGCGGAGGTGGCCGCCACGCTGTCCGCGGGGATCGTCCTCGTGATCGACTACGGGGCGCCGGCACCCGAGCTGTACGGCCCGCGGCGCCGGGCCGGCACGCTGATGACGTACCGGGGCCACGCGGCCGACGGGTCGCCCGGCGCGCCGTACCGCGACATCGGCGAGCGCGACATCACGGCCCACGTCGACACCACGACGCTGGCGCGCCTGCTGGACGCGGCCGGCTTCGCGGTCCTCGGCGACACGACGCAGGCCGAGCTGCTGGTGGCGTGCGGGCTGGAGGACCTCCTGGAGCGGGAGCGACGTCGCTCGACCGACATGGCGGCCGCGCTGCTCCTGCGGAGCGCCGTGATGCGGCTCCTCGATCCGCGCCACCTCGGCGGCTTCCGGGCGGTCCTCGCGGGACGGGGCCTCTCGGCTGCGCGCCGAAGCCACGTCCCCGGAACGCTCCTGCTAGGATGCGGTGACGCGCCCGGACCCTCCGGTCACGACGCGTGCGCCCGTTTCACCCAAGCCCCCGCCGGGTCGACGTGGACCGGCCGGCAGCCCCGGATGGGGGAGGCCGGCGGCTCTGCCCGGCCGCAGAAAGGTGCGATGGAAGGGATCTGGTACGTCGTCGGCTTCGCCATCGCCGGCGTCTCGTTCGTCTTCCTGACGATCGGGATGTCGTGGCTGATCAGCCACCGGACGCGGGGAAGCCGGGGCAAGGGCCTCCCGTACGAGAGCGGGATCGACACGTACGGCGACACGCACGGCCGCTTCGGCGTCTCCTACTACCTGTACGCCCTCCTCTTCGTCGCCTTCGACATCGAGGTGATCTTCATCTTCCTGTGGGCGCTGGTCATCCGCGACCCGATCCCCGGCATCCTGTCCTCCATGTTCCTGTTCGTCGGGATCCTCCTCCTGGGGCTGGCGTACGCGTGGCGCAAGGGCGTGCTCACGTGGCACTGACCGAGCGCGGCGGCCACGGCGGAGACCTGCCGGTCCCGGCCGCGACCCCGGAGGACGCGCTGGTCGAGGCGATCGTGGTCCCGAACGCACTCTGGCGGCCCGAGGATCCCGCGGCGTACGGCGGCGACGCGCTGCAGGACGACGCGCGCCTGGAGATGCGCCGCTACGACGAGTCCGGCGAGGGCCGCCGCGACGATGCGCGCTGGGGCGGCCTGGACATCGTGCCCGACGAAGGCGGACTACGTCCTGGACCTGATCCGCATGAACAGCCTCTGGCCGCTCCTGTCGGGGCTCGCCTGCTGCGCGATCGAGATGATGTCCACCGCCACCAGCCGCCACGACATCGACCGCTGGGGGATGTTCCCGTTCCGCGCCTCGCCGCGCCAGGCGGACGTGCTGATCGTGGCCGGGACGCTGACCACGAAGATGGCCGAGCCGCTGGTGCGCCTCTGGGCGGAGATGCCGGAGCCGAAGTGGTGCGTCGCGATGGGCGACTGCACCTGCTCGGGCGGGCGCTACAAGCGCAGCTACAGCACGGTCCAGGGGATCGACCGCGTCCTCCCGGTGGACGTCTACGTGCCCGGCTGCCCGCCCCGCCCGGAGGGCCTGATCTACGGGATGATGAAGCTGCAGCAGCTCGTCAAGGAGCGCCGCGGCCACTGGCCGGAGCGGGCGATCGGTCCCACCGTGCCGGACCAGGTGTAGCCGATGGACCGTGCCTTCCGGGCGCTCATCGAGCGAACCTTCGGCGATCTGCTGACGGGTCCCGTGCGCCAGCGCCACGACGAGACCGAGATGCGGATCCGCCCCGGCGACGTCCCGCAGGTGATGCGGACGCTCCACGACGACCCCGGCCTCCGGTTCGAGTACCTGGGCGATCTCGCCGGCGTCGACACGGGGACCGACTTCCAGGTCGTCTACCACCTCTGGAGCGTCGTGACGCCCGACTGGCTGCGCGTGGTGGCCGACGGCATCCCGCGCGACCAGCCGCGCATCCCGTCGATCACGTTCCTCTGGAAGGGCGCGGAGTGGATGGAGCGCGAGGCCTACGACATGTTCGGCCTCGTCTTCGAGGGCAACCGCGACCTGCGGCGGATCTACCTGCCGGACGACTTCGTGAGCTTCCCGCTGCGCAAGGACTTCCACCTGCGCGGACGACGCGTCGCGCTCCCCGGGCGGCGGCGTGCGCCCGATGGAGGATGCCGCCACGCCCGCCGACGCCGCCGCGACCACGGTCCGGCGGACGGCCACGGTCCGCTAGGCCGGGGACCCGATGACCGCCCCCACGCGCGCCAGCCTCGACGATCCCGCGCTCACGATCCCGCTCGAGCACGCCGGGATCTTCGAGCCGATCCCGCTGGCCCGGACCGAGCGACAGCAGGAGTTCTACGGCCTCCGGGACGGCGAGATGCTCCTGAACATGGGACCCCAGCACCCGTCCACGCACGGCGTGCTGCGGGTGGTCCTCAAGATCTCCGGCGAGCAGGTCGTGGACCTGGACCCGGTCCTCGGCTACCTCCATCGCGGCGTCGAGAAGATCGCCGAGAACTCCGACTTCCACCACATCATCAGCCAGCTGGACCCGCTCGAGTACGTCAGCTCCCTCTTCTGCGAGTGGAGCCCGGTGATGTCCTTCGAGAAGCTGCTGGACGTCGAGGTGCCGCGGCGGGCCGAGTACATCCGGGTCCTGACCGGCGAGCTGAACCGGATCGCCAGCCACATGCTGTTCCTGGGCTGGTACGCCCTGGACCTGGGCGGGATCACGCCGATCCTGTGGAGCTTCGCCGAGCGCGACGAGATCGTGGAGATGCTGGCCGCCATCACCGGCGCCAAGCTCCTCTTCAACTACTTCCGGATCGGCGGCGTCAACGGCGACCTGAACCACGAGTTCATGAGCCGCCTGGGCGACTGGATGAGCCGGGCGGGCGCCCAGCTGGAGGCCGGGATGGGCCTCCTCAACGAGAACGAGATCTTCGTGCGGCGCGCGCGCGGGCTGGGCGTGCTGGACCGCGAGACGGCCCTCCGGATGTGCGCCACCGGGCCGAACCTGCGGGCGTCCGGGGTCCCGTTCGACATCCGACGCGCCCACCCGTACAGCGTCTACCCGGAGCTGGAGTTCGACATCCCGACGCGTCGCGAGGGCGACTCCCTGGCGCGCTACCTGCTCCGGATGGACGAGGTCCGCCAGAGCCTCCGGATCATCGACCAGTGCCTCCACCAGATGCCCGACGGGCCCGTCATGGCACGCCTGCCGCGCCTCCTGCGGCCGCGCCCGGGCCGCGCCTACAGCGCGGTGGAGGGCCCCCGCGGCCAGTACTCCTGCTACGCGATGAGCGACGGGACGGACCAGCCGTTCCGGCTGCGCATCCACGACCCCAGCTTCCTGCACCTTCAGCTCGTCGGCCTCCTGATGCCCGGGAACCTGATCGCCGACACGATGGCGATCATGGCCTCGCTGGACCCGGTGATGGGCGGCGTGGACAAGTGAGGGCCGGCAGCGTGATGACCGCGTACTGGAACCGCCTCTCGGTGGGCTCCAGGGCGTTCCTGATCATCCTGCCGGCCCTGCTCGTGGTCGGCGCCGTCCTGACCGTGGCGGTTGCGCTGCTCCTGCCGCCCCTGCTGGACTTCCTGGGCGCAAACCTGCCGCTGGTCCGGTTCGTGGCGGCCGCGGCCGCGATCATCGTGGCCACGATCCCGGTCGCGTTCGTGATCATCTTCATGGAGCTGAAGGTGATCGCCGCCATGAACCTCCGGGTGGGTCCGGACCGCGTCGGGCCGTACGGCACGTTCATGTCCGTGGTCCACGGGCTCAAGGTCCTCGCCAAGGAGGACTTCACGCCGCGCGGCGTTGACGTCCCGATCTTCACCCTGGCGCCGATCGTCGTCTTCGCCTCGATCCCGCTGACGCTGCTGGTGATCCCGTTCGCGCCCGGGGTCTACGGCCAGGACTTCAACATCGCCCTGCTCTACTTCTTCGCCATGGGCGGGATGAGCGTGGTGGGCCTGATGATGGCCGGCTGGGCCAGCTACAACAAGTACAGCCTGCTCGGCGCGCTGCGGGCCGCCGCCCAGGCGATCAGCTACGAGCTGCCCCTGACGCTCTCGGTGGTCGGGATCATCATCCTGGCCGGGACGATGAGCCTGAACTCCATCGTGCAGCAGCAGGCCGGGTCGTTCCTGGACTGGAACATCTGGAAGCAGCCGCTCGGCTTCCTCATCTTCTTCATCGCCGCGACCGCCGAGGCGAACCGGACCCCGCTCGACATGACCGAGGCGGACCAGGAGCTCGTGGCCGGCTTCGCCACCGAGTACTCCGGCATGCGCTTCGGCTTCTTCTTCTTCGCCGAGTACGTCAACGTGTTCGTCGTCTCGGCGCTCAGCGTGGTCCTGTTCTTCGGCGGCTGGACCGCCCCCTTCAACTGGCCGTTCCCCGTGACGCTGAGCCTGGACCCGGGCGGGCTGGGCCTGGGCCTGATCTTCCTCATCGCGCTCGGCCCGGTCGTGGGCACGATCATCCTGGGCCTGCCGTTCTGGCTCCTGTCCAGCCGGGTGAGCACGCTGCGGGCGCTCGTGATCGGGTTCGTCCTGTTCAACCTGCTGATCGTCGGCGCCTTCCTGGGCTGGGCCTTCATCAGCGCCGCGTGGGTCTCCGGGCTGGTCTGGATGATGCTCAAGACCTTCGTCTTCGTCTTCCTGTTCGTCCAGATGCGGGGCACGTTGCCGCGCGTGCGCGTGGACCAGCTGATGAGCTTCGCCTGGAAGTGGCTCCTGCCGGCGTCGCTCCTCAACATCTTCGTGACGGCGATCGCCGTCTCGATCCTGGCGAACCGGTGAGGGCGCGGGCATGAGCTTCGTTCCCGGGATGGGCATCGTCCGGGGCATGGCGCTCACGCTGCGGCGCTTCTTCGCGCCGAAGGTGACGATCCGCTACCCCGAGGTGACGGCGGACATCGCGGTCAAGTACCGCGGCCGGCTCCAGCTGCTCCACGACGAGCACGGCACGCTGAAGTGCGAGACCTGCTTCCAGTGCGCCCAGGCCTGCCCCATCGAGTGCATCGACATGGGCGGCACGGACACGAAGGGCCGCTACGCCGTCCACTGGGGCGCCTCGGAGACGTACGGCGAGCGGCGCGAGGAGGCGGCCCTGCGGCGAGCGGGCCGCGAGGTGCCGGATCCCACGTATGCCCGCTTCGAGCCGGTGGACACCGCCGCGGTGGACCGCATCCTCGAGGACCACGACTACGACCCCCACCGGATGCTCTCCATCCTGGAGGCGATCCAGGCCGAGTTCGGCCACCTGCCCGTGGCTGCGCTCAAGCAGGTCAGCTTCACGACCGGCTCGTGGTACGCGATGATCTACGGCACCGCCACCTACTACCGCCACTTCCGGTTCGAGAAGACCGTCGAGCAGGTCGCCGTCTGTCGCTGCACCGCCTGCCTGATGCAGGGCGGCGGTCCGCTGGCGGACGGGACTCGCCGCCGGGCTCCGGACGGAACTGGGCCGGGTCACGCCGGACGGCCGGATCCGCCTGGCCTGGCTGCCGACGCACCTGGCCGGCGCAGCGGCACCGCTCGTTGCGCTCGACGGCGAGCCGCAGCCGGAGGTCACGCCGGCGAACGCCACCGCCTGGGCCCAGGCGCTCGCCGGGGAGCACCCGGCCACGCGGACCGTCCACTGAGCCGATGACCACCATCCTCCGGTCCGCCGCCGCCTGGCCGCGACCGCTCCTCGGCGACGCGCCGGCCGCGAATCCCGCCGACCTCGACGCCGCGGTCCGGGACGGCGCGTTCGCCGGGCTGACGCGCGCGCTGCGTGACCTCGGTGCGACGCTCACGACGGCGACGCTCGCCGAGTCCGGCCTCCGCGGACGGGGCGGCGGCGGCTACCCGGCGGCCCAGAAGTGGCGCGCCGTGGCGGCCACGCCCGACGGGGTCCGCTACGCCGTCGCGAACGGCTACGAGGCAGACCCGGCGGGGGGCACGAACCGTCACCTGATGACCGCCCGTCCCTACGCGATCGTGGAGGGCCTGGCGATCGCTGCGCTCTCCGTCGGCGCCGAGGAGGCGATCCTCGCGGTCCGGGCCGAGTACGCCGACGCGGTCGCCGTGCTGGAGCTGGCGGTGGCCGCGGCGGAGGAGGCCGGGTTCCTCGGCGAGGACGTGCTGGGATCCGGGCGCGCGGTCCGGATGACGGTCCGCACGGTCCAGGGCGCCTACATGCTGGGCGAGGAGACGGTCCTCCTCAAGGCGCTCGAGGGACGCCGCGGCCAGCCCGAGCAGCGACCGCCGTACCCGTCCGAGCACGGCCTGTGGGGCCGGCCCACGCTGGTCCACAACGTGGCCACGCTCGCCGCTGTCCCCTGGATCGTGGTGCACGGCGCGGAGGCCTATCGCGCCATCGGCGACCCGGAGGCCCCGGGCACCGTCCTCGTGGCGGTGAGCGGAGCCGTGGCGACCCCCGGCATGGCCGAGGTGCCGACCGGGACCTCGCTCGCGGAGATCATCGCGCTGGCAGGCGGTGTCCCGAACGGCCGGCCGCTCAAGGCCATCCTCGTCGGCGGGCCATCCGGCGGCCTGCTGCCCGCGGACCTCGCGGGCACCCCGTACACGTTCGGGGCGCTCCGGGCCGCCGGCGCCCACGTCGGCTCCGGGTCGGTGGTGGTGGCCGACGACCGGACCTGCGTCGTGGACCTGGCGCGCCTCCTGACGCGCTACTGCGCGGACGAGGCGTGCGGGAAGACCATCCCCTGCCGGATCGGGCTGCGCCGGATGTCCGAGATCGGCGAGCGGATCGCGGCCGGCCTGGCCCGCCCGACCGACCCGCAGCTCCTGGCAGACCTCGGCGCCGACATCGTGGGAAGCGCGCTGTGCGACCACGAGCGGCTGGCCACGGGACCGCTGGCGACCGCGATGCGATACTTCCGGCCCGAGATCGACGATCACGTCCTGCGGGGCGTCTGCCCCGCCGGCGTCTGCACCCCCGTCGGGGTCGCGGCCGCCGGGACCGCCCACGGAGGATAGGCACGACCGTGATGGCCGACCTGATCTCCCGCCCGACCGACCTCGTCTCCGCGACGCGACCCGAGCCGGTGGTCGATTCGCTGGCGGAGCGGCTCTTCCTCACCCAGTCGCCGCAGCGACCCCAGTCCGCGCCGGTGATCCGGCTCGAGGTCGACGGGCGCCTGGTCGAGGGCCGCGAGGGCCAGACCATCCTGGAGGTCTGCCGGGACAACGGGATCGAGATCCCGACCCTCTGCTACGAGCCCAAGCTGCCCGGCTTCGGGGCGTGCCGGATGTGCGTGGTGGACGTCGCCGGGGAGGAGCACCCGCCGATCTCGTGCTCGCGCCTGGCCGAGGCAGGCATGGTGGTCCAGACCCAGACCGAGGAGGTCCGCCGCCTCCGCCGGACGAACCTGGAGCTGATCTTCTCCGACCACAACGCGTACTGCCTGCCGCCCTGCCAGAACAAGTGCCCCAGCCACATCGACATCCCGGGCTTCCTCAAGGCGAACGCCGAGGGCGAGTTCCGCGAGTCGGCCCGGATCTTCAAGCGGACCATCCCGTTCCCGTCCATCCTGGGCCGGGTCTGCCCGGCGCCGTGCGAGGAGCACTGCCGCCGCGACGAGGTGGACGAGGCGATCGCGATCCGCGACAGCCACCGCTATGCGGGCGACCAGGTGATCCGCGCGATGCGCGAGCAGGACGTGGACCCGCCCCTGCCGTTCGAGCTCCAGCCGAAGTCCGGGAAGCGGGTCGCGGTGATCGGCTCCGGCCCGGCCGGCGCGTCGGCGGCCTACTACCTGCTGATCGCCGGCCACGACGTGACGATCTACGAGCGCGATGCGGCTCCCGGCGGGATGCTCCGCTACGGGATCCCCGAGTACCGGCTGCCGAAGGAGCGCGTCCTCGATCCCGAGTACGAGAGCATCACCCGGCTGGGCGGGCGTTTCGTCTGCGACCAGGCCCTGGGGCGCGACTTCAGCCTGGACGACCTCCAGAACCAGGGCTACGACGCGGTGCTCGTCGCGATCGGCTGCTACGACACGAACAAGCTGGGGATCCCGGGCGAGGATGCCTCGGGTGTCATCGACGGCCTGGAGTACCTCAAGATCGCCACGCTGGGCCTCCCCTACCCGGGCCACGCCGGGACCAGGGTGGTGGTGGTCGGGGGCGGCTTCACGTCCATGGACTGCGCGCGCACGTCGGTGCGCCAGGGCGCGGCCGAGGTGACGCTGGTCTACCGCCGCGACATGAAGGACATGCCGGCCTCCGGCGAAGTCCACGAGGCGATCGAAGAGGGCGTCACGGCCATCTTCCAGGCCGGCCCGACGCGCGTCATCGCCAATGCCGAGAACACGGTCACCGGCGTGGAGTTCATCCGGATGCAGCCGGGTGCGCCGGACGCGTCCGGCCGGCGCCGGCCGGAACCGGCCCCGGGCACGGAGTTCACGATCGAATGCGACCGGGTCCTCCTCGCGATCGGCCAGGGCCCGGACCTGACCTGGATCGGCGGCGGCTCGGGCTGCGTGGAAGCGACGAAGAACCGGCGCCTGCGAGCCGACGCGGTCACCTTCCTCACCCCGCGGCCCGGCGTCTTCGGCGCCGGCGACGTCCGCAACGGCGCCCAGACGGTGGTCCAGGCGGTCGCCGACGGACGCCGGGCGTCCTACGCGGTGGACGCGTTCCTGAAGGGAATGGACCTCGGCGAGATCCGCACCCGCCAGACGCTGGCCGAGCCGCAGCCCGAGTTCCTCAGCATCGTCCCGTTCACCTCCGAGCTGAAGGCTCCCCGAAACCGGCTGCGGAGCATGGGGGCCGAGGAGCGCCGGTCGAGCTACGTGGAGTACGAGATCCCGTACACGCGCAGCGAGGCCGTGGCGGAATCGACCCGCTGCCTCCAGTGCACCTGCGAGGCGATCGGCTTCTGCGACCTGCGACGCCTGGGGATCGAGTACGGGACCACCCTGAAGACGCTCGAGCCCCAGAACAATCGCGGGGCGGGCTTCCGAAGCGTGACCGAGAACCGCTTCACCGGGTACAACCACGACTACATCCGGGACGACAGCCACGCGTTCATCCTCCGCGAGCCGTCGCGCTGCATCGACTGCGGCCGCTGCGCCAACGTCTGCGCCGAGGTCGTTGGGGCCGCCTGCTACGACTTCATGCGGATCGGCTTCGACACGCTCGTGACGACGCCGCTCGACATGAGCCTGAACGACACGCCGTGCGTCTCGTGCGGGCGGTGCGCGGAGACCTGCCCGACCGGCGCGCTCATGCCGAAGCCGCGGATCCTCGAGAAGTACGAGGTGGACGAGAGTCGCTGCATCCTGTGCGGGATCTGCGTCGATGCCTGCCCGTACGACGCGCTCCGCTGCGGGCCGGACTTCGAGCTCGCCCACACGAGCCGCGAGGAGCCGATGATCGACCTCATCGCGATCGCGGCGGTCGACCGGGAGACCGAGATGACCTACGTCCGGCGGGAGCGGGACTGGCTGGAGCGGGCAATCGCGTCCGGCCGGGACGTGGGGCCGCGCCAGCTTCCCGTGCTCCCACCCTCGCTCGCGGGCGGCGGCGGGAACGACGGCGGCGGTCGCGCGAGCCACCCCCACAACGGCCACAATGGCAACGGCCCGGCCGGCGGCGCCGCCGGGCACGCGCACAACCGGTAGACCAGGCGCGGTCGCGGGCGGGCGGGCGCCCGCCCGGTCGCGCGGAGCCACGTCGGAGAGAGAGGAACAGGTGCCGATACCGGATACCGTCCCGGTCCTCGGGATCAGCTGGGGCGACGTGCTCTTCCTGTTCCTGGCGGCCGTGATGCTGGGGTCCGCCCTCCTGGTCGTGACGCTTCGCGACATCATCCGCTGCGGGCTGGCCATGATCGTGGCATTCGGGGCCCTCGCCGGGATCTACGTCGTGCTCGGCGCCCCGCTGGTGGCCGCGGCCCAGGTGCTGGTCTACATCGGCGCGATCGCCGTCCTCATCCTGTTCGCGGTCATGCTCACGCAGGCGAAGAACGCGCCGGTCCGGCTCGTCTTCCAGGCGCAGGCGCTGCCCGCCGCGATCGCCGCGATCGTGCTGGCCGTGATGATCGCGCTGACGGCGAGCGCCACGGACTGGGGCGCGGTGACGAAGCGGATCGCCACCGGGACGGATGCGCTGGCCCGCCTCCTGTTCAACGCCTACGTCCTCCCGTTCGAGGTCGTGAGCGTGCTCCTGCTGGCGGCGGTCATCGGGGGCATCTACCTGGCCAAGCGAGAGGGTCGGGACGCATGAGCCAGAGCCTCGACGCCTACCTCGTCGTCTCCGGCATCCTGTTCGCGATCGGCACGTTCGGGTTCCTCGCCCGGCGCAACGCGATCAGCATGCTCATGTCGATCGAGCTGATGCTCAACGCCGTCAACCTGACAATCGTCTCGTTCGGAGCCTTCATCCCGGCCCTCAACGGCACGGCCTCCGTCATCGCCCTGATGGTGATGGCCGTCGCCGCGGCCGAAGCGACCGTGGGCCTGGCGATCGTGATGGCCATCTACCGGAATCGCCGCACGCCGCTCGTCGACGAGTACGACGCCATGCGCCAGTAGCCGCAGGAGCCGAGCCGCCTCCGTGTTCCAACCCTTCATCCCGAGCGTCTCGCCGCTGCTCGCCGCTGCCGCGGCCGGGGGCGCAGCGCCCGACAGCCTGATCAACCTCGTGCCGCTCATCCCGGCGATCCCGCTGGCGGGGTTCGTCTTCACCGCGTTCTTCGGGCGCCGGATCGGGCGGCCGGCGTTCGTCCTGCCGCTGCTCGGCGTCACGGCCACCTGGCTGCTGAGCATGGCGGTGGTCTACCAGGCGCTCACCGGCGGCTTCGGCGAGCACGGGGCGGGGATCACGCTCTGGCGCTGGATCTCGGCAGGCGCGTTCAACGTCGACGTCGGGTTCTTCGTGGACCAGCTCACCGCGTGCCTGCTGATCGTCGTGACGACGATCGGGCTGCTGGTCCACCTCTACTCGGTCGGGTACATGGCCCACGACCCGGGCCGCTGGCGCTTCTTCGCCTACCTGAACCTCTTCATGTTCAGCATGCTGCTCCTGGTCCTCTCGGACAACTTCCTGACGGTCTTCGCGGCCTGGGAGCTGGTGGGCCTGTCCAGCTACCTCCTGATCGGGTTCTGGTACCCGAAGCGCTCCGCGGCGCTCGCCGCGAAGAAGGCCTTCATCGTGAACCGCGTCGGCGACGTGGGCTTCGCGCTGGGGATCATGCTCATCTGGGTCTCCACGGGCACGCTGAACATGCGCGACGCGTTCGACAGGATCGCCGGGCTGGATCACGGGACGATCCTGGCCATCGCGCTGCTGGTCTTCTGCGGCGCCGTGGGCAAGAGCGCCCAGTTCCCGCTCCACGTCTGGCTGCCGGACGCGATGGAAGGTCCCACGCCCGTGTCGGCCCTCATCCACGCGGCCACCATGGTGAATGCGGGCGTCTACCTCGTCGCCCGGGCGAACCCGATCTTCAGCCACGCGCCCGAGGCGATGGTCGTCGTGGCCAGCATCGGCATCTTCACGGCCATCCTGGCGGCCTCGATCGCGTTCACCCAGACGGACATCAAGCGCGTCCTCGCCTACTCGACGCTCAGCCAGCTGGGCTACATGTTCGCGGCGCTCGGCGTGGGGGCGTACGTCGCGGCGATCTTCCACCTCATGGCCCACGGCTTCTTCAAGGGCCTGCTCTTCCTGGGCTCCGGCTCCGTGATCCACTCCGTCCACGACGAGCAGGACATGAACCGGATGGGCGCCCTCTGGCGGAAGATCCCCATCACCCACGCGACCATGCTGGTCGGCACGATCGCGATCGCGGGCATCCCGCCGTTCGCCGGCTTCTTCTCCAAGGACGAGATCCTGGGCGAGGCGTTCAAGCTGAACTTCGGCTGGGTCTGGGCCATCGGCGTGGTGGTGGCCGGCATGACCGCCTTCTACATGTGGCGCCTGATGGGCAAGACCTTCTACGGGGAGAGCCACGTGGACCCGGCGGTCGAGCCGAAGATCCACGAGTCGACCTGGACGATGACGCTGCCGCTGGTCCTGCTGGCCATCCCGTCGATGCTCCTGGGCCTCTGGCTGGGCCTGCCGTTCGGCAACTCGATCATCACGCAGTGGCTGCACCCGGTCTTCTCCGGCGCGGAGCAGACGCTGGGCCAGGCCACGGAGCCGTTCGCGCTGTTCGGCATCGATGGGGCGCTCATCCTCTCCAGCGTCGCCGTGGCCTCGATCGGCCTCGTGGCGGGCATCTGGCTCTTCGGGTTCTTCCGCCGCGGCGGGCGCCGGCAGACCGTCGAGGCGATCACCGCGTCGTCGGGCGCGACGCGCTTCCTGTACCGGGCGTCGCTCAACAAGTGGTGGTTCGATGACCTCAACCACCTCCTGTTCATGGTGATCGGCGGGCGCGTGGCGAACGCGTTCTGGTGGTTCGACCGGACCGTGGTGGATGGCACCGTGAACGGGGTCGGGCGGGTCACCGTGGGCGCCGGCAGCGGGCTGCGGCGGATCCAGACGGGCACGTCCAGAACTACGCCCTGGGCATCGCGATCGGCCTGATCATCATGGCCGGCTCCTACCTCGTCATCACGGCGCGGTAGGAGGGACGGCCGTGGACATCTCCACCTTCCCGATCCTCAGCCTGATCATCTTCCTGCCCCTGGCCGGGGCGCTGGTGATCGCGTTCATCCCCCGGCGCAACCTCGCGGCCATCCGCGGGACGGCGCTGTTCTTCGCGCTGGCGACGTGGGTCGCCAGCCTCTGGCTGGTCCTGGGCTTCCTGCCGGGACGTGACGTGGTGGCGTCCGCGGCCGGGTCCTTCCAGTTCAAGGAGGTCGCGGACTGGATCCCGCTCTTCGGGATCCAGTACAAGCTGGGCGCGGACGGCCTGTCGGTGGCGCTGGTCGTGCTGACCACGACCCTGTCGTGGATCTCCATCCTGGCCAGCTTCTCGCCGATCAAGGAGCGGGTCAAGGAGTACATGATCTCCTTCCTGGTCCTCGAGGTCGGCATGCTGGGCGTCTTCCTGGCCCTGGACCTCTTCCTCTTCTACATCTTCTGGGAAGTCGTGCTCGTCCCGATGTACCTGATCATCGGGATCTGGGGCGGTGCGAACCGGATCTACGCCACGATCAAGTTCGTCCTCTACACGCTGGTCGGGTCGCTCCTGATGCTGGTGGCGATCCTTGCCACCGCGTTCACGTTCCAGCACGCCACGGGCTCCTGGACAGGCGCATTCGACCTGGAGAAGCTGGCCGGGGCCGGGTTCGACGGCACGTTCCAGGTCTTCGCGTTCGCCGCCTTCGCGCTGGCCTTCGCGATCAAGGTCCCGATGTTCCCCTTCCACACGTGGCTTCCGGACGCGCACGTCGAGGCCCCCACCGCGGGCTCGGTGATCCTGGCCGGCGTCCTCCTCAAGCTGGGCGCCTACGGCTTCATCCGGTTCGCGATCCCGCTCTTCCCGCACGGCGCCCACGTGTTCGCGCCACTCCTGATCGCGCTGTCGGTCATCGCGATCATCTACGGGGCGATCGTGGCCCTGGTCCAGCCGGACCTCAAGAAGCTGATCGCCTACAGCTCCGTCAGCCACATGGGCTTCGTGACGCTGGGCATCTTCATCTTCCAGGCGCAGGGCCTCCAGGGCGCGATCCTCCAGATGGTCAACCACGGCCTGATCACGGGCGCGCTCTTCCTCCTGGTCGGCGTGCTCTACGAGCGAACCCACGACCGGACGCTGGCGAAGATGGGCGGCCTCGGCGCGGTCACGCCCGTCTACTCGGCCGCCTTCGGGTTCTTCGTCTTCGCGTCGGTCGGGCTGCCGGGCCTGGCCGGGTTCGTCGGCGAGTTCCTCGTCTTCCAGGGGGCGTTCGCGTTCAACCCCTGGGTCGGCGTGTCGATCACGTTCGTGATGATCTTCGCCGCCGCCTACCTGCTCTGGATGATGCAGCGCATGTCCTTCGGGCCGGTCTCGGACTTCCTCGCCGGGCTGGGGCATCACCTCACCGACATGCGACCGGTGGAGATCCTGACCCTCGCGCCGCTGGGCGCCCTCACGGTCGTGCTGGGACTCTACCCCGCGCTCGTCCTCGACCTCGTCGCGGGTCCGGTCAAGGCGATGCTGGCCGTCGTTGACCCGGCCGTCGCGATGTCCATCGGCCGCTGACGGGAGCTGCCTTTCCCATGACCCTGTCGGACCTGACCGTCATCGCCCCCTTCGCGGCCGCCGTGGTCGTGGCCGCGCTCGTCATCCTGGCCGACATCGCGAAGCCCGGGAACCGGCACCTGGCCCTCGGCGTGGTCGCTGGCCGGCCTCGTCATCGTCGGGGCGCTGACCCTGTGGACGGGCCAGACGCCCGGCACCGCGTTCGGCGGGATGTACAAGGTGGACAACCTGACGACGTTCCTCGACGTCGTCTTCGTCGCGATCGTCGCCATCTCCTGCCTCTTCGCGCCCGACTACCTGGAGCCGCGCGGCCTGCCGATCGCGGAGTTCGCCGCGATCCTCGTCTTCGCGCTGGGCGGCGCGATGCTGGTGGCCGCGTCCGCGGACCTCCTGGTCCTCTTCCTGGGCCTGGAGCTGATGGTGATCCCGGGCTACCTGCTCGCCGGGTACCACAAGCGCGACGCGCTCTCCACGGAGGGCGCGGTCAAGTACTTCCTGCTGGGCTCGTTCTCCAGCGCGATCTTCCTGTTCGGCCTGGCGTACGTCTGGGGCCTGACCGGGTCGACCCGGATCGTCGACGTCGCGGCGCGGGTCGGCGAGATCGTGGCCGGCCACGCCGCCCTCTCGCCCGGCCTCGCGATGGGGCTTGCCTTCCTCACGACCGGCGTCGCGTTCAAGATTGCCGCCGTCCCGTTCCACTACTGGACGCCGGACGCGTACCAGGGCTCGCCGACGCCCGTGACCGGCTACCTGTCCGTGGGCCCGAAGGTGGGGGCGATCGCGGTGTTCCTGCGCGTGTTCGCCGAGGCGCTCCTCCCGCTTCGCTCCGAGTGGCTCGTCGTCATCTTCGTGCTTGCCGCGCTGACGATGACCCTGGGCAACCTCGTCGCCCTGACGCAGGACAACGTGAAGCGGATGCTCGCCTACTCCTCGATCGCCCACACCGGCTACATGCTGGTCGGCCTCGCGGCGTACGCGGCGGGCGTGATCGGCGGCCTGGAGGGGGTGCTCTTCTACGGCGCCGCCTACGCGTTCATGAACCTTGGGGCATTCGCGGTGATCGCGGCCCTCCAGAAGCGGCCGGGCGTGAGCAGCCGGCTCGAGACATTCGCCGGGCTTGGACGGCGCGAGCCCGCGCTCGGGATCCTGATGGTGCTCTTCCTGCTGTCGCTCACCGGGATTCCGCCCACCGCCGGCTTCTTCGCCAAGGCGTACGTGATCCTGGCGGCCGTCCAGGCGGGGGGTTGGCTCACCGTCCTTGCCGTGATCGCGGTGCTCAACGCGGCGGTCGCGGCGTTCTACTACCTCCGCGTCATCGTCTACATGTACATGCGCGATCCGGCCGGCGAGCCGACGCCGGTCGCCCACGGCGCGCTGCTCCGCCTGGGACTGGTCATCACGGCCGTCATGACGGTGATCCTGGGGCTCTTCCCGGGCCTGTTCACCGCGAGCGTCTCGTCGGCGGCACAGGCGATCGGCGTCGCCATTCACTGACGGCGGCGCTCCGTTGCGGCGTCGTGCGCGGCGCGGCGATCGCCCTCAGCGCCCGGCGCGATCCTCGGCCTCGAGCGCGCGCGCCAGGGCCCGAAGCACGACCGCCGAGGCGGCCGGGTCCGGCAGGATGATGTCGGCCGCCGCGCGCACCTCCATGGGCGTCTCGCGCGCACCGCGAACGCCCAGCAGGAGGCCTGCCGCAAGACGTCCGGCGGCGCGCTCGCGAGCCACCACGGCGAAGGCCTCCGCGTCGGACCGATCGTCCCCGATGACGAGCACGGCCGTGGACCCGTGGCGCTCGATGAGCCGCGCCACGGCCTCGCCCTTTGCCCCTGCGTCCTCCGGCCGCACCTCCACGATCCGGCGACCCTCCATGTGCCGGAACCGCGGGCCGCGGAGTGCGGGCGGCAGCGCCGCCCCCGCGTCGGCGAGCGCGGCAAGGATCCGGGCACGCGCGGCCGCGACGTCCTCGGCGGCCCGGAAGTGGAACGCGACCGATGGCCCCTTCGGCTCCACGAAGAGCCACGCGGCGTCGCCCAGCAGCCGCTCCACCTCGTCGCCCAGCCGGCGCGCAACCGCGTGATGCCCGGCCAGGCGCGGGTCGTGCACCACCCGCAGCCGCTCCGCGGCAACCCCGACCGGGAGGTCGCCGCCCTGGATCCCGTGGTCGCCCAGGTAGGTCAGCCCCCCCACGCGAACGCGGCCGGCCACGTCCAGCGCCGTGCGGCCGGAAAGGATCGCGAGAGCCAGCCGGTCTGGCCGGCGCCGCGCGATCCGGGCGAGACGCCGCAGAGCGTGGCGGGCGCCCGGCAGGATCGTCGGCGCCATCGGGTCCGGGGAGATCGGCGCCAGCGTGCCGTCGAAGTCGCAGACGACCAGGAGTCTCCCGGACGCCGCCGCGAGCGCGCGGACGCCGGCCTCGGCTCGCTCGACCCCGGCGGCCTCCGGATCGGCGACGACCCGGTCGACCGGCGGCCGCGCGACCCCCGCGGTCACGGGGTGACCGTCACGCCGGGCAGGATCGCCTGGAGCCCACGGGCCATCACGTCGGGACCGATCCCGCCGAGCGCGGCGTCACGCACCACGCCCTGGGCGTCGATGAAGTAGTGGACCGGGAGCACGGCGGCGTCCCAGGCCCGGGCGCGCGAGCCATCTTCGTCGAGGCCCACGGGGAAGACGACGTTCAGCGACGAGATGAACGGCGCCACGGTCTGCTCCCCTTCCCGGACGTGGATCGCGATCACGACGAGGCCGGTGTCCGCGTAGCGCGCGGCGAAGCCGTTCATGACCGGGTACTCGTCGCGACACGGCGGGCAGTAGGTGCCCGTGAAGACCACCCAGACGGGCTTGCCGAGGAGCGCGGCGAGGTTGATGGTGCCGCCGCCGACCTGCGGCGCGACGAGCGCCGGCGCGGAATTGCCGACGAGCGGGAACGGTGAGACGCTGCCGCTCGGGGCGGGCGCTGGCGTGGCGTTGCCGCCGGACAGGGGCGCCGAGGCGGAGGACCCGGGCGCCGTCGGCGAAGAGGCGGTCGATGGCGACGGCGCTGCCGCCGACGCGGCCGGGGTCGCCCGGACGTCCGGCGTCGGGGTGAGCGCGACGAGCGCCGCACCGAGGCCGACGGCGGCGCCGATCCCCACGACGAGCCCGAGGACGACTGCGATGAACGTGCGCATGCAAGGCGAGCGTAGCGCGTGGACCCCGGCGCTGCGCGGCGGGCCGGGACCGTTGCCGACGGGCCACCGGGAGGAGACCTCGGGGCGGCCTCGCCCGATTCCGCTGGTAGCATGACCATCCGATGCACGCGATCCTGGACTGGGTGCGCCGCCGTCTCCTGCCGGCCGCCGTCACGGCCGCGGGCGTCAGCCTGGTGGGCGCGGGCCTGCTCACGTACGGCGCGCCGGCCCAGGCAATCGTGCCCAGCCCGTCACCGGTTGCCTCGTTCGCGCCGAGCGGCCCCCCGACGCTCCTCCCGTTTCCCACCCCCGGAGCGTCGGCCACCCCCTCTGCGAACCCGGCGGCGGCACGGGTTGTCACGCGCGTGGTCGTGCCGGCGCTGAACATCGACCTCCCGGTGGTGCACCCGCCGACCGATCCCGATGCCTTCCCGTACTGCAACGTGGCGGAGTACCTCCCGGAGCTGAGCCAGCCAGGCTCCCCCGGGACCACCTACCTCTTCGCGCATGCACGCGAGGGCATGTTCCTGCCACTGCTCCTCCAGTCCCGGGTCAACAACGGGAGTGCCATGCTCGGGATGCTCGTGCAGGTCTACACCAGCGACGACCAGCTCTTCCTCTACGAGATCACGCGGGTGCTGCGGCACCAGTCGGCGCTCTACAGCCAGCCCCAGGAGCAGCTGGCGCTCCAGACGTCGGAGGGCCCCCGCAAGGGCGTGCCCGGCTACACCGGCCTCGTGATGGTCGTCGTGGCCCAGCCGCTCAGCTCCGGTCCCGCTGACCACGCCGCGGCCCATCCCACGCCGCAGCCCGTGGTCTGCCAGTAGCCACGGCGCGCCGGAGCATCAGATCCAGTCGATCCGCCGCAGGACGGCAAAGATCGTCAGCGAGAGCGCCACGATCGACCCGGTGACCAGCCAGAAGCCGATCGCCTCGGTTCGCGCGAAGGCCGCCCCGGCCTCGCTCATCCCGAAGATCCCGGCGAACGCCCCGAGCCCCGCAAACACGACGGTGATCCCGGTCAGCCGCTTCATGATCAGCGACAGGTTGTTGTTCACCGTCGAGAGATACACGTCGAGCGCCCCCGAGACCAGCTCCCGGTAGGAGTCGTACTCCTCGGCCAGGTGGACCGCGTGGTCGTAGACGTCGCGGAAGTAGATGACGTTCTCGGGCGCGATGAGCGGGAGGGTCCGGTTCGTGAGCTGGTTGAAGAGCTCGCGCTGCGGCGCCATGACGTGGCGGATCTCGACGAGCGACCGCTTCAGCCGGAAGAGCCGTTCCAGGGTGGCTCGTCCAGGCTCGTCGACGATCCGGTCCTCGAGGTCGTCGATCTCGTCCTCCAGCCGATCGAAGACCGGGAAGTACGCGTCCACCAGCACGTCGAGGAGGGCCCACAGCAGGAAGTCCGGGCCGCGCTGCAAGGAGCGGGCCGGCACCTTCGCGGAGGTGCGGGGCGGTCCACGGGTCCCACGAACGCGCGTGGACGGTGAGCAGGAACGTGCGGCCCAGGACGAAGTCGATCTCCTCGGTCCCGACCTCGCGGTCGTAGGCGATGGCGAACGCGACGAGGTGGACATGGTCGCCGGTCAGCTCCAGCTTGGGGCGCTGGTTGCGCTCCTCGATGTCCTCGGCGACCAGGGGGTGCAGCCCCAGCTCGCGGGCGACCGCGGCCGTGAGCGCC
The DNA here is from genome assembly GCA_963722475.1 of uncultured Chloroflexia bacterium. Lineage (GTDB taxonomy): Bacteria > Chloroflexota > Limnocylindria > Limnocylindrales > CSP1-4 > CTSoil-043. Next base: position 124,103 of record CAVRMJ010000008.1, on the reverse strand, counting down.
GGCGACGGGTCCGTCAGGTCCACCCAGTGGCGCGACGACGATTCGCCGACCGCGTGCTGGAGCGCCTCCAGGCCGGTCAGCGATCGGCCGCCGTCTGCGCCCCAGTGCTCGATCCGGAGCGCGATCGCGGCCTCCGTGGCGAGGTCGTCAGGCGACGGTGACGGGTCCGCGCTCACGCTCGTCCCCGTCGGCGTCGTCGGCCGAGTTGCCTCCATCCCCGCTCCCTCCGGCTCCGGCGGGCGCCGGAGCGCCCGTCTCGGCGGAGAGCATACGCGGCCGGTCACCGAGCGCGAGCGCGGCCGGGATGGCGACCGCCGTCACGCCCGCGGCGACCAGGAAGAGCACGACCATCGTCTCGGCCGCCTTCCGGGCCGCCCATGCCTCCAGCGCGTCCACCACCAGCGGGTCGCGGAGCGGTCGCGACGCCAGCGTCGGCCGGAACGATCGACCGGTACGCGTCGGGCGAGCCGTAGACCTGGGCGGAGAGCCGGCTGATCGCGGTGGAGCCGTACGCGGTCAGGACGGCCAGCCCGACCGCCATCCCGATCATCCGGGCGACCGTGACGGTTGCGCTCGCCGCCCCGAAGCGGCGGCGCCCGACGGCTTCCACGGCCGCAGTCGAGCGCGGCGTCACCGTCAGGCCGAAACCCAGGCCGAAGAGGCCGCCCCCGCCGGCGACCTCCGCGAGGCCGACGCCGGCCGTCCAGGTGCCCATCCACGCAAGGCCGGCGACCGACGCGGCCAGCCCGACGAGCGAGACGGCTCGAAGCGAGACGTGGCGGACCAGCCACCCGGAGGCCAGCGCCCCGACCGCGGTTGCCCCGGCAAGCGCGCCGAGCGCCACGCGCTGCTGGTCCGGACCGCCGTACAGCACGCGGTCCACGAAGACGGCCGCGCCCACGATCGCGGTGGCGAAGCCGTAGCCGGTCAGCAGCGAGACGATCGCCGCCGAGGCAAAGACGCGGTCCCCGAAGAGCCGCGGGTCGAGGAACGGGTCCGGCCGGCGCAGCCCGTGGACCACGGCCACGATCGCGAGCACGAAGCCAACGGCGACGAGGCCCACCGAGAGCAGGCTCGGGTCCAGCCCGAGCGTCTCGCCCGAGCCGCCGGATTCGCCGAAGAGCGTGACGCCGAGGAGGATCGCCCCGGCCGCGAGCGTGAAGAGCGCGGCGCCCGCCAGGTCCAGGCGGGCCCTGGTCCGCGGCGTGTCCCAGCCGGCCGTGGCCGCCCAGCCGAGCGCGAGCGCGACGATCCCGATCGGGACGTTCACGTAGAAGACCCACCGCCAGGCGGGAGCGGTGACCGCCGCGAGCGGTCCGCCCAAGATCCCGAGGCGGGCCAGCGCCGCCTCGGGGCGGAAGGCACCCAGGATCGCGGCGCCCAGGAACGGGCCCGCCGCCATGCCCAGGAACGTGAGGGCGCCGATGATCCCGAGCGCGCGCGGGCGTGCGTGGCCCTCGTACAGGTGCGACGCAGCGGCGGTGGCGACCGGGACGAGCGCGCCGCCCCCCAGCGCCTGCACGACCCGCCCGATGATCAGCCCATCCATGCTCCCGGCGCTCCCCGCGAGCAGCGATCCCAGCGTGAAGAAGACCAATGCGCCGAGGAAGAGGCGGCGGACGCCCCAGAGGTCCGCCAGGCGGCCGGCGAGGGGCATCGTCCCCACGTACACGAGCAGGTACGCGTTGATGATCCAGCTCGCGTGGCGGAGGTCGGTCCACCTGCCGAGGTCCGCCACGATCGCCGGCAGCGCAACCGCCGTGATCATGAGCTCCAGGCCGGAGAGGAAGACGCCGGTGCCAAGCACGGCGAGCAGGACGAGCGCGGCCCGGCGGTCCATGCTGGGGAGTGTAGGGGAGGCGCACGAAGCACAGATGCTGGCCGGCATGGAGATCGAGCGGAAGTACCTGCTCTCGAGCGCGCCCTCCGACGCCGAGCTGGCGGACCTCGGGGCGCGGCCGCGCCGGATCGAACAGGTCTACCTCCGCTCACGCGATGGCTGGGTGCGACGCGTCCGGAGGGTCGAGGACGAGGGCCGGGTTCGCTACGTGGCGACCCGCAAGCGCGAGATCGCCGGGATCGTCCGGGAGGAGCATGAGGAGGAGCTGGATGCGGCCGCGTATGGTCGCGCCGTGGCCCACGCGGACCCGACGCGCGGTGCCATCCGCAAGGTGCGCCACGTCTTCCCGTTCGCCGGTCACGTCCTGGAGCTCGACGTCTTCGTCGAGCCGCCCGGCCTCGTCCTGCTCGAGGTGGAGCTGGAGGACGCGTCGGACGTGCCGGTGCTTCCGCCCGTGATCCTGGCTCGCCTCGTCCGGGAGGTCAGCCTCGAGAGCGCCTACATGAACCACGAGATCGCGCGTCGGCCACCCGCCGGCGCCTGAGCGCGCCAGGAGGCAGTGGCTCGAGTCGCGCTTGACGGCCGGCATCCGGGCGGGGCACGCTCCGCGTTGTGAAAGCGCAGGACCCCGACCGCGACGACGAAATCGAGCTCCCTCCCGCGGAAGCCGCACGCGACCGGCGCCGGGACCACGACCTCCGAGCCGCCGAACGCGAAGGGATGCGCACCGGGCTCGCGAAGCAGTTCAAGCAGGTCCTCGACCTCGCGGCGAAGCGCGCCCGCGAGGACGAGCAGGAGCTGCTCCTCGAGAAGCGCCGATCGCACGAGCCGAGGAGCGCGCATCGCCCGCACCGGGCGGCGGAGCGTCCTCCCGAGTGACCGCTGGCCTCGCCTCGTGGCAGGTCCCGCGACCCGCCGGCACGCCCTGCGCTCCGGGCCCGTGCTGTAGAGTCGGGGGCGCGCACGATGGATGTCGGGCGCTCCACCTCACCATTCGCCGGAGCCCGCCACCGTGACCTACGTCCTCGGCGCACGACGCGGCCTCGCCGCCTGCGCCTCCGATCGCGGCACGTTCGTCGTCCTCGCGCTCGACCATCGCCAGAACCTCCGCAAGGAGCTCCGGCCGGACGATCCGGCCTCGGTGACCTACGACGAGATGGTCGAGTTCAAGCGCGCCGTCGTGCGCGCCCTCGCACCGGTCGCCACGGGCACCCTGCTCGACCCCGAGATCGGCGCGGCGCAATGCATCGCCGACGGCTCGATGCCGGCGCGGGCCGGGCTCCTCGTGGCAATCGAGGCCACGGGCTACCTCGGGCCGTCCACCGCCCGGATCAGCCGGATCCTCGACGGCTGGAGCGTGGAGCAGGCGAAGCGGATGGGCGCCTCGGCAGCGAAGCTCCTCGTCTACTACCACCCGGATGCCGCGAACGCGGCCGACCAGGAGCGGCTCCTCGCCGAGGTCGCGACTGCCTGTCGAGACGCCGACCTGGCGCTCTTCGTCGAGCCGATCTCGTTCTCGCTCGACGAGGGCCGGAAGCTGGCCGGCGAGGCGCGGCGGCGGGTCGTCATCGAGACCGCTCGCCGGCTCACCCCGATCGGCGGCGACGTCCTCAAGGCAGAGTTCCCGTACGACCCGTCCGTCGGTGACCGCGATCGCTGGCGTGCGGCCTGCGCCGAGCTCGACGCCGCATCGACGCTGCCCTGGGTCCTCCTGTCCGGCGGGGTCGACGAGGCGACCTTCGAGGCACAGGTCGAGACCGCCTGCCGCGCAGGGGCGAGCGGCGTCCTGGTCGGGCGCTCGGTCTGGGCGGAGGCCGCGACGATGGAGCCTCGGGCCCGCGACGCCTTCCTCGCAACCACGGGTCGCGAACGACTGCGCCGGCTTGTCGATCTCGTCGATGCCACCGGCCGACCGTGGCACGAGCGGCCGAACCGCCTGACGGCTGCGCCGATCCCGGGCGACGGCTGGTATTCCGGGTACTGACGGTGGTCAGCCCGGACCTCGGGAGGCGGATCGTCTTCATCGCTGCGAACCCGTCGATCGACCGCCTCTACGAGGTCGAGCGGCTGGCCGACGGCTCGATCCACCGGCCCACGGTGGTCGTGGCTCGGCCTGGCGGCAAGGGCCTCAACGCGGCCCGGGCCGCCGCAGCGCTGGGCGCCCGCGTCACCGCCGTCGGGATCGTCGCCGGGCGATCCGGCGACTGGATCGTCGAGCGCCTCGTCGAGATCGGGGTCGAAGCCCGGATGGCTCGCTCGACGGGCGAGACCCGGACCTGCATCTCCATTCTCGACCGCTCCACGGGTTCGCTCACCGAGCTGTACGAGCCGGGCGAGGCGATCGAGCCGGGCGCATGGGACGCGCTCGAGGCCGTCGTCGCGAGCGAGCTCGATCGAGGTGACGTCGGGGCACTCGCCTTCTCCGGCAGCCTGCCGCCGGGCGCCCCGACCAACGGCTACGCGCGGATCGCGCGGATCGCCGCCGCGTATTCCGTCCCGATCCTCGCCGACACGTACGGACCAGCCCTCGCCGATGTGCTCGCCGAGCTGCCGGCCGTCGTCAAGGTGAACGCGGTGGAGGCCGGCGATGCCACCGGAATTGCGGTCGCCGACACGCCATCGGCCGTGGCTGCGGCGCGGGTCCTGAGGGATCGCGGAGCGATCGGCGTCGTCGTCACCCTCGGCATCGCCGGGGCGGTCACGGTGAACAGCACCGGCGAGGCTCGGCTCGATCCGCCCGACGTCCGGGGTGCGTACCCCGTGGGGAGTGGCGACGCCTTCCTGGCGGGCCTGGCGACCGCACTCGTGGACGGCGCGCCGCTCGTGGAGGCGGCACGGATCGGGATGGCCGCCGGGATCGCGAACGCGCTCGTGCCCGGCGCCGGCGAGCTCGATCGGGCGACGGCCGAACGGCTGGTGCCCGGGGTGGCGGTCACGCTGCTCTGACCGACGTGGCGTGCCGGCGTCCGGCGCTGACGCCTCTTGACATCATACGCAAGATGATGCAAGAATCATGCGATGACGTGGAAGGTTATGAGCGATGACGGCGACCGGGCCGGCGCCCGCGATCTCGCGCCGCAGCGCCGCCAGCGGATCCGGTCGATCGTCGAAACGCGCCACGCCGCGCGGCTCGAGGAGCTGAGCGCGGCCCTCGGCGTGTCGCAGGCAACGGTGCGGCGGGACCTCGACGCGCTGGCGATGGAGGGACGACTTCGCCGGGTCCACGGCGGGGCCGTTGCGCTGGACGAGCGGCCGAGCGAGCTCCATTTCGACGTCAAGGCCGTCGAGGCAGCACGAGGAGAAGGCGCGCATCGCGGCCCGCGCCATCGAGCTGCTCTCGCCGGACGACACCGTCTACCTCGACAGCGGCAGCACGGTCCTCGCGGCCGCCCGGCTGCTGCGCGGGTGGGACCGCCTGACCGTGGTCACGAACAGCCTGCCCGGCCGCGATCGAGCTGGGAGGCCGGGGACCGCGGCTCATCGTCATCGGCGGGGAGTTCCGGGCGACGAGCCAGGCGCTGGTCGGGCCGCTGACCCACCACCTGCTCGACACGTTGCACGTCGACCGGGCCCTGATCGGCACGTTCGCGTTCTCGCTCGACGAGGGCCTGACGACGACGGACCCGGCGGAGGCCTACACGAAGGAGCTCGTCCTCGGCCGGGCCCGCGAGGTGATCCTGCTCGCCGACAGCCGGAAGGTCGGCACCCGCTCGTTCGTGAGCGCCGGCCGGCTGGAGGCGATCGACATCCTCGTCACCGACACCGGGATCGACGAGCGCGTCGTGCGCAGCCTCGAGCGGCGGGGCGTCAAGGTGATCAAGGCATGAGCGCCGGCTCGACCCGCTCGGGCGGGCGCGCGGCGCGGAATTCGGAGGCATCGATGACCACGGCGGCCGCCTATCGGAGCGACCATCGGCCCGACACGCTCTCCTTCGAGGAGTCCGCGGGAACCATCAGGGGCTTCGCCTACGCGGGCACCCTCGCGACCGAGATCGCCGCCGGCGGCATCACCGGCGCGGAGGCGCTCGACCTCCTCGACGACATGCTGGCGATCCGCGAGCTCGAGGAGATGATCGTCCGCCTCCGGTCCGGCGGCTACGACCCGCTGCCCGGCTACGACTACCGCGGGCCGACCCACGTCTCGATCGGCCAGGAGGCATCGCCGGTCGGGGCGTGCAGCCGCTGCGCATCGACGACAACGTCACCAGCTCGCACCGCGGCCACGGCGACGCGATCGCCAAGGGCTTCGCCGCGATCCGCACGATGTCCGACGAGGCCGCTGCGGGCCCGCGTCCCGGGCTCGACGGGCGGCACCCACGAGGAGCTGCTCGAGGCGGCCCTCGAGGAGCACGTCTACCGCGTGATCGCGGAGCTCTTCGGCAAGGAGGAGGGCTACGGCGCCGGCCGCGGCGGCGGGATGCACATCGGCGACTTCTCGACGGGCAACCTGGGCGCCAACGCGATCGTCGGCGGCAGCGTCCCGATCGCGACGGGCGCGGCGATGGCGCACCGCTACGAGCGGTCCGACCGCGTGGTCTGCTGCTTCGCCGGCGACGGCGCCTATGCCAACGGCGTGGTCCTCGAATCGCTCAACTGGGCGGCCCAGGCGCAGTGGACGAACCACCTCGCCGGCGACCGCGCCTACGGGCTCCCGGTCATCTACTTCATCCAGAACAACCACTACGGGATGACCCATCGCACCGACGAGGAGGTGATGGGCGTCCATCACCTGGCCCGCCGCGCCGCGGGCTTCGCCGAGGACAACATGCACGCCGAGACCGTCAACGGGATGGACGTCCTGGCCGTGCGCGACGCGGTCCGGCGCGCGGTCGCGCTGTGCCGCGCCGGCGAGGGGCCCGGTCCTGATCGAGGCGAGCACGTACCGCTACTACGGGCACTCCCTCTCGGATCCGCGCAACGAGTACCGGACCCGCGAGGAGGAGGCCGCCTGGCGGGCGGTCGACGCCGATCGAGCGCCTCAAGCGGCAGATCGTCGAGGCCGGCGTCGCCGACGAGGCGGGCGTCGCGGCGGTCGAGACGAAGGTCCGCGAGCGGAACGCGCGCGCCGCGGTCCGCGCCTCGCAGGCCACGGACCCGGATCCGGCCGACGCGCTGAAGTTCCTCTACACGGACACCGCCGCGGACGTGGTCCCGGCCGGTCGGGGCGACGTGGTCCCATTCGTGCCGGTGCCCCCGGCGCAAGCGCGACGCCGACGGTGCGATCACCTACAAGGACGCCATCCGCGAGGCGCTTGTCGAGGAGATGATCCGCGACGGGCGCGTCCTCTTCTACGGCGAGGACGTGGCCGACTACGGCGGCGCCTTCAAGCTCACCAAGGGCCTCCTCGAGGCGTTCGGGCGCGACCGCGTCTTCAACACGCCGATCTCCGAGGCCTGCATCTGCGGCACGGCCGTCGGCGCCGCGATCGTCGGCCTTCGGCCCGTCGTCGAGCTGATGTACATGGACTTCGCCCTGATGGCGTCCGACCAGATCGCCAACCAGGCCGCCAAGTGGCACTACATGAGCGGCGGCCAGGTCGAGGTCCCGCTCGTGATCCGGGCGTCCGTCGGCGCCGGCAAGGGCTACGGCGGCCAGCACAGCCAGTCCCTCGAGAGCCTCTTCACCCACCTCCCGGGCATCTACGTCGTCTACCCGTCCAACCCGGCCGACGCCAAGGGCCTCCTGAAGTCGGCGATCCGGACCAACAACCCGGTCCTCTTCGTCGAGAGCCAGGGCCTGTACCCGACGAAGGGCGTCGGTCCCGGAGGACGAGTACCTCGTCCCGATCGGGGTCGCCCGGGTCGCGCGCGAGGGTCGCGACGCTGACGATCGTCAGCTGGGGCCCGGCCGTTCCCGACGCGCTCACGGCGGCCGACCGCCTCGAGGCCGAGGACGGCCTCCAGGCCGAGGTCATCGACCTGCGCAGCCTCGTGCCGCTCGACATGGAGACCGTCCTCGCCTCGGTCCGAAAGACGGGCCGCTGCGTCGTGGCGAGCCAGGCGATCCTCGTCGGCAGCTTCGTCAACGAGATCGTGGCGCGGATCCAGCTCGAGGCCTTCGACTACCTCGACGCGCCCGTCGCCCGGATCGGGGCCCAGACCGGGATCTCCCCGCAGGCGGAGAGCCTCGAGCGGGCCTTCCTGCCCGAACGCGGGCGACATCTACGACGCGGCGAAGGGGCTGCTGTGATCCGCCTCGAGCTGTTCCCCGACGTCCGCTGACGACACCAGAGAAGGACCCGAGTGATGGCGCACGCGATCCTCATGCCGAAGCCCGGCCAGATGACCGAGGAATGCACGGTCGTCAGCTGGCACAAGACGGAAGGCGACCCGGTCAAGCGGGGCGACGTGCTCTTCGAGATCGAGACCGACAAGTCGACGATGGAGGTCGAGGCGTTCGACGACGGCGTCCTGCTCAGGATCGTCGCCCCCGAGGGCGCCGTCGTCCCGGTGAACACGGTCTGCGCCTACGTCGGCGAGCCGGGCGAGGCGATCCCCGAGGCGGCACCGGCTGCCGCCGACCGTTCCGGCGCTCGCGGCCGCCCGCCCCGGTGCCCGTCGCCGAGCGCTGCCCCGGCCCGCCGCGGCAGCTCCGGTGCCCGCGACGTCCGCTCCGGCCTCGGTCCAGGCGCCGGAGGGCCGCCTCCGGATCAGCCCGCGCGCCAGCCGGGCGGCGGCCGAGGCGGGATCGACCCGCGCACGATCACCGGCAGCGGGCCCGGCGGTCGGATCACCGAGCGCGACGTCCTGGCCGCGATCGCGGCGGCCGCGGCGGCATCGCGGCGGCCGGCCCGGCGGCGGCGCACGGCGGCGCCGGGCATGGCGGCCGCCCCGGCCGCCCCGCGCGTCGGCCCGTCCCGCGAACGCTCCGCTCGCGATCCTCCCCGTCGACGGGGAGGAGGAGCCGCGACCGCTCAACCGGATGCGCCGGGTGATCGCCGATCGCCTGACCCACGAGCTGGACATCGACGCCGCACTTCACGGTGACCGTCGCCGTGGACGTGACCGCGGCTGCTCGCGCTGCGCGCGGAGCTCAAGGCCGCCGGCACGAACCTGACCGTCACGGACTTCGTCCTGGCTGCCACCGCCCAGACCCTGGCCGAGTTCCCGGACGTCAACTCCCGCACGGACGGCGTCTCGCGTCTGGCCGCGCCGGCGGGTGCACCTCGGCGTCGCCGTGGCGCTCCCGGGCGGCCTCGTCGTGCCGGTCATCCGCGACGCCGATCGACTGCCGATCGGCGAGCTCCACGACCGGACCGTCGCGCTGGCGACCGCGCGCGCGAGGCGGCAGCCTTGCGCTCGACGACATGACCGGCAGCACGTTCACCGTGTCGAACCTCGGGATGTTCGGCGTCGACGAGTTCAGCGCGATCATCAACCCGGGCGAGGCGGCGATCCTCGCCGTCTCGAGCGCGATCCCCACGGCGGTCGCGATCGGCGACGGGCTGGCCGTGCGGACGATCATGAAGCTCACGCTCTCGGCGGATCACCGCCTGGTGGACGGCGAGATGGGGGCGCGGTTCCTCGGCGCGATCCGCCGGCGGCTCGAGGACCCCGCAGCGTTCCGCCAGGAGGCCCTGAACGCCTGACGGGCGCCGCGACAGACGGCCGCGACAATCGGATACTCGTTCGAGGCTGATTGCGAGGAGCAGCAATGATCCTGGTCTGCGGCGAAGCGCTCATCGACCTCGTTCCCGCGTCGACCGGGACGGAGCTCGCGTACGTCGCGCGCGCCGGTGGGTCGTTGTTCAACGTGGCGATGGGTCTCGGCCGGCTCGACGCCCCCGTCGGCTTCCTGGGACGCGTCTCGACCGACCGATTCGGACGGTTGCTGCGGAGCCGCCTGGAGGCAGACGGCGTGGACTGCCGGTTCGTCCAGGAGGGCGACGAGCCGACGACCCTGGCCGTGGTCCAGATCGAGGCGGGCAGCGAGCCCGTGTACGCGTTCTACGGCGAGGGCACCGCAGACCGCATGTTCGGCGTCGACGGCCCGCCGGCTGATTTCCCGGACGAGGTCACCGCGCTCCACGTCGGCTCGATCTCCCTCGTCCGCGAGCCCGGTGCGTCGGCGTTCGAGGCGGTCATGCGCCGCGAGCACGGGCGGCGCGTCCTGACCCTCGACCCGAACGTCCGGCCGAGCCTCGTCGGCGAGCGCTCGGCCTACCTCGCCCGCCTCGAGGGCTGGGTGTCGCTGTCGGACGTCGTCAAGGTCAGCCGTGCGGATCTCGCCTGGCTCTACCCGGAGGCGGCCCCGGAGGCGACGGCCGCGGCGTGGCTGGCGCGCGGCCCCAGCCTCGTGGTCGTGACGACAGGCCATGACGGCTGCCTCGGCCTGACCGCTCGCGACCGCGTCGAGGTCTCCGGCACCCCGGTCGTGGTCTCGGACACCGTGGGCGCCGGCGACGCCTTCACCTCGGGCCTCCTCGCGTGGCTGCAGGCGGCCGGCCTGCTCGAGCGAGCGAGCGTCCGGGAGATCCCGGGGGACGCGCTTCGCGAGGGACTGGCGTTCGCCAACCGGGCTGCGGCGATCACGTGCACGCGGGCCGGCGCCCAGCCGCCCACGCGATCCGAGATGGGGGCCGCCGCAGGAGCGGCCTGACGACGTCCGGCGCGCGGCCTCGCCGGGCCCAGATCAGGACCGGGCCGCGCTGGCGGTCTCCTCCTGTACCCGCGCGATGGCGTGCGCCTGCTCCCGCGTCGCCGGGTAGAGGGACCGGTAGACGCGGTAGAGCTCGTCGTACCGGGCGCGAGCGCCGAGGTCGGGCACGAGCGTCTCGGCGGGCGCGTTCCAGCGAGCGTCGGCTGCAACAAGCCCGGAGCCGCCGCCGACCGCGCTCAGCTGCTCGGGCGCCGCGCCCGCCGCCTCCATGACCTCCAGGTTGTGGCGAACCTCGTAGGCCGAGCCCTCGAGCAGCGCGCGAAAGAGGTGACCCCGGCCATGGCTCAGCGTCAGCCCGAAGATCGCGCCCCGCGCCTGAGGATCGAAGATCGGCGAGCGCGCGACGCCGAAGAACGGGAGGGCCACCAGGCCGTCGGCGCCCGGTGGTGTCTGCGCCGCCTCCTCGATCAGGCTCTCGAACTCCCGGCCGACGATGTCGCGCAGCCAGACCGTCAGGCCACCCGACGTTGAAAGGCCGGCCGCGTACGTGCACGTGCCCCTGAAGACCCCCTGGGTGCTCCAGAGGCTGGCCTCCGGTCGAAACGCACGGGCGATCTCCACCATGAACATCGTCGTGCCGTATCCCTCGGCTGCAGTCGATCGCGGGCTTCCCGCGGGCATGGCAGGGGCAGCGCTCAGCGGCGCCCCCTCGCCGACGAACTGCGACGAGAAGCCGCCGCCGCGGAAGTAGCCGCGGTTGGCCGGGTACCAGGTGGTCGCCGCGAGCGCCGCCAGGGACGTACCGACCAGCTGTGACGCACAAGCGCGGGGGCGAATCGGGGCTATTTCAGACGACGTCCGTCTTGACGTTGAAGGCGGCGACGACGGCGCGCATCTCGTCCCGGCTCAGGCCCTCGGCGCGCTGGCCGGCGAGAAGGTCCATGTACTCGTAGCGCGCGGCGGTCTCCGCGTACTCGATCCGATCAGCGGCCCGGGTGACCGAGATGTCGGATCGGGCCATGACGCCATGCTTGGCCCACAGGACGACCCGGTGCGTACGCAGGCCTGCGATGTTCGCCTCCATGAGCTGGCTGGAGCCTGGCACCATGAACGGGAGCACGCCGACCCCCTGCGGAAGGTTGACGATCGTCTCGGGCTCCCAGCGCAGCAGGCGCCCGTTGAAGTACGCCTCGTCCAGGTACCGGGGCACGTGGCTCAGGTACACGAGGTGCGGGGGCTGGGCGTGCATCACGGCATGGAAGTTCGTGTCGGCCCGGGCGACGGTGTCGTCGTGGACCCCGAGGTGCGAGTTCCACTCGCTGGTCAGCGAGTCGAACAGGCATCGCGGCGAGGTGTGGAGCGTCCCGGTCTCGCCGCCCGCATGAACGAGGACGACGCCGAGGTTCGCCGCCGGGTCGGTCGCGATGTCGCGGAGGCGCCGGCCTGATCCGGTGACGATGATCCGCCAGCCCGCGAGATGGGGTGCCGGGAGGGGAAGCCGGATCTCCGCGGTGACGGGGAACCGGCGACGGACTTCGAGGGGCCACCCGATGCACACCGAGATGTTGCCGGCACCACCCTCGCTGGCGCCGATGCCGGCGATCCGGCTGCCGGCCTCCCCGATCGACACCAGGATCTCATCGAGGTCGGGGAACGGCTCCCGGACTGGCATGCTGCACCTCGGTTCTCGGTTGGTGCTTGAGGCTTCGCCTTTGCTCGGCGTATTCTATGCTCAGTCGAAACGAATCGTAAACACCCGCATGGATTCGTTCGGCTGGTCCATGACCCGTTCTGACGCCATCGACTGGTGATGGCGCCGGATCACATCACATGCATGAGCAGGAAACGGCACGGCCGATGAGCGAAGTCTCGAGCAGGGGCACTGGCCGGTCGGGCGAGGCCGGTCGGGCCATCGTGAATACCCACATCCACCTGCCGCCGAACTTCTCGGCCTTCGAGACCGCCGAGGACGCCGTCGAGACCGCGGCCGCGGAGGGCGTCCGGGTCCTCGGTGCGTCGAACTTCCACGACCCGCGGATCTACGCGCGGTTTGCCGATGCCGCCCGAGCAGCCAGCATCGTCCCGCTGTTCGGCCTCGAGTTCATCAGCGTCGTCGACTCCCTGCGCGACGCCGGCACGAGGGTCAACGATCCTGGCAACCCCGGGCGGACCTACCTCTGCGCCAAGGGGGTCGACCCGTTCGCCGCGCCGACGGCGACCGCGGCGGCCCTCGTGGCACAGGCGCGGGCGGCGGACACCGACCGGATGCGCGCCATGGCGCCGCTGCTCCGCACCTGCTTCGAGAAGGCCGGCCTCCAGACGGCGCTGACCGCGGAGAACGTCACCGCGGAGGTCGCGGAGCAGTCCGAGGTCCCGACCGAGTGGGTCGTGCTCCAGGAGCGCCACCTGGCGATGGCGTTCCAGGAGGCGGTCTTCCTGGCGGCAGCACCCGAGCGGCGGCACGAGCTGCTCGCCCGGGCGTTCGGTGGGCCCTTCGGGGGTCCCGTGGACGATCCGATCGCCGTCCAGGACGCGATCCGCTCGCGGCTCATGAAGGCGGGCCGGCCGGCGTTCGTGCCGGAGTCGCCGGTCTCGTTCGACGACGCCTACCGCGTGATCCTCGGGTTTGGCGGCATTCCCTGCTACCCGACGCTGGCGGACGGGGCATCGCCGGTCTGCCCGTGGGAGGAGCCGCCGGCACGGCTGGCCGAGCGACTGCTGGCGAAGGGGATCCACGCCGCGGAGCTGATCCCGGGGCGCAATCGACCGGAGGTCGTGGACGCGTACGTTGCGGTGTTCCGCGATGCCGGGATCATCGTGATGGCCGGAACCGAGCACAACACCCGGCGGCGGATCCCGCTCGAGCCTCGCTGCATCGACGGGTCGCTGCCGTCGCCCGCCGCCCGCGAGGCGTTCTGGCAGGCAACCTGCGTGGTGGCTGCTCACCAGCATCTCCGGGAGTCCGGCCGGCAGGGGTACGTCGACGTCGAAGGTCGGCTCAACCCGGGCTTCCCGGACGGCGCCTCGCGCATCCGCTGGTTCGCGGAGCTGGGCGCCGAGCTCATCGACGCGACATCCCTGGCGACGGCCCGATGAACGGCCGGCAGCCTGGCCGCCGGGAGCTGCCCGCGATGCCGGTCGCCACCCTCGACGAGCTCATCGAGGTGGCTCGGCGGTACGGCCGCGACCCCGAGTTCTCGAGGGGCGGGGGCGGCAACGCTTCGGCGAAGGTCGACGGCGTCCTCTACATCAAGCCGAGCGGGGTCGCGCTCGCCACGCTCACCGCGGGGGACCTCGTGCCGCTCGAGATGGAGCCGCTGCTCGCGCTGCTCCACTCCGGCGATGCGGCAGCCGAGGCGGGGGAGGGAGCCGCGGGTGCCGGGGGCGACCCGGTCATGCGCACGGCGATGGCGGCTCGCCTGGGCGACGCCGGCGGACGACGGCCCTCGGTGGAGCTCCTGTTCCACGCCTTCCTGCCCGAGCGCTTCGTCCTGCACACGCACCCGGTTGACATCAACGCGGTCACCTGCGCCAGCGACGGCGCCGGCCTCGCCGGGCGGCTGTTCGGGGACCAGGCACTCTGGGTGCCCTACACGAACCCGGGCCTGCCGCTCGCGCGGGCCATCGTCGAAGCCCGACATGCCTATGTGGCACGCCTCGGCCGGCCGGCGCCGGCCGTCACCCTGATGCAGAACCACGGCGTGATCATCGGCGGGGACTCGGCCGCCGAGATCGACGAGCGATCGGCGTGGCTCCTCGAGACCGTGCGGGCGGCGATGAGCCGCGCCGCGGCAGCGCCCAGCGGATCGGGTCCGGCGGAGCTGACTCCGGCCGGCATGGACCCGGCTCGCGCCCGGACGCTCGTGGACGTGATCTCGCCGACGCTCCGCGGGCTTCTGGCAGGCAGCGACGCGCTCCGGGTGATCACGTTCGACGCCGCTCCCCTCGCGGCGACGTTCACCGCTACCACGGCCGGACGGGCGATCGTGCTGGGTGGGCCGATGACCCCCGACCAGATCGTCTACACGGGGTCATGGCCGCTCCTGGTGGACATTCCCGACAACGTCGCGCCGGACGACGTGCCGCCCCTGCTCGGCGAACGCCTGGAGGCGCACGTCGCGGCCCATGGCGCCCCGCCCATCGTCGTGGTCGTGCCGGGCCTGGGCCTCTTCGCGGCCGGTGACACGTGGGGCGAGGCGGACACGGCGCGCCACGTCTGCCTCGACACGCTGCGTGTCGCCCAGAGCGCCCTGTCGCTCGGCGGCGTGCGGGCCCTGTCCGATTCCGAGCGGACGTTCATCGAGGCGTGGGAGGCGGAGGCCTACCGCCGCGGCGTGGCCGCCGGCAACGCCGTGACCGGCCGTCTCGCGGGCAGGGTGGCACTCGTCACCGGGGCCGCCCAGGGCTTCGGGCTCGCCATCGCGGCCGACCTCGTCGAGCAGGGTGGCCACGTCGTGTTCGCCGACCTCAACGCGGCGCTCGCCGAATCGAACGCCCGCGACCTGGAGGCCCGCTACGGGCCCGGCCGGGCGAGCGCGGTCGCCATGAACGTCATGGACGAGCAGTCCGTCGCCGACGGCCTCCACGCGACGGTCGTGCGCTACGGCGGCCTCGATCTCCTCGTCTCGAACGCCGGCGTGTTGCGTGCCGGCGGCGTGACGAGCCAGCCGCTGGCCGAGTTCGACCTCGTCACGAAGGTCAACTACCGCGGCTACTTCCTGTGCGTCCGGTTCGCCGCGCCGATCATGGCCCGCCAGCACCGCGCGAAGCCCGATCGATGGAGCGACATCATCGAGATCAACTCCAAGTCCGGGCTCGTCGGCTCCAGCCGCAACAGCGCCTACGCGGGATCAAAGTTCGGCGGGATCGGGCTCACCCAGTCGTTCGCGCTCGAGCTGGTCGGCGACGGAATCAAGGTCAACGCGATCTGTCCGGGCAACTTCCTCGAGGGGCCGCTGTGGGCCGACCCGGACAACGGCCTCTTCGTCCAGTACCTGCGCGAGGGCAAGGTGCCCGGCGCGAAGACGATCGACGATGTCCGCCGCTTCTACGAGGCCAGGGTTCCGATGGGCCGTGGCTGCGCGCCTGCCGACGTGCTGGAGGCGCTCTACTACCTGGTCGCCCAGCAGTACGAGACCGGCCAGGCCCTGCCCGTCACCGGCGGCCAGGTGATGCTGAGCTGACCCGCCACCCGGAGGCGCGGCCACCCGGGCCGCCGCTCGCGCCCGTTCCCTCCCCGCCGCCACGAGGAACAGCCAGGTGAACACCCCGCCGCGACCCGCTCCAGCCGTGCCGGCGACGCAGCACGCGATCCAGATCGTCGGTCCCGGGCGGCTGGTCCACAACCGGGCCAAGCCCGTGCCGGCGCCCGGTCCGACCCAGCTCCTCGTCATGGTCGAGGCGGTCGGGATCTGCTTCTCCGACACCAAGCTCCTCAAGGCGTTCTCGACGCACCTCCGGAAGGCCGAGGTCTCGGGCGGCATCGACGCCGCGGTGCTCTCGGAGATCCCGAGCTATGTGCCGGGCGAGCTGCCGACGGTCCCGGGCCACGAGGTCGCCGGGCGGATCGTGGCGATCGGGGCGGCCGTCGTGCGGCACGCGGTCGGTGAGCGCGTCCTCGTGCAGACCGACTACCGGCACCTCGCGACGCCCGGCTCGAACGCCGCGTTCGGGTACAACTTCGAGGGCGGCCTCCAGGAGTACGTCCTCCTCGACGAGCGCATGATCGTCGAGCCCGGGACCGGCGAGCGGTTCCTGATCCCGGTCGACGAAGCGCCGAGTGGCTCGGCGATCGCGCTCCTAGAGCCGTGGGCCTGCGTCGAGGCGTCGTACGCGTGCCGCGAGCGGGCAGGCCTGGCGCCCGACAGCCGGCTGCTCGTCGTGGCGGACCAGGGGCATCGGATCGAGGGCCTGGCGCCTCTGCTCGCGGCCGCGACGCCGGCCGCGATCACGGCGGTCGTGGGAGATGATGCCCAGCGCGAGGCGATCGACGCGGCGGCGGGACCTGGCGGGCCCGCGATCGCCTTCGCCGCCGACGCCGTCAGGCTGCCCGCCCAGGCCTTCGACGACATCGTCTACTTCGGCGCCGACGCCGATCGCATCGAGCAGCTCCAGGCGCTGCTTGCGACGGGAGGCGTGATCGACATCGTCCTGGGCGGCCACCGGATCGGGCGAGCCGTCGCAGTGGACGTCGGCCGGATCCACTACGACCTGACACGCTGGGTCGGCACGTCGGGCGCGGTCGCCGCCGATGGCTACGCGATCGCGCCGGCGGACGGCGAGCTGCGGGCCGGCGACCGGGTCGCCGTGATCGGCGCCGCGGGCCCGATGGGCTTCATGCACGTGGTGCGGACCGCCTCGTCGGCAATCCGCGGGTTGACGCTGACCGCGATCGACATCGACGAGGCGCGGCTCGCCCACCTCGCCCGGGTCGCCGGGCCGCTGGCGGCGTCGAACGGGATCCCGGCGGCCTTCCTCAACAGCCGCACGACCCAGCTCGAGCCGGGGTTCAGCTACGTCGCCGTCATGGTCCCCGCCCCGCCACTCGTCGCCCAGGCAGTGGACCTGGCCGGGGACGGCGGCCGGATCAACATCTTCGCGGGGTTCGCGGCGGGGACGCGGGCGGCCATCGACCTCGACGCGGTGCTCGCGAAGGGCATCTACCTCTTCGGCACGAGCGGCTCCCGGATCCCGGACATGCACGCCGTCCTGCGGAAGCTCGAGCGCGGCGAGCTCGACACGAACATCTCGGTCGACGCGATCACCGGCATGGAGGGCGTCACCGATGCGCTCGCCGCCGTCGAGGCTCGCACGTCGGGTGGCAAGATCGTGGTCTACCCGGCGCTCCACGAGCTGGGCATGGTCCGGCTCTCGGACCTCGCCGTGCGCTTCCCGACCATCGCCGCGGGCCTCCAGGATGGTCGCTGGACCCGCGCCGCGGAGGAAGCGCTCCTGGCTGCAGCCGCGGACGACGGCGCCGCATGAAGGCGCTCCGCCTGCACGGGATCGGCGACCTTCGCCTCGCCGACGAGCCGGCCCCGATCCCGGGACCGGCCGAGGCGCTCGTCCGGGTGACGGCCGTCGGCATCTGCGGTTCCGACCTGCACTGGTACGACGAGTCGAGGATCGGCGACGCCGTGCTCACCCGCCCGTTGGTCCTGGGCCACGAGGCGGCGGGCGTGATCGTCGACGGTGCCGCGGGCGGGTCAGCGGGTTGCGATCGACCCGCAGGTCCCGTGCGGCACGTGCGAGACGTGCGCCGCCGGCCGCGGTCACCTGTGCCCGCAGGTGCGGTTCCTGGGCCACTCCATGACCGATGGGGCCATGCGCGAGCTGGTCGCCTGGCCGGCGGCGAACCTGGTGCCGCTTCCGGACGCGATCGACGACGTCGCGGGGGCGATGCTGGAGCCGCTCGGCGTGGCGATCCACGCGCTTCGCCTCGGGCGCGTTCGGCTCGGCGACTCCGTCGGCGTGCTCGGCTGCGGGCCGATCGGGCTCCTCCTGATCCAGCTGGCGCGCGCCTCGGGCGCGACGACCATCGTGGCCACGGATCGGCTGCCCCACCGCGTGGAAGCGGCCCGCCGCCTGGGCGCAGTCGTCGCGCTCGTCGACGGCGGCGTCGAGCGCGACGTCCTGCTCGCTGCGACGGGCGGCCGCGGGGTCGACGCCGCGATCGAGATCGCCGGCGAGGACGACGCGATCGAGACGGCCGTCATTCTCGCCCGGCCGGCGGGCACGGTGGTCGTGGCCGGGATCCCGGCCGGCGACCACTCGACGCTCGCGGCCTCGATCGCCCGGCGGAAGGGCCTCGACATCCGCTTCTCGCGGCGGATGAACCGGGCCTATCCCCGGGCGATCGCCCTGGTGGAAGCCGGCGTGGTCGACGTCTCATGCGTGGTGACGCACCGGTACGGCATTGCCGAGTTCGAGGCAGGATTCCGCACCGCGGTTCGGCGAGACGGCCTGAAGGTCGTCATCTGTCCGTCGGCCGCTGCGCCCGCCGGATGACCCGATGAGCGGGCGGCGCCGCCGCGGTCCGGACGACGGGGTCGCGCGTCGGTCGTCGTCGCGATCCGGTCCCGGAAGGAAAGCGTGGCATCCTTTCGCCCTGGGGCGCTCGACGCCGGGCACGCAGGACGCCGCGGCCGGAGCGCACGATTGACACCTGGAGGCACGATGAACCCGACCGGACTTCTCCATCGGGCGGGCCAGAGCCTGTGGCTCGACAACATCACCCGCGACCTGCTGACGAGCGAGACGCTCCAGCGCTACGCCCGCGAGCTGGCGGTCACCGGTCTGACCTCCAACCCGACCATCTACGACCGGGCCATCGGCGGGACCTCGGCCTACGACGAGGCGATCCGGGCGGCCGCCTCACGCGGGACGATCGCCGAGGAGATCTTCTTCGGGCTCGCCCTGGACGACCTCCGGGAGGCCGCTGACATCTTCCGGCCCGTCTTCGACCGGACGGGCGGCGTCGACGGCTACGTCTCCCTGGAGGTCTCGCCGGTCCTTGCCTACAACGCGGAGGCGACGTCTCGCGAGGCAGCCAGGCTCCACGGCATCGGGATGCGACCCAACCTGTTCATCAAGATCCCCGGCACCGCCGAGGGGCTCCGGGCGATCGAGGACACCATCTTCGCGGGCGTGCCGGTGAACGCGACGCTCCTCTTCTCCGCGCCGCAGTACCTCGCCTGCGCGGAGGCGTACACGCGGGGCATCGAGCACCGCGTGGAGGCCGGCCTGCCGGCCGGCGTCGGCTCGGTCGCCTCGGTCTTCATCAGCCGCTGGGACGCCGCGGTCGCGGGGTCGGTGCCCGAAGACCTCCGGAACCGGCTGGGGATCGCGATCGGGCAGAAGACGTACGCCGAGTACTGCCGCTTCTTCTCGTCCGACCGCTGGCGGCGGCTCCTCAACGAGGGGGCTCGCCCCCAGCGGCTCCTCTTCGCGAGCACCGGGACGAAGGACCCGGCGGCGTCCGACGTCCTCTACGTTGAAGGGCTGGCCGCGCCGTACACCGTGAACACGATGCCGGAGGAGGCGCTCCTCGCCTTCGCCGACCACGGCAGGGTCGGCCCCCTGCTGACCGCGGATCCCGCCGTCGCCGACGCGCTCCTGGCCCGCTTCGCGGCGGCGGGCGTGGACGTGGAGGCGGTCGGCCGCGATCTCCAGGTGAAGGGCGCCGAGTCCTTCGTGAAGTCCTGGAGCTCGCTCATCGGACGGATCGAGTCGAGGGTCGCGCAGGTGGCGGCCGCAGGCTGACGGGCCGGATCAGCCCCAGCCAGCCGCGGTGCCGCCCACCCGGGCCGCGGCGCGCGCCTCGGCCTCGCCGCTCTCGAGATAGGCCCGGTACGGGTCGGCCGGCAGGCCGCGCGCCGTGCGCAGCTCGGCGAGGAGCGGCCGGACGTCGGTCGCGTACGCGTCTGCGAGCAGGCGATTCGCCTCCAGGACGTCGCCCGTCGCCTGCGCGGCGAGGAGCGCCTCGCGGTCGACCAGGAGCGCCTTCGCCATCGCCTCCTGGAGGTTCATGACCGAGCGGATCAGGGCCGGGATCTTCGGCTCGATGTTGTGGCACTGGTCGAGCATGTAGACGACCTCGTTCGCGCAGCGCTGGGCGACCGGGTCGGCGTCGTCGCGCATCGCGCTGACGAGCTCGTGCGCGATCCGGAAGAGCTGGTACGGGTCGATCGATCCGACCATCAGGTCGTCGTCGCCGTACTTCTTGTCGTTGAGGTCGAAGCCGCCCAGGCGCCCCTCCGCCAGGAGGATCGCCACGATCTGCTCGATGTTGACGCCCATCGCGTGGTGGCCCGTATCCACGCAGACCGTGGCCCGTTCGCCGACCGCCCGGCAGACCGAGAGCGACTGGCCCCAGTCCTGGACATCGGTGGAGTAGAGGGCGGGCTCGTAGAGCTTGTACTCGAGGAACATCCGCACGTCCGCGGGCAGGTGCGGGTAGATCTCGCGCAGGCCTTCCACCAGGCGGTGGCGCCGCCAGCGCAGGTCGTCCTGGCCCGGGTAGTTCGTGCCGTCGCCGAGCCAGACCTTGACCACGTTCGACCCGGTCGCGGCCGCGATCTCGCAGCACTCGACGATCGCACGGACCGCCTTCGCACGGACCGCCGGCAATGGGTGGCAGAGCGAGCCCAGCATGTAGTCGCGGTCCTGGAACGTGTTGCTGTTGATGCCGCCGATGCGCAGCCCGCGCTCCGCCGCGTAGGCAGCGAAGGCCGGCCAGTCGTCCACCCGGTCCCACGGGATGTGGAGGGCGACGGAGCCCGTGATCCCGGTGTACCGGTTGACCGTCGCCGCGTCGTCGACCTTCTCGAACGCGGTCCGGGGCACGCCCGGCTGCGGGAAGACCCCGAAGCGGGTCCCGGTGTTGACGAAGCCCCACGACGGCAGCTCGACGGCGAGGCCCGACAGCGCCCAGTCGATCCGCTCGATGGCGGGGGTCGTGGACGGGCGGGCGACGGACTCGATCAGCGGCATGGCGGTCTCCTTCGGTTCAGGGCGCGCTGGATTCGCGGGCGGGGTCGGGTGCGGGGCGGGCGATGAGCGAGGCGAAACGGGCACGGGCCTCGGCCCAGTCGCCCCCGGGGTCGTACGAGGTGATGGGGAACGAGCGGGCGACCAGCTCGCGCGCCTCGGCCACCGACCCGAGCGCCCCGGCGGCGATGGCCTGGACCGCGAGGTTGCCGATCGCCGTCGCCTCCACGGGGCCGGCCCGGACCGGAAGGCCCGTGGCGTCGGCGGTCAGCCTGCACAGCAGCCGGTGGTTCGACCCGCCGCCCACCACGTGGATCGCCCGGACCGGGTGGCCGGAGGCGCGGGCAAGCTCGTCGACGGCGATCGCATAGCGGAGCGCGAGACTCTCGAGGATCACCCGGATGAGGGTCCCATGATCCCGGGGGACCGGCTGGCCGGTCTCGGCGCAGAACGCACGCACTCGCGCCGGCACGTCGCCCGGGCGCAGGAAGCGTTCGTCGTCCGGGTTGATGAAGGCGGTGAACGCCGGCGCCGCCTCGGCGAGCGCCGCCAGCTCCTCGTACGAGGGAGGGTCGCCCGCCGGCCACAGCGCGCGCCGGCTCTCCTGGACGAGCCAGAGCCCCATGACGTTGCGCAGGAGGCGGATTGTGCCGGCGACGCCGCCCTCGTTCGTCAGGTTGGCCGCCAGGGTCACGTCCGATACCACCGGAGCCGCCACCTCCAGCCCGATCAGCGACCAGGTCCCCGACGAGAGGAACGCCGTCGTGTGGTCCGCCAGCGGGGCTCCCACCACGGCGGACGCGGTGTCGTGGGATCCCGGGGCGACCACCCGGGCGCCCGCGAGGCCCGTGTCGGCGGCCACGTCCGGGCGGAGCGGTCCAAGCACGGTGCCGGGCTGCACGATCTCCGGGAGGAACCCCGTGGGGATGCCCAGCCGCTCCAGCAACGGGCGCGCCCAGTCGCGGGCGAACGGGTCCATGCACTGGCTCGTGGTGGCATTCGTGTACTCGGCGACCGAGCTCCCGCTCAGGAAGTGGGCGAAGAGGTCGCCCATCATCAGCAGGCGGTCCGCCCCGCGGAGCTGCGGGTCGCCCGCGCGGGTCATCGAAAGGAGCTGGAAGAGCGTGTTGATGGGCATGAACTGGATGCCCGTGGCGCGGTAGATCTCCGCGCGCGGGACGGTCGCGATCGCCTCGTCGAGCATGCCCGCCGTCCGTCCGTCGCGGTAGTGGACCGGGTTGCCGAGGAGGCGGCCGCGATCGTCCAGGAGGCCGAAGTCCACGCCCCAGGTGTCGACCCCGATCGAGGCCACCGGGCCCCCCGAAGCCGCCCGCCGCAGGCCCGCGGTGACGTCGCCGAAGAGGCGCAGGAAGTCCCAGTGGAGCGTCCCGGCCAGCGCCACGGGGACGTTCGCGAAGCGGTGGACGACCTCGAGGGCCAGGTGCCCGCCGTCGAAGGTCCCGACCACGGCGCGGCCGCTCTCCGCGCCCAGGTCGATGGCGACCAGGCGGAGCGGCGAATCAGTCAAGGCGGAACACCTCCTCGAGGCGTCGGTGGAAGCCCGTCGCCGGGTCGGTGCACGGATCGATCAGGGAGGCCATCTCCGCCTGCCAGCGGGCGTTGGCCGGCGTCGCCTCCATCAAGGCCCGGAAGCGCTCGAAGTCATCCACCTCGAAGACGCCGAACAGGTCGTCGTCGCGCAGGTAGATCGAGTAGTCGCGGCAGCCCGCCGCGCGCAGCGCGTCGAGCATCTCCGGCCAGACCGCCGCGTGGCGCCGCCGGTACTCGGCCTCCGCCCCGGGCAGGAGCCTCATCGTGAAGGCGACACGTTCCATGGCGTTCCTCGTGCCGCTGAGTGTGAGGGCCCCGGCGGCCGCTGGCCGCCGGGGCCCTCCGAGTGCGCTCGGGCTAGAAGCCGAACGACGCGACGAACTGGTCGATGTTGGCCTTGTTGAACACGAACGGCGGACCGAGGACGACGACGCTGTCCTTGCCGATCGTGTAGGGCGCGCCGTTGTTGAGGCTGCTGACCGTGAAGGTCTCGCCCTCGGTGCCCTTGATCGTGCCATTGACGAGGTCAGCCGCGACGGCATACGCGAGGTAGCCGAGGTCGGTGACGTTCCAGAGTGCGAACTCCGGCGCCTCGCCGCCCTTGACGTAGTCCTGCATGCCCTTGGGCGTGCCGAGGCCAGTCACGAACACGGAGCCGGTCTTCTTGGCCGCCCTGACGACCTGGGCCGCGGCAACGATGCCGACGGTGGTCGGGGCGATGATGACCTTGAGGTTCGGATGCGCCTGGAGCAGGCCCTGGGCCTGCGTCGTGCTGACCTGCGGGTCGTCATTTCCGTAGACAACGCCGTCGAGCACGAGGCCCTTGTACTTGGGATCCTTGAGCGTGGTCTTCATGGCGTCGATCCAGGCGTTCTGGTTCGTCGCCGACTGCGCAGCGGAGAGGACGGCAATCTCGCCGGTGCAGCTGGGGGCTTCGTCACACGCCATGTCCGCGAGGCCCTTGCCGATGCCGGCCGTGTCGGCCTGGTTCACGAAGACGTTGTAGGCGCCGACGGCCGGGCTGGAGTCGTAGCCGACGACCTTGACGCCGGCGGCCATCGCGGCCTGGAGAGCCGGCGCGACTGCCGTCGCGTCGTCAGCGGAGATCACGATTGCGCTGACGCCCTGCGTGGTCGCGGTCTGGATGAAGGGGACCTGCTGCGTGGCGTCCGCCGCGCTCGGGCCGACCTGCGTCACGGTCCCGCCGAGGTCCGTCGCCGCCTTCTGGGCGCCCTTGAAGGCGACGTCGAAGTACGGGTTGTTGATCTGCTTGGGGATGACGACGACGTCGAGGGCCGCCGCGGACGCAGCGGCCGAGGGCGCAGCCGACGGGGCGGCGGCCGAAGGCGCCGCCGACGGGGCGGCGGACGGCGCGGCCGCCGAAGGGGCCCGGACGGGGCCGGCGTTGCGGACGACGCCGCAGGCAGCCACGACGAGGGCCAGGACGGCCACTCCCGCAGCGAACCGTTGAGCGCGATAGATCATGAGACTGTCTCCTCCTCGAGTCCTGTCAAACGACCTCGCCACGTTCGATCGAGTCGGCCGGCGGGTGCCGGCCTCGGCGAGCTCGATCGCTATACGACCTGGTCTGGCGAGCAAGGTAGGGAGCGGTGACCGAGACGATCAGGAGGAGCCCGACGGCGACGCCTGGATCTCGCTCGAGACGCCCGCGAGCCGCAGAGCGTTCTGCAGCACGGCCAGGGTGAAGACGGCAAGGATGACGCCCGTGATGGTGCCCTTGCCGCCGTTGATGTCGACGCCGCCGAGCAGCACGATGGTGACGACGATCAGCGTCAGGCCGGTTCCGTTGTCGGCCCGGGCGCTGGAGAAGCGCGAGGTGAGGATCACGCCGGCGAACGCCGCGACCATGCCGGACAGGACGAAGAGCGCGGCCTTCAGCGTGCCGACCCGGACCCCGGAGTACCGGGCCGCGTCCTTGTTCCTGCCGACCGCGAAGACCTGTCGGCCGATCCACGTCCGGTGGGCGACGAGGTAGAACACGACGCCGAGGACCGCGAAGACGATCAGCGTCCAGGGGATCGGCGTGCCGGGGACGTTGCCGAAGCCGAAGGCCGTGAAGCCCCCGGGGAAGTTGCTGACGCGCGGTCGGCCCCAGGACGACGTTCGCCAGGCCCCGGAACAGGGCGAGCGTGCCGAGCGTGACGACCAGCGACGGCAGGCCGACCCGGGCGACGAGCAGCCCGTTGAGGAGCCCGCCGAGCGCTCCCACCACGAGGACGATCGGGATCCCGACCTCGATCGGGCACTCCGGCCGCCCACAGCCAGCCGAGGATCGGCGCCGGACAGCCCGATCATCGACTCGACGGAGAGGTCGATCTCGCCGGTGATGATGATCAGCGTCATGGGCAGGGCCACGATCGCGACTTCCATCACCGCGCTGGTCAGGTTCGCGAAGTTGGCGGCCGTCAGGAAGAACTTCGAGAGCGGGTGCCCTCGACCACGAGCAGCGCGAGGATCACGAGCAGCACGGATTCCCAGCGCAGGAGGCCGGACGCGCGCTGGAAGAGCGGCCTGCGCGCAGCCACTGGCGCGCCGGCTGCCGCGGCGCCGGGGTTCGGGGAGGCGCTGCGCGGGTCGGTCATCGGAATGCGTGCTCGGCGGCGACGCGCCGCTCGCGGCGCTGGATGAGGGCATCGGCCGTGACGGCCACCAGGATCACCACGCCGTAGATCGCCTGGAGCCAGCTCCTGCGACAGCCGGACGCAGCAGGAGCGCGTTGGTGATGAAGCCCAGGAAGAGCGCGCCGAGCGCCGCGCCGACGACCGTGCCCGCACCGCCGGCGTGTTGACCCCGCCGACCACGACCGCGGCGATGATCTGGCAGCGCGACGCCCGAGGCCGACGTGCCGTTGATCGTCCCGAACTCCATCCCCCACATGACGCCGGCGAGGCCGGCCAGCAGGCCGCAGACCGAGAAGGCGACGAAGACCACGAGGCGTGATCGGATGCCGATGATCGCGGCCGCCTCGGCGTTGCTGCCGACCGCGTAGAGCTGCCGGCCGAAGCGAGTCGAGCGCAGGACCAGGGCGACCGACCACGACCACGACGATCGCGAGGATGACGAACAGCGGGACGCCGAAGAACGTCGGCGTCGGCCGCGTCCGAGTAGCCGGGCGGCAGGTCCGCCAGGTTCACCTCGTCGGCCGCCGGCGACGAAGAAGTCGATCCCGCGGAAGATGCTCAGCGTGCCCAGCGTGGCGACGATCGAGGGCACCCGGAGCAGCGTGACGATGACGCCGTTGACCATGCCCAGCACGAGGCCGAGGCGAGCGCCCACGAGCCATGCCGATCGGGACCGAGCAGTGGCGCTTCTGGCGGAGGACGTCGGCCACGCGAAGGCGACCAGGCCGATCGTCGCCTCGACCGACAGGTCGACGTTCCCGCGTGATGATGACGATCGCCTCGCCGACCGCCGCGATCGCGATGATCGCGGCGAGCGTGGCGACCTGGCTCAGGTTCGACGAGCGACAGGAACTGCGGCGCGAGGAGCGACACGACCGGCGCCGAGCACGAACATGATCGCCGGCCAGGCTCAGCTCCCGCTGGCGGCCGATCGCCATGAGCCCACCGGCGCCGGGCCCGGCCGGCCGGGCCACGACGTCAGCGGACATCGGTCGCCTCAGCTCGAGCCGGTGGCGGCGTCGCCGGCGGCGGAGGCGGCGGGATCGGCCGGCGTCCGACGCCTGCGAGCTGCCGGTCGCGGCGAACATCACGCGCTCCTCGGTCGCGTCGCCCGCGGGCGATCTCGGCGGTGACCCGGCCCTCGTGGAGGACGACGATCCGGTCGGTCATGGCCAGGACCTCGGGCAGCTCGCTGGAGATCAGGATGATCGCCGAGGCCCGACGCGGCGAGCTCCGACGATGATCCGGTGGACCTCGACCTTGGCCCCGATGTCGATGCCGCGCGTGGGCTCGTCGAGGATCAGGACCCGGGGCTCCGGTGGCCAGCCACTTGGCCAGGACGACCTTCTGCTGGTTGCCGCCGGAGAGCGCCTCGACCTGCTGGTCGACGCCCGTCATCCGGACGCTGGAGCTGCTCCGTGTATCCCTTCGCCAGCGACCTTCGGCTCGGTCGCGGCCGGACGAGCAGGCCGAGGGAACAGGCGCGGCAGGATCGGCAGCGTCACGTTCTGGGCGATCGAGAAGTCCAGCACCAGGCCGTCCTGGTGGCGGTCCTCGGGCAGGTAGGCGATGCCCGTCCGGCATGGCGGCCGACGGGGCGGCGAAGTCGACGGCTTGCCGTCGAGGCGGACCTCGCCGCTGTCGCGGCGGTCGATCCCGAACAGGACCCTGGCGACCTCGGTGCGCCCCGCGCCGACGAGCCCGGCGAGGCCGACGATCTCGCCGGCACGCACGGAGAACGCTGACGTCGCGGAAGACGCCCGACCCGGGTCAGGCCGCGTCACCTCGAGCAGGACGTCGCCGATCGGGTTCTCCACCTTCGGGAACAGCGACACCGTCGCGGCCGACCATGTGGCGGATCAGGTCGGCGGTCGTGAGCTCGCGCGTGGCCGCGGTGATCGACGTGCCGGCCGTCGCGGAAGACGGTCGCCCGGTCGCACAGGCGCGAAGACCTCGTCGAGCCGGTGGCTGACGAACAGGATCGCCACCCCGCGGTCGCGCAGCGGCGGACGATCGTGAACAGGCGCTCCACCTCGTGGGCCGACAGCGACGCCGTCGGCTCGTCGAGGATCAGGACCCGGGCATCGACGGACAGGGCCTTGGCGATCTCGATCAGCTGCTGGTCCGCCATCGACAGGCCCCGGACCGGCGCGCCGACGTCGAACCGGACGTCGAGCTCGCGCGAACAGCGCCTGCGGCGGCGCGGCGCATCTCGCGCCAGTAGATCGAGCCCAGGCGGCCCGACGGCGGGTGGCCGATGAAGACGTTCTCGGCAACCGATGAGGTCGGGGAAGAGCCGCGGCTCCTGGTGGACGACGGCGACGCCGAGCGCCCGGGCTGCGGTCGGGTCCGTGCGATCTGCGGTCGGCGACGCCGTCGAGCAGGATCGTGCCGGCGTCCGGCTGGTGGACGCCGGCCAGGATCTTGACGAGCGTGCTCTTGCCCGCGCCGTTCTCGCCGACCAGCGCGTGGATCTCGCCCGCGCGCAGGTCCATCGACACGTCGGTCAGCGCGGCAGTCGCCCCGAACCGCTTGGAGATCCCGCGCAGCTCGACGCGCGGGCGGCGACGCGACGGCCATCGCCGGATCCGGCCCGGGCTGGGCGGCCGGCGGCTGCGTCACGATGCCACGTCTCGGCTGCGCCGGCCGCGGCGTCGGCCGGCCCGGCGCTGGCCGAGCTCCGACTGACCTCGATCCCCATGTCGCGCAGCGCCGCGACCATGTCCCGGCGGCGCCTCGTCGTCCGTGAAGACGCCGGTCAGGCGGTCGGTCCGGCAGAACGTGGCCGAGGCGACGCGGCCCCACTTCGTGTGGTCGACGACCGCGTAGACCTCGCGGGCGGCGGCGACCATCGACCGCTTGATCTGCGCCTCCTCCTCCATCGCGTCGGAGAGGCCGGCCTCGAGGGTGAAGCCGGCCGCGCCGACGAACGCCTTCTGGACGTTCACCCGGCGGAAGACGCCGTCGCCGAGCGGGCCGACCACCGAGAGGGCCTCCCAGCGGACCCGGCCGCCGAGCATCAGGACGGTGATGCCGGGGTGGCCCGCCAGCTCGGAGGCGATCCGGATGCTGTTGGTGACCACCGTCAGCCCGTGCCAGTCGGCTCGCGGTCCTTGAGGTGGCGGGCGACGTAGAGGGCCGTGGTGCTGGCGTCGAGCACGATGCTCTCGCCGTCGCTCGACGCGGCGCCGCTGCGGCCGCACCGATGCGCGACTTCTCCTCGCGCTGGAGCCGCTCCCGGATGTCGAAGGCAAGCTCGGGGCGGCTGTCGCCCGAGGGCGATCGCGCCGCCGTGGGTGCGGATGACACGGCGCTCGCCTTCCAGGACGAGGAGGTCCTTGCGGATCGTGACCGCGGAGACGCCGAAGCTGCCGGCGAGCTCGGTCACCCGGGCCCGCCCCGTCTCCTCCACGATCCGCGCGATCTGCTGCTGGCGCTCGCGCGCGAAGACGCCGTCGGGCACGCTGGTGGCCTTCGGGTCACGGGGTCTCTCCGGCTGGAAGACGGACTTCGGTTAGTTGCGATTGCGCACACTTTGCATCGGGCTATGACGAAAGTCAAGGCAATGTGCTCATGCTGCCGGCGCGCCCGCCGGCGTCGCGACAGCCCGGTTCTTGACATGCCGGGCACGGCTCTCTAGGATCAACAGGCCTTTATATAAATGCGTGTTGAGGCGCGTTCCGCGTCGAGCGAACGCGCCGAGACCCACCCCCTGGAGCCTCATCCTGTCCCCTTCGCCTGCCCGGATCCGCGGGACGCTTGCCTCGATCGTCGACCAGCCCGACGACCTGCGCGACCTGCGCACGTTCCACCGGGCGCTCGCCGACGTGAACCGGCTCCGCATCGTGCGGCGCCTGGCCGAGACGCCGTCGACCGTGACGGAGCTGATCGACCACGTGGGACTGTCCCAGCCCCTCGTGAGCCACCACCTCAAGCGACTCCGCGACGCAGGCCTCGTCGTGACGCGGCGGGTGGGGCGCGAGACCATCTGCTCCCTTCGGCCGGGTGCGTTCGACGAGGTTGCCGCCCGCGAGCGCGCACGTGCTGGGCTACGCCCCGCCGGTCGTGAGCTGAGGACGCCGGGATGGCGATCTCCAACGAGACGCGTGGCCGGCTCAAGAAGCTCGGCGAGCCGGTCGCGCTCGCCCTCGGCAGGTTGGGGCTGACGCCGGACGGGCTCACGCTCGTCGGGTTCGGCGATCACCGCGGTCGGGGCGATCCTGCTGGCCAGCCAGCTCTGGCTGGTCGGCGGCCTCGTCGTCTTCGCCGGCGGCGTCTTCGACATGTTCGACGGGACGCTCGCTCGTGCGACGGGGCGCGTCAGCCGCCTCGGCGCGTTCATGGACAGCGTCTTCGATCGCTGGGGCGAGGCGCTCGTGTACGTCGGGATCGTCATCGGCGGCACGCGCGCCGGCTTCCAGGTCGGCGCCGTGGCTGGCGGCCGCGGCGATGGCGTCGGCGTTCCTCGTCAGCTACGTCCGCGCCAAGTCGGAGGGGCTCGGCTTCACGACCGGGACGGGCATGGCGTCGATCGGGCTCATGCCGCGCGAGGTGCGCCTGGTCGTCCTGACGCTGGGGCTGTGCGCCGCCGGCCTCGCCGGCGGCGTGGCTGCCACGCGGGGACGCGACCGGGCTCGGCGATCCTCGCGGGGCGCCCTCGCGATCATCGCGCTCGGCGCCACGATCACGGTCATCCAGCGCGTCCTCCACGTGCGCGCGCAGGCAGTCCGGGGAGGCATCCGAGCGCCCGAGCTGACCATCGAACCCCCAACCCATCGACCATCACCCCCCATCCACAGGAGGCAACAGAGGACCAATGGCGAAGAAGGACTCGAAGCAAGGGAGCGCGAACGGCGTGAGCAGCAACGGAACCGGCACGAACCCGACCGGCACCTGGGCCGGGGCGAGGCGCAAGGACGGCAAGATCCGCGTCGCGATCGTCGGCGTCGGGAACTGCGCCAGCAGCCTGATCCAGGGCCGCTACTACTACGAGAACGCCAAGGAAGGCGGACTTCGTCCCCGGGCTCATGCACGTGAGCCTTGGCGGGTACCACGTCCGCGACATCGAGTTCGTGGCCGCGTTCGACATCAACAAGACGAAGGTCGGCAAGGACCTCTCCGAGGCGATCTACGCGTACCCGAACAACACGATCGTCTTCCAGCAGGTCCCGCACATCGGGCGTCACCGTCGACCGCGGGCATGACCCACGACGGCCTGGGCAAGTACCTCAGCCAGATCATCGAGAAGGCGCCCGGCCCCACGGCCGACGTCGTCGGGATCCTCAAGGAGCGCGAGGTCGACGTGATGGTCTCCTACCTCCCGGTCGGGAGCGAGGAGGCGACGAAGTGGTACGCCGAGCAGGCCCTCAAGGCCGGCGTCGGCTTCGTCAACGCGATCCCGGTCTTCATCGGCCGCGAGCCCTACTGGCAGCGCCGGTTCGCCGAGGAAGGCCTTCCGATCATCGGCGACGACATCAAGAGCCAGGTCGGCGCGACCATCACGCATCGCGTGATGACCCGCCTCTTCATGGACCGCGGCGTCCGCCTCGACCGCACGTACCAGCTGAACTTCGGCGGCAACACCGACTTCCTCAACATGCTCGAGCGCGAGCGCCTCGAGAGCAAGAAGATCAGCAAGACGAACGCGGTCACGTCGATGCTCGACTACGAGCTGGAGCCGGGCAACGTCCACGTCGGCCCGAGCGACCACGTGCCGTGGCTGACGGACCGCAAGTTCTGCTACATCCAGATGGAAGGCACGACGTACGGCGACGTGCCGCTCAAGCGCCGAGCTCAAGCTCGAGGTCTGGGACAGCCCGAACAGCGCCGGCGTCATCACCGACGCGATCCGCTGCCTGAAGCTGGGCCTGGACCGCGGCCTCAAGGGGACGCTCGTCGCGCCGTCGGCCTACTTCATGAAGAGCCCGCCCCAGCAGCTCCACGACGACATCGCCTTCAACCGCGTCGAGGCGTTCATCCGCGGCGACGACAACGAGACGCTGGTCGGGACGGAGAAGATCGTCGCTCGCACACTGCGGACGTTCGCCAAGGGGGCCGAGAAGGTCGCCGCGAAGTGACGTCCGTCCCCGGGACGCCCGGCGCCCCCGATGGGGCGCCGGGCACCGAGGCCCGCGGGGGTTCACGTCAACCCGGGGCCGGCCTCCGGGCGCCCCACCACCGGGATGCGCAGGGGCGGCGAATTCGTGCGCGG
The DNA here is from genome assembly GCA_963722475.1 of uncultured Chloroflexia bacterium. Taxonomy (GTDB): domain Bacteria; phylum Chloroflexota; class Limnocylindria; order Limnocylindrales; family CSP1-4; genus CTSoil-043. The sequence goes on along the minus strand of CAVRMJ010000008.1, from coordinate 92,772 downwards.
CTCGCCGTCCTCGGGTACCGCGCGGGGGCATGGGTCCTCGGACGCCTGCCCCTGGGGCCGGCGACGCGTGTCGGCGGCTGGATCGCCGTCGCCGTCTACTGGGCCTGGCCGGCGAAGCGTCGATACGTCCGTGCCAACGCCGCGCGCGTCCTCGGCGTCGCGCTGGACGATCGGCGGGTCGGAACCCTGGCGCGCGCCGTCTACCGAAACCAGGTCCGCTGGGTCCTGGAGCTGATGCACCTGTCGCGGTTGTCGCACGCGGAGCGGGTCGCCCAGATCGGCGACAAGGCCGCCGAGCCGTTCCACGCGGCCTGGCAGGAATCGAAGGGGCTGATCATCGTGGGCGCCCACCTTGGCAACAACGAGGCGGCCGCGGCCGGCCTCGCGGGCCGGGGCTGGCCGATCCACGCCGTCGCCGACGACACGGCGTACGAAGAGCTCTTCGTCCACCTCGACCGCGAGCGCCGCAGCTGGGGCGTCGGGCAGATCCCGTGGCGGAACCTCCGGGAGGTCTTCCGGGTCCTCCACCGGCGCGAGATCGTCGGCCTCCTGGTGGACTGGGGCTACCGTCCCGACGGGATCCCCGTCCGGTTCTTCGGCGGGTGGACGCGGTTCCCTGCCGGGCCCGCGGTGCTCGCGGCCAAGACCGGCGCGACGATCCTCCCCTTCTGGGTGATCCGGACCGAGGGCCGCCACGTGACGGAGGTCGGCGCGCCGATCACGGTCGCCTCGATGGAGCCGGCGGAGCTCGCCCGCGCGACGCAGGAGATCGCCGACGTGCTCGAGGCCGGCATCCGGCTCGCGCCCGAGCAATGGTGCGTCTTCAAGCCGATCTGGCCGGACGATCCGGGCGAGATTGCCCGGCTCGAGTCATTGGCCGAGGCACCGTCGGGCCCGACACGGATCCCGGAAGTCGCGGCCGACTCGAGCCGCGCGCGGGCGGACCGGGACGGCGTGACGGGCGCATGACCGGGCAGACCGCGGACGCCCCTCCTCGCGCAACCCGCGCCCAGCGGCTGCGCGTCGGCCTGCTCGACGTGGCTGCCTGGGTCGCGAACCGCCTGCCGGCGGGCGTGGTCGGCGCCGCGGCCGACGCGGCCGGCGAGCTCTGGTACCGGGCCACGCCGGCACGCGCGGCACAGGCGCGGGCGAACCTGGGCCGCGTCATCGCGCACCTCGCGGCGACCGGCGCGGGGAGCGCCCGTGCGCGCGCCGCCGACGACGATCCCGCGGCGCTCGAGCGGCTGGTCCGGGCCGCCTACCGGCACGCGGCGCGGACGTACGCCGAGCTGATCCGGGCGGCCGCCGTGGTCCGCGAGGCTCCGGACCGGACCCGCATCGAGAGTCCCGCCGCGGTCGATGCCGCGTTCGCGACCAGCCCGGCCATCTTCTCCTCGCTCCATTTCGGGTCGCTCCAGGCGACCGAGGCGATCCTGCTCACCCGGAACGACACCACGATCACGGCGCCGATGGAGACGCTCGGCGACCCGGCGCTCCAGGCGTTCATGACGCGGGCGCGGTCGGCGTCGGGCGTCCGCCTCGTCAGCCTGGAAGGCGCCCGCCGGGAGCTCCGTGCAGCCCTCGGTCGGGGCGAGTACGTCGGGAGTCATCGGCGACCGGGACATCATCGGCGGCGGCGTCCCGGTCCCGTTCTTCGGGGCGCCCGCGCCGCTGCCGGTCGGGCCCGCGCTGCTGGCGATCGAATCCGGCGCGCCCATCCACGTCGCGGCCGTGCGACGGCTCCGCGGGGAGCGCTACGCTGGTCGCCTGGAGACGATCCTGCCGCCGGGCGCCGCTGCGACGACGGGACCGGGCGCCCGGCGGGCGCGGGTGGAGGCGCTGCTGGCGGAGGAGGCGGCCGCGTTCGAGCGCCTGATCGCCGACGCGCCCGAGCAATGGTGGTCCGTCTTCTTCCCGATCTGGCCGGACCTCGCGCCGGAGCCCCGGCCGTGAGCGCGGGCGGCACCACTCGTCGATCGCCCGGAGGCCCGGACCTCGTCGCAGCCGCACGGCCGGGCGGACCTGCACGTCCACACGCTCGCCTCGGACGGGACCGATGGCATCGAGGCGATCCTCGCCCACGTGGTGGCGATGACGGACCTCGACGTCCTCGGCATCGCCGACCACGAGCGGATCGATGCCGCCGTCGCGGCGCGGGCGCTCGCCCGGGCACGGGGGCTGCGCGTGGAGATCGTGGTGGGCGAGGAGGTGACCACGCGCGACGGGCACCTGCTGGCGCTCTTCGTGGAGGAGCGGCTCCGGCCGATCCGGCTCGATGCGGACGACGATCGGCGAGATCCACGAGCAGGGCGGCATCGCGATCCCGGCCCACCCGCTCTTCCCCTACCCGCTCTGTGCGCAGGGGTGGACGCTGCGGCGGCTCCTGGCTTCGGGCGACCCGCGCGTCCGGCCCGACGCCCTCGAGGCGTTCAACCCCACGACGTTCGGGCGGCTGGTCCACGAGCGGGTCGGGGCGTTTGCCGCGGCCCACGGCCTGGCCACGGTCGGCAACAGCGACGCCCACGAGGCGGCGGCGATCGGCACGGGCTGTCACCACCTTCCCCGGGCGGACGGCCGAAGACGTACGCTGCGCGATCCTCGCGGGCACCACCGGCTGGGAGGGCTCCTTCCACCGGACCACGTCCCAGCTCCCGACCTTCGGCAGGCAGCTTCGCAAGTACGGCCGCGACATGCGGGCAGAGGTCGGCGGGCGCGTGCGACGCGACGGAACCGGCCGCGACCTGGGCTACCCGGGTGGCCGCTTCCGGCCGCCCCGACCGGACGAGACGGCCGGCGTCGTGCGACCGCGCGAGGACGCGTCATGAAGATCGGGCTCGTCACGCCGTACGTCTACCCGCTCCCCGGCGGCGTCAACGACCACGTCGGGCACCTCTACGAGGCGCTTCGGGGACGTGGCCACGACGTCCGGATCCTGACCGCCAGCCACGGGCTGCAGCGCAGCTCCGAGGGCGACGTCATCCGGATCGGGAAGGGCTTCTCCGTGCCGTCGAACGGGTCGATGGGGACGCTGACCGTCTCGCCCCGCTACCGGAGCCAGATCCAGGCCGTGCTGGACCGCGAGCAGTTCGACCTCCTGCACTTCCACGAGCCCTTCGTGCCGCTCCTGGCGCTGTTCACGCTGCGCGAGTCCCGGAGCGTGAACATCGCCACGTTCCACGCCTACGCGGGCTATGCGCCGGGCTACCAGCTGGGCGGGAAGATGCTGGGGCCCGTCGCGCGGAACCTCCATGGCCGGATCGCGGTCAGCGCCGCCGCGCGGCACTTCGCCGACCGCTACCTGCCCGGCGACTACAAGGTGATCCCGAACGGGGTGGACCTGCGCCGATTCGCCCACGCCGTCCCGATGGCCCGCTGGCAGGATGGCCGCCCGAACATCCTGTTCGTCGGCCGGCTGGAGCCGCGCAAGGGGCTGCTCCCGCTCCTCAAGGCCTACCGGATCCTGCGCAAGGGCGGCTGCGACTGCCGCCTCCTCGTGGTCGGCTCCGGGCCGCAGGAGCGCGAAGCGCGCCGGTACGTGATGACCCGGCGCCTCCCCGACGTCGAGTTCCTCGGCCGCGTCTCCGACGGCGACAAGGTCCAGCTCTTCAAGACCGCCGACGTCTACGCGTCGCCGGCGACCGGCCGCGAGTCGTTCGGGATCGTGCTCCTGGAGGCGATGGCGGCCGGGACCGCCATCGTCTGCAGCGACATCCACGGCTACAAGGGCGTCGTGAAGCGAGGGCGAGCAGGCGCTCCTCGTGCCTCCGGGCGAGTCACGGCCCGCTCGCCGAGGCGATCCTCCGGCTCCTCGCCGACCCGGACCTGCGCGAGCGGATGTCCCAGAGCGGGCTCGAGCGAGTCGAGGAGTTCGGCTGGGACCGGATCGCCGCCCGGGTGGAGGCCTACTACGGGTTCGTGATCCGGCGCCTGGCGGCGCAGGGCACGTTGCCCCGCGATTTCCACGCGGACGTCCCGCCGGACCCGAGGGGCGGTCCCGTCGCCTGACGGCCCGGCGCCCCGATCAGGCGCCTGGTCGCGTGCCTCCGGCTCAGCCGGCATCCGCCGGCGCCGGCAGGCTCGGTGTCGGCGACCTCGAAGGCCTCGTCCGCCAGGCGCTCCGCGATCGCGATCCGCCAGACCCACGCGCTGTAGGCGACGATCGCCGCCGAGACGAGCACCGCGGCGAGCAGGAGGAGTGGCCACGGGCTGGCGAACGAGACGGTGAAGGCCGGGTCCGTGTTGACCGCGAACTGGAACGGGTAGAGCCAGGTCGGGAGCAGCCCCTGGTACCAGTTGAAGATGCCGTTCGGGAGCGGCATCCCGGACCAGTTCGGGTAGAACGCGACGAACACGACGGTCGCCGCCACGACGATCCCCACCGCGAAGCGGCGCGGCGATCGGGCCGTCCAGGCGACCCAGGCGATCGGTCCCAGGACCAGCAGGAACAGGAACGAGACCAGCTCGCCCGGGATGCTGGGCGTCTGGACCAGCGGCGTCGCGGGGAGGAAGAGTGCGGCGAGCACGAGGCTCGCACCGGCCAGCAGGCCCGTCACCACGATGCGGCGGGACGCGGCCGCGGCTTCGACGCGAGTCGGCGCCGGCCCGGATCGACCGGTCCAGCCGGACGAGCTGCCAGACCAGCAGCCCGCCACCCACCACGATGACGCCGATGACGCCCACCACCTGGGCCGTCAGGGAGAACGGCAGGGACGCGGCCGCGGAGCACGCCTGGGAGCCCGGGTCGACCTTCTCGACGCCGGCGATCACGCAGAGCGGGCCCTTGCCCAGCCACAGCACGACCGGGGCGAGAAGGGCCGCGACCGCGCCACCCCGGGCCAGCCGCCAGGTCCGGGCCGACGGCCCGTGCCACAGCTCGGCCACGAAGTACGAGAGGCCGAGGATCACGAACGGGAGCGTCGCGTAGTAGTGGTACTCGAACGTGGCGCGGTCGATCCGCGCCCACGAGAGCCAGGTGAAGGCGATCACGATCGAGATGAGCCCCAGCCCGAGGCTCCGGCGCCGATACGCCTGCCAGGCGACGAACGCGATGGCCGGGATCGAGAGCCACCAGATGACCAGGTTCCCGCCGTCGTAGATGGCGCCGGACGTCGACCCGCGCGAAGGACTGCTGGAAGAACCAGACCGGCTTGAGGTCCAGCGGCCAGGCCCACCAGGGCGAGGCGGCCGGGTGGGTCGCCCGCAGGTTGTTGTGGTAGTCGTACATCGCCTTCGTGAGGTCGAGCAGCGTCTGGCCCGTGTTCCCGGGCGGCCAGGACGCGGTCAGCCGGTTGCCCAGGGCCACCCACGGAAGGTAGAGCGCGACGTAGACCGCGGCGGGGATCGCCAGCAGCGAGCCGCCTGCCCAGGCGACCGGCAGGCCCCAGCGCCAGCCGGGGCGGAGCCAGCCCTCCGGGGCGGGCGCGGGCGGCTCGAGCAGCGCGGCCGGATCGTCGGGCGCGGGCGGTGGCGCGAGCGGCCCGAAGCCGAGCCGTCCCGCCAGCCAGAAGGCCCCCATCGCGAGCGCCGCCAGGCCGAAGCACCCGAGCGCGAGCGCGAGGGCCACGGAGCCGAGCCCCAGCGGGATGGCCGCCAGCGCGACCAGCGCCCCGGCCGCGGCCGGGGCCGCCACCGCGATCCGGACCTCCTCCACGGACCAGGCGATCGGGTGGAGCACGGTCACGGCGGCGGCCACGAGGGTCAGCCCGATCATGATCGCGAGGAAGGTGAGGTTCCCGCCGGACGTCGCGCCCGCGGGCACGGAGACGGCCATGTACCCGAGGACGGCCGTCCCCGCGCCGAGGGCGAGCACGACCACCACCCGTCCGAGCGCCGACCGGACCAGGATCAGGAGCCCGATCGCGGCGAGCGCGTAGAGGGCGACCCATTTCGACGCGAGGCCCAGCCCCAGGAGCAGGCCCACGATCGGCATCCCGACCCAGAAGGCGCCCCGCCACCGCCATGCCCCCGTCCAGATCGCCGCGAAGAGCGTGACCGCCGCGACGATGAAGAACGCCGCGTACGTGTCGTTCATCGCGATCCGCTGCTGGACGAAGAACATCCCGTCCAGCAGGCCGAAGAGGCCGGCCAGGATCGCCACGGACCGGCGCCGGAAGAGGATCCGCGCCAGGAGGAAGAGGAGGCCGGCCATGAGCGCGCCCGCGATCACGCCCGGGAGTCGCCACGCGAAGGCGTGCTGGCCGATGTCGACCGACGCGGCCGATCCGTCCCCGCCGAACACCAGGAGCTGCTCGCGGTCCGTGGCGGGCAGGTCGGGGTTCACGTCGGTGGCCCAGGCGGCGGGCGCGAACGGCAGGCGCGCGTCCGCGAAGACGCTGTTCCCGCGCGGCTCCACGACGTAGACCGTCCAGCCGGTCCCGTCCGGCGTGCGGCCCAGCGCGTGGACGATCTGGCTCGCCGTGTCGTAGGTGACCCGGCTGATCGCGGCGGGCATCCAGACGGTCTGCGAGAGAGACGGAGCCGTGCCGTCCGCCGGGAGGAGGATCGCGGCGAGCGCGTGGCCGGTCGCCGCGTAGAGCATCGGCGCGTCGAGGCCGTCGACCTTGACCAGGCCGGTGGCGCCGCCGTCGAGCGTCACCTGGCCGGTCACGCGAGCCGCTGGTCGGCTCGACGAATGTCACGCCCGCGGCGTCCGCCACCGCGATGCGCGGCACGCCGGTGATGCTGAGGCCGGTGAGTGAGCCGCTCGCGATGGCGGCGTCAAGCTGGGCGCGCTGCGCCGCGATGGCCGTCGAGATCGTCACCTGCGCCGCGCTCGAGCGGATCTGCTGCTCGTACGTGGCCGCCTGCCCGCCCAGGATCCGGGCCAGCTGGGCTGCGACGCCGGCCGGGTCCGTCACGGTCCCCGGGTCGGCCACCAGCGCGTCCACGGTGCCGGCGTCCACGACCTCGGCGCGGCCGGGGAGGCTGAGCGAGGCGAGCCGCGTGCCGCTGGCGGCGTCGAGCGACACGAGCGTGTCGCCGGGGGTCGCCGCGATCAGCGTCGTCCCGCCGTTCGCCACCCACAGGCGCTCCACCGCGCCGCCGGCCGTCGCCAACGGGACGAGCGTGATCGGGGTCGGGCCGCCGGAACCGGCCGCCCGCAGGTCGCCGGCGCTGATGGCCGTGTCGAGCGACAGGACGCTGCCCGATGCCGTGCCGACATAGAGGCGATGGCCGGTCGTGTCGATCGCGACGGCCTGTGCGCCCGGCAGCACGAACGTCGCGAGGAGCTCGCGCGTGTTCAGGTCGAAGACGCGGACGTCGGCCCCCGTGGCGACGTAGAGCCGGTCGCCTCCCTGGAGCACCGCCCCGGCGGCGCCCGCCGCCTCTTCCCAGCGTGGCTCGATCGCGACGTCGGTGACCGGCGCGCCGAGCTGGCTCGTCGCCGTGACCGTGTCGTCCCCGAACGCGACCAGCCCGCCGGCGATCGCGTACTTGGCGAGATGCGGGTGGGTGTACTCGTAGATCGCGTGCGGCTGCCCGTAGCGCCAGTCCTGCAGGAACTCGGCCGCCGTCCGCGCGTGGTAGACCTCGTCGAAGTGCATCCGCGCCGGCTCGCCGAGACCGAACGTCCGCATGACGAGCGACGCGACGACGATCACGCCGACGAACCACAGGTCGAGCCGGTCGAGCCGGCCGCCTCCCTCGCGATCGAGGAGGTGCGAGCGATCGAAGGGTGCGCGACCGACGAGCGAGCGCGCGCTCTCGGCCGCCCGGCCGAGAGCCGCGCCGACCGCGAGCCCGCCGGATGCCGGCACGCCGATCGTCCCCGCGTCGGCCGGAGTGCCGCCCGGCAGGTCGGCCGGCACGTCCGCCGGTGCCTCCCCGGACTCGCGCCGCCACCAGCGCTGCAGTCGCGTCGACCTCCTCGGGTGCCGGTCGGACCAGGAACCAGCCTGCCGCCAGCAGGCCGCCGGCGTGGAGGACGACGCTGCTCGCAACCCCGTTCCACGAGCGGATCGCGTCCCCCAGCTGGCCCCCGAACCCGCCGAACGCGGTCAGCATCGGGTCGAGCCCCAGGTTCTGGTAGAAGGGCTCGGTGAGGATCCCGTAGAGATTCGCGGTGTTGGCGATCGCGAGCACCACGTAGACCACGGCCCAGCGGGGGCTCACCGCGAGGAGGACCGCCCCGAGCGCGAAGAACGGGAAGAGGTAGCGTTCGTGGACGCGCGTGGGCAGGACGAAGAAGGCGATGGCCAGGACCGCGAGGGCGACGAGCAGGGTCCGACGGTCGTCGCGCCGCCAGATCGTCGCGGCAAGGAAGCCGATGACGCAGAGCAGCAGGGCGCTGCCGACCACGACGGCCGGGATGCCGAGGACGAGGAACCCTGCCCCGCCGTCCGGCCCGGCCACCGTGACGTCCCGGATCCAGGTCCCGCTCTGCGCCAGCCCGGCCCCGGCCTGGGTGACGAGCGCCCACGGGTTGAATGCGTTCACGCGTCAGCCACGGGTAGCCGGCCGCGGTGTCGAGGATCTGGCGAAGCAGGCCCACGATGGTCAGCCCGAACGGCAGACACAGGAGCTGGGCGGTGGCCAGCCCGACCACCGTCGTGGTGAGCAGGCGGCGCGGCCCGTGGCCGGGCGGCCGCGTGACCAGGTTGCGACGCAGGATCAGGACCGCCGCCAGTGGGATCAGGATCCCGAACTGGGGCTTGATGATCGCCGCGACGGTGGTGAGGAGCGCGGCCCGCTCATCGCGGCCGCGCCACAGCTCGCGCACCGCCAGGAGGAGGACCAGGGTCCCGACCGAGTCCACCTGCGACCAGACGGCGCTGTCGAACCAGGTGACGGGCACGAACAGGACCACGCGCGGCGGCGGCGAGCGCGGGACGGCGGCGCGCGCCGAGGTCCGCCGCGAGCAGGAAGACGGCGACCGCGAGCCCGAGGTCGGCGATGATCGGCGGCAGCTTGAGAAGGGCGCCCGGCGCGGCGCCGGGCCCGCCCAGGAGCTGCGCCACCAGGCCGAGGGCCCACAGGACGTACAGGTACCCGGGCGTGTAGTCGATGAAGAGCGGGCGATCGTAGAGCCCGAACGGCCCGTTCTTCGCGAGCTCCACCGCCCAGCCGTTGAACGAGCCGACGTCAACCTTGAACCCGGACCCGGGCAGCAGGACGTATGCGATGATGAGCCGGAGGGCGAGGCCGAGCGCGAGAAGGATGCCGAGCGGGACGGCGACGTCCCGAAGCCGCACCCGGGCCTGCTCGCCCGCCCGCGCCTGCTCGCCCGGTGCGGGGCCAGCCAAGGGGAACGGCCTCCGTGATCGAGCGCTGAGGTGGACCGGAGTATACCCGAGGGTCCGGTGACCCTTTCCAGCCGGCCCGCACGACTGGCCGCGGCTCCATCCCGCTCGACGCTCGCCGTCGGGATCGGGCTGGTGGTCGCCTTCTTCGCTGCTGTACTCGCTCACCCGGCCGGCCTGGCAGACGGTCTACAACCACTTCGTCTGGCAGGCGGACGCCTACCTCCACGGCCAGGCCTCCATCCGCTACCCGGTGCCGGGCACGGCCACGTCGCCCGGGAACGACTACTTCAACGACGTGATCCCCGTGCTCGACGCCGCCGGGAACGAGACGGGCCGGGGGATGGTCCCGTTCCCGCCGCTCCCCGCCGTGATCCTCCTCCCGTTCGTGGCGATCTGGGGGATGGCAACCGACCAGGCGTTCCTGGCGGTCGTGCTCGGCGCCCTGGACGTGGGGCTGGCCTTCTGGCTCCTTGGTCGGCTTCCGATCCGGGCCGGGCTTCGCGCCGCCCTGACGGTCTTCGTGGGGGCGGGGACGGTGCTGTGGTATGCCTCCTCGCTCGGGACCACGTGGTTCTTCGCCCACGTGGTCGCGGTGGGGCTGACGCTCGCCGCCGTCGGCGGTGGCGCTCGACGCCGACGACCGGACCGCGGCCATCGACGGCGACGGGCAGGAGCCGCTCCTCGACCGGCGGCAGGTCGCCGCGGGCCTCCTGCTGGGCCTCGCGGTGACCAGCCGGCTCACCGTGGTCTTCGGGGTCGTCTTCCTCGTGTTCGTGGGCGGGGGCGGCACGTGGAGGCGGCGAGCGGCGAGCGCGGCGTTCGGCATGGCGATCCCGGTCGGGGCGCTCCTCGCCTACAACCTCGCGGTCAGCGGGACGCTCTTCAACCCAGTCTACGAGGCGCTCTACCGCTACGAGGTGGGGGCCTACCCGGACCTCCACTACAACGCCGCCTGGTCGCTCCAGGATCTCCGCTACATCCCCCAGAACCTGGGGATCATGCTGGGCGGCCTCCCGGACATGATGCCCGCCTGTGCGGCCGGCGTGGCGCGCGAGATCTGGAGCGCGGCCGGGTGCTCGTGGCTCGTCCCGAGCCCGGTCGGGATGAGCCTCCTGCTCACGAGCCCGGCGTGGCTGCTCGCCGCGGGCGCGCTGCCGCTGCTCCGCGACCGGCGAGTGGCGGGCGGCCTCCTTGCCACGCTCGCGATCGCCGTCGTCAACCTGATGCACTTCTCGCAGGGGTGGGTCCAGTTCGGCTACCGCTTCAGCCTCGACTTCGCGCCGTTCCTGCTCGTTCCGCTCGCGCTCGGGGCGGAGCGACTCATCGCACGCCACGGCCGGGGCGCGGCGCGCGGCGGCCTCCTGGTCGGCGGCCTGATCGCGGCCTCCGTGGCAGTGCAGGCCTGGGGGCTCGCCTGGGCGCGGACGCTGGGCTGGTGAGCGGCGACGGCGCCTCAGCCCGGGGAGCGCGCTGGAGCGCGCTCGTGAGCAGCGCTGCGCCCGGCGCTCGCTGGCGTGGTCGCGTTCGCCCTTGCGCGGTCGACGCTGCTGCCCGGGCTGGGCCTCTGGGACACCGGGGAGTTCCAGGTCGTGGCCCCCGTGCTGGGCACGGCCCATCCGACCGGCTATCCGAGCTACGTCCTGCTTGGCTGGCTCGCGAGCCTGCTCCTGGCGCCGGTCGGCGAGCCGGCGCTGCGGATGAACCTGCTGTCCGCGATCCTGCTCGGCGTGGCCGCCGGGCTGACGGTCGTGCTGGTGCGCCGGCTCACCGGCCGGACCCCCGTGGCCGTCGCCGCCGGCGTGCTCCTCGCGCTGACCCCGATCCCGTGGCGCGTCGGCTCGTTCGCCGACCCGCACATGCTCCACCTGGCCCTCGTGGCAGGGCTGCTCGTGCTGCTGGTCGGGCTGGGAGGAGCGGGTCCGGAACGGCCGGGCGGACGCCGACCGCTGGCTCGTCGCCGCGGCCGCGCTCTACGGCGTCGCGCTGGGCAACCAGGCGCTCACCCTCCTGCTCGCCCCCGGGATCGCCCTCTTCATCCTGGCGGTCGAGCCGCGGGTCTGGCTCCGCCGAGCCCAGCTTGGACGATGCGTCCTGCGCCCTCGTCGGTGTCGCGGCGGTCGCTCTACCTCGAGCTGCCGATCCGCGCGGCGATGGGCGCGCCGCTCGTCTACGGCCACCCGGACACGTGGGACGGCTTCTGGTACGTGGTCCTGGGCGCGCAGTTCACGCGGCGCGATGACCGGACCCTTCACGGACCTCGCGGGCAAGGTCGCCGAGCTGGCCCGGGTTGCGACCGACCAGTTCGGCCTGCTCGTCGCGCTCATCCCGGCCGCCTTCCTGATCGTGGCCGTCCGCCGACCGCGGTACGCCCTCCTCACGGGGACGTGGCTCGTCATCACCTGCTGGTTCGCGGTTTCGTACACGAACGCCGACATCGAGCGCTACTACCTGGGCCCGATCCTCATCGCCATCAGCTGGCTCGCGATCGCGGCAGGGGTGCTGCTCGACGCGGCCGCCGCGCAGCTGCTCGCGCCGCCCGACGGCGCGGGGAGGCGCGCGACCGCGCTGCGCCTGGTGGCCAGCGTCATCGTCGGCGTCGCGCTTGTCGCGCCCGCCGTCATCGCCGCCCCGGCGACGCGGCTCGCTGGTGGACCAGTCGACCGACACGCGCGCCGCGGACTGGAGCCGCTGGACGTTCGGGGTCGTGGAGCCGAACGCGGTCCTCGTCACGTGGTGGGGATACTCGACGCCCCTCTGGTACCGCCAGCTCATCCTCGGCGAGCGGCCGGACGTCCGGGTGATCGACGATCGGACCCGCCTCGACGAGAACCTCGGCAGCGTGGACGACGTCATCCGCGCCAACCTCGGGAAGCGGCCCGTCTACCTGGTGCGGCTCGACCAGGACACGCTCGACCTGGAGGAGGCGCTGGCAGGTGGACGCGCTGCTCGACCCGAACGGGATCCAGCCGCTCCTCCGCGTCGTGGGCCCCCGGGCGGCGGGCTCCGTGCCGGCTACGATGACGCCATGACCCCGGCCGAGCCCGCTCCCGCCGCACGCCCCGCCACGGGTCGCCGCGCTCTCCTACTTCTTCCCGGCGCACAACGAGGAGGCCAACCTGGAGGCGCCTCGTGCAGGAGGCGCTGGCGACGCTGCCGGCGCTCGCCGAGCGCTTCGAGATCATCGCCGTCGATGACGGCTCCCGGGACCGGACGCCGCAGATCGCCGACCGGCTGGCCGCCGCGAACCCGGACGTCGTCCGCGCGGTGCACCACCCCACCAACCTGGGCTACGGCGCTGCCCTGCGCTCCGGCTTCCGCGCCGCGCGCTTCGAGCTGGTGGCGTTCACCGACGGCGACCGGCAGTTCGGCGTCGCCGACCTCGGCCGGCTGACCGCCCGGCTGGCGGGCCCGGATGCTCCCGACGCGGTGGTGGGCTTCCGGATCCGGCGGGCCGATCCGGCCATCCGGACGCTCTACGCCCGCATCTACAAGCTGGCCAATCGGATCTTGTTCGGACTTCGCGTCCGTGACGTGGACTGTGCCTGCAAGCTCTTCCGGCGTGCGGCGCTGGCCGACGTCCGCGTGGAGTCCGGCGGGGCGTTCTTCTCCGCCGAGCTCCTGATCAAGTTGCGGGCGGCGGGTCGCACGGTCGTCGAGGTGGGCGTCGACCACTACCCGCGGACGGCGGGCTCGCAGACCGGCGCGAAGCCGTCCGTCGTGTGGCGCGCCGTGGTGGACTTCTGGAGCCTGCGCCTGCGCCTCTGGGCGAACCGGCGGCGGGCGCTGGAGCGGGGCTCGACGATCGTCGGCTGACGCCCGGCCGAGTCGCAGCCCGCGGGCCGCCGATCATTCGCGGGGCGGACCCTCGTGGCGCTCGTCGGCGCCAGGCTGCGCGTCCAGCGAGTTCACGAAGTCGCGGAAGACGGAGAGCTTCGATTCATCGATCGGCTCGACGCCCTCGTCGTCGGCCGAGCGGTGATCCGGCACGACGCCGGCCCGCTCGAGGACCGCCTCGGCGGCGAAGATCCGCGCCCCCGTGCGAACCGCCAGCGCGAGCGCGTCCGAGGGCCGGGAGTCGACCTCGATCGGCCGCCCACCCGACTCCAGCATGATCCGGGCGTGGAACGTGTCGTCGGCGAGGTCCACGATGACCACCTCGCGCACGGTGGCGCCCAGCTCGTCGAGGACCGTGGCAAGCAGGTCGTGCGTGAGCGGCCGCTCCGGGGACTGGCCCTGGAGCTTCATGGCGATCGCGTTCGCCTCCCACGGGCCGATCCAGATGGGCAGGTAGCGATCGCGCTCGAGCTCCTCGAGGATGACGACGTGCTGGGTCGAGAGCATGTGGACCCGCACGCTCTCGACGGACATCTCGATCAGGCGGCCGGCCATGGGCGAAGTATCCCACCTCCGGGCGGGTTCGCCGAGGCCGGCTACGGGCTGGGCGTCGGTCGCCGCGTCGCCGAGGGCTTCGGCGTGGCGGATCGCGCGCCCGACGCGATGGGGCCTGGCGACGGGCTCGGGGTCGGGCTGGCGCCTGGCGAGCTGCCCGGGGACGCAGCGGGGACCTGCTCGAGGACCGCCGTTCCCAGCGTGTTCCCGTCGATCCAGAAGATCGCCGGGGCCTGGCCGGGCGATCGTGGGGCAACGTAGAAGCCCCGCATGAAGCCCCACGCGGGGCTGCCGGCTGCCGGCCGGTACTGGGCCTGGTAGGCGCCCGTCAGCTTGTCGAACGCGAGCACCCGTCCGTTCGCCGCGTCGTAGACGTACAGCGTGCCCTGGCGGCGCGGATCCGGGGAGTCGATGAGCGTGTACCGGTGGTTCGGGCGGAGCGCCTCGTCGCCGGGCGACGCCAGTGACCAGCTGCCCGAGCTGCCGCCCACGAACCGTTCGACCAGCCCGCCGTCGGCCAGGTAGACCTCGCCGTCGATGTACATGGAGGTCACCTTGCTGACGTCCTGCGGTGCCGCCAGGTAGCCGGTCGCCGCCGCCGGATAGCTGGACCCGTCCGCGAGCATCGTGTAGCGGAGGATCTGCTGCTCGGACGGGTCCAGGACGTAGAGGTTGTAGAGCGCCGCGTCGAAGTTGGCGACGAACGTGCCGATCCCCAGGATGTCGGTGCCCCACGTCGTCGAGTCCTGGACCGGGAGCCGGCTCAGGACCCCCTTGCCGGTGGCGTCGGTGGGGCGCCAGCGCCACAGGATGTTCTTGTCGTCGAGCACGAGCAGGTCGGGCCCACCCACCGCGAGGTAGCGCGGCACGCCCAGCTTGAGCCCGGCGCTCGCCACCGCCTGGCCCGCCCGCATGATCGGGACGGCCTTGCGGGTCTGGAGGCTGATCCGGTAGACCGCCTTCGAGGTTCGGTCCAGGACGTACGGTGCCCCGTCGGGGCCCTGGACGAGGCCGCCGAGGTCGAAGGCGGGCTTCTGCGAGGCGAACGAGAAGGCCGCCTGTGGCGCCACCTCGACGACCCCGTAGAGGCGGTCGAGCCCCGCGGCCGCCCGCGAGCGGAGCGGGTCGAGCGTCGAGGCCGCGATCCCCGCGGTCGCGGCGTCGGCCACCCTGGCGAGCGCGTCCTTGAGCAGCTCCTCGGCGCGTCGCGGGTCGGCCGCGATCAGGTCGGTCCCGTTGTCGAAGACGAGCCGGAGGTCGTCCTCGCCGTCGCGAGCGCCTTCTCGCCGGCGTTGATCTGCGGGATCTGCGTCGTGGCACCGGAGCCGCCGATGACCCACAGGCCGACGCCGAGGAGCGCCACGACCCCGACGAACGCGAGGACCGCGAAGGCGGCCCGCCGCTGCGACTCGCGGCGCGTCGCGGCGGGGGTGACGCGCCGGTACCGGGTGCCGCGCCGCGGGAGCAGGTCCTGGACCCGGCCGGCGAGGCCGGTGACCGCGGTCCCGACGGCGCTCGACGCGCGGCTTGCGCCCGACGAGACCGCCGCCATGCCGCCGCCGACCGAGTCGGCCAGCGGGATCGGCGAGTGGTCGGGAACGCCGGCGAGCGGTTCCGGCGGCCGCGCCGGGACGAGCCGGCCGCGCTGGGCCGTTGCCGAGACCTCGCCCGCCTCGATGGCGAGCGCGGCGTCGCTCCCGGTTCCTCCGGCCGCCACGAACCGGTGGTGGAGGTGCTCCATCGCGGCCTGCGGATGGAGCGTGACGACGGCGTCCTTGAGCTCGTCCGGGCCGAGCTTCGCGGTGAGGTTGGAGGAGACGAGCACGAGCGAGTCGCCGACGGCGATCTCGCCGCGCCACACGACAGGGGCGACCTCCTCCATCGGCAGGCCGTGGGCGCGCCCCGCGTCGGGCAGCGTCAGCAGGTGCGCCTGCCGGACCAGGTACGCCTCCACGGGCCCGGTCGTGACCACGTAGAGCTCGTTGCCGCGGACGACGGCCACGCCGATCCCGATCGGGCCCGCCGGGCCCGCCGCCCAGCGCCAGCCGCTCGCGCTGCGCGAGCGAGGCGTCGGTTGGCGGTGCGGATCGCCTTCTCGAGGCAGACGACGAGGCCGGCGGACTCGTCGTAGTAGTACTCGCCCTGGACCGTGTCCGCGACGAGACGGGTGGCGTCGCGCAGGCGGCGGCCCGCGCCGACGCCGGTCACGACGAGGAAGAGGCTCCCCTTGGAGCGGGCCGTCGCGCCGATCGTCGGCTCGACGACGGCGACGGTGTCCGGGGAGTCCTCGAGCCGCTCGGGCTCGGCCACGAGGCCGAGTTTCATCTGCAGTCGGACGGCCATGCGATTCGACGGACCTGACGCTCGGGGGCGGGCCGGCGTGACGCCGGTGGCTGGCGACTGCGCCACGGGCGATGGCCGCTGGCCGGGGTCACCGGATGATACCCCGGCCCACCACCACCCGCAGCGATCCGCCCGGATTCCCCCGGCCGCCTCGGCGAAGGCCGCGAGCAGCTCGTCCGCCCGGAGGCGCAGCTCCTGGCCGATGATCGGGGCGCTGGCCTCCACCACCAGCGTGCCGTCCCCCTCGAGCCGCACCGGCCGCGACCCGCCGGCCGCGGCCGGGACGCGCGCCTCGACGAGCCGGTCCCAGGCCGCGGCGGCGCGCGCCCAGTGCAGCTGCTCCTCGAGGCCGAGCGCCCGCGCCGCGTCGGGCAGGAGGTCGCCGACGCGCCGGACCGGCCGGCGGCGGGGAACGCGTTCGTCGTCGAAGGGGCGGGCGGGCGACACGGGTGCCCTCAGCCTGCCCGCGACGCGACGAGGCGGGCGCCCGCGCGCGGCGTCGGGGACGACCTCCCAGGCCACCCCGATCTCCCGCAGGGCCGGGTCCAGGTCGTCGAGCGTCGTCGTCGTGACGAACGCCTGCGGCAGGCCCGCGATCCGGCGGACCAGGTGGCTCCGGCGCGCGGGGTCGAGCTCGCTGAAGACGTCGTCGAGGAGGAGGAGCGGGGGCCGCCCGTCGTGCGCGGTCAGCAGGTCCAGCTCCGCGAGCTTGAGGGCGAGGATCGCGGTCCGCTGCTGGCCGCGCGACGCGAACGTCGCGAGGTCGCGCCCGTCGAGCCGGAAGGCGAGGTCGTCGCGGTGGGGGCCGACGAGCGTCGTCCCGTTCCAGACCTCCTTCTCGGCGGTCTCGGCGCAGGCGCCGGGCCAGCGCGTCGCGCGACGGCTCGCCGGCGGCCGGCGACGACGTTGCTCTCGTAGGTGACAGTGAGGCGCCCCTCGTCGGGTGCGATCTCCGCGTGGGCCGCGACCAGCGGCCCGGCCAGCTCGCCGAGGACCCGGTGGCGCGCGTCGAGGATCGCCGCGCCCGACTCGACCAGCTTCGCGTCCCAGGGGGGCAGCTGGTCGCGGTGTCGCCTGCTCCTCGCGGATCGCCCGCAGGAGCGCGTTGCGCTGGGCCAGGACGCGCCCGTAGGCGGCGAGGTCCGCGGCGTAGGCGGGGACGCGCTGGCCGGCCAGTGCGTCGAGCATCGCCCCGCCGCAGCGAGGGCGGGCCCGCGACCAGCAGCATCTCCTCCGGCGCGAAGACGACGACGCGCAGGAGCCCCGCCAGCGCGGTCGCGCGCCGGGGAACCCCGTTGACCCGGATCCGCTTCCGGCCGCCGGCCGGGCCCTCGCGGACGAGCGTCACGTCGAGCTCCAGCGGGTCCAGGCCGGGCACCTCGCGGCGCGTGTCGACGCGCGCGAACGGGGCGTCCCAGCGGATCAGCTCGGCGTCCGCCAGTGTCCGGTGCGACGACCCGCGGGCGCAGACGACGAGCGCCTCGAGGAGGCTCGTCTTGCCCGCGGCGTTGGGCCCCCAGACAAGGTGCGCGCCGGGCCCGAACGTCGCGTCCAGCGACGCGTAGCCGCGGAAGCCGGCGAGCGAGATGGAGGTGAGCACCGGGATCGGCGTGGCCGCCTGGGCGGCCGCCGTGGCAGTCGCTACGAGGTGGTCCGGACCGGCATGACCACGTGCGTGTAGTCGCGCCCGTCCGCCGGCCGGAAGACGCCCGGCGACAGCGGCCCGTTCAGCTCGATCACGAACCGGTCCGCATCCACGTTCTGGAGGACGTCGCTGAGATAGCGGGCGTTGAACGCGATGGTCGTCGCGTCGCCCTCGATCGTCGCGTCGACCAGGCCGCGGTGATCGCCGACTTCCGCGGCAGCCGCCACCAGGACCTGGGCTGCGCCGTCCGGGGCGACCTGCATCCGGACGATGTTCGCCGAGGAGCTGGCGATGTAGCCGGCGAGGCGGACGGCCTTGAGGAGGTCGTCGCGGTCCACCTCGATCCGGGTGGCGTGGGTCGTCGGCAGGACCTGCTGGTAGTTCGGGAACTGGCCGTCGATCAGGCGGCTGACCACGTCGATCCCCTCGACATGGAAGAGGATCTGGTTCTTCTGGGGCGAGAGGATCAGCTCCACGGGCTCGTCCGTGTCGGACAGGATGCGCGCGAGCTCGGCATAGGACCGGGCGGGAACCACGATGCTCGTCTCCTCGACGGCATCGAGCGTCGGGATGGTCGTGATGGCGATCCGGTAGTTGTCGGCCGCGGCAAGGGTGAGGCGATCCCCTTCGAACCGGGTGAGCACGCCGGTGAGGATGGGTCGCGCCTCGTCCGAGGCGGCGGCGAACGTGACCTCCGAGAGGGCCCGGCGCAGGACGCGCTGGCTGATCCTGGTGGTCGGCCGCTCGCCTGCCGCCGGGATCGCCGGGAACTCGTCGGCGTCGATCCCCCGGAGCGTCGTCTCGAACTGGCCGGCCCGGATGAAGAGGCGATCGTTGTTGCGGACCTCCAGGTCCACGCGCTCCTGCGACGGGAGGCCCCCGATGATCTCCGCGAAGAGGCGCGCGGGGACGGTGATCGCGCCGTCGGTCTCGATCCGGCCGGGAACCCAGTAGGTGATCCCGATCTCGAGGTTGGTGGCCGTGAGCTTGAGGCCCGCATCCTCGGTGCGCAGGAGAACGTTGGCCAGGACCGGGAGCGTGCTGCGTCCGGAGACCGCGTGGCCGACGACCGAGAGGCCACGGGCAAGGTTTTCGCAGATGACGGAGAGGTTCACGGGTACGTCACTCCGGGTGCTCCGAACAGGGGCAGGCGGGGTCGGTCCCGCCGGCCGGAACGCGATGGATTCGTGGTTTGGTGCATGGTCGCATATCGAGTCATCACCGTCGTCATCATGGTGTTGACGGCGTGGATGAACGCGCTCCCGCGCGCTCTGGTCTCAGGTGGACGCAGGCCCTCCCCGTGTGGACGAGAGACCTCCGGCCGGGCGCGCCGGCCGGGAGATGGTGTGGACGCAGCGAGCCGCCGCACGGGCGGACGCCACGGGACGCGAAACCGGGGCTGGATCGTCCCCACCGGGAGGCACGCAACGAGCGCTCCTTGTCCACACCCACACGGGGTTTTCCACCGAATTCGGGGCTTTTTCCACACGCTCCGGGCGCCAACCGACGGTGCTGCGTCATTGCGGCGGGCCCGCGCGTGGCCGGCCGGCCGTCAGTCGGCGTAGATCAGCTCGCGGACCGCGGCGATGTCGCGGCGCATCTCGTCGTTGAGGGCCGCCTCCCGGTTGATCTTGTCGTAGGCGTGGAGGACCGTCGAGTGGTCCCGGCCACCGAGCTCCGCGCCGATCCTGCAGCAGGGAGACGTCGGTCTCCTCGCGCATCAGGAACATCGCGATCTGGCGGGGCGTGACGATCGCCTTGTCGCGCTTCTGGCCCCGCAGCGCGTCGAGGCCGACTCCGTAGTAGTCGGCGACCGCCCGGGCGATCTTCTCCGTCGTCACCTGGCGCTTCTTGGGGTTGTACAGGACGTTCGACAGGACGGCCTGGGCCAGCTCGATCGTGATCGGCATGGCGCCCATGCTCGCGTACGCCACGACGCGATTGAGCGCGCCCTCGAGCTCGCGGATGTTGCTCACCACCTTGCGCGCGATGAACTCGATCACGTCGGAGCCGATCGGCACGGCGGAATCCTCGGCCTTGGCGCGGAGGATGGCGATCCGCGTCTCGAGGTCCGGCGCGGTCAGGTCGGCGATCAGGCCCCACTCGAAGCGGCTCCGGAGCCGCTCCTCGAGCGTGATGATCTGCTTGGGCGGCCGATCCGACGAGAGGACGATCTGCTTCCCGTCCTCGTGGATGGCGTTGAAGGTGTGGAAGAACTCCTCCTGGGTCCGCTCCTTGTCGGCGATGAACTGGATGTCGTCGATCAGGAGGAGGTCGATCCGGCGGTAGCGGGCCCGGAAGTCGTCGATCCGGCCCTGCTGGATGCTGGTGATGAACTCGTTGGTGAACTTCTCGCTGGTCGCGTAGACGACGCGCTTGCGCGGGAAGCGGGCCACCACCGCGTTGCCGATCGCGTGCATCAGGTGCGTCTTGCCCAGGCCCACGCCGCCGTAGAGGAAGAGCGGGTTGTAGGCATGGCCGGGCCGCTCGGCGACGGACAGCGCGGCCGCGTGGGCGAGCCGGTTGGCCGAGCCGACGATGAAGTTCATGAAGGTGTAGCGCGGGTTGACGTTGGCCGACGAGCCGTCGCCCCCGACACGCGTGGGCTCCACCCGAACGTCGGACGGCGCCGCGGCGGCAGCGTCTGCCCCGGCTCGCCGAGGCCCGCGTCGGCCCGCACGACGAACTCCACCGCGACGCTGTAGCCCACGATCCGGGCCAGCGTCTGCGAGATCAGCGAGCGATAGCGCGTCTCCAGCCAGTCCTTCGCGAACCCGTTCGGGACGGCAATCCGGAACCGGGTGTCGTCCACGTCAACCAGGGACGTGTGCCGCAGCCACGTCTCGAAGTTGGCCGGCGAGAGGGCGACCTGAAGCTCTCCGAGGGCCGCGCGCCAGATGTGTCGTGTGTCCAACAGGGACCCTGTGTGGGCCGGGCGCGCGCCCGGAGGTGGTACTCGGTTGCCGGTTCCGGGCAGCAGCGAACGACACCAGGAACCGAGAGATAGACAGCGCGAAGGCCTCCCAGCAGCCTGGGCGAGCCGCTCCGGGGCCGGCCCCCGGCACCGCCCGGCGTTGGGTGGAGGCCTCCCCGCGGCCGTGAGCCGACGCATCGTAGCACCGCCCGGACCCGCCCCGCAAGGCAATCGGACCCCCAATATGCCATACTCCCGGGGGGTATCTCGCCGGGCGCCTGCGTGACGGCACCGCGGACCCGCGACCCCCCCGCGCCAGGGTCGATCGTTTGACACCCTGAACGTCGCGTTCCTATAATCGCGCGGCGTTGACGGGCCTTGCGCCTTCGTGCGTGCGGTGCGTTCATGTGCCTCCTGGGGACGAAACGACCGAGACCCCAGGGGCCGGACGGTTGAGGACCACGACACCCGATGAAGCAGACCTACCAGCCGAAGAAGCGCCATCGCGCCAAGGAACACGGCTTTCGCGCCCGGATGAAGACGACCGGGGGTCGCCGGGTTCTCGCCGCGCGCCGCGCCCGAGGCAGGAAGCAGCTGACGGTCTGACACCACCATCGGGCCGCGACAACCGGCGGCTCGCGATGCTCACCCGGCCGGCGGACTTCACGGCGCTCCAGGCGTCTCGGACCATCCGGTCCCACCCGCTGATGACCGCGCGGTTCCGCCGGACCGACCTCGACCAGGTGCGCTTCGGGTTCGCCACCGGCCGGACAATCGGGGGAGCCGTGGTCAGGAACCGGACGCGACGGCGCCTCCGGGAGGCGCTCAGGGTGATGGCGCCCCTGTTCCAGCCCGGCTGGGACGTGCTCATCATTGCCCGACCGGCACTCGCGGCGGCGGACCACCAGGCGCTCGTCGAGGTACTTGAACGGCTCCTCCGGCGCGGAGGGGTCCTGGGAGGATTGACGCCCTCGTGAAGCGGATCGGAATCGGGCTCATCCGACTCTACCGAATCGTGTTCGCATGGCTCCCGTCCAGCTGCCGGTTCTACCCCACCTGCTCGCACTACACGGAGCAGGCAATCCAGAAATACGGCCTCCTCAGGGGAAGCTGGATGGGAGCGCGGCGCATCGCCCGCTGCCACCCGTGGAACCCTGGCGGCTATGACCCGGTCCGCTAGGTGAGGCAGCTCCACGTGTCGCTTCCCCGTCCGCGCCGTGAGCTGCTGCTTCCCCTGCTCCTGCTCGTCGGGGTAGCGCTCCTCGTCGTCGCCTGCAGCCCGTCCGGGATCGTCCCCGCCGGCAGCGGCGGCGTGGCCGCGACGGCCGCGCCGAAACCGCCGCTCACCCCCGCCCAGCCGGGCGCGGATCCGGTCTCGTTGATGGCCTGGGTCTTCAACCCGATCTTCCAGCTCCTCTACATCCTCCTGATCTGGCTGCAGAAGGTGACCGGCGACGTCGGGATCGCGATCATCCTCATGACGCTGATCGTCCGAGCGGCGCTGATCCCGCTCTTCCGCCGCCAGATCGTCTCCACGAAGCGGATGCAGCTGATCCAGCCCGAGCTCAAGGAGCTCCAGAAGCGCTACAAGGGAGACCGGGCCAAGTACAGCGCGGCGCAGATGGAGCTGTTCAAGGAGCGCGGGATCAACCCGGCCTCCGGCTGCGTGCCGCTCCTCCTCCAGCTCCCGCTCCTCATGATCATCTACTCGGTCATCAGCCAGGGCCTGACGAACCCGGACCCGCAGGCGATGTTCACGTTCTTCGGGCTCCACCTGGTCGACTACTCGTGCGTCAACGGCGTCGGGGGCGCCGTCGGCGCGTCCGTCGACCTGTACAAACCCTGCATCAACACGACCGTCGCCTGGCTCGGGAACCTGGACGTCTCGAGGCCGTGGGTCATCTTCCCGAGCATCCCGCTCCTGAGCTGGTTCAGCGTCCTCGCCGCGGCCTCCGCGCTCCTCCAGCTGGTCCAGAGCCGGATGACGATGCCCCCGTCCACGGCCGCCTTCAGCGACCAGAACTCGAAGGTCCAGCGGCAGCTGGTCCTGTTCCTTCCCCTGATCTCGCTGGCCTACGGCGGGTTCCTGCCCGCCGGCCTGTTCATCTACTGGATCGTCACGACGATCTTCGGGATCGTCCAGCAGTACCTCATCGTCGGCTGGGGCTCCACCTTCCCGCTGTTCGGGTTCACACCTCGCTTCGCCGTCGACCATCGCCCGCGGTTCCCGGTCGAGGAGCCGAAGATCGTCACCGGGGGCGCCACCGGTGACGCCCGCAAGCCGGCAACCGTCCGTCCGCCCATCGACCGCACCCCGGCCGCCCGCTCCGCTTCCGCGGCGGCCACCGTGCGACCGCGAGAACGAGGCCGTCAGGGCCGCCGAGGGAGAAAGCGCTGAGCATGAGTGCGTACCAAGAGTTCACTGGCAAGTCCGTCGAGGAGGCGCTCCGCCACGCCCGTGAGGAGTTCGGCGTCGGCCTCGACGAGCTCGACTTCGAGATCCTGACCCCGGGCAGCCGGGGCGTTCTCGGGATGGGCGCCGAGCCCGCCCGCATCGTCGCCGCGCCGCGCGCAGCGCTCGGGGGTGCCGCGCCGAAGCGCGACGCCGCCGCCGCGACGCCACTCCCTGTTCCCGTGGATCGCCCGCCACGCCGCGACGACCGCCCCCAGCGCAGCGACGTCCAGCGGCGCGACGATCGGCCCGACCCGCCCCGCGATGGCCCGCGCCGGACGCGCCCCGCGCCGACGCCCCGCGCGCCGATGGTCCCCGTCGGGACGCCCGACCGGATCGGCGCGCCGCGACCGCGGCCCGCGCCGCGACGACCGATCGCCGCGAAGCCCTGACGATCGCCCGGGCGCCTCGGCCGTCACGTCCAGCGAGGCCGACGAGGTCCAGTCGGCTCGTTCGCTCGTGCGCGAGCGCGAGGAGCTCCAGGCCGCCGAGGCGTCGCCGGCAGCGCTCGACGCAGGAAAGCGGCTCCTCGAGCAGCTCATGCAGCACATGGGCTTCTCGGTCGCCGTCAACATCGAGACCGGCGAGACCAATCGTCTCAACGTGATCGGCGCCGACGACGAGGAGCACGAAGCCCTCGGAGCGCTGATCGGCCGCAAGGGCGAGCGGCTCTCTGCCCTTCAGCACATCGTGAACCTGATGCTCTCGCGCGAGATGGGCGAGTGGACCCGGGTCCTCGTCGACGTCGAGGGCTATCGCGGTCGGCGTGAGCAGCAGCTCAGGGAGATCGCCGATCGGGCCGCGGCACGCGTCGTCGAGACCGGCAAGATGCTCCAGCTCGAGCCGATGCCGGCACTGGAGCGGCGCTGGATCCATCTCGCGCTCCGCAACCACGCGGCGGTCGGGACCCAGTCGATCGGCGAGGAACCGAACCGGCGCGTGGTGGTGGTGCCACGGGCGGTCGTCTAGACTCCGGGTCGGCCTCTCGGTTCGGCTCGCCCGCGGCGGCCGGGACTCCCGCCCGCGCGTCCGCGCGGGGCATGCGCCTGATCGACCCCGGGCTGCTAGATTCGATTCCGATCCGCCCGCACTGAGCACACGAGATTGTCCCCCGCGCCCCGCCGCTTCCCGCTCGGTCGCCTGGTCTTCGCCGTCATCGCCGGCTTCGTGCTGGCCTCGGCGGTCGGGACCGGCGCCCTGTTCGCGTACCAGGGCCGGTACGCGGACCGGATCGTCCCCGGCGTCCGGGTGGCGGGCGTGGACGTGGGCGGGCTCGATCGCGCCGCTGCGCGCGCGGTGCTCACCTCCGCGCTCGCGGCCTACGGCAGCGGCAGCGTGGTCGTCACGGCGGGCAGCGAGACGTTCACGCTTGCCGACGCCGATCTCGGCCGATCCGCCGACGTCGAGGGGCTCCTCGACGAGGCGTTCGCCGTCGGCCGCTTCGGCGACGCGATGGGCAAGGTGGCGGACGACGTCCGCAGCCTGGTCCACGGCACGGACATCGCGCCCCGGGTGGTCGTCGATGCCGTCGGCCGTCGCGCGGGCGGTCCACGGCCGCCGCTTCCCGGCAGGACCAGCCGCCGGTGAGCGCGACCGCGTCGGCATCGGCGACAGGCTTCTCGACCACCCCGGCAGCCGCGGGAAGCGGCGTGGCGCAGCCCGAGCTGGTCGCCGAGATCGTGCGCCGCCTCGCGGACCCGGCGGCGCCGAGCCACGCTGGAGCTGACCGCGACCCGGATCCCACTGGAGCCGGCGGTCACCGATGCGGCCGTCGCCGACGCGGTCGCAATCGGCGACACGGATGGCCGGGGACGTCACCCTCACGCTCGCCAAGGAGACCTGGACCATTCCCGCGTCCGCCGTTCGCGGCTGGATCTCGTTCGCCGCCGCAGCCGATGGCCGGTACGTGCCGGTCGTCGCCCAGGACGCGGCCGATGCCGGCCCTCGACCTCGCTCGCGACGACGATCGACCATGCCCCGACCGACGCCACCTTCCTCGTCGGGCGCAGCGCAGACGATCGTCGGCGTCGTCGCGGGCAAGGACGGTCGGAAGCTCGATGTCGCCACCACCAGCGCGGCTCGTGGCGCAGGCGATCCTCGCCCGTGGCGCCGACGGCGCGCCGGCCCTGCCGCCGCCCGTCGCGCTGGCGGTCGCGACCGTGGCGCCGAAGCTGACCACGGCACAGGCGCAGCAGACCGCACCGCTCATGCAGCGCCTCTCGACGTGGACGACGTACTACCAGCCCGGCCCGAGCAACGGGTTCGGCAGCAACATCACGATCCCGACCCGCACGATCGACGGCTACGTGGTTGCGCCCGGCGCCGTCTTCGACTTCTGGCAGGCGCATCGGCGAGGTCAGCGCTCGCACCGGGTACCTGCGAGGGCGGCGCGATCATCGACGGCAAGTACGGAGCCCACCGGGGCCTTGGCCGGCGGGATCTGCTCCTGCTCCACGACGCTCTTCAACGCCGCGGTGCGCGCCGGGCTGGAGATCCTGGCCCGCGCGAACCACTACTACTACATCGACCGCTACCCGCCTGGGCCTCGATGCCACCGTCTGCGAAGAGCGGCTCCGGGTCCGTGACGACGATGGCGTTCCGGAATGACACGCCCATACCCGATCCTCATCCGCGGGTACACGTCTCCGGGCATCGTCCGGTTCGCGCTCTTCGGTGCTGCCGACCGGCCGCACGGTCACGTTCTCCAACCCGGTCGTGACGAACCGCAACCCCGGCGTCGAGACCACCCAGTACACGACGAGCATTCCCGCAGGAACAGTCCCAGCGGATCGAATACCCGACGATCGGGATGAACGTCGTGCGTCACCCGGACGGTCACCGACGCATCCGGCGTCGTGATCCACCACGACGTCGTTCACGTCGAACTACGCGCGGGTCGACGGTCTCACCCTCGTCGGCCGGGCCGCCTCCGGACCGAGCCCCGCGCCGCAGCCGACCACGCCGCCCGCGCCGACCACGACGCCCACGCCGTCGCCGTCGCCGAGCTGACGCGCCGGGCGCCTGGCGGTCAGGCGGCCGCTCCGGCTCCGTCCGCGACGGGCACCTCGTCGGCCTCGTCGCCGAGCGAGGTGTAGAGCTCCTCCTCCTGCGCCATGTGGAGGCGCAGGATCGCGTCGAGGCCGTAGAGGACGCGCCGCAGGTCCACCATGTCCTCCGGCGTCGGGCCCTTCGGCGGGCAGGTCCCCCACCAGTCGATCGTAGAGCCCGATGAGGTGGAAGATCTCCGTGTGGGTCCGATGCAGCGCGGCAGTCGCGTCGTCGTTGCCGATCGCCTGGGCCAGCATCGGGTAGATCGTCCGGTCCTCCTGGCGCTCGTGCCGCACGAGGTCGTCGACGAGGAAGGACCGGGTCGCCCTCAGCTCGGCCGCGGCCCCGCCAGCCGGGAGCGCGTCGATCCCGTCCGCGAGCAGCCGGATCCGCGCCAGCGCCGGCGCCAGCTCGCGGTGCTCGGCGCGCAGGCCGGCGCTGCGTCTCCGCCCAGCCGGGCACGTGGACCCGCTCCTCCGTGCCGCCGCCGCAGCGCGCGGAGGGCGTTCAGGATGACGGCCACGTCGATGGCCTCCTGGAGGAGCGGCGCCGGCCACCACGGGCAGCGCGCCGAACGCGGCGAACCCCATCGCGACGAGCGACATTCCCATCCCGGCGACGACGCTCTGGACCGCGATCTGGCGCGACCGTTTCGCAAGGCGGATCGCCTCCGCGAGCCGGTCCAGGCGATCGACCGTGATCACGATGTCGGCAGCCTCGGAGCTTGCGGTGGCGCCGCGGGCGCCCATCGCCACGCCGACGTCCGCGATGGCGAGGGCCGGCGCGTCGTTGATGCCGTCGCCGACCATCACCACGGGGCCCAGCGCGTCGGCCATCTCCTGGCGAACCGCCTCCACCTTGTCCGCCGGGGTCCGCTCGGCCAGGACGCCGTCCACGCCGATCGCCGCGCCGACCATCTCCGCGACGGAGGCATGATCGCCAGTCACCATCACGATCCGGCTGATCCCGGCGCGCGCGGAGCGACCGGATCGCGCGCGGCGTCTCCGGGCGGATCGGGTCGTCCAGGACCAGGGCTCCGGCCAGGCGGTCGTCGGCGCCGTACGAAGACGTGGGTGCTGCCCTCGATGGCGCCGCGCCGGCGCAGCTCGCGGGCCCACGCGGGGAGGCTCCCGCCACCGCCCCCGACGTGGCCCGCGAAGTCCGCAGATCCGACCTGCGACCTCTCGGCCGTCCACACGGCCCGAGACGCCCGCGCCCGGCGTCTCGACCACGTCGGTCGGGAACGAGCAGCGCCAGGCCCCGCTCGCGTGCTCCGTGGACGATGGCGGCTGCCAGGACGTGGGGACTGACCTGGTCGACCGACGCGGCCAGGCGCAGGATGTCATCGGGGTCGACGCCCGGCGCCGCCTCGACACCGGCCAAGCGTGGTCGCCCGGCGGTGAGCGTGCCGGTCTTGTCGAAGAGGACGACGCGAGCCCGGGCGAGCGTCTCGAGCGGACCGCCACCCTTCACGATGATCCCGCGCCGGGCCGCGCGGCTGAGGCCCGCCACGATCGCGATCGGTGCGGCAAGCAGCAGCGGGCACGGCGTCGCGACGACGATCACGGCGAGCGCCCGGACGGGATCGCCCGAGACGAGCCAGGCGAGGCCCGCAACCGCCAGCGTGAGCGGGACGAACAGCAGCGCGTACCGGTCCGCCAGCCGAACGAAGGGCGCCTTTGAACCCTCCGACTCGCGGACGAGCCGGACGATGCCCGCGTACGTCGACTGTTCGGCCGCGGCGATCGCCCGGAGGTCGAAGGGACCACCCGCATTCAGGGTCCCCGAATTGACCTGGTCCCCTTCGGCCCGCGTGACGGCGCGCGCCTCGCCGGTCAGGGCCGACTCGTCGAGGACGGCCGCCGCCCCCTCGACCAGGCCGTCCACCGGGAGGACCTCGCCGGGCTTGACCATGAGCCGGTCGCCGACGACGACGGCATCGATCGGCCGCGTGACGAGCGCGCCGTCCTCGTAGCGGTGCACGTCGCGCGGCGCCCGCCCCAGGAGCGCCGTCAGCTCGCGATGCGCACGCCCTGCCGCGTAGCGCTCGAGCGTCTCGCCGGTGGCGAGCATGAGGGCGATGATGGCCGCGGCGACGAACTCCTCCGTCGCCAGCGCCCCGCCGATCGCGAGGACCGCGATGACATCCACGCCAGCCTTGCCGGCCAGCAGGCCGCGGACGATGGACCACGCCAGGCGGACTCCGACGATCGCGGACGGGACGACCCAGGCGATGGTGGCCAGGTCGTCCCGGCCGGCCCACGCGAAGGTGAGGCCGAGGGCCAGCCCAACCGCGCAGAGCGGGAGCAGGGCGTTGCCGAAGAGCTGGAGGACGCGCGCGGGAAGGGGAGTCGAGGGCATCCGTTGAGTCTATGGGGATCGCGTGGCCGCTTCGCGGGTCCGCGGTCCCGCCCTGCCGGGCCGTTCGGCCCGCGGCTCCGCCCGATACGCAAGCGTGGCGCAGGGTGGGTCAGGGCGTCCGCGTCGAAGATCCGTCCTCGTCCGCCACCATCGCCCGGAGGCCGTGGAGCCCATCCACCAGGCCGGCGAGGCTGGCCGCGTCCAGTGGACCCAGCGCGCGCGCCAGCCACGCGGTGGTGCGCAGCTCGGCCGCTTCGAGATCCGCGCGGCCGGCCCTGCTGAGGGTGAGGCGGATTCGCCGACGGGACGCCGGATCTGTCTCCCGCTCCACGATCTCCTGGCGCACCAGCCGCGCAACGAGCTCGGACGCCGCCGCGAGCGAGGTGCCCACGTGGTCCGCAACCGCCGAGAGGCCGGTTCCCGGGTGCCTGCGGATGTACAGCAAAGCCCGGAACTGCGCGACCGAGATCGCCTCGGGCCGACCCTCGCGCATCCTGGCGCGGATCGCGCGCATCACGAACGGCACCGTCTCGAGGACGGCCCGGGCTGCCTCCTCCGCAGGCGATGTTGCAGCGGTCGACGGGTTCATGGCGTCATGCTAGACTATTAGGCAACCTAAGCGTGGACTTTCCGGGGTGCTGGTGACAAGAGCGATCGAAACCAGGGACCTGCGGCGCGAGTTCGGATCCATCACCGCCGTCGACTCGCTCTCGCTTGACGTCCGGTCGGGCGAGGTGTTCGGCCTTCTCGGCCCGAACGGCGCAGGCAAGACGACCACGATCAAGATGCTTATCACGTTGCTGCCACCGACCTCTGGCACGGCGAGCGTCGCGGGTCACGACATCATCCACGAGTCCCGCTCCGTGCGACGGTCGATCGGCTACGTGCCGCAGCTTCTCTCGTCCGACGGGGCGCTGAGCGCCCGCGAGAACCTCGACATCTCCGGCCGCCTGTACCACATCCCCGGCCCGGAGCGCCGCGAGCGGATCGACGACGCGCTCGGGTTCATGGGCCTCGCCGACGTGGCGGACAACCTGGTGCGGACCTTCTCGGGAGGGATGGTTCGTCGTCTCGAGATCGCCCAGGCGATGCTGCATCGGCCGCCCGTGCTCTTCCTCGACGAGCCCACGGTCGGGCTCGATCCAACCGCCCGGCACGCGGTCTGGGAGCACGTTCGGAAGCTGCGGGAACGCGAAGGCACCACGATCCTGCTCACCACGCACTACATGGACGAGGCGGCGGCGCTCTGTGAGCGCGTCGGGATCATGCATCTCGGCACGCTCGTCGCCCTCGGCACCCCGGAGTCGCTCGCCGCCGGGGTCGGCCCCGGCGCCAGCCTGGACGACGTCTTCACGCACTTCACCGGCAGCGACCTCGATGACACAGCGGGAGGAGGCACCTATCGTGACGTCGCTCGAACGCGTCGCACAGCCCGCCGCCTGGGCTGAGCCGCCGTCCGCCGTCCGGTTCCTGCTGGATTCGTGGACGGTTGCCCAGGGGGAGCTGCGCAAGCTCGCCCACGACCCGACGGAGCTGCTCACGCGCGCCGTCCAGCCGATCCTCTGGCTGATCGTCTTCGGCCAGGTGCTCGCACAGGCGCGAGCGATCCCGACAGGCACGCTCGGCTACATGGATTTCCTCGCGCCCGGGGTCCTCGCCCAGAGTGCGCTCTTCTCGGCGATCTTCTTCGGCATCGCGGTGATCTGGGAGCGCGACCTGGGCGTGCTGCACAAGTACCTCGTGAGTCCCGCGTCGCGCCTCTCGCTCGTGGCGGGCAAGGCGCTCGCGGGCGGCCTGCGCGCGCTCGTCCAGGCCGTCGTCGTATACATCGTAGCGGCGGCCATCGGCGTGCACCTCCAGGTCGGCGTCGTGGAGATCCTCGGCGTGGGCGTCGTGGTCGTCCTGGGCGCCGCGGGCTTCGCCACGTTCTCGCTCATCATCGCCTGCCTGGTGCGCACGCGGGAGCGCTTCATGGGCATCGGACAGGTCCTGACCATGCCGCTCTTCTTCGCGAGCAGCGCCATCTACCCGATTGCGCTGATGCCCTCGTGGCTCCAGGTGGTCGCCCACGTGAACCCGCTCACCTACCAGGTGGACGCGCTGCGGGCCCTGATGGTCGTGGGCGGCACCGCCACGTTCCCGATCGCGCTCGATCTCGGCGTGCTCTTGTTCGCGCTCGTCGTGCTCGTCGTGATCGCAGCCCGCCTGTACCCGCGCCTGGCGACATGAGGTGATCGCAGGGCCGGGCTCGCTGAACGCCCGCCATCGGACGGCGCACATCGCGGAGCAGGGGTGGTGGAGATGGGGGAGAGTCGAACTCCCCGTCCGAAACCCGTGACCCGGACCCACTACGAGCGTGTCCGATGCTTGATCTCGACCGACCCACCCCCATCGGCAGGGGCGATGATCGGTCCAGCTGCGTGTCCCTAGATCGGGCTTCGCTCCCGGCTACGCGGCGCTTGCCGGGGCTGCATCCCCGCTGAGTGACGCTTCCACGGCCCACGGGGAGGAGGCCGCTTCCACGCTCACCTTACCGCCTAAGCGGCGAGGGCGAGAGCAGGCTGCTTGTTGGCAGTTACTTCGTTTTGCCGCCTTTTAACGAGGCCAGAGCGGCATCCTCGGCTCGCGTTTCCGGACTGCGGGGCCCCGTCGAGACCACGCATCCCCACCGATCGAACCGGCTCGCTGCCGGTCCGCGCCGACCCTCGGGCCGGCGACCGCATTGTACGCCGGGTGGGTGGCGACCACGCCCGGTGTCTCGACCACGCCCGGTGACGCCCCGCGGGCGGCCTACGAGCGCCCGCGGGCCGTGTCCGCCACCGCTCGGGCCAGGTCCCGCTTCGCGTCCCGCTCGGCGATGTCCCGGCGATGGTCGTGGAGCTGCTTTCCGCGTCCCAGCCCGATCTCCAGCTTCGCGTGCCCGCGCCCGTCGATGAACAGGCGCAGCGGGACGATGGTCAGGCCCTTCGACTTCGTCTTGCCCAGCAGCTCGTCGATCTCGTCGCGGTGGAGCAGCAGCTTCCGCGACCGCTTCGCCTCGTGGTTGAGCCGGTTGCCTCCGGCGTACGGGGCGATGTGGGCGCCGACCAGCCAGGCCTCGCCGCGCTCGATCCGCGCGTAGGCCTCCTGGAGGCTCACGTGACCCGCCCGGATCGACTTGATCTCCGTGCCGGTCAGCACGAGGCCGGCCTCGAACGTGTCCTCGATGGAGTACTCGTGGCGGGCCCTGCGGTTGAGGGCGATGGTCGATTCGCCCATGGCTGGCTGCTCCTCGTCCCGGATCTGCTGGTGGCGGCGCCGGTGTGGGCCCGGACGCACGAAGGCCGGCTCCGCTGCCGGAACCGGCCCTCGAACGCGTTTCGAGTTGCCCACCCGCTGGGGCGTCCGTCAGGCGGATGCTCCCTGCGAGGTGGTGCAACGACGCGGACTACTGTCTGTCACTGCACATCACCTCCTTTCGGTTGGCGAAACCGTACATGACGACCCGGGATCTGGCAAGCGCATGGCGATGAAGCGCGGCGAGCCCGCCGTCGCCCCGGATCGATCGAGCATGCCCTCGCCTCAGGCTGCCCGGGGCCGTGCGCGCCATCGCCGCCGGCGCGCCGAGCACCTTGAGCGCCGCGTCGATGTACGGGTCGCCGGTCGGGAACGTCGGCCCGCCGTTCGCCGCGACGACGACGTCCGGCGTGAGGCCCTTCTGGTGGATCCAGCGCTTGTCCGGCGTGAGCCACTTCGCGATCGTCAGGCGGAACCCGCCCGAGTTGTCGGTCAGGTCCACCCACTGCTGGATCGTGCCCTTGCCGAACGTGGTCTCGCCGACCAGCGTGCCCCGCTTCGTGTCCTGCAGGGCGCCCGCGACGATCTCGCTGGCCGAGGCGCTTCCCTTGTTGACGAGCACGACGACGCGGATGGAGGGGTCCGTCGCGATGCCGCCGGGCGCGGCGTCCGTCGCGATCTGGGTGCCGTCGGCGCTCTCCTCCCAGAAGATGGGCCCGCTGGCGATGAACTGGCTGGCGATGGTCCGCGCCGCCGTCACGTAGCCGCCCCCGTTGTCGCGCAGGTCGACGATCACCGACCGCTCGCCCTTCGCGAGGCCGGCCCGGAGTGCGCTGGTGAAGTCCGTCGCCGCGGAGTCGGAGAAGGCCGAGACCCGGATGTAGAGGACGCTGGCGTTCGCCAGGTCGCGCGTCTCCACCTGGCTCTGGACGATCATGTCGCGGACGATCCGCAGGTCGAACGGCGCCTGCCCGGACGCGGACGATCGTGAGCACCACCGGCGTGCCCTTGGCCCCGCGGATCTTCGCGATCGCCTGGTCGAGCGTGAGGCCGTCCACGCTGGCCCCGTCGATGCCGCTGACGACGTCGCCGCCGCGCAGGCCCGCCGCCTCCGCCGGCGTCGCCGCGATGGTGGAGGCGACCGTCATCGCGCAGGTTGGCCCCAGGGTGGTGCACGCGCCACCGCCGCGGCCGTGGAGCGGGCGGACATCACGGCGCCGATCCCCTCGAACTGGCCGCCCAGGTCCTCCCGGGCCTGCTGGAGGTCGGCCGGGCTCATGTACGCGGAGAAGGGGTCGCCCAGCGCCTTGATCATCCCGTCGATCGCGCCCTCGACGAGCTTCTTCTGGTCGACCTGGCCGACGTAGCTCCGGTTGATCGAGTCCCACGTGTCCCAGAACGGCGCGAAGAGCGCCTGCTCGGTGGCCGGCGTCCCCGGCGTCGTCGCGGTCCGCGCCCCCAGGGTGAAGCCGGAGAGGAAGAGCGCGGCGCCGGCCAGCAGCGCGACGACCGCGAGGGCCAGCTGCGCCGGCCCGACCCCTCCGCCGGGGAGGGCTGGGTCGCCAGCGACCGGAGGGACGGTGGGCGCGGCGACCCGCCTCGTCGCTCGTGGGCTCGGTGGGCGCGAAGCTCGAGTCTGGCGTGGTCATCGCGGGTTTACCTCGTGAGGTAGCTCCGGACCGAGAGCCACGACCCCAGGACGCCCACCCCGAACCCGGTGCCGACCACCAGCAGGATCACGTCGCGCTGCAGCGAGCCCAGCTCGAGGGGCAGGACCCGGAAGAAGCCGTACATGAAGTCGGTGACGGCCCCGGAGGCCAGCGAGAGGAGCCCGAGGGCGATCGCCGCACCCAGGAGCCCCACGAAGGCGCCCTCGAAGATGAACGGCCAGCGGATGAACGCGTCCGACGCGCCGACGAGCCGCATGATCTCGATCTCCTCGCGCCGGGCGACGACCGCCAGCCGGATCGTGTTGACGATGATGAACAGGACGACGAACCCGACGAGCACCAGGAGCACGATCCCGCCGGTCCGCAGGACGTTGGTCACGGTCGTCAGCTGCGCTCGACGAGCTGCTGGACCTCGACCACGTCGTCCACGACGCGGGTCTGGTCTGGAGAGGAGCGCGACGATCGGCTCGTACTGCCGCGGGTCGACCAGCTTCACCTCCAGGCTGGCCGGGAGCGGGTTGCGGTCCAGGAACCCCGTGAGGTCCACCTGCCCGCGCTGTCGCAGGCGGTCGCGGAACTGCGCCAGCGCCTCGTCCTTCGAGACGAAGCTGACCGACTGGACGGCCGGCAGCGCCGCGACGTCGGCGGCGAGGGCCACGGCCTGCACGTCGAGGACCCCTCGGCCCCGGGGACGTCGTGGAGGTCGGCCACGATCTCCACCTTCTGCTCGACGTAGGAGATGCCGGCGGCGAGGCCGGCCTGGACCAGCCAGAAGCCCGCGAGCAGGAGGAGCATCAGGACCATCGTCGCGGTCGCCGCGAGCGTCATCAGGCTGTTGCGGCGGAGCCCCTGCAGGCCGCGGGTGACGCTGAAGGTGACGAAGCGGAGGAAGCCGAACATCGCTCAGTCCTCGCGGTGGTAGCCGCCGACCTCGTCGCGGACGATGCGCCCCTCCTCGAGCGCGACGACGCGGCGGCGGAGGGCCGTCACGACGCTCGGCGTTGTGGGTGGCCATCAGGACCGTGACGCCCAGCTCGTTGATCCGGAGCAGGAGCTGGATGATCTCCCAGGTGATGAGCGGGTCGAGGTTGCCCGTCGGCTCGTCGGCGATGATGAGGCGCGGCTCGTGGACGAGGGCGCGCGCGATCGCCGTCCGCTGCTGCTCGCCGCCGGAGAGCGTGGTCGGCAGCTGGTCCGCCTGGGCGCCCAGCCCGACGACCGCGAGCGCCCGATCCACGGCCGGCCGGATCCGCCCGCGCGGCGTGCCGGTCACCTCGAGCGCGAACGCGACGTTCTCGCGGACCGAGCGGGTCGGCAGGAGCTTGAAGTCCTGGAAGACGATGCCGATCGTGCGGCGCAGCTCGGGGACCTTCCGGCGCGGCACGCGCGCCAGGTCCCGCCCGTCGACGACCACCTCGCCGCTGGTCGGCAGCTCGTCGCGGATCAGGAGCTTGAGGAGCGTCGACTTGCCGGCGCCGGACGGCCCGACGAGGAAGACGAACTCGCCTTCCCCGAGGGTGAGGTCCACGTCCTGGAGGGCGGCCTTGCCGTTCGGGATAGATCTTGCCGACGCCGCGCAGGGCGAGGACCGGGCGAGCCGCTGCGGAGATGCCCGCGGCCGCATCGTCCGGCGCTGGATCGCGCGCGGAGGCAGGCCGGAGGATCGCGGGGTCGTCACGTCCGGTCGAGGCTACCACCGGCCCGCCGATCCGTCCGGTCCGGTCG
This sequence comes from uncultured Chloroflexia bacterium, assembly GCA_963722475.1. Taxonomy (GTDB): domain Bacteria; phylum Chloroflexota; class Limnocylindria; order Limnocylindrales; family CSP1-4; genus CTSoil-043. Next base: position 57,707 of record CAVRMJ010000008.1, on the reverse strand, counting down.
CGCCCGGGTGGCCCAGCCGGCTACGTTCCGGGACCGCCCGGCCGCCTACAGCACCGCCAGGGTGATCGGGACGTAGCGCTCGAAGTCCGCGAACGGCCGGTCCCAGCAGACCAGCGCCGGGAAGTCCTCGAGCCGGAGGCCGGCCTCGAGGAGCGTCGGGACCGCCCCGCTCGCCGACCCGGGAACCCACGCGGAGAAGGCCCCGGCCGGTCGGACCGAGCCCAGGAGGTGGCCGACGACCGGTCCCATCAGGATCGCATCCTCGACGGCGATCGGCCCGAGCCGGCCCACCTGCGAGGCGTACCCGTACCCGACGACGCTCCCGCCGCCGCCCTCGTAGAGGTAGCCGAGGCGGCCCTGCGCAGCGAGGTAGGCATGGTCCTGCGGATGCGCGTACCCGAGGGTCGCGCGGTCGAGGCGCTCGAGCGCCGCGGCCAGCCGGCGCGGGCCCGCGCCCGTCGGTCGGCCCGGCGCGCAGCAGGTCGAACGGGACGGCCCGGACTCCGTCGGGCAGGCCCGGCACGGGGCGCTCGGGACGGCCGACCAGCTCGAGCACCGGCACCCGCGGCATGATGCCGAAGCGGCTGTACAGGGCGTTCGAGATCGGCTGGGCGCTGTCGGTGCAGGTCGCGTGCGTCGCGTCGTCGCTGCCGGCCAGGACCTGCGCCAGGAGGCGTCGCCCCAGGCCGCGCGCCTGGTCGCCCGGTTGCACGAAGAGCATCGACAGGAACCAGACGTGCTCGCGGCGGAGCGCCGAGACGAACGCGACGACGGGCCCTCGGTGCCGGCGGGATCGCCGGGCGCCAGCCGCCCGGCCTCGCCAGTGCCGTCCGCGACGGCCACCCAGAAGCCATCCGGGTCGGTCGCGAGCAGGTGGCCCAGCAGCCCCAGCAGCGGCCCGAAGGTGGGCGGCATCGGCGGCCGTCCCACCCGGACCCCGTACTCGGTGAGGCCGGCGTGCCAGACGTCGACGCAGGCCGGGAGATCGTCGGGGCGGGCGGTCGCAGGCCGATCGCCGGGCCTCGCCGGGTCCGACGGTCACGCGCGGATGCTCCGCGCCATCACGCGGGCTCGACCGAGCCGCCGATCGGGGTGCCCGTCGCCTCGCGCTCCAGCTCCGCCGCCATGAAGACGTCCAGGTCGCCGTCGAGCACCGCGGCCGTGTTGGACGTCTCGACGCCGGTCCGGTGGTCCTTGACCATCTGGTACGGGTGGAGGACGTAGCTCCGGATCTGGTTGCCCCAGCCGGCCTCGACGTGCTCGCCCCTGAGGCGCCGCAGCTCGGCCTCCTTCTCCTCCAGGCGCCGCTCCAGGAGCCGCGCCGCGAGGACCTTCGCCGCGGTCTCCCGGTTCTGCGTCGCGGAGCGCTCGTTCTGGCAGGTCACCACGATCCCGGTCGGGACGTGCGTCAGCCGCACCGCCGAGTTCGTCTTCTGGACGTGCTGACCGCCCGCGCCCGACGACCGGTAGTTCTCCACCCGGATCTCGTCCCAGTTCGAGCTCGACCTCGGCTTCGTCCTCGACCTCGGGCATCACCTCGACGAGCGCGAACGTCGTCTGGCGGCGCTTCTGCGAGTCGTACGGGCTGATCCGGACCAGCCGGTGGACGCCCCGCTCGGCGCGCAGCCAGCCGTACGCCCGCCGGCCGTCGACGCCGAAGGTGACGCTCTTGAGGCCGGTCTGCTCGCCCTCCGTCTGGTCCACGACCTCCGTCGAGAAGCGGTGGCGCTCGGCCCAGCGCAGGAACATCCGGAGGAGCATCTCCGCCCAGTCGGTCGCCTCGGTCCCGCCGGCGCCCGCGCTGATCGTCACGAGCGCGCCGCGCTGGTCGTACTCCCCCGAGAAGAGGAGGGTGGTTCGCTCGCGCTCGAACGAGACGCGGAGCGCCTCGGCGTCGCGCTCGATCTCGGCGAGCATCTCGTCGTCGTCGGCCTCGGCGGCGAGGTCGGCCAGCTCTTCGAGCCCGGTCGCCCGCGACTCCAGGTCCAGCCAGAGGGTCAGCTCCCCCTGGAGCCCGTCGGCCTCCCGCAGGATCTTCTGGGCGCCCCGCTGGTCGTCCCAGAACCCGGGAACGCCGATCAGCGCGTCGAGCTCCGCGACGCGCGCTTCCTTCGCGGCGAGGTCAAAGCCGCCCCGAGGTCGCGTGGATCCGCTCGGCAAGATCGCGCAGGCCGGCCCGGTCCATCTAGGCCCGGCCTCGCACGTCCTGGAGGAGGATCGGCCGGAGCTCGATGAGCCGCAGGGCGGTCTTGCTCCGGGCGACGACGGGGTTCACGCAGGCGCAGTACGCGTTGTGGAGGCAGACGCCGCAGTTGCCGTCGCAGTCGAGCGCCGCGGCGTAGCTGCAGTTCCTGCAGTCCCGTTCACAGGCGATGAGATCGACGAACGCGGCGTCGCTGATCTGCTTCACCACTCCCTCGTGCACTGCAGTGGCGACATCAGGCCGGTCGAATACCCGCGGGGCGCGAGCCGGGCGTCGCCGGTCCGTGGCAATGGCGTGAGTATACGGGGGCAACGCGAACCGGCCAAGAGGGAGTTTTCGGCCGTCGTGGACGGGCTGGACGCCGGTCGTCGCGCTCAGCGGCCGTGACACTTCTTGAACTTGAGCCCCGACCCGCAGTAGCAGGGGTCGTTGCGGCCGAGCTTGGCGGCCGCGGGGTTCGCGCCCCTCGTGGCGTCGGTCCGGGCCTGGTCGCCGAGGCGTTCCTGCATCGCCCGGAGGGCGGGCGCCGCGGGGAGGTTGCGGGCGACCGCCGCGGCCGTTGGCGAGGGCGCAGAGGGCCGGGCGCTCGAGGTGGAGGTCCCGCCGCCCGGGAACGTGGCGCTCGCCGGCGCCCGACCGGCCATGGCCGCCCGGGCCGTGGATGCGGCGGCGAGACCGCCCGCGACCTGCCCGCCGACGCCGGCCGCGCCTCCCGAACGGATCGCAGCGGCGCCGGCAGCCAGGCTCGCCGCGAGCTGTGCCTCGTCGGCCGTCGGGGTCGAGGGCGCGCGGACCACCGAGACCCGGAAGATCGTGGTCGCCACCTGGTGGCGGATCAGCTCGCCCAGCTGGTCGTAGAGGCTGAACGCCTCCTTCTTGAACTCGTTGAGGGGGTCCTGCTGGGCGTACCCGCGGAGCCCGATGCCACGCCGCATGTCGTCGAGCTCCGTCAGGTGCTCGACCCACAGCGAATCGATCGTCCGAAGGAGGACGAGGCGCTCGATCATCGACCAGTCCTCGGCGCCGACCTCGGCCGACTTCTCCTCGAGCTTCGCGTCGGCGAGCTCGCGGATGTGATCGCTCAGCGCCGCGCGGCCATCGATCTCCCAGAGCTCGTCCTCCGAGGTTCCCGGCCCCTCCAGGCCCATGGCATGCAGCGCCGTCGCGAGCCCTTCCATGTTCCAGTCGTCGGGGATCTCCGCCGCGCAGTACGTGGCGATGAGCGCATCCACCTCCTCGTCGAGGAACGCGGCGGTCGTCTCGGTCAGGTCCTCGTTGCGGAGCACCTTGTCGCGTTCCGCGTAGATCGTCTCGCGCTGCTTGTTGATCACGTCGTCGAACTCGACGACGCGCTTCCGGATGTCGAAGTTGTAGCCCTCGACCCGCGTCTGGGCGCTCTCGATGGTCTTGCTGACGATGCGCGATTCGATCGCGACGTCGTCCTCCAGTCCCAGCCGCTCCATGAGGCCCGCCACCCGCTCGGAGGCGAAGCGCTTCATCAGGTCGTCCTCGAGCGAGAGGTAGAAGCGCGACGAGCCGGGGTCGCCCTGGCGCCCGGCGCGGCCGCGGAGCTGGTTGTCGATCCGCCGGGAGTCGTGGCGCTCGGTCCCGATGATGTGGAGCCCGCCGGCGGCCACCACGCGCTCGTGGTCGGCGTCGCAGATCGCCTTCGCCTCGGCGAGCGCCTCGTCGTAGGTGGCCTTGTCCACCTCGGCCGGGTTCAGCCCGCGCCGGTGGAGGATCTCCGAGGCCATCCCGGCCGGGTTGCCGCCCAGCTGGATGTCGGTCCCGCGGCCGGCCATGTTCGTCGCGATCGTGACGGCGCCCGTATGGCCCGCCTGGGCGACGATCGGCGCCTCCTTCTCGTGGAACTTGGCGTTGAGGACCTCGTGCTTGACGCCGCGCCGCCCGAGGAGCTCGGAGAGGAGCTCCGACTTCTCGACGCTGACCGTGCCCACCAGCACGGGCCTGCCCGCGTCCCGCATCTCGACGATCTCGTCGATGAGCGCCTTGAACTTGCCCTGCTCGTTGCGGAAGACGAGGTCCTGCTCGTCGTCACGGATCATCGGCTGGTTGGTCGGGATCGAGACGACCTCCAGCTTGTAGATCTTGTGGAACTCCTCGGCCTCGGTCATCGCGGTGCCGGTCATGCCGGCGAGCTTCGCGTAGAGGCGGAAGTAGTTCTGGAACGTGACGGTGGCCAGGGTCACGGACTCGCGCTGGACGCGCAGCCCCTCCTTGGCCTCCATCGCCTGGTGGATGCCCTCGCTCCAGCGCCGGTCGGGCATCTGGCGCCCGGTGAACTCGTCGACGATCACGATCTCGCCGTCCCGGACGATGTAGTCGCGGTCGCGCTTGTAGAGCGCGTGGGCCTTGAGCGCCGCGTCGAAGTAGCGGGTCAGCCGCGGATCGTCGTAGAGGTTCTGGACGCCGAGCCACTGCTCGATCTTCGTCGATCCCCTCCTCCGTCGGCGAGACCGCGCGGTCCTTGAGGTCGACGAAGTAGTCGCCGCCCTCCTCGGCGCCCTCCGGCCGTGCCCGCAGGCGGGGCACCAGCCGGGCGAACTGGAAGTAGAGGTCGGCCGACTCCTCGGCCTGGCCGCTGATGATCAGCGGGCGTCCGCGCCTCGTCGATGAGGATGTTGTCCACCTCGTCGACGATCGCGAAGTAGTGGCCGCGCTGGACGCGCTGGTCGAGCTCCGTGACCAGGTTGTCGCGCAGGTAGTCGAACCCGAAGTGGTGGTTCGTGCCGTAGCGTGATGTCGGCCGCGTAGGCCTCGCGGCGGGCGCACGGGCGGAGGTTGATGAGCCGCTCGTCGGTGGTCGGGTAGCCGGGCTCGAAGACGTACGCCTCCTCGCCGACCACGATCCCGACCGAGAGGCCCAGGAAGTGGAAGATCGGGCCCATCCACTGGGCGTCGCGGCGGGCCAGGTAGTCGTTCACCGTCACGACGTGGACGCCCCGGCCGGTCAGCCCGTTGAGGATGGCGGCCAGCGGCGCGACGAGCGTCTTGCCCTCGCCGGTCTTCATCTCGGCGATCCTGCCCTGGTGGAGCACGGCCGCGCCCATCAGCTGGACGTCGAAGTGGCGCATCCCGAGCGTCCGACGCATCGCCTCGCGGGCGGCCGCGAAGACCTCCGGGAGGACGTCGTCGAGCGCCGCCTGGAGCTGCGCGTTCTCCTTCTTCCGGCGCTCCGTCTCGAGGTCGCGCCGGCGCGCGGGATCGTCCTCGTCGAGCTCGTCGGGGGTCGGACCGAAGCCGGCCTGGAGCTCCGCCAGCTCGGCCCGGATCTCGTCCATGCGCGCCCGGATCTGGGCCTCGGACTCGGCCTGGAGCTCCGGCTCGAGCGCGTTCGCGGCGTCCACCAGCGGCTGGACGCGCCGGACCTCGCGGTCGTTGGAATCGACGAAACGGGAGAGGAAGCCGAACACCATGGGACCGTCAGTATAGGCGGGGGCACCTGCGGAGGCCCATCGCGCCCATGCTGTCCGGGACCGGGCCCCGTGAGCGTGCGCCGGGCTATTTCCAGAACCCGGTGCCGTACCCGGCCAGCAGGAGCACGAAGGTCAGGGCGCCCAGCGACCAGCCAGAAGAGGACCGACACCCACGTCCGGGTCGGGTTCATCTCCCGGTTCGCCAGCCGCGACGCGTTCCAGCGTGGCGAGCGGAGCTGGGTGCGCCAGTCCTTCGGTGTCTCGGTGCGGGGCTCGAGGCCGCCCTGGCCGTCGGGTTGATGGAGCTGGAGGGTCATCGCTCTCCGAACGTACGGGCCGGCGCGGGGCCGGCGGTGTCGACGCGGTGATCGGGATCGTGGCGTGTCGTGAGGTGCTGCGGCGGCAGGATTGCGCCGGTCCGCGCGTCCAGCGTCTGCTCCACGCCATCCTCCCAGAGGATCATCTCCTGCGTCAGCGATGCCTCGCTGCTGAACAGCGCGCCCACGGACTCACCGCGATGGATCCGGCGGATCGCCTCGCCGATCAGGGGGGCCACGGAGAGCGTCGTGATCTGGGGGATCCGCTTCTCGGGCGGGAGCGGCACGGAGTCGGTCAGCACCAGCTCCCGGATGGGGGAGCCCGCGATCCGGTCCACCGACCCCTCGGACAGGATCCCGTGCGTCGCACAGGCCCAGACATCCTCGACGCCCTCCCTGACCAGCGCCCGCACGATCTCCATCAGCGTCCCTGCGGTGTCGATCTCGTCGTCCACGATGATCGCCCGCCGCCCGCGGACGTCGCCGATGACGTTCAGCAGCTCGGCCCGGTCGAGGTTGCCGACGCGGCGCTTCTCGATGATCGCGAGCGGCGCGTCCAGCAGCTCGGCGAAGGTCCGGGCGCGCTTTGCGAAGCCCAGGTCCGTGACCACCACGATGTCGGTCAGCGCCTTCTGCCGGAAGTAGTTCGAGAGGAGGTGGACGGCGGTCAGCTCGTCGACCGGGATGTTGAAGAAGCCCTGGATCTGGCCCTGGTGCAGGTCCATCGTCAGGACGCGATCGGCGCCCGCCACCGTGATCATGTCGGCGATCAGCCGAGCGGTGATCGGGACGCGTGGCTGGTCCTTCTTGTCCGAGCGCCCATAGGCGTAGTAGGGGACGACCGCCGTGATCCGGCCCGCGCTCGCGCGCTTGAAGGCGTCGATCATGATCAGGAGCTCCATGATCGACTGGTTGACCGGGTGGCAGGTCGGCTGGACCAGGAAGACGTCCTTCTCGCGGACGTTGTCGAGGATCTTGACGAAGATGTTCTCGTTCGCGAACGAGAACACCTCGGCCTGGCCCAGCGGGACGCCAAGGTAGCGGCAGATCTTGCGGGCAAGGCCGTCGTTGGCGTTGCCCGTGTAGACGTCGAACGAGTCGGAGTACACGAACGCCTCCTCGGCGCCGAATCCCGTCATCCTCCAGGCGGTTCGCCACCCGGCCCGGTCGGCCCCGCGTCGGGAGCGCCATTGTCGCCGATGCCCTCCCGCTCCGCCAGCCCTTCGCGGAACGCGGCGATGCCCACGACCCGGTCGCCCTCGTTGAGGCGCATCGTGATGACGCCGCGCGCCCCGGACGAGTACCGGTTGATCGTCTGGGTCTCGGTGCGGACCACCTGTCCGCCGGCGGAGATGAGGAGGAGCTCCTCGTCTGCCTCGGTCACCTGCTGGACGGCCGCCACGCGACCGGTCTTGCGTCCCTCGAGCGGGATCAGCATCACGCCCTGGCCGCCGCGGTGCTTGCGCCGGAACTCGCGCAGCGCCACGCGCTTCCCGTAGCCCGTCTCGGTGAGGACCAGCAGGTCCGTCCCGGGCTGGACCACGCTCATCGCCACGACCTCGTCGCCGGCGCGGGCAAGGCGGATCCCGATGACGCCGGCGGCGTCGCGGCCCATCGCGCGTACCTCGCCCTCCGCGAACCGGGCCAGCTTGCCCTGGGCGGTTGCGATGATCACGTCGTCGCTCCCCGTCGCCACGTCCACCCAGGCCAGCTCGTCGCCGTCCGTGAGAGTGATCGCCCGGATCCCGGACGAGCGGACCTTCTCGAACTGCTCCAGCGGCGTCTTCTTGACGGTGCCCTTCCGGGTCGCCATGACGAGGAACGACCCGGCGGTGAAGTCGGGCACCATGAGCGTGGCGGTCGGGACCTCGCCGGCCTCCACCTGGACGCCCGGCAGGTTGATGATCGGGATCCCCTTCGCCTGCCGGCTCGCGTCCGGCACGTTGTGCACCTTGGCCGAGAAGACGCGGCCTCGGTTGGTGAAGAAGAGCGCCCAGTCGTGGGTATTGGCCACGAGCAGGCTGTCGACCGCGTCCTCCTCGCGGGTGACGTGCCCGATGATCCCCTTGCCGCCGCGGCCCTGGCGCCGGTAGGTCGCCACCGGCTGGCGCTTGATGTAGCCCCGGCGGCTGATCGTGACGACGACGTCCTCGTCGGCGATCAGGTCCTCGTCGGTCATCTCGCGCGAGGAGTCGTCCACGACGCGCGTGCGCCGATCGCCCGCGTACTTCCGCTTCAGCTCGGTGAGCTCGTCCTTGATGATCGCGAGGATCCGGGCCGGGTTGGCCAGGATGTCCTCCAGCTCGGCGATCAGCTGGATCACCGCGAGGTACTCGTCCTCGATCTTCTTGCGCTCGAGCGCGGCGAGGCGGGCAAGTCGCATGTCCAGGATCGCCTGGGCCTGCACCTCGCTCAGGGCGAAGCGCTCCATGAGGTTGCGCCGGGCGGCCTCCACGTCGGCCGACTCGCGGATCGTCCGGATCACCTCGTCGAGGTGGTCGAGGGCGATCTTGAGCCCCTCCAGGATGTGGGCCCGCTCGCGGGCCTTGCCCAGGTCGAACTCGGTCCGCCGTCGGACGATCTCGCGGCGGTGGTCCACGTGGTGCGCGATCACGGCCTTGAGCGGCAGCGTCTGCGGCTGGCCGTCGACCAGCGCCAGCATGTTGAGGTTGAACGCGAGCTGCATCGGCGTGTGCTTGAACAGGTTGTTCAGCACCGTGTGCGGGTTCGCGTCGTTCTTGACCTCGATGTAGATCCGCATCCCGTCCCGGTCGGACTCGTCGCGCAGGTCCGCGATCCCGTCGATGCGCTTGTCCTTGACGAGATCCGCGATCTTCTCGAGGAGCGACGCCTTGTTCACCTGGTAGGGCAGCTCGGTGACGATGATCGCCACCCGGTCCCGACGCGCCTCCTCGAAGGCGACCTGTGCCCGCATGATCACGCGGCCGTGCCCGTGGGCGTACATCTGCCGGATCGCGTCGACCGTCTCCGTCACGCCGGTGAGCGCGTTCTTCTGCTGCTCGAAGCGGAAGATCGAGCCCGCGGTCGGGAAGTCGGGCCCCTTGATGTAGGCGCACAGGTCGTCGGTGGTCAGCTCCGGGTCGTTGATGAGCGCGATCGTCGCATCGACCACCTCGCCCAGGTGGTGCGGCGGGATGTTCGTGGCCATCCCGACGGCGATGCCCGAGCTCCCGTTGACCAGCAGGTTCGGCAGCTTCGCGGGCAGGATGACCGGCTGGCGATGCTGGCCGTCGTAGTTGTCGACGAAGTCGACCGTGGCCCTGTCGATGTCGGCAAGCATCTCGGCGGCGATCGGGGCGAGCCGGGCCTCCGTGTAGCGCATGGCGGCCGCCGAGTCGCCGTCCACGGACCCGAAGTTGCCCTGCCCATCCACCAGCGGATAGCGCATCGAGAAGTCCTGGGCCAGGCGGACGAGGGTGTCGTAGATCGCCTGGTCGCCGTGCGGGTGGTACTTGCCCATCACCTCGCCGACGATGGCCGCGCACTTGCGGTACGAGGCGTTCGAGGCCAGGCCCATCTCGCCCATGGCGTACAGGATCCGGCGATGCACCGGCTTGAGGCCGTCGCGGACGTCCGGGAGAGCCCGGGCCACGATCACGCTCATCGCGTAGTCGAGGTAGCTCGTCCGCATCTCGTCCTCGATGCGGATCGTGCGGATATCGCCCAGGTCGTCGGTCACAGGATGGCTCTCCGGTTGCGGTCAGGCGGGTTCGGGGAGGCGCCGGCCTCACGACCCGCCCGGAGGAAGGCCGCGGCGGTTGCCGCGGCGGCGGACGTGTTGGCGGCGCCGGGCCTCCGACGGACGCCAGCGAGAAGGGCGCGGATCCCGGCGGCGTCGGCCGGGGCGAGCTTCGCGAGCGCGTCGCGCACCACCCACGCGCGATTCCCGTCGGCGGTCGCGGCGGCCCGCTCGCCCTCGCGCCGGCAGAAGCCGGTCACCCCGGCGGGATCAATCGCCGCCAGGTTTCGAAGCGCCCAGCTGAGCGCCTTCTGGACGTCCGGTTCGGGGTCGCCGATCAGGAGGCCGACCAGCGCCAGGCCGCGCGCGGCAACCTCCGGCGTCCGCCCGGCCGCTCGATCCGCAAACGGGATCGTGGCGACGGTCGAGCCGACGAGCCGCCGCTCCCAGCGGCCCGGGCTGTAGACCAGCTGCTCCAGCTCGGCCCAGCGGAAGGGTTCCCGCAGGATGCCCGGCCCGATGGTTGCCGCCAGCGTATCGACGCTGATCCAGTCGTCAGCCTCGGCGGCAAGGCGGCGGAGCACCTGCCAGGCGCCCTCCGGCTCGTCCGGCATGATCCGGCCGAGGAGCCAGCACGAGAGCCAGCGAAGCTCCCGGTGCGGCTCGCGGGCGAGCGCCTCCGCGACCGGAAGGAGCCGTGCGGCCCGAACGCCCCGCAGGTCGTGCACCAGCGCCCGGTACACGGATTCCAGGAGCGGCATTCGAACGCCCAGCAGCGGCCCGATTCCCGGCGCCACCAGTCGCTGGCCGGCCAGGCACTCCGGATCGGCAAGCATCGCCAGGCCGTCGCGGGTCGCTGCCACGAAGCTCCCCGGGTCATCGACCTCATCCGCAAGCCGGTGTCCCAGGGCGCGTCCGGCGTCTATGTGCGTGGCGACGAACGCATGTGACGCACGAGTCGTCGCGCTCGGCGCCCGCGTTGCAGCCGCGGAGGTCATCGCGCATCCTCGAGCCGATCATCGAGCGTGCGTACGGGCGGCGCGTCACCCTCCGGGATCAACCGGAACCGGTATCGATCCTTCAGTGCCTGCTTACGGTCTGGCGGTGCCGCCACGTAGAGGGCATCCGCGGTGGCCAGGAGCTCGCCTGTCTCCGCGTCCACGAGCTGTGCCCGGGTGGTCAGGAGCCGGCGCCGGCGCTCCACCAGGCGTCCCTCGGCCCGCAGCCGACGTCCGATCGGCGTCGGGCGGCGGTACTCGATCGTCAGCTTCGCGGTGTATCCCCACGAGTCGGCGCTCGCGAGCGCCCAGCCCATCACCTCGTCGAGGATGGTGGCAACGATCCCGCCGTGGGTGATGCCCTCCCAGCCGCAGAAGTCGGGCGCCAGGGTCGTCTCGGTCCAGCAGGTGTCGCCGGCGACGTGGAGGACGAGGCGAAGGCCGACGGCGTTCAGCTCGCCGCACGCGAAGCAGCTGTGGGGTGCGACCTCGAACCGGCCCGCCGCCGTCACGACCTCAGATGTCAAGGTTCTGCACCTTTCGCGCCTCGGACATGATGAAGCTCTTCCGCGGTGCCACCTTCTCGCCCATCAGCATCGTGAAGATCGCGTCGGCCTCGACACCGTCCTCGATCTCGGCGCGAAGGAGCGTCCTGGTCTGGGGGTTCATGGTGGTTTCCCAGAGCTGGTCCGCGTTCATCTCGCCGAGGCCCTTGAAGCGCTGGACGGAGATGTTCTTGGCGTTCAGCTTCTTGATCGCCGCCTCGCGCTCCTTCTCCGACTGGGCGTAGAGCGTCTGCTTGCCGGTGCTCACCCGGTACAGCGGGGGCTGCGCGATGTAGAGGTGCCCGTTCTCGATGATCTGGCCCATGTGCCGGTAGAAGAACGTGAGCAGGAGCGTCCGGATGTGGGCGCCGTCGACGTCGGCGTCGGTCATGATGATGATCCGGTGGTACCGGAGCTTCGCGAGATCGAACGTGTCGCCGATGCCGGCGCCCAGGGCGATGATGAGCGGCCGGACGTTCTCGCTCGAGAGGACGCGATCCAGGCGCGCCTTCTCGACGTTGAGCACCTTGCCGCGCAGCGGCAGGACGGCCTGGAACCGTCGGTTGCGGCCCATCTTCGCCGAGCCACCGGCGGAATCGCCCTCCACGAGGTAGAGCTCGCTCCGCGCCGGATCGCGTTCCTGGCAGTCGGCAAGCTTGCCGGGCAGGGCCATCCCCTCCAGGGCGCCCTTGCGGATGACCAGGTCGCGCGCCTTCCGGGCCGCCTCGCGTGCACGGGCCGCGGTCAGGCTCTTCTCGATGATCCGCCGCCCGTCGGCCGGGTTCTCCTCGAGGTGCTGGATGATCCCCTCGGCGACGGCCGCCTGGACCTGCGCCTTGACCTCCGCGTTGCCCAGCTTCGCCTTGGTCTGGCCCTCGAACTGGGGCTCGACGAGCTTGACCGAGAGGACCGCGGTCAGCCCCTCCCGGACGTCGTCCCCGCTCAGGTTCGCGTCGGCGTCCTTGAGGATCCCGGCCTTGCGCGCCCAGTTGTTGAGCGAGCTGGTGAGTGCGGCGCGGAACCCTGTCACGTGCGTCCCGCCGTCGGGCGTGTTGATGTTGTTCGCGAACGCGAAGACGTTCTCCGTGAAGGAGTCGTTGTACTGGAGCGCGACCTCGATGGAGGTCCCGCCCTCGCGCTTGTCCACCGCGATCGGCAGGGCGTGAAGGACTTCCTTGTTCCGGTTGAGATGGCGAACGAATGAGACGAGGCCGCCCTCGAAGTAGAAGGAACGCTCGCGATCCGTTCGCTCGTCGTTCAGGCGGATCCAGAGGCCCTTGTTGAGGTAGGCCGATTCCCGGAGCCGCTGGGTGATCGTTTCGAAGCCGTAGTCCGTGCTCTCGAACATCTCGTGGTCGGCTCGGAAGCTCGTCCGCGTCCCCCTGCGGTCTCCCTGTGGCCCGACCTTCGAGACGGCCGTGGTGGGCTTGCCGCGCACGTACTCCTGGGCCCAGATGTAGCCGTCGCGCGCAGTCTCGACGCGCAGCCACTCCGAGAGCGCGTTGACCACGCTCACGCCGACGCCGTGGAGGCCGCCGGACACCTTGTAGCCGCCGCCTCCGAACTTCCCGCCCGCATGGAGGACCGTGTGCACGACCTCGAGGGCGTCCTTGCCCGTGGCATGCCGGCCCACCGGGACACCGCGCCCGTCGTCCTGGACCGTGACCGTGCCATCCGCCGCGATCGTCACGTCGATCCGGGTCGCGTGGCCGGCCATCGCCTCGTCGATCGAGTTGTCCACCACCTCCCAGACGAGGTGATGGAGGCCCCGCACGTCGGTCGAGCCGATGTACATGCCCGGTCGACGACGAACGGCCTCGAGGCCCTCGAGGACCTGGATGCTGGCGGCGGTGTACTCGCTGCCGCTCGGCGCCCGCTTCGACCGACCGCCGGCTCCGTTCGCCGCGCCCACGCCCCTGCTGGCCGTCCGATCCGTCACGAATTCCCTCCGGTGAGCCGTTCGTAGAGGCGGCCCAGCTCGTCCTCGCCGTACCACTCGATGATGATTCGGCCGCCCTTGCTCGAACGCGCCAGCCGCACCTTGGTGCCGAGCGACCTGCGGAGGTCCTCCTCCACCCGCTCCATCTCACCGTCCAGCGCCGCCACCCGGCCACCCCGGGCCGGACCCGGTGCGTCGCGGAGTCGGCGGGCCAGCTCCTCGACCTGGCGGACCGAGAGCCCTCGGCGCTCGATGAGCGCGAGGAGCTCGGCCTGTCGGAGCGGGTCAAGGCCCAGCAGCGCCCGGCCATGTCCCTCGCTGATACGTCCCTCGCTGATTGCCTCGAGGGTTGCGGGCGCCAGCTCGAGAAGCCGGATCGTGTTGGCGATCGTCGAGCGCGCCCGCCCGACGCGTCCGGCGATCTCGTCGTGGGACAGCCCGAACTCGTCGACGAGCTGGCGGTACGCGCGTGCCTCTTCGACGGCATTCAGGTCGGCGCGCTGGACGTTCTCGACCAACGCCAGCTCGAGCTGCTCGCGACCCGCCGCCTGGCGCACGATCGCAGGGATGCGGGTGAGACCGGCGAGCTGCGCGGCGCGGACACGACGCTCGCCAGCGATCAGGCGATATCCCTCGAGCGTCTCGGTCACGAGAACCGGCTGCAGGATCCCGTGGGCGACGATGCTGGCGCGAAGCTGTTCGAGCTGGTCCTGCTCGAAGACCGTCCGCGGCTGGTACGGGTTCCGCTCGATCCGGTCGATCGGGATCTCGGCCGGCACCGGCGTCGAAGAGGCTGCTCTCGGGATCAGCGCCGCGAGGCCGCGCCCGAGCGACGCCTGCCGCGCCGTCACGCCGCGCCTCCGGGCATGGCGGGCGCCGTGCCGCGGGTCGCCGGGGCATGTGCGGGGAGGGCCATTTCGCCGCGAACCCCGAATGGCCTGTGGCCGTCGTCGCAGCCCGCGGACTTCGTGGTCGACGCGGCCGCGGAGCTCGGTCGTGAGCGCCCGGTAGGCGACGGCCCCCCGGCTGTCGGGTGCGTATGCAGCGATTGGACGGCCGTGGCTGGGGGCTTCTGCGAGTCGCACGCTCCTTGGGACCACGGTCTGGAACACCGCCGCGCCGAGGTGCTCACGGACCTCCGCGGCAACCTCCGCGGACAGGTTGGTCCGGGAGTCGAACATCGTGAGGACGACCCCCTTGACGGCCAGCGACGGGTTCAGGTGATCCCGCACGAGATGGATCGTGGCGATCAGCTGGGACAGGCCTTCGAGCGCGTAGTACTCGCATTGCATCGGGATCAGGACGGCGTCCGCGGCTGTCAGCGCGTTCACGGTGAGCAGGCCAAGAGACGGCGGGCAATCGATGAAGACATCATCGAAATCGGACCGGACGGACGCGATCACTCGCGCGAGCCGGCGTTCTCGCTGCGGCATGCTCGCGAGCTCCACCTCGGCGCCGGCCAGCGCGATCGACGAGGGGATGAGCGAGAGTCCAGGGGTCGCTGTCTGCAGGATGAGGGAGCGGAGGTCCGCTCCCCCCATCAGGGCGTCGTAGACCGACGAGCCGGTGGCAGCGCGCTCCGCTCCAAGTCCGCTCGTGGCATTCCCCTGGGGGTCGAGATCGACGACAAGCACGCGCCGACCGTCCCCGGCAAGATAGGCGGCCACGTTGACAACGGTCGTGGTCTTCCCGACACCGCCCTTCTGGTTGGCGCACGCAAGCATCTGGCCCACTAGAGGCCACTCTCCTCGGGAATCACTCGTCAAGTCTACCATTCCGGCCCCCTCCGACCGGTGGACGAGAGGGTGACAACCGCACCTTCGCTGCCTCGTATCGCCGGCTTCCGTCGGGTTGCACCGGATGACCCGCCGGTCGCTCGTCGTCCTCGCCCCGGGCGGTGTTTCACGTGAAACAGCCCGACGACCCGGTCCGGGCGACCCATTCGGGCCCCCTCCGCTGCCGCGGCCCTGGACGGCGTCAATACCCTCCTCGCCTCCCCGCCGGTCCCTCGCAAGCCGACGATTTGGCCCTCCCGGTATACTTCGGGACGCACAGTGATGGTGGTTCGCGCGGATGCCGGACCGCCGATCTGCCGGTTCACTGAGGAACGACCGCCATGGGCCTGCTTCTCGCAGCGGTCGGGGCGGCAGTGGCTGCGCTGATCCAGTCATCAATCCTCCCGTTCGCCGCTGCAGGCGGCGCGGGGCTCGATCTCGTTCTCGTTCTCGCCGTCGTCTGGACGATGACGGTGAGCCTCGAGGGTGGCCTCATCTGGGCCTTCCTTGGAGGGCTGATCATCGACGTACTGCTCATGCGGCCACTCGGACTGACCGCGTTCGTGCTCCTGCTCGCCGTCGGCGCCGCGTGGTTCGTCGGCCGCATCTCTCCGCGCGCCTTCTACCCGATCGTGGTCGCGACTGCGGCGATCACGGCGGGAATCGCGTCCGCCGTGACCGTCGTGCTCATCGGGGCGCTTCGCGGGCTGCCACCGGGCGTGGAGCCGCTGGCCCAGGTAATCCCGACCAGTCTGCTGGCAGGCCTGGCGGCCGCCGTGATCGCACCGATCCCCTTGATCATCCGGCGCCGCCGGTTCGGCGACGAGAGCGAGCGGATCGACTGGTGAGCGTTCTCGAGACGCCCGCTACTCACGAGCGACGGCCGGCGCGCTTCGTCGCCTTTGGCCTCGCCGCCGTGCTCGCCCTTGGCGGCCTGACGACGCGGCTGTTCGTCATGCAGCTTTCCGGCGCCCCTGTCGCGTCGCCGGCGGCGGTCCTGCCGGTGGCCGTGGCCGGCAGCCAGATCGTGACGGAGCCGGTGCCATCGACGAGGGGACTCATCTACGACCGCAAGAACCGGCTCCTCGTCGAGAACGTGCCGACGTTCACCGTCTCGGTCCGGCCCGCCGACCTCCCCCTCACCCAGCAACCGGAGGTGATCGGGCGTCTCGCCGGACTCCTCGGCATCTCCGCCGCCACGATCACGGAGACGGTTGACGGCGCCACCGGCTCGCGATTCGACCCCGTGCCGATCGCGCACGATGTGCCCGAGCAGACCGCGCGCCTGGTCTCCGAGGACGGGTTGAGCCTTCCCGGCGTCGAGGTCACCGTCGATGCGCGCCGCGACTACCTCGATGGGCCGTTGTTCACCCAGCTGATCGGCTGGACCGGACCGATCGACGCGACAACCTACGCGTCGCTGCAGAGCCAGGGATACCTGCCCGACGACCGGATCGGGAAGGCGGGCGTCGAATCCGTCTACGAGTCCGTGCTGCGCGGGACGTATGGGGTTCGCGAGGTCGAGAAGGATGGCACCGGGCGCACGCTCAGCGTCCTTTCCACGACGACGGCGCCGCAGGCCGGCGATTTGCTCATCCTGACCATCGACGCCAAGGAGCAGAAGCTGGCGCAGCAGGCGCTCGATTGGGGTCTCAAGCTGTCCGGGGCGCGCCGCGGCGCGATCGTCGTCGAGAATCCGCAGACCGGCGAGATCCTTGCCATGGTCAGCGAGCCCACGTACGACGCGAACCTGTTCGCGCGCGGGATCAGCACGGCGGACTACCAGAAGCTCCTGGCGGACCCGGACCTCCCACTCATGAACCACGCGATCAGTGACATCCAGCCACCCGGGTCCACGTACAAGCTGGTGACGGGCACGGGCGTGCTTGCCGACAAGAAGCTTGGCCCGACCGAGACCGTGCTGAGCAAGCCGTACGTCCAGGTCGGGTCGACCCTGTTCTGGGAATGGAATCACGCCGGGTGGGGACCCCTCGACATCAAGAATGCCTTCGCCCACTCCGCCGATACCGTCTTCTACCAGCTCGCCCAGCGGCTCGGCATCGGGCGCCTCGCCTACTGGGGCAACCAGTACGGATTCGGGCAGCCTACCGGGATCGACCTTCCCGCCGAGTCCGCCGGTCTCGTCCCGACGGACCAGTGGAAGCTGGACACGCTCGGCGCGGCCGATCTACCCGGGCGAGGTCCTCCAGGCCGGGATCGGCCAGGGCTACGATCTCGCCACGCCGCTCCAGGTGGTCAACGCCTACGCGGCGATGGCGAACGGCGGCACGCTCTACCAACCGCAGGTGGTCCGCGAGATCGTGAGCCCGGACGGCACCGTCGTGCGGCCGTTCACGCCCAAGGTGATCCGGAAGATCGCAGCGCCGAGCTGGGTCTTCGCGACGATGCGGGAAGCAGCGCGAACCGTCGTCGCGAGCAGGAACACGTACAACCTCGTGGATCTTCCGATCGTCGTCGCGGGCAAGACGGGCACGGCCGAGTTCGGCCTTCGCGACAAGAACGGCGTCCTGCCGTACCACAACTGGTTCGCAGGGTTCGTCCCGAAGAACGCCTGGACGAAGGACAACCCGACCGGCGACGTCTCCAAGCCCGACTCGCAGCTGGCGTTCGTGCGTCTTCATCTACAACGCCGGCACGCTCGGCAACACGGCGACGGAGGTCGCCAAGTACTACCTCCAGCTCCACTACGGGATCACCACGGACTACCGGTTGCCGCAGCTCCTCCAGCGCACGAACTTCTACCAGGGCGGTCGCTGATGGGCGTCCTCCGCGTCGAGCGGGACGCCCCGACCGGACTCGCCGCTCGCGTCAGCGGCGTGGCCTGGCGCGACTTCGACCTGCAGCTCTTCGTCTATGCCGCGCTGCTCGCCACGCTCGGGCTGACGATGGCCTACAGCAACACGACCGCCCAGCTGGGCGCCGACGCGTTGCAGGGCGGGACCACCTTCGGCCGCGGGCTTGTCTGGGCAGTGGTTGCCCTGGTCGCTTTCGCGGCCGCCACGGCCTTCGACTACACGTGGCTGAAGACGTTCTCCTGGCTCATCTACCTCGCGAACCTGGGGCTCCTGGCGGCCTCCCTCGTGCTCGGCAGCTCCGACGCGGTCTCGGCCCGCTGGGTCTCGATCTTCGGGCTCCAGTTCCAGTTCAGCGAGATCGCGAAGATCCTCATGATCGTGGTCCTTGCCCGGTACCTCGCGGACCGCGACCGGCGCCTGGACTCCCTGCGGGCGATCGTGGGCGCGTGCCTCATCGTGATCCCCCCGTGGGTCCTGGTGCTCCTGCAACCGGACCTCGGGACGTCGCTCGTCTTCATCGCCGTCCTGGTCGGGATGCTCTTCATGGCGGGCGCGAGCCTGCGGTGGCTCGGGGCGCTGGCGGTGGCGACGTTCGCTGCCATGCCGCTCGTCTGGACCTACGTGCTGCACGACTACCAGAAGGCGCGCCTGACCAGCTTCCTGGACCCGGCGAAAGATCCGCTCGGCGCCGGGTTCCAGCTGTTGACCGCCCAGAAGGCCGTGACCTCCGGCGGGCTCCTGGGGGCGGGCCTGACGAACGGCCCGCAGAGCCAGGCAAACCTGCTTCCCGTCCAGTCGACCGACTTCGTCTTCGCGATCCTGGCCGAGGAGCTCGGCTTCGTCGGATGCGTCGTCGTCTTCCTGCTGTTCGCCGCGCTCCTCTGGCGCATTCTCACGATCGCCTGGCGATCGCGCGACCCGTTCGGCCTCATGGTGGGCGCGGGGTTGGCCTCGATGATCCTGTTCCAGATCATCGTCAACGTCGGGATGGTCCTGGGCCTGATGCCGATCACCGGCATCCCGCTCCCGTTCATCACGCACGGGGGTGCCTCGCTGGTCAGCATCGCGATCGGGCTGGGCGTCCTCCAGAGCATCGCCATGCGCCAGCAGCGTGCCGAGTGGTGACCCACGCCCGGGGGCAGTCCGGCCGCATGGCGCGGTCTGCCCGAATAGGTGGACGTCCGGGTGAGCCACCCCATGACTCGCCGGCAGTCGTGCCACGACCCGTTACCGAGGGCAGCGCGTCTCCGCCGGAAGCCGCCGCGTGACCGTTCCGCGCCCGCCCTCGGCGAGCCCGGACGATGGGGGCGCGCCGACGGTGCCCCCGGGCGTCCCGATCCCGTCGACTTCGGCCGCATCATCGCCCTCGACGCTGCTCCTGCCAGCGTCGGGCGGCCCCCGCCAGCGCTGGCGCCTCTACCTTCGGATGCCGGCGGTGCAGGTGCCCGGCGAGCTCCCGGCCGGGGCAGGGGCGTGGGCCTCGCTGCTCGAGCGAGGCGGGCTGCCGCTGGCCGGCGGCCCCGGCCGGGGCCGCGTCGTGCCGGCCGCGCAGCTCCCCCTCGGGATCGCCGGGGAGCGCGAGATCGTCGACGTGATCCTCGCGGCGCGCCTTCCGGCCGCCGAAGTCCGCGAGCGGGTCCGGGCCGGGCTCCCCCCTCGTGTCGAGCTGGTCGACCTCCACGATGTCTGGGTCGGTGCGCCGTCGGCATCGGCCGCCCTGGTCGCGGCCGACTACCGGGTCGAGGTGGCCGGGGCCCCGGCGTTCGAGCTTCGCGTCGCGGCCGAGGCGCTGTTGACGGTATCCACGTTGCCCCGTGAGCGGCGTCGCGAGAAGAAGACGCAGGCGTTCGACCTGCGGCCGCTGATCATCTCCCTCTCGGTGGCGGCCGTGCGTCCGCACGCCGAAGCCGGCGAGGACGCACCCACGGCCGTCGTCCGGACGCGGCTCCGCCACCGCCCCGACGCCGTCGGGCGCCCGGAGGACGTCGTCGCGGCCCTCGCCGGCCCGCCGGCCGCCCCGGCGGGCGGGGAGCTCCGGGTGCTCCGGATCGTGCGCGAGCGCCTGCTCACCGGCGAGGACGCCTGACCTTCGTCGCCGTTCGCGATGGGCCTCGCGGTCGGGCCGTCCGGTCCCGTCGTTTCGGCCGAGCGGCCCTCCCCGGCGCGCACGTCCCGGTCCACGCTGGGCCGTCGGCGGTCCGACCGGATCGCCCGCGCGCCCGTGATCGGAGGTGCGGCGTGCCCGAGGCGATCGAGCTGCGCGGCCTGACCCGGTGGTATGGCAAACGCCGAGGCGTCATCGACCTGGAGGCCGACGTCCACGAAGGCGAGGTCTTCGGCTTCCTGGGCCCGAACGGTGCCGGGAAGACCACCACGATCCGGATGCTCCTGGGCCTGATCCGGCCCAGCGGGGGCAGCGCCCGGATCCTGGGGCTGGACCCCTGGGGGCAGGCACCGGCGGTGCACCGGCAGCTCGCCCACCTTGGGAGCGACCCTGGCTACCTCGGCGACCAGGACGCGACCTCGCTCCTGGACTACCTGGGCGCGCTTCGCGGCCTGCCGAAGGGCGCCTGGCGATCGCTCGCGGAACGTCTCGAGCTGGACCCGACGGTTCCGGTGAAGAAGCTCTCGCGCGGCAACCGCCAGAAGGTCGGCGTGGTCTCCGTGTTCATGGGCCGAGAGCCGCTCCTGGTCATGGACGAGCCGTCGACCGGCCTGGATCCGCTCATGCAGCGCGAGTTCCTGTCCCTCGTCGCCGAGGCGCGCGCGGATGGCCGCACAGTCTTCCTCTCCTCGCACAACCTGCCCGAGGTGGAACGGGCCTGCGACCGCGTCGCCATCATCCGGGAAGGCCGGCTCGTGAAGATCGCCACCGTGGCCGCCCTGGTGGGGGACCACACGCGCTCCGTGAACCTGGTGCTCGGGCGACCCGCGCCCGAGGATGCGTTCAGCCTGCCGGGTGTCACCGTCCTCTCGAGCACCGGGCAGGACGTCCACGTGATGGTCAGGGGCGACGTGAACCCGATCCTGCGTCGCCTTGGCGAGCTGGACGTCCGCGACATCGCGGTCAGCACGCCCGACGTGGAGGACCTCTTCTTCCGCTACTACGAGGGCACGGTCGCCGGTTCGGAGGGTCGCCCCGCCGCGCCGCTGGTCCCGTGATCGGCGAGGAGGCGGCACGATGACGGCGCTCACGTTCCGCCTCGAGCTCCGGCGCAGCCGGATCCTCGCCGTCGGGCTCGCAGTCGTGGTCCTGGTCTACGGCGGGCTGATCGCCGCCGTCTACCCGATCCTGCTCGCCAACACGGCGATGATCCAGGACTACATGAAGCTCTTCCCGAAGGAGCTGATGGCGGCCTTCGGGATGAGCGGCAGCCTGGCCGACCCGGGCACCTTCTTCACGACGTACATCGGCAGCTTCCTCTGGCCGGTCGTGGCGGCCATCGGCGCCATCGTCCTCGCAACCCGGCCGGCCGCCGCCGACGCGGAGCGCGGCTGGTCCGACCTCCCCCTGGGGACGCCGTTGACCCGCGGCCGCTATCTCGGCGCGGCGATCCTCTGCCAGCTCGTGACCCTCGCCGCGCTCGCGTTCGTGACGGTCGCAGGCGTGCTCATGGTGGGCACGCTCGTCGGAGCCGGGTTCGATGCCGCCCGGTTCCTGGCCGCCGGCGTCGTGCTGTGGCTCTTCGCGTGCGCGATGGCCGGCGTGACGTCAGTGGTGGCCGTGATCACGCTGAATCGCGGCGTCGCCGCCTCGGTCACGGCGGGAATCCTGATCGCGATGTACCTGCTCAACATCGTCGCCCAGGTCCAGCCCGACTTCGCGTGGCTCGGCGACCTCACCGCGTTCCGGTATGCCGGCGTGGGCGCGCTGATCGATCGCGGAGCGGCCGACTGGGTCGGCATCGGGGTGTTCACGATCGTTGCCGGGGTCGGCTGGATCGCGTCACTCGTGCTCTTCCGGCGTCGCGACCTCCTGCCCTGAGGCCGGGAGCCGTTCACACTGAGGCCGGGAGCCGTTTGACCGGAGCGACGGAGCGCCGTACACTCCCAATTCGCGCCCGAAGACCCGGGCTTTTCATTTGCGCCCACCCGCGGCCGGCATGTCACGCCCGCCGAGCACCCACCCGGAGACCCATGTACGCAGTCATCGAGACCGGCGGGAAGCAGTACCACGTCGAGGTCGGCACGGAGCTCGCCGTCGAGCTCCTCGACGTCGAGCCAGGCCAGGAGATCACCCTCGACCGCGTCCTGCTCGTCGCGGACGGCGATGAGGCCGCCATCGGCCGGCCACTCGTTGCCGGGGCAGTCGTCAGCGCCACGGTCCTGCGGGCCGACCGCGCCGACAAGGTGATCTCGTTCAAGTACAAGCCGAAGGCCCGCCGACGGGTCAAGAAGGGCCATCGCCAGGAGCAGACGATCCTGCGCATCACCGACGTGACCCTCAACGGCAAGAGCGCCGCTGCCTCGGAGAAGGTCGCCGCGGAGGCGCGCAAGACGGAGCGCGAGCGGATCGCCGAGGCCGCGGCCACCCAGGCGGCCGCCGACGCCGTCCTCGCCGCGACGCTCGCCTCGAAGGCCGCCGCGGCCGAGGCAGAGGCCACACCCGCCGACGCGACGAAGAAGCCGGCGCGCGCCCGCGCCGCAGGGGCGGCGAAGCCTGCCGCCAAGGCCAAGGCGCCCGCAGCCGACGCGGCGAAGCCCGCCGTCAAGCGCACCCGCGCCGCAAAGAAGGAAGACTGATCGATGGCCCACAAGAAGGCAGGGTCCAGCTCGAAGAATGGCCGCGACTCGGTCGGTCAGCGCCTTGGCGTCAAGGTCGGTGACGGCCAGCTCGTGCCGGCCGGCTCGATCATCGTTCGCCAGCGCGGGATGACCTTCATCGCCGGTTCCGGCACGGGCCTCGGCCGCGACTACACCGTCTTCGCGACGGTCGAGGGCCGCGTCCGCTTCGAGCACCAGACACGCACCAAGAAGCGTATCCGCGTCGAGCCCGTGACCCAGGCGGCCCCCGCCATCGAGGCTGCCCTCGCCGGCGACGCCGAGCCCGCCGCCGTCGGCGCCTGAAGCCCCCGGCCACACCCCCGCACCGCTGCTCCCGGAGACCTGATGAAGCCGAACATCCACCCCAAGTACCACGCCTCGAAGGTGCACTGCGCGACCTGCGGCATCGAGTTCGTCGTCGGGTCGACCCGCCCCGAGCTCCGCGTCGATGTCTGCGGGAACTGCCACCCCTTCTACACGGGCAAGCAGATGATCATGGACACGGCCGGCCAGGTCGAGCGGTTCCAGAAGCGCCTCGAGCGCGCCGCGACGGGCCGCTGACGGCTGGATCGCCTTCGCCACGGCGGGCCACCCGGCCCGCCGTCGTGATTCCCGGCCGGTAGCGTCACCCGATGGCTCGCTTCTCCTACGGCGGCCAGGCCCTCATCGAGGGTGTGCTCATGCGCGGGCGCAACTCGATCGCGGTGGCGCTCCGCCATCCGGATGGGCGCATCGTCTGGGCGGACGAGCAGCTGGCCGTGGGATTCCGCGCCACCCGCTGGGCGCGCCTCCCGTTCGTCCGCGGGCTGGTCGTCCTCTACGAGACCCTGGTCGTGGGGACCCGCTGGCTGGTCCGTTCGGCGGGAGTCGCCGCGGCCGAGGAGCTCGCCCAGGTGGCGCCGGTGGCGCCGGCGGCGAACGAGTCGCCCATGCCGCCCGTGTCCTCCCCGCCGGTTCCGGCTCCCGACCCGACAGCCGCGCGCGGGCGGCATCCAGGCTGACACTGTCCCTTCGCCCGGCCCCGCTGCCCCGCCGCCCGCGCCCGCCGACAGCGCCGAGCTCGGGAAGGGCGCCGTCGCGCTGATGCTGGGCCTGACCCTGGTGGTCGGCGTCGGGCTCTTCTTCTTCCTGCCGCTCCTGCTCGCGAAGGCGATCGCCGGCAGCCAGAGCGGCGTCGTGGAGCGCGCGGTCGAGGGCGTGATCCAGGTCGTCATCTTCCTGGGCTACCTGTTGCTGATCGGCCGGACGTCGGACGTCCGTCGGACCTTCCAGTACCACGGCGCCGAGCACATGTCGATCCACGCCCTCGAGGCGGGCGACCCGCTCACGGTGGACGCGGTCCGGAAGTACCCCACCGCGCACCCACGCTGCGGCACCGAGTTCCTGGTCGTGGTCATCCTCGTCTCGATCGTGGTGTTCAGCCTCGTGGGGCGCCAGGCCATCCCGGTCATGATCGCGAGCCGGATCGTCCTGATCCCCGTCATCGCCGGGATCAGCTACGAGCTCCTCCGGTTCGGCGCCCGCCACCGCGCCAGCCGGATCGTCCGCTGGCTCTTCCAGCCGGGCATCTGGGTCCAGAAGATCACGACGAAGCAACCCACGGACGACATGCTCGAGGTCGCGATCGTCAGCCTGGAGCAGGCGATGCTCGCGGACGGCGAGGTCCTCCCCGACGGTGCGGGACGAATCGGGCGAAGCGCCCTGATCCTGTCCGCCGAGGCGAGCCCGGCGCCGGGGGCCTGAGCGGTGGCCGAGGGAGCGCTGGACCGCAAGCTGCACGAGCTCGTGCAGCAGTACGAGGGTGTCCAGGCGGAGCTCTCGACTCCCGGGGTGGCCGCCGACATGGAGGCGCTCCGGCGGCTTGGCCGGGAGCTGGCGCGCCTCGAGCCGGTGGTCTCGTCGTATCGGCGCCTGGAAGCGCTGCGCGCGGAGCTGGCGGGCGCCCGGGAGATGCGCGACGCGGAGCACGACGACGACATGCAGGCGATGGCCCGCGAGGAGATCGCCCGGCTCGAGGCGGCGGAGGCCGCCGAGCTGGAGGCCCTGACGGTCCATCTCCTGCCGCGCGACCCCAACGACGATCGGAACGTGATCCTCGAGATCCGGGCGGGTGCGGGCGGCGAGGAGGCCGCGCTGTTCGCGGGCGACCTCCTCCGCATGTACCTCCGCTACGCGGACCGGCATCGCCTCCGCGCCGAGGTCATGAGCCTCCACGAGACCGGGATCGGCGGCGTCAAGGAGGCGGTCGTGGAGATCTTCGGCGAGGGCGCCTTCAGCCGCCTGAAGTTCGAGAGCGGGACGCACCGCGTCCAGCGCGTCCCCGCCACCGAATCGGCCGGTCGGACCCACACCTCGACCGCCACGGTGGTGGTCCTGCCGGAGGCGGAGGAGACGGACCTCACCATCGACGAGGATCGCGACCTGCGCATCGAGGTCAAGCGCGCCTCCGGACCCGGCGGCCAGGGCGTCAACACGACCGACTCGGCGGTCCGGATCACCCACCTCCCGAGCGGCCTGGTCGTGGAGATCCAGGACGAACGAAGCCAGCACAAGAACAAGGCGAAGGCGATGGCGATCCTGCGCGCCCGGCTCCTCGACCAGGAGCGGTCCAGGCAGCGCGAGGCCGACTCCGTCACGCGGCGCTCGCTGATCGGCGCCGGGGACCGGTCGGACAAGATCCGGACCTACAACTTCCCACAGGACCGCGTGACCGACCACCGGATCGGGATGGACCTGTCCAACCTGCCCGGCGTGCTCGACGGCAACCTGGACCGGCTCCTGGAGGCGCTCAGCTCCACCGACCAGGCCGACCGGCTGGCCTCGCTGGCCGACGACGGCGAAGGCGGGTCCTGACGTCCCGCCCGGGCGCGACGGTCGGCGGGCTCCTCGCCGCCGGCACCGACCGCCTTCGTGCGGCCGGCTCGCCGAGCGCCCGGCTGGACGCGGAGCTGCTCCTCGCGGATGCGCTCGGGACGGACCGGACCGGCGTGCTGGCCCATCCCGACGGCCTCGCCGGCGACGGTCCGGCGGCCCGCTTCGCAACGGCGCTCGATCGGCGCGCCGCCGGTGAGCCGGTCGCGTACATCCGCGGCATGAAGGAGTTCCACGGCCTTGCCCTCGCCGTCGACGCCCGCGCGCTGGTGCCGCGACCGGAGACGGAGCTGCTCGTGGACCTCGCGATCGGGGAGCTGGCGGACGTCCTGGGACGCGCGCCACGCCCCGCCGGAACGCCGCCGGTCAACGTGGCGGACGTCGGGACCGGCAGCGGCGCGATCGCCGTGGCGGTCGCCGTCGCGCTGCGGCGCCGCGGCATGGCCGGAGAGGTGGAGATCGTCGCGTCCGACCTGTCGGCCGATGCGGCCGCCCTCGCCCGGGAGAACGCGGTGGCGCACGGCGTGGCGGACCGCGTCGGGGTGGCCGTGGCCGACCTGCTGCCGCCCGCGGGCGCGCCGGCGGGCCTTCTCCACGTGCCGCCGCGGTTCGACCTCGTCTGCGCCAACCTGCCGTACATCCGCACGGCCGACCTCGACAGCCTGCCGGCGCCGGTCCGCTTCGAGCCCCCCGGAGCGCTCGACGGGGGACCGGACGGGCTCGACGTCATCCGGCGCCTGCTCGCGCTGCTGCCCGACCGGCTGGGCGAAGACGGGCTGGCGCTCCTGGAGATCGGGTCGGACCAGGGGGACGAGATCGGAAGCGCCGTGGCTGCCCTCCTGCCCGGCTGGAGTTGCGACGTGGTGGACGACCTTGCCGGGTTGCCACGGATCGCCCGGATCGTGCCTGCAACGCGTCCGGAGCCCGCGCCATGAACGGGCCCCGCACGCTCGTGCCCGGCGGCCCTTCACGCCGGATCCGGCTGGTGGCCCTGGACCTCGACGGCACGCTCGTCGGCGAAGACATGCGGATCCGGCCCCGGACCGTCGCGGCCGTTCGCGCGGTCGTGGACGCCGGCGTCGCCGTGGCCATCGTCACCGGGCGGATGTCCAGCTCGGCGCTCCCGTATGCGCGGGAGCTCGGGCTGCGCGGGCCGATCGTGGGCATGCAGGGCGCCCTCATCCGCGCGATGCCGGACGCGGGCCGGCCGGGCCTCGGGCGCCTGCTCTACCATCGCCCGCTGCCGGCCGTCGGTGGCCCGCGACGCGCTCGCGTGGTGCCGCTCACACGGGCTCGACCCGCACCTGAACCACCTGGAGAAGATGGTGATCCCCGCCAGCGACAGCCGCGCGGCGGAGTACGTTCGCTTCAACTTCGGCCGGGTCGTGGTCGTGCCGGATCTCGACGCCTGGGTGCGCCACCCCGTGACCAAGGTGATCTCCGTGGGCGATCCCCCGGCGCCGACCCGCCTCCTGCCCGCCGCGCGGGCCGACTTCGACGGCCGGGCGGTCGTGACGGTCAGCCACCCGATGTTCCTCGAGTTCGTGGCGCCCGGCGTGGGCAAGGGGGCGGCGGTCCGCTGGCTCGCTCGCCGGCTGGGCGTCGACCTCCGTGACGCGCTCGCGATCGGCGACCAGCTCAATGACCTCGAGATGATCGCCGAGGTCGGGTTCGGCGTCGCGATGCCCCACGGCCCGGCGGAGCTCCGGGCCGCGGCCAGCCTCGTGGCATCGCCCTTCGACGAAGACGGGGCGGCGCAGGTGCTGGAGACGTACGTGCTCCGCAGCCGTCCGGGCGCCCGACGCGCCCGGCGCGCCGGCCCGGCCGGATGACGTCCGCCTCCGCCGTCGGACGTGGCCGCCCGCGGCGAGCCCCCGGACGCGCCGCGGGTGGTTGGGCGACAATGGCGCGGACGCGACGGCGGCTGGGTGCCGAGCGGTTCAGGTGTCGCCGGTGGGGGCGGCTGCCGGGGGCGACCGGGAAGGAGCGGGGATGAGCGTGACGGACGCCGCGCACGCCGCGTGGGCGACAGTCGCGGAGCTGGACCCGGAGGTCTGGTCAGCGATGCGCGGCGAGGCGGACCGCCAGCGCTGGAAGATCGAGCTGATCGCAAGCGAGAACTACACGTTCGCCGCGGTCATGGAAGCCGCTGGCTCCTGGCTGACGAACAAGTACGCGGAGGGCCTGCCCGGCCGCCGCTACTACGGCGGCTGCGAATACGTGGACGTCGTGGAGCGCCTGGCGCAGGACCGCGCCCTTGCCCTGTTCCCGGGCTCTGCGCACGTCAACGTCCAGCCGCACGCCGGCGCGCCGGCGAACCTCGCCGCGTTCTTCGCGGTGCTCTCGCCGGGCGACCGGATCCTCGGGATGAGCCTTGCCCACGGCGGTCACCTGACGCATGGCTCCCCGGTCAACTTCAGCGGGAAGTGGTTCGACGTCCACGCCTACGGCGTCGATCGCGAGACGAACCTCATCGACTACGACGCGGTGGAGCGGCAGGCCGCCGAGGTCCGCCCGAAGCTCCTGATCGCCGGGGCGAGCTCGTACTCGCGGATCCTGGACTTCGAGCGCTTCGCGGCGATCGCCCACGGCGTGGGGGCATACCTCCTCGTGGACATGGCGCACATCGCCGGGCTGGTCGCGGCCGGGCAGCATCCGTCGCCCTTCCCGCACGCGGACCTGGTCACGACCACGACCCACAAGACGCTCCGCGGCCCCCGGGGCGGCCTCATCTTCTCGTCGGCCGAGCTTGCCAGGCAGGTGGACAAGGCCGTCTTCCCGGGAACGCAGGGTGGGCCCCTCATGCACGTCATCGCCGCGAAGGCGGTCGCCCTGCGCCTGGCCGCCACCCCCGCGTTCCGCGAGGACCAGCGCCGCACGGTGGAGAACGCCCGCGTGCTCGCCGCGGAGATCGGCTCCCGCGGCGGCCGGCTCATCACCGGCGGGACGGACAACCACCTCATGAGCGTGGACGTGACGCCGTTCGGGGTGACCGGTCGGGAAGCCGAGCGACTCCTCGACGACGTCGGGATCACGGTCAACAAGAACGCCATCCCGTTCGACGCGAACCCGCCCAACATCGCCTCCGGGATCCGGATCGGGACGCCCGCCACCACGACGCGCGGGTTCGGGCCCGACGAGATGCGCGAGATCGGACGCCTGATCGTGGCCACGCTCACCTCGCGGGACGAGCCCGCCGAGCAGGCGAAGATCGCCGCCGAGGTCCGCGACGTCTGCGGGCGCTTCCCCGTTCCGGGGCTGCCCGAGGCGTGACCCGGTGAGCGAGGGCGTCGCACTTCCGGCCCTCGCCGCGTTCGCCACCGCCGCGATCCTGGCCCTGGTCCTCACGCCGATCGTCCGCCATTTCGCGCGCCGGTTCGAGGTCCTGGACCATCCCGGGGAGCGACGCGTCAACACGGCGCCGGTCCCGCGCGGCGGCGGCATCGCGGTTGCCGGCGCCTTCGTGATCACGTCGCTCGGCCTGCTGGCCGTCAACTCGGTGGTCGGGATCTGGTCGGCCTCGGACGCGCCGCGCGGCAAGCGAGGTCGTCGCGCTGGTCGGCGGGGCGGCGCTGGCCGCCTTGATCGGCAGCCTGGACGACTGGTTCGACCTCCGCGCCCGCTGGCAGCTGGCCGGGCAGCTGATCCTCGCCGGGGTGGCGGTGGGGCTCGGCATCACCGTGACGCTGCTCGCCAACCCGTTCGGGCCCGGGATCATCCACCTCAGTGGCGTCTTCGAAGCCACCTTCGCCGTCATCTGGATCCTGGGCATGATCAACAGCATCAACTTCATCGACGGGCTGGACGGGCTCTCGTCCGGCGTGGCGCTGATCGCGGCGCTCACGCTCGGGACGATCAGCCTGACCGGACCCATCGACCAGCCGGTGGTCGCGCTCTTCTGCTTCGCGATGGCCGGGGCGCTCCTGGGCTTCCTCCGCTGGAACCTCCACCCGGCCTCCATCTTCGTCGGGACCAGCGGCGTGATGGTGATCGGCTATGTCCTGGCGCTGCTGTCCATCCTCGGCAGCGCCAAGGTGGCGGTCGCGCTCCTCGTCCTCGGCGTCCCGATCATCGACACGTTCTGGATCATCGTCCGGCGCCTCTCCGAGGGGCGGTCCCCGTTCTCGCCGGATCGGGGTCACATCCACCACCGGCTCCTGGAGCTCGGCCTCTCCCACGCCCAGACGGTGCTCGCCATCTACGCGGTCTGCATCGCGCTGGCGGTGCTGTCGCTGCTCCTGTCCGGCACCGGTCAGCTCTACGCGTTCCTGGGCGTCTTCGTGATCTTCGGGCTCGCGCTCTTCCTGCTGAGCCGCGCAGCCGGGGGGGACGAGACCGGCTGAGGCGCGCTACGCTTGGTGCGCCCGGCCCGCCGGCCGGACGCGGTCGCCGTGAGGTGCAGACGTGAAGCGGTCGCGGCAGGAGTCGTGGGCGCTCGATGCGGTCGTCGCGCTGGTCGAGGCTCCCGGCCTCCGGACCTGGCTGGCGATCGTGGGCGCGGCGCTGGCGATCGGGACCGCCGGGATACATGATCCTGGAGGGCTGGGGGCTCTCCGACGCCGCTCTACATGACGGTCATCAGCGTCACCACGGTCGGCTTCCGGGAAGTCCGCGACCTTGACGCCGTCGGGCCGGCTGTGGACGATGCTGGTCATCGGCTTCGGGGTCGTCCTCATCTTCGGCAGCGTGGGCCTCGTGACGGAGTACCTCGTGACCGAGGCGACGAGCGGACGGAGGGTCGGACGACGCATGACACGCCAGGTGGAGGAGCTCCGGGACCACTTCGTCCTGTGCGGCTACGGCCGCGTCGGCTCCACCGTCGCCCGGGAGCTGGTCCACGACGGCGAGCGGTTCGTGGTGATCGACGTCAACCCGGAGTCGCTGAAGCGCGCCCGCGACGACGGCTGCCTGGTCGTCGAGGGCGACGCGACCGACGACGCGACCCTGCGTGCCGGCGGGATCGGGCGCGCGAAGGGGCTGGTCGCCACGATCGATTCTGACGCCCAGAACGTCTACGTCATCCTCTCGGCCCGGGCGCTCAACCCGGGGCTCTTCGTGGTCGGCCGGGCCAGCACGCCGGCCGCCGAGGAGAAGCTGGCCCGGGCCGGTGCCGACCGCGTCGTCTCGCCCTACACGATGGCCGGTCGGCGCCTGGCCGAGCTGGCCGTCCGCCCGCGGGTGGTGGACTTCCTGGACGCGGCGCTCTCGCACGGCGAGCTCTCGTTCAGCCTCGAGGAGTTCCACGTTCGGGCGGGCGGCCCGCTGGACGGGGCTCAGCGTCGTCCGAGCTCCGCGAGCGCGGGCTCTTCGTGCTCGCGATCCTCGCCGAGGACGACCGCTACGCCGCGAACCCGCCGGATGACCGCCGGCTCGCCGGGGGCGAGACGCTCATCGCCTCCGGCTCCGCCGACGCCCTGGCTGCCGCGAGGGCCGAGCCGGCCCGGGGCGGCCCCGTGCCGAAGGCCGGAGGGCGATGACGGCGCTGGCGATCGCGGTCCTCGCCGCGACGGTCGCGCTCGCCATGCTGGCGCCGAAGGTCACGCGGGGGGTCGACGGCTCGAGCGGCGGCACCTCACCGGCGCGAGCGCCACCCGGACCCCGCGCGACGGCGCGACAATCACGCCCGCCTCGACTCCGGTGGCGCCTGGCCGGTGATGGTTGCCCGCGCCGCGCTCCCGTTGCTATACTCGCGCGGCCTCGCCAGGGAGCCGAATCGCCGTGCCCGAACGGGCCTGGGGTTACTTCGCACTCTTCTCCGAGATCGGCCTCGTGCTCCTCGTGACGGTCCTGGTGGGCGTGCTGGGCGGATACTGGGTGGATCAGCAGCTGCGAACGCTGCCGATCTTCGTCCTCGTCGGGCTCCTCGTCGGGCTCGGAGCGGGCGCCCGGGCCGTCTACCGGCTCATCAGCAGGTTCCTGGCGACCTTCGACGACTGACCCGAGAGGGCGTGGCGCGGCCGCGCTCCCGGGCGTGGAGAGAGCGTGGCTGACAGCGGAACATGGAGGCACCCGCGAAGGGCGCCCGCGAAGGCGGCGGCGTGAGCCGGTTCCTGACGCGGCGCACGCTTGTCTTCCTCGTGCTTGCCGTGATCGCTCCTGGACGTCCTCGCCTACATCGTCGGCGCCCCCGGCGGAGCCGGGAGCGGCCTCCGGGACGGCCTGCGCGTATCCCGTCTGCTTCATCGACGGGAACCTGGAGCTCCCGGCGCCCCACGTGATCGTGGACCTGGACCCGGCCAACCCCACGCCGACCGGACCGCTCGTGGTGGGCTTCTGGCCCAGCATCACGAGCACGCTCTTCACGATGTGGATCGTCATCCTCCTCGTGCTCGGCCTGTCGATCGCCATGACGCGCCGACGCGACGTCATCCCGGGACGCCTCCAGAACGCGGCCGAGCTGGCCTACGAATCCCTGGAGAACTTCGCGCTCTCGCTGGGCGGTGAGCGCGCCAGGCCGTACGTGCCGTGGTTCGCCGGCCTCTTCATCTTCATCGTGGCCGGCAACTGGATCGGCCTGGTCTCCCCGGTCGGCAAGCTCGAGGAGCTGCGCGCCCCGACCAGCGACGTCAACGTGACGATGGGCCTCGCGCTCGTCAGCTTCACCGTCTTCCAGGTGGAGGGCTTCCGCAAGCTCGGCGTCGGCGGCTACCTCGGCAAGTTCTTCCCGCTCTACGAGTTCAGGAACGGCGTGGGCGCCGGCGTCATCGCCCTGTTCGTGGGGCTGATCGAGCTCCTGCTCGAGTTCATCAAGCCCGTCACGCTGTCAATGCGACTCTTCGGCAACATCTACGGCGGCGAAGTCGCGCTCGGCGTGGTCACCGGCCTCACGGTCGCCATCCTGCCGGTCGCGCTCTACGGGCTGGAGTTCCTGCTGAACCTGGTCCAGGCGCTCATCTTCAGCGTCCTCTCGCTCATGTTCATCCTCATCGCCACGGAAGGCCACGAGCACGAGGAGGGCCATCTCGCCGAGGAGGTCCTCGACGCCGGCCACGACATGACCGCACCAGCGATGCACACCAGCCCGTCAGGGGCATAGTCGGTCGTCACCAGACCCCGGGAGACCCCCGGAGGCAGGAGGGAGCAACTCATGGAGCACCTCGGCGCAGGCCTTGCCGCCCTCGGCGTCATCGGCCCCGGCATCGGCATCGGCATCCTCGCCGGCCTGTCCAGCAGCGCGATCAGCCGGAACCCGGACGCCGCCTCGCAGATCCGCGGCCTCGCCATCATCCTCGCGGCGTTCGCCGAAGGGCTCGGCGTCCTCGCGGTCGTCGTCGGCCTGCTGGCCATCTTCATCAAGTAGGCGACGAGCCGGAGTCTCAGCGTGGCAATCGTCGACGTCGGCCAGGCGGCCCGCGAGGTCGTCCGCCTGCAGGCCGAGACCGCGACCGCCGGGTTGACGATCAACCTGTTCTGGATCATCGTCGCGGCCCTCAACTTCCTGGTCTTCTTCGCCGTGCTCTACCTGGTCGTCCTCAAGCCGATCGGGGTGACCCTCCGGCGAGCGCCGGGCCCGGATCGAACAGGGGATCCACGACGCCGACCAGGCCCGGATCGAGCGCGCGGCAGGCGACGGCAGCGGCGCTCGCCGAGCTGAACGCCGCGCGCCGCGAGGCGCGCGAGATCCTCGATCGCGCCCAGAAGCTGGCCCAGGAGAGCCGCGACGCGGACATCGCCGCGACCCGCGAGGAGCTCGAGCGGATGCGCGTCCGCGCCGCCGCCGAGATCGAGGCCGAGAAGACCCGCGCCATCGCCGACCTGCGGGCGGAGGTCGCCGACCCTGGCCCTCGACGCCGCCGGCCGCGTCGTGCGCGAGACGATGAGCAGCGATCGCCAGCGCCGCCTCGTCGAGGAGTTCCTGGCCGAGTCCGCGGCCGGCGGGCCCGCGACCGGAGGGCCAGCCGCCTGATGGCACGCTCGACGACCGCCGCCCGCCGCTACGCCGAAGCCGTGCTGGAGCTCGCCCGCCGCGACGGGACGCTCGACGCGTGGCTCGTCGAGCTCCGCCTCGCCGTGGAGATCATGGGCGCGGAGGAGGCGGCCGCGCGTCGTCGACAACCCGGCGATCGCCTGGGGCGACCGCCGCGCGATCATCACCGGCCTGCTGGGATCCCGGGTCGGCTCCCCGACCCGGAACCTCGTCCTCCTCCTCGCCAGGCGCGGCCGGCTCGCGATCCTGCCCGGCGTCGCCGACGAGCTCACGCGCCTGCGTGGACCGGGAGCACGGCGTCGTCGTCGCGAACGTCACGAGCGCCGAGCCTCTCGAACCCGCCGATCTCGCGGCCATCGCCGAGCGCGTCGGGGCCGGGGCCGGCGCGCGCGTCGAGGTCCGCGCGACGGTCGACCCGGAGCTGATCGGCGGCCTGACCGTCCGCGTCGGCGACCGCCTCATCGATGCCAGCGTGCGGGGACGGCTCGAGCGCCTCCGCGACAGCCTCGTCGCTGGAGCTCGCTGACCCCCGCACCGCCGAACGGAGCACCGAATGGCCATCCGATCCGACGAGATCATCAGCATCATCAAGGCCAACATCGACAACTTCGACGCGACCGCGGAGACGCGCAACGTCGGGACGGTCGTCGAGGTCGGCGACGGCATCGCCACGATCTACGGGCTCGAGGGCGCGCTCGCCTCCGAGCTCCTGGAGTTCCCCGGCGGCGTCATGGGCATGGCCCTGAACCTGGAGGAGGAGACCGTCGGCGCCGTCATCCTGGGCGACTCGACCGCCATCAAGGAAGGCGACGTCGTCAAGACCACCGGCCGCGTCGTCGAGGTCCCCGTCGGCGCCGCCCTGCTGGGGCGCGTCGTGGACCCGCTGGGCCGCCCGCTCGACGACAAGGGGCCCGATCGCTGACGACGAAGATCCGCCCGGTCGAGCGGATCGCCCCCGGCGTCATCGCCCGCAAGGGCGTCGACACGCCGGTCCAGACCGGCATCAAGGCGATCGACGCGCTCATCCCGATCGGCCGCGGCCAGCGCGAGCTGATCATCGGCGACCGCCAGACGGGCAAGACGGCGATCGCCATCGACACGATCATCAACCAGAAGGGCAAGGGCCTGGTCTGCATCTACGTCGCGATCGGCCAGAAGCTCTCCACGGTCGCCGCCACGGTCGCGATCCTCGAGCAGCACGGCGCGATGGACCACACGATCGTCGTCGTCGCCGGCGCCGAGGATCCCGCTCCGCTCCAGTACCTCGCCCCGTACGCGGGCGTCGCGATGGGCGAGGAGGTCATGGAGAACGGCGTCGAGGTCCCCGGCCAGGGCCTCGTCAAGGACGCCCTGTGCGTCTACGACGACCTCTCCAAGCACGCCTGGGCGTACCGCGAGATGTCCCTCCTCCTCCGCCGCCCGCCCGGCCGCGAGGCCTATCCCGGCGACGTCTTCTACCTCCACAGCCGCCTCCTGGAGCGCGCCGCGCGCCTCAACGACGACAACGGCGGCGGGTCCCTGACCGCGCTCCCGATCATCGAGACGCAGGCCGGCGACGTCTCCGCCTACATCCCGACGAACGTCATCTCCATCACCGACGGCCAGATCTTCCTCGAGACCGACCTCTTCAACGCCGGCCAGCGGCCCGCGCTCAACATCGGCATCTCGGTCTCGCGCGTCGGCTCCGCGGCCCAGACCAAGGCGATGAAGAAGGTCGCCGGGCCGCTCAAGCTGGACCTGGCCCAGTACCGCGCCCTCGCCGCGTTCGCCCAGTTCGCGTCGGACCTGGACAAGGCCACCCGCGACCAGCTCACCCGCGGCGAGAAGCTCTCCGAGATCGTGAAGCAGCCGCAGTACCAGCCGCTCCCCGTGGAGAAGCAGGTCGCGATCCTGTACGTCGCCACGAAGGGCCAGCTCGACGACATCCCGACGCCCCGGGTCAAGGAGTTCGAGGCCGGCTTCTACCGCTTCCTCGAGGCCGAGCGGCCGGAGGTCCTCGAGAAGCTCGGCCGGACGAAGGCCCTCGACGACGAGATCGCGAAGGGCCTCGACGACGCGGTGGCTGCCTACCGCACCAGCTTCCTCGCGTAGCGGCCGGCAGGGGCGCAGGAGCGGCACGTGGCGAGCCAGCGCGACATCCGGCGGCGCATCGGCGCCGTCAAGAACATCAAGCAGATCACCCGGGCGATGCAGTTCGTGGCCGCGTCGAAGCTCCACCG
This sequence comes from uncultured Chloroflexia bacterium, assembly GCA_963722475.1. GTDB lineage: Bacteria > Chloroflexota > Limnocylindria > Limnocylindrales > CSP1-4 > CTSoil-043. The sequence goes on along the minus strand of CAVRMJ010000008.1, from coordinate 22,196 downwards.
CGCCCAGGACGCGACGCTCGCCGCGCGGCCCTACGCCGAGAAGCTCGACGAGGTCCTCGCGGACCTCGCGGCGGTCCTCGGCGACGAGCACCACCCGCTGCTGGCGCGCCGCGACGACGGCAAGCGGCTCCTCGTGGTGATCACGACGGACCGCGGCCTGGCCGGCCCGCTGAACACGAACACGATCCGCTTCGCCCTCAAGGAGATCCGCGAGCACGACGGCCGCCGTGGCCGTGGTGACCGTCGGCCGCAAGGGCCGCGACGCGATGCGCCGCGCCCGGCATCCCGATCGAGGCGCACTTCAACGGCTTCGGCGACCGGCCCAGCTTCGCCGACGTGACGCCGCTCTCGCGGCTGGTCTCCGACGACTTCCTGGCCGGGACCTACGGCCAGATCGACCTGGTCTACCCCAGGTTCGTCTCCACGCTGGTCCAGCGCCCGACTGCCGAGCAGCTCCTGCCGATCCGGCCCGCGGCCGGACACCGCCGGCGTCCCCGGCAACCAGTTCATCTTCGAGCCGAACCCGGCGACCGTCCTCCGCCAGCTCCTCCCGCGCTACGTCGCGACCCGCGTCTACCAGGCCATCCTGGAGACCACGGCGTCGGAGATGTCGAGCAAGATGGTGGCGATGAAGAGCGCCACGGAGAACGCCGAGGAGCTCATCGACGACCTCACGCTCTCCTACAACAAGGTCCGCCAGGCCAACATCACCCGCGAGATGATCGAGATCGCGTCCGGCGCCCGGGCCGGGCGCTGACGCGCGCACGGAGGCACGACACCAACCATGGCGACCGCCGCTCCCGCCGCGACCGGCCGCGTGATCCAGATCACCGGACCCGTCGTCGACATCGAGTTCCCCGCCGGCCAGCTGCCCCAGATCTACAACGCGGTGGAGATCGTGCGGCCGGACCGCGACCCGCTCGTCTGCGAGGTCCAGCAGCACCTGGGCAACAACTGGGTCCGCGCCGTGGCGATGACCACGACCGACGGCCTGGCCCGCGGGACGGCGGTCCGCGACACCGGCGCCCCGATCTCGCGTCCCGGTCGGCGCGGCGACGCTGGGCCGGGTCTTCGACGTGCTGGGCAACCCGATCGACGGCGAAGGGCCCGGTCGACCGCACCGACGTCCTGCCGATCCACCGCGCGGCGCCCGCCTTCGACGAGCAGACCACCGACGTCGAGGTCTTCGAGACCGGCATCAAGGTCATCGACCTGATCTGCCCGTTCAAGAAGGGCGGCAAGATCGGCATCTTCGGCGGCGCCGGCGTCGGCAAGACGGTCATCATCCAGGAGCTGATCCGGAACGTCGCCCAGGAGCACGCCGGCGTCTCGGTCTTCGCCGGCGTGGGCGAGCGCTCGCGCGAGGGCAACGACCTCATCAAGGAGATGACCGAGTCGGGCGTCCTGGCCAAGACGGCCTTCGTCTTCGGCCAGATGAACGAGCCGCCCGGCGCCCGCCTGCGCGTCGGCCTGTCGGCGCTGACGATGGCCGAGTACTTCCGCGACGAGGAGGGCCGCGACGTCCTCCTCTTCATCGACAACATCTTCCGCTTCACCCAGGCCGGCTCGGAGGTGTCCGCGCTGCTCGGCCGGATGCCGTCGGCGGTCGGCTACCAGCCGAACCTGGCGACCGAGATGGCCGCGCCTCCAGGAGCGGATCACGTCGACCAAGAAGGGCTCGATCACCAGCCTCCAGGCGGTCTACGTGCCGGCCGACGACTACACGGACCCGGCCCCGGCCACCACGTTCGCCCACCTGGACTCCACGATCCGGCTGGAGCGCCGGATCACCGAGCTGGGCATCTACCCGGCCGTGGATCCGCTCACCTCCACCTCGCGGGTCCTGGACCCGAACGTCGTCGGCCAGGAGCACTACGACGTGGCCCGCGAGATCGCAGCGCGTCCTCCAGCGCTTCCGCGACCTCCAGGACATCATCGCGATCCTCGGCATCGACGAGCTGTCCGAGGAGGACAAGGCGACGGTCGCCCGGGCGCGCCGCCTGCAGCGCTTCATGAGCCAGCCGTTCTTCGTCGGCGAGGTCTTCACCGGCCGCCCCGGCGTCTACGTGCCGATCCGCGACACGGTCGCCTCGTTCCGGGAGATCCTGGAGGGCAAGGCCGACTCGCTCCCGGAGCAGGCCTTCTTCCTCGCCGGCACGCTCGACGACGTCCGCGCGAACGCGGCGAAGCTGGAGGCATAGGAGCGCGGCCATGCCCTTCCGGCTCGAGATCGTCACCCCGGAGAAGCGGGCCTACGCCGACGACGTCGACTTCGTCACGCTGCCCGGGAGCGAGGGCGAGCTCGGCGTCCTGCCCCACCACGCCCCGCTCATCTCGATCCTCGGGGCCGGCGAGCTGCGCGTCCGCAAGGGCGGCGTGGAGGAGTCCTTCGCGATCATCGGCGGCTTCGTCCAGGTCCTGCCGGACAAGGTGGTCGTGATGGCGGAGACCGCGGACCTCGCCGCCGAGATCGACCTGGAGCGGGCACAGGCGGCCCGTCACGCGGCCGAGCGCGCGCTCGAAGCCGGGATCGTGGAGCCGGTCGACCTGGCCCAGGCGCGGGCCGAGCTGCAGGCCGCCGTGGTCCGGATCCGGGTCGCCGAGCGCCGTCACCGGGAGGGGCCGCACCGGCGCGCGTAGCGCCGGAGGCGGCCTCGGGACAGCCATGGCGGACGCCCGCCCGTTCCACTGGGAGTACACCCCCGAACCGGTCGCCCGCGAGGTCTTCCGGATCGAGGGAGGCCGCCCGCTCGAGGGCACCGTCCGGGTCAGCGGCGCGAAGAACGCCGCCCTCAAGCTGCTGGCCGCGGCGGTCCTGACCGGCGAGCGCTGCCGCTTCACGAACGTCCCCGAGATCGAGGACGTGCGCGTCATGGTCGCCGACGCTGGCGGACCTGGGCGTCGTGGTCGACCACCCCGGGCCCGGCGTCTACGAGGTGGCGTCCGGCGACGTGGACTGGCTGTTCGTCCCGCTCGAGGCCGCCGCGAAGATGCGGGCCAGCTTCATCCTCCTCGGGCCCCTCCTGTCGCGCTTCGGCCGCGTGATCATGAGCAACCCGGGCGGCGACCGGATCGGGCGGCGGCCCGTCAACCTGCACGTCGACGCGATGCGCGCCCTCGGCGCGGAGATCGAGTACCGCAACGGCTACTACTTCGCCAAGGCGCCGGGCCGGCTCCGGGGCGGGGACGTCACGTTCCCGTTCGTCTCCGTCATGGGGACGGAGAACGCGATCCTGGCCGCAACCCTGGCCGATGGGCGGACCACGATCCGGCCCGCGGCGCGCGAGCCCGAGGTGGACGACCTGATCGCGTTCCTCCAGAAGATGGGCGCCGCGGTGGAGCGGATCGCCCCGGACACGATCGTGGTCGAGGGCCGGCGACGGCTCCGGGGAGCCGAGCACACGCGTGATCCCGGACCGGATCGAGGCCGGGACGTTCGTCGTGGCTGCCGCGGTCGCCGGTGGGCACGTGACGTTGGAGGGCGCGCCGTGCGAGTACCTCGGCGCGTTCCTCGAGACGGTCGCCACGATGGGCGTGAACGTTGCCTGCGGCCGGGACACGATCGAGGTTCGCGGGCATCCCGCCCGGCGAGGGCGCCTATCGCGCCTGCGACGTGGAGACCGGACCCTACCCGGGCCTCGCGACCGACCTCCAGTCCCCGGTCAGCGTCCTGCTCACCCGAGGCGCCGGCACCAGCCACGTCCACGAGACGATCTTCGAGGACCGCCTGGAGTGGCTCACCGAGCTGGGCCGGATGGGTGCCCGGATCGAGATCCACGATTCCCGCCACGCATCGATCACCGGACCCACGCGGCTGCACGGCGCCGAGGTCGCCATCTCCGACCTGCGGGCCGGCGCCTCGCTGATCCTGGGCGCGCTGGCGGCCGACGGGACGTCCGTCATCCACGGCGCGCACCACGTCCAGCGCGGCTATGAGAACATCGACCGGAAGTTCCATGATCTCGGCGCCCGCATCGAGCGCCTCCCCGAACCGGTGAGCACCCCAACTCCATGAAGATCGGCATCGACCTCGGCACGGCCAACGTCATCGTCTACGTCAAGGGCAGGGGCATCGTCATCCAGGAGCCCTCCGTCGTCGCCGTCTCCGACGACAACCGGATCGTCGCGGTGGGCGAGGAGGCCCGCGAGATGATCGGCCGGACGCCCGGCAACATCTCCGCCATCCGGCCCATGAAGGACGGCGTGATCGCCGACTACGTCATCACGGAGGCGATGCTCCGCTACTTCATCGGCCGCGCCCGGAAGGGCTCGTTCGCGCTGTCGCGGCCGGAGGTGATGATCAGCGTGCCGGCGGGCGTCACGTCGGTCGAGAAGCGGGCCGTCCGCGACGCTGCCCTCAAGGCCGGCGCCCGCGAGGCGTACCTGATCGAGGAGCCGCTGGCCGCGGCGATCGGGGCGAACGTGCCGATCAGCGGGCCGTCCGGGAACATGATCATCGACATCGGCGGCGGGACCAGCGAGATCGCGGTGATCGCGCTCGGCGGGATCGTCGTGAGCAACAGCCTGCGGGTGGGCGGCAACCGCTTCGACGAGGCGATCGCGTCCTACATCCGCAAGAAGTACAACCTGATGATCGGCGACCGGACGGCCGAGGAGGTCAAGATCGCGATCGGGACCGCCCTGCCGCTGGAGCGCGAGCTCCAGATGGAGGTTCGCGGTCGCGACCTGATCGCCGGGCTGCCGCGGACGATCCCGATCACCAGCTCCGAGGTCATGGAGGCGATCGAGCTTCCGCTCCAGCAGCTGGTCCGGCGGTCCGCAGCGTCCTGGAGCAGACGCCGCCGGAGCTGAGCTCCGACATCATCGACAAGGGGATGGTGATGTCCGGCGGCGGCTCGCTCCTCCGCAACATCGACCGGCTCCTGACCCAGGTCACCGGCGTCCCCTGCCACGTCGCCGAGAACGCGCTCAACTGCGTCGCCCTGGGGACCGGCCTCGCCCTGGAGCACTTCGACTTCTTCAAGAAGTCGCTCGTCCAGCAGATCTGACCGGCCCGTGGACTGGCAGCCCGGCGGAGTCCGGGGAGCTCCGCGGACCGTCGCCTTCGTCGACCTCCACTGCCACACCAGCGCCTCGTTCGACTGCCTGTCGGATCCCGTCAAGGTGGCGCGGGCGGCCGCGCGGCGGGGGATCACCCACCTCGCGATCACCGACCACGACCGGATCGACGGCGCGCTCCGGGCCCGCGACGCCGCGCCCGACGGGCTGACCGTGATCGTCGGCGAGGAGGTCAAGACCACCGCCGGCGACCTGATCTGCCTGTTCCTGGAGGCCGCGGTCCCGCCGGGCCTGACGCCGGCGGAGACGATCGCGCTGGTCCGGGAGCAGGGCGGCCTCGTCGGGATCCCGCATCCGTTCGACCGGCACCGCAGCTCGATGGCCAACGTCGACGGCGGACCTCGAGGCGCTCGTCGGGCTCGTCGACTGGGTCGAGGCCTACAACGCGCGGGTCGTCTTCCGCGAGGGCAACGAGCGCGCCGCGGCGTTCGCGCTGCGCACCGGCCTTCCCGGCGTGGCCGTCTCCGATGCGCACTCGATCCTGGAGGTCGGCGTTGCCTCCACGCGCGTCGACGGCGACCCGTCGACGCCGGCCGGGCTGCTCCGGGCGCTCGCCACGGCCGAGGTGCAGCCCGGCCGTGCCGCCTACTTCGTCCGGGGCGTGACGCCCTTCGCGAAGCTGGTCCAGCGGGCCCGGGGCAACGGCCGGGTGCGCCCGGCCCCGTCGAGCGGCCGCGCGATGACGGCTCGCCCGCTCCGACGGACCCGGGCGAGGTCGGCTCCGACCAGCTCTCGCTGGGCCGACGCCTGCGCCAGCCCCGGACGATCCTCAGCCTGGTCGTCCCGCTGATCCTGCTCGTGCTCGTCTTCCAGGTCGCGCTCAACGTGGACGTCGCCGAGCTGGTCGCCGCCGTCCGGGCCGCCAACCCGCTGGTCCCTGCTGGTCGCGTTCCTGATCTTCTACGCCGGGCTTCCCGCTGCGGGGCTTCCGCTGGGTGCTCCTCCTGCGCGGGGCCGGCTTCCGGCTGGGCACGAAGGACGCCACCCGGATCCTCTTCCTCTCGTGGCTGGTCAACTGCCTCGTGCCGGCGAAGCTCGGCGACGTCTACCGCGCCTACCTCCTGAAGATCAACAGCACGGCCTCGCTCTCGCGGACGTTCGGGACGGTCTTCATCGAGCGGATCCTGGACCTCTTCGCGATCGCGGTCCTGGGCCTCGCGGCCGGGCTACTGGAGCTTCCGGAACGGCCTGCCGCCGTCGATCCAGGTCGTCTTCGCCATCGGCGTCGGGCGTGGTCGTGATCCTGGCCCTGATGCTCCTGACGCTGCGCAACTTCGGGCGGCGGATCCTCGTCCGGCTGCCCATCCCGCGCCGCGAGCGGCTGGTCGACCTCTACGACCGGTTCGAGGAGGGCGTCTTCGGGGCGGTCGGCATCCGGGCGCTCCCCGGCCTCGTCATCGTGACCGGCCTCATCTGGGCGACCGAGGCGCTCCGGCTCTACTTCGTCGTCCAGGCGCTGGGCTTCCCGGACGTCGAGCTCGGCCTGTCGGGAGCGTTCTTCGTCGCCCTCATCGGCTCGCTCCTCACGGCGGTCCCGCTGAGCCCGGCCGGCCTGGGGATCGTGGAGCTGGGCGTCGTGGGCGTCCTGACCGCCGCGTACCGGATCCCGCTGACGGAGGCGACCACGATCGCGCTCGTGGACCGGACGATCAGCGTCTTCTCGATCATCGTCCTCGGCGGGCTCTTCTACGCGATCTCGCCGCTTCGTCGCGGTGGCGGCCACGTCGGCGAAGAGCTCCCCGAGACCCGCGCTGAGCGCCGGGCCGCCCACCCGGCCGACCGGCGCCCGCCGGGAGTACCAACGGGTCATGGTTCCCGGGCGCGCCACTTCCGATAGTGATCCCGACGCGGCAGCATCCCGCGTGACCAGGGAGCGCTCAGCCCGACATGACAACGCAGACCGGTCGACCCTTCAACGAGTGGCTTCGAGCCCAGCTCAAGGCCAAGAAGATGTCCCAGCGCCAGCTCGCGCAGGCGTCCGGCGTCGACCATTCCACGATCTCGCGGCTCGTCCGCGGCGATCGGACCCCGTCGCTCGGGACCGCCACCAAGCTCGCCCGCGGCCTGCGCGAGATCCGCGACGACGCGGACGCGCCGCAGTACCTGGGCCTCGTGACCGGCGGCGCGACCATGAACCCGACCGCCCGCGTCGAGTACGCGCTGCGCGCGGACGACGCGCTCGGCGAGGCGCAGGTGCGCCAGGTCATGGAGTACTACCTCGCCGTGCGGATGCGCCGGTACGCGCGGCCCGTTCCGCCCCCGACCACCCGACCCGCCTACCCGCGGCTCGTCCCGCGCGAGGGCACGCCGGCGCTTGCCTCCGTCGTCGGAGGATCCCCGGGATCCGATCGCGGGATCCTGCCCGGCCGGCCATCCAGCCTGCTCACCCGGCGGCCACCGAGCCGCTGAACCGAACCTCCTCGCCCCCCGGAAGGCCCCTCCCCTTCCGGCACTCAGGCACAGCGAACGCCGGCGTTCTGGGGCGCCGGCGTTCGCGCGTTCACGGGGCCGCGCGGTCGTAGACGGAGATGGTGCGGCCCGGCGCTGGCGTGAACCGGTCCCGGAGGACGGCCCCCGTGACGCCGGCACGTTCGAGTGCGGCGGTCTCCGCGGGGCCCCGGCAGGCGGCACCCACGACCGCCTTGAACATGTCGTCGCAGATGACCACGAGCCGGTGCGCCGCGGACACATCGACCGGCGTCACGCCAGCCAGCGCCAGCGGGTACGAATACGTCGTCACCGGCTTGAACGGTGGGACGTCGAGGAGCGCGGTCGGGGCATCGCGAGTCTCGGCGGCCAGTCGGACGCCCGCCTCGCGAGCCGCGGGCCAGCCCCCGTCGGCGGCCACGGCCGGGGGCTGCGTCCCCAGGTTCCACGCGACGAGGGCCACGACGCCAACGGTTGCCAGGCCGCGCCCAGCTCGGTCGCGCCTCCACAGCCCGGCCGCGCCAATGCCAACCAGCGCCAGGACTGCGGGATCCACGAACGCGTGGTAGTGGTCCACGGGGAGCGGCGTCACCGTCGCCAGCGACGCGACGAAGAGCGTGAGGAGCAGCGTCGAGGAGATGACCCAGCCCGCAAGCCACCGCGTCGCGGTCGCCTCCGCCCCGCGCGCCCTCGTGACCCGCCACCCGACCAGCACGCAGGCGGCGACAACGGCGACCACGGCGATAGCCGGCGCGTCGGTCGCCAGGCCGGTCAGGGGCCAGGCGACCACCCGGAGCGGGACGAAGAAGAGCCGCAGGACCAGGTCGGGGCCCGCCGTGTCGCCGCCGGCACGCAGGTAGTCGAGCGCCGCGCGGGTCTGGTCGAAGCCCGACCCCAGCTCGTGCAGCAGCAGCGGGAGGTAGCCGAGCGCGATCACCGCCAGTCCGGCCAGGCCACCCCGGACGATCGAACCCCGCCGGTCGGGGCTCCGACGGAGGTCAGCAAGCCAGAGGGCGGCGAGTGCCGGCAGCGCCACGATCCCCAGGAGGTGGGCCTGCTGGACCACGGCCTGGGCGGCGCCCGCGGCAAGCCACCAGCGCGCGTTGCCCGTTGTCCACGCTCGCCACCCGAATGCGAGCGCAAGCGCGGCCGCGAGCGGCAGCAGGTTCGGGTTCCAGATGAAGGTCGAGGACCCCACCGCCGTCGCCGAGGTGGCGGCCAGCAGGCCCGCGACGAGGCCTGCAGCAGGGCCGCCCATGGCGCGGCCGAGCCACCAGATCACGCCGACGGCGGCGATCCCCGCGAGCGCGATCAGGAAGACCACCGCGGTCGGGTCGGTGCCGCCGGCGGGGATCGCGGCCGGGGCCAGCAGGTAGTAGTAGAGCGCGCCGTGGTGGACGTTGCCGATGGACGTGGGCGGCCCGAGAAGCGGGACCACGCCGTGGGTCACGAACGCCTGGAGAGTGGCCATGTCGTTGCCCTGGTCCGCGTCCCAGGTGCCACGCCCGGCGAGTCCCGGCAGGCGCAGCAGCGCAGCGACGACCAGCAGCCCGCCGAGGACCGCGAGGTCGCGCGCCCGCGCAGAGCCGCGTATCACGCGGGTTCGGCCGCGCGCGCACGGCTCCCGCGCAACTCCAGCGCCTCCGGCGGCAGCGGCGCCGGCCGGACGCCCGCGGCCAGGTCGCGCGCACGCTCCATGTTCACCGCGTCGTAGCCCTCGTCCATCCCGGGCGTCTCCAGGTAGTACGCCACGTGGGCCAGCGCGGGGTGGGTCAAGGATCGCGGGCCAGGCCGTCGCTCCCGATCTCCCCGGCGGCGAGGTGCTGGTGCCGATCGGCCCGGGAGCGCGAAGGCCGCCTTCGAGTCGTTGAAGTGGACCATCGCAAGGCGCTGGAGCCCGATCCGGGCCGCGATCGACTCCACGAGCGCGTCGACCTCCTCCGCGGTCCCGATGGCGACGCCGGCTCCCCACAGGTGCGCCGTGTCGAGGCAGAGCCCCACCCGGCCTGCCGCCACGCCCCGGTCGTCGATCGCCGTCGAGGATCCGGGCCAGCTCCTCCACCGTGGTGCCCAGGCCGTCGCCGCTCCCCGCCGAGTTCTCGAGGACCAGCACGGCGGCGTCGGGACCGGCGGGCGTCTCGGCCAGCACGCGGGCGACGCCCGTCGGCGACCCGGGCGATCCCCGCCTCGACTCCGGCGCCCCGGTGCGAGCCGACGTGGACGTTGACGAACCGCGCGCCGTAGGCGGGTGCGACCGCCAGCTCTCGCGCCAGGACGCCGAGCGATCGCTCGAAGAGGTCCGGGTCCGGCCCGGCCAGGTTGACGAGGTACGCGGCGTGGATGGCGAGCGGCCCCAGCCCCAGCTCCGCGACCCTCGCCCGGAACGCCGGCAGCTCGTCGGGAAGCTCGGCTCGACGTCGCCACGCGGTCGGGTTGTCGGCGAAGAGCTGGAGGCTGTCCGCGCCGATCGCCCGCGCGCGCTCGGCGGCCCGGACCATTCCCTGCCCCAGGGGGAGGTGCGCCCCCAGCCGGCGGCCGCCGGGCAGCCCGGGGCGTGGTTCCGCGGCGCGCGGTTCCGCGGGGAGCGGGGTCGCCGAACGCGCGCTCGCCCTCGCGGCGGGCAGGGCGGGCGCCGCGGCCGGTGCCGAGCGTCGGGCGGACATCTGCCGGATCGTACAGGAGCCCGGGCCGCGGGGCGGCACTGCGCGTCGGTTCGCACCACGCCGCGCACCGGCTCGACAGGCGACCCTCAGCGGGCGCGGGCCGCCTGCCCTGCGTGTAGTCGCCGGCGATCACCGGCTCGATCAGCCCGAAGTCGCCGTCCCGGCGCCGATAGAGCACGTTGACGCGCTCGTTCTCCGCGTTCACGAAGACGAAGAAGGCGTGGCCGAGCGACTCCATCTCGGCGATCGCGTCCTCCTCGAACATCGGCTCGAGCGCGAACCGCTTCGTCTTGACCACCCGGCGCTCGCGGCCTCCGTCGGCGGTCCCGTCCGCGATCCGCGAGAGGATCCCCTTCTCCTCGGGCCCGCGGCCGCGGACCCGCGGCTTCTCGCGGTGGTCCACCGCGCGCCGCTCGACCTTGTCCACGACCTCGTCGATCGCCGCCTCGTACGTGACGGCGTCGGCGCGACCGCGCAGTGCCTGGCCGTCGATCACGAGGGTGACCTCGGCGATCCGCGAGTCGTCGGCGCTCCGATGGTGCTCCACGGAGATCTCGAGGATCGCTTCCGTCCGGTCATCCAGGAAGCGCTCCAGGCGCCGCATCTTCCGCTCGGCGTACTGCCGCACGGCGTCCGGGACATCGAGGTTCTTGCCCTTGACGATCGTCCTCACGGTTGACCTCCAGGGTGGCGGCGGCCCGCGACGCGAGGAGCGGCGCGAGCGACCGGCAGGCGTGATTCCGAGTATAGCCCCGGCCCCTTCGAGCGCCCTGACCGGCCGACTCACGCCTCGCGGGCGACCGTGCAGGCGGAGACGCCCGACGCACCGCGCCGCAAGGAGCGCGCTCGCGCACGCGACGAGCGTCGCGCCGGTGGTGGCCACGTCGTCGACCAGCACGACCCAGCGCCCCGCAACGGCCGCACGGCACGCGTCCTCGACCGCGGAACGCGTCCGCCACGTTCTCGGCCCGGCGTTCCCGGCCCAGCTCGAACTGCGGGCGAGTGGCGGCGAGCGCGGGCGAGGGCCGCGACCGCCGGGAGGCCCGAGGCCGGCTGCGGCTGCCTCGGCGAGCAGGACCGCCTGGTCGTAGCCGCGACGACGTCGCCGCTCCGCGTGGATCGGGACCGGGACCAGCACGCTCGCCGCCCGCTCCTGCCTCCGCCCAGCGGGCCGCGATCGCCGCGCCGAGCGGAACCGCCAGCCGGCGCTCGCCCGCGTACTTGAGCGCGTGGATCGCGCTCCGCACGACGCCCGCGTACGGGGCGCACCACTCCAGCTGGAGCGAGCGGCAGCGGCACGCTGGACGGCAGCCCGAGCGGCACGCCCGGTGGGGTACCCCGCCGGGCGGCGAGGGCCGGCAGGCAGGCCGCACAGAGCGGCGCGCCCTCGGCGCCGCAGCCGGCGCACGCAGCCGGGAATGCCGCGTCGAGGAGACGGCCCGCGAAGCGGACCGGGAGGGAGGAAGCGATCACCCGGTCAGGCTAGCGGCCGCCGCTGCACTTCGGCTTACTGCCTGCTGTCGCCCGCCTGCAGTCAGCCCGCGGCTGGCTCCCGAGCGATCGCGATGACGTCCCCGACGACCTGTCCCGGACGCCGCCGCCGTCCCCGCGGGCAGCTCAAGGCAGCCGTCCGCGCCGCGGGCGTACCAGACGACGCCCGTCCACGGTCGCAGGTCGGCGTGCACGGCCACGACCCGGCGTGTCCCGTCCGGCCGCCGGCCGGCCGAGGAAGACCGCGTCGATCGGGAACCGCATGAAGAACATGTGGATGTTCGACGTGCGGGTCAGCCAGAGCCCGTCGCCCGGCGGGAGCGGCGGAACGGCCCATCAGGCCCATGAACCGGCCGCCGAAGGAATCGGCGAGCTGCACTCGGGACGCGAGCTCCGTGCCGCGCGTCAGGTTGCGGGCGCTGCACGAGGGAGCCTTTCCGCGCGGGTCGCGCGCGCTGGCAGAGGCCGGCGTCGACGCTAGCCGCCCGTGTTCGCCCCGCCGCCAGGTTCTTGATGATCAGGATGATCGCCGGTCCCAGGATGACGATGAACAGCGACGGGAAGATGCACCCGACGAGCGGGAAGAGCATCTTGATCGGCGCCTTGTTCGGCCATCTCCTCGGCGCGCTGGCGACGCTCGATGCGGAGCTGCTCCGACTGGACCTGGAGCACCTTGCTGATCGAGACGCCCAGCTGCTCGGCCTGGATGATCGCGCCGATGAAGTTGGTGAGCGGGCCCACGTCGGTGCGCGGCACGATGTCGCGGAGCGCGTCGCGGCGCGCCTTGCCCATCCGGACCTCGGCGAGCGCGCGCCGGAACTCGTCCGTCAGCGGGCCGACTCATCTTCTCGACCACCTTGCCGAGCGCGGCGTCGAAGCCCAGGCCGGCGCGGACGCTGATGGTCAGCAGGTCCAGCGCATCCGGGATCTGGAGGAGGATCGCGTGCTGGCGGGCGCGCACGCGCCGGCCCAGCCAGAACTCCGGGGCGATATAGCCCACCACGAGGCCGGCGATGCCAAGGAGCACGCCCATCACAACGCCGGTGCCGAGCAGGAACGTGAAGACCAGGAAGAAGACGATCGCGAAGACGATCGACGAGACCGCCTTGATCCCCAGCCAGTCGGCCACCCGGAGGTCGCCGGGATTGCCGGCCATCGCGAGTCGCTTCTCCGTCGGTCTGCGTGAACGACGCCGAGGTGAACCGGGAGACGGTGCCCGAGAGGCGGCTCGCCAGCGGCCTGAAGCGTCCGGTCGAGGAACGGCTGCTGGAGCTCGATCTCCTCGAGGTTCCTGGCCTGCATCGTCCCGAGCTGGGTCAGCCGGGCCTGGACCGGGTCGACGGCGGAGCCGCCGGCCAGTCCCAGCGCGATGAGGATGATCGCGAGCGCGGCGGCGGCCGCGATGACGACGGGGAGAAGGGTGCCCATCGCGCTAGACCTCGATGTCGACGATCTTGCCGGATGATCATGAAGCCGATGAACATCATCGTCCCGCCGATCGCGATCAGGATGATGCCCGTCGGGATCCCCGCCACGCTGACCGCGGGATCGAACATCGGCGTCATGAAGGTCGGCGCGATGACGAACAGGACGCTGACCAGGCCGATCGGCAGGAACGCCACGACGTAGCCGGAGATCCGCTGCTGCGCCGTCAACGTGCGGATCTCGCCCTTGATCCGCACGCGCTCGCGGATGGTGTACGCGATCGAGTCGAGGATCTCGGCCAGGTTGCCGCCCACCTGGTACTGGATGGAGATCGCCGTCGCCATCAGGTCCAGGTCCTCGGACTTGACGCGGCGGACCATGTTCTCCAGGGCCTTCTCGAACGGCAGGCCAAGGTTGACCTCGCGGATCACGCGCCCGAACTCCGTGGAGATCGGCGGCCGCGACTCGCGGACCACCAGCTCGATGGCCTGGAGGAACGACGACCCTGCCCGGAGCGCGTTGGCGAGCAGCGTGATCGTGTCCGGAAGCTGCTTGTTGAACGAGTTGAGCCGCCCTCCCTGTCGTCGCTTCGACGTAGAAGCGCGGCAGGAAGAAGCCGATCACGACGCCGACCAGAAGGACGATCGGGTTCTGCAGGGCCGGCAGGAAGAACCCGAAGATGAACATGAACACCGGGATCCCGACGATCGCGCCGGCCCAGATGAAGAGGTACTCGCTGACCTTGAGCTTCAGGTCCGCGCGGGCGAGATCCCGTGAGATGTTCGCGCCGAAATCGCGCTGCTCCACGATCCGGTTGAGCGCGGCGATCGAGGCGCGACTGCGCGATCAGGTCGCTGATCGGACCCTGGCCCGTGGATGCGGGCTTCGCCGTCTCCTGGCGCCCCGAGGCGTAGCGCTCCAGGCGCGCGGTGACGCCCGTCCCGCGGCCGGACGTCGCGATGCCGACGGCGATGAGCAGGATCGCGAGCGCCGCCACGCCGGCGACGAGGATGGTAGGCGGCACGATGGAGCCTCCCGGCCTGCGCCCTAGAAGACGAAGCCGAAGAGTCCGGGCGGAAGGTGGATCCCCTGCACCTCGAACTTCTCGACGAACTTCGGGCGGATCCCGGTGGGCTTGAGCCGACCCTGGATCTTCCCCTCGACCACGCCCGTCTGCTCGAACACGAACACGTCCTGCATCACGATCACGTCACCCTCCATCCCCTGGACTTCGGTGATGTTCGTGATGCGCCGGGTGCCGTCCTTGAGCCGGGACTGGTGCACGATCAGGTCCACGGCCGAGGCGATCTGCTCGCGGATCGCCCGGAGCGGGAGGTCCACGCCGGCCATCAGGACCATCGTCTCGAGGCGGGAGAGCATGTCGCGCGGGCTGTTGGCGTGGCCGGTGGACATCGAGCCGTCGTGGCCGGTGTTCATGGCCTGGAGCATGTCCAGCGCCTCGCCGGAGCGGCACTCTCCCGACGATGATCCGGTCGGGCCGCATGCGGAGGGCGTTGCGGACCAGCTCGCGGATCGGGACCTGCGCCCTTGCCCTCGATGTTGGGCGGCCGCGACTCCAGCGTGACCACGTGCTCCTGGCGGAGCTGCAGCTCGGCCGCGTCCTCGATCGTGATGATCCGCTCGTCGTTCGGGATGAAGGAGGAGAGCACGTTGAGGGTCGTGGTCTTGCCGGAGCCGGTCCCGCCGGAGACGAAGATGTTGAGCCGCGCTTCCACGCAGGCCTTGAGGAAGTCGAACATGTCCGGGGTCGCGGTCCCGAACCGGACCAGGTCGTCCACCGTGAAGGGGGAGGCGGCGAACTTCCGGATCGTGACGACGGGGCCCACCAGGGAGAGCGGCGGGATGATCGCGTTGACGCGGGACCCGTCGGTCAGCCGGGCATCGACCATCGGGCTCGACTCGTCGACGCGGCGACCGATCGGGGCGATGATCCGGTCGATGATCCGCATCACGTGGTCGTCGTTCTGGAAGACGACGTTCGTCAGCTCCAGCTTCCCGCTCCGCTCGATGTAGACCTGGCGCGGGCCGTTGACCATCACCTCGGTGATGGACTCGTCGCGCAGGAGCGGCTCCAGCGGGCCCAGGCCGATGATCTCGTCGGTGATCTGCTCCAGCATCCGGACCCGCTCGGCCCGGGTCAGGGCAAGGCCCTCCTCGTCGATGACCTTGCCGAAGATCTCCTCGATCTGGCGGCGCACCTCGACCTGGTTGGAGAGGTCGAGCTTCGGGTCCATGTCGGAGATGACCCGGGACTGGATCCGGAACTTGACGTCGCGGAACGACTCGCGGACCGGTGCCGACGACGTGAGCCGCTGGCTCGGCGCAGCAGTCGGCTGGGGCGTGGGTTGCCCTGCGCCCTGGCCGCCAGCGGGCGGCCCGGCAGGCGCGGTCGGCGTCGCGGACCCCGTTCCCGCGGGCCGCGCACTCTCGATTCGCTTCAGCAGGGACATCTTCCAACCACCCCTTCAGCCCCCGTGGGGACGATCTCCGGCGTTTCCTAGCGCCAGGCGAACAGCGACCTGCGCGGAGCCTGCTTGCGGGCTCCGTCGGTTTGCCTTCTCCGGCTCCCCGGTGAGCGACCGGGCCAGCCGAAGAATGTCCTGCGAGACCTGCGCCTCGCGATTGCTCATGAAGAACGGTACGCCACGATTGAGCGCATAGACAACACTCCGGCCGTCGCTGACCACCGTGTGGTCCACCTTGCGGCCGATGGAGTGCTCGACGTCCGCGACCCGGATCCCCAGGGCGGAGTCGGCGCGATTGAGGACCAGCTGGATCTTGTCCACCGGGTAGCCAAGCTGGTCGGCCACTTCCAGGAAGAGGCGCATGTTCTTGATGCTCGTGATCTCGAGCGTCAGGATCGTGAGGATCGTGTCCGCGATGTCCAGGATGGCCAGCGTCGCGTCGCTGAACGAGGATGCGCAGTCCACGATCACCAGGTCGTAGCGGGCCCGGAGCACCTCCAGGACGCGCTTTGCCGCAGCCGGGGTGACCGTCTCGGCGAGCTCGGGGGAGGGCGGTGCCAGGAGGACCTTGAGCCCCGACGAATGGGTCATCACGAACGTATCGAGGGATTCGGGCTCGCCGCCGGCCTCCAGCTCCGGCACGAGGTCGGCGATCGACTTGTTCTTCGGGTTGAGGTTGAGGAGCACGCCAACGTCGCCGAACTGGAACGAGCCGTCCACGAGGGCGACGCGGCTGCCGGGCTCCGATGCGGCCGCGACCGCCACGTTCACCGCGATCGTGGTCCGGCCCACACCGCCCTTGGGCGAGAAGACGGCCACGACTCGACCCGGCTCGTGGGCGGCAGCCGCCGCACGGGCCTCGGCGGCCGCAGGCGCGCCGTAGCGCACGCGCTTGTCGTGCTCCCGCGCGTGGACCTGGCGGATGGATGCGGTCAGCTCGTCGGAGCTGAACGGCTTGACCAGGAACTCCCGAGCCCCGGCCAGCATCGAGCGCCGGAGATAGTCCGCCTCGCCCTGGACGGACATCATCACGATCGCGGTGGTCGGGACCTGGGCCGAGAGCAGCTCGGTCGCGGTGATCCCGTCCATGTCCGGCATGTTGATGTCCATCAGGGCGACGTCCGGAAGGAGCCGGGCCGCCATCTGGAGCGCCTCCGCGCCGGACGCGGCGGCACCGACGACCTCGATGTCCTTCTCGAAGCCCAGGAGCTTCGTCAGGTGATCGCGGGTCTCCGGGATGTCGTCGACGATCAGAACGCGGATCTGGTCACTCATGCGAATGCCGGGTGCTGTTCCTTCGGGTGCTGCGGACGGGTCGCGAGACGGTGTGGATCGGGGTCGGGAGACAGGGGGCGGTCCGTCCGGGATCCGCCCACCGCCCGATGGAGCCCTCCGGTTGATCAGGGCTGCGTCGTCAGGATGATCTTCGGCGGCACGACGCCGTAATCGTCGACCAGCTGGCGGAGCGTGATGCCGGTCGTCTTGACGGCCGGCGCGCTCTTGTCCTTCGGCGAACGCAGGACCAGCGACAGGTTCCCGTCCAGCTGGGTGAACCGGACCAGCTCCACCTGCTGGGAGGTCAGCGCCAGGATCACGATCTGCGACTGGCCATTGAGCGTCGTGCCGGTTGGCTGCGGCGTCGCGGTCCCGCCCTGGGCCGTGCCCTGCTGGGCCGGGGGCGGTGGCAGGATCGTTCCGAGCACCAGCACGTTCTGGACCAGGACCTTGACCGTGGTGCTGTTGAGCAATGGGTTGACCGGCACGAAGTTCGCCCCAGGCGCCGTTGCCTGGGCACCCTTCGGGCCGTCCACGACGATCGGGTTCTTCGCGGCGTCGTTCATCGACAGCACGACGTCGACACGGTCGCCCGGCTGGACGAGCGTTCCGACACCCGAGACCTGGTCGACCTGGACGGAGATCGCGCTGAGCCCGGCATCCAGGCTGTCGGTGATCGACGTGAGGCTCGACGTCGCGCTGAAGGTGGTCGGCGTGATCATCTGGCCGGTGGTGACGGGCGTGCGGACCGTCAGGCCGATCACCGCCGAGACATCGCCCGGCGCGTCGGCCGGCTTGTCTGCGATGGCGACGTCCTTCGTCGTGACGAGATCGGACGTGATCTTCGTCCCGATCGGAATGTCCTGCGCTGCCACCACGATCTTCGCCGTGGTGGGCGCGGCGGGCGTGCCGGTGCCCGAACTGCCATTGCCCGTGAGGAGGATGACCCCCACGAACGCGACGACGGCCAACAGCAGGCCGATCAACAGGATGAGCCGGTTGCTCCGCTTCAAGGTTTCTTCTCCCGTTGCCGTGGACAGGCCGCACCACTGTAGCATCGCGCCAATGGGGCGCGACTATACCAAAGGACCAGGACTATTAGGAGGATATGGGCGGAAACCAAGAGCGACGCGGCGAGCTCCGGCCCGCGAGTCGCCCGCCTTGCCCCGAGCGTGGGTCGTGATCCCGGCCTGAAAAACACGAAGGGCCGCCGGGTTGACCCGGCGGCCCTTCAGAGTCTGGTGCTAGATCGAGTTCCCGACGGTGCTCAGGACCGTGTTGATCTTGCCACCGAGGAAGAGAAGGGCAACGATCGCGAGGATGGCGATGAGCGCGAGGATCAGCGCGTACTCAGCGAGCCCCTGGCCCTCCTCATCGCGAACGAAGAGCGACGTGATGAGTGCGTACAGACGAGTCATGTGTTTGTTCACCTCCTTTCCTGACGAAGGTCTCCCGCCGGGCGGGAGCCGTGGTCCCGACGGACCGAACGTGTGCGGACGAACCATCGACGAGAGGCGCCGAACTCGGCGTCGCCTCACATCGTGCCGCAGGCTAGGTGACCATCCGCTCCTTGTCAATGACCCAGGCGATCCGGTGGTGCGCTGCCGCGCCGGCCGCCGGCGAGGCCGTCAGAGGGAGTTCCCGAGGGTGCTCAGGACCGTGTTGATCCGGCCACCCATGAACAGCAGGGCGACGATCGCGAGGACCGCGATGAGCGCAAGGATCAGCGCATACTCGGCGAGCCCCTGGCCCTCCTCGTCGCCGTGCAGCCACGGCCGGAGCAAGTTGATGAGTGCCATAGGCTCATCTCCTCTCGATGATTGCGCCCAAATACGCGGGCACCGCGACGATAGGGCCGCGCGGTTCGGAACTCCAATAGGCCATTCGTACGCGGGACTTCGAGGGCGATCAGCCGGTCCGCCCTCATCCTGCCTTGTCGATCTGGGTGCCGATCAGGCTCAGCGCCCAGGCGAGCTGAGGCCCGAAGAAGACGAGCGCGACCACGGCGATGACCACGACCAGGGCGAGGATCAGGGCATACTCCACCAGCCCCTGGCCCGCGGCACCGGCCCTCGGGGCCTTCATCCCGCGTCGGCGGGGGACGCCTCGTCGGCCGGCGGCGGGAGCGGGACCACCACCTCCATCGCGTGTCCGTCGGCGGCCACGACCACCCGGCCCCCGATAGCGGAAGCACGGTCCCTGATCTCGCGGCGGACCTCGGCTGGCACGCCGCCGGCCGCGACGACGGCCGCGCGGTCGGCGCGACGCGACTCGATCATCGTCACGAGGGCGGCCGGCACGTCGGCGGCGGGCGGCGGAAGAACCGGTTCCTCGTCGCGCGGGGCGAGGTGCGCGCGGATCGTGGCCGACAGCTCGGTGGCACCCCAGATCAGGGTCACGCTCACGCGCTCCGGACGCGTCGCCGCGAACGCCGCGACCGCTTCATCGACGATGCGGAAGACGGCGCTCTCCAGCTCCATGGGCAGGCGCCGATCCGTGCCCAGCGAGTCGAGCTCCACCGGGACCTGCGCGCGGCGACCGCGATCCCGCGCGACGCGGCGGAGGGTGGGCAGGAGGCCGAGGTCGTCGAGCACCATCGGCCGGACGTCGAAGATGAACGTCTTGGTGGCGTCGAGCGTTCGCTGGACCATGCCCACGAGCTCGCGAACCTCCGCCCGGGCGGCGGCCGGATCGCGGTCCATCAGCCGCTCCACGATCTGCGTCTGCAGGACGATGTTCGTCAGGCTCTGGGCGGGGCCGTCGTGCATGGCCCGCGAGATGTCGCGCCGGAGGTCCTCCAGGGCCGCCTGGAGGATGCGCTGCACGGCCGCCGAGCCTCCGCCGGACGCCGCCGTCTCGGGTGCTCCCGGGCCGTCGGTCGGCAGGCGCGGCGGGTGGCAGGTCGATGCCCGCCAGGACCGCCACCTCGTCGCGCAGCTTCACCAACGCCTCGCGATAGCGGGCCAGCACCTTCTGCTTGCCCTGCAGCACGTCGATCTGGGCGTCCATGAGGGCGGCGCGTCGCGTCAGCGTGACGAGCTGGGCGGTCTGGTCCGCGATCTCCGGCGTGGGTGCCACGCTGAGGGCCGCGAGCTTGTCCGCAAGGTGGGCGCGCTTCTGCTCGTGGCGCCCCGACTCGCTTCTCGCCTGCGCGGCGAGGAGCTCGATCTCCGAAAGCTCGCGCTCCAGGCCCTCGACCTCCCGGTCGAGGGCCGCGGCGAGGTCGGCGGGGGTGCGGACGGGCTCGGTCATCCGGGCCCGATCAGTCCTCCGGCATCCGGATCCAGCCCTGGCGCATCGCGTAGACCACGGCCTGGGTCCGGTCGTTGACGGAAAGCTTCCGGAGGATGGAGCTCATGTGATTCTTGACCGTCTGCTCGCTGATCGACAGCGCGTAGGCGACCTGCTTGTTGGTCATGCCCTGGGCGATGTTGTCCAGGATCTCCACCTCGCGCGGCGAGAGCGGCGCGAAGATCGGGGCGGCATCCTGCCCGTAGATGGCCAGCTCGCGGAACTCCTTGAGGACGCGGCTGGCGACGGCCGGCTTCGCGAACACCTTGTCGTTGATGAGGAACTCGCCGTCGTTGACCCGCCGGATGATCGTGACCAGGTCGTCCGGCCCGACGTCCTTCAGGATGAACGCGGCGGCCCCGGCCTTGATCGCGTCGAACAGGACGTTCTCGTCCTCTTCGACGGCCAGCATGATGATCCCGCAGGCGGGCAGCTCCCGCTTGATCCGCTGGGTCGTCTCGATCCCGCCGGGCGCCGGCAGCGACAGGTCCATCAGGATGATGTCGGGCGTCGTCTCCAGGGCGGCCTCGACCGCCGAGCGCGGATCGTCGGCCTCCCCGACGATGTCCATGTCGGGCTCGTGCTCGATGATGCTGCGCATCCCGACCCGGATGAGCGCGTGGTCATCGACGAGCAGGATCCGGATCCGCTCGCCGCTTTCGCGTCGGTCGGGGCCGCCCCGCCGGCGGTCCGATCCACCATACGACGTCACCTGCCTACCTCCTCACGGTCCCGACGGGGATGGCGAGCCGGACACGCGTGCCTGCTGCCGGGCCAGATTCCACCTCGAAGCGCGCGCCGATCAGCTCCGCGCGATCGCGCATGAACTGGAGCCCGAAGTTGCGGCGACCGCGCGTCGTCACCGTGTCGACGATCGAAGCCGCGGCCGTCATCGACCACCTCCAGCGTCCACGCGTCGTCGGCCAGGCGGGTGCTCACCCGCACCGTGCGCGCCTCGGCATGACGACGCACGTTCTGGAGCGCCTCCTGGATGACCCGGAGGACGACAACCTGCTCCGCTCGTCCGAGAGCTGCTCCGCGGGCGCGGCAAGGTCCGTCACGATGGTGGCCCCCGTCAGCGCCCGCATCGTCGCCACGCCGTCCTCGATCGAACCGTCCAGGCCGAGCTCGGCCAGGAGCGGCGGCCGGAGCTGGCTGATGAAGGCGCGCACGTCGTCCAGCTCGCGGCGGAGGCGCTCCCGGAGAAGGCGGACCTCGGCGCGCACGACCTCGGGCTCGGTATCGAGGACGCGCTCGATGTAGTCGGCCTGGAAAATGGCGTTGACGAGCGCCTGCGCCGGGCCGTCGTGGACCTCCTGGGCAAGGCGGACACGCTCTGCCTCGCGGGCTTCCACGAGCCGCATCCGCAGGTCTTCCGGGAGGTCGGGCGCGGACGGGTCACCCTGGAGGCTCGTGTCCCCTCGCTCGAGGAAGAGCCACGTCCGTTCCAGCCCGCGGACGGTCAGCTCCAGGCGCGAGAGCTCGGTCCCGCGCTCGCCCAGCTCGCTGGCGCCCAGCGCGACCGTGCGCCGCAGCTCGCCGGAGCTTGCCGGCGCGTCCGGCCCGGTCCCGTCGATCGAGCTCGCCGCCAGCGCGTCGAGCCCGGCACTGTCCAGCTCGTCGTGCTCCATGTGCCACGACCCGAGGTCCGCGTGGTATGCCTCGCGGTACTGCTCGGTCAGGGCACGCAGCGAGTTGGCGGCATAGCCCAGCGTGGACTTGGCCTCCGCGTACAGGCTGTCGAAGTGGCCCGTCCCGGCGTCCCCGGCCCTGATCTCGGCGCTCATCTGCCCGAGAGTATACGGGCCGGTCACGGGCACGCGACCCGGTAGACCGTGAAGTCCGTGGTGCCCGCGGGCACCCGAACCGTCGGCGGGAGCGCTGACCGGCGCCAGGCAGCGCGCGTCGGGGTCGGTGGCGAGCCGCCCGGGCCATGTCCCGCTGGTCCCGTCCAGGACCACGTAGCGCGCCCCGAAGGTCCGGGCGATCTCCAGCACGCTCGACACGGGCTCGTCAGGGAGGGCGAGGGCGCGGACCCGGTCGGCCTCGGCGACCCAGA
>CAVRMJ010000007.1:0-304655 GCA_963722475.1 uncultured Chloroflexia bacterium | reverse complement strand
CCTCGCCTTCCTCGAGCTTTCTGACACGATGCATTCCTCCATATCGAATCGCGTTGAGCAGGGTTTTCATACGCGATAGCAGATGATTGTTCTGTTCGATAATGTTGCGGATGATTTGCAGATCGCCAGGTTTGGTGCCCATTTCCCGCAAGGTCACCCAGGACTCGGTCTCGTTCTGGCTGCGGAAATTCCACTCGGAATAAGAGTAAGTCTCCGGAACCGGCTCTCCGCCTTTCGGTTCGTCGGAAAACAGAGCCGAGATTTTTTCGGCAGCTTCGTCAGACTCCGGCATCGAAGTCTTCCCGGTATCCGCGCCGGTACTGGACTTTTCATCCTTGGCAAAAAGAAAATCGGGGTCGTAGAAAGTAGTGGGCGACTTCTTTTCTTTGCCGGAATCGAAACTCGCGAATTCCCATAGAGAGAAATATTCAGACTCAAAGAAAGTAGTGGGTGCCAGCGGTTCCTGGCCGGTGTCGGGTTTCGCAAAATTCCATAAATAGCGATTGTCGTCGCGGTAGGGCGCACTGTTCATGCCCGGGCTGGTTTTGAACTTGATGTTCTTCTTTTGAAGTTCAAGCGCGAGCGCCATGCCTGTGTCCCAGGAAAGACGGCTGTCCTCCGGATCGTCCGCAGCCTCGAACATTGCGCGCCCCTGTCCGATCCAGGGGTCGTCATCCGCGTAGGCCTCATCCAGCAACGCCCGCGCGAGGCGATTGAGGTAATCAGTGGCGGTGTCATCATCCCCAGGGGTGGCCGTATGCTGCCTGGCCCAGAGCTTCTTCAAGCCGGGAAATCTGCGTATTGCCAACTTTTCCACGCGTGCATCTTCGATTGTGGAAATCACCGCCTTTTGCCACTTGTCGAGGGATTTTGCAGGGAAATGGTTCTTCGTGAACATGAGGTGAGCCGCGGCATGGGCAGCCGCTGCGCGATAAATTTCCAGAGCAGGGACGCGCGCGATTCCACCCGGCGAGAAATCGTAACAGGCATTTGGCAAATGGATAATGCGGTTCTCGATGTAAGTCACGCCTCCGTGACGACTCTCAAGATCGCCAGCGGCCGGCTTGATGGCGAAGTCGCGGCCCCATAAGGCGCGCAGATAGATGCTGATGCGGCGTTGAACATCGATGAACTTGGTTCTGTTGCGTTCCCTCGGCAAGTCAGCCGGGGATTTTCCGGGAGTCGGAGCGAGGTAGCTTTGCAGTTTGCGCGCGAAGCGATTGAAGCTCGGTCTCATGGCCTACTCAAAAAATGTCGTCACCGCTGCATCAAGCGCATCGCGCATATCCGGGTCGTCGGTGATCGGGGATACCAGGGCAACGCGGCAAGCTTTTTTCGCTTCGACATGCTTGGCGATAAGGCTGCCCGCATAGATCAGCATTCTTGTAGAAATCCCTTCATCCAGCCCGTGACCTTTAAGGTTGCGCGCCATTTTCGCGATCGAAACCAGCTTCCCCGCGACGTCCCGCGAAACGCTCGTCTCATGGGCAACAATTTCTTCTTCAATTGCACTTTCGGGATAATTGAAGTCGAGGGCGCCGAAACGCTGTTTCGTCGACTGTTTCAGGTCCTTCATCACGCTCTGGTAGCCCGGGTTGTAGGAGATCACGAGCTGGAAATCAGGATGTGCGTTCACGAGTTCACCGGTCTTTTCCAGTGGAAGAATCCTGCGATTGTCAGTGAGCGGATGAATTACCACGGTAGTATCCTGGCGCGCCTCGACGATCTCATCGAGATAGCAGATCGCACCAAAACGGGCCGCGATGGTGAGCGGCCCGTCCTGCCAGCGCGTGCCGGTGGCATCAAGCAGGAAGCGGCCTACCAGGTCGGAAGCAGTCATATCTTCGTTGCATGCGACGGTAATTAATGGCCTTTGGAGTTTCCAGGCCATATATTCGATGAAGCGTGTTTTGCCGCAGCCGGTCGGGCCTTTAAGCATCATGGGCATGCGCACGGAATAGGCTGCGTCATAAACAGCGACCTCGTCCGATACGACCCGATAATAGGGTTCCTTTTCGATGCGATATTGGCTGATGATGTCTCTCATTGATATTCCTCTTTACACTTGAAATTGTATAAGCCTATACAAAGATTGCGTTCAGTTTCCGTTCATTTATTGCGGTGCCGGTTTTTAAGATCCCTGATTTTATTATTCTTGTGCGGGCCCTCCGGGATTTTTTCGGATGCATAAATGGAATTTATGAATACGGCAGAAATACTCGTGACATTTTCAAAATCAGGACACAAGGGAAAGTGGGTAGCATAAGGCTGCACAAATCTGATGAAAAGCTGGTTTGCAAGCGAATTCCGGGAGGCCTTTTTACGCAGGATGACCAGACAGGAGGCCTGCGAGCTGCACCAAACCTGCCGTCATCTGTATTTGTTAACGTCGGGAAATCTGACATCAGGATATAAGCCAGGCGCGTTATGTACCGGATGCCTTTAATTTTTCTCCGACCTTGGCATCGAACTTTTCTCTGTTGATGATGTAACGTTCATGCCGCCCTTTGGAGATCACCTCCACGCCGTCGTGAGCTTCAACCTGAAACACAAGTCGCCTGCCATCCACTTCGACCAGTTCGACGCTTGCGGTTACCTCCAGGCCGGGTGGGGTGGCCGCCTGATGGCTGACATTGATGTGCGTGCCGACGGTTTGTTCCGTCGGCCAGTCGATGTGCGGGTTGATGCATTTGATGCAAGCCCATTCCAGAAAGCCGACCATGAATCCGGTGGCGAACACTTCCGGCATCGCGAGGAACTCTTCCGCTTCCGGATAGAGCGCCGGAACGGTTTTCGATGAGGGTACGAGGAATTTGTGTTCGAATTTGATGCCGGGCTTCAGGGTCTCTTTCATGCGAATCTCCTGTCTGAAATCAAGCGGGAATGTTCTTCACACGGGTGATGCGTATCACTTCCTGGATCCTGCGCAGACCGCGCATGACGCTGGCAAGGTGCTGGCGGCTGTTCACTTGCAGGGTGAAGTAGAGCGCCGTGTATTCACCCTCGTTTGTGAAGTGAACATTCTCGATGTTGGATTCCGCATCGGCGATGGCAGCGGCGACCTTGGCCAGAACGCCGCGCTGGTTGGCGACGATGAGTTTGATGCTGACCTCGAACAGTTTGTTGATGTTCTTGTCCCATACGACATCCATCCATTCTTCGCTGCCGCTGCGTCCTTTGCGCAAGCTCGGACAGTCGTGAGTGTGCACGATGAGTCCCTGTCCGCTCTTGATGACGCCGATGATGGGGTCGCCGGGAATGGGGCGACAGCACTTGGCATATTGGACCGCCATGCCTTCGGTGCCGAGCAGGGTGATGATGCCGCTGTTGGAGCCGGCTTCCGTTCGAATGCTGTCGCCCTCGTTCATCTTCGCCAGCTGGCGCGCGATGACCATGTTCAAGCGGCGCCCCAGGCCGATATCGGCAAATATTTCCTGCCTGGATTTGGCGCTGCTCTCTTTCAATACGCGTTCCCAGCACATGTCCGGAATATCTTGCAGCTTGAAGCCGAGCGAGTTGAGCGCCTGACCGAGCAGGCGTTCGCCGAGCTTGGCCGATTCGCCAAGATGCATCGTTTTCAACGCGTGGCGTATCTCGCCGCGGGCTTTGCTGGTGACGACATAACTCAGCCAGGCCGGGTTCGGATGCGCGAGCGTGGCGGTGACGATCTCGACGCGGTCGCCGTTGCGCAACTCGGTGCGCAGCGGAACGAGTTCGGAATTCACCTTGGCGGCGACGCAGCGGTTGCCGATATCGGTATGCACGCTGTAGGCGAAATCCACTGCGGTCGCGCCGCGCGGCAGCGCGTAGATTTTGCCTTTGGGCGAGAAGACATACACTTCATCCGGGAACAGGTCGACTTTCAAATGCTCCAGGAATTCGACCGAATCTCCGCTCTGCGCGAGGCTTTCCAGCAGGCTTTGCAGCCATTGGTGCGTCTTCTGGTGCAGATCGTTGATCTGCGCTTCCGATGATTTGTATAGCCAGTGCGAAGCCACGCCGCTTTCGGCCAGCTTGTTCATCTCGTGCGTGCGTATCTGCACCTCGATGGGCGTTCCAAACGGGCCGAACAGCGCGGTATGCAGGGATTGATAGCCGTTCCCCTTGGGAATGGCGATGTAGTCCTTGAATCTTCCGGGAAAAGGTTTGTACAGGCTGTGCAGTACCCCCAGCGCGAGATAGCACGAAGGAACATCCTCGACCAGAACGCGAAAACCGTAGATATCCAGCACCTGCGCGAAGGCCAGCGATTTGGATTGCATCTTCTGGTAGATGCCGTACAGATGTTTCTCGCGTCCGCGCACTTCAGCCTTGATGTGGTTTTCGTCCAGACGCTGGCGGATCGCCTCCAGTATCTTGCTGACCACCTCGCGCCGGTTGCCGCGTGCCACTTTGAGCGCTTTCGACAGCACCGCATAGCGGTTCGGATACAGATACTTGAAACTGAGATCTTCCAGCTCCTGATACAGTGTGTTCAGGCCGAGACGGTTGGCGATGGGCGCGTAGATGTCCATTGTTTCGCGCGCGATGCGTTCGCTCTTTTCCTTGGAAACCGAATCCAGCGTGCGCATGTTGTGCAGGCGATCGGCGAGTTTGATGAGGATGACGCGCACATCGCGCGCCATCGCCATCAGCATCTTGCGGAAATTTTCGGCCTGCGCATCCTGCTAGCGTGTCGAACTTGAGCTTGTCCAGCTTGCTCAGGCCATCCACCAGCTCGGCCACCGGCTTGCCGAATTGCTCGGCGATCTGTTCGATGCTGATGTTGGTGTCTTCCGCCACGTCGTGCAGCAAGGCGGCAGTGATGGCCTGCGCGTCGAGGTGCAGCGGGGTCAGGATGCGGGCGACGGCGATGGGGTGGGTGACGTAGGGGTCGCCCGACTGGCGCAACTGGCCCTGGTGTGCGGCACGGCTGAAGGCGAGCGCAGACTCGATCTGCGCCACATCCTTGGGCTTCAGATAGGCAGAGACCTCTTGGAGAAGAGTTTCAGCATCTGTCTGTGGCATGGGACATGTGACAGAAGAGCCGCCGGAAGAATCCCGGCGGCGTGCGATCAGGCCATGCCGCGGTTCAGGATTTCGATGCCGACTTTGCCTTCGCTGATCTCGCGCAGAGCGACAACGGTGGCCTTGTCCTTGCTGTTTTCCACCAGATAGCCGGCGCCGTTGGCCAGTTGGCGTGCGCGATAGGCGGCGGCCAGAGTCAGCTCAAAACGGTTGGGAATGTACTTCATGCAATCTTCGACGGTGATACGTGCCATGGTGTGCTCCTATTTCTGCAATTGATTGATGAGAGTTGCGTGACGAGATAAGCTGGCTGTCGCGGCGCAGCCCGACGGCGATGACCACCGCATCGAGTTGCCGCAAAGCCTCGTCCAGCTTGTCGTTGATAATAACATAGTCGAACTCGGCGACATGCGAGATGTCCTCCTGCGCGGCTTGCAGGCGGCGCGCGATCACCTCGGCACTGTCCTGGCCGCGACCCTTCAGGCGGGTCTCCAGCGCGGACAAAGACGGCGGCAGGATGAAGATGGAAATGGCGTGCGGCATCAGTCTGCGCACCTGTGCCGCGCCCTGCCAGTCGATTTCCAGCAGGATGTCGCGTCCGGAGACAAGTTCCTTTTCTATCCAGGACTGCGAGGTGCCATACAAATTGCCGTAGACCTCGGCACTTTCCAGAAAGTCGCCATGTTTCGCCATTTCCAGGAATTTGTCGCGGCTGACGAAGTGGTAGTCCTTGCCGTCGATTTCGCCGGGGCGCGGGGCGCGTGTGGTGTAGGAGACGGACAGCGCGATCTGCTTGTTGCTTTCGAGCAGCGCACTGACCAGGCTGGTCTTGCCCGCGCCCGAAGGCGCGCTGACGATGAAAAGATTGCCGGACATGCTGTTCTCCTATTCGATGTTCTGTACTTGTTCGCGCATCTGTTCGATCAGGATTTTCATTTCCATCGCGCTGCGCGAGACTTCCGCGTCCACGGATTTTGAGCCCAGCGTATTGGCCTCGCGGTGCAGTTCCTGCATCAGGAAATCCAGGCGTTTGCCGACGGCGCCGCCTTTCCCCAGCACGCGCTGCACTTCGGCCAGGTGACGTAGGCGCGACGGCGGGCGTTCGCCCGGGTTCGCGGCCGCTCGGCCATCGCCACGATCCCGTCGCGCACCGTGATGATCGGCTTGACCGACAGGAGCGTGCCGATCGCCGCACGCGCAGGCGAGAGGCGGCCGCCCCTGCGCAGGTATTCAAGGGTGTCGACGGCAACGAAGAGGTCCACGTCGGGAAGGCGGTCGCGGACGACGGCAGCGATCTCGGCCGCCGTGGCGCCGGCCGCCGCCATCTCTGCCGCGAGCAGGGCCGGGATCCCGGTCGACATCGAGGTCGATCCCGTGTCGATGACGTGGATCTCGCGATCCGGCAGCTCCTGGGCGGCCAGGGTCGCGCTCTGGAACGTGGCGGACAGCTTCGAGCCGATCGTGGGGCAGACGAGCGCGTCGGCGCCGTCGGCGAAGCACGCCTCGAACGTAGCCCGGAATGTCCCCGGCGACGGGGCGGCGGTCATCGGGAACGGCGCGCCGGGAGCCAGCATCCGCGTCCAGAACTGCTCCGTCGTGAGGTTGACGCCGGCCAGGAACTCCTCGGCCCCGAAGCGCACGAACAGCGGCACGACCCGGATCCCGGCGGCCGCGGCCGCGTCGGGCGGAAGGTCGGCCGTCGAATCGGTGACGATCGCGACGCGCGCCACGTGCTCCTCCATGCTCGCCCGGACGTCGACCTCCCGGCGGATCCCTGCATGGGCGATCTTGCGCTTTCGCGCGGCGCCGGCGCGCATCCGCTGAGCCATCCATCTGGACCTATCGGCGCACGGGGCAGGGGGGCCGCGGCGGGGCAGACCGTCGCCCCAGGGGAGTGACGACCCGGGATTGGCGTACCATCGTGAGCATGCACGCCCGCATTCGGCGATCCGCGACCGGGATCCGGCCCCAGCGCCGTCCGGCGCGCCGCTCTGCGGTCGTGCCCGCCGCCCTGGCGACCCTCGTCATCGCCGTGGTCGCGGCCGCGTGCGGGAGCACGGGCCCGACGCCGGAGCCCACCGGCCCGGCTGGGTCCGCGGTCGCCTCCGCCGTTCCGGCGGCGACGCCGCGAGCGTCGGCCCCCGACGCGACCCTGGCGGCGCCCACGCCGGAGACGTCGAGGACCGCCCACATTCCCGTGGTGACGTGCCCCACCACCTACGGGCTTCCCGACGAGACGATGCCGCCCGTCCCATCCACGATGACCGCGACCGTATCGGCGCAGGTCGCCGCCCAGGTCACGTACTACGGCAACGGGATCGCGACCCTGCTGGGCCCGAAGGGCTGGACCTGCGAGGCGGCCATCGGGGCGGATGGCTCCTCGAGCATGGTCATCACCCCGCCCGGCCAGGCGACGCAGACCGGAAGCCCCCCGCCGGGTCGGCAGGCAGTCACCGCGTACGCGCAGGGCGCCTGCGTCGGCTGCATCGCCACGATGGCGTGCGGCCTGTTCCCAGAAGCGTGGAAGCTGTTCGCCCAGCCGGGCATGGACTGCCCGACCACGACGCCAGCCGGCGAGCTGGTCCGACGGCCGATGCCGCGTTCCGCGGTCTTCGAGGATCCGCCCGGCGTGGCCGGGACCGGTGAGCCGTCGGGAGGCCTCTACCGTGCCCTCGGGCTGCTGGTGTTCGATCCCGGCACCGGGACCGGCGGCTCCGGCGCGGACCTTCCGTCGGCGCTCAAGATCACGTGCACGCTCCCGGACGCGCTGGCCCAGGTCTGCGACGAGATCATCGAGGGCGTTCACTAGGTTCGGGCGATTCGCTGGCGCTCGAACCCGCGGCCGCAGTCGCACGGCGCCCGCTCCCACGGGCCCGGCCCGGTATGATCGGCGCGATGACAGAGCACAGCATCCCGGGGGCCGGGCCACAGGTGTGTCTGCCCGTTCGTCGCCTTCGACGACGACCGGGATTTCCGGTCCGGCGGGCCCGATCACCGGCACCGCTGCTTCGCCGAGAGCCCGGCGGCCTCCCGCGCGCTCGCCCACCAGGCCGCCTACTGCCTCTCGCCCGCCTTCTCCGGGTGCCCGACCTTCATCGATTGGGCGCGGCGCGAGGCTGCGCCGCCGAGGGACGAACCGATCCGGACACTTCGCGAGGCGCCATCCGCGCCCCGGGAGGCAGAGCGGTTCGCCGGAGCGGCAGGCAGGCCCACCGTGCCCCAGCAGGCTCCGCCGACGACCCCGCGGCGCGGGCGACGGACCGAGTGGACGGCGCCGCCACCCTGGGCACCGAGCGCGGGCGCAGCCCCGGCGCCCGACCTGCCCGCGCCCGAGCCCGACGACCAGGCAGCAGGCCCCGGCCTCGGCGCCTGGTCGGGCTCGGCGCTTGCCAGCCTCGCCGCGTCGCGGAGACCGGCCGGGGAGACGCCCGCCCCGCCGGTCGATGAATCCCGGCACCCGGATGCCGACGCGGACTTCGTCTCGCCCGAGCCGGCCGCCCCCGCGTTCCTGGCCGGTCGGGCATCCCGACCCAGCCCAGCGGACAGGGCCCCATCACCGCCTGTGGACCTTGACGCGCCCCGGGGCGCGCCCCGTCCCGATCCATCGCGGCGCGCCGCCGTGGGCTACGCGCCGGGCGACCCGGCGCGGCGGCGCGTGGCGGGGTCGGGCCGCGAGCGTGGCCGGTCAATCGAGGGCGGCCCGGACGGGGTGCTCGCAGATCCCGCGGCGCCGTCGTGGGAGCGACCGCGGCGCTTCGAGGCCTACCCGTCACTCAAGTCCGGCGGCGGGATGGCAGCGATTCCGCGCCCGGTCCTCTACGCGCTGATCGTGTTGATGGTCGGCCTCGCGCTCTTCGCGACGCCGTTCCTGCTCCGCGGTCTCACGGGCGGCGGCGGCCCGGCGGCGAGCCCGACCCCGCTCGCGAGCGCCTCGCCCGGCGTGTCGGCGGCGCCGTCGATCACGCCCGTGCCGTCACCCAGCCCGACCGTCTACACGGTCAAGGCGGGCGACACGCTGTCGCGGATCGCCGCGAAGTTCGGGACCACGGTCGACGCGATCGTGAAGGCCAACCCGCAGATCAAGAACCCGGACAAGCTCGCCCTCGGCGACCAGCTCGTGATCCCGCCGACGGTCGCACCGGCGATCACCGACGGGGCCCTGACGCCCGCGCCGTCGCCTTCGCCGTAGCCGCCCCCGGGGCGCCGAGCAGCGTCGGGTCCGCAGCCGCGGCGTCAGCGCCGAGGCGTGAGGTTGATCGAGGTGATCTTGCCGGCCTCGACGCGGAACGCGGCATCGAGGTGCTGGGACTCGGCGCCCGGTCGCACGACCAGCAGGTCCGCCTGGTAGGTGTTTCCCATGTCCTGGACCGCACCCGGGATCATCTTCAGGCCGGCGTCGGCACGCAGGAACCAGCCGCTGACCTGGTCAAGGCCGCGGAGCGTCCGGGCGTTCTCGCCGACGTGGATCCGCATCTCGATCCGCTCATCCATCAGCGCGACGGCGCTCTCGCGCGATCCGCCGTTCAGCTGCTCGAAGAACAGCTCCATCGTGTCGGTGGCTCCCATCGGCTGAGTCTAGCCGAGCGCGGCGGGCAACGCGGCCGGCCGGAGCTCTCCCCGGAGACGACGCACCAGCTCCGCGGCCTGCTCGTAGCGCCCGAACGACGGCATCACGTACGTGCCGGCCACCGCGGTCCCGACGTCGCGGAGCAGGGCCAGCGTCGTCTCCAGGCCGACCTCCGCGGCCGCCTCGCCGGCCGCCCGCATCGCCGCGCGGGTGGCCTCGGGGATCGTGATCCCGGGGACCTCGTTGTGGAGGAACTCCGCGTGGCGGCTCGACTGGAGCGGCAGGACGCCGAGCAGCAGCGGGACCGGGAAGCCGCCCGGCCCGAACCGGCGGCGCGCCTCGGCGAGCATCGCCTCCACCTGCGCCACGTCGTAGAGCGGCTGGGTCATGACGAGCTGCGCGCCCGCCTCGAGCTTCTGGGCCAGGCGGTCCCACTCGCGGGCCGGGTCGGCCGCGGTCGGGTCGAGCGCGCAGGCGATGGTGAAGCCGGCCCGGCCGGCCGATCGGGGCGCCAGCCTCGTCCTCGCCGCGGTTGAGCCGGGCGAGGATCCGCACCAGGCCGATGGAGTCCACGTCCCAGACGCCGGTCCCGGTCGGGTAGTCGCCGACGCGCGGCGGATCGCCGGTCAGGGCCAGGATGTTCCGGACGCCCAGCGCGTGCGCCCCGAGCAGCTCCGACTCGAGGGCCATCAGGTTCCGGTCGCGGGTCGTGAGGTGGACGACGCACTCGAGGTCCACGTCGTGCTGGATCCCGAAGGCGACCGCCAGGGCTCCCATGCGGACGCGCGCCATCGCCGAGTCGCTGATGTTGACGCAGTCGGTCCCGGCCGCGGCGAGGAGGCGTGCCGCCTCGACGGTCCGCTCGATCCGGATGGAGCGGGGCGGGTCGATCTCGACGGAGATGACGTAGCGGCCGGCACGCAGCTTCCCGAGGAGCGCGGTCGGAGCCGGGGCGTCGCTGGGTGCGTCGATCCCCTGGAGCTCGATCCCCGCCGGCGGCGCGGCGCGCGGCGCCTCCACCAGCGCGGGCCGCCGCCTCGTGCCCGCGACCGGCGTGCCGGCCGTGCTCCCGGCCCCGATCGACGCGTCCACCGCCGCGCGCATCGCGGCGACGTGCGCCGGCGTCGTCCCGCAGCAGCCGCCCACGATCCGGGCACCCGCCGCCAGCGCGAGGGGCACGACCGTGCCGAACCAGGCCGGGTTCGCCGCATACACGAACTGGCCCTCGATCCGCTGCGGCAGCCCCGCGTTGGGCATGAACGAGCCGGGCAGCCCGAGCCGCCCCGGGTCCATGCGTCCCAGCGCATCGAGCGACGCGCTCGGGCCGACGCCGCAGTTGACGCCGATCACGTCGACGCCTGCGTCCGCAAGCACCGCCGCCGCTTCCTCCGGCGTCCGGCCGTCGGCGAGGCCCAGCTCTTCGCCGAACGTCATCGACGCCATGATGGGGAGGCCGGTCGCGGACCTGGCTTCGCCGATCGCCAGGAGGAGCTGGTCGAGGTCGTGGAACGTCTCCAGGACCAGCAGGTCCACCCCGCCTTCCAGGAGGCCATCGAGCTGCTCGCGGAAGACCGCCCGCGCGGCCGCGTCCCCGACACCCAGGTCGCCGTGCGCCGGCCGGCCCAGGGGCCCGATCGACCCCGCCACCAGGGCATCGCGCCCGGCGACGTCACGGGCCTCGCGCGCGAGCTGCGCCGCCCGCCGGTTCAGCCGCGCGGCGATCTCCCCCAGGCCCCAGCCGGCCAGCCGAACGCGGTTGGCCCCGAAGGTCGCCGTCTCCACGATGTCCGCGCCTGCGTCCAGGTACTCGCGGTGGATCGTGCCGACGAGGTCCGGGCGCGACGAGGACCAGCTCGTCCAGGCAGGCGCGCTGCGGGATCCCGCGGGAGAAGAGGAGCGTGCCGGTGGCGCCGTCGGCGACGAGCGGCCGAGCGGCGAGGCGCGCCCGGAACCGATCGCGCTCCGACGTGCGGACCTGCCCCGGATCACCCGCCTCGCTCATCGGGGGCATGGTACCCGCACGGTGCGTCGGGCCTGCCGGAATGGGCTCTCGCCCCGCGCTGTCCCGGCCGAGGTCAACCCAGCGAGCCGAGCCGGCCCCGCCGCCGCGCGAGCGTGAGCGAGCCGTCCGCCTCCACGAACACTTCCGGCGGCCGCGGCCGGCCGTTGTACGCGGACCGCATCGACGCCCCGTAGGCCCCCGTGTCGCGGATCGCGACGAGGTCGCCCCGCCGGAGAGGCGGCAGCCGGTGCTCGCCGAACGTGTCGGTGGACTCGCAGATCGGGCCGTCGACGCGGACGAGCGGCCAGCCCGTCGTGGGGCTCGCCTCGTCGCGCCGCTGCGCGCGGCCCGCTGCCTCCTCGCGCGCGGCCTGGATGGCGCGTCGATCCGCAGACGCGGCGCCCCACGATGCGGACGCGGCCGTGCCGACGGCCTCGGGCGCATGCCGCACGGAACGTCCGCGCGACGTCAGCGCCACGATCCCGTGCTCGGCGCCGTACAGCGCGGGCCGCACGAGCTCCGTCATCCCCGCGTCGATCACCACCAGCCGCTCCGCGCGATCGGCGGTGCGCGCCTCGCGCGGGACCACCGCGAGGCCGAGCGGCCCCGACCGGTCCGAGGGGGCGGGCTCGCCGGGCGGCCCGATCCGTTCCCGGACGTGGAGGACGCGTGCCACGATCCATCCTGCCCGCGCCACCAGCACGCGGCCGGGCTCGACGGCGAGGCGATCCGGGCGCCGGTCCGCCGGGATCGCTGCCAGGAGCGCGGGGAGCTCCCGGGCGAATCGGCCCGGGTCGGGCACCGGGACGCCAAGCGCCCCGACAGGGAAGCCGCCGCCCACGTCGAGCGTGTCGAACGTGGGCAGCCCGCCGCGCAGGAGCGCAAGCAGGGCGAGCGCCCGCCGGACCGCGTCCCGCCATGCATTGGCGGCGCCGAGCTGCGACCCGACGTGCAGGTGAAGGCCGCGGAACCGGAGCGGCCCATCGGACCCGCCGCCCGCCTCGATGGCAGCAGCCACCTCGTCGGCGGTGAGCCCGAACTTCGAGACGGACGCGCCGGTCGCCAGGCCGCGGTGCGTCTCGGGGTCGACGCCGGGGTTGAGCCGGATGAGCACGTCGACGCGGAGCGGCTCGCTGCCGCCCGTCACCTGGTCATCGGCGGCGCGGACCGCGCGGGCGAGGGCCGCAGCCTCGTCCGGAGACTCCAGCGCGATCCAGTGGAGCGGCACGCCCGCCGCGGCGGCCCGGGCGGCGGCCCAAAGGTCCGCGTCGGTCTTGCCGATCCCCTCCAGCGTGATGTCGGCGTTGGGGATGCCGGCCCGGGTCGCAAGCGCCCATTCCCCGCGCGAGACGACGTTCGCACCGAATCCAAGGCCGGCGAGGCGCCCGACGAGGGCGGGGAGGTCGTTCGCCTTGAGGGAGTAGCGTCGCTCCCAGGGCGCCGGGAAGGCGGAGGCAACCGCCACCGCGGCTGCCTGCAGGGAGGTGACGTCCGTGACGTATGCGGGCGTGCCATACCGTCGCGCGATCTCGCGCAGGGTGGGCGCCAGGACACCCAGCCGGTCGCGAGATTCGCCGGGCGCGGCTGGGTTCACGCGCTCAGTCCGGGATGACCATTCGTGCGACGGCCGAGACGATGCCCACCACGATCGACCCGATCAACGCTGCCACGATCGTCGCCTGCGTCAACAGGTGCGGAGGGAAGTCGCCCACCCGGATGTGGCCGCCCATCTGGTTCGAGACCCACGCCGTGCCCAGGAAGAGCACCGCGTTGAGCACGATCCCGGCCAGCCCCAGCGTCAACAGCGAGATCGGGAACGAGATGATCTTCACCGTCGGCTTGACCAGGGCGTTCGCGACGCCGAAGGCGAGCGCGACGATCCCGAAGGTGACGAGGTCGGCCGGGATCTTCGCGAACGCCGACGACGGGATCGCGATCCCCGGGACGAACCGGGCGGCGACCCAGAGGGCGATGCCTGCTGCGACAAGGCTGCCGATGAAGCCCTTCACGTTGCTCCCTCCCCGTGGATCGCCGCTCCGCCGGCGCCTTGCCCGGCGGTCGTCCGCCGATGATCCCACGTCGAGGCCATCGGCAGCGCGGTTGCCCGTGTCGCATCGGCAATCGGCGCGACGGGGCTCACCGCAGAAGGAAGCCGGTCCCGATGGGATCGTCCGGGTCGAGGGTGAAGGCGTGGCGCCCGGTCAGGTGGGCGCGTCCCTCCACCTCGGTGATCACCGCGGACCGTCCACCCACCACGGCGGTGCCGACGATGCGGCCCGTGAACATGGAATCGACGATGCTCCGGTGGCGGAGCTCCTCGCCCACACGAAGTCGTCCCTGCGCGTGGAGGATCGCGAGGCGCGCCGAGGTCCCGCTCCCGCACGGCGAGCGGTCCACCTCGCCATCCGCGAAGACCGTCACGTTGCGCTGCGTGAGCGTCGCGTGGTCCCCGGCCGCGGTCGGCTCGTCCTGCCAGAAGATGATCCCGTAGATGCCGCGCAGCTCCGGCTCGTTCGGGGTGCACCACGTCGAGCGCGGCGTCGAGCGCCGGTCGCAGCTCCCGCTGGAGCGCGATGAGCCGCGGCAGGCTGGCCCGGTCGACGGCCAGGCCGACGGACCGAACGTCGACGCTCCCGTAGAACGCCCCGCCGTAGGCCACGCCCGCCCGGATCGGCCCGGCTGACGTCGCGAGCGTGACGTCGTCCGCGAGCACGAACGAGGGCACGTTCCGGAACCGGACCCCCAGCACACGGCCGGCCTCCGTGTCGCAGCGCGCGACGCAGGCCAGGCGACCGGACGGCACGTCCACGCTGACCAGCGTCTCGGGGCCGGTCATCGGCAACCGGCCGCTCTCGAGCGCCCAGGTCACGAGCGCGATCGTCCCGTGGCCGCAGGCAGTCGAGTAGCCCTCGTTGTGGAAGAACAGCACGCCCAGGTCGGCGCCATCGTCGTCCGGCTCGACGACGAAGCAGCCGTACATGTCCGCGTGACCGCGCGGCTCGTTCACCAGGAGCTGGCGGACATGGTCCAGGTTCGCGGCGGTCCAGCGCCGCTTCTCGAGGATCGTCGCGCCCTCGATGTCGGCCACACCGCCGGTCACGATCCGGAACGGCTCGCCCCCCGCGTGGTAGTCGACGGTGCGGACCTCCAGGCTGCCCGACCGCGGGGGATGGGGGACCGGTTGGTCGCTCACCCGGCCTCCGACCGGGCACGCGCCGCCAGCCGGGCCACGAGCCGCGCCCGAACCACGGGCCAGTCATCGTCCGTGATCGCGTACCAGGCAGAGTCGCGGATCCGGCCGTCGGCCATCCGCATGTGCTTGCGGAAGACGCCCTCGAACTGCGCGCCGAGCGCGAGGATGGCCGCCCGCGACCGCTCGTTGCGGGCGTCGGTCTTGAGCTCCACTCGCATCGCGCCCAGCGTGTCGAACGCGTGTGTCAGCAGGAGCAGCTTCGCCTCCACGTTGATGCCCGTGCCCCAGGCAGCCGGCGTCAGCCAGGTCCAGCCGATCTCCAGGCGCCGGTGGGCCGGCGCGATCGCCATGTAGCGCGTGCTCCCGACCACGCGGCCGGTCCTCGCGTCGAGCGTCGCGAACGGGAGCTCCGTGCCGGCGTCGCGGGCCCGGAGCGCGTCCGCCAGCCACGCCCGGAGCACGGCCTCGTCGTCGAGCCGCTCGAAGAGCCAGGTCCACGTGGCCGGGTCCGTCGCGGCCGCGAGCAGCCCCGGGACGTGGCGCTCGTCGAGCGGCTCCAGGCGCACGCGCTCGCCCTCGAGCGAGGGGCTGCGGGTCCAGGCTTCGAGATCGACCATCGCCGCCCAGTCTACCGGCGGGCACCCTCGTGCGGGTCCAGGCGCGCCGCCGAGGGGAGTGGCCACCTTGCGGGGTGCACCGCGATCACGGGACGGTGAGCCTCCGGGGCTGAGTCCGTCCGTTGCGCCTGCGGGCGCCGTGGAGTCCCTCGCGGCCGAGCCCGCTGGGCAATGCGACCCGCGGCTGCTCGCCGCCCGTTCGGGGCCGGGCTCAGCCCGGTCGGGCGGTCGCCGCCTCCGGCCCCGCGCCGCCCGGATCCGCTCGATGGCGAGCCGGAGAAGCTCGAGGCCGGCCGGGTCGAGGTCGTAGGTCCACTCGCGGATCCGCTCCTGGCGCCCGAACCGGGCGGCCAGCCCGATCTCGAGCGCCTCGCGGGTCAGGAGCAGGAGGTCGGCGACCCGGTCGGCGCGATCCAGCGCGGCCTCGTCGCCCTGGAGCGCGGTCAGCAGCTCAACGCCGCGCCGCCCGATTCGCGCAGCCACTGGGCGATGTTCTGGGTGCTCCGCTCGGTGGCGCAGACGAGCCCGACCGTGCTGCCCGGCGGCAGCGCCCGGACCTCGTCCAGCATCTCCGCGTACGACGGCGCGGCGAGCATCGCGATGACCGGCGCCCGTCCGTCCACCAGCGCGATCGTCTCGTCGGCGTGGAACGTGGACGTCGCGACCAGGTCGTAGTGGAAGCGACCCAGCCGTTCGTCGACCCGGTCGATCAGGACGCCGTCCGCGTCGGCGATGCCCTCGAAGGACTCGGCGATCCGCTCCGCGGCCCGTTGCGCGTCGGCGGCCGTGCACTCCACGAACAGGACCTGGACGCGCGGCCCGGGGCGCTTGCGCTCGGCCGCGACCGCGTAGACGGCCGAGGCGACCTCGTCCGCGGAGTAGCCGGAGCGGGCGGCCGTCCGGAGCAGCTCCGCCACGAGGCCTTCCAGCGCGCCGGACGTCCGGCGCTGGGGCGCCCGGGCCGTCACCCGCGTGCCGGCTCCCTGGCGCGAGACCACGTAGCCGGCCTCGGCGAGCCGCCTGTAGACCGCCCGGACCGTGTTCGGGTTGACGTGCAGGATCGCGCCGAGCTCGCGCACCGTGGGCAGCCGCTGGCCCGGGGTGGAGCCGCCCGGTGTCGATCTGGTAGGCCAGCTGCCAGTAGAGCTGGGTGGAGATCGGGACATCCGAGTCCCGGGCGATGTCGAAGGCGCTCGCGGCCGCGCGCCGGCGCCGTGCTCGGCGACGGCGCCGCGGCACCGGCGGCGTCGCCGGCCGGGACGTGCGCCCGACCGACGGATCGTCACGCCACCAGGGACGGCGGCGGCTCCGGGACGGATCACCCATTG
This sequence comes from uncultured Chloroflexia bacterium, assembly GCA_963722475.1. GTDB lineage: Bacteria > Chloroflexota > Limnocylindria > Limnocylindrales > CSP1-4 > CTSoil-043. The sequence goes on along the minus strand of CAVRMJ010000007.1, from coordinate 287,941 downwards.
ACATAGCCCGATAGTCCAACTATGATGCACATGTACTAGTTGACTATATCAAGACGCGGCACCCCGCCGCGGCACGAGGCCTCGAATCCGATGGAATTCCTTCTCCTCATCCTGGCCTCCGTGATCGGGCTCGCGGTCCTCGACGCCATCGCGGCCGAGGTCGGCGTGGACTCCCGCTTCGACCTCGACGACCCGCACGCGCCGCTCCACGGCGCCGTACTGACCTTCGCGCGTCTCCGCTCGGCGAGGCATCCTCCCCCTCCCTCCTCTCCGCCGACCCGAGCCCCGATGAACCGCCGGCCCTGCCGGCGGTTCATCGATTCTGGGCCGGGTTCAGGTCGGGCCGGCCGACCTCGGCGAGCGCCTCGCGGTAGAGGCCGTGCCCGTCGATCCCGCGGGACGGCGAGACGAACAGGGCGAGGTCCTCCTCGAGCCGCGCGCTCGAGGTGCGTCCCCGCGAGGCGGTCGACCGTCCGCGCGGCCCAGGCGGCGCAGCGCAGGACCTGCTGCGTCTCCGGGCGGGCCGGGTCGTCCCAGTACCAGCCGTCGCGAGGCGAACATCGCGAGCCGCCAGCGCTGGGCCTCGAGGAGGCTCGAGCAGGCGCGCGACGCGGCGTCGCCGGCGCCGGCACGCCGAGCGCGCGCGGCGGCGAACGCCGCCGGCGCGGTAGCCCCGATGACGACGTCGACGTAGGCGTCGCGGGCGGCCCACGGGTCGAGCGCGACGGGCTCCGCCGGACGCCGCCGCGCCCCGGCAGGTCCGGGCCAGGAGCTCGGTGACGGCGTCGACGCCGCCGCCAGCCGCTCGAGCGCGGCGCGGAGCGGCCCCTTCCAGCGCCCGTCCGGGGCGCACGGGCACTCGCCCGACCAGCGCAGGACGCCGTGGTGGCAGCTCCACGACGTCCGGTCGGCGATCCGTGCCAGCGGGAGCGTCGCCGGGTCCTCGCGCCGCGAGCGTCGCGCCGAGGGAGACCACGTCGAACCCGCGGTCCTCCTCCGGGTCGGTCGAGGCGGTGCGAGGAAGAGGTCCCGCCAGCGCTGGTGATGGCCGTACAGCTCGCCGTCCGTGGCGACGAGCACGAGCGGCGCGCCGGCCTCCCGCCGATGCGAGCCGTCGCGGTGGAGCGGGGCCGGCGAGCGCGGGCAGGACCCAGTCGCGGGCGAAGCGGTCCGCGTCGGCCGTCACCTCGGGCTGGAACGAGACGGCCCCGGAGAGCGCGCGCGTCGTAGAACGCCACGATCATGCTCGCGGCCGCCGCCCAGCGTCCACCCGGTGCGGCCGGCGCGTCTCGAGGCCCGGCGTCGGACGCCTGCCAGGGCGCGAGGATCGTGGCGCGGACGCCCTGGCGCGGCCAGTCTCGCGCAGCGTCGGCAGGTCGACCGCCGGTCTCGGGCAGCCACAGGCACGGTCGCCGGGCGGCCGAACCGGAGCGCGAAGTCGCGCAGCCCCCAGCGGATCTCGGTGCGCGCGGTCGCGCGCCGAGGCGAGCGGGAGGATCGCGTGGTGGAAGCCCTGCGCGACGGCATTCGACGCCGTGGTCGGCGGCGACGATCCGCGCCAGCGTCGCCGGGTCCTCGGACGCCAGCCAGCGCCGTCGAGCGTCGGCCCGACGTCGAAGCTGATCCGGTCGAGGTTGCCGCGCTCCGCGTTCGGGCGGTAGCACTCCGCCGTGATCCGCGCGTTCCAGTTCGCGGAACGGCGCGGCGCACGGGTCGTCCGGGAGCCGGCCGCTGAACGGGTCGCGCCGCTCCGGCTGGTAGAAGTGGCCGTGGATCGCCAGTCGGCCGCGCGTCACCGGCGGCGGCTCGCGGCGCAGCACCTAGAGCCCCTCCTCCTCGGCCCGGTCGCGGCTCGTCGAGACGACGTGCTCCACGCGCACCGACGTCCGGGCGCCCGGGCGCCAGGTCCAGCGGCCAGGTCGAGCACGAGCGCCGAGCCCTGGTAGACGCGCTCGAAGCCGGCCTCGGAGTTCGAGATCGTCTCGATCGGGGCGATCCAGCAGTCCGCCGGCGGGCGTCACCGTCGGTCGCGACGTCGAGGCCCACGTAGTCGTTGCCCGGAGCGAAGCGACGCCAGCGCGGCGCGGCCGGCCGTGCCGTCGTGGGCGACGCGCTCGCCGTCGAGCGACGTAGTAGGCGGCCGGGTTCGCCCCGCCGCCGAGCATCGTCGTGGCCCACTCGACCGCGAGGACGACCGCCGACGGGCGCCTGCGCCGAGGTTCTCCAGGCTGACCTCCAGCGCGAGCGTCGGGGTGCGGCGGTCGCCCGCCGACGTCGATCGCGCTTCTCGACCCGCACCGGGCACGGGCCCGGCCGGCGTCCGCGACGTGGCCGCTCGCGCACGACGCGGACGTGGCCGCCGCCGTCCGCGGCCGCGGCCTCCAGCACCTCGTACGGCTGGTCGACGAAGTCGGCCGAGCTCCTCGATCTCGGCGCGCGCGAATGCGCCGGGCGTCGTCGCCGGCGGGCAGGACGTGGACCAGGCCGGAGCGCCGCTCGTAGGCGTCGTAGTGGAGCCGGCCGGCGAGGCCGGGCTCCTTGGTGGCGACGCGATCGTGGATGGACCCGACGCCCGCGCCGTCGCGGTCTCGCGCCGTGCGCCGCTCGCGCGAGCGCTCGCTCGTGCTCCACCAGCGTCTCGTGGGAGGCCTCCGGGCCGGCGTCGGAGGACCGCGCCCAGCGCGTGGCGCACGGCGCGGATGTCCCAGCTCCCGATCCCGGCGCCCTCGGACGGCTTGACGACCACGACCTGGCCCGGGCGTCGCGAGGACCACCTCGTCGATCGCCGTCCAGGTCGACGTCGGCGGCGCGGACGCCGTCCGGTCCAGGCATCGCGCCCGCGCCGCGGGCCGCCCGGTCGGCGGCATCCTCGGCGCGCGATCAGGTGCTCGTACGTGGCCAGCCGCATGTGGCTGATGTAGATCCCGCCGAAGAGGCCGTGCCAGTAGCAGTCGTTGGACTGGCCCTGGAACAGGTGGTCGAGCGCGCCGGCCGGGCCGGGCCGGCCGGCATCGCCGTCGACCTTCGCCGAGGTCCGCAGCATCTGCTTGTGGAGGTCGTTGATCTCGCGGTACTTGACCTGGAAGTTGCGCCAGAAGCCGCCGCGCAGGTAGCGCGCCTCGGGCCGCCCGGCCGCCTCCGCCGCGTGGAGCAGGCTCGGTGAAGACGCGGCTCTCGTCGGGCGGCAGCGCCCACTCGCCCATCTCCGCGTACGAGGCCGTCGGCACGTAGACGCGGCCGATCGGCGCGTTCCGGTCGAGCCAGTCCGACGGCGTGGTCGTGGTGAGCCAGGCCGCGTTCGCCTCGAGCGCCTCGAAGAAGCGGTCGACCCAGCGGTTGGCGCCCCAGCAGTGCTCCCACGTGGTGGGCCACGACCCGAACTTCTCGCCGTCGTCGCCCATCATCCCGACCCGGTCGCCCTCCTCGGTCGCGTGGTCGCGGAGGTAGGCGATCACGTCGTCCACGTCGCCGAACGGGATCCGGTAGCGCAGGCCCTTCTCGGTCCCGAAGACGGTCAGGAGGCTGCCCTGGTCGTCGGTGGTGTACGGACCCCAGAGCTTCTCCTCCGGGATCGCGGCGGCCCGGAAGTGGTTGTCGTCCAGGATCGTCCAGTCGTAGCCGCCCTCGACGAGCGCGGTCGGGCAGGTCCGGCTCCCAGACCCGCTCGGCCAGCCAGGCGCCGCGCGGCCGGCGGCCGGTGATCCGCTCGATCTCGTCGGCCATCTTGCGCAGCTGGCCGACGCGATCGCGCTCCGGGAGCGAGGCGAGCACGGGCTCGTAGTAGCCGCCGCCGAGGAGCTCCACCTGGCCGCGGGCGACGAGGCCCGGCAGGCGCTCGATGAACTCCGGGCGCTCGGCGCGCAGCCAGTCGAGGAGCGGGCCGGTGTAGTGGAGGGCCAGGCGCACGCCGGGATGGCGGTCCAGGGCGTCGAGCATCGGCCGGTAGGCCGTCTCGTAGACGTCGCCGAAGACCCAGCCGAAGTTGCCGACCGGCTGGTGGTTGTGCAGCGCGAGAGCCAGCGAGATCCGCGGCGCCACGAGTCCTCCCTTGTCTGTCGCCGACTCCGGGCCCGGCGCCGGGCCGTGGTCGCTCAGCCCGCCTCGGTGACGTGCTGGCGCCGGCTTGCCGCCGAGCGCGGCCAGGTCGACGCCGGCGGCCGGCAGGTAGAGCTGCTCCGCGTACTCGTGGAGCATCCGCGTCGTCGAGAAGCGCCAGATCGTGGTGGCCATGGACCGCTTCATGAGCGCGAGCCACTCGTGCGGGAGCCCGGCGGCGTCGCGCTCGTAGTAGCGGGGCACGACCTCGTCCTCGAGGATCCGGTAGAGGTCCAGCGCGTCGGCCCAGTCCTGGGCGCCCTCGTCCGGGTTGGTGACGCGGCCGCCGATCGCCCAGCCGTTGTCGCCGGTCCAGCCCTCGTCCCACCACCCGTCGAGCACGGACAGGTTGACGACGCCGTTCGCCGACGCCTTCATGCCGGACGTCCCGGACGCCTCCAGCGGGCGGCGCGGGTTGTTGAGCCAGACGTCCACGCCGCGCACCAGGAGCTTCGCGACCCGCATGTCGTAGTCCTCGAGGACGAAGACGCGCCCGCGCAGCTCCGCGCGAGCGGCTGCGCTCGAAGATCGCCTGGATCACCTGCTGGCCGGGCCGGTCGGCCGGGTGCGCCTTGCCGGCGAAGACGAACTGGACCGGCCGGTCGGCGCTCCAGACCAGCCGCGCGAGGCGGTCCATGTCGCGTGAAGAGGAGCTGCGCGCGCTTGTAGGTGGCGAAGCGGCGGGCGAACCCGATCGTGAGGATCGCCGGGTCGAGCGCCGTCGTCGAGCTCGCGTGAGCGTCGGCGGGCGACTCGCCGTGGCGCGCCAGCTGCGAGCGCGAGGCGCTGCCGCGCGCGAAGATCGGCCAGCTCGCAGCTTCTGGTGCTGGTGCGCCTCCCAGAGCTCCCGGTCCGGGAGTCGCCCGACCCGCTCCCAGAAGTGCCCCGCGTCGGTGCTGGCCGTCGAGGTCGTCCAGGTCGGCGTCGAGGTGGCGCTCGAGGAGCTCGCGCGTGGCGCGGCCGACCCACGTCGGCGTGTGGACGCCGTTCGTGACGCCCAGGATGGCTCGCGGCCCCAGGATCGGCTCCCAGGTGTCGTTGGCGGTCTCCGCGTGGAGCTTCGAGACGGCGTTGGCGCCGTTCGACGAGGCGGAGGCTGAACGCGGTCATGTCGAACTGGCCGCGGTCGCCGTCGACGCCGAGGCCCAGCGCGCAGGACCTCGTCGAGCGGCACGCTGCCCGTCCGCCGGGCCGTCGCCGTCGCCCTCGCAGAACGGCCCGGCGACGCGCCGGACGAGGTTCGCGTCGAAGCGCTCGTTGCCGGCCGAGACCGGCGTGTGGATCGTGAAGACGCTGGTCGCGCTTGCACCGCGGCCCAGGCGTCCGCGAGCGGCGTGCCCGCTCGCCACGAGCTCGCGGGCGCGCTCCACGAGCAGGAACGCGGAGTGGCCCTCGTTGAGGTGCCAGACGCGCCGGCGCGACGCCCAGTGCGCGCAGCGCCCGGACGCCGCCGACGCCCAGGACCAGCTCCTGGTGGAGCCGCATCTCCCGTCCGCGGACGTAGAGGATGTGGGTGATCGGGCGGTCCGCGTCGTCGTTGCCGGAGTGGTCCGTGTCGAGCAGGAGGACCGGCACGCGGCCCACCTGGAGCAGCCAGACGGCGGCGTGGACCACCCGGCCGGGCAGCTCGACCGGGACGGTCAGCGGGTCGCCGACCTGGTCCAGCACGCGCAGGAACGGGAGGCGCCCCAGGTCGAAGTCGGGGTACTCGTGCTCCTGGTGCCCGTCCGCGTCGATCGTCTGGCGGAAGAAGCCCCGGCGGTAGAGGAGACCCACGCCGACGAACGGGAGCGCCATGTCGCTGGCGGACTTCATGTGGTCGCCGGCGAGCACGCCGAGGCCGCCGGAGTAGATGCCGAGCGACTCGTGGAAGCCGTACTCGGCGCAGAAGTAGGCGATCGGCCCCGCCAGCTGGCCGGCGTGGTGCCGGTTGAACCAGTGGTCGGCCCCGTTCGTCAGGTAGTGCTCGAACGCCTCCATCACCCCGTGGTACTCGGCGATGAAGGCGGGGTCGTCCAGGAGCGGCTCCCAGTTGATGCGCGCCCTGGAGCAGGGCGACCGGGTTGCGGTAGCGCGACCAGGTGTTCGGCTCGAGACGGCTGAAGAGCAGCGCCGCCCGCGGGTGCCACATCCACCAGAGGTTGTAGGCGAGCGTGCGCAGGCCGTCGAACTGTGGGCGGGACGCGGAATCGGCGACCGCCGGGCTGGGTCGGGACGCGGACGAGGGGAACCATATGCGCCGGGATCATACCGGAGGAGGCGTGGCCGGCGTGAACCGGTTTAGGTGGCGCGCGAGCGCGGTGCCGGCGGGCTACCATCGCGCCGCCATGCGGTGCTCTTCGTCGCCGCCGAATGCGAGCCCTGGGCCAAGACCGGCGGTCTCGGCGACGTCGTGGACGCGCTGGCGCGGTCGCTCGGCCGGATCCCGGGCGCGGTCGACGGCCCGGTGGAGGTCTTCCTGCCGCGCTACCGCCAGCGTGTCCATCCCGGCCGCGGCCGCCGTCGACACGCTGCAGGTCCGCGTGCCCGATCCGACTGCGCCCCGGGCGGCGTCAGCGACGTCGCGATCCGGTCGTTCGAGGCGGACGGCTACCGCCTCCGGCTGGTGGACCACCCGGCCGGCGTTCGACCGGGCCGGCTTCTACGGCGACGCCGACGGCGACTTTCCCGACAACGCCCGGCGCTTCGCGCTCCTGGGCCGCGCCGCGCTCGAGACCCGGCGCGCCGAGCGGCGGCCGGTCGACCTGGTCGCGATCCACGACTGGCACGCCTGTCCGGTCGCCCTCCTGCGCGACCTGGTCTACGCCGACGACCCGGTGGTCGGCGCGCGCGGCGATCGCCCTGACGATCCACAACCTCGCCTATCACGGGTGGACGCCGCGCGACCGGGTCGCGCCAGCTCGGGCTGGGCGCGGCCGCGGCGACGGTCGGCGACGGGTGGGGGATCGACCTGCTGCGCGAGGGGATCCGGCGCGCGGAGACGGTCAACACCGTGAGCCCGACGTACGCCCGCGAGGTCCTCGAGCCGGCGGCCGGGATGGGCCTCGACGGCGACCTCGTCGCGCGCGGCGACCGGTTCAGCGGGATCCTCAACGGCCTGGACCAGGAGCTCTGGGACCCGGCCACCGACGCCGCGCTCGCCGCGCCCGTACGACGCGTCGGATCTCGCCGGCAAGGCGGCCTGCCGGGCGGACCTGCTGGCGCGCGTCGGCTTCGACCCGGCGGACCCGTCGGCGGTGCTCGGCGTGATCGGCCGGCTCGATCCGCAGAAGGGGTTCGACCTCGTCGCCGGGCGCGGCGCGGCGCCTGGTGGCGGGCGGCGCCCGGCTCGTCGTCCTGGGCAGCGGCGACGCGACGCCTGCTCGGCAGGGATCCGGGCGGAGGCGGCCCGCGCGCCCGGCCGCATCGCCGTGCTCGAGCGCTTCGACCGCGAGCTCTCCCGGCGGATCTACGCGGGCGCGGACCTCTTCCTGATGCCGTCCCGGTTCGAGCCGTGCGGGCAGGGCCAGATGATCGCGATGCGCTACGGCACGCCGCCGGTGGCGCGCCGGACGGGCGGCCTCGCCGACACGATCGTCGACCTCGACGTCGATCCCGGCGGTCGGCACCGGCTTCCTGTTCGACGACGCGACGCCGGAGGCGCTCGCCGCCGCCGTGGAGCGGGCGCTCCTGGTCCTCGGGGCGGCCGATCGCGCGCCGTGGCAGGGCCTCGTGGCCCGCGGGATGGCGGTCGACTGGGCCTGGGAAACGTCATCGGCGCCGCTCTATGCGGACCTCTTCCGGCGCGCGATCGCGCTCCGGCGCGCGGCCAAGGGGTAGGGGAGGAGCGGCCGGGCCCGGCGCGCGCGCGCGCCCTGATCAGGACCGCGTCGCGACGACCAGCCCGCAGCCGACCGGAGCGACGACCCGTCCGGCGCGATCCCGAACAGCTCTTGCGTCGCCGGCGGGGCGTCGCGGAGCAGGGCCCGGACCGCGTCGGCGCGCCACGGCGTCGGCGCGGTCGTGGCGAGCCAGACTCCACGTCGTGCTCCAGATCCCACGTTCGCTCCACGCGGCCCGCGAACCCGGCCGCGCCGAGGAGCGCCAGCCACTCGGACGCCCGGAGCGAGCGCGCGTGCGACGGGTCGCGCAGCAGCTCCACCGCGTTGAGGAACGTGTCGAGCGGCGCATCCTCCGGCGCCAGCAGGTCGACGATCGCGAGCCGCCCGCCCGGTCGCACCACTCGCCGGAGCTCGCGGAACGCGGGCCCGGGCTGCGGCCAGTGATGGACCGAGAAGCGGCTGATCGCCATGTCGAAGGTCGCGGCGGGGAAGGGGAGCGCGTCGGCGCTCGCCTGGGTGAACGTGACGTTCGTGATCCCGCGCTCCGCGGCGAGGCGGCGCGCCACGGCGAGCATCTCCGGGGTCGGGTCGATGGCATCGACCGACGCGACGGCGGGTGCGAGCGCGAGCGCCGCATGGCCGCCGCCGGTCCCGACGTCGAGGGCCCGGTCGGTCGCGGCCGGGCTCGCACGGCGGCGACGAGCCAGCGCGAGGTCCGGCGCGGTCGCCTGCTTCCAGCCGGCGCCGTAGCGCTCCGCGACGGCGGCCCACTGGCGGTGCGTCGTGTCGTCCGTCACGCGGGGCGCTCGGGCGGTCGTTCGGCGCGCAGCGGCCCGATCGCGGCCAGAGCGCGGGCGGCGTCGCCTCGCCGGAGACGGGCGAGCGTGCCCAGCGCCGCGAGGAGGCGGGTCGTGGCCGCGGCGACGTCGTCGATCGCGGCCTCGAACGCGGCCGCGTCCCGGCGCGGAGGCGTGCGCGAGCCGCTCACCTTGCGGACGTACTGGAGGGCGGCGGCGCGGACGTCGCCGTCGGTCGTGGGTGGCTCCGCGACGCGGAGCGGACGGATGCTGCGGCACATGCGCCAAGCGTAGCGCGCAACGTCGAGAGCATCCCTCGTCGCCCGGCGATAGCGCACGCTCCCGCGTGCGAGCGCACGGCCGTGCTAGGCTCTTCTCGCCATCCCGAGAGACGGCTGGCGGGAGTAGCTCAGCTGGCAGAGCGGCAGCCTTCCAAGCTGCATGTCGCGGGTTCGAACCCCGTCTCCCGCTCCACTTCCCGGTTTCGTGCTCGGGACGACACGACAACTGCGCGGTCGGCCTTCTCAGCGACCGGTCGAGGCTGCCGGATCGGCGTGCTGTAACGCTCGTGGCGGGGGAGAGCCCCTATCGGTGGCGGGCCTCCTGCGGTACGCTCGGTCCCTCACGTCGCATCGGAGCGCCGGGTGGTCTGCGCGAACTGCGGGACCGAGAACGAGGCGGGGCGCAAGTTCTGCAAGGAATGTGCGGCTCGACTCGCGCTGGTCTGCCCGTCCTGCGGATGCGGCCAACAGCGCCGACGCGAAGTTCTGCGGCGAGTGCGCGGCCCCGCTCGTCGCCGGAGCCTCGCCGTCCGCGTCAGCGTCCCCCCGACCGGTGGTTCCGAGCCTGATCTCGGCTCCCGTCGCCGAGCGCCGGCTCGTCTCGGTCCTGTTCGCCGATCTCGTCGGCTTCACGACGTTCGCCGAGGGGCGCGACGCGGAGGACGTCCGGGAGCTCCTGTCCCGCTACTTCGACCTCGCCCGGGACGTGATCGGCCGCTACGGCGGGACGGTCGAGAAGTTCATCGGCGACGCGGTCATGGCGGTCTGGGGTGCGCCCAGTCGCCCACGAGGACGACGCCGAGCGGGCGGTCCGGGCCGGCCTCGAGCTCGTCGACGCGGTCACGGCGCTCGGACCGGGCATCGCCGCCCGGGCCGGCGTCCTGACCGGCGAAGCCGCGGTCACGCTCGGCGCGGTCGGCCAGGGGATGGTCGCCGGCGACCTCGTGAACACCGCCAGCCGGCTCCAGTCGGTCGCGCCGGCCGGGACGGTCCTCGTCGGCGAGGCGACCGAGCGTGCCGCGAGCCGGGCGATCGCGTTCGAGCCGGCCGGCGAGCAGGTGCTCAAGGGCAAGACCGCCCCGGTCCCCGCCTGGCGAGCCCTCCGCGTCGTCGCGGAGCGGGGCGGCCGCAACCGAGCGGACGACGCTCGAGGCGCCCTTCGTCGGCCGCGACGACGAGCTGCGCCTGCTCAAGGACCTCTTCCACGCGACCGGCCGCGAGCGGCGGGCGCGGCTCGTCTCGGTCACCGGGATCGGCCGGGATCGGCAAGACCCGCCTGGCCTGGGAGTTCGAGAAGTACCTCGACGGCCTGGTCGAGCCGATCTGGTGGCACGAGGGCCGGAGCCCCGCGTACGGCGAGGGGATCACGTTCTGGGCGCTCGGCGAGATGGTCCGCCGCCGGGCCGGCCTCGTCGAGACCGACGACGAGCGCACGACCCGGACGAAGATCGCGGAGACTCGTCGCCGCGCACGTCCCCGACCGGACGAGCGCCGCTGGATCGAGCCGGCCCTCCTCGCGCTGCTCGGGATCGACACCGGGGCGGTCGACGCCGGAGCAGCTCTTCGCGGCCTGGCGGACGTTCTTCGAGCGGCTCGCGGCGACGGCCCCCGTCGTGATGGTCTTCGAGGACCTCCAGTGGGCCGACCCGGGGCTCCTCGACTTCATCGACCACCTCCTCGAGTGGAGCCGCGGGTTTCCCATCTTCGTCCTCACCCTCGCCCGGCCCGAGCTCCTCGAGCGGCGGCCCGACTGGGGCGCCGGCAAGCGCAGCTTCACCTCGATCTTCCTCGAGCCGCTCCCGGCAGCGGCGATGCGCGAGCTCCTGGCCGGGCTCGTGCCGGGGCTCCCCGAGGCGGCCGTCACGGCGATCGTCGAACGCGCCGACGGGGTCCCGCTCTACGCGGTCGAGACGGTCCGGATGCTCCTCGCCGAGGGCAGGCTCGCCCTCGAGGGCGGCGTCTACCGGCCGGTCGGCGACCTGGCGACGCTCGCCGTCCCGGAGACGCTCACCGCGCTCATCGCGTCCCGGCTCGACGGCCTCGAGCCGACCGATCGGGCCCTCCTCTCGCGACGCCGCCGTCCTCGGCCAGAGCTTCACGCTCGCCGGCCTCGCGGCGGTGAGCGGGATCGCCGAGCTCCGAGCTCGAGCCGCGCCTGCGGGCCCTCGTCCGGCGCGAGCTCCTCACCCTCGAGACCGACCCCCGCTCCCCCGAGCGCGGCCAGTACGCCTTCGTCCAGGCGCTGATCCGCGAGGTCGCCTACAACACGCTCGCGAGGCGCGACCGCAAGACCCGCCACCTCGCCGCCGCCCGCTTCTTCGAGAGCCTCGGGTCCGACGAGCTCGCCGGGGCGCCTCGCCGGCCACTACCTCGCGGCCTATCGGAACGCGCCGGAGGGACCCGAGGCCGACGCCGTCGCCGCCCAGGCCCGCATCGCCCTGCGAGCCGCAGCCGAGCGGGCCAGCGCCCTCGGCTCCCACGACCAGGCGCTCACCTTCCTCGACCAGGCCCTCGACCGTGACGACCGACTCGGGCGAGAGAGCCGAGCTCCTCGAGCGCGCCGGCGAGGCCGCCTCGGCAGCCGGGCGCCACGAGGCAGCCGAGCGCCACCTCCGCCGGGCGATCGCGACCCAGCGCGAGCTCGGTGACCGCACGGCGACGACTGCCGCCACCGCCGCCCTCGGCCGGGCCCTCCTCAGCGCGTGGCGGACCGCTGAGGCGCTCGCGCTCCTCGAGCCTGCCGCCGCCGAGTTCGCCGATCTCGCCGCCGACCCCGCGGGCATCGCCCTCGGCGGCCAGCTTGCGCGGGCGTACTTCCTGCGCGGCAACAACCGCCGGGCAATCGAGGTCGCAGACCGGGTCCTCGAGGCCGCCGAGCACGCCGACCTCGCGGCGATCGTCGCCGACACGCTCGTGACGAAGGGCACGGCGCTCGCCTACCTCGGCCGGCCGATCGAAGGGCTCGGCGCTCTCGCCGCCGGCGGAGCTCGCCGATCCGCACGGCCTCGCGGCGACCCGTGGTTACGGCAACCGCTCAGGCATTGAAAGTGGGCGCGACCCGCGGGCCGCCCTCGAGACCGCCCGGGCGGGTCTCGCTCTCGCCCGTCGCCTCGGCCGGCGCCATCACATCGCCATCCTGCTCACCAACGGCGCCGATAGCGCCATTCGGACCGGGGACTGGCCTTGGGCCCTCGCCGAGCTCGAGGCCGCGCTCGCCGAGGAGTTCGAGGCGCCTGGAACGGACGATCTTCCTCGGGGCCGATGTCGGGTTTCGGGCCTTCCGCGGCGAGCCCGTGCGCCGACCAGCTCGACGAGATCACTCGGCTCGTCGGCCATGGTGACGACCCACAGGTCCTTACGATCGTGGCCTCGTGCGACGCCTCCGTGGCGTTCGCCGGCGGTCGGCTCGGCGATGCCCGGACGGCCTGGCTGCGGATGGCCGAGCTCTCGCCTGGCACCCTCGCTGGTAACGCTACCCCAGGCGGCCCGGGCGGCACTCTGGGCTGGGGATGCAGCCGCTGCCCGAGCCGACCTCGCGGCGCTCGATGCGTCCGGGGTCCATGGTCCGGCCGTCGAGGCGGACCGGCGGACGATCCGGGCAGGAATCGCCGCGCTCGAAGGGCGCCCGGCGGACGCCCTCCTCCTCTACCGCGAGGCGCTCCGCGCCTGGCGCGACCTCGGCCTGTCCTGGGACGAGGCGCTCTGCGGGATCGACATGGCGACGTTGCTCGACCCGGCGGACCAGGAGGTCCGCGCCGCCGCCGCGGAGGCCCGCGAGATCCTTGTCCGGCTCGAGGCCGCGCCGTTCGTCGCCCGGCTCGACGCGGCTCTGGCTCGTTCATCAGATCGGTCGGTCACTTCGCCGCGCCCAAGATGGCCCCGTGACGACACGATAACTGGACACGTTTCGCTCGGGCCCCTGAGCACGGTGCTGTTACGCATAGCCGTCCCGGCCTTCCAAGCTGCATGTCGCGGGTTCGATCCCCGTCTCCCGCTCCACTTCCCCGGTTTCGTGGTCAGGACGAGACGATAACTGGACAGGTCGTTTGCTCAGCGACCGGTTGGCGCTTCGGGATCTCGTGCTCTAACGGTGACGGGCCTCGGTCGCCCGGTGCGCCGCCCGCTTTCAGGTGACAGCGGCGCGCCCTGTGCGGAGCCGGAGGGCCCGGGGAACGTGCCGCCGGTCCAGGTTGGAGCGGGAGCCTACGACGCCGACGATAGCGGAATCGAATGGAACAGCGCGACCTTCCAACTGCCGCCTACGCGGCGCCAGATCATCGTCGTGGGAGCCTCGATCTCAGCCCTCGCGCCGTCAAAGGCGTAGGTCTGGCGCAGCACGTAGGTCTGGATCTCGACATCGCCCCACGTACGCACATCGAACGCGTCGATCGTCGAGTGGATGTCCGACAGGTGCGGGAGGTTCTCCTGAAAGTAGTCCTCCAGCGCCAGCCTCCCGCGCAACCAGCCGCGGGTGATCTCGTCAGTCGCCTGCGGGTCGTCGACCCACTGCGCTCGCAGTCCAGCCTCGTCCTTCGCGTCGAGCAGGCGGAAGAACTCGGTCGTCCGAGCCGCGGAATCGCTGGTCGGCATCTGCTACCTCCTCGGGATGCTTCACGCTGAGTGGTCTCGCCAGTTGCGCGCCGCGGTCGGACGGCCGTGGCACCGGGCGCGTTCAGATCCTGCCGCCCGTCGCCGGTTGGCCGATCGGAAGGAAGGGACTGAATGCCATCAGTCCGGTACGCCAACAGACTTGTGCCAGTGAACGATGACCCAGTCGTCGCCGCGGCGCTCGAGCACCCAAGTACAGCGGACCGGAACCTGGGCGACCTCCTCGCCCGTCTTCTCGCGCCAGTCCCACAGGCAAGTTGCCCAGGCGAGTTGGTGATCGGGGCTGAAGTGGATGCGGAGGTCCGTCTGCGTGATCTTGATGTCGGACCCGGCCTGGAACATGCCGCGCATCACCTGCTCGACCTCACCCCAGCCGACGATCTGGCCGGGCATCGAGCCATACCAGGCGAGATCGTCATCGTGGGCGACGATCTTCGCGTACTTGACGAGATCCTGTTCCTCGACGGCCTCGATGTAGTGGTTCAGCACGTCCGCTACGGCAGCGGACTCGACGTCAATCGCAAGGGCGCCCATCGGTCGCCTCCCAACATGGCGACGGGTCGGTCTCGCCAGTGGCTCGGCGCGGTCCGGGCGGCCACGGTGTGGGCCGCGCGTCAGAGCCTCCCGCCAACGCTCATTGTCCTACCGAGGTACAGCGGTTCAGCCTGTCCGAAGCGATCGATCTGACCGTCATTCCGGGGCCCGGCTAGCGCAACTGCGGTCATCGTCAGCCACCGCCAGGGAAGCTCGGCGCCTCTCGCGGCGACACGATAACTGGACACGATTCACTCGGGCCGTTGAGCACGGTGCTGTTACGCATAGCCGTCCCGGCCTTCCAGGCTGCATGTCGCGGGTTCGATCCCCGTCTCCCGCTCCACGTCCCAAGTCCGTGGTCGGGACGACACGATGACTGCGCCGCCGTCTCTCTCGGCGACCGGTCGATGGTGCCGAATCCCGTGCTGTAACGGTCGGCGACGCGCTGCCAGTGCTACTGCGGGTCACTCCCCGATCCCGAGCGTGGCGATGGAGCGCGGGTCGGCTCTCCGCGCACGGCAGGCTGCCGTTCCAACTACGGTTTGCCCGGCCACGAGCCGGTGAAGTCGCTGGCCCGGTAGTAGCCCGAGTCGATCAGGACTGCCTGGATGTTGTCCCTGGTGACCGCGACGACCGGGAGCAGTCTGGACGGGACGTCGATCGTGCCGTTGTTGACCGTGGTGGTCGCGGCGGGCGTGCCGCCCTTCAGGAAGGCCACCGCCGCAGCGATGGCGTCCTTCACCGGCGCGCGGGGGTCCTTGAAGACCGTCATCCCCTGCTTGCCGTCGATGATGGACTGGACCGACGCCTTGTCCGCGTCCTGACCCGTCACGTACGACTTCGTGACGGCCTTGTCGGCCGCGAACGCATCCGCGATGGCGCGGGCGGTGCCGTCGTTCGGGGCCAGGAGGAAGACGGTGCCCTTGTCGGCCGCCGCAGCCGCCATCAGGTTGGACTGCGCCAGGTACGTGGCGGTGGTGGGGTCCCAGTTCGTGGTGATCTGGCTGATGATCCGGCCTTCCTGGTCACGCGTCAGCGTGGGCTTGCCCTGCAGCGCCACGGCCAGGCTCGAGTTCCGGATCACGAACGTGCCGTCGGCGATCCTGGGCTGGAGCTTCTCCCAGGCGCCCTCGAGGAACAGGAAGGAGTTGTTGTCGGAGGCCGCAGCCCGCGTACAGGTACAGGTTGTTGCCCTTGGTCGCGCCGGCCCGGTCGATCAGGTACTGGGCCTGGGCCGCGCCAACCGCCATGCTGTCGAAGGTCACGTAGTAGTCGACCGAAGCGGTGTCGAGGATCAGGCGGTCATAGGCGATGACCTTGACGCCGGCGGCCCTGGCTTCATCGGCGGCCGCCGCGGCCGCCGTGCCGTCCTGTGGGCAGAGGATCAGGACCTTGATGTCCTGGCCGATCAGCGCCTCGACAGCCGCCTTCTCCGTGGCGGAGTCCCGGCTGAGCAGGATCTGTGCGCCATAACCCGCCGTCTTGAGAGCGTCCTGGAACCGGGCCTGATCCTTGACCCAGCTCGACGGGAGCACGATGCCGATCGGTGCATAGAGAACAGCGAAAACGCCGCACTTCACGCCGCCGGTCGTGCTGCTCCCGACCCGGATGGCGATCTTCCCGGTGCCATTCGTCGCGGCCTTGATCTTCGCCACCTGGGCGACTGTGAGGCCGGACGTCCGGGCAGCGGTGCCGGCGCTCGTCGTCCTGATCGCCGGGAACGCGATGAGCGTCGATCCGACCGACGCGCACGTCCCCTTCGAGAGCGTGACGGGCAGGGAGGTCGAGGCCCTGAGCTTCGCGAGCTTGAGGGCGAGCGAGCCCGACCCCGTCGTGTACGCCTGGACCGTTGCCGTTCCGTTGGCCCCGGCGCTGCCGATCTTCGCCCGCCAGGAAGCGCCGACCGTGGCGGCACCGACGGGCGCGACGACCGTCATCACGAGGATGGCGGCCAGGGAAAGTGACAGACCGACGCCCAACCGGCGCCGGCCACGGGACGTGGCTCGCATCGATCCCTCCCTACGCAGGGCCTCGGGACGCGATACGCGATACGCGGGTCGGCCTCGCCAGTCGCTCGGCGCGGTCTCGGCGGCCAGGGCATGGGCCGCGTGTCAGAGCCTCCCGCTGACGGACATTGTGCCATCGAAGTAAAGGGGCTCAGCCCCGTTCACCGGCGATCCATCTGACCGTCATGCCAGACGCCGGCCTGGGGAGGCTCAGCGCCACCCGTGACGACACGATAACTGGACACGTTTCGCTCGGGCCCCTGAGCACAGTGCAGCAACGCTCGGACGTCCCGGCCTTCCACGCTGCATGTCGCGGGTTCGATCCCGGTCTCCCGCTCCAATCCCTGGCCCGCTGCCCCGCCGGACTTTCCGCCTGCGCCGCACGGACCTGCTTCGGAAGCGGTAGGCTGGTTGCACCGCCGCCTCCCACGCGTCCGGACACCCGCATCCCGGCACCCGCCGTGGTTGTTCCGTCACTCGGCGAGACGGTCCGCCGGATGGAGAGTCTGTCGATGAAGTCGGAAGAGCCAACTCTGGCGTCACTGCTCCAGGCCGCCGCGGAGGCTGCGCCCGGACGCCGCATCGAGTTCCGCGACGCCATCGCCGCGCACGGGGAGGCCGCGATCAAGGGCGTGACCCCGTGGCTGGCCGACCCGGCCCTCGGCGCGTTCGCGGTCCGCGTCATCCGCAAGGCCGCAGACGCCGAGACGCTGACCGTCGCGCTCGCGAGCCTCCGGTCCTCCAAGGCGGCGGCCGGCAGCGAGGGAATCGCGCGCGACATCGAAGAGGCGATCAAGGCCCTCAAGCCGCCTGCTCGGCGCGCGCCGGCCCGCGCCGGCAGCTAGGGTCGTCGCCCGGATCGGCAGGCTCGCCGGCCGGACGTGCCTTCCGGCGGGCGTCGCCGGCGCCTGACGCGGGCTGCCGCGGCCAGCATTTCCGTGGTGCATCGCTTCAGGCGTCCTTCAGCCGCGGTCGGCAGGATGCCCCCGTGCAACGCACGTCGCGACCCGCCCGCGTTCCGCTTCCGCGGCTCTGGCCCATCCGCGCCTCCGACATCGTGGCGCTCCTCGTGGCCAACGGCGTGCTCATCGTCGCGATGTGGATCCGCCATGGGGGCGCCGATCACCTGACGAGCGCCGCGGCGATCCTGACGGCGGCCGGCCAGATCACCGCGCTCCTCGGGACCTATGGCGCGCTCATCCAGCTGGTCCTCATGTCGCGCAGCCCGTGGCTCGACCAGGTGTTCGGGATTGACCGCCTGGCCTGGGCCCACCGCTGGCTCGGCTTCGCGACCGTCTGGCTGATCGCGGGCCATGTCGTCTTCACCACGGTCGGCTGGTCGCTGGGCGACGGCCGGAGTGTCCTCGACGAGGCGACCAACCTCCTCGCGAGCTACCCGTTCGTGCTGATGTCGGCCGCCGGGTTGGCGTGTTTCCTCGCCGTCGCGGTGACGTCGGTTCGCGCCGCACGGCGGCGCCTCTCGTACGAGACGTGGTACGGGATCCACCTGTACGCCTACCTCGGGGTCGCGCTCGGCTTCGCGCACCAGCTGGTGGTCGGCACCGACTTCATCAGCGACCCGGTGGCCCGGATCTACTGGATCTCGCTGTTCGTGATCACGGCGGCGATGGTCCTCGTCTTCCGCTTCGGCCAGCCGATCACGACGACGATCCGCCACCAGACCCGGATCGGGAGCGTCGTGACGGAGGGCCCGGGGGTCGTCTCGATCTACGTCACGGGTCGCGACCTGGACCGTTTCGCCGCGCGGAGCGGCCAGTACTTCAACCTGCGCCTCCTGACCCGCGACGGCTGGTGGCGGGCCCACCCGTTCTCGCTCTCGGCCGCCCCGAACGGCCGGTCCCTCCGGTTCACCGTGAAGATGCTGGGCGACTGGACGGCGCGTCTCCAGGCCCTGGCGCCGGGCACGCGTGTCGCGCTCGAAGGGCCGTACGGGACGCTCACCGGGGCGCGGCGAACGCGTCAGCGCGTCCTCCTCGTGGCGGGCGGGATCGGCATCACGCCGCTCCGCGCGCTCCTGGAGTCGCTGCCGGGCCGGCCCGGCGACCTCACGCTCATCTACCGCGCCAGCCGCGAGCGGGAGGTCGTCTTCCGCGAGGAGCTCGACGCGCTCGCGGCGCATCGAGGCGCTGCCATCCACTACCTCGTCGGCCGGCGCGGGAGCCCGGAGATGCCCCGCGACCCGCTCGACGCAGCCGGCCTCCGCGCGCTGGTCCCCGACGTGCGCGACCGGGATGTCTACATCTGCGGCCCGCTTCCGCTCATGGAGTCGGTTCGGGCCAGCCTCAAGGCACTGGCCGTGCCGAGGTCGCAGATCCACCTCGAACGCTTCGCGTTCTGACCGGAGACGAAGCCATGCCGAAACGCGGCGCCATCGCCCTTGCGCTCACCACCCTCGCCCTCGTCCTCCTCTTCTCGTTCAAGACCCCGGACGTCGGACCAGTCGCGGGAGGCAGGACTGCCCTCGTCCAGCCCGCAGGCGTATCGGTCCCCGCGGCCGCGCCCCTCTCGGCAGGCAACCAGGCCGGGAACACGCAGCCCCAGGGTTCGGGGAGCACGACGCCCCGGAGCTCGGGCAACCCGACGCCCCGGGGCGCCACCGCGACGCCTGCCCCGGCTGCGCCCGCCGCGGGTTCCGGTGGAACCGCCCTGGCCAACGGGACGATCACCGGGCCGGTGGTCCAGACACGGTTCGGGCCGGTCCAGGTCCAGGTCACGATCGCGGGCGGGAAGATCACCGACGTCACGGCGCTCCAGCTTCCGTCCGATCGCCAGCGCTCGGCCGAGATCAGCGGGATCGTGGGGCCGATGCTGCAGAGCGAGGCGCTGACCGCCCAGAGCGCGCAGATCGACCTGATCTCCGGCGCGACCTACACGAGCGACGCATACGCCCAGTCGCTGCAGGCGGCGCTGGACCAGGCTGCGCATGGCTGAGCAAGCGGGAGCGGCCGCTGCGGGAACGCCCGCCGCCCCGGAGCCCGGTCGCCTCGCCCGCGGCCGGGCTGACGACCGCCGGGCTCACGCGAGCGGCCCCGCCCGTGGGCCGCACCGCGTGGCACCGATCATGGGCACCGTCATCAGCATCGACGTCCGCGACCCGGGGATCCCGGAATCCGTCGTCGACGCGATGCTCGCCCGCCTGGAGGCGATCGAGGCCCGCTTCAGCACGTATCGGCCGGACAGCGAGATCAGCCGCATCGCGCGGGGCGAGCTGGCCGAAGCCGACGCCTCCGCAGAGGTGCGGTTCGTGCTGGGCATGTGCGACGACCTGCACCGCACCACCGACGGCTGGTTCGACGCCCGCGGCCACCGAGCCGACGGCCGCCTGGACCCGTCCGGCCTGGTCAAGGGCTGGGCCGTGGAAGAGGCCGCGCTCCTCCTGGACCAGGCCGGCGCGCGCAACTACGGCTGCAACTGCGGCGGCGACGTGATCGCCCGCGGCGAGCCGGAGCCGGGCCGGGCCGTGGCGGGTCGGGATCCGCCACCCCGATCGTGCCGATGCCGTCGCCCGCGTGCTGGTCGTCCGCGACCTCGCCGTCGCCACCTCGGGCACGTACGAGCGCGGCGAGCACATCCGCGACCCGCGGACGGGCAGGGCACCGACCGGGCTGCTGAGCGTCACCGTCGTCGGGCCCAGCCTGACCTGGGCGGACGTCTATGCCACCACGGCCTTCGCGATGGGCGAGGCGGGCCCGGCATGGGTCGCCACGCACCCCGGATACGGCGCGCTGGCCATCACGGCAGACCGGCGGCTGGTCTGGACCCCCGTCGTGGAGCCGCTCCTCGGCCTGAAGCCGCGTTTCAGGGTCACTTCAGGAGGGCGGGGTAGACCTGACCCCATTACCGCCGCCGAGGCGTTGCCCCCGGCCCCGGCCACGCCTCCCCGGCCCAGCCGGGCCACACCTGCAGAGGGATCCGCATGAAGCTTCGTCTCCTCGTCGTGATCGGCCTCATCGCCATCGGGGTCGGCGCCATCGTCGTCGTGGTGGTCGGGCCGAGCTTCGGCTCTCCCGCGACCACCCAGTACCTGACCGCGACGGCCACGCGCGAGAACGTCGTGGCGGCGTCCGTCGCCACGGGGAGCGTCGCACCCAGCGCGATCTATGGCCTCGCCTTCGGGAACCAGCCCCAGCTCGTCGCCTCCACCACGGCCAGCTCCTCCAGCTCTGCGAGCGGGAGCAGCACCTGGCTCGTGAAGACCGTCAACGTCACCGTCGGCCAGAGCGTCACGAAAGGCCAGGTCCTCGCGGCCGCCGACTCAAGCTCGGTCACCGCGACGCTCGCGATCGCGCAGGCGAACCTGGCGGTTGCCAAGGCGAAGCTCGCGACGGACAAGGGCGGTCTCTCTGCGACCGACCGGGCCGCAGCGGCCCTCTCGATCCAGCAGGCCCAGCAGTCGCTGGCCCAGGCCCAGAAGAGCGCCCCGATCTCCACCGCGTCGTCGAATCTCCAGCTGAGCCAGGCCCAGACGACGCTGAAGAACGCCCAGGACCAGCTCGCCACCGACTCGGCAGCTGGCCCGGCGGCGGCCACGCTCACCGCGGACCAGAACGCGATCAACTCTGCCCAGAGCAAGCTCGATTCGCTCAATCTGTCGATCGCGGCGTCTCAGGCCGGTGTCAGTTCCTCGGCCTCTCTGAACATCCAATTGATGCAGGCCCAGGCGACGCTCAATGCGGCGTACGCCAAGCAGACCGCCGACGCCACGGCGGGGACGTCAATCCAGGGCGCGGACGCTGCCGCGATCCAGATTGCGCAGGCGCAGGTCAACAACATCAACGCCCAGATCGGGGCCGCCGGATCTCAGTCGTCGATCACGGATCAGCAGAACCAGCTCTCGCTGACGCAGGCGCAGGCCGCCCTGACGCAGGCCCAGGCCCAGCTCGTCACCGACCAGACCAACCTGCTCAAGAACGACCAGACGGCCGTCACCAACGCGCAGAACGCGCTGGCCTCGCTCAAGCTCCAGCTCTCGACGTCCGCCAACTCGGCTGCGAGCCAGCTCGCGTCGGCGAGCCTCGGGCTCACCTCCGCCCAGCTCGCGTATTCCAGCAAGACCGCCCCCGCGACCCCCTCGACGATCGCATCCGACCAGGCCTCCATCGTGAACGCCCAGGAGTCCGTTCGCCAGGCCCAGATCCAGGTTGCGGCCGCCACGCTGACCGCCCCCGCGGATGGCACCGTGGCCGCCGTCAGCGTGGCCGCGGGCGTCCTCGCGCCGTCCGGTAACGCGATCCTGATCGAGGTGGGCCCGATGCAGGCCACCGCCAGCTTCCCGGAGAGCGCCATCGCCACGCTCAAGGTGGGCCAGGCCGCACAGGTGACCGTCACCGCCATCGGCACGACGCCGATTGACGGCACCGTCACCCAGATCAGCCCCACGGCCGCCACGGCCGCCGGCGGCTCCAGCGTCGTCACGTACGCCGTCCAGATCACGCTTCCCAACGCGCCCGCGACGGTCCTCTCCGGGATGAGCGCGAGCGTCGCGGTCACAACCGCGCAGTCCGCCAACGTCATCGCGGTTCCCGCCATCGCGCTCGAGGGATCCGCGGGCAACTACGGCGTCCGCGTCATCGCCGCCGACGGCACGTCGCAGGTGGTGGCGGTCCAGGTGGGCCTCGTGACGACCAGCCTCGCCGAGATCAAGTCCGGCATCTCGGAAGGCGACACGGTCGCGATCGGGACGGTGTCGGCGCGGACCAGCACGACCACCGCTACGGGCGGTGGCGGCGTGGCGATCCCCGGCATCGGCGGCGGTGGCGGCTTCGGCCGCGGCGCCGGCGGTGGTGGCTAGCCATGGCTGACACGATCATCGCCCTCGAGGGAGTCTCCCGGACCTACACGTCGGGCCGCCTCTCCGTGCCGGCGCTCGTGTCGGTGGACCTCCAGGTGGCCCGCGGCGAGTACGTCGCGATCATCGGGCCGTCGGGCTCGGGGAAGTCCACGATGATGAACATCCTGGGGTGCCTGGACCGGCCGACGGAAGGCCGCTACGTCCTGGACGGCACTCCCGTCGATACGCTCGACGACGACGGCCTGGCGCGTCTCCGGAGCCGGTCGATCGGCTTCGTCTTCCAGTCGTACAACCTGCTGCCGCGAACGTCCGCCCTGGACAACGTGGCGACGCCGCTCATGTACCAGGGCGTCCCGCGCCGCGAGCGCCATGCCCGCGCGCAGGCCGTCCTGGAGCGGCTGGGGCTGGGCGACCGGCTCCATCACGAGCCGACCGAGCTGTCGGGCGGCCAGCAGCAGCGCGTCGGGATCGCCCGCGCGCTCGTCACGGAGCCCGCGATCCTCCTGGCCGACGAGCCGACGGGCAACCTCGACAGCCACTCCGGCGCCGAGGTGATCGAGCTCTTCGACGACCTCCACGCCTCCGGCCGGACGATCATCCTGATCACCCACGACGCCGACGTCGCGGCCGTCGCCGACCGCCAGATCCACCTCCGCGACGGGCGGGTGGCGGCATGAGCGTCCGGGACCTCTTCCAGCTCGCCCTCGGGCGCCTGGGCACCGGCAAGCTCCGCACCGCATTGACGATGCTGGGCGTCATCATCGGCGTCGCATCGGTGGTCGCGCTGGTGGCGGTCGGCCAGGGCGCGACCAGCGGGATCAGCAACCGGCTGGCGGGCCTCGGCACGAACCTCCTCACGGTCAACCCCGGCGCCTCGGTCAGCGGCTTCACGCGGGGGGCGGCGGGCTCGTCGACCACGCTCACGCTCGCCGACGCGAACGCGCTCACCTCGCTGGCCGGCGTCCAGGCCGTGGCGCCGCAGCTCAGCACCCAGAAGCTCGTCGTCGCGGGCGACAAGAACACGACCACCGCGATCATCGGCACGACGCCGGGCTACCTGACCGCCCTGGCCTACACGGTCTGGCAGGGTTCCTTCCTCACCCCGGCCAGCGTGGATTCGGGGCTCCGCGTGGCGGTCCTCGGCGCCACCACGGCCGACGACCTCGGCCTGGGCGCCAGCTCGATCGGGACGAACATCCAGATCGCCGGCCTGCCGTTCCAGGTGGTCGGGATCCTCCAGGCGAAGGGCGGCACGGGGTTCCAGAGCCCGGACGACGAGATCCTGATCCCGGTCTCCACGGCCAGCGCCCTGCTCGTCGGCGGGACCAGCGTCCGGTCCGTCGGCGTGAGCGTCACGACGCCGGAGCAGATGACCACCGTCACCGCCGAGATCACCGCCACGCTCCGCCAGCGCCACGGGCTCACCGGGACGGCCGTCAGCGACTTCACGATCCAGAACCAGGACCAGCTGCTCGCCACGGTCTCGTCGGTGAGCACGCTGCTGAGCGTGCTCCTGGCCGGGATCGCGTCGATCTCCCTGATCGTCGGAGGGATCGGGATCATGAACATCATGCTGGTCTCCGTCCGGGAGCGGACGCGCGAGATCGGGATCCGCAAGGCGATCGGCGCCCGCGGACGGGACATCCTGGCCCAGTTCCTCATCGAGGCGCTGGCCCTCTCGCTGGCCGGCGGCCTGTTCGGCATCGCGATCGGGTTGGCCATCTCCTTCCTGATCGGCGAGATCGCCGGCTGGGGATTCATCTTCAGCCCGCTGACGGTCGTGGCGGCCGTCGGCTTCAGCCTCATCGTGGGGATCGTGTTCGGTGTCTGGCCAGCCAGCCAGGCCGCCCGTCTCGACCCCGTCGTCGCCCTCCGGTACGAGTGATCATCACCTCCTCCGCGACGTTGAAAGGAACGCTCCATGACTGAATCCTTCGCACCCCCGGAGCCGGGCCGGCCGACCCAGCCCCAGGCTCCCGTGCCCCCGGCGCCGGTCGTCGCACCCGCCAAGAATGGGGACCGGACCTTCCGCATCCTCCTCGCCGTGGCGGCCCTGGTGGCAGTCGGCGGCGTGACGTTCGCCGTCGGCCGCGTGACGGCTCCCGCAGCGGCGGCCACCACGCGCGGCGGTTTCGGGGCCGGCGGCTTCGGCGGCGGCACCGGGGCAGCAGGCGCCGGGGGCGGGCGCGGCGGCTTCGGTGGCGTCCTGCTCACGGGGACGGTCGACTCGATCTCCGGCACCACGATGACCCTCAAGGAGGCGAATGGCACCAGCGTCATCGTCAACCTGGCCGGCACCACGACGTACCATGCGCAGGCTGCCGCGACCGCGGCGGACGTGACGGCCGGGAAGCAGGTTCAGGTGCAGGTCCAGCTCGCGGGCGGCTTCGGTGGTGGCGCTGAAGCTCCGGGCGCGAGCCCGGCGGCGGGCGGCGCAGCGGGCGGCACGGGCACCACGACACGGACCGTCACCGCGACTGACGTGACGCTCGTCACGCCATAGCGAGCACTGGAGATCTCGTGCACCTGCTGGTCATCGAGGATGACGCGCGGCTCGTCCGGCTCCTCCGGCGGCTCCTGACGCAGGATCGCCACACCGTGGAGACGGCCGAGACGGCCATCGATGGTCTCGAGGTCGCCGGCGCCTCGCCGGGCCTCGACGCGGTCATCCTCGATGTCGGGTTGCCGGACCGGTCCGGCTTCGAGGTCGCACGCCAGCTCCGCCGGGATGGGAACCCGGTCCCGATCCTGATGCTCACGGCGCGGGACGCGGTGGGCGACCGGGTGGCCGGCCTGGACGCCGGCGCGGACGACTACCTCGTGAAGCCGTTTGCGTACGAAGAGCTGCTCGCGCGGCTCCGTGCCCTGGGCCGGCGACCGCCGGCCCGCTCGACCATGCGGCTCACCGCGGGGTCGATCGTGCTGGACGAGTCGCTGCGGCGGGTGACGGTCGCGGGGAAGGAGGTCCAGCTCAGCGGGCGCGAGTACTCCATCCTGGAGTGCCTCCTCCGCCGGCCGGGGCAGGTCCTGAGCCGCGATCAGCTCCTCGACTACGCGTGGCCGTATGGGGCCGCGCTCACGCCGAACACGGTCGAGGCGTACATCCACCTGCTCCGCGAGAAGCTCGGGACGGACGGCGCGGCCTCCATCGAGACGGTCCGCGGGATGGGGTACCGGCTGCGTGGCGGCTGAGGTCAAGCGCGACAACGGCGACGCCGCGCTGCTTCGTCGCACTCGCCTCCGCCTGCTGGCCTGGAGCGGCGGCCTGACGCTCGTCATCCTCGTCGCGCTGGGCGCGGCGCTCTACATGGCGGTCTCCGGGTCGCTGGCCTCGCGCGGCACGGACCTCCTGGCGGCTCGCGCGGACGGGCTCGTGCGGCTCCTCCAGCGTCCCGGGCAGGTGCCCGCCGCATTCGTGCTCGGCCCGGGATTCGGGGGCGAGTCGTCCGGGACCCTCGCGCTCATCGTTCGCCCCGACGGCACGCTGGTCGGACCTGCCGAGCTGCAGGACATCAGCGGCCTGCCGGTTCCGGCAGGCGTCACCGCCGCCCGCGCCGGGGCCACCGACGTGCGGCAGATCGAGGTGTCGTCGATCCCGGTCCGGGTCTACTCTGTCGCCATCACGCGACCGGACGGCGCATACGTCGTCCAGGTGCTGGGCGAGCGGTCTTCGGAGGTGCAGCTCCTCTCGACCCTCCTGTCCGTGCTCGCGCTCGGCGGGCTGGCCGCGCTGCTCCTCGCCCTCGTCGCGGGCTACGTCTACGCCGGGCGCGCGCTCATCCCGGTCCGGGCCTCCATGGACCGGCGCGACGCCGCGCTCCGGCGCCAGCGCGAGTTCACCGCGAACGCCAGCCACGAGCTGCGGACGCCCCTGACGGTCGTCCGGGCGAGCGTGGCCGATCTCCGTCGCAACCGGAAGCAGCCCGTCGAGAAGGTCGGCGAGGCGCTCGACGACATCGACGCGGAGGTCTCGCACCTGACGGCACTGGTCGAGGATCTCCTCTTCCTGGCTCGCACGGACTCGGGTGCCCTGGTGCTGGAGCGGACGCCGATGGACCTTGCGGACGTCGCCGCCGAAGCCGTCGGGCAGCTCGCGCCCGTCGCCGCGCAACGCGGCGTCGGGCTGGAGGTCGACCCGAGGCCCGCGCCCGTTGCCGGGGATGCGCTCCGCCTTCGCCAGCTCGTGACGATCCTCGCCGACAATGCCCTGGCCCACAGCCCCGGCGGCACAACCGTCGCCGTCCGGATCCGGCCCGAGGGCCCCGACGCGGTGCTGACGGTCGAGGACCAGGGCCCGGGCATCCGCGACGAAGACCTGCCGCGGCTCTTCGAGCGCTTCTGGCGCGCCGACAATGCGCCGGCCGGCGGCACTGGCCTGGGGCTGTCGATCGCGGCGTGGATCGTGGACGCGCACGGCGGAGCGATCTCGGCCGCCAACCGCCCGGAGGGCGGGGCCCGCTTCGAGGTCCGGCTCCCGACGAGCATCGCGGGCATGCCGACGTCCTGACGCGTCCGCCCCGCGGGGCGCCGCCTACGGCGTGGAAACGGTGCCCCGCGATTGGGCCGCTCCGACCTCGAGGGCCGCGGTCCCGGCTTCGAGCACGTCGGCATCCTCGCCCATGCCCACGTAGAGGAGCGGCGAGGTCAGGAAGAGGTCCGCGGCCGCGAGTGTCGTCGCGATCGGCACGTTGTGCACGTTGCAGACCCGGAGGAGCGTGCGGATGTCCGGGTCATGGGGGTGGGCGCTCAGGGGATCCACGAAGAAGAGGACGGCCCGAATCCTGCCCTCGGCGACCATTGCCGCGATCTGGGCGTCCCCGCCGAGCGGACCGGAGAGCATGGTCGTGACCTCGAGCCCGACCTTCTCGTGAAGCAGGCGACCAGTGGTCGCGGTGGCGAAGAGCTCGAACTGCGCGAGCACCGCGCGGTTGTAGGTGGCGTACGCCACGAGGTCGGTCTTCTTCCCGTCGTGCGCGATCACGGCGAGGCTTGGTCGAAGTGTCATCAGAGACTCCGTCTGGTACAGCGAATTGCCCAGCGACCGTCGAGGTCCTGGTGCGCCCCGGCGATCTTCCCGGCCCGCAGCAGCTGGCCGAGCGCGCTCGCCGGGCGAGCGGGTGACTCCCCGAGGAGGCGCCGGATCGCGCCCTCGGCGTTCGCCTGCGACGGCGTGATCTCCAGGCCGGGCTCGCCGCAGGCGAGATCCTGGAGCAGCTCGTTGACCCGGGCGAGGTCCTCCTCGGAGATCGTGGTCGGGCTCCGGCGGACCATGCCCTTCCCGGCGGCCGCGGCCGGCTCGGCAGGCTCCGGCGGCTCAACCGTGGATCCGGTCACCCCGTCGCTGCGGGCGGTTCCGTTCGGGTGCCTGCGATTGGCGAAGGGGAGCACGTGGCCCTTCGCGGGCAGGATCGCCCGAACCTCTGCCGGGACCGCCGCCGCGAACGCCTCGAAGCAGGCGTCCTCGTACTCCTCCGCGGCATCGGTGGATGCCCACCAGACGCGGGCGCGCCCCAGGCCCGTGAGGGCCTTCAGCCACTGCCCGGCCGCGTGCGGCCGGGCATCCCCGAGCGGCGTGCGGTAGAAGGCGTCCACCCGTTTCGCGAGCGACTTCCCGGTGCTCCCGATGAACAGGATGGGCTCCCCGGGGAGCCACCACGCGGCGAGGCGCGCGGCCAGGCCCTTCCCGGTCGGCCGCTCGCCGTCGACCGCGAGCGTCGGAACGCGGCTGAGCCACGTCCCGACCGCCGAGATGTCGACCGGGGCGCGGTCGGGCCCGGCCGGCCATTCCACGACGTAGATGCCCGGGCCGTTCGCACGGACGGGGTTGCCCCAGACGACGGGCCCGTCGGCGCTGAGCCCGACGGCTCGGAGAAGTTCGACGGCGGTGATCGGCATACCCAGATGGTACGGCGCGCGTCCGCAGCTGCGTTCAGCCGGCGACGACGGCGCCCAGCGCATCGGCGAAGGGCCCCACGGTCGCGGCCGTGAAGCCGGCCACGTTGATCCGGCCGCGACCGACCACGTAGACGGCGTGCTCCTCGCGGAGCCGCGCCACCTGCTCCAGGCTCAGCCCGAGGAGCGCGAACATCCCGCGCTGGGTCGCGATCGGTGCCCAGTCGCCCGGGATGCCGCGCGCCGTGATGGCGTCGACGAGGGCGGCGCGGTTCG
The DNA here is from genome assembly GCA_963722475.1 of uncultured Chloroflexia bacterium. Taxonomy (GTDB): domain Bacteria; phylum Chloroflexota; class Limnocylindria; order Limnocylindrales; family CSP1-4; genus CTSoil-043. The sequence goes on along the minus strand of CAVRMJ010000007.1, from coordinate 259,819 downwards.
CCTTGATGCGAGCCCGCATGGCGGCCAGCTCCAGCTCCCACCGGGCGCGCAGCTCGGGATCGCCCAGGATCGTCGCCACGATGTCGCCGCCGTGCGACGGCGGGTTCGAGTAGTTCGCGCGGATCGCGATCTTGACGTGCGACTGTGCGGCCGCGGCCTCCGCAGCCGACGCGGCCACGAGCGCCAGCGCCCCGACCCGTTCGTTGTAGAGGGCGAAGCTCTTCGAGTACGACGTCGAGACCAGGAGCTCGAGCCCCGGCCGCAGGAGCCCGTCCATCCAGTCGGCATCCTCGCGCAGGCCGTCGCCGAAGCCCTGGTACGCGAAATCGACGAGCGGCAGGAGCCGCCGCTCCTCGACGAGGTCGCCGATCTTCCGCCACAGCTCCGGGGACGGGTCCACGCCGGTCGGGTTGTGGCACGAGCCGTGGAGCAGCACGACGTCCCCGGGCGACGCCTCGCCGAGCGCCTCCAGCAGGGCCGCCTCGTCGATCCGCCGGCCGGTCGGATCCGTGTACGGGTACTCGCGGATCCGGAAGCCGGCGAGCGTGAACAGCTGGGGATGGTTCGGCCAGGTCGGCTGGCTCATCCAGATCGTCCCGCCCCCGCCGGTCTGCCGGATGAAGTCGGCCGCGACGCGCAGCCCACCCGTTCCGCCGGGGGTCTGGCTGACGGCGACCCGCCCGGATCGCACCACCTCGTGCTCGGGCGTGAAGACCAGGTCGCGGACCGCGTCCCGGAAGGACGCCTCGCCGTCGATCGGCCGGTAGAGCTTCGAGCGGCCCGCCGCCAGGATCCGCCGCTCCGCCTCGAGCACCGAGGCGAGGACGGGCGTCGTCCCGGTCTCGTCCACGAAGACGCCCGACGACAGGTTGATCTTGCCGGGTCGCGAATCGGCGCGGGCGGCCTCGGAAAGGCCGAGGATCGGGTCGGACGGGGCGGCGACGCGCGCGAGCGAGGGAAGGGCCACGGTACGGTGCTCCTGGGTGCGAATGGACGCCCGAACGATACAGGGGCACCCCCCTGCATAGGCTTGTCGACGATGCGCCTCCTCGCCCTGACGTGCGAAGTGCTCGCCCGGTCCGTCTACCTCTGCGCGGCCCGATCGCCGCACGTGGTGGACGTTCGGCTGAACCGGCGCGGCCTCCACGACGACCCGCCGAACCTCCGCTCCATCCTCCAGGCCGAGATCGACGAGAGCGGCGCGCCGTACGACGCGGTGGTCCTCGCCTACGGGCTGTGCGGCGGCGCCACGGCGGGGCTCCGCGCGGGCGCGATCCCGCTGGTCGTCCCGCGCGCGCACGACTGCATCACGCTCTTCCTCGGTGATCGGGCGCGCTACCAGGCCGAGTTCACCGCGAACCCCGGCACCTACTGGTACGTCCAGGACTACCTGGAGCGGACCGATGGCGGGAGCGCGTTCGGTGGGGTCGGAGCGGTCTCCGACGCGTCCGCGCGGGCCACCTACGAGGAGTACGTCACCAAGTACGGCGAGGACAACGCCGCCTACCTGATGGAGGCGCTGGGCGCCTGGCGCTCCCACTACAACCGCGCCGCGTTCGTCGAGATGGGCGTCGCCGCCCCGGCCGCGTCAGCGGAGGCGGAGGCTCGAGCTCGCGACGACGCCGAGCGGCGCGGCTGGCAGTTCGAGAAGCTCGCCGGCGAGCTGCTCCTGGTCCGACGCCTCATCGACGGGGCCTGGGACCCGGCGGACGTCCTCGTGCTGCAGGCCGGCGAGCGACTCGCGATGTCCTACGACGACCGCGTGATCCGGGCGGAGCCGGCCTCAACCCGCGGCTGACGCTCCCGCTCTCATCGCCTGCGCGGCGAACTCGACGATCCTGTCCCTGGCCTCCTTGAACTCCTTCCAGGTGCTGAGCAGGGGAGGCAGCTGGTTGAATTCCTGGGGCGTCGAGCCCATCGGGCTGGTAGGCGGCATTGAAGTACGGGATCCGCGTCAGTCGATCCATCACGTCGGCCGGGAGTCCGCGCCGGATGCGCGGCTCGAAGGCCAGGTGCTCGGCCTTCGTGAACAGCTCGGTGAGGAAGGGAGGCGGCAGCGTGAAGACCGCCCGCGCCCCGGCTGTCTCTTCCAGGTGCCAGCAGCGTGTCGAGCCGTCCACGACCGGGCCCAGCCGCAATGAGCAGATCAACATCTTGCTGGGGTAGGCTCGCTCGCGAAAGATGCGGTAGGCCTGCTTGAAGATCGCCACGCCAGCCAGTCGTCGGTCTTCCTGGCTGAGGGCCAGTCCCTGCTCTGCCGCCTGTTGCTCGAACTCCGGGGCACCTTCCCAGCGGGCACTCATATACGTGACGACCGAGCGCCAGCCGGTCAGGTCCACTCCCTTCGTGCGGGCTTCCAGCAGGCCCGTCTGGACCGCATCCGCCGCGGCGATGAACTGCGGCACCGTGTACGCCGCCGTGCAGTTCGTGGAGATGCCGAGGGCAGTCAGCCTGGCGAGCACGCCGATGCCTTCCAGCGTGCCGGGAATCTTGATCGCGATGTTGGGCCCCAGGGCCTTCAGCTCCAGTGCCTGGCCCAGCATCGCCTCGGCGTCGAAGAACGTGTACGGGTCCACCTGGGCCGAGAGATGGCCGTAGGCGTAGTCGGACGCCTCATACACGGGGCGGAAGAGCTCTGCTCCCTGGCGCACGATCTCCTTGTAGAGCGCCCAGCCCGCCTGGGTGGCATCTCGATCGGGATGGGCCGACGCGTCCTCCCTCACCCAGGCGGACCAGCGATCCGGATCGTCCTGGATCGCCAGGTAGGAGAGGGGAGGATTGGTGGTGACGCCGGTGAAGAGCGTCCTGGCTGGGTGACCGGGATCGTAGAGGCGGCGCAGCTGCTCGGCCAGGACTTCCCGCCTGCTCTCGGGGAAGCCGGCAATCAGCCTCTGGGTCCAGCCTGGATAGATGAGCGGTGACGAATCCCACCAGATCTCCAGGCCCGACGAGGTATCGCGCAGCCGATCGAGGACCGAATCCGGGACAAGCGACTCTGAGCGCGGCATTTCAGCACACATCCTGCCTTCAGGGCGATCGAGGTGAGAAGCGTTCACCTCCCGTTGGGAGCCGCAGAAAAAACACCAGCAGTGCCGACCAATCCATGCCCGGACATCGTGGCTCGAAGTCGGGCGATGGTCAATGACGATCGTCCGGGCGGTCGCCGCCGCGCGGGGCGCGGCCTCCGGAGGCGGTAGCCGGAAACGAGCCTCAGCTGCCCCGGAGCGCCTTCCGGGCGGCCTCGACCGCCGATGCCGCGTCGGCCGCGTAGCCGTCGGCGCCGATCTGGTCCGCGTAGTCCTGCGTGACGGGGGCACCGCCCACGATCACCTTCACGTCCGCCAGGTCGGCCGCGCGGATCGCGGCCACGACGTCCTTCATGCCGACCATCGTGGTGGTCAGGAGGGCGCTGATCCCGACGATGTGCGCGCCGTGCTCCTTCGCGGCCTCGACGAATCGCTCGGGCCCGACGTTCGTGCCCAGGTCGACCACCTCGATGCTGGCGCCCTTCCACATCATCCCGACCAGGTTCTTGCCGATGTCGTGGAGGTCGCCCTTGATCGTCCCGATCGACGGCGGTGTGCTCGGGACGGATGCCGGCCTGGACGAGGACCGGCTCGAGGACGGCCGTGGCCTCCTTCATCGCCCGGGCCGAGATCAGCATCTCCGGGACGTAGATCTCCTGGCACTGGAACCGGGCGCCGATCACCTCCATCGCCGCCGTCATCGCGGCGAGGACGGTCCTCGGGTCCACGCCCTCATCGACCGCCTCCCGGGTGATCCGGACCGCCGACGCGCGGTCACCCGCCTCGATCGCCTCCGTGAGTGCCGCAAGATTCGCCATCGATCGTCTCCCTGTGCCCGCACCTGTGTCCGTCTGTTGGGTTGCCTCAGCCGAGCTCGCCGGCGCGGAACGCGCCGAGGAACTCGCCGCCGTACGGGTCCGCGCCCGTCAGGAGGTCGGCGGCCAGCTGGTAGGGCCGCGCCCCGCGATCGAGCCCGGCGATCCGCCGGAGGTCGTTCGCCACCGGGTCGATGATGCCGCTGTCCGCCCCGGCTGCCATCGCGAGGTCGATGAAGACATTGTTGAGGAGCTTGCGTGCCGGGAGCCCGTAGCTCACGTTCGAGAGCCCGCCGGTCAGGTGGAGCGAGGTCCCGAAGTCCGCCCGGAGCGCTCGCACGGCGTCGAGGAAGTAGCCGCCGACTTCCGGGTCGACGGCGACGGGAAGCACGAGCGCGTCAACGTGCAGCGCAGGCAGGCCCAGGCCCCTGGCGGTCGCCGTCTCGACGAGCGCACGCGCGTTCGCGACTCGCTCATCCGCGTTCGCCGGCATCGTGCCCGCGCCGCTTGCCGAGAGCACCACGCCGCAGTCCGCGTCGGCGGCAAGGTCCAGGACGTCCATCCGGTCGAGCGCCGCCGAGTTGAGCAGCGGTGCGCCGCTCCGGCGGGACGCCGCCATGAGGCCCGCCCGAAGCACGGCGGCCGACGACGAGTCGAGCGCGAGCGCCACGTCCGTGGCGTCTTCGACCGCTCCCACGATCCAGCGCATCGCCTCGATCCGGCCGTCCACGTCCGTGGTCACCTCGTCGACGTTGAGGTCGAGGAAGTGCGCGCCCGCGGCCTCCTGGCGCCGCGCCATCGCGCGGACGTAGCCGCGCCCGAGCTCCGCGAGCTCGCGGTCGCCGCCCATCCCGGCGAGCACGGCCGCCTTGACATGCTTCACCCGCTGCTTCGGGCCCTCGGGGCCGTCGAACGCCGCGCCGGGCACCGGCAGGAGTCGCTCCACGCCTGCCTCATCCGTGAACGGGAGGGCCGGCTGCCCGTCCGGGAGCGCCGCCACTCGCTGGCCACCGCGCAGGACGACGCGCGTCGCGTGGATGTTCTCGCCGATCACGATGAATGGGCCACGAGTCGTCTCGGTCATGGGGTTCCCTTCGCAAAGTGGTCGCGCCCGAGGAAGGTGTTTGCCCAGGCGCTGGTGCGCTTGAGACCGTTGTCGACGATCACGGGCGGGCGCTCGAGCATCGTCAGCTCCTCGCCGTAGGGCTTCAGGCGCTCGTAGGCGCGCACCCAGACACAGCGTTGCGGGAGGACCTCGCAGATGCCGTCATGCGACCCGCCGCACGGGCCATTCCGCTCGCCCTTCGGGCACTGCGACTCCGGGCAGAGGTACGCGACGTCGGGCAGCGAGCAGTCGCCGCAGTCCCGGCAGTCGTACAGGGGCACCTTGACGGCCTGCTCCAGCACGTGGAGCGGCCGGCCGAGATGCGCCCGCTCCAGCTGGCCGTAGACGCGGCCCGCGGCGCGGAAGCCGGGCGTGCCGGGCGCGAAGACGGCACGGTGTGCGAGGCGGTTCGCCCTGTACCAGGGCGAGACCCGGCTGCGCGCCCGGCGGCGCGCCCGCGGCGTCAGCGTCCGCGCATGGCCCGGTGCCGGCTCGTCGGTCGCGAGGCCGGTCGCGGGATCCCCCGCGAAGAGCCGGAAGCTTCCGTTCGGCGCGTAGGCGATCTCCCGGGCGAAGGCTCGCCAGTCCTCGGGCGCGTAGCCCGCGGCGGTGTCGAGCACGCGCGCCACGTCGGCGGCGGGCAGGTGGCCGGCCAGGTAGACGCCGCGGAAGCCCAGGCCCCGCGCGATCGCGACCTGCCGCGCGGCGAGCTCCAGGAAGAAGGCGCGGCCCTTGTCCGGGGCGGCGGCCTCCCGCTCGACCACGCGCGAGCAGCTCATCCGAGACCACGCAGCCGGGGATCCGGTTCGCGTTGAAGAGGCGGGCGATGGTCCGCGAGAGCACGTAGACGTTGGCGAGCACCGGCACGCGCAGGTCGGCCCGGCGCATCCAGCGCAGGAGCTCATCCCAGGCCCGCGCGTCGTAGCCGAGCTGCGGGATGACGAAGTCCGCGCCCGCGCGCACCTTGAGGGCCAGCTTGAGGTACTGCGGGACGACCTCGGCCTCCAGGCGCTTGAACGGCGACACGGCGCAGCCCAGGTAGAAGCCCGGTTGGCCGGGCTCCCCGGCGCCGGCCGGCCCCTGGTTGACCAGGTCTCGATAGAGCGCGAGGAGGCCCACCGAATCGACGTCGAAGACGGGGCGCGAGAGTCCCTCGAACCCCTCGGTCGGATGATCGCCGGAGACGGCGAGCACGTTCCGGACGCCGCGCCGCTCCAGCTCCCAGGCAAGCGAGAGGAGCCCGTTGCGGCTCCGGTCCCGGCACGCCACGTGGACGATCACGTCCTGTCCGCGCGCCAGGAACTCCTCGGCGAGGAGTGCCGGGCTGGCCATCGCGTGGCCGCCCGCGTTGTCCGTGATCGAGACCGCCGCGATGCGCGGGTCGTCCACGAGCGCATGCGCGGCGGCCAGGCCCGCCCGGCCCGCCCTGTCGGCGGCAGCGCCGCGCCACGGGACCAGCTCCGTGACGGTGACGAACTCGTCGGTGGTCGCGAGGCGCTCGCGAAGTCCCAGCTTCGTCGCGCTCACGCGGGAACCCCGGCCGCCGTCAGCGGCTCGAAGCGGCAGCCGTCCACGAACAGCTCGAAGAAGTCGGGCTGGGCCTCCAGCTCCACGTGCTCGATGCGCGCGACCTGCACCTGCAGACGGGACCGAGCGGCGCGCGAGAGCAGCAGCGCCTTCGCCCCCCGGACCGACGCGTTGCCGTGACGCACGACACGCTCCGGGGGCACCGGCGGCAGGAAGCCGATCGCGATCGCGTTCGCGACGTCGAGCGACGACGCAAAGCCCCCGGCAAGGTCGAGCCGGGCAAGGTCGGCCGCTTCCAGCCCGAGCATCCGCAGCAGCACCTCCATGCCCACCGCATTGGCTGCCTTGGCCTGCGCCAGGTGACTCGCGTCCGCCCTGGAGAGCGTGATCCCGCGGCCCGGCACGACCGTCACGGCGGCGCTGCCGTCGGCGAAGACGCCGCGCGGGCTCATCGCCCCGGTCCGGCGCAGCTCGGCAAGCAGGTCCACGAGCCCGGAGCCGCAGATCCCCTCGGGCTCGACGTCGCCGATGGTCCGGACCACGAATGCCCCGCCGACGCTCCGGACGGACTCGATCGCTCCCTCGGAGCCGGCCATCCCGTGGCGGATCAGGCCTCCCTCGAACGCGGGTCCGGCCGGGCAGGAGCAGGCGAGGATCCGCTGCCCGTCGGTGAGGATCACCTCGGTGTTCGTGCCGACGTCCACCAGCATCCGTGGGACCCCCGCCGCCTCACCGTCCATCGCGACCAGGTCGGCAGCCGCGTCCGCGCCGACGTGGCAGGCGATGAGCGGCGCGCCCCAGATGCGGGCGCGCGGGTGGACCAGGAACCCCAGCTCGTGGGCGCGCCGGTCCACTGCCGTGGTGGTCGCCTCGCCGGCGCGCCAGGCGACCTCGGTGGTGGATCGGTACGGCGAGCGGCCGATCGGCGTCACGTCCAGCCCGAACGCGAGGTCGCGCATGGTGGCATTGCCCACCACCACGACCTCGACGACCTGGTGGCGGTCGACGCTCCACGCGGCGTACAGGCGGGTGAGCTCGTGGTTGAGCGCGCGTCGGAGCGCGCGTCGCAGCTCGCCCGGATGCTCGCCGTCGTACGTGATCCGCGCCATGACGTCGCTGCCGCCGAAGCGCTGCGGGTTCTCGAAGGCGGCGGCCGCGAGCGCCTCGCCGGAGGCGAGGTCGACGAGCTCGAGCACGACGGTCGTGGTGCCGACGTCGAGGGCCAGTCCCAGCAGCCGACCACGCGGGGCCCCCAGGTCGTCGAGGGGTGTCCCATCGTCCGCCAGGAGGCGGACGTGCCCGTCGATCACCGAGACGGCCGGATCCACCTCGAGCGGTGGTCCATCGGGCGGCATGAAGATCCGGAGCCGCCGGCGAAGGACGACGAACTCGATCTCGGTGTCGGCACGTTCCACGGCGGCGCGGCAGGCGAGCCGGTAGCCGGGGCGAAGGAAGGCTTCCTCCTCGCTGGGGGGAGTCAGCGCCTCGCCGCCCGCCGTCACCTCGACGATGCACTCGTGGCAGCGCCCCGACCGACGGCACGAAGCGGGCACGACCAACTCCAGCTCGTCGGCCGCGTCGAACAGCGTCCGCCCGGGAACGAGCGGGACACGATGCCCGGCATGGACGAGGTCCGGCGCCATCCACGTAGCATAGGTGAGGGCCACGGGGCCGCTGCGAGAGGATCGGCCCCTCGCGGGGCGACCATTGGCACGTGGCCGGGAGCCGGGCTTGCGGCGTCTTGACACCCGGCTCCACAAGCCGCGCTCCCCGTGCCGACGATCCGCTCCCCCTGCCGCCCGGCCAGATCGCCAGGCTCGTGGGCGCGACGCCCCGTCACGTCCAAGCCGTCAGGCGTGCGATGACGTCCACCCGGGGGCGTCCCGTCACCCGGGGCGTCCTCCTGCGTATGCGCCCCGAGACTCTAACGTGGACCTCGTGGGCTGCGGGCGGCCACGGGCGGCCTGATCGGGCCGGGCAGTGGCATCCGCCGCGCTTGCCGGACGCGATAGTGCGGGCGGAATTGGGCGGCCGCGCACCCGGCGGAGCGGCCTGAGTCGCGTACTAGTCTCCCCGTGAATGTCCCGGAGACGCGATGCCGAGCGAGGCGTCATCCTGTCTCGCTGGGCATCGCCGATGGCCAGGCGGACGCCGGCCAGGCTGCGCTCGACGAGCCCCCGCAGGAACGGCCCAGACGTGGTCCTCGTCGTGGCCGGCAGCCAGCTCGACGCGGAGGAACCGGCGCCTCCCGGTGCCCGCCACGTCGGACGCGACGAGGGCGACCATCGACACGACCCGGCCGGCGTCGCGTCTGCACCGAGCTCGCAACACCGAGCTCACCCCGAGCTCGCGGCGTTCACACACCCGAGCTCGCGGCGTCTTGACGTCGGGCTCCGTCAGACGATACTTACCGTCCATGGAGATGAACCCACGCGCTCTCGATGTTCTCGGCGACCCGACGCGCCGCGCGATCGTGGACCGGCTCCGCCGCGGGCCGTCCCCGGTGGGCCGGCTGGCGGAGGGCATGCCGGTCAGCCGCCCGGCCGTCTCCCAGCACCTGACCGTCCTTCGGACGGCTGGCCTCGTCAGCGAGCACCGCGAGGGCACGCGCCGGATCTATCGGCTGGAGCCGGCCGGGATCGAAGAGCTTCGGCGCTGGGTCGAAGCCCTCGCGGCCGACGCGCGAACCGGTGGCGCGGGCGCAACCGTTTCCCCTGATGTTCCCGCCGCCGAGGCAGCCGGGCCCCCCGATCGCGGAGCCGTGACGAAGGCGGACCGGTCGAGCGGCTCGAAGGACGAGGGCGGCAAGAAGAAGCACGGGAAGAAGCGGGCCGGCAAGAAGTAGGGAGCCACCGGCCCGGGAGCGGCGGCCGCGTTGCGCCGCGGGGCCGCTCGGTTCGCGGCGTTTCCCCCAGGGCGGATGCGGAGCCGGCCCGGACCCGTCGCTCAGGCCTGCCGCAGGATCGGCCGGGTCAGGCAGGTGGGACCACCGGAGCCGTTGAGGCCGATCTCCCCGGCCTGGTAGGCGTGAACCTCGCAGCCGGCGGCCTCGAGCGCGCGCCGCGTGATCGGGTTGCCCTCCGCCACGACGCAGACCCCGGGGCGAACCGCCAGGACGTTGGAGCCGAGCGTGGCGAACTCCTCGTCCGGGACGTCGAGCAGCCGGATCCCGAGGTCGCCGAGCAGCTCCCAGAGCCCCACCGGGAGCAGGGGCAGGTAGACGACCGCGAGGTCGTCCGCGACCGGCGAGATCAGGGACAGCAAGTGGAGCAGCTCTGCCGGGCCCCGCCAGAACGGGACGTCGAAGACCCGGGCGTCGCCACCCACGATGCCGGCCAGCTGGCGCGCCCCGACGTTGTTCGTGCGGAGCGTTCGCCCGATGCAGAAGAGGTCCGGCCGCAGCCAGAACGTGTCGCCGCCGTCGACCGTTCCCGGCGCGCGGATCCGGCCGAGCGTGGGAATGCCCCGGGCGCCCATCCAACGCTCGAGCTCGGCCTCCTCCCCGCGCCGGCTCGGCTTGCCGGATCGGAGCGGGATCGCGCCGCGATCGGAGACGAGGAGCGGGTCGAACGCGTAGGTGAGGTCCGGGTGCGGGCCGTCCGAGCCCAGCTCGTGGACGGCGACGCCGAGCCGCTCCAGGAGTGCCGTGAACGCGTCGTGCTCCCGCTGGGCCCGCTCCAGGTCGACGGGGTGGAGGAACCCGTGCGCCGGGTCGTCGAATGCCCGGCCGAAGGCCTTTCCCGGGCGCTGGACCAGGACGTCGACGAGCGGCGCGGTCATCGACCGGGCGCCGTAGGCGGCCAACGGGATGGGTGGGGCAGGCTGGCCGGACATCGCTCCCAACGATAGCGCCAGAGCCGGGGCCCGGCGGTGACTCGCTCGATGCTCGGCCCGATCGGCACCCCGGGGGTACACTCTCACCCCGGTGACGTATCACACCGGTGCGGCTCAGGAGAGGAACGGATGACGAAGCACTCGAAGCGCGAGCGCGAGCGGCGCGCCGAGGAGACGGAGCGGGTCAAGCAGATCGAGGCGGCCTGGATCGGCAGCCTTCCGCCCGCCGTTGCCAAGGCCTTCGCGACAAGCGTCGAGGCGGCGCGCGCCCGCGGCCCCGAGCCGCGCCGGCCGGACATGGCGCCGGGCACCCTCCCGCGCCCGCCGCGCCCCGGCCACGAGCCGAAGATCAAGGAGCGCGAGCCCGTCCGCGGTCGTCGCGACCGGAGCTGACGTCGCCGCGATTCAGCCGGTGACCTGCTCCACCAGTCGGCCGACCTGGTAGCCGACCGCCGCGGCCTCGTCCGCGAGACGGGTGGCCAGCTCGTCCGCGGCGGTCACCCGCAGCGCGGACGCGTCGCCGGCCGTGGCCGTCTCCGCCGCGCCGTCCACCGCGGCCACCACGACGATCCAGCGGAGTGCCCGCTCGAACGACTCGCGGTTCACGTAGGCGATCCCGTCGTGGCGATTGAGGCCCAGCCAGCGGCCGAGATCGTCGTCCGCGAACCAGGCGCGGACCAGCCGGCCCGCCCGCTCTCCTTCGGGTGCGGCGAGCGCCGCGTCCCCGGGCCGCGCGAGCAGGTGCCGGACGGCTTCCACGGTCCACCAGGCGGCGCCCTCGTCCATGCCCCGCCACCGATACGCGTCGGCCATCACGCGACCGATGCTCGCCCGGTCGAACCAGCCGCGCGCGTGGCGAACCGCGGGGTCGGGCTCCACGATGCCGGCGAGCGCGTCGGCGACGAGCCAGCCGAGCAGGGCGCCCCAGGCGGCGGTTTCGGGCGGCAGGGCCGCGGCCACGTTGGCTCGCGCCCGGGCCAGTGATGCCGCGTCCGCGGGCCTGTCCGTCGAGTCGACCGGTTCCCCGAACGTACCGGTGGGCGGGCGGCCCAACGCGGGGTCCGTCGCGAGAAGGAGCGCGCTCCGCAGTCGACTCTCGAAGTGGGCGGCGAGTGCGTCGATCGATGCCTCATCGACGGGAGCGCCTGTCACCGCGCGGGCGCCGCGGAGCGCATCCGCGCAGCGGGCGGCGGCCGACGCCGCGACCAGGCGCAGGTCGGGGAGGGCGGCCGGCCGCTCGGCAGGCGCGGCCGGCGTGGCCGGCGTGCTAGGCGTGCCCTGATCGCCCGCTGGCACGGGCTGCGCTCCTGCGTCGAGCGGGGTCCCGCTGGGACCAGGGGCCTCCAGGACGGCCGCTGCGCCGGCGCGAGCACGGCCGGCCAGCGTCGCGCCGACCGAATCCACCAGGTCGCGCAGCTGGCCCTCGTTCATGACGATCGCCACCGCGTCGTGGAGCGGACGCAGGCGGCGTTCCGCGAGGGCCGCTTCCACGCTGGGCACGCCGGCACCGCCGAGCTCGGCGGCAAGCGCGCGATACTCGGCGGCCGCCTCGCCGGCGATCTCGCGCCAGCCCAGGTAGACGTGCGTGGCGTAGGCGTCCAGCACGACGCGGAACCCGTGGGTGCGCAGGTCCGAGATCTCCCGGACGTGCTCGAGCCCGGCCAGGACGTCGCGGTAGACGGCCACCGCTCCCGGCGCACCGGTCAGGCCCAGGGCCTCCGCGAGCGTGGACCGGACCAGCCGCTTCTCGCCGTCGGGACCTTTCTCCGCGAAGGCGACGCTCTGGCGGATGCGGCCGTGCATGGACCCGAAGCGGTTGTGGTAGACGACCAGCGCCCGCTCGTCGCCGCTCCGGTTCGAGTAGGCGAAGACGTCCTCGTTGACGTGGCCGCCGTCGTCGATCACGTCGAAGAGCCGGAAGTCGCGGACGTCGGCGAACAGCCGGCGGCGGTGGAGGAGCGGGAAGATCTGCCACTCGTGGCGGCCCACCAGCCCCTCGTTCGGGCGCTCGTCCCAGTAGGCGCGCCGGAACTCCATGCCGTACTTCTCGGCGAAGCCCTCCACCTGGCCGTGCCCGAACATCGGCAGGCCGGGCATCGTGGACAGGAGGGTGGCGATCCCGAAGTACTTGTCGCCGGTCCCGAACTGCTCGACGGCGGTCTTCTCGTCCGGGTTGTTCATGAAGTTGACGTAGCGCTTGAGGATCTCCGGGTCGAACTCCAGGGTGTTCTTGATGACGAGGCGGTACTCCGCGTTCTTCTCGTCGCGGAGCATGTTCATGAAGGCGCTGTTGTAGACGCGGTGCATGCCCAGCGTCCGGACGAAGTAGCCCTCCATGAGCCAGAACGCCTCCGCGAGGAGGAGGGTGTCGGGGACCTCCGCGGCGACGCGGTCCACGACCTCGCGCCAGAACTCGACCGGGATCGCGGCGTCGAAGTCCTCCTTCGACATCGCCGACTCGGCGCGCGACGGGATCGCGCCGCCCTGGCCGGGCTCCGGGTACCAGAGCCGCGCGATGTGCTTCTTGGCGAGCGTCATCGCGGCGTCGAAGCGGATGATCGGGAAGCGCCGGGCGACGGCGAGGATGGTCTGGATGACCGCCTCGCGGACGTCGGGGCGGAGGTAGTCGAGCTGGGCCGTGTCGTTCCACGGCATGCTGGTGCCGTCGTTGCCGTGGTAGATGTAGCGGACCTGGCCGGATCCAGCGGTCCTCGCGCCTGAAGACGACGGCCGCGTCCGTGGCGTCCCAGTAGTGGTCCTCCAGGAAGATGCCGACCCGCGGATCGTCTGGAGAGGTCGGGGCCGCTGAAGCTGTACGCCGGGTAGGGCGCGTCGGGGCGCGAGAGGAACCAGTCCGGGTGATCCATCACCCAGTGGGAGTCGATCCCCATGTGGTTCGGGACCATGTCCGAGGCAAGGCGGATCCCGCGCGCCCAGGCGCGATCCCGGAGGTTCGCGTACGCCGTCTCGCCGCCGAGGTCGTCGGCGATCGCGTAGTCGCGGAGCGAGTAGGCGGACGCGACGGCGTCGGGGTTCCCGCGGAGCTGCTTGATCCGCTGGGAGGCCACGCTCCGCTCCCAGAGCCCGATCAGCCAGAGTCCGCCGAACCCCCAGCGGGCCAGCTTGTCCAGCTCCTCGTCCGGGATCTCGTCCAGCCGTTCGATCGGGCGCCCGTACCACCGGGAGAGCTGGTCGAGCCAGACGTAGGTGCTCTTGGCCATCAGGACCGCGCGCGGCATCCACGCCTGGTCCTCGGAGAAGCGCTCGGGTTCCACGTCCAGCTCCCCGAAGTCCGGTGGTTCGACGGCGCCGCCCCCGCCCGGCCCGCCATGGAAGCGGAGCCAGAGGGCACGCTCGTCCTCGGCGGCGATGTCGATCCCGGTCACGAGCCGATCCAGCATCGCACTGAAGCGGTCCCCCAGCCCCGCAGCGAGGAACGCCCCCCAGTGGGTCCGGATCCAGCGGAGCTGGCCGCCGAGGCTGGTGGGCTCCGCCACGGCCGGCGCCCGCAGCATCGTCACCAGGTCCTGGCTGTCGGGCCCGAACGGGGACCGCGTGGCGAAGAAGCGGCCCAGCTCCTCGATGACGGCGTGGTAGCGCGTCGCGGCCGCGAGGTCGGCGTCGTCGAACAGCTCGCGGAACGGGTCGGCCGCCAGGTTCGCGTTGGCGAGCCAGCAGTTGGCCAGCTCTTCGAGGGCGATCTCCCGGTTGGGTGTCCCATCCGTCTCGCTCGCGAGGTAGTCGGCGACCGTCAGCTCGCCGCGGTGGACGACAAGGGGCGGGAAGCGCTCCGTGAACCGGGCCAGGGTGGCGTCGACCGCCTGCGCGCCAAGGAGCTCGTCGAGGTGGTCCAGGGCGTCGTCGATCGCCTCCGGGTCCTCCTGCTCGCGGTAGAGCCCCACCACGGCGTGGAGGACCTCGTCCACCAGGCCGAGGGCGTTGAGCTCGCCCGGGCTGACCGTCGGGTTCGCCTCGCCGTCGGCACGCCGACGGGACGTCATCTCCCCGGCCAGGCTCCGGACGGCGCGCAGGTTCGCGAGGATCACGTTGCCGGAGAGCTCGAAGAGCGTCTTGTTCAGGCGATAGCGGGCGCGTGCCTCCGCGGAGACGTGGAACTCGCGCCGGCTCATGGGGTCATCGGGATGCCGAACAGGCGGATCTCGCTGATCGCCGCCTGTGCGCTGGGGCTGCCGGCCGCCGAGGTCTTCTTCGCCGCGTACCAGTCCAGGATCCTGATCCGGAGCCGGGTCACGCCCACGATCCCGAGCTCCCGGGGGATGTCCACGCGCTGGGACCCGTAGACGTCCTTGAGCTCGAGCGGGATCGGTGTCCCGCTGTCGAACCGGATCGTGACGTTGTGTGGCCGCAGGTTGCCGCTGTAGAAGTCCTGGGTCCGTTGCCACCCGTTCCAGAGCTGGATCTGGGTGATCGCGGCCGGGGCGAACGCGACCTCCAGCCACTGGTCGGCTGCGCTCGATGTCCCGGTCAGCCAGGCGGTGGTCGGGTCTCCATCGATGGCGGCCGACGCCGGGTGCTTCGCGAGCGACGATGAGGCAGTTGCGCCGGTCAGCGTCAACCCGATCGCCGGACCGGGCGGGACGGTGGCCGGAGCCGCTGACTGCCCGGCCGTGCCGCCCGCGGCCGATGGCTCGGCCGACGCTGCGCCCGAGAGCGCGCCGCTGGCGGCTGCGGACGTGCCCGCGGACGCGCCGGGGCTCCCGGGTGCGGGCGTGGCCTGGCCGCTCCCGCTGCCCAGCAGGATGGCCGCGCCGCCGCCGGCGAGCAGGAGACAGAGCACGCCGGCCCCGACGATCAACGGGAGTGGGTTCCGGCCGCGACGCTCGGCGGGACCCGGTGCCGCGGGCGTGGCGCCGGATCCCGCTCCCTGGGCCACGACCGGCCGGGCAGGAGCCGTCGGAAACTCCCAGGCCGGCCCGGCAGGGGGCGGCGGTGCGGCGACAGGCGGTGCTGCCGGAGCAGTCTGCTGGGCTACCGGGGAGTGCGCGGCCGCCGCCTGGGGCGCGGGCGCGGGCGGCGTCGCGCGCGACGGGCCGGCGACCGGAAGTCCAGCCGTCGGGAGGCGCTCGCCGCACGAGATGCAGAATGTGCGACCGACAGGGTTCGCGCGGCCACAGGCGGGGCAGGTCGGACCGGAAGTGGAGAACGAAGGCGCGGCCGCTGACGGCGCGGCCGGGAGCGGGGCCGGATTGACGGCAACCGGGGACGCCCCGGGCGCGGGTCCTGGCGCGGGCTCAACGACCCCAGGCGCGGGCGCGGTGGCCTCTTCGGCCGCGAACTCGAGGAACGCGCCGCAGCTGCCGCAGAACGCGTCCCCGGCGGCGTTGGGCGCCCCGCACTTCGCGCAGATCATCCCGCTCGCGTTCGCCTCCATCCGTCAGTGGTCTCGTGCAGCGTAGCCCACTCCGGGGACCGTGGCGTGGCCCCGGGCGCCGTCACCGGCGCAGGATGATGGGCTGGCCCAGTGCGTCGCGGAAGACCTGGATCAGGCCGCTCACGGGCGGGGCAGCCGTCCACGGAACGACGAGGAACGGCGCCGTCGCCGGTGCGGCCGGGACGCCGGAGAGTGTCGCCACCGCGCGCAACGTTCGCGGGCCCTCCTGATCTCGCGGCAGGATCAGGACCTGGGCCGTGAACGCCCCGGTCGCGTCGGTGAAGACCGGAACGAGGGGCGTGGGCGTGATCCCCACCGACCAGGTCAGGACGACCGGCGCGTTCGCCGGGAAGCCGAGCGCCCGTCGCGATCGTGACCGTGCCCGAGGGGCCGACGGGCGGGTCGAGCTGCAGGACACCGACACCCACGGCCGCGACCAGCGTGGACCACCTCCGCTGGTCCGGCGTCCGAGGCGACCGAGAGCAGCGCGGTGCGTATCCCGGTCGCCGTCCCGATGAAGAGCAGTCCGAGCGCGCACGAGGCGCCGGGTGCGAGACTCGTCCCCGTGCAGGGGTTCGCGCTGAGCAGGAAGTCCCCCGCGTTCTGGCCGCTGATCGCGATCGCGCCGATCTGTGCCGGTCCGGTCCCGACGCTCAGGATTGTCGCGGCACCCATGACGCCCAGCGTGCCGATCGGGACGCTGCCGAAGTCAACGGGGTTCGGCGAGACGACGATCGCCGGCTTCACGACCGGGGTCGGAGTCGGGGTCGGCGTTGGCGTCGGCTTCGGTTGCGGCGGGCGCCGGTCCCGCACGAAGATGTCGGAGGTTCCGTTCGTGTCGCCGCTGACCAGGTTCGTGGCGGTCGACTCGAATGCGACGAGGCGAGCGTTGAGCGCGAACGACGGCCGCAGGCTCGGGCCATCGGCCTCCGTCGTGCCGACGCCCACGCTGACCCGGGCGAGCTGGTCGATCGCGCGGCCCCGCCACGAACAGGTCGAGCACGCCGTTCGTGTCGCCCGGGACCAGGTTGGAGGCCGACGACGCGAAGGCGATCGAACCGCCGTCGGCCGAGACGGCCGGCCACGCGCTGGGACCGTTCGCCTCGGTCCCATCCGGCGCCACCGAGATGCGCCGGATGCCCGCCTGTGCCGTCCAGGAGAAGATGTCCGTGACGCCGTTCCCGTCATTCGGCGACCAGGTTGGAGGCCGCCGATTCGAACGCGACGACGCTGCCGTCCGACGAGAGCGCGGGATGATCGCTCGTGGCCGTCACGGGCAGGCCGTCTGCCGCCGAGACGAGGGTCGTGGTCAGCGTGGACCGGTCGCGCCGCCAGATCTGCATCGCCGTGAGGAAGCCCCGCACGTAGGTGAGGCCGGCTCCAGCCGTTGCCAGCAGGTTCTGGCTCGAGGCGAACGCCACGACGGAGCCGTCGTCCGAGATCGCGAGCGACCCATACTGCCGCCCATATGGTCCGGGGACCGTGGAGCCCGTCGGCGCGCTCACGGCTTCCACCTGCCCGGTCGCCAGGATCAGCACGTAGAAGCCGGCCGGCAAGGGCAGGTTCGCGTCAAGGTAGCCGTCCGACTGGAACGCCAGGACGCTCCCGTCCGCCGAGAGCCGGGGGTGGTGAAGCGCGGAGTACTGCAGGTAGGCCAGGCCCGGCACGTTCCCCGTGAGCGTTCCACTCAGCGGGAGCGACAGACCCGCCCCGCGGCGCCAGAGCACGATCGTGGGTGCCTGGGTGCCGCTGGTCAGCCCGAACGCGACCAGCGAGCCGTCCGCGGAGACGCTCGGCTCCTCGACGGCGCCCGACAGGGCCGGCACCTCGAGCGTGCCGACGACCGGCGCCAGCGAGGTCGGGAAGAGTCGGGTGGTGGTACCGGCCGCCCGGTCCGCGAGGAGGACGCTGTCCGCCCGGGTGGCTGACGTCACCGCGAGCGTGGTTCGGTAGGTCACCCACCGGCCGTCCCGGCTGATGGCCGCCTCGTCCGAGGAGGTCCGGGAGCTGTTGGTGGAGATCAGGGTGTTTGCGCCCGGCTCGAGCGAGATCGCGAGCGGTGCCGCGGGACCGCCCATGGGGAGGCCGCGGCCGCCCTGGTTCGTCACCGCGGCGATGACCGGCGTGACGGTGATGGCGAGCCCGAACCACGCCGTCGCGACCAGCCCGAGGCGCCGACGGGTCGTCATGCGTCCCACCGGATCGTCGACCGCCTCAGGGGCGGACGAAGCCGGAGAAGTAGACGGACGGGTCGCATGCGCCGGACGAGGTGCAGCTGGCCGTGAAGTTGAGCTTCTGGCCCTTCTGGATGACGATCGGCGTCACGTAGTGGAAGTCGAGGTCGCGGAAGTTCTCGAGGCGGAGCGTGATCAGGACGAACCCATCCCGCAGGAGCTGGAGCGTCCCGGCACGGCCATTCGGATTGGCGAAGACGAGGTCCGTCATGTAGAACGTGGAGCTGAACGTTGCCGACGATGGGTTCGACCCGTCGGCGGCGAGACGGCCGTCCTGGGGCACGCCGTTGCCGACCGCGCCGGGCGTGGGCGTCGGCGGGCCGGACGAGGCGCCCGGGCTCGGCGAGGCGCCCGGGCTCGGCGAGGCGCCCGGGCTCGGCGAGGCGCCCGGCGACGGTGAGCCCCCGCCGGGCGCCGGGCTGGCGCCGCCTGCTCCGGCGGCCGCGCTCGGCTTCGGGGTGAACCCGGCGTCCGCGAGCGCCTGGGTTGCCGCACTCTTGATGGCCGGCTGCAGGACCAGGGCCCAGAGCAGCGCAGCCAGCACGAGCAGGCCCAGGAGCGCCAGGAGCGCGGGCACGAGCCAGCGTGGGAGGATCGCCTCCTGGAGCATCGAGCCGTCGAGGACGATGGGCCGGCCATCCTCGCCCGCGACGGCGACCTTGAACGGCCGCGTCTTCGGTTGTCCTCGCCAGAACCGCTGCGCCGGCGTGACCCGTACCTTCGCGAAGCCGGCCGTGCCGGGCTCCACGACCAGCCCGGGCGGCTCCACGTCGAACCGGAGCAGCTGGTCCGGGTCCGCCGCCGTGATGGATGCGTTGAGACGGGCGTTGCCGCGGTTGTCCACGGCCAGCTCGTGCGCCGCCCCGCGACTCCCGCGGGAAGCGCGCGGGACGAGCTCGGCGAACGTGTCGCTGAAGGTGCCGACCGACAGGACGCCTTCCTCGACCGCGGACCCGGCCGGATCCTCCTGGGAGCGCGCCCGGATCCCGAACGGCAGCGAGCCGGCCGCGGTGGAGGAGGCGCGGGGCGGCGCAAACGAGACGACCGCGCTCCCCTCGGCCCCCGGGAAGAGCGAGAGCGTGGGCGGCTCGGCCGAGGCGAACGCGCCGGGGTCGCCCAGGGCGTCGATCGTGAACTGGTCGACGACGGTTCCGGTGTTCTTGACGGTCACCGTGCACGACACGACCGAGCCTGGCACGACCTCGAGCGCCTTCGAGGCGAGGGTGACGAGTGCTCCCATGGTGGCGGAGTGTAGAGGTCGCGCTCCATCGGCGCCAGCCTCCCGCGGGCCGATCGCGCGCCGCCAGTCGGGCACGTTCGATTGCCCGATGGGGCGGCCGTTATGTCGGCGTTAACTGCCCGGAAGCGCGTTCGGCGCATTCTCTCCGGAGCCGTCGCGAGGTGGGATCCAGGGAGACGGAGCCGCCTGGACGGTGCAGGGGGAAGGGGCCTTCTCGATGTTGACCGCCGCGCCGATCTCGATCCGTCCAACGGCCGCCGCGATCTCGGTCCGGGCCGACCGCATCGCCGTCGCGATCGCCAGCGCCGACCCGCTCTCGCGGGCGGGCCTTGCCGCCCACCTCCGCGATCAGGCCGGCATCGACGTCATCCCGGACACCGCGGCCGAGTCGGCTGCCGTGATGGTGGTCGTCGCGGACGACGTGGACGAGGAGACGACGCGCGAGCTGCGAGAGCTCAGGGCCGCGGGCCACGAGCGCCTGGTCCTTCTCGTCGCGAAAGTGGACGACGCCGGGCTGTTGGCTGCGGTCGAGGCCGGCGTGAGCGGAGTCGTGCGGCGCAGTCAGGCGACCGCCGGCCACCTCGCCACGGCGATCCGGGCTGCGGCCGTCGGGGAGGGGACCCTCCCGCCGGACCTGCTGGGCCGGCTCCTCTCCCAGGTCGGCCGGCTCCAGCGCCAGGTGCTTCATCCGCGCGGCCTCACCTTTGCCGGCTTGACGGAGCGGGAGATCGCGGTGCTCCGGTTGCTGGCCGAGGGACACGACACCGCCGAGGTTGGTCGCCGCCTCTTCTTCTCCGAGCGGACCGTCAAGAACGTGATCCACGACGTCACGTCGCGACTCGACCTGCGCAACCGCACGCACGCGGTTGCCTACGCCATCCGCCAGGGCCTGATCTAGAGGCCTCGCACCCCCGGTTGCCCCGTGGTCGTGGTCCGGGGCGCCGCCCCGGCTCTCCTCAGGGGACCTTCGTGACCTCGTCGATGTTGGGATTGATGTTCGTGGCCGGCCGACCGTGGGCATCCCCGTCGTAGGTCTTGTTGTCGGTGTCGGCCTGGCCCACGATCCTGTCGAACTCGGCGGTCGCGTCGTCCCTCGTCCTTTTCGCCCGGATCTTGACGTGGGCGTTGGCGAACAACGCCTTGTCGACCGCGACATGTCCGTTCTCGTGGGCCGTGATGGCCGCCTTGAAGCGGTCCCACTCGTTTCGCTGGTTCTGCGTCGCGGCCGCCTTGCCGTCCCACTCCGGGAGCTCGACCACCTGGTCCACGGTCACCTGGACCTGCGCCGGCCAACCGTCGCCCATGTTCATGTCAGGCGTGGTGATCGTGGCGCCCGCCTCCGGGCGCGCCCCCACCGCCTCGGCGGCCTGGCGCAGCGTCCCGGAGACGGTGTAGGTCGTGTTCTTCGGTGGGCCAACCTTCGTGAAGGACGTCGTGGGAGCCGGCGTGGCGGGCGCCTGGCCTGGGTCGTCGAGCGGCGCGGGCGCGTCGGTGCCGAGCGGGACCGCGGTGTCCGGATCGCTGCCGGGCACGTCAGCGTCGCCCGCATGGCGGAGCGCGGGACCTGCGCGTCGGGTGGCGCCGGCGCCACCCGCCCGTGGCCCCAGCAGGTCCGCGATCGCCGCGTTCCCGGCCGCTGCCTGCAGCCGGGAGACCCAGCTTTGCGTGACCGGATGACCGCCGCGTCGGCCGGCCCCCGTGATGGTCGTCCAGGCGCCCGGAACCTCCCCGGCGGTCGACCTGGCGTCGACGCCAGTGCCCGCCTGCGGACCCGGCCGGTCGAGCTCGCGGACGCGTTCCGGCAGCGGGGCGTCGGCGTCGCGGTCGTGAACCAGGCTCATGCGGCATCGGCCTCGAACGGCAGGGTGGTGGCGGCGAACCGCCTAGATGAGGAGGTGTTCTTCGTCGTCGATGCGCTCGTCATCGCCGAGCCGCTGGATCGCGAGCTCCTGGACATCCTCCTCCTCGTCGGGCTGTGTGACCTCCGCGAGCTCTTCCCCGTGTGCCGGGGCCCCCATCGGCGCCTCGTCCGGTCTCTGAGCCTGTGCCGGCTCTTCCGCAGGCCGCGGGACATCCTTCGGCTGGTCCTCGGGTCGCTGAGCGTGCGCCGGCTCGTCCGCGGCGGGCCGGTTGACGTTCTCGGCCCCCTCCTCCTCTTCCTCGGGGTCCTGCCTCCGCTGGATCGCGAGCTCCTGGACATCGTCGTCCCCAGGGTCCTCCTCGCGCTGGACGGCCGGGGCCGACGGCCCACCGACGTCGCCGGCCCGCCCCGTGGCCATCACCCGGTCGGCAGTCGTCTCGGCGGCGCGCTCGAAACGGTCGGTCGGGCTGCTGATGGCGATTCCACCGGGTGCGGGCGTGCCGTCCACCGGCCCCGAGCGCTGCTGGACGACGTGGGTCAGCTCGTGGGCGAGCGTCCGCTCGTGCGACGGCGAACCCCGCGTCTGCCCCTCTCCCAGGACGATGTCGTTGCCCACGGTGTAGGCGTGCGCGTCGACCGCCCGGGCGGACGCCGCGGCGCTCCCGCCGCCGTGCACCCGGACATCGGAGAAGTCCGTTCCGAAGCTCGATTCCATCCGCCCTCGAACGGCGGGCTCGAGGGGCTCGCCGCCGCCCTGGCCGACGACCTTCTTCACCGGCGACTCCGGCTCCGCGTCGGCGTCGAGCAGCTGTGCCACGCCGGCGTTTCCTGCCGCGCGCTGGAGTCGCAGGACCGAGGCGTGGCCGAGCGCGTCCGTCCGTCGCGCGGCCGCCGCCCGCGCCGCCAGCGCAGTCGCCGCATCCTCGTGATCAGACCGACGGACCGGCTGGCTCTGCGACGCCTCCCGGTCGTGCTCGTGGCGATGCATGCTCGCGTCCTCCCGCAGGGCCGTTGCGTCATCCGTCATCGTCGCGCTCCCGTCAATCCCCGTGCGGCCGAGCGGGCCGCCGACGCATGCTCATCCCGTCACGTGCCGGACCGGTTGATGAGCCCCTGGAGCTCGCTCGCGTCGCCCTCGCCTTCACCGGCGACCTCGCGAATGAGCTTCTCCGCTTCCGTGACGGCGGTGTCAACGGCCTCCGTCGCCTTGGCTCCGGCATCGCTCACGGACTTCGCGAGCTCGGTTGCCTTGTTGGCCGCAGTAGTCTCGAGGTCCACGAGCGACGCCCGCGCTGCTTGGTAGTTGTCGTTGGCCTCGGCCCGCGCGGAACCGATCGCCGCCTCCCCGGCACCCTTGAGGGTCCTGATGGTCGCCAGGCCAGCCGCGAGCCGGCTCCGGGCGCTCCCGCGCAGGCCCCGGACCACCGATTGCCACATCCTCGCGGTCTGTCGGAACACCTTTCGTCCGCGGCGCGTCGTGACCTGCCCAACGCCCGCCGTCACTGCCGCCGTGACCCGCGCCAGGGCGGCCGCCGTCCCCGCGCTCGCCTGTTGCCGCGCGCTGGCGAACAGCGTGCTGCCGACGAGGACCATCAGGCGGAACTGTGCCCGGGCGGTCTTGACCGACCCATCGATCAGGCCCTTCGCCTGCTGCGCCTGCTCGAGCGCGGACCTGACCACGGCGCGGATCAGATCCACGAGCTGCAGGATCGCCGCGTCAAGGCGCGAGCCAACCTCCTTCTTCACGAACGCGACCGCGCTGGCGGCTGCCGCACGAACTCGCGCGATCCCGTCGAGCAGGATCTCCGCCCCGGTCTTGAGGA
This sequence comes from uncultured Chloroflexia bacterium, assembly GCA_963722475.1. Lineage (GTDB taxonomy): Bacteria > Chloroflexota > Limnocylindria > Limnocylindrales > CSP1-4 > CTSoil-043. Next base: position 236,962 of record CAVRMJ010000007.1, on the reverse strand, counting down.
GCCGGTCGAGCGCATCGCGGGCCGGCGACACGAGGCTCGAGAGGAACTCCAGGATTGCATCCCCCACGCCCCCGAGGGCGGATCGGAGTTTGCCGGCGATTCCTCGCGCAGCGGAGCGCGCCGTTGCCAGGGCCTGGCGCGCCCCGGCGAGGACGCCCTTTGCGGCGTCGGCAACTGACGTCACCTTGCCCGCGGCGTTCTGGATCGTGCGGCTGGCCTTCGAGCGAACGGTGGCCAGCTTCGCGCCGACCTTGTTGACCACCTTCGGGGCGACGCCCAGGATCCTGGTGCGCCACTGAACGGTCTGGCTCGTGATCGTCTGCAGCGCGCTTGCGTACGCGGCCCCGGTTGTCGAGACCGCGACCTCGGCCAGCTTGTCGGCCCCCGTGCTCGCCTGGGCCGCGGAGGACGTGGCCTCGGCGCCGGCTGAATTCAGGATGCTGATCTGCGCCTGTTCGGTCGCGGGCAGCGACGCGCTCTCGGGCAGCTCCGGGGTGGGCGATGCGCCGCCCTCTGATGGGACCTGCTCGCCCCAGCCGCCTGCCTCGGGCGTCGGCGACGAGGGCGCCTCGGTCCCGGGGGCGGCTGTGCCGGGGCCGCCACCCCGCTGCATCGCCCGGTGCCTCGACCGGCGCGTTGGCACCACCCGCGCCCGCCTCGGCACCCGCCCCGGCCTCGCCCCCGATCTCTGCGCCGGGCAGGACGCGACCGCCCGCCTCGGCACCTGCCCCGGCCTCGCCCCCGATCTCTGCGCCGGGCAGGACGCGACCGCCCGCCTCGGCACCTGCCCCGGCCTCGCCCCCGATCTCTGCGCCGGGCAGGACGCGACCGCCCGCCTCGGCACCCGCCCCGGCCTCGCCCCCGATCTCTGCGCCGGGCAGGACGCGACCGCCCGCCTCGGCACCCGCCCCGGCCTCGCCCCCGATCTCTGCGCCGGGCAGGACGCGACCGCCCGCCTCGGCACCCGCCCCGGCCTCGCCCCCGATCTCTGCGCCGGGCAGGACGCGACCGCCCGCGCCGAGGATCGGGGAGACCTGCTCCTCGACGAGCGCGTCGAGACCCGCCGCTTCCTCGGTCACGCCGGCTCGCGTGCCGGACGTCTCGACCGGCCCAGCCTGGGCGCTCGGAGCAGCCCCGGACTCCGGCTCGGAGGACGTCTCGACCGGCCCAGCCTGGGCGCTCGGAGCAGCCCCGGACTCTTCTTCGTCGGGGGTGCGGCCCCGCGACCGCTGGATCGTGCGACCTCCCTTCCCGAGCTGATCGGCGACCGCCCGGTTCCCGGCCAGCCGCTGGAGGCGGGCGACGGAGATCGGCGGAACCGTCCCGCGGATGCCGTTCCCGCTCGCAACACCCTTCGTGATCAGCAGCTCGGTCAGCCTCGCAGCCGTGGGCTCGTCCGTGCGGACGGCCGCTGGTGTCCCGGTCGGCGCGAGTTCCGCCTCGGCGTGCTCGCCGAGGCGGCCGGGCGGGAGATGGCGCCGCGGCACCTCAGCCCCCCACCGCGTTCGCAACCAGCCGGAAGTAGGGCCCGAACTCGGCCTCGACGCAGAGGCGACCCAGCTTGCGGTACTCCCGGGCCGTCTCGCGGACGAGGTCCGCCATCGCGAGCGACCGCTCGCCGTCGGCGGCGCGGAACGCGGCGCCGACGGCGACGTTCCGGATGTTCCCGCCGGACAGCGTGAAGCGCCGGGCCAGGAAGTCGATGTCGATGTCATCCGATTTCGGCACGTTCGCTGAGAGGTTGCGTTCCCAGAGGCGGCGGCGGTCCTCGATGTCGGGCACCGGGAAGTCGACGATCGCGTCCAGCCGGCGGAGGAATGCCTCGTCGACGTTGGCGCGAAGGTTCGTGGTGAGAATCGCCATCCCGTCGAAGACCTCCATCCGCTGGAGCAGGTAGGCGACCTCGACGTTGGCGTAGCGATCCCGGGCGTCCTTCACCTCCGAGCGTTTGCCGAAGATCGCGTCGGCCTCGTCGAAGAGGAGCACGCCGTTGACCCGGTCGGCCTCGTTGAACACGCGGTCGAGGTTCTTCTCCGTTTCGCCGATGTACTTGTCCACGATCGTCGAGAGGTCGATCACGTAGAGGTCCAGGCCCAACGACCCGGCGATCACCTCCGCGGACATGGTCTTGCCGGTGCCGGAGTCGCCGGCGAAGAGCCCGGTGACGCCGCGTCCCTTGAGCGACGTGCGGCCAAGGCCCCAGTCGTCCAGGACCCGATCCCGGTGGCGTGCCCGGACGGTAAGCTCGCCGAGCTGCTCCACGACCGATGCGGGCAGCACCAAATCTGACCAGCCGACGCGTGGCTCCACCCGGCGCGCGAGTCGATCCAGGCCGGCCGCGTTCTGCGAGCGGGCGCCGGCCGCGACGTCGCCCACCGAGAGCGCCCGGCCGGACGCGGCGGCCGTGAGGCGGCCCGCCTCGGCGGCGCGGTCCACCTGCTCCGGTGCGAGCCGGTAGGGGAGCGCGGCGATTGCCGAAGCCATGTCGTCCGTCACCGACCCATCGAGGGCCCCGAGCCACACGTCATGCCGCTCCGCGGACGTCGGCAGCGCCGCTTCGACGAGGAAGGCGACGGTGCGTGACCACGAGGGGTCCCAGCCGCGCGTCCCATGAAGGACCGTCACGCAGGCTGCCTCCGCGAAGGCCCGGACAGCGGTCGCTCCGCGCTCCGCCAGGACCTCCACGGGGCCCGCGACCAGCCCGGCACCCCGCAGGCGCGCTTCGCGGATCGCGGCGGTCGCGGCGTCCCCGATCTCCTCGCGCGGCCCGAGGCGGCCCAGGTCCACCACCACGGGCGGCGGTCCCAGCCGCGCCAGCGCCCTGGCCGCCACCGTCAGCGGCGCAGTGCCGATCCGCTCCCGCACGTAGGCGAGGCGGGCGCCGGCACGCAGGCCGCGCTCCAGCGGCTCGGCACCGGCGAGGTCGAGCTCGGACGGGATCACCTCGAGGGCTGCGACGAGCGGGTCCGTCGTGTCGTCGCCCACGAGATGTCCGGCGACCCGGTCAGGGACGCGAAGGGCCCGGGTCAGGAACGGCCGCTCGGCATCCTCCACCAGCAGCAGCCCGCCGGCGATGAGCGGGCCCGCCGGTCCGAGCCGAGCGCGCCCGGTTCCCGACGCACCGCCTGCCCCGACGAGCTCGAGGGCCAGGCCGACGCTGGCCCGGCGTCGCGAGACGTCGTCGTGAAGGTAGCCGTACAGGCGCTCGAAGCGTGGGTCCAGGTCCGGCGCGAGGGCCACCAGCAGCAGCTCCACGTCGATCGGCTGCAGCCCGAACGAGCGGACCAGCCGACGAAGTCGCACGTCCACGCCCGCGGCCTCCGCCGCGTCCGCGTCCGTCTCGACCGCGCGCAGGCGCGCTTCCGCGTCGGCATCCGGCGCAGCGGGCAGGAGCGGCGCGGGCGCGCCGGCCAGCATCCCGTCCACCTGCGCGTCCGAGACGTAGAGGCCGCGGAACCGGTCGTCGGGGTCCGGGTCCGTGGCACGCCGCCGGGCCACGGCCACGCGGATGCGTGCCTCGACCAGCTCCAGCCGCGCCGCCAGGTGGCGGACGGAGGCGTCGGTGACCGGGGATGCCACTGCCATCGGCGGTCAGGACCGCGGGTAGCCGCGAATCCGGTACACGCGCCCGGGCTCGGCCTTCGTGCCGCCCACCACGGTCTCGTCCTGGATCACCGGCGTCTCCTCCGGGGTCAGCGGCCCGCGCCGGCGAGTCCGCACGCTCCGCGTGGGCCGTTCCGCCCGGCCGCCGTCGTCGGGGCGGGAGATCGACAGGCGCGGCATCTCGCGAACGGGCGCCCCCGCCGCGATGCTCCGGCCGACCACGAAGGGGGCATTGAAGACGAGGTCGAGCGACGGCTTGAGCTCGCCGCCGAGGGCCGACCAGACATCCGCGATGGAGCGATCTGGCCCAAGGGGCAGGCCCACGCTGACAAGCGCCGGAAGCGGCTGCTCGGCAAGCGCGCCGGTCAATTCGGCTGGCCCAAGCGTCTCGTGCCGGAGGAATGCCCCAAGGCATGCCGAGAGGAGCCGGTGCTCGTCCTCCGGTCGCTGGGTCCAGGCAGTGATCATGTACTGGAGCTTGAAGTACCGCGGCGATGCCTGGTGACCGGTGACGTAGCCCTGCGCGGCGTGGACCGGGGCCCACGCCGCGTCGCGGCGGGAGAGGTCTTCGCGGATGTCGTAGAGATAGAGGTTGATCGTCGGCGCGTTCCGGCGGGCGGCCCAGTCCTTCGTCGGGGCGTCGACGAGACCTCGACCTGGCTGCCGCTCAGGACCTCGGTCCGGATCAGGCCCCGAAGCGTCTCGTCGACTTCCTCGATCATCCGGTGCACCCCTGCCTGCGGGTCGCGGTACCCCTGGTCGCGCACCGTCCTTCGCCACGGATCCGGGCAGGCGCGCGTTCGGCTGCGGGCACGGCGACCCGCCCTGTCAGCCTCGCAAGGTGGTTCCCCGCCGGCAAGCCGCCCCGGGGCAGCCGATCGGGCTGCCCCCGGTGCCCGATCGTGCAGCGCGACCGGCCCCTTCGGCTGTCCGCTCGCCCGTTGTAGGGGTCGGGGCCCCGGTGCCACGCTCGACCGGTCCCTACCTCCGCAGCCCGGGAGGGCCGATCCGCATGCCGAACTACCTTTCGCCCGGCGTCTACGTCGAGGAGGTCCAGGCCGCCTCGCGCCCCATCGAGGGGGTCGGGACGGCCGTTGCGGCCTTCGTCGGCCTGGCCCAGCGAGGGCCAGCCAACACGCCGGTGATGGTGACGAACTGGACCCAGTTCGTCACCTCGTTCGGCGACTTCATGGAAGGGTCGTACCTGGCGCACGCCGTCTACGGTTTCTTCCTCAACGGCGGGACCACCGCCTACGTCGTCCGGATCGGCGCCGAAGGCGCTGATGCGCCGACTGCGCGCCTGGAGCTGCCGAGCTCCACCGACAAGGGCCAGGCGGCCTTCCGCGTGGTGGCCCTGGAGGCCGGCTCGGCGGGCAACAACGTGTCCGTCGAGGTCGGGGATCCGTCCGAGCCCGGCGAAGGCGTCTTCAGGCTGGTCGTGACGCGCGGCAGCGAGACCGAGGTCTACGACAACGTCACCCTCAAGAAGGGCCGGGCCAACGTCTTCACCGCGACCAAGACGTCGAAGCTCGTGCGCCTCGAGGAGATGGCGAAGGGCGACGTGGCCCCCGCCACCGGCACCAAGGCGGCACTTGCAGGCGGGACCAGCGCGGGTCCGGCCCGCGTCACGCCCGGCGAGTACGTCGGCAACTCCGCGGATCGGACCGGCTTCGGCGGCCTGGAGGCGGTCGAAGAGATCACGATGGTGGCGGCGCCGGACCTGATGGCGCTCTACCAGGCCGGCGTCCTGGACCTCGAGGGGGTCAAGGCGGTCCAGCTCGCGATCATGGCCCACTGCGAGCTGATGGGCGATCGCGTCGCCATCCTCGATGCCCCGCCCGACTACAACGCGCAGCAGATCAAGGAGTGGCGCCAGGACAAGGCCGGCTACGACTCGAAGTACGCCACCCTGTACTGGCCCTGGATCAAGGTCTTCGACCCGGTCGCCGGCCACGCCGCGTTCGTGCCGCCGTCCGGCCACATGGCCGGCATCTGGGCGCGCAGCGACGGCGAGCGGGGCGTCCACAAGGCGCCCGCGAACGAGATCGTGCGGGGCGCCATCTCGCTCGAGCTGAACCTGACCCGCGCCGAGCACGACCAGCTCAACCCGATCGGGGTCAACTGCATCCGCACGTTCCCCGGTCGCGGAATCCGCGTCTGGGGCGCCCGGACGCTCTCGTCCGACCCGGCGTGGCGCTACCTCAACGTGCGTCGCCTCTTCAACTACATCGAGGAGTCGATCCTGCTGGGGACGCAGTGGGTGGTCTTCGAGCCGAACGACATGGACCTCTGGGAGCGCGTGAAGCGCACCATCGCGTCCTTCCTGGTCCGCACCTGGCGCGACGGCGCCCTGTTCGGGGCGACCGCGGGCGAAGCCTTCTTCGTCAAGTGCGACGGCGAGAACAACACCGCCGAGATCGATCGACGCGGGCCAGCTCATCGTGGACATCGGGATCGCGCCGGTGAAGCCGGCCGAGTTCGTGATCTTCCGCCTCGCCCAGTTCTCCGGCGGCACGTCGCTCAGCGAGTGACCAGGACGCCCGACCACCCTGCCTGACACGAGACTGGAGGACCCACACCCATGCCAGCCGGACTCCCCTCCGCAACGCCCTTCGACTCGCTCGTCGCCCAGCGCTTCAAGATCGAGATCGGGGGCGTCTCGATCGCCTCCTTCCAGGAGGTTGGCGGCATCACCTCCGAGATCGAGGTCGTCGAGCTGAAGGCGAATGACGCCATGGGCAAGCCGATCCTCAAGAAGATGATCGGCGCGACGAAACCGCCGACCATCACCCTCAAGCGCGCCGCCGACGCCAGCATGGATCTCTACAACTGGCACAAGGCCGCCCTCGACGGCGCCATCACCGGCGCCCGCAAGGACGGCTCGATCGTCCAGTACGACTTCGCCGGCGGCGAGGTCGCCCGCTACAACTTCTACCATGCGTGGATCTCCAAGTTCGAGGCGACCGGGATGAAGGCCGGCGACAACACGCCGGCGGTCGAAAGCGTCACGATCGTCTGCGAGCGGCTCGAGCGGATCAAGTGACGTGGTGCTCGACCTGATCGCGGGGCCGGCAGCCGCCACCGGCGGCGCGTCCGGCTCCGCTCCGGCGGGCCTGCGGACCGAGTTCCCGTTCGTCCTGCCACGTGGGCTACGTCGACGAGACGGGCGCCCTCCATCGGGAAGGCGCCATGCGCCTGGCCACGGCTCGCGACGAGATCCTCCCGCTGCGCGACCCGCGGGTCCGCGAGAACGAGGCGTACCTGACGGTGATCCTCCTGTCGCGCGTCGTCGCCCGGCTGGGAACCCTCGGCCAGGTCACGCCGCAGGTCATCGAGGGCATGTTCGCCTCCGACCTCGCGTTCCTCCAGGACCTCTACCGGCGCATCAACCAGGAGGGAACGTCGCAGGCCGCGGTGACCTGCCCGGCCTGCCGTCACGAGTTCAGTGTCGAGATCGGGGGCGCCTCGCCGGGGGGGTCGTGACGTACGCGGCCGACCGCCTCTTCGAGGAGGTCGCGTACGTCGCCTATCACTTCCACTGGTCCATGGACTCGATCCTGGACCTGGAGCACCCCGACCGGCTTCGCTTCGTCGAGGAGATCGCGGGGATCAACCGGCGCCTGACCGAAGAGGAGTGAGTTCGTCGTGCGCTGGCCTTTCGCGAATTGGCTCCGCGGCGCACCGGCGGGGACGACCCGCCGCCCGGTGCGAGCGAGCGCCGCGGGTTCCGCGGTCGCGCCGGAGCCGGTCCCGGGTCCGCGCGTCGTGGCGCGCCCGGCCGCCTGGCGCGAGGTGCCCCCGCTCCAGCGAGCCGTCGGCGCGGCTCCCCTGACCGCGCCGAGCGTGGCGTTCGCGCGCGATCTGGCGGGCCGTCGGACACCCGACCCGATGCTCGTGCCGCTTGGCCACGACCTGGCCGCCGACGGGCCAGCGGGCCTCGTCAGCGGCATCGCCGTCCCGCTCGTCCAGCGGGCGCCTCTACGGCTCCGGTCGGCCGGCCCGTCCCCGCGCTATCCTGCACCCGTGGCCTTCGGACGGGGCCGCCAGACCGCCCGGCGCTCCGTCACGTCGGCCGCGGCGATGGCCGCCGAATCGAAGGCGTGGAGAGCGCGACCGCCGGGGCCGCGCTCGAGGAAACCGCCGCGGAGACGATCGCGGGCTCGGCGGCCGGTGGACCGACGGCCGAGGTCCCGATCCTTGTCCCGCGAACCCTGCCCGTCGCGCAGCCCGCGACGGCCACGCCGGCCCTCTCCGCGACGCGGGTCGCGGACGCCACCGCGCCCGCGCCGGTGCTCGCGGTCGCCCGGGCCGTCGCGGCGGGCGCTCCGTCCGGGAGCCGGGGACCCCTGTCCGGGGCGACGTCGGTCGCCGCGGCGGGTCCCGCGTCCGGATCGGCGCCGGGGGACGAGCGTCTGCGGCCACGCCGCCGGCCCCTGCCGGGGCGGACGATCCCGCGCGCCCGGTCGTGTCCAGGAGGACCCTCGGCGAGTCCCGGCGGCTGGGGCTGGGTGCGCCGCTCACGGGACGGCCACCATCCGCCGCGATCGAGCCCGGTCGGGCAGACCTGCCCGTCGCCCGGCTGCCCCGCTCGACGGACTCCTCGGGCTGGACGCCGGCGTCCGCGCCGATCGCACCGGCGATGCCTCCAGCCGCCGCGGCGCCGGCACCGCTCCCTCGCCTCGTCGTCGCGCGGCGGGCCACGACCGCGCCCGGGTTCGCGACAAGCACCCCGACGCCCAACCTGGGCTCGGCGGGGGCGCCCGCCGAGGCGCCTGCGCGGACGGCCGGCGAGCCCTCGGCCGACGAGTCCGGACCAGGCGGGCACCACCGGCGTCACGCGGCCGCTGGTGGGTGAATCGGTCATCGGCGTCTCGCGTCTCGCCCGTGACGGCGCTCCGGCTGACGCCGACGGCGAAGCGGCCGAGTCGCGTGAGCGCTGCGCTGCCCCTGGACCGAGCGTCGGGCGCGGCCGCGGCCGTCCCAGACTCGGAACCGACCATCGGTCACTGGCCGGAGTCCGGCAGTGCGCCTGCGGCCGGCGCAGCTGCGTCGGTCGGCAGCCCGGCGACGGCCGCTCCGACCCGGTTCGCCGGGTTCGCGGCCCTCCCTCGAAGCCACTCCGCGCCCGCCGGCGGGGAGCCGGCGCAGTCTGCAGGCGTCTCGTCGGCGGCGCGCACTGCTGCCCCCCTGGCTCCGCTCGTTCCGGGCCGCGCGATGCGCGCCAGCCAGTCGGATGCCCTCTCTGTGCTCGGTTTCGGCCCGGCGGGGGAGCCCGCACCGGTCGTCGCCCGCCTCGCGATCCCACCGCTCGACACCGCGGGCCGTCGGGACGCCGGCCCGACCCTGTCGAGTGCCACAGCTGGTTCGCCAGGCCGGTCGACGTCGGCCGCGGGCGCGCGGTCAGACGAGCGCCCCCTGGTCTCCCGGGCCACACAGGCAGTGGGCGGCACGGCCCGTCGTCCGCCGCCACTCCCGCCCTGACGCTCTCCCGCTCGGCGACGGGATCGGCCGTGCCGGACGACGGGTCGAACCGGAGGGTCGGATGGCGGCGGCAGCTGGACTCCCGGGGCCGGGTTCACGAGGATCGCCGCGGCCCCGTCGCCCTTCGTGCAGCGGGCCGTCACGATCGACGAGATGACCGTCACGCCGGGCGGGGGGGCGAGTGGCGCGCCCGGCGCCGCCGCGGGGACGGGCGATTCGCCCGGAGCTTCGGGCGCAGGTGCCGCGGGCACGGACTACGAGGAGCTCGCCGAGCAGGTGTACGACAAGATCCGCGCCCGCCTGACGACCGAGCTGCTCCTCGACCGCGAGCGCGCGGGCATGCTGGTGGACGGGTGAACGGCAGCGCCCGCCCCGCGGGCTGGAGGCTGCCATGAGCGAGCCCGGGTACGGCCTCGTCCTGCGCTTCAAGGTCACCCTTGACGACCACACGGAGCTGGGCAGCTGGACCAAGTGCGAGGGCCTGACCGTCGAGTACGACGTCCAGGAGATCAAGGAGGGTGGCCAGAACGACTACATCCATCGCCTGCCCGGCCGCGCGAAGTACCAGAACATCAAGCTGACCAGGCCGATCGACAAGGACACCGGCAAGGTCGCCGCGTGGCTGGCCTCTGTGTCCAGTGACCCGAAGCGGTCCACTGCGGAGATCGAGCTGCTCGATTCGGGCGGCACGAAGGTCACCTCGTGGAAGCTCGTCGGGGTCTATCCGGCGAAATGGTCGGGTCCCACGCTCGACGTGGGCGCGAACCAGGTCGCGCTCGAGGTGCTCGAGCTGGTGCATAACGGGTTCACGCGCTGATGCTCGCCGGCGGCCAGCTCAAGAAGGCGCTGCTCACGGTGGTCGACGGCGACCCCGAGACCCGGCAGCTCGTCTTCATGTACAACCCGGCGGAGATCACGACCTCCAAGTCGGCGACCTGGAACCGTCCGCAGGCGCGCGGGGCTCGCTCCGCCAACCGCCCGGAGTTCGCGGGGGCCGGGCCCCAGGGCGTCTCGATGGAGATCACGTTCGACGCCTGGGACACGCCCAGCGCGGACGTGACCGCGAGCGTCAAGACGCTCTTCGAGTGGACGAAGCCCACCCCGAACTCCATCACCCGCCACCTTCCCCGGCCGCCGATGCTGGGCTTCGAGTGGGGGAGCAGCACCATCTTCGCGGACTACCGCTGCTTCCTCAAGACGGTGCAGGCGAAGTACACGCTCTTCAAGCCCGACGGGACGCCGATCCGGGCAACCTGCCAGATCACGCTCGAGGAGATCCCGGAGGAGCCGCAGGGCCAGAACCCCACCTCGGGATCGCGCGAGAGCCGGCGCAGCCTCGTGCTGGACGCCGCGGACAGCCTGGCCGCGGTCGCCTACCGCGAGTACGGCGATGCGGCCCTCTGGCGCGGGATCGCCGCGTTCAACGAGATCGACGACCCGCTGCGCGTCGCCGCGGGCACCCGGATCCTCGTGCCGTCGCTGGGCGAGGCGAAGCGCCTCGCGGACGGGGAGGGCTGACGACGTGCCCGATGCGGCGTCGCGAGCGCCTTCCGGATCGAGATCGACGGGCAGCCGCTGGACAGCAGCATGGAGTCCAGCGTGACCCACGTGGTGGTGGACGACCACCTCCACCTGCCGGACACGTTCGTCATCACGCTCCAGGAATCGCCGGAGATGAACGCCGCGGAGAAGGCCAGGGTCAAGGTCGGCTCGAAGGTGAAGATCAGCGCGACAGCGCTCGGCGATGCCAGCCCAGCCCCGCTCATCAGCGGCGAGGTCACGGCGCTCGAGGGCGAGTACCGCGAGAGCAAGGCGCCGGTCCTCCTGGTCCGGGGCTACGACGCCTCCCACCGCCTCATGCGCGGCCGGATCTCGGCGGTCCACGCGCAGAAGAAGTACTCGGACATCGCCGGCGACATCGCGGCAGGGGTCGGCCTCGAGCGCGGCCAGATCGACGACTCCGGATCCGTCCACGAGTTCGTCCACCAGGCCGCGGAGACCGACTGGGACTTCCTGCGCGGGCTCGCCCGGGAGATCGGGTTCGAGGTGGCAGTCCGCGACGGCAAGCTCGACTTCCGGAACCCTCCCGATGCCGGCGCCGCGCCGGGCGCCGGCGACCTCGCCAGCACGGACCCGCTCCAGCTGGTCTTCGGCCAGGAGCTCCTCGAGTTCCGGCCGCGCGTGACGGCCGGCGGCCAGGTGGGCCAGGTCACGGTGAAAGGCTGGGACATCGGGTCAAAGGCCGACCTCATCGCCCAGGAGCCGGCCGCCACGACGGGCGCCGAGCTGCCGGACTCGCCGGCCTCGCTGGCGGCCGTGTTCGGTTCCCCGGCCACGTGACCGGGCGACCGACCGCGCCACACGCAGTCCGAGGTGGACGCCGCCGCCAGGGCGATCGCGGAGCAGATCGGGAGCGTCTTCGCGGAGGCATCGGGCATCGCCCGCGGCAACCCGCTGATCAAGGCCGGCGCGGCCGTCCACGTGTCCCTGGTGGCGAACCCGTTCGCGGGCCGCTACACGCTCACCCACACCCGCCACGTCTACGAGACGCGGAACGGCTATCGGACGCACTTCGAGATCAGCGGACGCCAGGAGCGCTCGCTGCTCGGCCTCGCGAGCGGCGGGGGCGGCGGGGGCGGCGACGCTGCGGCAACCCCGGGCCTCGGGGGCGTCCAGGTCGGGATCGTGACCGACAACGCGGACCCGCAGAACCTGGGCCGGGTTCGCGTGCGGCTGCCGTATGCGGGCGTCGACTTCGTCAGCGACTGGGCCCGCGTGGCAGCCCCGGGCAACGGGGCGTCGCGTGGCTTCGTCTGGATCCCCGAGGTCGACGACGAGGTCCTGCGTCGCCTTCCACCACGGGAGCGTGCGCGAGCCGTACGTGCTGGGCGGCCTCTGGAACGGCCAGGATGCGCCCCCGCCGATCGAGCTCGACGGCGGCGAGCTGCAGGCCCGCGCGTTCGTCAGCCGGACGGGCAGACAGATCGTCTTCTCGGACAAGTCGGGAAGCGAGGGGATCCTCATCTCCTCGGCCGACGGCAGCGATCTCAGGTCCAGGTCGACGCGGCCAACAAGAAGGTCGTGGTCACGGCCGACTGGGACGGCAAGGTGGAGATGAAGAGCGGCGGCGACATCGACGATCGACTGCCAGGGCACCGTGAAGATCAGCGGCATGCGCGGCGTGGAGATCAGCTCGCCGGCGCAGCACGAAGGTGAGCGGAACGGGCCAGCTCTCGTTGGAGTCCGGCGGCATCACGTCCGTCAAGGGCTCCCAGGTCTCGCTGGGCTGACGGAGGATCGCGATGGCCAACGACGAGTTCATCGGCGCCGGCTGGGCCTTCCCGCTGCGCACCGACTCCGCGGGCGGGATCGCCCTGGTCACGCATGAGCGCGAGATCGAGGAGAGCATCCGGCTCATCCTGGGCACCGCCTACGGCGAACGCCCGATGCGGCCGGAGTTCGGCTGCGGCATCCACGACGAGATCTTCGGCCTCGCCGACGCGGCGACCTTCGGCCGGATCGCGGCCGACGTGCGCCGCTCGCTCCGCCGCTGGGAGCCGCGGATCGACGTCCGCGACGTGGAGGTGACCCCGGACCCCGAGGACCAGGCCACCCTCTACATCGACATCCGCTACACGATCGGATCGGCCAACGATCCGCGCAACCTCGTCTTCCCGTTCTACGTGATCCCCGCGGAGGAGTGAGCGATGGCACTGCCGGTCCCCAACCTGGACGATCGCCGCTTCCAGGATCTCGTCGACGACGCGAAGCGGCTCGTCCAGCAACGCTGCCCGGAGTGGACGGACCACAACGTCTCCGACCCCGGCGTGACCCTGATCGAGCTGTTCGCCTGGATGACGGACCAGCTCCTCTACCGGGTCAACCGCGTCCCGGACCGGCACTACGTGAAGTTCCTGGAGCTGATCGGGATCCGGCTCTTCCCGCCGTCCGCGGCCCGCGGCGAGTCACGTTCTGGCTCTCCGGACCGCAACCGGACGCGATCCGCATCCCGGGCGGCACGCAGGCGGCCACGATCCGCACCGAGACCGACGAGGCGATCGTCTTCACGACGCTCGACGACCTCCCGATCGTGCCCGTCTCCGTGGCCGCGGCCTTCACGTCCGTCGACGGGAAGAAGCACGTCGACCGGACCACCGAGGCCCTCAACGCGCGCGACTTCCTCGCCTTCGAGAGCCAGCCGAAGCCCGGCGACCTCCTCCTCATCGGGCTCAGCGAGCCGGCGCCCGTCGAACGCGCTCCGCCTCCGGTTTGCCTGCAGGATCGAGGGCGTCGGGGTGGATCCCACCTGGCCGCCGCTGGCCTGGGAGGCCTGGACGGGTGCGGACTGGGAGGCGTGCGACCTGGACCGTGACACCACCGGCGGCCTGAACCGGGACGGCGACGTCGTCGTCCACCTGCCGCCGGGCCACGTCGCGTCCGTGATCGAGAAGGTCCGGGCGGGCTGGGTGCGGGCGCGCGTCACAGAACCCGAGGAGGGTCAGCCGTTCTACTCGGCCTCGCCGAACGTGCGGGGCGTGGAGGCGGCCACGATCGGCGGCACGGCCGCCGCGGTTCACGCGGACGTGATCGCCGACGAGATCCTGGGCGTGGCCGAGGGCGTGGCCGGCGGCCGGTTCCTCCTCAAGCGGCGCCCGGTCGTGCCGGGCGACCGGCCGATGACGCTCGGCGTCTCCGACGAGGAGGACGGGTGGCAGGAGTGGGTCCAGGTCCCGGACTTCGCCGGGTCGGGGCCCGAGGACCGGCATTTCGTGCTCGACGCGGTGGCGGGCGAGATCTCGTTCGGCCCGGCGGTCCGCGAGCCGGACGGGACGGTCCGCCAGTACGGGGCGGTCCCGCCGAAGAGTGCGCGCGTGCGGGCGGATGCGTACCTGACCGGCGGCGGCCGGGCCGGCAACCTGGCGCCTCGCGCCGTCAGCGTCCTCAAGAGCTCGATCCCGTACGTCTCCCGCGTGGAGAACCGGCGGTCCATGGCCGGCGGCGTCGACGGCGAGGAGATCGAGAACGCGAAGCTGCGGGGTCCGATCTCGCTCCGTACCCGCGGCCGCGCGGTCACCACCGAGGACTTCGAGCATCTCGCCCTGGAGGCAGCGCCCGAGCTGGCCCGCGTCCGCGCGGTGGCCGCCGGCGACGGCGCGGATGCCGGCTCCGTCCGGGTCCTCGTCGTGCCGGCCGCGCAGGATGACGCGGGTCGACTCCGTTTCGAGCAGCTGCTCCCCTCGGACGAGACGCTCGCGCGCGTTGCCGCCCGGCTCGACGAGTGCCGGGTCGTGGGCACGCGCGTCCTGGTCGAGCCGCCCGCATACCGCGGCATCACCATCGTGGCGCGCCTCCGGGCGCGCCCGCGCGTCAACCCCACGCGCCTCCAGGACGAGGCGATGCGGGCGATCTACGGCTACTTCCACCCGATCACGGGTGGTCCGGAGGGCACCGGCTGGCCGTTCGGTCGCCCGGTCCAGGTTGGCGAGGTCTACGCCGTGCTCCAGGGGTTGCGCGGGACCGAGCTGGTCGAGGACGTCCGGCTCTTCGGCGCCGATCCGATCACCGGGCAGCGCGGCCAGGTGACGCAGCGGCTCGACCTCGAGCCGAACGCCCTCGTCTTCAGCTACGAGCACCAGCTCCTCGTCGAGGGGGCGTAGGGCGATGCGCGGCCACATTCCGGGGCTCCGCTCGCCGCACCCGCTCGGGGAGCAGCTTCCGGGCGTCTACCGCGACGACGACATGACGCAGCGCCTGACCGCGGCCTTCGACGAGGTCATCGCGGGCGTCGTCCAGGTGCTCGACTGCTTCCCCGCCTACCTCGACCCGGCGCTCGCGCCGGAGGACTTCCTGGAATGGCTGGGCGGATGGACCGGCGCGGCGCTCGACGAGACCTGGCCCATCGAACGCCGCCGGGCATTCGTCGCGGCGGCCGTCGACCTCTTCAAGATCCGGGGCACGGTCGGTGGCCTGGCGGCTCACGTCGCCGTGTTCAGCGGCGGTGAAGTGGAGATCGCGGAGCCAGGCGCGACCGCCTGGTCTCACGACTCGGGCGGATCGATCCCCGCGGGCACATCGGAGGACCTCTTCATCCGCGTGCGGGTCAAGGACCCGGCGTCGATCTCGGCGACCGGTCTCGACGCGCTCGTGGCGACCGCGAAGCCCGCCCACGTGCCGCACCGGATCGAGATCGTCAAGGCGTGAACTCGTGCCCCGTCTCGCGCGCGGCCCGCTTGCTACCATGCGCGCACGTTCCGCCGGCCCGTCCGCGCGCGGCCGGGCGTCAAGGCGGAGCGCTCCGAAGTGCATGCGCGCAGGCTGGCCGTCGAGGGAGCGCCACGTGATCGTCTGCACCAAGTGCGGGTTCTCGAACCTGGCCACGGACAGCTTCTGCGGATCGTGCGGGAGCTTCCTGGAGTGGACCGGGTCGAAAGTGGCCGATTCGCCCGCGGAGCCGGTGGCGCCGGCTCCGGAGCCGGAGCCGCAGCCCGCAACGCCGGAGCACCAGACGCTCATGGACCGCGTCCGTGGCGTTGTCGGGCTCGGTGGGGAAGAGGCCGCGAGCGACGAGGCTGGCGGCGGCCTGGTCGGCAGCACCGCCGAGCCGGGTGGACCCGGCGTCGCGGACTCCGAAAGCGCGGCGCCGGCCAGGGCCGAGGCCGCCGCGGAGCGGTCGTCGGCGTCGGTTGTCGTCAGCGGGACGAGGACCTACCGGATGGCAGAGCCGGAGCCCGAACCGGCGCCCGAACCCGAACCGGTCCCGACTGCCCTGCGCCTGAGCCCGAACCGCGCCGGCACCCGGCGCCGCCACTGCTCCGCGCCCAGAACCGGCCCGAACCGGCGCCCGCGCCCGAGCCGCTCGCGCCCGAGCCTCGGCCCGGCCGGAACCGCGCCGCACCGGCGCCCGAACCGGAGCCGCACCCGCCCCTGCGGCCGAGCCCGACAGCCCGAACCGAGACCGGCGCCCGCGCCCGAACCGCCGGCCGCGCCGCGCCGGAGCTCACCCGCGGCTGCGCCCGAACCGGCACTCGCGCCGCGAGCTCGCCCGGACCCGAACCTGCGCCGAGCGGCCGACCGCACCCGACGCCGTAGCCAGCCCGCCGCGCCGCCCTCCACCGTGCCGCAGGCGCAGCCTCGAATTCGACCGGCCCTGGGCGGACCGGCCGCCACGACGCCGAAGCCGCGTCCGCTCGTCGAGGTTGCCGGCGGCCGCCCCCGTCGCCGCGACACCGCCCGCCGCCGAGCGGCCGGCGGCCATCCCGACGACGGACCAGCCGCCCGCAGCGCACCCCGCCGCCCTCCCGCCGTCACAGCCGCCCGCAGCGCGCCCCGCTCGCCCCGTTGCCCCTCCGGTCGCGCCCGCGCCCGTGCAACCAGCTCCCGCCGCCGCCTGCGCCGCCGCCCGACCAGCCAGCGTCACGGCAACCGGTCGCGGTCCGGCCCGGGCCCGAGCATGCCCGGCAGGCCGCCCGCCAGGCGCAGGCCGAGACGCCTCCGGCGAATCCCGGCGATCTCATCTGCGGGAACTGCAGGATCGGCAACGATCCGACGAGGCGATTCTGCCGGCGCTGCGGACAGTCGCTCGCGACGGCCGTCGTCGCCGCCGCCTCGGAAGGTGCCGTGGTACCGGCGGCTCTTCCGCCGCCAGCGGACCGTGGCTGCCGCGGGCGAGCGACCGAAGAGCATGCGCACCGACGGCCGCGGAGCCCGCCAAGGGTTCTCGGTCGGAAGGCTGCTGCGCGCGGTGGTCCAGGTCCTGGTGGTCGCCCTGCTCGTCGGCGCCGTCGTCGGCTACGCGGTCGTCCCGGATTTCCAGAAGAGCGTCAACTCGACGATCTCGTCCATCCGGCAGAAGATCGCCCCGAACCTTGTCCCGGTGCACACCGCCGGCCAGGCGACCGGTTCCAGCGTCAAGGGGCATCCGGCGCAGGCATGCCTTCGACGGGTTCAACAACACCTACTGGGCAGCGCCCGCCACCGGGGGCGCCGTGTCCCGTGATCACCGCCAGCTTCAGCCCGACCACCGACATCTCGAAGATCCTGATCACCTCGGGTGCCGTCCCCGACTTCCAGGGCAGCCCGCGCCCGCATAACGTCACGGTCGAGTTCCTCGACGCGGCCGGTGTCGTGGTGACCTCGAAGGACCTGGAGCTGAAGGACACGAAGGATCCGCAGGCGTTCGACGTCTCGGCCGCGGGCGTCACCACGTTCCGGCTGACCGTGACGTCGGTCTATGCGTCCAGCGGCGGCCAGGACGTGGCGATCACCGAGGTGGAGTTCCTCGTTGCGAAGTGACGACGGCGGACATCCCGGGGCTCGCCCCCGACCCTGACCGGCCGTCGGTCGGCGGGACCACCGTCAACCCCAGCTCCGCGAGCATCCGCGTGTAGCTGGCCCGTGCGCTCGCCGCCGCGGCGCGATCACCCGCCCGCTCCCGCGCCTCGATCAGCAGGCGCCACAGCGGGTCGTGATAGGCGTCGATGCCCAGCGCGGTGACGCAGACGGCGGCGGCCTCCGCCGGCTGGTCGGCCAGGATGAGCCCGGCGAGGCCGACGGCTGCTTCCACGTAGTCCGCACGAGCCCGATCGCGTTGCGCGACGATCCAGTCCGCCGGGCCGTCCTCCGGCAGCAGGTCGCCGGCATAGACGGTGACTGCCGCCCGGTACCCTTCGATGGTGGTGCGGGCGTCGCGGCCCCGAGCAGCCCGCGCACGACGCAGCGCCTCGTCGAACGTGAGAACGTCCACGCGTGAACCTGCCGGGATCGCCAGCCGGTAGGCGTCGCCGTCGCGGACCAGGATCTCGCCAGCCCCCGCGGCCGGCCGCGGGCTCCAGCTCCCGGCGCAGGGCCGAGAGCGCAACGTGAAGGCTTCGTGCTCCCGTCTCCGGGTCTGCGTCGCGCCAGAGCGCATCCTGGATCACCTCGCGGTGAACCGGCCGCCCGGCATGGAGCGCCAGCAGGCGCAGCACCGCGCGGGGCCGTGGCTTGAGCGCGGCCAGGTCGATCGGCCGCCCGGCAACCGAGAATGCGAAGCTCCCAAAGCATCGGATCTCGACGGGCGGCACCGTGTCAACCGGGTGCCCGGGCTCATCGACATCGACGTCGAGCTCGTCTGCCTCGGGGGCGACCTGCCTGAACGCCGCCGGCTCGGCCAGCCCGGTCTCGTCGAAGAGCGCCGCCGCCAGCGCCCGCAGCTCGGACGAGTGCTCAGGGTCCGCAAGGGCGAGCGCCGCAAAGGCCAGCGCATGCGGCCCCGGCGTCCCTGCCGTCCGGGCGAACGCTTCGGCGGCAACGGCGATGTCCCGCGCGTTGGGAGCGTGGGCGCGGGCAAGGGAACCGGCAAGGAGCGAGTGTCCCCAGGCTTCGAGCGACGCCGCCCCCAGGGCCCGGGACCGGGCGATCGCGATCTCCAGCGGCGGGCCCGCTTCGTCCGGCTCGTCGAGCGCGGCCCATCCCTCGGCGATCGCCGCCAGGGACTCGGCCCAGCCATCGTGCTCGCGGGCCGCGGCGATCCGGACCGCCGCAGCGTCGGCCCGTCCGTACTCGCTGCCGACGGGGGTCCGTGCGACCGCGAGCGCCGCCCGCCCGACCTGGGCCAGCCACGGCACGCCGAGCCGCTCGGCGGCCGCGACGGCCGCCTCGATCCGGATGGCGTCCCGGGCGTCGCCGCCCAGCAGCCCGGCCACGGCCCCTCCGAGCGCTGCCGCGATGCTGAGGGTGGGCGAGTCAGTGGCGGCGTCCGCCGCCTCGTCGAGCAGCGATCTCGCGTCGCGGACGCGCCCGGCAACCAGTGCGGAAAGCCCCGCGGCCAGCATCTCGCCGACGCCGGTCCCGCCGAGCCCCGTCCCGCCGGCGGTGCCGGCTGCAGGTTGACCCCGGCGCGCCAGCGGATCCCGTGCCATCGCGGCTCGAAGCCAGCCGGTCCAATCGGCGCTCGGCGCCGGATGCGGGTCGAGCCACGCGGCAAGCGCCACCCGTTCGCGCCGGCACGCCGCGCCCGCCTCGCCCGCCCCGAACAGCGCCTCCGCGCTGCTGTACGCGCCGAGTGCCTGGGTCCAGCGCCCCTCGGCGCGGTGACGCCGGGCCGTCGCCAGCGTCAGCCATGGATCCTGCACCAGGAGGGCAGGCGGCAGCGTGTCGATCCAGGCTCCGTGACCGTCGACCAGGCGCGCCCCGTGTCGCTCGAGCAGGCGGTCGACCGCGGACCAGTCCTCGGCGCGACTGAAGGCGGCCAGCGCTTCCGTCACCGCCCCGTCCGCCACGAGCAGCTCGCCGGCCCGGCGCGCCTGCGCCCGGGCGCCCGACTCGCCCGCCTCCGCGACGAGCATCGCCTCGAGGTGGCTTCGCAGGACCTCGTGGTACCGGAACGTGCCTTCGTCATCGAGCGCCACCGTGAACACGCTGCGTCGCTCGAGCTCCTCGAGCAGCTCTCGACTTCCCGACCGCTCCAGGAGCGCGTCGCACAGCGGCCCGCTGAGCCGGCGCAGCACGCTGGTCCGGACCAGGAAGTCGCGCAGCTCGTCCGGCAGCTCGGCGACAACGTTGCGGGCGAGGTAGTCGCGCACGAACCGGGAGCTGGAGCCGAGGCCGGCCAGGATTCGCAGCCGCTCGTCGCGCGGCTTGCCCCGAGTCGCGAGGTGGAAGAGCTGCAGGCCGGCGGCCCATCCCTCCGTCCTCCGGGCCAGCCGGGCAAGCTCGTCCGGACCCAGTGCGTCGTCGTAGAAGTCGCGGAAGAGCCGCTCCACCTCCCACGAACGGAAGCGCAGGTCGTCGACGCTGATCTCCAGGAGCTCGCCCGAGACGCGACGCCGCGAGAGGTTGAACGCCGGGAGGGTCCGGGAGCCCGCAAGCACGGCCAGCGAGGGCGGCGCGTAGTCGACGAAGCGCTCGAACGCGGCCTCCGCCGGCGATCCGGTCAGCGTATGGAGGTCATCGACGATCAGGAGGACGTTCGACGCCAGGCCCGAGTCGAGGGCGGCCGCCGCGTCCTCGACATTGGTCCATCCACGCGGCAGGCCGCCGATGGCCACGGCGAAGGCCGCCTCGAGGCACGCGACGAGGGCCGCCTCGCTTCCGTCGGTGCTCTCCGCGCGATACCAGGCAACGGGGTGATCGGAGATCGCGGCCCAGCTCGCGAGGAGGGTGGTCTTGCCCGACCCTGCGGGCGCCACGACGAGCCCCAGGCGGTTCAGCCACAGCTGCGGCAGGAGCTTGTCCAGGCGCTCACGCGGCAGACATCGAACCCGTGGCGCGCGGACCTTCGCCGGAACAACGCCGGCCCCCGCCTGGCCGTTCCCCCCTGCGTGCCGCTCCAACCGCGGTCCCGTCCCCATGTCAGCCGATGCGCGACCCCCACGACGTCACCGGTGCAGCCCCGGCCAGGGTGCCATTGTGGCCGGGAGGGGACCGTCGGTCCAGTCCCGGATTCCGGGACAGGACCATTGGCTGCGGGGTGGGTGACCCTCGACGCCCGGGCCTGTGCCGCGCCGGACGCCGGCCCGCTGCGGCTCCGACGTCAGCCGGGGTGCGCGTGCAATGCGGAACCGCCCGTGGCGCGCTACCGTCAGGACGTCATGCGCAACCGATCGCGATCCATCGCGCTTGCAGGCTGGGCGGCCGTGGCCGTGCTCGTGCTCGCCGCCTGCAGCGCCCCGGCCGGCGCGGGAACGACGGTCCCACCATCCCCGTCGGCTCAGACGCCGACGCCGACGCCGACGCCGACGCCGACGCCGACGCTCGCGCCCACCTCGAGTGGGTCCCCGGCCAGCGAACCCGGCGCAACCGCGCAGCCATCAGTCAGCCCACGGCCGACCCCGACCTCGGTTCCGACCCCCACCAGGCGGCCCGCCCCGACGCCGACGCCCGCGCCGACCGCAGGTGGCTCCAACGGTTCGCCCGTCGCGATCCCGTCGAGCGGCGGGCCGTGGCTGGTGGGCGTGGCGACGGCCGGTCCCGTCTGCCCGGTCCAGCGCAACCCGCCGGATCCCGCCTGTGCCCCTCGACCCGTGGTCGGTGCGACGATCGCGGTCCTCGACCCGGGCGGGCGGGAAGTCGCCAGCACGACGACGGGCGCCGATGGCACCTACCGGGTCGCGGTCCCGGCGGGGAGCGTGCGAGTCCAGGCGGCGCCGGTTGCCGGGCTGATGGGGACGCCAGCCCCCGTTGAGGTAGTCGTGCCCGCGGGCCCCGCCGCCTGGTTGCGGGTTGACCTGGCGTACGACACCGGGATCCGATAAGTCGAGGCGGCTCGAGCCGCCGACGGCCGTCTGGCTTGCCCGGCGGGGCGCTCGACGGCTCTCGCGTGCCGTTCCTGCTACCTTGCCGGGCATGACCATCCGTTCTGCCCGGACCGCGTGCCGAGGCTTCGCCGGGATCGCCGTCGCCCTGGCGCTTTTCGTCCTCGGGCCTGCCGCCGTGCTGGCCCACGCCTCGCTCGTCACGTCCGATCCAGCGAATGGCACGACGTTGGCAGCCTCCCCGGCCACGATCACGGCGACGTTCGCGGAGGCATTCGACACGACGCGCAGCTCCATGCACCTGCTGGGCCCGGACGGCACTTCGTTGGCCGCGACCGGACCCGCGACGGCGTCGACCGCGGTGTCGATGACGATCTCCGGGTTCGGGACGCTGGCCGCCGGTACCTACAGCGTGCAGTGGACCACGATCACGCCCAACGACAACGGGATCGAGCGGGGCACCTTCGCCTTCACCGTGGGGGCGTCGACGTCGATCACGAGCGAGCCGCCGTCGGGCGTCCCGGGCGCGGCGGCGACGGCCTCCACGTCGCCGGGTGCCGGGGGAGGTTCGGCGTCGGGTGGCGTGGGGGACGTAGCCATTCCCCTGGTGGCGCTGGCCGCGCTCCTCGCCGTCGGACTGGCCTGGTTCCTCCGGCGGTCACGGTGATCGAATGGCGCTGATCGCCCGTCTCACCGGTCGGAACCGCCCTCGCGCCGCGGGTGTCGGCGCGCTGCTCGCGGCCACGCTCGCTGTCTCGCTGGTGATGGCTGCCTGCGGTACCTCCGGGACGACCGCGGCGGGCGTCGTGATCGCGCTCGACGCGCCTGGCGGGCAGGTGACCAGCTTCACGCTGCGGACCACGGACGGCCAGCTCATGCCCTTCGACATCGGGACGCTGGAAACGGACGGCGCCGCATTCCCCGCCTCGCACCTCGCCGTCCACGCGGCGACGCTCCAGCCGATCGCGGTTGCCTACCGGGTCGAGGGTGGCCGAGACGTCGTCTACCGGATGGTGGACGCGCCGTGGGCCCGTCCAAGTTGAGGCGGCCGAACGCACAGTCGGGACGGACGGCAGCGCGCCTCGTCGGGCTGACAGGGGCCGCCGTCCTCGCGCTGTTCGCGCTCCCGGGTGCGGTGCTCGGGCACCAGCTCGTGGGGCTGTTCGAGTCGCCGATCCCGCTTCCGGTCTACCTTGCCGGGGCCGCCGCGGCCGTGGGGCTGTCGTTCGCGATCGTCTTCGTCCGCGACGTCCGGCCGTTCAGCCAGGGCGATCCGCGGCCCCGCGCCGTGCACCGCTGGGTCCGGGCCGGGCTGCGGTTGCTCGGCGTGGTCGCCGTTGCCTGGATCGTCGCCCAGGGGATCGTCGGTGGAGCAAGCGACGGCGACGTCGGCGTCCTCTTCCTGTGGATCTACGGCTGGGTCGGGGTGGCCCTCGTCTCCGCGCTCGTCGGCCCGGTCTGGGCCTGGCTGGACCCGTTCACGACCGTCTTCGACGCCGGCGCGTGGGTCCTCCGGCGAGTCGGCATCGCGGGGTGGGCGCCGGCGCCGTACCCGGCGTGGCTCGGTCGCGCGCCGGCGGCGGCCGGCTACGCCGCGTTCGTCTGGCTGGAGCTGATCGTGACCGGTGGTGGCGGCGGCCGGATTCTCGTCGGCGCGTTCCTCGCCTATTTCGCGATCACCCTCGTCGGGATGGCGCAGTTCGGCCGAGATGCATGGCGCGCGCGGGCCGAGGTCTTCAGCGTCTGGTTCGGCCTGCTCGGCCGGATCGCGCCGGTAGCGCTCATCGGGCCTCCGGAGGCCGGGGTCGTTCGGCGACGTTCGTTCGCGGCGGGGCTCCTGGAGCCGGGCTGGGCGCGGGCGGACGTCGCCCTCGCGTCGCTCGGGGTCGCCGGCGTCCTGTACGACGGCCTCTCGCAGACCCAGCTCTGGTACGACACGGTCGGTCTCACGGGGCTGGCCGGCGGGACGCTGAACCTGGCCATCTTCCTGGGCGCGGCAGTCCTCCTCGCGCTGGGGGTGGCCCGCCTGGTCGGAGGGTCGGGCGGGCAGGCCCTCGGGATCGCCGCCGTCGGCGCCGGCCTCGTGCCGATCGCGACGGGCTACATCGCCGGCCACTACCTCACATTCCTTCTCATCGACGGCCAGAGGATCCTGATCGCGCTGGGCGACCCGCTCCTGCAGGGCTGGAACCTCGGGGGCCTGGCGTTCTTCACGCCGAACAGCAGCTGGTTCCCGCCCGGCCTCGTGTGGGCGCTCCAGCTGGCCGCGGTCGTCGGCGGCCACATGCTCGGCGCGGTCGCCGGCCACGCCGCGGCCGCGCAGGACCTCGACGGCCGTTCGGCGGGCGCGCTCCGCGCACTTCGCCTGCGGCAGCTGCCGCTCGCCGTCTTCATGGTCGCGCTCACCGCCACGACCCTGTGGTCGCTGGGCCAGTCGATCGTCACGGTCAAGCCCGGAGGCTGACGGGCCAGGGCCGGCGCCGTCGCCGCGCGGCACCTCCGCGCCGACCTACACTGCCCGCATGCCGCTCATCGCCACCGAGAGCCTGACCAAGCGATACCCGGGACCGGGCGGGGGCGTCCTGGCGCTCGACGCGTTGAGCGTGGAGATCGAGCCCGGGATCGTGGGCCTGGTGGGGGCGAACGGAGCCGGCAAGAGCACGCTCCTGCGGATCCTCCTGGGGCTGCTGGCGCCGACGAGCGGGCGCGCATCGGTCCTGGGCCTGGACACCGCGGTCGATGGTGGCCGGATCCGCGAGCGGGTGGGGTACATGCCCGAGCACGACGTCCTGCCCCCCGACCTGACCGCCACCGACCTCGTGGCGCACCTGGCGGAGATGAGCGGCCTGCCCCGGACCGCGGCCCGCGAGCGCACGGCCGACGTCCTCCGCCACGTCGGCCTCTTCGAGGAGCGCTACCGCCCGATCGGCGGCTACTCCACCGGCATGCGCCAGCGCGTGAAGCTGGCCCAGGCGCTTGTCCACGATCCGCGGCTGCTCCTCCTCGACGAACCGACCAACGGCCTCGACCCCGCGGGTCGCGACGAGATGCTGGACCTGATCCGCCGCACCGGCACGGAGTTCGGGATCGCCGTGCTCGTCTGCTCGCACCTCCTCGGCGAGATCGAGCGCGTCTGCGATCACGTCGTGGCGATCGACGGTGGACGCCTCCTGCGCTCGGCCTCGCTCGCCAGCTTCACCGGTCGCACCGGGACCCTGATCGTGGAGGTGGACGAGGGGGCGGACGACCTGGCCGCCGATCTCGTGGCGGCCGGCTTCCTCGCCCGCGCGGACGGCCCGCGTCGCGTCCTGGTCGCGGTCCCGGACGAGCGCCCCTATGACGTGATCCGGGACGCTGTCGTGGCCCGGGGCCGGGCGCTGATCCGCGTCGAACCGGCCCGGCACCGGGTCGAGGACATGTTCCGCGACGACCTCGACGAGGAGGGTGGCCATGGCAACGCCGCCTGATCTGGTCGCGGGCAGCGCGACCGGGTCCATCTTCGACCTGGGCTATCGCGGCTACGACGGGCCGCGCCTGGGTCGCCGACATGCGATCGCCACGCTCTTCGCGCATTCGCTGAAGTGGACCTTCGGGATCGGGCGGGGCGGCCGCGCGAAGGTCGCGCCGTTCGCGCTGGCTGGGCTGACCCTGCTCCCGGCGCTGCTTGCCGTCGGGATCCGGGCGCTCGCCGGGCCCGCGGCGGAGCGGATGACCCCGATCACGCCGCAGAACTACCTGACGTTCGTGCAGACGCTCATCGCGTTCTTCGTGACGGCGCAGGCGCCCGAGCTGCTCGGCCGTGACCAGCGACACCACGTGCTCACGCTCTACTTCAGCCGCGCGCTGGAGCGCACGGACTACGCGCTCGCGAAGTACGGGGCCCTCGTGTGTGCCCTGGCGATCGTGCTCCTGGCTCCACAGGCCATCCTCCTGCTCGGGATCGTGTTCGCTTCGATCGACCTTGGCGCCGGCCTTGGCGAGGCCCTGCCCCTCGTCCTGCCGATCCTCCTGAGCACGGTCATCGCGGCAGCCTTCTTCTCGGGGATCGGCCTCGTGATCGCCGCGTTCACGCCGCGGCGGGCTTTCGCGTCAGGGGCGATCGTGGCCACGTTCCTGGTCCTGAGTGGCGTGGTCTCGGTCATCGTGCTCCGTGGCGGGTTGCGCGATCCGCTCCGCTACGTGGCGCTCCTCGACCCGAACGCGCTCCTCGACGGGTTGGCCTCGACGCTCTTCGGCGCCGCGAGCCGCAACGTGACCGTCACGCGCTCGGGGATCGATCCCGCGATCTTCGCCGTCGGCGCCTGCGTCGTCGCCGTGGCGACGCTCGTGGCTCTCGTGCTGCGGTACCGGCGGATCGAGGCATGAGCGAGACCCAGCCCGCGCCGACGGTGGCGCTGAGCGCCGTCGCCAAGTGGTACGGCAACGTCGTGGCCGTCAACGACGTCACGTTCGAGCTGGAGCCGGGCGTCACGGGCCTCCTCGGCCCGAACGGGGCGGGCAAGAGCACGCTGCTCCACCTCGTGGCCGGGCTCCTGCGACCGTCGGCGGGGAGTGTCAGCGTGGATGGGCGCCCGACCTTCGGCGACCCGGCGGTCTATCGGCGGGTCGGGCTGGTCCCGGAACGGGAGGCAGTCTTCCCGTATCTCACGGCCCGCGAGTTCGTCCGCCTCAGCGCACAGCTCCAGGGCCTGCCGATCGGCACCGGCGCCGTCGACCGGGCGCTCGGGACGGTGGAGCTCGGTTCGGCGGCCGACCGCGAGCTCGCGACCTACTCGAAGGGGATGCGGCAGCGCGCCAAGGTCGCCGCCGCGCTGGTGCACGACCCGGCGGTCCTCGTCCTCGACGAGCCGTTCAACGGGATGGACCCGCGCCAGCGCCTCCACATGATGGCCCTGCTGCGGTCGCTCGCCGGTGAAGGCCGGGTGATCCTCTTCTCCTCGCACATCCTCGAGGAGGTCGAACGGGTCGCCGAGCGGGTCCTGGTGGTGGTCTCCGGCCGCCTCGCCGCCTCGGGCGACTTCCGCGAGATCCGCCGGCTGATGACGGATCGTCCCCACTCGTTCACGCTCCGGACGTCCGACGATCGCGCGCTCGCGGGCCGGCTCGCGGGCCGGCCCACGGTCTCGGGGCTTGCGTTCGAGGACGGACGGCTGGACGTGCGTACGGCCGACTTCGCAACGTTCACCCGCGAGCTGCCCGTGCTGGCGCGCGACGCGGGCATCTCGATCTTCGAGCTGGCCCCCGCCGACGAGTCGCTCGAGTCGGTCTTCGACTACCTGGTTCGCCGGTGAGCGGCGCGTCCCCGTCACCCGGCCCTGCTCCCGTGCCCGGCTGGCCGGCGGCGGCGCCGTCGCCGCCGCCCCTGCCACGACGCCCGTCGGCGCCCGTGCTCGGCGCGTCGGTCCTCGGCCCGCTCGTCGATGTCACGATGCGCGGCCTCCTCGGACGGCGCCGGATCCTCCTGGTCGGATTGCTGGCCCTGGCGCCGGTCGGCGTCGCCGTCGCCCTCGTGCTCGGTGGGGGCCTGGGAGCCACGGCCCAGGTCACCCGCGACGTCTATGCCTCGCTGGTCATGACGACCGTGGTGCCGCTGGTCGCGTTGATCCTCGGCACGACCGCAATCGGCGCCGAGATCGACGACGGGACGGTGGTCCATCTCCTGGCCAAGCCGGTCGGGCGCGGCTGGATCATCCTCGCCAAGATGCTGGTGGCGGCAACTGCCGGGGTGGTCCTGTGCGGGAGCTCGGTGCTGGTGTCGGGTGTCCTGCTCCTCGGGTTCGAGGCGCCCCGGCTCCTCCTGGGCATGCTGGCCGGTGCGGTGGTCTCGGTCATCGCGTACACGGCCGTCTTCGTGACCCTCTCCGTCTGGACAGGGCGAGCGCTCGTCGCCGGGCTGGCCTACGTCCTCCTCTGGGAGGGCTTCATCGCCTCGTATTTCTCAGGGACGCGACTGCTTTCCATCCGCGAGTACGGGCTTGCCGTCGCGGCGGGGATCGCCGGCCCGGAGAAAGGAACCCTCGTGAGTGACGTGCCGCTCGTGACGGGCCTGGTGCTCGCGGCGGTTGTTGCGGGCGTCGCGTTCGCGCTCGGTGCGCGCCGCCTCGCGCGGTTCGAGATCTCCGACGCGGGGTAGGCCGGGATTCCCGCGACGGGCGATCCGGGTGCCGCGCTGGGGCGCCGACGGCATCGAGACCCCCACCCGGGTCCGCGGCCGTACAATCCGGCCCGATGCCGAAGCAGCAGCCGCCCCGTCGCAGACGCTCCCGCTCCAAAGGACCGGCGGGCACCGCGGGCGTGCCCGCGCCCGGCGAAGAGCTGGGAGCCGAGGCCGCGGCGGCGGCTGAGGCGGCGGCCGCAGCGGAGGCGGAGGCGTGGGCCCACGAGTCGGAGGGCCGCGCGGCCGTTGACCCGCCCGGCTGGTTCCGGGACACCGCGATCGGCGATGCCCCGGATGCCGATGCCGGTGCGTCGCCTCCCGTGACCGGCGAAGCAGCCGCGCCCGAGGCGCCGGCCGAAGCGGCCGAGATCGACGCCGGCGCCGGTGCGGCCGGTGCCGCGGCCGCCACCGGGCTCGCCGATGCGGACGCCGCCGCCCGCCCTCGCCGCCGCTCGCCGCTCGTCTCGGTTCTCGTCGGCGTCCTGATCCTCGTGATCGTGGGCGCCGCCGGTTTCGGGATCGGGATGCTGCTGCCGCTCCTCGTCCCCCTCCCGGCGGACAGCGGCGCCGTCGCCTCCTCGTCGCCGGCCGCCGCTGTGCCGCCCGCGACACCGGGCGCAAGCGCCGCCGGGTCACCCGGCGGCTCAGCCTCCGAGCTGCCGCCCTCGAGCGCGGTGCCGTCGCCGACCGCCACGCCGACCGCCACGCCGACCGTCTACGTCGTGAAGCGGGGCGATCAGCTCGGACGGATCGCGACCTCGTTCGGGGTGACGCTGCAGGCGCTCCAGGCCGCGAACGGGATCGCCAACCCGAACCTCATCATCCCGGGCCAGAAGCTCGTGATCCCCTCGCCGACCCCTTCGCCGAGCGCCTCGCCGACCACATCACCGAGCGGCGCTCCGTAGGTCCGGGTCCACCGGGACCCGGCGCCGGGTAGCCCGATCAGGACGCCGGGTCGGCGATCGCGATCGCCGGGATCGCCGGGTCATGGCCCCCGGGCCAGTCGGAACCGTCGTGCGGCTCGTCGGTGGCGTGCGGGTGAGAGTGCCGGATCCAGCCGTGCCCATGCAGGTGCTCGTGGATCAGGTTGGCGGCGATGAGCAGGTCGCGGTCTCCCAGGACCGCGGCGGGCGTCCCGTCCGCATGCACGCGGCGGTCCTCGCCCAGGACCACTACGCGATCCGCGATGACCGGGACGATGTCCAGCTCGTGGGTGGCCGTGATCACGGTGCGGCCGGCCTCGCCGAGCCGGCGGATCAGGTTCACGAGGACCCATTTCGTGCGCGGATCGAGGGCCGCGGTCGGCTCGTCGAGGAGGATGACGTGTGGGCGCAGCGACAGGACCGACGCGATGGCCGCCCGCTTCTTCTCCCCGCCGGAGAGCTCGAACGGCGCCCGGTTGGCGAGGTGCCGGATCTCCATCAGGCCCAGCGCCTCGTCGCAGCGGGCCGCAACCTCGTCGCGCGGAAGCCCCAGCTGGAGCGGCCCGAACGCCACGTCGTCCAGCACGGTGGCGCTGAACAGCTGGACGTCCGGGTCCTGGAAGACGAGGCCCACCTCGCGGTGGAACCGGAAGGCGTCGAAGCCGTCGACCACCGCGGCGACGTCGAGGCCGAGCGCCCGCAACCGACCGCCGGTCGGCGCGATGATCCCGTCGAGCAGCTTGAGGAGGGTCGACTTCCCGGACCCGTTCGCCCCGAGCAGCACGACCTGCTCGCCCGGCCGGACCACGAGGTCGATGCCGTCGAGCGCGACCTGCCGGTTGTTGTACAGGTACCGAACGCCGGACAGCTCGAAGATCGGCTCGACCTCGACGCCGGGAAGCGCGGCCTCGGGCCCGGTCACGGCAGCGACTGCCCGAACAGCACGGCCCCCAGCCCCAACGCGATCGCGCCGCCCAGGGCGGCCCAGTCGGCAGAGCGCATCCGGTAGAACGTGAGCGCCCGCATCTCGCCCGAGAAGCCCCGGGCCAGCATCGCCGCGTAGACGTCGTTGCTCATCTTGAAGGCGCGGCTCATCAGGTTCCCCATCGTCCCGCTGATCCAGCGCCGTTGCTCGCCACCCGTGGTGCGGGCGACCACGCGGCTCTTCCGGGCCAGGAGGATCCCGTTCGTGGTGTGGAGGAAGAGGAAGACGTAGCGGTAGGTCATCGACAGGATGAGCACGAAGACCTGGGGCACCCGCAGGGAGCGCAGACTCTTCAGGATGTCCGCCCACGGCGTCGTCATCACGAGGAGTACCGCCAGCGAGACCGACACGCCGACCCTCGCCACGAACAGCACCGCACCGGCCGCCCCGGTCGCGGACGGCGCGATGTGCAGCGGACCGATCGCGAGGTCGAAGATTCGTGGCCCTGGGATCATGAAGATGGCCGGGATCACGACGATGCCCGCAAAGAACGGGATGCCGAGCCAGACGCGCTTCACGAAGAACGGGTACGGCACCCGGCTTGCCCGGGCCGCACCGAGGATGGCCGCGTAGAGCCCCACCAGGACGGCAACCGATGCCGTGAGGCTGGCCGCGAGCACGAGCGCCAGGAACATCCCGAGCTTGGCGCGCGGATCGCGCCGCTGCAGCCACCCGTCCATTCGGGCGTGCTGCTCGGTGAAGATGGCGTGCTCGATCGAGCCGGTGATGCCACCCAGCGTCTGTTCGAGCCATCCCACCCGGCCCTCGGGGCGCCCGCCGCTGCGACGAGGTCCGCCCGTCGCGGCACGGGCCGCGCCCGGCGTGGTCGGTTCGGCGACGGCCGTCACGCCCCGACGCCTCCGGCAGCCTCGCCGGGCGCGACGCGGCGCCCGGTGTCCGCGTCGTCCGGCAGGTCCGGCGCCATATCGCGACCGCGAAGCAGGCGGGCGAGGAGCAGGATGACCCCTCCCACGAGCAGGATCCCGATGATGCCCGCGACCTGGTAGCCGACGGCCGCATGCCAGAGCGCGCCGTTCGCGTCGCTGAAGAACGGAAGCGGGATGTTGTAGCCGGTCAGCGGCGCGCTGAAGACGCCGGACAGGTCCCGCAGTCCCTTCGGGATGTAGCCGAACGCGGCCTGCACGTCCTCCGTGCTGCCTTCTCCATACGCGAACCCCGGGGCGATGAGGCCGAGCGGCGCGATCACGGCCGCCAGGGTGAAGGCGGCTCCGATACGCTTCAGCCCCCGCGGCAGCGCGAGGTACGCGAGCGGCACGATGACGACCGCGATGACCGCGGTGACGAGAAGCATCGTCCCGACATCCGCCCAGTTGACCACCGACCAGTCCGCACCAAAGAGCTTCCCGGGGTCGCCGCCGCCGATGACGAGGCCGACCACGGCAAGCACGACGACCGCCAGAGAGGCGGCCCCGGCCAGGATCTGCCAGTAGGGACGCGCGGGCACCTGGCCCGTTTCCGTGACGCCCGGCGCGTAGACGCCCCGCAACGAGGTCAGGTAGCTCGGCTGGCGCTTCTGGAGGTAGGCGACGCCGAGGAACGTGATGATGCCCTCGACGATCGAGGCGCCGAACACGTGGGCGAGGAGCATCGCGGGGATGGCTGCGTTCAGGTCGTACGGAGAGTAGAGCGGCTTCCCGACGGCGTCGCTGAACAGAAGCGGCTGGATGCCCAGCTCGATCCCGACAGCCAGCGCGGCCATCGTGATCCCGATGTAGGCAGCGATCCCGGCCACCACGGCCCGCCTCGTCGAAAGCAGCGGCGCTCGGCCGGCGAGGAGCCGGTATGCGGCGTACCCGACGAACGGGAGGATGATCGCCATGTTCAGGCAGTTCGCGAAGATCGCCAGGACGCCGCCGTCACCGAAGAAGAGCGCCTGGATGATGAGCGCGACGCTCACCGCGATCACGGCCGCCCACGGTCCCAGCACGATCGCGATCAGCGTGCCCCCGACCCCGTGGGCGGTGGTTCCACCGGGCACGGGGATGTTGAACATCATGATCGTGAAGCTGAGCGCCGCGAAGATCGCGAGGAGCGGGATCGTGCGGTGATTGAGGATCGCCTTGACCTTCTGGGTGGCGACCCCCCAGACGGGCAGGGTCGTCGCACCGAGGCCGATCGAGACGACGGGGCTCAGGTAACCGTCCGGGATGTGCATGGAATCCTCCGGTCAACGCCGGGCGATGCGGGTGACGCCGACGGCCCCTCGGGGGCAGGTGGAGTCTAGGCGGGGATCGCCGTTACTGCAATCCGTTGCAGTAATGGCCCGGCGTGGCTGTATGCCCCGTCCCTCGCGTCGTGCAGTCTGCCCACGTCACGATCGGGGGGCGCTGCCGGGCCTGTCGCTGAGGTCCCGGAGCGGCGCCAGCCCGGGCTGGCCTGTCAGCCGGCGGCGTCCGGGTTGGGGACCCCCAGGATGTTGAAGCCGCCGTCCACGTAGATGGTCTCGCCGGTGACCTGCCGGGAGAGGTCGGATGCCAGCCAGACGGCGGCGCCGGCGACGTCCTCGATCGTGATGTTCGAGCGCAGCGGCGCGAGGCCGGGGAACCCGCCGTACATCTGCTTGAACCCGGCGATCCCCTGGGCCGCAAGGGTGCGGACGGGGCCGGCCGAGATCGCGTTCACGCGCACGCCTTCGGGCCCCAGGTCGGCGGCCAGGTACCGGACGCTCGCCTCGAGGGCCGCCTTGGCCACGCCCATCACGTTGTAGTGCGCGACGACCTTCTCGGCGCCGTAGTAGCTCAGGGTGAGGATGCTCGAGCCCGGTGCGAGATGTGGCCGCGCCTCCCGCGCCAGGGCCACCAGCGAGTACGCGCTGACGTCCATCGCGAGCGCGAACCCGTCACGGGACGTGTCGACGAAGAGACCGTCCAGGTCGGCCCGGTTCGCGAATGCGAGCGCATGGACGAGGATGTCGAGCCGCCCGACCTCCGCGCCCCAGCGGTCAAAGACGGCCCGGACCTGCCCGTCGTCGCGCACGTCACAGGGCATCACGAACGTCGACCCGATCCGGTCGGCAAGGGGCCGGACGCGCTTCTCGACCAGGCTCTCGACAGAGCTGAACCCAACGGACGCGCCCTGCTCGTGGAGCGCGTTCGCGATCCCCCAGCCGATGGAGTGGTCGTTGGCGACTCCGAAGATGAGGGCGGTCTTGCCGTCGAGCAGGCCCATGAGTCGCGATCCTCCCTGCACGCGCGGCACGGGTGGCGCGTGTCGCGACATCCTACCCGGCGGGCCGTCCCGCTCACGGCGGGCCGCCCGTGACGAACGCGACCGGCGGAGGTACTGTCGCCCGATGACCACGACCCGGCCGGCCGTCGACGACCCCGGCGCCGTCTCGACGCTTCGGCGGGTGCTCACGGGCGTCCGTGCGCTGGTGCTGGACGCCGACGGCGTCCTCGTGATGACCGGCGAAGCCCTTCCGGGCGCAGCGGAAGCGCTCATCGCCCTCGGGGCGCGCGGCATCCCCTTCCGGGTCGCGACCAACTTCTCGTCTGCCCATCGGAGCACGCTCGCCGCGCGCTTCGGGGCCGCCGGGTTGCGGGTGCCGGAGGAGTGGATCGTCACCGCGGCGAGCGCCACGGCCGCCCGCACGGCTGCCGCCTACCCGGGCCAGCCGCTCTTCGTGATCGCGAACCCGGACGGACGCCGCGAGTTCGAAGGGCAGGACCTGATGCCGTACGACGCTGCCGACGCACCCGGCGCCCGAGCCGCCGCGGTGGTCCTCGGGGACGGTGGTGCCGACCTGAGCTATGCGAACCTGGACCGCGCGTTCCGGCTGGTCCGGGAGGGCGCCGCCCTGCTGGCCATGCACCGGAACCCGTGGTGGTTCACGTCCCGCGGCCCCGCCCTGGACAGCGGCGCGTTCGTCGCCGCGCTCGAGTTCGCGACAGGCATGCGTGCCGTGCTGTGCGGCAAGCCCGGCCCGATCATGTTCCGGACCGCCCTTGCCGGCCTCGCCGCGGGTCTCGGCGGCCGGGTCGCGGCGCGCGACGTGGCGATGGTCGGGGACGATCCGGCCCAGGACATCGCGGGCGCCCGCCGCGTCGGGATGCGCGGCGTGCTGGTGCTCACCGGCAAGACCCGCGCTGCCGACGCCGCCGCCATCATGGATCGACGCACAGCAGGCCGGGGCCCGTCGCTCGCGGGCGATTCCCGACGCCGTGGCGGTTTCGCTGGCCGACGTCGTCGCGGCGCTAGACTGACGGTCAGCCGACCGCGCGCACGAGGGGAAACCGCCAATGGCCGAGCGCATCAAGATCACCTACGCGACGCTCCGCACCGACAACCTGGAGCTGCACGAGCTCTACGAGGCGGGTGTTGCCCGGGCCCGGACCCGCCTGGGTGCCTACCACAAGAACCTGGTCGGTGGTGTCGGGCGCGACGGCGCGGGCACCTTCGAGCTCCGCTCGCCGATCGATGACCGCGTGCTCGTGGGCACGTTCGCGAAAGGAACCGCCGACGACGTCCGCGACGCGATCGCGGCGGCCCGGGCGGCCCAGCCGGCATGGCGCGCGATGCCGTGGCGCGATCGGCTCGCCGTGCTGCGCCGCGCCGCCGACCTCATCTCCGAGCGACAGATGGAGTACGCGGCGCTCATGGCGTTCGAGGTGGGCAAGAACCGTCTCGAGGCGCTGGGCGAGGTCGAGGAGGCGGCCGACCTCCTGCGCTACTACTCCGATGTGTTCGAGGGCAACGCGGGCTACGACCACCCGATGGACAACCTGGGTGACCCGGCGGTCCATTCGCGGTCGATCCTTCGTCCGTTCGGCGTCTTTGCCGTCATCAGCCCGTTCAACTTCCCGATCGCGCTCTCGACAGGGCCGTCGGCGGGGGCCCTGGCGGGCGGCAACACGGTCGTCTTCAAGCCGGCGTCCGCGGGGGCGATGACCGGCGTCCTGCTGGCGGAGGCGCTCGTCGACGCGGGCATTCCGGCGGGCGTCTTCAACCTGGTGATGGGACCCGGGGCCACCGTCGGGGAGGAGCTCCAGTCCAACCCGGGGATCGACGGGATCGTCTTCACGGGATCCTTCGATGTGGGCTTCGAGCTGTTCCGACGCTTCTCGACGCGGTTCCCGAAGCCCTGCATCGTCGAGATGGGAGGCAAGAACCCGGCCATCGTCACGGCCAGCGCCGATCTCGAGGAGGCGGCCGAGGGGATCATGCGCTCGGCCTTCGGGTTCGGCGGCCAGAAGTGCTCCGCGAACAGCCGCGTCTACGTGGAGCGAGCGGTCAAGGACGAGCTGGTCCGCCTGCTGGTCCAGAAGACCGAGAAGATCACCATCGGGGATCCGCTGGAGCGGGAGAACTGGCTGGGCCCGGTGATCGACGCGCGCGCCGTCGAGCGCCACCAGCTGGCGGTGGCGGAGGCGCGCCGGGACGGCCGCATCCACGTAGGCGGGGAGCGCCTCACCGAGGGCGCGCTGGCACACGGCTTCTACGTGGAGCCAACGGTCGTGGAGCTGCCGCCGACGCATCGCATCTTCCGCGACGAGCTGTTCGTGCCGCTCACCGCGATCGCCGCGGTCGATTCCCTCGGCGAGGCGCTCCAGCTCGCCAACGAGAGCGAGTTCGGCCTGACGGCCGGCGTGTACAGCGAGGATCCTGCCGAGGTCGCCCAGTTCCTCGACCAGATCGAGGCGGGAGTGCTGTACGTCAACCGGCGCGCCGGCGCGACCACGGGCGCCTGGCCGGGCGTCCAGCCGTTCGGTGGCTGGAAGGGCTCCGGGAGCACGGGCAAGGCCGGCCTCTCGATGTACTACCCGGCCCAGTTCATGCGCGAGCAGAGCCACACCATCGTCGACTGAAGCGGCGCGGCCACACGCCCGGATGCCGCCGGGCCCGCGTTTCGCGCGTCCGGCCCGGCTATACTCGCCGTATCCAGTCTGCATAGTTTCTATGCGGTCCCGCCTCGGCGTCCGCCACGCGGCCGTATGCCCGCTCGCTCCCGGGAGGTGCACAATGAGCCACGCGGCAGTCCGCGACCTCGAGCTGGCCGGGATGCCGGCGGACCCGGACTCCGAGCTCGACGCGCCGCACCTCGTGACGGA
The DNA here is from genome assembly GCA_963722475.1 of uncultured Chloroflexia bacterium. Classification (GTDB taxonomy): domain Bacteria; phylum Chloroflexota; class Limnocylindria; order Limnocylindrales; family CSP1-4; genus CTSoil-043. Next base: position 201,512 of record CAVRMJ010000007.1, on the reverse strand, counting down.
GCTGCCCGGCCCCGGGGCGCGAGCCCACATCGAGTTCGACGAGCGCTACACGTCGCCGTCGCTGCCGCGCGCCTACCCGATCGTGCCCGTTCGCGGTCGGGGATCCGTGATCGAGGACATCGACGGGAACCGGTTCCTGGACTTCTGCGCCGGGATCGCGGTCAACGTCACCGGCCACTGCCACCCGCGGGTCGTCGCGGCGATCCAGGAGCAGGCCGCCGAGCTCCTCCACTACAGCGCCTCGGACTTCTACCTGCCCATCTACGCGCACCTCGCCGCCCAGCTGGAACGGATCGCGCCGATGACCGGCCCGACCCGCGTCTTCCTGGGCAACTCGGGCACCGAGGTCGTGGAGGCGGCGATCAAGCTCGCCCGCTACGCCACCGGGCGCCAGTACATCGTCGGCTTCCTGGGCGGCTTCCACGGTCGCACCTACGGGAGCGTCAGCCTCACCGCCTCGAAGGCCAAGTACCACGCCCACTTCGGCCCGCTGCTGCCCGGCGTCTACCACGTGCCCGTTCGGGTCGGCCGGCCTCGACGAGCTGGAGCAGCGCGTCTTCCACCGCCTGGTGCCCGCCGAACGAGGTGGCCGCGATCGTCGTCGAGCCGATCCAGGGCGAAGGCGGGATCGTGGTCCCGGACGCCGGAGTTCCTGCCGCGCCTGCGCCGGATCTGCGACCAGCACGGCATCCTCCTCGTCGCCGACGAAGTCCAGAGCGGCATGGGCCGGACCGGGCGGATGTGGGCGATCCAGCACTGGGGCGTCGAGCCGGACATCGTCCTGACCGCCAAGGGCCTCGCCTCCGGGATGCCGATCGGCGCCCTGATCGCCCGGGAGCACCTGATGACGTGGTCGGCCGGCGCGCACGGCTCGACCTTCGGCGGGAACCCGGTGAGCTGCGCCGCGGCGCTCGCGACGATCGCCCTGCTCGAGGAGGGGCTGATCGACAACGCGACCGCCCGGGGCGAGCAGATGCTGGCCGCGCTCCGGCCGCTCGTCGCGGCGCTACCCGGGCCATCGTCCGCGACGTCCGCGGCAAGGGCCTCCTGGTCGGCGTCCAGTTCGACTCCGGCGCCACGCGCCGCGGCCGTCGAGCACGCCGCCTTCGAGCGCGGGCTCATGGTGCTCACGGCCGGCGACGACGTCATCCGGATGTCGCCGCCGCTCGTGGTCACGGAGGCGCGGAGATCGCTCACCGGCTGTCGCGTCTTCGCGGAGGCCGTCGCCGCGGTCGCCGGTCGCTGAGGCCGCGGCCCGATGGCCGGGCTCCAAGGTCGCCTCGATGCGCGACGCCGTCGGCGAGCTCGTGCGCGACGGCGACACGGTCGCGATCGAGGGCTTCACGCACCTCATCAGCTTCGCGGCCGGCCACGAGATCATCCGCCAGCGCCGTCGCGACCTGGTGCTCGCGCGGATGACGCCGGACCTCATCTACGACCAGATGGTCGCGGCCGGGGTCGCCCGGAAGCTCGATCTTCAGCTGGCTCGGCAACCCCGGGGTGGGCGGCCTCAACGCGATCCGGCGCGTCACGGAGGGCGCCGACGCCTCCCTGGAGCTCGAGGAGTACAGCCACTTCGGGATGGTCGCGCGCTACGCGGCGGGGGCGGCGAACCTGCCCGTTCATGCCGCTCCGCTCGCTACTTCGAGACGGACCTGCCCGTCGGCGAACCCGCTGATCCGGCCGATCGAGAGCCCCTACGGCGACGGGATCGTCTACGCGGTCCCGCCGCTGAACCCGGACGTCACGGTGATCCACGCGCAGCGCGCCGACGCCGCCGGCAACACCCAGGTCTGGGGCCTGCTCGGCTGCCAGAAGGAAGCCGCGTTCGCGGCCGACCGCGTGATCGTGGTCGTGGAGGAGCTGGTCGACGAGGCCGTGATCCGGGCCGACCCGAACCGGACCATCGTGCCCGGGATCATCGTGGACGCCGTGGTCGTCGAGCCGTGGGGCGCGCATCCGTCCTACGTCCAGGGTCGCTACGACCGCGACAACCGCTTCTACCGCGACTGGGACCCGATCAGCCGCGATCCCGCCGCCACGGAGCAGTGGCTGCGCGACTGGGTCTACGACCTGGACGGCCGCGCCGCGTACGTGGAGAAGCTGGGCGCGGAGCGACTCCGCGCGCTCCTGCCGAGCGGCTCGGCGCCGTCCGGCGTGGTCGACTACGGGGAGTACCGCTGATGGCCGCCGAGCGCCCGGCCGGCGCCGCGGCGCCGGCCGACGACGGGGCCGCCGCCTTCTCGAAGTCCGAGATGATGATCGTCGCCGCCGCCCGGGAGCTCGCCGGGCAGCGGGTCTGCTTCGTCGGCGTCGGCCTCCCGAACATCGCGGTCAACCTCGCCAAGCGGACCGTCGCCCCCGAGATGGAGCTGGTCTACGAGGCCGGCGTGTTCGGGGCCAGGCCGGCGCGGCTCCCGCTCTCGATCGGCGACCCGACGATCGTGACGGGCGCCACGGCCGTCACCAGCATGTGGGAGCTCTTCGCCTTCTACCTGCAGGGCGGCCTGATCGACGTCGGCTTCCTGGGTGCGGCCCAGATCGACCGGTTCGGCAACATCAACACGACCGTCATCGGCGACTACGCCCACCCGAAGACGCGCCTGCCCGGGCTCCGGCGGGGCCTGCGAGATCGCGATCAACGCGCGCCAGATCTTCGTGATCATGCGCCAGTCGGCACGCTCCTTCGTGGACCGGATCGACTTCCGGACCTCGCCCGGCAACCTTGGCGGCGCCGAGAAGTCGGAGCGGATCCGCCGCGAGCAGGGCTGGCTGGGCCGCGGCCCGTCCGTCGTCGTCACGGACCTCGGGATCTGGCACTTCGACGAGACCGGCGAGATGCGGCTCGACTTCCTCCATCCCGGGCGCGACCGCTCGACGAGGTCCGCGCGACGATCGGCTGGGAGCCGCACATCTCCCCGGCCCTCGCCCCGACACCCGAGCCGACGCCCGAGGAGCTCCGCCTGATCCGCGACGAGCTTGACCCGGAGGGGATGTACACGAGATAGGGCCGCCCGGGATCGGGCCCCGTCGTCTGTCCCGCACGCCGTCGCGGCACCGGCCGCCGCGACGACGGCTCGGCTAGCCGGACGAGCCCGGGAGCACGTGCGTCGGTCGCACCACCATGACCGGGCAACGGGCATGCCGGACGACGTGGTGGGAGACGCTGCCGAGGAAGAGGCGCCCGACGGTGCCGCGCTCGTGCGTTCCCACGACGATCAGGTCCGCGTGTTCCGCGGCGGCGGCCTCGACGACCGACTCGCCGGCCTCGCCGGTCCAGGTCAGGCCGGTCGCGGTGGCGCCGGCGGCCCGGGCACGTTGGACGACACGCTCCACCGCGACGAGGCGCGCAGACCGGAGCTCGGGCGAGCCGGAGACGGCGGAGACGATCACGAGCCGACTGCCCAGCCGGACGGCCAGCTCGATGGCCTGCTCCTCGGCCGCCTCGGAGGCGCGCGAGGCATCGGTCGCGAGGAGGATCGTCTCGATCTTCGACATGTGGGCCCGCGCCCTCCAGGGGATTGCCGGGACGAGGGGCGTTATGCGCCCTCTTACGCCTTCGCGACGGCGCCGACCACGCGGTCGACGTCCGTGGCGGTCGGGAGGACGATGGGCGTCAGGGTGTCCATGGGCCGGCATGGTACGCGGCCGGAGCGTGGCTCCGATGGGGACCTTTGTCACAATCACCCGGGTCCGAGGGGCAATTCCATGCGCATGCACGCACGTGGCGGCCGTCCCGGGTTCCGGATCGCCGATCGACGTCGGGCCCGCGCTCGTGCCCGCGGCGTGGCCGCTGCCTGCTACCCTCGCCGCTATGACCGCCGCCGACCGCCGCGCCGCCGATCCCGACGGGCCGTCGCCCCGCACGCCCGCGGGCGAGGACGCGCCCGGGCAACCCGACCGGGACCAGGGCGACCTCGCCACGGCTCTCGCTGCCGTCAGGTTCGCGGAGGAGCGGTTCGCCGCGTTCGACGCCTCGATCACTGCCATGGCAGGGATCCTGGCCGTGGATCGCGCCCTCCAGGTGATCGTGGACCGCGCCCGCGACCTCGTGGGCGCCGCGTATGCGGCCCTCGGGATCGTGGACGGGGAAGGGGTCATCGAGCAGTTCATCACCAGCGGGATGTCGCGCCTGGAGCGATCCCGGATCGGCCCCCACCCGCGCGGGCTCGGCATCCTGGGCCTGATCATCCGCGAGAACCGGTCCTACCGGCTCGCTGACCTGATGCAGGATCCGCGACGCCACGGCTTCCCGCCCCACCACCCGGACATGCACGCGTTCCTGGGCGTGCCGGTCACGATCCGCGGTCGGACCATCGGGAACCTCTACCTGGCGGACAAGCCGGGCGGCTTCAGCGAGGCCGACCAGCGCCTGGTCGAGCTGTTTGCCGGCCACGCCGCGATCGCCATGGAGAACGCCCGGCTCCACGACCAGGTCCAGCGCCTGGCGATCGTCGAGGAGCGCGAGCGGATCGGCCGCGACCTCCACGACGGCGTGATCCAGTCGATCTACGCCGTGGGCCTCTCCCTGGAGGATGTCCCGGACCTGATGGTGGAGGACCCCATCGAGGCGAGCCGGAGGGTCGAGCGGGCCATCGAAAGCCTGGACCAGACGATCCGCGACATCCGCAACTTCATCTTCGGCCTGCGTCCCCAGCTGCTCGACGGCATCGAGCTCGTCGAGGGGCTGGCCGCGCTCGCCGACGAGTTCCGGGTCAACACGATGGTCGACGTGGAGCTGCGGGCAGGCCCGGAGGTCGACGGGATCCCGCTGGGCCCCCAGCGGACGCTCGAGGTCCTCTCGGTGGCCCGGGAGGCCCTCAGCAACATCGCGCGCCACGCGAAGGCGACGCGGGCGGAGATCCTCGTCGCGACGAGCGCCGACGGCACGGGAATCACGCTCACGGTCGTCGACAACGGCGTGGGGTTCGACCCGGAGGCGCCGCGCGGCCTCGGCCACCTGGGGCTGGCGAACATGGACGCCCGGATGGCCGGGGTCGGCGGCACCCTCGTCGTCGAAAGCTCAGAGGACCGTGGGACGCGTATCATCGTGGACGTTCCCCGGGAGCCCCTGGCCGGCGAGGCAGAGGAAGCGCCCGAGGCGTGAGCTGGAACGGAGGCCCACCCCCGCCATGACCGAGCAGTCCGAACCGCGTCCCCTTCGCCTGCTCGTCGTGGACGACCACGAGGTTGTGCGCCAGGGCCTCGTGGCGTTGATCGATCGCCGCGAGAAGTTCCAGGTCGTTGCGGAGGCGGGCACCGTCGAGGAGGCCCTCGATGCTGCGCGCCGGTTCCAGCCCGACCTCGTGATCATGGATGTCCGCCTCCCGGACGGCTCCGGCATCGAGGCCTGCCGGGAGATCCGGGCCGAGCTGCCGAACACGCGCGTGGTGATGCTGACGAGCTATCCGGACGAGGAGGCGGTCCTCTCCGCGATCATCGCGGGCGCATCCGGGTACCTGCTCAAGCAGATCCGCGCCCGGGACCTCGTGAGCGCCCTGGAGGCCGTCGGCCGTGGCGAATCCCTCCTCGACCCGGCGGTCACGGAGAAAGTCCTGGAGCGTGTCCGGCGGATCGCCTCGGGGACCTACACGGACGAGCTGGCCCAGCTCACCGCCCAGGAGCAGAAGATCCTCCAGCTCGTCGCCGAGGGGAAGACGAACAAGGAGATCGCCTCGGAGGTGTTCCTCTCCGACAAGACGGTCAAGAACTACGTCAGCTCGATCCTGTCGAAGCTGAACCTGCAGCGTCGCGCGCAGGCCGCGGCGTTCGTCGCGAAGCACCGTCTTCCCGGCTCGGGCACGTAGCGCAGGGACCGCGTCCGGCCACCCGCGTTCAACGCCGCCGGAAGAGCCCGCGGGGCTCCTCCGCGCGCTTCGTCTCGCCCCGCCGCCCGGCCCGCCGCAGGAGGCCGTCCACCTCCTCGCGGTACCGCCGCCCGATCGACATCCGGTCGAGCCATTCCAGGTACGCGACGTCGACGCGGGCGATCTCGCCGAGCGACCACCCGGCGTACCGTCCGAAGTCGAGCCTCGACCCCGACGGGTTCCCGGGCGGCTGGGCGGCCGCAACCGGCTCGGAACGGCGGGTGACGGCCTCGGGTGCAGGTGAGGCTCCGCCGGCCACCTTGGCGCCGGTGGACGCGGCGCGCCCACGGTCGTGCTCAGCGCGCCGGACCGGGTCGAGCAGGAGGTCCCGGGCCCAGTTGAGCGCGACCATCATCCCGGCCGCATCCGGACCCGGCCCCACGTCGGGGTGGTAGCGCCGGGCGAGCTTCCGGTAGGCGGCCGCGATGATCTCCGGATCCGCCTCGGGGTCCACCTGGAGCAGCTTGTACGGGTCGGTCGACGGCGCCATCCGGCCATGCTGGACGGTCCGACTCGCCTTCGTCAACCCGAGATCGCGCCCGTCGGCGGAACACCGCGGCCCGTCGCGCATCGAGGCGGCCCGTCCGTCAGGCGCGGACCTCCTGGCGCATGAACGCGACGTACGCGAGCGCGAAGCACACGACGGTGAGGGCGATGATCGCCAGCACCTGCGGGCCGACCACCAGCAGGCTCTGGTCGAGCGACAGGATCGAGCCCGGCGCGCCCTGCTGGGCAACCGCGACGCGCTGGTCGATGGTCAGGATCCCGGCCGTCACGTGCGGGTCCAGGATCGCCTGGGTGGCGATCTGGAACATGCCGTCGGGGCTGATCCGCGTGAGCGCGTCCTGGAGGTGTCCGTTGGCGATCACCTCGGAATTCGTGGACGAGGCGCTCAACGGCGCCAGCATCCCGACCACTGTCGAGATCAGGAGGCTGCCGAACAGGGAGAAGACCAGCCAGGCGGAGATGGCGACCAGGGCCGACGATGCGGCCCGCCGCATGACGACCGAGCACAGGGTGGCGAGCGCCAGCCAGAAGCCGATATAGACGATCGCGACGACGTACCAGACCATCAGCCGGGCCACATCCTCGGCCGTGGGGACGACCCCCAGCTGGATCACCCCCCATGCGGCGATGACCACGAGCACCGCCCCGAGAGCGATGCCGATGGCGGCGAGGCCCGCCGCGAACTTGCCGTTGATCACGTCGTCGCGGTAGATCGGTTGCGCGAGGAGCCTGGGCAGCGTCCGGTCGGATCGCTCGCGATTCACCGCGTCGAAGCCGAACGCGATGCCCAACAGGGGCGCCAGGAGGGAGATGAGGGCCACGAACGAGGGGAGCGGCGTGTTCGCCGTCTGCTGCGTTGCCGCGGCGATGTCGGACGCGCTCAGCGTGAACAGGAGCGGGAACAGGCTCTGGCTGGTGCTGACGCCGGCCGCCACGCTGGTGATCTGCTGCGAGACCGAGTAGACCGCGGACGCGCCTGCGAGGCCCAGGACGACGAACAGGACCGCGAACCGGACGCTCCCCAGGTGATCCGCGAGCTCCTTCGCCGCGACGATCCGCCAGCCCCCCGACGGGGGGCGGCTCTCCGGCCGCGGCCGCACCCGTACCGCACCGGCCGGCGCCGGCGTGGATGCGCTCATCGTGGTCCTCCGGCGGCGGTCTCGCCGGGGCCGTCGTCGTGGCTGTCGAGGCGCGGGTGCCCGGCGCGGCCGGGCCTGGCGCGACGAGGGCCGGGCCGTCCGGGGGCGGTGCGCTCTCGCTCCCGGTCCGCTCTGGTCGGTCGACCGTTCCGGGCGCGGCGGCCGCACGGGTGCCTCTGCGGCAGCGTGGACCAGCCGAGCGTAGATCGCGTCGAGCCGCTCCTCGCGCGTCCGGAGATGGATCAGGCGGAGTCCTGCCGCGGTCAGCGCCGCGGCCAGCCCGCCCGCGATCCCGGGCACTCCGGTGACGAGGACCCGGCCCGGCGCGTCCGGGTCGGCCGCCACGGATGCGACACCCGGCGTCACCCGCAGGGTGGCGCTGACGACTTCGGCGCCCGCGGGTCGACCGTCGGAGGCCTGGGCGCCCACCTCGACCACGTCCTCGATGCGCGAGCCCTCGGTCGCAAGGTCCCGCACGGATCCCTCGGCGATGAGGCGGCCCCTGTAGAAGATCCCAACCCGGTGGCAGATCGCCTGCACCTGGTCCAGGAGATGGGACGAGAGGAGCACGGCGATGCGTCGCTCCAGGGCGATCCGCTCGATGAGCGCGAGCAGCTCGACCACGCCTTCGGGGTCGAGGGACGCGGTCGGCTCGTCGAGGATCAGGACGGACGGGTCCTTCAGGAGCGCGTCGGCCACCCCCAGGCGCTGGCGCATGCCCCGGGAGAACGTGTCCACCTTCTGCTCGGCGACGTCGGCCAGGCCCACCTGGGCCAGCAGGTCGGTGATCCGCGCTGCTGCGACGGCGCGCGGGACGCGGTTCAGGCGTGCCGTGTACGCCAGGTTCTCGCGCGCGCTCAACCCATCGTAGAAGCCGACCGTGTCGGGCATGTAGCCGACGTGCCGCTTCACCTCCAGCGGGTCGCGCGTCGGGTCGACCCCGACGACCCTGGCCTCGCCCGAGGTCGGCTCGGTGAGCCCCAGGAGCATCAGGACCGTCGTGGTCTTGCCGGCCCCGTTGGGGCCGAGCAGCCCGAACACCTCGCCCGGCCGCACCTCGAAGCTGAGGTCGTCCACGGCCACGCGGGTGCCGTACCGCTTGGTCAGGTTGCGGGCCTCGATGACCGGCTCGATGGCCACGTCGCGGCCGCCCTCCACGGGCGGCGATTGCTGCAGGACCATCGGTCAGCGGCGCCCGAACCGCCCGAAGACCCAGCTCAGGCCGACCAGCACGAGGAGGATGAGCGCCCCGCCGACGACCAGCCAGTTGAGCCCGACCTGGACGGTCACCCTGACGGTCTGGCTGGCCGACGCCCCCGGGACGCTCCCGCTGCTGGGGGCGCTCACGTTGAAGGCGATCGTGTAGTCGCCGGCCACCGCATTCGAGGCCGGCGTGATCGTCGCGGTCACGTTCTGGGTCTTGCCGGGAGCCAGGCTGGCGATCGAGGCTGCGTCGAACGTGACCGTCCAGCCCGTTGGCGGCGTGGCACTGACCGTGAGGTTGGCCAGCGGCCCGGAGCCGGTGTTCTGGACGACCCAGACGTACGGCTTGCCGGCCCCGGCCTGGGCCGATGTCTGGAGCGTCTCGTCGGTCGTCTGCGTCAGCGAGACCGAGTAGCTCCCGGTGATCGTCACGGGGAGCAGGACCGGATCCGGCTGCACGCTGCCGTCACTCGCCGTGTCCAGCTCCACCTGGTAGTCGCCGGCTGCCGCGTCGGTCGGCGCCGTGACGTTGACCGTGACGCTGCCGGTGCTCGCTGCCGCGACCTTCAGGCTGGTGGCCTGGCTGGAGCCCCCGGGCTGCGCGGCGACCTGCCAGCCGGTTGGCTGCTGGGTCGAGAACGTGAACGTCGTGTCGCGCGGCGTGTTGTTGTGGAGTGTCAGGCTGAACGACAGCGATCCGCCGGCGGCAACCTTCTGGCCCGTCGGCGGGTCGATCGTCACGCTGCCGCCCGCGCCGCCCTCGATCCGGAGCTGCACCGGGAGGTCCGCGGTCAGGACTCCAGCGCTCGCGTGGACGGTCATGGAGATGGTCCCCGTCGCGTTCTGCGGGAGCGTCACGTCCAGGTTCACGGTCGCCGGCTTGCCGGATGCGGCCTGGACGCTCTCGACGGTGAAGCCCCCGCCGGTGAGCTGCGCGGCCCCGCCCTGCGGGACGCCGTCGATGGTCAGCGCGACGGTCCGCGATGCGTCGGTCGTGATCGTGATCGGGAACGAGACGCTGGCGCCGGGCTGCACGGCCACGCTGGGATACGGCGTGGTCAGGCTCAGGGGATCCACCGCCGCGGCCGTCGGGACCAGCACGGCGGCCGGCAGGAAGAGGGCAAGCGCAAGCGGGAGCAGCGTGCCGATCGGTCCGGCGTGCCGCCGGCGGTGCGTGGCGCGGTCCATGAATCCTCCGTCCAGCCTATCCGAGCGAAGGGGCTGGCAGCTCAATTCCGGGGAGCCTCCCGGTGGTTGACGGGCCGGACGACACGCAGCCACGGCTGCCGCTGCCGACCAACCGACCGCGCGGAGCATACCGGAGCCCGGGCGAGGATCGGCAAATACCCGATGGAGGTTTCGCAACCTTGCCCTCGACGGGCCTCCCGCGCGCGTGCCCCGCGCCTCCCACCGTGACCACGCGGAGGGCTTCGGGTCCGATGGGCGCGGCCTTCGGGCCGGTCGGCACAGTCGCGGCCGGGGACGGTCCTTCCAGACTGCCGCCATGAAGATGGTGTCGCCGGCCGAGTCTGTCGCCGGGATCCGCTCCGGCGACCGGATCTACGTCCAGTGCGCGTCCGCCGCGCCGTCGGTCCTGCTCGATGCGCTGGTCGCGCGCGCGCCCGAGCTTCGGGACGTCGAGGTGGTCCACCTCCATATCGAGGGGCCGGGCCCGCATCTCGCGCCCGAGATGGCCGGCCACTTCCGCCACACGGCGCTCTTCATCGGCCCGAACGCCCGCGCCGCCGTGAACGACGGGCGAGCCGACTACGTGCCGGTCTTCCTGTCGGACGTCCCGCACCTCTTCGACGCGGGGCTGATGCCCCTCGACGCGGTCCTGTGCAACGTCTCACTGCCGGACGCGCACGGATACTGCTCACTCGGGACATCGGTCGAGGCGATGCAGGCCGCGGTCCGCTCGGCCAGGACGGTGATCGCCGAGCTCAACGCGGCGATGCCGCGGACCCTCGGCGAGAGCTTCATCCACGTGTCGCAGATCGACTACGCGGTCGAGGTGGACATTCCGCCCTACCCGCGGCCGGACCGCGAGATCGACGCGGTGGAGCGCCGGATCGGCGAGTTCGTCGCGGAGCTTGTCCCTGACGGCGCGACGTTGCAGATGGGGATCGGCGCGATCCCGACCGCCGTCGCGCTCTGCCTCCGCGACAAGCACGACCTCGGGATCCACACCGAGATGATGACCGACTGCGTCGTCGACCTCGTCGAGGCGGGCGCCGTGACGGGGCTCGCCAAGGAGCGCAACCGGGGCAAGATCGTGGCCACCTTCATGATGGGAACGCAGAAGCTCTACCGGTTCGTCCACGACAACCCGATGGTGGAGATGCGCGCCACGGACTTCACGAACGACACCCACGTGATCCGGAGCTTCAGCCGGATGACCGCGATCAACTCGGCGATCGCGATCGACCTGACCGGCCAGGTCTGCGCCGACTCGATCGGCTGGCGCCTGTACAGCGGCGTTGGCGGCCAGATGGACTTCATTCGCGGCGCGGCCCTCGCCGCGGAGGGACGGCCGATCGTCGCGCTGCCCTCGACGGCGGCCGGCGGGACGGTCTCCCGGATCACGCCGTTCCTCGCCGAGGGAGCGGGCGTGGTCACCACCCGTGCCCACGTCCGGACGGTCGTCACGGAGTGGGGTGTCGCGGAGCTCTACGGGAAGTCGATCCGCGAGCGTGCCGCGTCGCTCATCGCGATCGCGCACCCGGACTTCCGCGACGCGCTGACGTCCCAGGCGCGTCGAACACACTACCTCTAGGTGAGCGGCCCGGGGGCGGCATTTCCGGGCCCCGGTGGGCGCCCCGAAAAGCGTAGTGGTGGACATCGCGCGTCCCCTGCGACGTCCACCACGCTCGGCAGTGTGGTCCGCAGATCGCGACCCTTGGCAGGGCCGAATGGCCCCCTTCTTGGGGCCGGTGCGGGGCTGCCCGGTCCGGATGCCCGGGACGACGCTACCTTCATGCTGCAGCCCCATCCCCAACCGGTGCGCCGGCTTCTCATCGTGAGCGACCACGTGGGCGCTTCCGATGCGCTCGCCGCCCACCTGAACCGGCACGGCTTCGCCGTCGTGGGCGAGGTCCGGTCCGCCGGCTCCGCAGCCCTTGCGGCGCGGACGTGCGCACCCGACCTCGTCCTGGTCGACGGCGCGCTCCGGGGCGGCTGGCGCGCGGTGGCGGATGCGCTCGACGGCGTCACGCCCCGAAACCACATCGTTGTCCTCGCCGCGTACCTCGGTGCCGACGAGGCCCGGGAAGCCCGGGCCGCGGGCATCGGCGCGACGATCCTGAAGCACGTTGAAGGCGGCAGTCTCGCAAGCCGTCTTCGGGCAATCGGAGGTCCAGCATGACCCTGCAGACGCCCCCGGAGCGGCCCGTCGCCGCACCGGGGGCCGCCCCCGCCATGGCAGACGCTCGGAGCCGCGACAGGCTCTTCGAGTGCATCGACGGCAACGAGGCGGCGGCGCGCGTCGCCTACGCGCTGAGCGAGGTGATCTCGATCTACCCGATCACGCCGGCCTCGCCGATGGCCGAGCACGCCGACGACTGGGCGGCGGCCGGGAAGCCGAACCTGTGGGGCACGGTCCCCGACGTCATCGAGATGCAGTCCGAGGCCGGCGCGGCCGGCGCGCTGCACGGCGCGCTCCAGAAGGGCGCGCTGGCGACCACCTTCACGGCCTCGCAGGGCCTGCTGCTCATGATCCCCAACATGTTCAAGATCGCCGGCGAGCTGACGCCGACCGTCATCCACGTCGCGGCGCGCACGATCGCCACGCACGCCCTCTCGATCTTCGGCGACCACAGCGACGTCATGCACGCGCGGGCCACCGGCTGGGCGATGCTCGCCGCCGGCTCCGTCCAGGAGGCCCAGGACTTCGCGCTCGTCGCCCACGCGGCCACGCTCCGCTCGCGTGTCCCGTTCCTCCACTTCTTCGACGGGTTCCGCACCTCGCACGAGATCAACAAGATCGCCCTGCTCGACGACGACGACCTGCGGGCGCTGGTCCGCGACGAGGACATCCTCGCCTTCCGCGCCCGCGGCCTGACCCCGGACGCCCCGGTCGTGCGCGGCACGGCCCAGAACCCGGACGCCTTCTTCCAGGCCCGCGAGGCGCGCAACCCCTTCTACGACGCCGTGCCGGGCATCGTGGCCGAGGTCATGGACGAGCTCGCCGAGCGGACCGGCCGCCGCTACGGCCTCGTCGACTACCACGGCGCGCCGGACGCCGATCGCGTCGTCGTCCTCATGGGCTCCGGCGCCGGCGCGGTCCAGGAGACCGTCGACGCGCTGATCGCCGCCGGCGAGAAGGTCGGGCTGCTCGTGGTCCGGCTCTTCCAGCCGTTCCCGGCGGACGCGCTCGTCGCCGCGCTGCCCGCCGACGGTCCGCGCGATCGCCGTCCTCGACCGGACCAAGGAGCCGGGCGCCGTCGGGCGAGCCGCTCTACCTGGACGTCGTGGCCGCGCTCGCCGAGCGGATGGACGGCGACGAGCCGCCGTTCGCGGCGATGCCGCGCGTCATCGGCGGCCGCTACGGCCTGTCCTCCAAGGAGTTCACGCCGGGCATGATCAGGCCGGTCTTCGACGAGCTGGCGGCGGCCCGGCCGCAAGCGCCACTTCACGGTCGGGCATCTACGACGACGTCACGCACCTCAGCCTGCCGATCGACGCCGACTTCCGCACCCCGCGCCCGGCGGGCGAGGTCCAGGCGATCTTCTTCGGCCTCGGCTCCGACGGCACCGTCGGCGCCAACAAGACCTCGGTCAAGATCATCGGCGAGGGCACCGACCTGCTTCGCCCAGGGCTACTTCGTCTACGACTCCAAGAAGTCGGGCGGCACGACCGTCTCGCACCTGCGCTTCGGGCCCGAGCCGATCCGCTCCACCTACCTCATCGACGCGGCCGACTTCATCGCCTGCCACCAGTTCGGGCTGCTCGAGAAGATCGAAGGTCCTCGAGTACGCGAAGCCCGGGCGCCACGTTCCTGCTCAACGCGCCGTACGGGCCGGACGAGGTCTGGGACCACCTGCCGCGCGCGGTCCAGCGAGCAGCTCATCGACAAGCAGATCGACTTCTGGGTCATCGACGCCGTCGCCGTCGCCGCCGAGGCGGGCATGGGCAACCGCATCAACACGGTCATGCAGCCCTGCTTCTTCCACCTGTCCGGCGTGCTGCCGGCGGACGAGGCGATCGCGCGGATCAAGGAGTTCGTCGGAGAAGACCTACGGGAAGCGCGGCCAGGCGGTCGTCGAGCGCAACTTCGCGGCCATCGACCGCTTCGCTCGCAGCGCCTGGGCCAGGTGAAGCTCGGCCCGGCCGCGACCGGCCACGCGCTGCCGCCGGTCGTGCCCGACGACGCGCCGGACTTCGTCAAGACGCGTCACGGCGGTCCTGCATGGCCGGCGACGGCGACCTGCTGCCGGTCAGCGCCTTCCCGGTCGACGGCACGTTCCCCACCGGCACCACCAAGTACGAGAAGCGGGCCATCGCCCTGGAGATCCCGATCTGGGACCCGTCGATCTGCATCGACTGCGGCAAGTGCGCCATGGTCTGCCCGCACGCCGCGATCCGCATGAAGGTCTTCCCCGCGGCGGCCGTCGAGGGCGCCCCGGCCGGCTTCCTCACCAAGGAGTTCAGGTCCCGCGAGCTGCCCGACCACCGGCTGACGATCCAGGTCGCGCCCGACGACTGCACCGGCTGCGGCGTCTGCGTCGACGTCTGCCCGGCCAAGAGCAAGACCGAGGTCAAGCACAAGGCCATCAACATGGAGCCGGCGGCGGAGCATCGCGACGTCGAGCGGCCGCACTGGGAGTTCTTCCAGTCGATCCCGCCGCTCGACCGGAGCCTGCTCGCCCACGACACGGTCAAGGGCTCGCAGGTGCTCGAGCCGCTGTTCGAGTTCTCGCGGGCCTGCGCCGGCTGCGGCGAGACGCCGTACCTCAAGCTCGTCTCCCAGCTCTTCGGCGACCGCATGATCGTGGCCAACGCCACGGGCTGCTCGTCGATCTACGGCGCCAACCTGCCCACGACCCCGTGGACGGTCAACGCCGAGGGCCGCGGGCCGGCCTGGAACAACTCCCTGTTCGAGGACAACGCCGAGTTCGGCCTGGGCATGCGCCTGGCGCTCGACGCCCAGGACGACCAGGCCCGGCGGCTGCTCGCGCGGCTCGCGCCGGCGGTCGGCGCCGGAGCTCGTCCGCGACATCCTCGAGCGCCGACCAGGAGACCGAGCCGGGATCGACGCGCAGCGCGAGCGCGTCGCGCGGCTCCGCGCAGGTCCTGAGCCGGCCTGGACGGCGAGCCGGGCTCCGACGCCCGGCACCTGCTGGCGCTCGCCGACGACCTCGTCCGCAAGGGCGTCTGGATCATCGGCGGCGACGGCTGGGCCTACGACATCGGCTTCGGCGGCCTCGACCACGTCCTGGGCTCCGGCCGCAACGTCAACATCCTCGTCCTCGACACGGAGGTCTACTCCAACACCGGCGGCCAGGCGTCGAAGGCGACGCCGCGCGGCGCGGTCGCCAAGTTCGCGGCGGCCGGCAAGGCGCCGCGGCAAGAAGGACCTCGGCGCGATCGCCCGGGCCTACGGCAACGTCTACGTCGCCCAGATCGCGATGGGCGCCAACGACGCCCAGACGACCAAGGCGCTCCTCGAGGCGGACGCCTGGCCGGGGCCGTCGCTGGTCATCGCCTACAGCACCTGCATCGCCCACGGCATCGACATGTCGAAGTCGATGACCCACCAGAAGGACGCCGTCAAGAGCGGCTACTGGCCGCTCTACCGCTTCCAGCCCAGCGAGATCGAGGACGGCCAGCCGTTCAAGCTCGACTCGACGCAAGCCGTCGATGCCGGTCCGCGACTTCGTCGCCGGCGGAGACCCGCTTCGCGATCCTCGCCCGCACGCAGCCGGAGCGGGCCGGCCGACCTCGCCGCAGCTGGCCCAGGCCGACGTCGACGAGCGCTGGCGCTACTACGAGCAGCTGGCCGGCCATGCACCGCAGCGTGCCCCACGTCCACGACGACCCCGAAGCCCGGCCGGCGGCCGACGCTCGACCCGGCGCGGCAGCGTCGACACGGGAGACGAGGCGTGACCGTCGATCTGCGCACCCGCTACCTCGGCCTCGAGCTGCGCTCGCCGATCGTCGCCTCGGCGTCGCCGCTCACCGGCGAGCCCGACTCGCGCCCGCCTGCTCGAGGAGGCGGGCGCCGCGGCGATCGTCCTGCCCTCGCTCTTCGAGGAGGAGATCGTCGACGAGGAGATCGAGCTCAACCGGTCGCTCGAGGCGGGCGCGGACAGCTTCGCCGAGGCGCTCGACTACTTCCCGGACATCGACGTCGTTCGCCGGCGCCGGCGACCGCTACCTGGCCCGGCTCCGGCAGATCAAGGCGCAAGCGGCCGTTCCCGTGATCGCCAGCCTCAACGCGACCACCGCCGGCGGCTGGGTCCGCTACGCGAAGCTCATGGAGGAGGCCGGCGCCGACGCCCTCGAGCTCAACCTCTACCACGTCGCCGCCGATCCGGCCAGGACCGCGGCCGACATCGAGGCGGCCGACCTCGCGCTGATCGCGGCGGTCCGCGCGGCCATCAGCATCCCGCTCGCCGTCAAGCTCAGCCCGTACTACTCGTCGATGGCCAACTTCGCGCGCCACGTCGATCGCCGCCGGAGCCGACGGGCTGGTCCTGTTCAACCGCTTCTACCAGCCGGACCTCGACCTCGACACGCTCGACGTCGTGCCCCGGCTCGAGCTGAGCCATCCGGCGGAGCTGCGCCTGCCGCTGCGCTGGATCGCGATCCTGCGACCCCAGCTGGGCCCGGACGCGTCGCTGGCCGCCACGTCGGGCGTGGGCTCCGCGACGGACGTCGTCAAGGCGCTCATGGTGGGCGCCGACGTCGCGATGATGACCTCGGCGGTCCTGCGCAACGGCCCGGACAAGATCCGGACCGTCGAGGCCGAGCTCCGGGCGTGGATGGACGAGCACGAGTACGAGTCGGTCGCCCAGCTGCGGGGCAGCGCGAGCCGGACGTCCGTGGAGGACCCCTCGGCCTTCGAGCGCGCGAACTACATGCAGACGCTGCACTCGTGGTCCGCTCCGCGCGACCTCACCACTGCCTGACGGCCCGGGCCGCCGAGCGGCTCAGCCGACCGCTGACAGCGCGGCAATCGCCGTCGCCGCGCGTCCGAATGCGAGGCCGCTCTCGAAGACCGCGAGGTCCGCCTCCAGCGCCTCGGGATGCTTGTGGCCGACGATCTCGCGGAGCGCCGCGACGACAGCGTCCCTGCCGACGATGCCGGTGCGGCCCACGAGCGCCCCGAGCGCCGCTACGCTCACCAGCCGGTCGTCGCCGGCCTCGCGCGCGAGGCGTGTGCAGGGGACCCGCAGCTCGTCCACGTCGTCGCGGCCGGACTCGGCCTCGATGAGCGTGGCGTTCACGACCAGCGTGCCGCCCGCCGCCACGAGCGGTGCGAACTTGGCGAGCGACGGCGGGTTCAGCACGACCGCGGCCCACGCCGCGTCCACGACCGGCGAGCCGATCGGCTCGTCGCCCACGATCACGGTGCAGGCGGCCGTGCCGCCCCGCATCTCCGGGCCATAGGTCGGGATCCAGAGGACCTCGCGGTCCTCGTCCATCGCGGCGCGCGCCAGGACCTGCCCGGCGAACAGGAGCCCCTGGCCGCCGAAGCCGGCGAAGATCACCGAGCATTCCATCGGTCAGGCCCCCTTCGTCCGGTCCACGATCACGCCGGGCCGATACTCCATGGCGACCACCTCACGGAGCCGCTCCATCGACTCCGTGGGCGTCATGCCCCAGCCGACCGGGCAATTGCTGATGACCTCGACGATCGCGAACCCGCGGCCCTCCAGTTGGACCTCGCACGCGCGGCGGAGGTATTGCTTCGTCCGGCCGATCGCCGGTGCGTCCGCAATAGAGCCCCGGGCGGCGTATGCCACGCCCGGCATGATCGCGAGCATCTCGGTCATCGGGATCGGGTAGCCGTGGAATGCCGCCTCCCGCCCGCCGGGCGAGGAGGTGGAACGCTGCCCGAGGAGCGTGGTCGGGGCCATCTGGCCGCCAGTCATCCCGTAGATGCCGTTGTTGACGAAGACGGCCGTCACCAGCTCGCCGCGGCCTGCCGCGTGGATGATCTCCGCGGTGCCGATCGCCGCCAGGTCGCCGTCGCCCTGGTAGGTGAGCACGAACGCGTCCGGGCGGACGCGCCGGATGCCGGTCGCGACGGCCGGGGCGCGCCCGTGGGGCGCCTCCACGAAATCGACGCCGATGTAGTCATACGCGAAGACGGCGCACCCGACCGGGGCCACGGCGATGGTCCGCGGGCCCAGCCCCAGGTCGCCGAGGACTTCGGCGATCAGCCGGTGAACCACCCCGTGGCCGCAGCCGGGGCAGTAGTGCGTGCTGCGATCGGTCAGCAGCGACGGCCGCTCGAAGATGACCCGTGCGCCTGCCTGGGACTCGGTCGTCATGACCGAGTCTCCGATGCCGGCCCCGTCGCGTCCCCGGTCGCCGCCGAGAGGCGGCGGAGCGCGTCGACGACCTCACCCGGCGTGGGAATCATGCCGCCGGTGCGGCCCTCGAATGCCACGGGACGCCTGCCCTCGATGGCGAGCCGGACATCCTCCACCATCTGGCCGGCCGACAGCTCCACGACCAGGACGCCCCGCGCACGCGCGGCGACCTCGGCCAGCGCAGCGGAGGGGAACGGCCAGAGCGTGATCGGACGGAAGAGCCCGGCCGGCAGCCCGTCGGCACGAGCCCGGGCGATCGCCGTCCGCGCGACGCGCGCCGCAGTCCCGTAGGCCACGATCACCAGCTCCGCGCCCTCAAGCTGCTCGCCGGCCCAGCGGACCTCGCGGGCGGCGATCTCGGCGAACTTCGCCTGCAGGTGGAGGTTGTGCGCCTCGAGATCCTCGGGTTCGAGATGCATCGACTTCACGACCCGCGGCGGGCGGCCGTCGGCGCCGGTCAGGGCCCAGTCCGCCGCGAGCCGGGGCGGCGTGCGGAACTGCAGCTCGACCGGCTCCATCGCCTGGCCGAGCGTGCCGTCGGCGAGGATGAAGACCGGGGTGCGGTACTTCTCGGCCAGCTCGAACGCGTCCGCCATGAGCGCCATGGCCTCGCCGATGGAGGACGGCGCGAGGACCGGCACGCGGTAGCCGCCGTGGCCGTGTCCCTTCGTCGCCTGGAAGTAGTCGGCCTGGCTCGGCCCGATGCCGCCAAGGCCGGGGCCGGCGCGCATGACGTTGACCAGGACAACGGGAATCTCGCTGCCGGCCATGTAGCTCATCGCCTCTGCCATCAGGCTGATCCCGGGCGACGACGACGAGACGAGGACCCGGGCGCCGGTCGAGGCCGCGCCGAGCGCCATGTTGATCGCACCCAGCTCGGACTCGGCCTGGACGAACGGCCGACCCTCCTCGGGCATCCGGCGGGCCATCCACTCCAGAAGCTCCGCCTGGGGCGTGATCGGGTACCCGAAGTAGGCGTCGCAGCCGGCCCGGATGGCCGCTTCCGCCATCGCCTCGTTGCCCTTCATCAGCACGCGATGGCCGTGGTGGAGCGAGGTCGGCGGGATGGTGGTCGTTGTCATCGCGCGACCACCCGGGGCGCCCTCGGCGCGGCATAGACGGTCAGCACGCAATCCGGGCAGACCCGGGCGCAGAGCGCGCAGCTGGTGCAGGCGGCCGGGTCGACGAGCCTGACCGGGTGATAGCCCAGGATGTTCACGCGGGTCTCGTCGAGAGCCAGCGCGCCCTTCGCGCAGGCCCCGAGGCAGAGCTCGCACCCCTTGCAGCGGTCGGTGGCGATGTGAAGCGGACTCCAGGTCTTGGGCGCGGGGCCGGCGGAAACCGGCGACTCCGCGCCCGGTAACGCGAGGGAGTCCGGTGCCACGGCGATCATCCTCTTGGAACCTCCTGCCTGATCCTGTCGTTCGAGCCTCTGCCCGCGTACAGCGGCGGGCTAGGGCCGAAGGGTTGCGATCCGGTATCGAAACGGCCCCATCCCACCACGCCGCGGCACGGGCCGAAAGACCCGTCAGTCGGTCTCGTCCGACGATGGCCTGCGGCGCTCCGGCGCGATCCCGGCAGACATTCGAAGCCACGCCAGGAGCTGCCGCTCGGTCATCCGGCCGGCGGGCCGCGAATCGATGGGTCGCGCGCGCCGCGCCCGGGAATCGCCGGCCCGGAGCTGGGCGGCAAGCCGTTCGCGCACGGCGCCCGGGCCAAGCAGGACGACGTGGTCGTCGGGTGGGATTCGGGCAGCCACGCCGTGGAGGAACGTCTCCAGGAGCTGCTCGCGCCGGTGATCCAGGCGATCGTCCGCGATGCCGCCACCGCCCGGCCGCATCCGTGGGTCGTGCCGGAGGTGGCCCGGCGGGCGACGGCGGGACGGGACCTCCGAGCTGAGCCGCTCGGGAACCGGGTCGCCTGGCGGGCCTTCGATCCCGGGCCACCGGAGGATGATCGCCTCCTCGGCATCGAGCCAGGCGAGCGTGACCGCGCGCGGAGCGTGCTCGGCATGGAGGGGCATCGGGTCGCCTCCTCGAGAGCCGCGGGGCCGGTTGACGCGGGGTCCCGCGTGCGGCGCCAGCATGCTCCGCCTCCGCGCCGCGCGCCAAGAGCCGGCCGTCACGAAGGGCGCGCGGCCATCGCGCCCCCCGATGGCCGCCGTTCCGGGGACCTTCGGCACGTCCGGCTGCCCGGCCCCTCGGGCGATCCTGTGCGCATGGCCGCACTCGTGAAGTCACGCCGCCCGCAGGCTCGCGTCGCGGCCGGCGATGGGGCACGTCGCTCCGCCGCCCGTTCCATCACGGTCGAGGGCGTGGTCCAGGGCGTCGGGTTCCGGCCCTTCGTCTGGCGCCTCGCGACCGAGCTTGGCCTGGCCGGTCGGGTTCGGAATGCCGCCGGTCGCGTGGAGATCGAGGCCGCCGGGACGAACGCCGCGCTCGATGCCTTCGCCCGGCGGCTGCGGACCGACGCTCCGCCGCGCGCCCGCGTGGAGCGCGTGACCGCGGTTCCGCTCGGTCCGAGCGCAGCCGAGTGCTCTTCCGGCGACCTTCGCGATCGACGAGAGCGTCAGCGCCGCGGCCGTGGACCGGCTCTTCCCCCCGGACATCGCGACCTGCGACGACTGTCTGCGCGGAGCTCGCCGACCCGGCCGACCGGCGCTACCGCTACCCGTTCACGAACTGCACGAACTGCGGGCCGCGCGCGACGATCATCGAGGAGCTGCCGTACGACCGCGCCCGGACGACGATGCGGGCGTTCCCGCTGTGCGCCGACTGCGCCGCCGAGTACGCGGACCCGGCGAACCGCCGCTTCCACGCGGAGCCCGTGGCCTGCCCCCGCTGCGGGCCGCGGCTGGCCTATCGCCGGACGGATGCTCCCGCGCCGAGCGCACGCGACGAGGCGGCCCTGGCGGCCGCCGTGGCGGACCTCCGGGCGGGGCGGATCGTCGCGGTCAAGGGCCTGGGGGGCTACCACCTCGCCTGCGACGCCACCGACGCCGCGGCGGTCGGCCGCCTGCGCGACCGGAAGCGCCGCTGGGCCAAGCCGTTCGCGGTCATGGTCCGCGACCTCGCTGCCGCCCGGGCGCTCTGCCACGTGACGGCGACCGAGGCCGCGCTCCTCGTGGGGCCCGCGCGGCCGATCGTGCTCCTCGTGGCCCGCCGCCGCGGCGAACCGGCCCTCGCACCGTCCGTGGCGGCGGGCAACCACCGGCTCGGGATCTTCCTGCCGTACACGCCGCTCCACCACCTGCTCCTGGAGGCGGTCGGCCGGCCGCTCGTGCTCACCTCCGGCAACCTGACCGACGAGCCGCTGGCGACCGACGACGCGGACGCCGCGACCCGTCTCGCCGGCCTCGCGGACGCATTCCTCACCCACGACCGCGAGATCCGGGCCCGCTACGACGACTCGGTCACCCGGGTGGTCGCCGGGCGCGAGTCGCTGGTCCGGCGGGCACGCGGTCACGCGCCGGAGGCGCTGCCGCTCCCCGTCGCCGCGCCGCGCCCGATCCTCGCGGTGGGAGCCGAGCTCAAGCACACGTTCACGCTCGCGCGCGGCGGGCGGGCGCACGTGGCGCCCCACAACGGCGACCTCGAGGACCTCGCCGACGCACCGCGCCTTCACGGACGGCCTGGCCCACCTCGCGCGTCTCCTCGCGCTGGAGCCGGAGGTCGTGGCCCACGACCTCCACCCGGAGTACCTCTCCACGAAGTACGCCCTGGCCCGGTTCCCGGCCGAGCGCCGGATCGCGGTCCAGCACCACCACGCCCACGTCGCCTCCTGCGCCGCCGAGCACGGGATCACCGCGCCGTTCATCGGGGTCGCCTACGACGGGCTGGGGATGGGCGACGACGGCACGCTCTGGGGCGGCGAGATCCTGGTCGCGGACCTGGTCGGGTACCGCCGGGTCGCCCGGTTCGGGCGCGCCCCGCTGCCCGGCGGCGCGCTCGCCGTGAAGACGGCCGTACCGGATGGCGCTCGGCTACCTGCTGGGCGCCGAGGCGCTCGGCGGGGCGGACATCGCGGGGGTCGCGGACGCGCGGGGCCTCGACGGCGACCTGGCGGCCGGACTTCTCGACGCGCCTCGATCCGCGCGAGGTCGCCGTTGTCCGGACCCAGGTGGCCCGCGGCCTCAACGCCCCGCTGGCTTCGTCGGCCGGCCGGCTCTTCGACGCCGCCGCCAGCCTCCTCGGCCTGCGCGACGTCGCCGAGTACGAGGCGCAGGCGGCGATCGACCTGGAGATCGCGGCCGGCGACCGGGCCGCCGCGCCGCTGCCGTACGCGCTGGAGCGGGTCGGGGACGTCCTCGTCTACGACCCGCGCCCGACGCTCGCCGCGCTGCTCGCCGGCCGGGCCGCGGGCCGACCCGTCGGGACGCTCGCGGCGGCCTTCCACGAGACCATCGCGGAGGTGACCCGCGAGCTCTGCGCGGACGTCGCCGCGGCCACCGGGATCCGCACGATCTGCCTCTCCGGGGGCGTCTTCCAGAACCGCCGCCTGGCGGGCGCGCTGCTCCACCGCCTGGCGCGCGACGGCTTCGCGGTCTTCATCAACCGCCGCGTCCCGGTGAACGACGGCGGGATCAGCTACGGTCAGGCGGCGATCGCCGCCGCGACGATGGCGGCCGGGTCGGCCGCGCCCACCGGCGCCGTCGCCGGCCGTGCACCAGGAGGGAAGTAGCCAGCCATGTGCCTCGGGATCCCCGGTCGGGTCGTCGAGATCCGCGACGACGGCGGCCTGCCGATGGGCAAGGTCGACTTCGGCGGCGTCCGCAAGGACGCCTGCCTGGCCTACCTCCCCGAGGTCCAGCTCGGCGACTACGTGATCATCCACGTCGGGTTCGCGATCTCCAGGGTGGACGAGGAGGAGGCGCTCAAGACGCTCGAGATCCTCGCCACGATGGGCGACCTGGTGCGTTCCGAGCTCGCCACGATGGGCCCCGGGATGGACGCGCCGGCCGTGGTCTCCGACGACGGGACGCCCGTGAGCGGCGTCTTCGGCGCCCCGGCGACGGGGGCGCCCGGGAGCCGCGCGTGAAGTACCTCGACGAGTACCGCGACCCGGTCCTGGCCCGGAAGCTGGTCGCGGAGATCCACCGGATCACCACCCGGCCGTGGACCCTGATGGAGGTCTGCGGCGGCCAGACGCACACGATCGTCAAGCAGGGGATCGACGAGGCGCTGCCCGAGGGCGTCCGGATGATCCACGGCCCCGGCTGCCCGGTCTGCGTCACGCCGCTCGAGCAGGTCGACAAGGCGCTCGCGATCGCCGCCCGCCCGGACGTCATCTTCACGAGCTACGGCGACATGCTGCGGGTGCCCGGCTCGACGACGGACCTGCTGGCCCTCAAGGCCCGCGGCGCCGACGTCCGGATCGTCTACTCGCCGCTCGACGCGCTCACGATCGCGGTCGCCAACCCCGACCGCCAGGTCGTCTTCTTCGCGGTCGGCTTCGAGACGACGGCGCCGGCGAACGCGATGGCGGTGGCCGAGGCGGCTCGTCGCGGGATCGACAACTTCAGCGTGCTCGTCTCGCACGTCCTCGTGCCGCCGGCGATGACCGCGCTCCTCGAGTCGCCGAACAACCAGGGTCCAGGCGTTCCTCGCCGCGGGCCACGTCTGCGCGGTGATGGGCTGGACCGAGTACGAGCCGATCGCGGCGACGTACAAGGTGCCGATCGTCGTCACCGGCTTCGAGCCGCTCGACCTCCTCGAGGGCATCCTCATGGCGATCCGGCAGCTGGAAGAGGGTCGCCACGAGGTGGAGAACCAGTACGTCCGGGCGGTGAAGCGCGAGGGCGTGCCCCTGGCCCAGGCGCAGATCCGCGAGGTCTTCGAGGTCGGCGAGCGGAAGTGGCGCGGGGTGGGGGAGATCCCGGCCTCGGGCTACCGGCTGCGCGCAGCGGTACGCGCGGTTCGACGCCGAGCGCCGGTTCGTCGGTTGGCGACATCCACACCCAGGAGCACCCGCCTGCATCGCCGGCGCCATCCTGACCGGCGAGAAGACGCCGCTCGACTGCACCGCCTACGGGACGCTCTGCACGCCCCAGAAGCCGCTGGGCGCGCCGATGGTCAGCTCCGAGGGGACCTGCGCGGCCTTCTACGGCGCCGGGCGCGGGCTGGGCGGCCTGCGGACGCTCTCGCCGGCGATGCCGCTCGTCCAGGTCGCGCCGATCCCGGGCGGCCAGGCGGCGGGCCGATGATCGAGAACCGCGGGTCCGTTCGTCGGAGCCGACGGTTCGTCCGTCCCGACGATCGACGCTGATGGGATCGCCTGCCCGGCGCCGATTCCCGAGGGCGAGCGCGTCATCCTGGGCCACGGATCCGGGGGCCAGCTCTCGGCGTCGCTCATGCGGGACGTCATCGGCCCCGCCCTGGCCGCGGCCGCGCCGGGCGGACCGCTCAACGACGCCGCCATCGTCGACGTCGCCGGCAGTGCGCCTGGCGTTCACCACCGATTCCTTCGTCGTGAGCCCGATCCGCTTCCCCGGCGGCGACATCGGCGAGCTGGCCGTCAACGGGACGGTCAACGACCTCGCGATGATGGGCGCCCAGCCGATCGCGATCTCGCTCGCCTACGTCATCGAGGAGGGGCTCCCGTTCGAGGAGCTGCGGGCGATCACCGAGTCCGCCGCCCGCGCCGCGGCGACCGGCCGGGGCCCGGATCGTGACCGGCGACACGAAGGTCGTGGGACGGGGCGCCGCGGACCGGCTGTTCGTGAACACGGCCGGGATCGGGCTGGTCCCGGACGGCGTGGCGCCCGCGGCGGACCGCGCCGGCGTCGGCGACGCGATCATCCTGTCCGGGCCGATCGGCCTCCACGGCGTGGCGATCATGAGCGTCCGCGAGGGCCTGGAGTTCGAGGTCGAGATCGCGTCGGACACGCAGGCGCTCAACGGCCTGGTGGCCGCGATCCTGGGCGCCTGCCCGGATGTCCACGTCCTGCGCGACCCGACGCGCGGCGGCCTGGCATCGGCGCTCAACGAGATCGCCGCGACCTCCGGCGTTGGCATGGTGCTCGACGAGCCGGCGATCCCGATCCCGGGCCCCGTGCGAGCCGCCTGCGAGATGCTTGGCCTCGACCCGTTCCACGTCGCGAACGAAGGCAAGCTCGTCGCCATCGTGCCGGCGGCATCCGCCGAGGCCGTCCTGGCGGCGATGCGGGCCCTCCCGGAGGGCGCGGAGGCGGCCGTCATCGGCCGCGTCGTCGCGGATCACCCGGCGATGGTCACGATCCGGACGATCGTCGGCAGCGAGCGGATCGTCGACATGCTGGTGGGGGAGCAGCTGCCCCGGATCTGCTGAGGCGCGGCGCTCGGCCGGACGGCATCCTCGCCCGCCATGAAAGAGCGGCTCCGCATCGTCGCCGCCGTGGCGCGGGATCCTTGGCTCGCCCGAAATCGAGCGCGCGTGCCCGGGGTTCAACATGACCGAGTGCGCGACATGGGTCGCGATCCTCGTGTATGCCCCTACGCGCTCGGGGCGCCGGTGCGACGAACCTGGTCGTCCTGGTCCAGCTGGTTCCGGCCGGCTTCGTCGCGCCGTTCGCCAGCGTACGCGAGCGACCGGCGCTCCTGCGCCGCCGACCCGGAAACGCCCCCTGCCGAACGGCTCTCGACCCCCTGCCGATCAGTCCCGGGAACGGGCCATCGGCACCTTATGCGCAGATGCGCATGGGTGGATCATCCTGGCATGGACCCCATCTGGAGCCTCCAATCGGAGGTCATGAAGATCCTCGCGAGCCCCCGCCGGCTCGAGATCCTGCACCTCCTCGCGGGCGAGCCGAAGGAAGTCGGCCGCCTGGCAGAGGAGATGGGGATCAGCCAGCCGAACGTATCCCAGCACCTCGCGGTCATGCGGGCGGCCGGGATCGTGGAGGCGGAGCGCGACGGTCGGGAGGTCCGGTATCGGCTGACCGATCCGGACGTCATCGCCGCCTGCGGCCTCATGCGCGGGGTCCTGATGCGCCGTCTCGCCCGCCTTGGCGACCTTTCCGGACGGCCCCAGCCGACGGACGACCGAGCGCTTGCCGCCACCTCGCCCGTCGGGGGTCGGCTGAGGTGACGTTCGTGGACGAACCAATCAACCTGGTGCTCTTCTCGGGCACCGACGACAGGCTCCAGGCGGCCGCGGTGATGACCGCCGGCGCCGCCGCCCTCGGCCGCCGGGTCAACATCTTCCTGCAGTACTGGGCGCTCGACGCGTTCCGCAAGGATCGGATCGCGCTCGGCCGCGGCCTGAGCGCCGAGGCCGGCGAGGCCGGCGCGGCCCTGGTCGCCGCTGCGGCGAACGCGGGCCAGGCGCCCTGGCACGAGACCCTGCGCCAGGCCAAGGAGCTCGGCGACGTGGACATCCAGGCCTGCTCGCTCTCGATGGACGTCCTCAAGATCGAGGAGGACGACCTCGACCCGCTCGTCGATGGGGTGGAGGGCGTGACTGCCTTCTACATCAACGCGGGCGACGGTCACATCGTCTTCATCTAGTCGATTCACCGACGCAGCCGGGCACGAGCCCGGCCGCCGACGAACAGGAAGGGTCAGGCATGCCTCTCGAGATCGCACAGCGGGTCGACGCAAAGGGCCTCGCGTGCCCGATGCCGATCGTCAAGACGGCCCAGGCCGTCAAGTCGATGGTCAGCGGCCAGCTCCTGGAGGTGCTCGCCACGGACGCGGGCTCCACCAAGGACTTCGCCGCCTGGTGCAAGACCACCGGCAACGAGCTCGTCGAGAGCAGCGTCGAGGGCGGCGTCTATCGCTTCGTCCTCCGCCGGAAGTGAGGAAGATCCGATGACCGCAGTTGCCGAGCCGCCAATGCTCGCCTTCGACGAGCCGACCACCGCGCCCGAGCCAGCCATCGAGGACGATGGCGCCACGAAGGCGAAGGACGTCCTGATCATCTGCTACAGCGGCGAGCTCGAGAAGACGTGGGCGACCATGATCCTCGCCTCGACGAGCGCCGCGATGGGCGTGAAGACGCGCGTCTTCGTCACGTTCTGGGGCCTCCAGACCTTCGTCAAGGACTCGAAGCGCATCACCGGCCAGAACTGGATGCAGAAGATGATGTCCTTCATGCAGCGGCCGGGCGTCAGCCACCGGAAGCTCTCGAAGATGAACTTCATGGGCATGGGCCCCTGGATGATGGGCACGCTCGCGAAGCAGTACCGGGTCGCCAGCCCGAAGGAGCTCCTGGAGGTTGCCCTGGCGATGGGGGTCGAGTTCATCCCCTGCCAGATGACCATGGACATGTTCGGCCTGAAGCGCGAGGACCTGATCGAGGGCATGGCCGAGCCGGTCGGCGCCGCAACCGTGATCGGCCTCATGACCGAGGGCAGCTCCCCGCTGTTCATCTGACCCACCCGGCGCGCGGAGCAGGGGGCATCGGCTCCGCCCTGATCCGCTCAGGCGCGCCCGCATCGCTCACATGGAAGGAACGGACTTCGGCATGACTGCGACCATCACCAGAACCGTCGACGCCCGCGGCAGCTTCTGCCCCGGCCCGCTGATGGAGCTCATCCGCGCGATCAAGGAGTCCGAGGTCGGCGACACGATTGCCGTCTGGTCTGCCGACAAGGGCAGCAAGATCGACATCCCCAAGTGGATCGAGAAGGCGGGCCACACGCTCGTGAGCCTCGAGTCGAAGGACGGCTACGACGAGATCGTCGTCACGAAGGCCCGGTAGGCCCGTGCAGCGCGTCGTCATCCTGGGCGGCGGGGTCGGGGGGACCCTCACCGCGAACCTGCTCGCCCGCAAGCTCAAGCGCCTCATCGCCCGCGGCGAGGCGAAGGTCACGGTCGTCGACGCCACCGGAGAGCACGCCTACCAGCCCGGCTACATGTACATCGCGATGGGCAGCGAGCGGGCCGAGAAGCTCCATCGGCCCGAGCGATCGCTCCTCGACGCGAACGTCGAGCTGGTCGTGGACACGGTCGTGCGGATCGATCCCGCCACCGCGTTCGTTGACCTTGCGTCCGGCGAGCGGCTCCACTACGACCACCTGGTCATCGCCACGGGCTCGCGAATCCTTCCGGAGGCGATCGCGGACTTCGAGACCGAGGCGTACCACTTCTATTCGGCCGAGGCGTCGGCCCGCCTGCGGGCGGCGCTCGATGCCTTCAGCGGCGGGAAGATCGTGATCGGCATTGCCGGCATCCCGTACAAGTGCCCGCCGGCGCCGCTCGAGGTCGCCTTCCTCGTCGAGGCGGAGCTCCGTGAGCGCGGCCTGCGCGAGAAGACGCAGCTCACGTTCCTTTCCCCGATCAACCGGGCGTTCACGATCGAGAGCGTCAGCGAG
This sequence comes from uncultured Chloroflexia bacterium, assembly GCA_963722475.1. GTDB lineage: Bacteria > Chloroflexota > Limnocylindria > Limnocylindrales > CSP1-4 > CTSoil-043. The sequence continues at coordinate 172,966 of CAVRMJ010000007.1, read as the reverse complement.
ATGGCCACCCCGATCTTCAAGGAGAAGGGGATCGACCTCCAGCTCCTTGCCGGCGTGGACTCCATCGATGCCGCGCGCAAGGTCGTGATCACGGACGCCATGGAGGAGTACCCGTACGACCTCCTGATCTGCGTGCCGCCGCACAAGGGCGCCCAGGTCGTCATCGACTCCGGTCTCGCGCCGAGGTCGGGCTGGCTCCCGACGGACCGCAACACGCTCCAGGTCAAGCACGTGGCGCCGTCGAACACGCCCGACGCCGAGATCCCGCGGTACCCGAACATCTATGCGCTGGGCGACGCGACCGACCTGCCCCTCTCGAAGGCCGGGTCCACGGCCCACTTCGAGGCTCCCATCGTCGCGGAGCGCGTGAGCGCGCGCGTCATGGGCCGCGAGCCCGAAGGGAAGGACGCGAGCTACACCGGCAAGGTGATGTGCTTCTTCGAGGTCGGCGACGGGAAGGGCACGCTCCTCCAGTTCGACTACGAGCACCCGCCGAAGCCGCCCACGCCGAACCAGTTCTGGCACCTGGGCAAGATCATCTTCAACAAGACGTACTGGCACACGGTCCCGAAGGGCCGCGTCTGATCCATCCGGCGTCGTCCGCCGCCCCGGGCGCTTCTACGGATGAAAGTCAAGTCCCGTCTTGCCGGGACCCGGGGTCAGGCGCATAGTCGCGCTGGTGCGGGAGACTCGCCGAACCGAAGCGCAGGGTCGGGGCTGACCCCTGCCGCGCTGGTTGACGCTCTGCGTCGTGAGATGCGCGCCCCGCTTGCGGCTCCCGCACCTGCTTCCTGCTCGGCACCCAGTCCTTGACGAGGCGCTCGTAGGCCACCTCGGCCGCGGCGGCAAGCTCCCGCTCGAGCTGTCGCTCGGCCGCGGTCGGGGCCACGCCGAGCGAGCGGCCCTTGGCGCGGGGAGCGCCGGAGCGGAGCTCGATCTCGCGGAGCTTGGCCCGGACCAGGATCGGCCGCGCAAACGCATAGTCCTCGCCGCGGGTGAGCATGTGCCAGGCGATCACCGTGAGCTTGCGGGCGACGGCGACGATCGCGATGTTCCAGCCGCGCCGGGCGGCCAGTCGTTGGGCGAACACGCGCAGCGGCCCCGCCGTCCGGGTCGCGACCCAGGCGGCCTCGACGAGCACGTGGCGAGCCTCGGATGCCCCCTGCTTGCTGATCCGCCCGTGATGGGCCGCGTCATTGCCCGACTGGCTGACCCGCGGGTCGAGCCCGAGGTACGCCACGAGCCGGGCCGGCGTCGGGAAGCGGGCGATGTCGCCGATCACCCCGGCGAGCGTCGCCGCCGTCGTCGCGCTGACGCCCGGGCAGGGTGAGCAGGCGGCGCATGTCGGGCGAGCCCAGGACGAGGGGCGCGAGGGCCCGGTCGAGCTGGGCGACCTCGGCGTCGAGGAAGTCGACCGTGCGCAGGCAGGCCTCGAGCGTCTCGCGTTCGTCGGCCGGCAGGACGAGCCGCTCGAGCCAGGTCCGGCCGCGCGTCCCGAACACGTCGCTCACCGGCGGTCGCCCGGCGAGGTTGCGCAGCAGGACCGCGTGGACCTGGTTCTTGGCCTTCGTCCGCTGCCGGACGAGGTGGACTCGCCGGCCGACCCGCCGGCGAAGGGCGTGGGTCGCCTCGTCGCCGACCCAAACCTCGGGCAGGAAGCCCGAGGCGAGCAGCTGGGCGAGCGTCCGCGCGTCGATCCGGTCGGTCTTCGCCCGCAGCCTCGTCGTCGCCTTGGTCGCCTTGGGGTTGGCGAGCACGACCCGGACGTGCGGCTCCAGGATCCGCACGATCGCGAGCGCGTTGCCGGTTGCCTCGAGGGTGACGCTGTCGTCGGGCCGAAGCCCGCCGGCGAACGCCTCGATCTCGGCCGGTGCGGTGCCGATCCGGCCGGCAGCCCGGACCCGTCCCCCCTCGGCGATCGCGACCTCGCAGAAGTCGCGATGGATGTCGAGCCCGATCGAGCGCATGGCGGCCTCCTCCCGCTACGGTTGGAGAAGAGGCGGGCGAACGACACCTACGGATGCGTGCTCACGGCACACCCGGGCAGTCGCAGGGGCGGCCAACTACAAATTGCGGGCTCTCAGCCCATAGGCGCGACGGCCTGCCCAGCCTGCGTTCTCCCTGAGCCCCTGTCCCGGGACTGATCGAGAGCCTACCCCTCGGCCGGGCCTGGGTTCCAGGAGGCCAGTTTCATCCCGCTACAATTCCGACCAACATCCGTCCCGCAGCCGAAGCCGCACCCGGAGGACACGTCATGGCCCGCCTTCCCCGCCGCAAGGTCACCATCATCGGCGCCGGCAACGTCGGTGCGACCACCGCAGAGCAGATCATCGCGATGGGCCTCGCCGACGTCGTGCTGGTCGACATCGTCGAGGGGCTCCCGCAGGGCAAGGCGCTCGACCTGAACGAGGCCGCCCCGGTCGTCGGCTATGACGTCCGGATCATGGGCACGAACGACTACGCGGACACCGCCGACTCCAAGATCATCGTGGTCACGTCGGGCCTGGCGCGCCAGCCGGGCATGAGCCGCGACGACCTGATGGCGAAGAACGCGGGCATCGTCGGGTCCGTCGTGAAGCAGGCCGCCGCCTACAGCCCGGACGCGATCATCATCGTCGTCACGAACCCGCTCGACGCGATGTGCCACGTGGCCTTGACGGCCTCGGGCTTCCCGCCGGAGCGCGTCATCGGCATGGCCGGCGTCCTGGACTCGGCCCGATTCCGCTCCTTCATCTCCGACGAGCTGGAAGTGAGCGTCCGCGACATCCGCGGCTTCGTGCTGGGCGGTCACGGCGACACCATGGTGCCGCTGCCGCGGTATTCGACCGTCGGCGGCGTTCCGATCACGGAGCTGATGAGCGCCGAGCGGATCGAGCAGCTCGTCGAGCGGACTCGCAACGGCGGCGCCGAGGTCGTGGCGCTCCTCAAGACCGGGAGCGCCTACTACGCACCCGCGGCGTCGGTTGTCGAGATGATCGAGGCGATCCTGCGGGACCGCCGCCGCGTCCTCCCCTGCGCCGCGTACCTCCGCGGCGAGTACGGGATCGACGGTCTCTTCGTGGGCGTGCCGATCGTCCTCGGCAACGGCGGTGTGGAGAAGGTCATCGAGATCGCGCTGACCGACGACGAGCGGGCCGCCTTCAACCGTTCGGCCGACTCGGTCCGGGGCCTGCTCGAGAAGCTGCCGGCTTGACGGGGGCGGCAGCGGAGGGCGGGCGCGATCTGATATACAGGGGCTGACGCGTTCGGGCCGGCACGATCGCACGTGCCGTCGTCGAGCCAGCGCGTCGAGAGCCCCAACTTCCGACGCGCACACGCCTGGCTTCATCGGAGGAGAGACATGATCGCGTTCCCCCAGCCGCGGCATCGAGACCGCCGCGCCCGGGCACTCGGCGCCGTCGTCGCGTCGGCCCTGTTCATCGCGACCCTCGCGCCGGCGGCGGCAGCAGCGGGAGGGACAGCGGCCGTCGCCGCGAACACCCTCGTGCCGCTCCAGGCGGGCACGACCACCTCGATCGTTGCCCAGCCGACCGGTTCCGGCGCGGTGGGCAATCCTGGGACCGAGATTCCGAAAACCGATGCGCTGGAGCGCTCCGTGAAGGCGCAGGTCCACGCTGCGTTGACCCTCGGGCCGTCCGGGATCCCGAACCCGGCGCCGCAATCGGTCACGGGGTCCAACCACGGCGTCTTCGGCTTCAACGGCGTCAGCCACTACGATTCGCGCACGGCGAGCGGCGGGAACCAGTTCAGCCTCGAGCCGCCGGACCAGGGGCTCTGCGTGGGCAACGGCTACGTCGTGGAGCCCGTCAACGACACCCTCGCCGCGTACGACACCCGCGGTCACATGCTGGCCGGCCCCGAGGCGCTGAATGCGTTCCTCGGCTATGCGCCGGCGATCAATCGGACCGCGGGAGCGTACGGTCCGTTCCTGACCGACCCGCGTTGCCTGTACGACGCGCAGACCAACCGGTGGTTCCTGACCGTGCTCACCTTCGATATGACGGCGGCTGGCGCCTATGTGGGGACGACGCACGTCGACATCGCCGTGAGCAAGAGCGGCGACCCGACCCGCGGCTGGACGGTGTTCAAGCTCTATACCACCAATGACGGCAGCAACGGGACGCCCGACCACACCAGCCTCGGTTGCCCATGCTTCGGTGACCAGCCGCTCATCGGCGCCGACTCCAACGGCTTCTACGTCAGCACGAACGAGTTCCCGGTCTTCGCCAATGGCTTCAACGGCGCGCAGGTCTACGCCGTGTCCAAGTGGGGCCTTGCCGCGGCCGCGACCGGCGGACGCATTCCATCGGTCGTGACGATCAACGCGGGCGCCCTGGCGACACCCGACCAGAACGGGTCACTCTGGTACTCGATCCAGCCGGCGACCTCTCCTGCGGGCGACAGCCAGGACGGACAGCGCAACCTGAACCGACCGGGCAACCAGGACGGACAGGGCGCCAACGGGACCGAGTACTTCCTGAGCGCCCTCGACTTCTTCGGCAGCAGCGACAACCGGATCGCTGCCTGGGCGCTCACGAACACGCAATCGCTCAGCCGCCGGTCGCCGAACGTGACGCTCACCAACGTGGTCATCGGCAGCGAGTCGTACGCCTCGACCTACCCGTGGGGCGTCACCCAGAAGGCCGGCCCCACCCCGCTTGGCACGTCCCTCGGCGAACCACTGGAGCAGCTCGACGCGAACGACGACCGGATGAACCAGGTGGTCTACGCGAACGGCCTGCTCTGGTCCGGCGTGAACACGCTCGTCGGCGACGGCAGCCGGACGGGCGTGGCCTACTTCGCCGTCGATCCCTCCTGGAGTCACGGCTCCTTCGGGGCCAGCATCGCCGGCCAGGGCTATGTCTCGCTGGCGAAGAACAACGTCGTGTACCCGTCCATCGCGGTGAACCCCAGGGGCGACGCCGCGATGTTGTTCACCGTGAGTGGTCCGGACTACTACCCGAGCGCCGGCTACGCGATGGTCAGCCTCGGCCGGGCCGGGCCCGTACATATCGCGGGCGCGGGCGCCGGGCCCGAGGACGGCTTCACCGGCTACGCCGCCTACGGCGGCGATGGGGCTGCCCGCTGGGGCGACTACTCGGCCGGCGTGGCCGACGAGAACGGCAACCTCTGGCTTGCCAGCGAGTACATCCCCGGCGGCACGAGGACCACCCTCGCGAACTGGGGCACCTTCATCAGTCGCGTCAGCCCCTGATCCGACGCGCCGGCCCGAGGGTGTCGGCTTCCCCCGTTCAGCCCGAGGCCCCGGGTTCATCCCCGGGGCCTCGACGCGTCCGTCACCTCGGCTCCGGCCGACATGTCGGCAGGTCCACCGCCCGGCTAGACTCGAGGCGCGATGACCCACCACTACACGGTCCTCCACGGCGGCACGGTCCTGACGTTCGACGGGCGCGCTGCCGTCGGACGCGGCCTCGCGCGGCGGCGGGTCGACCCGGGCGTGCCGGATGCCGCGGGCCGCCGGGCCACGGCGATCTGCTTCGCGCACGACCGGATCCTGGCGGTGGGCACCGACGAGGAGATCCTCGCGCTGGCCGGGCCCGACTCCCACGTCGTGGATCTCCGCGGAAAGGCCGTCCTGCCGGGGTTCGTGGAGCCGCACGCGCACCCGTACTGGGAGGGCGTCGTCGCGGGGATGGCGCTGATCGCCGGGCGCGAGCGGCGCGCCGCCATCCGCGCCGTGCCGGGGGCCGCGGAGCACCTGGAGCCCGACACCTGGCTGGTCGCCCGCTACGACCCGACCGGCTGGGACCGCCCCGACGACCCGACCCGCGACGACCTGGACCGGGCCGTGCCCGACCGACCGGTCCTCCTGGCCCACGTCTCGGGGCATGCCGTCACGGCGAACAGCCTGGCCCTCGCGCTCGCCGGGCTCGACCGCGCGTCAGACGACGCGCCCGGGCGGATGGCGATCGAGCGGGACGAGGCCGGCGAGCCGACCGGGATCCTCCGCGGGCCGGAGGCATGGGACCGCATCGCCGCCGCGCTGCCCCCGCCGACGGCCGCGGATGGCCACGCCGCGCTGGCCCGGGCCGCCGGCCGCCTGGCCGCGGACGGCGTCACGAGCGTGGCCGACGCCGACCTGGGCTCGACGCACGGCGTCGACGTGGAGCTCGCGGCCTGGGGCGAGGCGATCGCCTCCGGCGCGATGCCGCTGGCCGTTGCGCTCCTGCCGGGGCTGGCGCGGATCGCCCCGGGCGTCGGCGACACCGTCCCGTCCCCGGCCGACATCGCTGCGATGCTCCCCGAGGCCGCCCGGGACCGGGTCCGCCTGTCCCACGTCAAGCTGAAGGCCGACGGCGCGCTCACCACGCACACGGCCTGGCTGCGCGCGCCGTACGACGACGCGCCACACGCCGGCGGGCCCGTCCACGATCCTGCCGCGCTCGCCGAACGCGTCCGCGGCGCCGTTGCCGCCGGGTGGGCCGTGGCCACCCACGCCATCGGCGACGCCGCCATCGCCGCCGTGCTGGATGCCTGTGCGGCCGCGCCGGCGCCCCCACGCCCGCACCGGCTGGAGCACGCGATGCTCCTCGACGAGGATCTCCTCGCCCGGCTGGCCGCCTCCGGAATGGCCGCGGTCGTCCAGCCCGAGTTCCTGGCCTGGGCCGGCGCCACCTACCGGGCCCGCCTCGGGGAGGAGCGCGCCGCGCGCCTCCTGCCGTTCGCGGCATTCCTCCGGGCCGGGATCCCGATGCCCTTCTCCAGCGATCGGCCCGTCGTGCGCGGGGCGCCGCTCGACGGCGTCCGCGCCGCGCTGCGGCACGACCCCGCCCTCTCGATCGCGGAGGCGTTCCACGCCTGGACGGCCGCGGGCGCCGCGGTCCTCGGCGACGACGACGCCGGACGCCTGGAGGTGGGGCGTCGAAGCGACCTCGTGATCCTGTCGCGCGATCCGACGGTGGTTCCCAGGGCCGCCTGGGCACGGCGCGACGACGGCATCACGGTGGTGGCGACCATCGCCCGCGGTCGCCTGGTGGCCGGTCGGCTGGAGGGGCTGGCGTGACGCTGGCGGTCCTCACCTTCGGCTTCGACCCCACGGTCCAGATCCTGGCGACCTGGTGGTTCGCTGGCAGACGCTGGGGATCGCGCTCGCCGTGCTCGCCGGCCTCGCCTGGTGCGCGCTGATCGCCGGGCGGACGCCGGCCTTCGGGCCCTGGATGCGCGAGCACCCGGACGACGGAGACGGCTCCGGCGGCGTCTGGCACCTGCGCCGCGACGACCTCCTGTTCATCGTCCTCGGGGTGCTCCCCGGCGCCGTGATCTTCGGCCGGCTGGGCTACGGCCTCCTCCACGCCGACTGGTACTCGCGCGACTGGCGCCAGCTGCTGGATCCGGCCGGGGGCAGCCTGGAGCTGACCGGGGCGGTGGTCGGCGGAACCCTCACCGGGATCTACGTCGCCGCCCTGCTGGATGCCCCGGTCGGGCGGTGGCTCCACGTCGCGATCCGGCCGCTGCTGCTGGTCCTCGCCGTGGGCAAGGCCGCGGAGGTCCTGGGCGGCGCCGGCCAGGGCGCGCTGGTGCCCGACGGCAGCGGGATCGCCACGGCGTTCGCCGGGCCCGGCCCGTGGGGGAGCCCCGGCGCCGAGCTCCCGGCCATCCCCGCCCAGCTGCTGGAGGCCGGGATGGCGACCGTCGTGCTCCTGCTCGTCACCGTGCTCGGCTGGGGGTCGAGCCTCCGCCGCGCCGACGGGCGCCTGTTCGCCATCGGGTCTGGCGGCCTGGGCGCTGGGCCGGGCCGCGGTCGCGGCAACGTGGCGCGACGCGGCGGTGCTGGGGCCGCTCAACGCCGAGCAGCTGATCTGCCTGGTCGTGGCGACGCTCACCGGCGGCGCGGCCATCGTGGCCACGCTCGTGATCCGGCGCCGCCGCGGCGCGGAGGCAGCCCCGGGCTGACCCGCGACCTCAGCTGATCCGGGTGTGGTCCGTGGCGTCGCGGCGCAGGAACCGCCCGTGGCCGGCCGGCCCGACCCACTTCCCGTCGCGCACGAGGACCGTCCCGCGGCTCATCACGACGTCCGACGCCCCCTGGACCTCGCGTCCCTCGAAGATCGAGTAGTCGACGTCCATGTGGTGGGTCGCCGCGCTGATCGTCCGGCGCCGGTTCGGGTCGTAGACCAGGATGTCGGCGTCGGAGCCGGGCGCGATCGCGCCCTTCTTCGGGTACATCCCGAACATCCGCGCCGGCGCGGTGGACATGATCTCCACCCAGCGCTCGCGCGAGATCCGCCCGCCGACGACCCCGCCGTCGTGGAGGAGGTCGACCCGGTCCTCCACGGCCGGCAGGCCGTTCGGGATCTTGCGGAAGTCGCCCCGCCCCAGCTCCTTCTGGCCGTGGAAGTCGAACGGGCAGTGGTCCGTGGCGACGAGCTGCAGGGCGTCCGTGCGGAGGCCGGCCCAGAGGTCCTCCTGGTGGTCCTTCGGTCGGAGCGGCGGGCTGCAGACGAACTTGGCGCCCTCGAACCCGTTGCCCAGGTCGTCGAGCGAGAGGAAGAGGTACTGCGGGCAGGTCTCGGCGAAGGTCATCGCGCCGCGGTCGCGGGCGGCCGTGACCGCCTCCAGCGCGTCGCGCGACGAGAGGTGGACGAAGTAGACGGGGACGCCCGCCGCCTCGGCGAGGCGGATCACCCGGTTCGTCGCCTCGCCCTCGAGGATCGGGTAGCGGGCCAGGCCGTGGCCGATCGGGTCGGTGGTCCCGGCGGCCACGAGATCCGCGGCGATGACGTCGATGACCGGCCCGTTCTCGGCGTGCATCATGATCAGGCCGCCGTTCTTCCGGGTCCGCTGCATCGCCCGGAAGATGTGGTCGTCGGGGCTGTAGAGGACGCCCGGGTAGGCCGTGAAGAGCTTGAAGTCGGGGACGCCCTCGGCCACGAGCTGGTCCATCTCGGCCAGCGTCGCGTCGTTCACGTCCGACATCATCATGTGGAAGCCGTAGTCGATCGCCGTGTGCCCCTCGGCCTTGGCCATCCAGGCGTCGAGCCCCTCGCGGAGCGACCGGCCCTTCGTCTGCGACGGCGAAGTCGACGATCGTGGTGGTCCCGCCGAACGCGGCCGCCTTCGAGCCGGTCTCGAAGGTGTCCTTGGCGAACGTGCCGCCGAAGGGCAGCTCCATGTGGGTGTGGACGTCGATGCCGCCCGGGACGACGTACTTCCCGGTCGCGTCGAGCGTGACGTCGGCGGTCACGCCGGCGGCGGCGAGGTCGGCGCCCACCAGGGCGATCGTCTCGCCGTCGACGAGCACGTCGGCCGGGTACGAGCCGTCGGCCGTGACGACGAGGCCGTTCGTGATCAGCGTGCGCATTGGAAGCCTCCTCAGGCCCTTGCGGCCCGGACGTCCCGGAGTGCCGGGATGATCTCGCGACCGTAGATCTCCAGCTGCTCCTCTTCGTTGCCGTTCATCAGGTAGAGGTTGAACTGGTCGACGCCGGCCTCAGCCAGGACGCGAAGCTTCGCGACGTGGGCGTCCACGTCGCCCACGATCCCGAAGCGATCGACGATGTCGTCCGTCACGAAGTCGGCATTCGACGAGCCGACCTCCGCGTGGTGGAGGTAGTCGTAGCCCTGGCGTCCCCGGACGTAGCGGGTCAGGCCCTCGGGCAGGTCGCCCTGGTACTTGTTGACGAGGTCCACGACGTGGTTGCCGACCAGCGCCGGGAACCAGCGGATTCGGTCGCGGCCGTCGGCCGGGTCGCCGACGTGGGCCGGCGCGGCGGCCATGATCCGGACCGAGGCGGGATCCCGCCCGGCCTCCACGGCGGAGGCGTGCACCTGGGCCACGAACCAGCGGATCAGGTCGGGGTCGCCGATCTGGAGCATCGACGCCGTCGGCGACCCGGCCGGTCAGCTTGAGGGCCACCGGCCCGTAGCCGGCGATCCAGACCGGCAGGCGGTGGGAGGCCGCCCATGGCAGCTCCAGCATGGCGCCCTCGTACTCGATCTGGCGGCCCTCGGCGAGCGCCCGGATCACGTGGACGGCCTTCTCGAGCGTCGGCCATGCTCGTGGGCGTCTTGCCCAGGACCCGGCGCGCGGAATCGCCTCGCCCGATCCCGAGGTCGAAGCGACCGCCCGGAGAGCTCCTGGAGCACGGCCAGCGCGGAGGCGGTGACCGACGGCTCGCGCGTCGCCGGGTTCGTGACGCAGGTGCCGAGGCGGAGCGTCGTCGTGGCCTGCGCCATGAGCGTGAGGAGGATGTACGGCTCACGCCACAGCACGTGCGAGTCGAAGAGCCAGCCGTAGGCGAAACCCGCCGCCTCGCCCTGGCGGGTGAGCGCCAGCGTCCGCTCGATCGAGTGCTCGGGCTTGATCGTGAACCCGAACTCCATGCGGCGTCTCCTCGGGTGCTGGTGGCGGCTAGGGGCGAACCAGGTCGGCGTAGGCTTCCGGGCGGCGGTCGCGGTAGAACTGCCACGTCTGGCGGACTTCCGTGATGACGTCCAGGTCCAGGTCGCGGACCACCAGCTCCTCCTCGTACGGGCTGGCCACGCCGCCCACGATCTGGCCGCGCGGATCGCAGAAGTAGCTCTGCCCGTAGAAGTCGTCGTCGCCGATCGCCGCCTCGATGCCGACGCGGTTGATCGTCCCGACGTAGTAGCCGTTCGCGACGGCGTGGCTGGGCTGCTCGATCCGCCAGAGGTACTCGGAGAGGCCGCGGCTGGTGGCGCTCGGGATCAGCACGATCTCCGCGCCGTTGAGGCCCAGCGCGCGGGCACCCTCCGGGAAGTGGCGGTCGTAGCAGATGTAGACGCCGATCTTGCCGACGGCGGTCTCGAAGACCGGGTAGCCCAGGTTGCCGGGGCGGAAGTAGAACTTCTCCCAGAAGCCCTTGACGTGGGGAATGTGGGTCTTGCGGTACTTGCCCAGGTAGCGCCCGTCGGCGTCGATCACCGCGGCGGTGTTGTAGTAGACGCCCGACGCCTGCGAGTCCTCCTCGTACATCGGCACGACGAGGATCATGCCTGTCTGCTTCGCGAGGTCCTGCATCCGCTTCGTGGTGGGGCCGTCGGGGATCAGCTCCGTGTACGAGTAGTACTGCGGGTCCTGGACCTGGCAGAAGTACGGCCCGTAGAAGAGCTCCTGGAACATGACGAACTGGGCGCCCTGCGCCTTCGCCTCGTGGGCGCGCGCCTCGTGCTTCTGGATCATCGATTCCTTGTCGCCGGTCCAGGTCGCCTGGACGAGTGCGCCTCGCACGATTCGCGGCATCGGGTACCTCCGGTCGGGATCGCAGCGGACTTTGACGATGCGGTCGACGCGCCCCCGGCGCCTTCCGGCCGCTCGCCCAGAATGAGGCGGAATGCTACACCGCTCGCGAGGGACAGGGGCGCCCGGGTTGCGGTGTTCGCACATGCGCATACGTCGGCGGGCGGGTGTGGTGTAATGGCGCGCATCGCTCCCGGGTTGCGCCGGGGAGCAGGAGGTCCGCGCCGTCCCCACCGCTCGCGGCCCGTCGCCGTGGCCGGTCGACTTCGCTCCAGCAGGTTCGCGGATCGCGTGCCAGGCACGCCCCGCCTCGAGGTGACCGATGACCGTTCGAACCGCCGCCGATCCCATGTCCAGCCAGGAGATCGTGCGGCTCTCGCGCGCCCACACGTTCTTCTCGTGGTCGGTCCAGGGGGCCCTGGATCCCATCGCGATCGACCGGGCCGAGGGCGTCTACCTCTACACGCCCGAGGGCCAGCGGATCCTCGACTTCAACAGCCAGCTGATGTCCGTGAACATCGGCCACGGCGATCGCCGCGTCATCGATGCGATCACGGCCCAGGCGACCCGGCTCCAGTACGTGCAGCCCGCCTTCGTGACGGAGGTCCGGGCCCGCCTGGGCGCCAAGCTCGCCGAGATCCTGCCCGGCGACATGGACAAGGTCTTCTTCACGCTGGGCGGCGCCGAGGCGATCGAGAACGCGATCAGGCTCGCCCGCCACTACACGGGCCGCCACAAGATCCTGGCCCGCTACCGCAGCTACCACGGCGCCACCCTCGGCGCCATGACGCTGACGGGCGATCCGCGTCGCTGGGCGAACGAGCCCGGGATCGTGGGCGTCGTGCGCTACCCGGACACGCACCGCTGGGGCGAGAAGGAGCCCCGGCCGGTCGCCGAGAGCCTCCAGGGCCTGGAGGACGTCATCCAGTACGAGGGCGCGCACACGATCGCGGCGGTCTTCCTCGAGACGATCGTGGGCACGAACGGGATCCTGATCCCGCCCGACGGCTACCTGCAGGGTGTCCGCGAGCTGTGCGACCGCTACGGCATCCTGATGGTGGCCGACGAGGTGATGGCGGGCTTCGGCCGCACCGGCCGCTGGTTCGCGGTGGACCACTGGGACGTCGTCCCCGACCTGATGACGATGGCCAAGGGCCTCACCTCCAGCTACCTGCCGCTGGGCGGCGTGGCGATGCGCCACCACATCGCCGAGGCGTTCGAAACGAAGATGTTCTACGGCGGCCTGACCTACAGCAGCCACCCGGTCAGCCTTGCCGCGGCGCTCGCCACGATCGGCGTCTACGAGGAGGACGGCCTCATCGAGCGCTCCGCCAGGTTGGGCCTGGTGATGCGGGGCCATCACGAGGCGCTCGCCGCGAAGCATCCCAGCGTGGGCGCCCACCGCAACCTGGGCCTGTTCGGGATCCTGGACCTCGTCCGCAGCCGCGACCCGTTCGTCCCGATGACCGCCTTCAACGGCACCTCGGACGAGATGAAGGCGGTCGGCGAAGTTCCTCCGCGAGAACGGCCTCTACACGATGACGCCCAACAACTCCATCCACACGAACCCGCCCCTCTGCATCACCGAGGAGCAGCTGGCCGAAGGCTTCGCCGTGATCGACCGGGCGCTCGACATCGCCGACGAGGCCGTCACGGCGTGACGGCCGGGCGTCCCGGATCCCCTGGGTCCTGACCATGGCCGCTGCTCCAGCCATCGCCTCGGCCAGCGTGCTCCGCGGCGATGTCCGGAGCGGCCTCTCCCGGCGCGGCCGGGCGGGGGCCATCGCGCTCATCGTGGTCGGCATCCTGCTTCTCTGGGAGGCCGTCAAGTGGGTGGGCGGCGACCCCTGGCGGATCCACGCCTCGATCCTCGGCTTCGCGATCGACTACGAGCACTTCCCGCCGCTGAAGTGGGCGATCGCGTCGGACCTGGCGCTGCCGCACCTCTGGTCGATCATCGGCGCCTACGGCCAGCCGGCCGTGCGGTTCGGGCCGCCGGTCTGGCAGGTGCTGATCGGCGCCTCGCTCTTCACGTTGCGCGAGGCGTTCGTCGGGCTGGTCATCGGTGCCGCGCTCGGGCTGCTCCTGGGAATCGTGTTCGTCCGGTTCCGGGTGCTGGAGCGGGCGTTCGTGCCGTACGTGGTCGCGTCGCAGACGATCCCCCTGATCACGATCGCCCCGATCGTGGTGATCTACCTGGGTGCCAGGTGGACCTCGGTCGCGCTGATCGCCGCCTACCTGACGTTCTTCCCGGTCACCGTGGCCGCGCTTCGCGGCCTGCGGGCGGCAGACCCGCGCGCCTTCGAGCTGATGCGGGCGACGGCGGCATCCGAAAGCCAGGTGCTGTGGAAGCTGCGCCTGCCGGCGGCAACGCCGTACCTCTTCTCGGCGCTCAGGGTGAGTGCCAGCGCCAGCGTCGTGGGCGCGATCATCGGCGAGCTGCCCTCCGGCATCCCGGACGGGCTCGGCGGCCAGATCCTCCAGGACGTCCAGTACTACATCACCGGTCCCGAGCGGCTGTGGGCGACGCTCGCCGCGGCGGCCGTGCTCGGGATGGTCTTCGTGGGGCTCGTCGGCCTGGCCGACAGGCTCGTGAACCGGAACCGCCACCAGACTGCCAGGACCTGAGCGAGGCACCGATGACCGAGATCCGATCCAGCGCGACCGAGCTCGCCGAGACCGCCGCCGCCCGCTCCGACGCGCAGCCGGTCGTCGAGATCTCGGGGGCCGGCAAGGTCTTCGGGATCGGCCCGACGGCGGTCCACGCCCTGCAGGGGATCGACCTGACCATCCGGGCCCGCGAGTTCGTCTCGCTGATCGGCCCTTCCGGCTGCGGCAAGTCCACCCTGCTCCGGCTGATCGGCGACCTCATTCCGGCGAGCATCGGGTCGGTGAAGGTCAACGGCAAGCCGGCTCGCCAGGCGCGCAGGGGCCGCGAGTACGGCATCGTCTTCCAGGCGCCCGTCCTCTTCGAGTGGCGGACGATCGACCGAAACGTGGAGCTGCCGCTCGAGATCTCGGGGCGCCCCGCCGCCGAACGCCGGGAGCGGCGCGCCACGAGATGCTCCGCCTGGTCGAGCTCGACGAGTTCGCCGGGACAGTACCCGTGGCAGCTGTCGGGCGGCATGCAGCAGCGGGTCGCCATCGCCCGGGCCCTCGTCATCGACCCCAAGCTCCTGCTGATGGACGAGCCGTTCGGCGCGCTGGACGAGATGACCCGCGAGCGGATGAACAGCGAGCTGATGAGCATCTGGCGGCGGACGCATACCACCGTCGTGTTCGTCACCCACTCGATCCCCGAGGCGGTCTTCCTGTCGACCCGGGTGGTGGTCATGTCGGCCCGGCCGGGCCGGGTCACCAGCGTGATCGACGTCGACCTGCCGCAGCCCCGGACGTTCGAGACGCGCGAGAGCGAGCGCTACTTCGAGCTCGTCACCGCCGTCCGCGAGGCGCTCCACCAGCGCGACCTTGACGCGCCCGGGGCCCGCGACTCGAACGGCGACGCCGACGCGGATCCGGGCCGAGGGGTACGCGTGACCACGGCCCAGCCAGCCGTTCCCGCCGGCCCGGCCCTGGTCGGGCCCTGGGCGAGGCGCCTTCGGGGCGCCCTGCCGTCCGTGGCCGTCTTCGTGGGCGTCCTCCTGGCGTGGGAGTTCTCGCTCCGCATCCTGGGTGTCCAGCAATTCCTCCTGCCTCGCCCCTCGGTCATCCTCGCGGCGATGGTGGATCAGCAGGCCGACCTGTCACGCGGCGCGGTCTACACGGCGACGGAGGCCCTGGGCGGCCTCGTGATCGGCAGCGTCCTGGGGATCGGCGCGGCGTTCGCGACGGCGCGATGGGTGAGCGCCCGGGAGGCCCTGCTGCCCGTGGCGATCGTGGCGAACTCGATCCCGATCATCGCCCTGGCGCCGATCACGAACATCTGGTTCGGGTCGGACAACCCGATGTCGCGGATGGCGATCGTGGCCGTGATGGTCTTCTTCCCGCTCATGATCAACACGACGCGCGGCCTGGTCGAGGTGGATCCGGCCGCCCTGGAGCTGATGGACGCGAACGCCGCGTCCACCTGGCAGGTGATCCGCAAGGTCCGGGTCCCCAACGCGCTGCCCTTCGTGTTCACCGCGTTCAAGGTCGCGACGACGATCAGCGTCATCGGCGCGGTCGTGGGCGAGTACTTCGGCGGCCCGCAGTACGCCCTCGGCGTCTACATCACGTCGGAGGCCTACGTGTTCCGCTACATGAACGCGTGGGCGGCGATCCTGATCGCCAGCGCCATGGGAATCATCTTCTACCTTGCCGTGTCCGGCCTGGAGCGACTGCTGCTCCCGTGGCACTCCTCGCGTCGGCAGCCCGCGGGCTGATCGGCGGGGAGTGGGGCGGATGCGGGCGCACGGATTCCGAGAGGAGGAGGCGAATCGGGAGGTGACTGACGGAGGAGATGAGAGGTCCTGAGGACGGTTGTCCAGCCGAGCAGAGGAGAGGATGTCGATGAAGATGCGCAGATGGTCCGGGATGGTGGCCCTGGTCGCGATCGTGGTCGCGGCCTGCTCGGGCAGCGCCACCACCGCGCCGGCGGCGAGCAGCGGCGCGGCCGCCGGGCCGCTGACCCCGGTCAAGTTCGTGCTCCAGTGGGTTCCGCAGGCCCAGTTCGCCGGCTACTACGCGGCGGTCGACCAGGGCTACTTCAAGGCCGCGGGCCTTGACGTCACCATCCATGCCGGGTGGTCCCGACGTGAACCCGATGCAGGTCGTCGCATCCGGCGGCGCCGACATCGGCACCACCTGGGTGCCCAAGATGCTCGCCTCGCGCGAAGGCGGCACGGACCTCGTGGACATCGCCCAGATCTACCAGCGCTCGGGCACGCTCGAGATCTCGTTCAAGAGCAACAACATCAACTCGATCGCCGACCTCAAGGGCAAGAAGGTCGGGACCTGGCTCGGCGGCAACGAGCCCGAGCTCTACGCCGACCTCAAGAAGGCCGGGCATCGACCCGGCGAACCCGGCCGACGTCACCATCGTCAAGCAGCCGTTCGACATGTCCCAGATGCTGACCGGCCAGACCGACGCCTCCGAGGCGATGATCTACAACGAGTACGCCCAGGTCCTCGAGGCGACGAACCCGGCGACCGGCAAGATGTACACGCCGGCCGACATCAACATCATCGACTTCAACAAGGACGGCACGGCGATGCTCCAGGACATGATCTTCGCCAGCGCGAAGTGGCTGTCCACGGGCACCAACGCCGCGACCGCCGAGAAGTTCCTCGAGGCCACCTTCAAGGGCTGGATCTACTGCCGCGACAACCCCGACTCCTGCGTCCAGTCAGTGCTGAAGGCCGGCTCCAAGCTGGGCACCAGCCACCAGACGTGGCAGATGAACGAGGTCAACGCCCTGATCTGGCCGTCGCCGAACGGGATCGGCGTCATCGACCCGGCCGTCTGGGCCCAGACGGCCCAGATCGCCCAGACCTACGGGATCATCAAGAACGCGCCGTCGGCCGACGCGTACCGGACCGACCTGGTCGACGCAGGCCCTCGCCGCGCTCGGCTCGAGCGTGGACACGAAGGGAGCGAGCTTCCAGAAGACCACGGTCACGCTGCAGCCCGGCGGCAACTGACCCCGGGTAGCACTCGAGGCGAGAGGCCGGCCCCGGACACCGGGGCCGGCCTCTCCTGCTTCTCCCGCCGCCGCTGCCCGCGGCCGCCGACGTCAGTCGCGGCGGCCGGTCCCGAACTGGCGGTCGCCGGCGTCGCCGAGCCCGGGCAGGATGTAGCCCTTCTCGTTGAGGCCGCGGTCGAGCGCCGCGCAGTGGATGGTCACGTCCGGGTGGGCCGCGCTGACCGCCGCGACGCCCTCCGGTGCCGCGATCAGGTTGATGAGCTTGATCCGGGTCGCGCCCCAGCGCTTGAGCACCTCGATGGCGGCCGTGGCCGAGCCGCCGGTGGCGAGCATCGGGTCGAGGATCAGGCAGAGGTCGACGGTCGCGGAATCGGGGAGCTTGTTGTAGTACTCGACCGGGCGGAGCGTTCGCTCGTCGCGGAAGAGGCCGAGGTGCCAGACCTCGGCGGTGGGCATCAGCTCCAGCATGGCGTCGACCATGCCCAGGCCGGCCCGCAGGATCGGCACGAGGCCGATCCGGTCGCCGAGCTCGTGGGCCTCGATCTCCTCGAGCGGCGTTCGGACGCGACGCGGGCGGAGGCGCGCGTCGGCGAGCGCCTCGTAGCCCAGGAGCCACGAGAGCTCGCGGACGACCTCGCGGAACTTCTTCGGCTCGGTCTTCTCGTCGCGCAGGATCGCGAGCTTGTGGAGCACCGCGGGGTGCCGCGAGACGGTGAGGGACGGAGCGCGGGGCGGGGCGGTTGTCTCGGACACGGGCGCGCACCTCGGGCGTGGAGCGGGCGGACGACCGGCCGGGCCGCGCCTGGCGCAGTGGGATCCCGACCTGCACGATCCTAGCACCGGCGCGACTCCGGAACCGGTCGCCGCCGCGGCGCCGAAGACGTGGGCGGCGGCGACGTCGCGCCGGCGCGGGGCGCGCGGTATGCTCGGTCGATGCCGCCCACCCGAGCCCCGCGCAGCGTGCGCCCAGGTCCCGCCGTCGCGTCGCGCAGGGCCGCGCCGATCCTGGCCCGTCACGTTCGCGGCGAGATCGTGGAGAGCGTCCATCGCGGGCACATCGTCCAGGTCGACGCGACGGGCCGGGTGATCCGGACCGCCGGCGACCCGGAGGTGGTCGTCACGCTCCGGTCGTGCGTCAAGCCCTTCACGCTCGTGGCGCTCCTCGAGGCGGGCGGCGTTCGCGAGTTCGACCTCTCGCCGGCGGAGCTTGCGGTCATGGCGAGCTCGCACTCCGGCGAGGACCTGCACGTTCGGACCCTCCAGGCGGTCTTCCGCCGCGCGGGGGTCAGCCAGACGCTGCTCGCCTGCGGCACCGAGGGCGCGCCGCTGGACGCGCTCACGGCGGTGCGCCTGGCGCGCGACGGCGAGAAGCCCGGGCCGGTTCGCCACAACTGCTCGGGGATGCACGCCGCGCAGCTCCTGCTGGCCCGGCTCGCGGACTGGACGCTGGACGACTACTGGCAGCCCGACCACCCGGTCCAGGTCGCCACGCGGGCCGTCGTCGCACGCGCCTTCGCGACCACGCCGGAGCGCCTGATCACGGCCACCGACCAGTGCGGGGTGGACACGTACGCCTTCCCGCTACGTGCGGTTGCGGCGGCATACGCGCTCCTCGCCGACCCCGATGCGCTCCCGGCGGCCGACGCGCGCCGCTCGCTCTCCGCAGCGCTGCGCGTGATCCGCGACGCGATGCTCGCGAACCCGGAGCAGGTCGGGGGCACGCGCGACCGCCTGGACACGTCGCTCATGAAGGCGCTTCCCGGTCGGCTCGTATCCAAGGGCGGCGCGGAGGCGCTCCGCGGGATCGCGGTCCTCGCGGACCGGAGCGGCGGTGCGCCGGCCTCGGCGTTCGCGATCAAGGTGGAAGACGGCGGCGGGTTCGAGCGGGCCGGGTGGTCGATCGCCGTCGAGACGCTCCGCCTGGCCGGGGTCCTGGGTGCCCAGTCGCTGCGGGCACTGGGGCGATATCACCGGCCTGTCCAGCTGGATCCGCACGGGAAGATCGCCGCCGAGACGATCCCCGCGTTCGACCTCGTGCCGGTCGGCGAGCTGGTCGGCTGACGCCGGCGGGCGAGGCGGGGACCGCTGCGTGACGTTCAGGGGGGATCCGTACCGTGTGCTCGGCCTGCCGCCGGGCGCGTCCATCGCGGAGGTGAAGCGCGCATACCGGTTGCTAGCGAAGCGGAACCACCCCGATGCCGGTGAGGGATCCCTGTCCCGGTTCCTGGAGATCCAGGCTGCCTACGAGGTGCTTGCCCGGAACGGCGCGACAGGTGGCGCCCGCTCCGGCCCGTCCCGGACCACCGGCCGGCGGCCTGCCCAGCAGGGTCCGCGTGGCGGGGGCCCTCGGCGTGCGAGTGGCGAGCGGGCCGATGACCCGGGCATGTCCCCGCCGCCCGGCACGGAATGGGCGCGTCGACCACGCGACGGAGGCGGACGCCCCGCGACCGGGGGAGGCGGACGCCCGGCGACGGCTGCCGGACCGGCCGGGTCAACCGCTGGGGCGGGATCTGCTGCCCGGGATCCGGGCGCGGGCCCGACCGGCGAGCGAGGCCGACGCGGCCGCCATCGGCGCACGGCAACGCTCGGGTCCACGACGTATGACGAGGCGGGACCATACGACGACGCTGGTCGAGCGGCGGAGCCCGCCTGGGACGGAGCCGACTGGTACGGCCCGGTCTCCGGCACGTACTGGACGGTGAACCCGAAGGAGTACGCGGATCCGCGCAAGCACGGCCCGGAATACCTGGCTCGCTCGTCGTCGGCGCGATTCCCGGCTGGCCTCGACCGGCGGCCCGCAGGCGAGGAGGCTCCTGTTCCACCGCCGGACGACGCCCCGCCGGATCGGCCCGGCGCGGCTGCGCCGCCGGCGATGGAGGGCATCCGCGTCGGGCGCGCGGTTCGGCCGCGACGCCTCGTCCGCCTCGCCGCCGCCGCCGTGGGCCGACTGACCGGGCGATCACAGCGGGCCGGCCCCTGAGCCCCGGCGCTACGATGGGCCGATGAACCGTCGCGCTTCGTCCGACCTGTCGGGCGCCACCCAGGAATACCTGCTGGCGCTGCGCTCGGCGGCCATGGAGGACACGCGCGTGACCGCCGCGACGGTGGCCCGCCACATGGGCGTCTCCACGCAGGCCGCCAGCGAGATGTTCCGGCGGCTGGCGGGGGAGGGCCTGGTCTGCCAGGCCGAAGGGCGAGAGCTGACGCTGACCCTGCCCGGGCGCACGGCGGCCGACGGCATCTTTCGCCGCCACGCGCTGCTCGAATGGCTCCTGACCAGCGTCGTGGGGCTGGGCTGGGCGGAGTCCGACCAGGAGGCCGCGCGCCTCCAGGGCGCGATCTCGCCGCGTGTCGAGGCGCGCCTGGACGAGCTCCTGGGCCACCCGGAGACGTGCCCGCACGGCAACCCGATCGACGCAGCGATCGCCGCCCGGCGGCCGGCCGGCGTCCCGCTGGCCAGCCTCGAGGCCGGCGACGTGGCGACGGTCTACCGGATCACGGAGACCGCGGAGGAGGACCCGGCGCTCATGTCCTACCTCGAGGCGCGCGCGCTCACGCCGGGCGCGCGCATCGAGATCCTGGCCCGCTCCGCGTCGCTGGACGCGATCACGCTCGATGGGCCGATCGGGCGCGCCACGCTTGGCCTGCGCCCGGCATCGCTTGTCCACGTGCTCCGGGGCGAGGCCGACCCGGCGCTCTTCCACCGGGTCCCCGGTCGGCTTCGCACGGGCTGACCGGCCGGCAGCGCGACGCCCGGGCAGGGACGGCATCCCGCGCCAGCGCCCGCCCGGCCCGGCAGCACCCGTACAATCGGCGACATGGCCACGGCCCGCGTCCGCATCGCCCCGAGCCCCACCGGGCCGCTCCACATCGGCACCGCCCGGACCGCGCTCTTCAACTACCTGTTCGCACGCCACGTGGGGGGCACGTTCATCCTCCGCCTGGAGGACACGGACGTGGCCCGCTCCACGGCCGAGTTCGAGGAGGACATCCTCGAGCACCTCCACTGGCTGGGGCTCGAGTGGGACGAGGGCCCGGCCGCCGGCGGGCTCCCCGAGCGCGGCGACTTCGGTCCGTACCGCCAGATGGCGCGCCGCGAGCTGTACCGCGCCGCCGCGGAGCGCCTGCTCGAGGACGACCGCGCGTATCCCTGCTACTGCACGGCCGAGGAGCTGGACGCGGAGCGGCACCGGCTGGAAGCGGCCAGGCTGCCGCCGCGCTACAGCGACCGCTGCGCCGCGCTCACGCCGGACGAGCGGGCGGCCTTCGAGGCGGAGGGTCGTCCGGCCGGCCATCCGCTTCCGGATCGAGCCCGGGGTGGTCGCCTTCGACGACCTGGTCCGTGGACACGTGGAGATCGATGCCGCGGCGCTGGGCGGCGATCTCGTGATCGTGCGGGCCGACGGGACGCCGCTCTACCACTTCGGGGTCGTGGTGGACGATGCCGCGATGGGAATCACCCACGTGATCCGCGGCGAGGACCACCTCTCCAACACGCCCAAGCACATCCTGCTCTTCCGCGCGCTCGGGTATCCCGTGCCGATCTTCGCCCACCTCCCGCTGATCCTGAACGCGGACCGGACCAAGATGAGCAAGCGCAAGAGCCAGACGGCGGTGAAGGACTACATCGCCGAGGGGTTCGTGCGCGAGGCGCTGGTCAACTACCTTGCCCTCCTGGGCTGGTCGACCGGGACGGAGGAGGAGATCCTCTCCCTCGACGAGCTGGTCGCGCGATTCGACACGGGCTCGATCCAGAAGGGCGGCGCCATCTTCGACCGCGGGCGCCTGGAGTGGCTCAACGGCCAGTGGATCCGCCGGCTGGCCGACGACGACCTCGCCGCGAGGCTCGAGCCGTTTCTCGCGGCCGAGACCGTGGCGGGACGGACCGATCGGACGCCGTCAGCGGCCGAGATCGTGGCGGTCCTGCCCATGGTCCGCGAGCGGCTGCCGATCCTGGGGGCGATCGGCGACCTCGTGGGATTCCTGTACGTGGAGGACCTCGTGCCGGACCCGGCGCTCCTCGTCCCGAAGCGGTGGGACGCCGCGACGGCCCGCGACGGGCTCGCGGCCGCCCGAGTCACGATCGAGGGTGCCGGTGAGGCCGGCTTCACGGTCGCGGAGCTGGAGCCCGCCCTGCGCGGGCTTGCCGACGCGCGCGGCTGGAAGGCCGGCGACCTGTTCATGGCGATCCGCGTCGCGGTCAGCGGCCGGACCGCGACCCCGCCGCTCTTCGAGTCGATGGTGGCGCTGGGTCGCGAGCGGACGCTGGCCCGCCTGGCGCGCGCGGTGGACACGCTGACGGCCTGACCTCGCGGCGCGAGTTCTGCCGGCGGCCGCCACGAACGGCGGCGCGAGTTCTGCCGGCGGCCCGAGAGCCCTCCGCTTCGATTGCCCCGGGTCCTTCCTCCGGGTCATGCGCCGGGAGACTGCTACGGGAGTGTCGTGGGTTTCGAGGGTCGGCGGGTCGCCTGTCCCGGCCCGATGGCGGCCCCGGCCACGCTCGCGGGGCGCGGCGCCGCGTTCGGACTCGGGCGGCTGTGCCCCTGGCGGGCTGGCCCGAGTTGCGTACCAGTCTCTCCGCGCATCTGCCGCAGGAATGTGTGCCGGAGGCACGTCCCGGAAGGACGTCAGCCCCGCCACGCCCACCCGCCCCGACAATCGGGCGTTAACACGGCTCCGTATCCTTAGTTGAAGATGGCCCGCACGATCCTCATCGTCGACGACGAACCGACGCTCCGCGAGACCCTTGCTGAAGCGCTCGACGCGGACGGATTCCGCGTGCTGACGGCCGCCGACGGCCGGGAGGCGCTCAGCCGGTTCCGCGAGCACCAGCCCGACCTTGTTGTGCTGGACCTGATGCTCCCCGAGCTTTCCGGGATCGAGGTCTGCCGGATCATCCGCGCCGAGTCGGGCGTGCCCATCGTGATGCTGACCGCCAAGAGTTCCGAGCTCGACAAGGTCGTGGGCCTGGAGCTGGGGGCGGATGACTACGTGACGAAGCCGTTCAGCCTCCGCGAGCTGAGCGCGCGGATCCGGGCGCTGCTCCGCCGGACCGAGCAGCTGGCGGAGGCTCCGGCGCCCCTCGTGGAGCTCGGCGCATTGACGGTCGACCTGGCCGGCCATCGGCTCCTTCGCGACGGTGAGCTCGTGCCGGTCAAGCCGAAGGTCTTCGAGCTGCTCGCGTACCTGCTCCGCCACCCCGGCCAGGTCCTGAGCCGTGAGCAGCTCCTGGAGCACGTCTGGGGCTACGACTACGCGGGCGAGACGCGCACCGTGGACGTCCACGTGCACTGGCTCCGCGCCGCCATCGAGCCGACACCGGCCGAGCCGGTCTACCTCCACACCGTGCGCGGCGTCGGGTACGTGTTCCGACGGCCTGCGTGACCGTCAGCCGCCCCGGAGCTCGCGGTAGGCAACCAGGAGCCGAGCGAGCACGTCGGGTGGAACCGCCTCTGGCTCGACGACGCCGGCCGCCCGGATCGTCTGGCGGACCTGCTCGATGTAGCGGACGCACGGGTCGCACTGCGCGAGGTGCTCTTCCAGGCGGACTTCGTCCTCCGGCGCGAGCGTGCCCTCGAGGTAGTCCGTCACGAGCTCCACGACCTCGCGGCACCGCAGCGGATCGGGACCGGGCGCCGGGACCTGCGCGGACGGCAGGACCGCGGATGGCTGGGCAGGGTCGGTCATCGTCATGCCCCTCCGTTACGCGCCGCGCGGACTGGTCGAAGTAGCGCTCCAGCGCGCCGCGCACGCGTGAGCGCGCCCGGTGCAGGAGCACGCGCTGGTTGCCCGGGCTGATGTCCAGGGCCTCGCACACCTCGTCGGAGGTCCAGCCCGAGATGTCCCGCAGCGTCATGACGGTGCGCTGCGCATCGGGAAGCTCGCCGAGGGCCGCGGCGATCACCTGTTGCGTCTCGCGCGCGAGCAGGCGCCGGGAGGCATCCGGGCCCCAGTCCGCCGGCGGGACCGTCCAGCCGCCGGCCAGCGGGTCGCCCGCGCCCCGGAATCGCCCCGGCTCCACTGACGGCTCGTCCGGCCCGGGAGCCAGCGCGGACAGCGGGATCGTCCGCCGCTCGCGCTGGCCGCGGGTGCGTGCCCGGTACGTGGCGATCCGGAAGATCCAGGTCCCGAGGCTGGACCTGCCCTCGAACCTGTCGAGCCCGTTCAGGACGGCGATCCAGGTCTCCTGCACCACCTCCTCGGCAACCTCGCGGTCCCGGACGTAGGCGAGCACGGTCCGGACCAGGGAGCCGTGGTAGCGTTCGACGAGGCGGGTGAAGGCCCGTTCGTCGCCGGCCCGGAGCGCCGCCAGGAACGCTGCGTCGTCGGGCGCGGCCACCGGCGCGGGCGCCGGGTCTGCCTCGGTTGGTGTGTCGTCCACGTCCCGACCCCCAGGGGTGCTGGTCGCCGGGGTTCCCGGGCACCGTGGAAGAAGGATACCGCCGGACTGGCAGGGCGCTTTGGCTGGTGAGCCCCCGCCGCGCGATCGGCGGCGACAAGGGAGGGGAAGATGGAGCGGTTCGACTTCGTGATCATCGGCGCCGGCCCGGCCGGCGAGGCCGCCGCGTACGAGGCCCGCGACCGCGGAGCGAGCGTGGCGATCATCGACCGCGACCTCTTCGGCGGGTCGTGCCCGCACTGGGGCTGCATTCCCTCCAAGTCGCTCCTGAACGGGGCCGCCCGCCACGCGGCGGGCGGCGACTACCCGTGGTCGCGAGCGTCGGCGCGCCGCGACTACATGATCAACCGCGAGGGGCGCGACTACCCCGATGACGCGGGCCACGTCCGGGGCCTGGAGGCAGCAGGCGCCCGGGTCCATCGCGGGGAAGGCCGCCTCGCGGGCCCGGGCCGCGTCTCCATCAGCTCCAGCGGCGCCCCCACCGAGCTGGCGGCGCAGACGGTGATCCTTGCCGTCGGGTCGGCGACCAAGGTTCCCCCCGTGGACGGAATCGAGCGCGTCCGCACGTGGACGAACAAGGAGGCGACCGGCGCCCGCGAGCTGCCCAGCAGCCTCCTGGTCCTGGGCGGCGGGCCGACCGGCGTGGAGATCGCCCAGGTCTACGCCCGGTTCGGCGTCCCGACGACGATCGTGCAGTCCGGCAAGCGGCTCCTGCCCCACGACCACCCGCGCAACGGCGACGCTGCCCGCGCGCTGCTGGAGCGCGACGGCGTGATCCTGCGGCTGGGCGTCCGGGCGTTGCGCGCCCGGCCCGGGGCGGGCTCCGACGGGGCCGACGTCATCGAGCTCGACGACGGCTCGAGCGCCGAAGGCCACGCCGTCCTGCTGGCCGTCGGCCGGACGTTCCCCCTCGGGCACCTGGGGCTCGAGACGATCGGGATCGACCCGCAGGACCGGACGGCGCTTGCGCCGGACGGCCGGCTCCGGATTGCCGACGGCCTGTACCTCGTCGGCGACCCGGCGGGCCCGGAGCTGCACACGCACCAGGCTCACTACCAGGGCGTGATGGCAGTGCGGATGGCGCTGGGCGACCCGGTCAGGCCGGACTACCGGGCGTTGCCGCGGGCCACCTACACGGACCCGGAGCTCGCCTTCGTGGGCGTCTCGCTGGAAGGGGCCCGCGCCCAGGGCCACGACGCGTTCGAGCTGGTGGCCGACTTCGCCACGACGGCCAGGGGGTACGCGGTGGAGGCGACCTTCGGGCACGTCACGATCGTCGTCGACCGGGCGAGCCGCCAGCTGCTGGGGGCGGCGATGGCGACCCCGGACGCGTCGGCGGCCATCCACGAGTGCGCCCTGGCGATCAAGGCGCGGGTGCCGATCGATGTCCTGGCCGACACGATCCACGCGTTCCCGTCCACGTCGCGGATCCTCAACGGGCTGTTCAGCGACGCGGCGAAGGCCCTCGCGACGCCGGGCACGGCGTAGCCGTGGCGCTCAGACGCCCTTCGCGATGATCCGCTCCAGCACCTCGGCCGCGTCCTCGGCGGCGTCGACCGTCTCCTCCAGCGCGATGTAGAGGTCGCGGAACCGGATGACATCGAGCGGATCCATCCGCTCGCGGAAGAGGCGGCCGATCGCCGCCCGTGAGAGTCCGTCGGCCTCGTTCTCCAGCGTGTGCACCGCCTGCAGGTGTGCCCGCATCGTCTCGGGCTTGTCGAGCAGCCGGAGTGCCGCGATAAGCTCGGCGCCCTGGCCGGCGATGATCCCCGCGAGCTGGCGTGCCTCCGGCGTGGGCTCCACGATGCCGTAGATCACGAACATCTCGGCGACCTCCTGGATCCCGTCCACCACGTCGTCCAGGCGGCTGATGAGCTCGTGGATGTCCTCCCGGTCGAAGGGCGTGATGAAGGCGCGCTCCAGGCGGACGGCGATCTCGGCGTCGATCTCGTCGCCCTCGTGCTCGAGGGCCTGGATCGCCGCCACCCGCTCGTCGAGCCGGTCGTACATGACGACGAGCTCCTCCAGGGCGCGCGCCGCGGCGAGGAGGTTCTCGCCGTCGCGGATGAAGATCTTGGTGAACTCCTCGTCGCGGGGGATCAGGCGGACCATGCGGCAGCTCCCTTTGCAGCCAGTTACCGGACGCCGACGGTCGCGAGGGCGCCCCAGGCCAGGGCGCCCGCAAGGGCGGTGGCCGGGAGCGTCACGACCCAGGCGATGAGGATGGTGCGCGCCACGCCCCAGCGGACGCCGCGCGGCCCCTTGCTGGAGCCGACGCCCATGATCGCGCTCGAGATGACGTGCGTGGTGGAGACGGGCATGCCGAGGTGTGCGGTGGCGAGCAGCACGGTGGCGGCCGTCGCCTCTGCGGCGAACCCGTGGATCGGCTCCAGCTCCACGACCCGGCGACCCATCGTGCGCATGATCCGCCAGCCCCCGACGGCCGTGCCGAGGGAGATCGCGCTGGCGGCCAGCACGATCACCCAGATCGGGACGTCAACCGTCGGGATGACGCCCGCGGAGAAGAGCGCGAGGGTCACGATCCCCATCGTCTTCTGCGCGTCGTTGGAGCCATGGGCGAACGCCATGTAGCCGGCGGACAGGACCTGGAGCCGCCGGAAGCCGCGCGTCATCGGCCGTCGCCGCGCCCGCCGGAAGATCCAGTAGAGCGCGACCATCAGGCAGAAGGCACCGATGAAGCCGAGGACCGGCGACGAGACGAGCGGGACCAGCACGCTGCCCACGACGCCGGTCCACTTCACGGCGCCCATACCGGCGGCCATGATCGTGGCGCCGAGAAGGCTCCCGATCAGGGCGTGGCTGCTGGAGCTCGGGATCCCGAGGCGCCACGTCAGCAGGTTCCAGGCGATCGCGCCGAGGAGCGCCGCCACCACGATCGCCTGTGACGTGGTGGCCTCGTTCACGAGGCCCGCTCCAACCGTCTTCGCGACGGCCGTCCCCGCGAACGCGCCGATGAAGTTGAAGGCCGCGGCCATGAGGATCGCGTGCTGGGGTCGCAGCGCTCGCGTCGCGACCGACGTGGCGATGGCATTGGCCGTGTCGTGGAAGCCGTTGATGTAGTCGAAGACGACCGCGAGGACCAGGACGACCATGAGCGACGGGGTCACGGGATCCGGTCCGTAAGGCAGCGATTACGGGCGTTCGGCATTGGTCGCGTGGGCATCGCCGCCAAGTATCGCGCCGCGGTGTCCCCCAGGCTGGCCCGCGGTGCAACAGGACGTTAACCGTGCGACGACGCTCCATTCATGCCGCTGGTCGACCATCGGCGGCGTGATCGTCGAGTCTGCCTTCGGCCAGAACACCGCTCGCCGTCGCCTTCTCCGTCTCCGACGCCCCGCACCAGTCGCCAACGAACCGACGGCATCCAGGCTGGCCCTTCGCGCCGCGGAGCTTCAGCGCGCGGTCGAGACGGGGGCCGTGGGATCCGGGTGGCGGCGTCCGGGTTTCGGCAGCGTGATCGACGAGATCCGCGCCCAGATCGCGCCGATCGGGCAGCGCGACACGCTCGAGGGGTCGTTCGCGCGAGAAGCCGCTCGACACCTGGAGGTCCACGGTGCCGTGGCCGCGGCCACGCCCCTCGACCTTGCGTATGCCGTGCGTTGGCTCGAGCTCGATCCGGCCGGCTCGCGGCCGATTCCCGCCTGGACGGACTGGCTCCCGGCCGAGCCCGGCTGAGCCCGTCGTGGGCCTGGCCGAGCGGCCGGTGCCGCGCGGCCGGCGCGCCGGTATCCTTGGACCATGCGCCTGAGCCAGCTGTTCTTCACCACCCTCCGCGACGATCCAAACGACGCCGAGATGCCGTCGCACCGCCTCCTCGTCCGGGCGGGCTACGTCCGCCAGCTCGGGTCGGGGATCTATTCGCTCCTGCCGCTCGGCTTCAGGGTGGCGAAGCGGGTGGAGCAGGTGATCCGCGAGGAGATGGACCGGATCGGCTGCCAGGAGATGGAGATGCCGGTGGTCCACCCGGCGGAGCTCTGGCGGGAGACCGGCCGGTACGACGCGATCGGGCCCGAGATGGCCCGCTTCAAGGATCGCGCCGGGCGCGACATGGTCCTCGCGATGACCCACGAGGAGGTCGTGGCGGACCTGCTGCGAGACATCGTCAAGTCGTACCGTCAGCTCCCGATCATGGTCTATCACTTCCAGACGAAGTGGCGCGACGAGCCGCGGGCGCGCGGCGGGCTGATCCGCGTGCGCGAGTTCGTCATGAAGGACTCGTACAGCTGCGACCTGGACCTGGCCGGGCTGGACGTGAGCTACGAGCGGCACTACGAGGCGTACTCCCGGATCTTCGAGCGGCTCGGGCTCAAGGCCATCGCGGTCGCGTCCGACGTCGGCATGATGGGCGGCTCGCAGGCCCACGAGTTCATGGTCCTCAACGAGTACGGCGAGGACGTGCTGGTCCTGTGCGAGACGTGCGGCTTCTCGGCCAACCGCCAGGTCGCCACGGTCCGCGGATCCGAGCCGCCCACGGAGACCGCCCTCCCGCTCGAAGAGGTCGCCACGCCCGGCGCGGCCACGATCGCCGACCTCGCCGCGTTCCTCGGGGTGAGCGCCGAGGAGACGGCGAAGGCCACCTTCTTCGTCGACCGTGAGGGTCGGCTCATCACGGCCATCGTCCGCGGCGACATGGACGTCAACGAGACGAAGCTCGCCAACGCGGCCAGGGCCGCCGACCTCCGGCCGGCCCGGACCGAGGAGATCGAGGCCGCCGGCATGGTGCCCGGCTACGCGTCGCCCATCGGGGCGCACGACACGTTCGTGGTGGTCGACGAGCTTGTCGCCCGCTCCTCGAACCTGGTCGCCGGCGCGAACCGGGCCGGTTTCCACCTGCGCAACGTCAACGTCCCGCGCGACTACACGCCGGACGCTGGTCGCGGACCTCTCGAACGCCCGCGAGGGCGACGGCTGCCCGACCTGCGGCGCCCCGGTGATCCTGCGAAACGGGATCGAGGTCGGGAACATCTTCAAGCTCGGCACGAAGTACACGACGGCGCTCGGTGCCGAGTACCTGGGCGAGGACGGCGGACGCCATCCGATCGTGATGGGCAGCTACGGGATCGGCGTCGGGCGCGCCCTGGCCTGCGTCGTCGAGGCGCATCACGACGCGAAGGGAATTGCCTGGCCGGCCGAGGTCGCGCCGTACGCCGCCCACCTGGTCTCCCTGGGGGCCGCGAAGGACCCGCACATCCCAGAGATTGCCGAACGGCTCCACGACCTCGCCCGGGAGGCCGGCCACGAGATCCTCTGGGACGACCGCGACGAATCCCCAGGCGTGAAGTTCACGGATGCCGAGCTGCTGGGGATGCCCCTGATCCTGACGGTGAGCCCGCGCTCGCTCGCCGCGGGCGGCGTCGAGGTGACCGTTCGGGCGTCCGGTGAGCGATCCATCGAGCCGCTCGCCGCCGTGGAGGCGCGCCTCCGCGGCTGAGCCGCCGCGAGCGCCACCGTGGACCCCGTCGCCTTCGTCGCGCTGGGTGGGCTGGGCGGGGCGGCGTTTGTCCTTGCGATCGGGCTCCAGCGCCGCGGAATCCGCCGCGCCGATGCCGCGGCAAGCAGCGCCCGAGTTGCCCCCGAGATGGCCGGGGCTGATGCGGAAGATGCGTCTCCCGAGGGGCGCGCTGCCGCCTGGGTCCGGGACGTAGGCGTGCTCGTGGATCTCGTCGGGATCGGCGTGATCCGGGTCTCGGGCGATCTGATGGTGGTCGCCGCCAACGACACCGCCGCCCGACTCCTGGCCCGGCGCACGGGCAGCCTGCCCGGACGCAGCGTGATGGAGGCCTCCACCGACCACCGCCTGGAGGAGGTCGTCCGGACGGCGCTCCAGACGGGGTCGGCGGTCGGTGAGATGACGATCCGCACGGCCAATGCCCCGACGCTCGTCGTCCGTGCGCGGCGCATGTCAGCGGGCGATGTCTGGGTCGTTCTCGAGGACGTCACCGAGCTCCGCCGGCTCCAGCGGATCCGGACCGAGTTCATCGACAACCTCGCCCACGAGCTTCGAACGCCGCTGACGACCGTCAGCCTGCTGGCTGAGACGCTTGCCCTCGATGCCGCGAAGCTGCCGCCGCGAACCGCCGAGCGGATCGCGAAGATCGAGGTGGAGACCGGCCACCTGGTCCAGATGGTGAACGAGCTCCTGGACCTCTCGAAGATCGAGAGCGGCAGCACGGCGCTCGTCCTCCAGGATGTGGACCTTCCCGCGCTTGCGCATGCCACGGTGGAGCGGCTGGCCCTCTTCGCGGAGCGCCAGGGCGTCGGGTTGGTGGTCGACGCGGACCCGCGAATGCCCCTCGTGCGCGGTGACGGGGAACGCCTCGGCCAGGCGCTCCTCAACCTGCTCCACAACGCGGTGAAGTTCAGCCCGGCAGGCGCCGACGTGGTCATCCGGGTCGGCGCGAGCGAGCACGAGGCCACCGTGAACGTGACGGACCATGGGCCCGGGATTCCGCGCGCGGCGCTGCCGCGCGTCTTCGAGCGCTTCTACAAGGGCGACCGCGCGCGCACGCGCGGCGTCGGCGGCACGGGGCTCGGGCTGTCGATCGCGCGCCACGTGGTCGAGGCGCATGGGGGCCGGATCTGGGTGGATTCGGAGGAGGGGAGTGGTTCCACGTTCGGGTTCACGATCCCGGTCATCGGTCCGGATCTCGCCGCGACGCCGGGCGCCTGAAGATGCTCCGTCTGGCGCACCGCGGCGATCACTCCCGGGCTCCCGAGAACACGCTGGCCGCCTTCGCGGCAGCTGTCGCCCGGCCGGACTGCGACGGCGTGGAGTTCGACGTGCGCGCATCCGCCGATGGGGTTGCGGTCGTTCTCCACGATGCGACCCTGGCGCGCGTTCAGGGGCGGCCGCAGCGGGCCTCCGCGTTGACCGCGGCCCAGCTGGGGGCATTCGGCGTCCCGACCCTCGCCGCCGTCCTCGAGACCTGCGGTCGTGGTGCGTTTCTCGACGTCGAGCTGAAGGAGGACCTCGGAGCCGTGGCGCTCGATCCGCTGGTCGCCGCCCGCGGATTGCCGGACGGCTCGCTCACGAACGCGGTCGTGTCGGCATTCGAGCCGGCCAGCATTGCCACCGTCCGGCGCCTGGCGCCCGCGGTCGCCTGCTGGCTCAACACCGACGACCTGGCGCCGACCACGCTCGACCTGGCGGTGGCGCTGGGCTGCCGCGGCATCTCCGCGGAGTGGCGGGCCATCGACGAGCGGACCGCGGCCGCAGTCGCGCGCGCCGGGCTGGACCTGGCGGCGTTCACGTTCACGAGCCGCCGAACCCTGGTACGCCTCGAGTGGCTGGGCGTCGTCGCGGCGTGCGTTGAGGGCGCCGCGCTCGCTGCTAGTTGAGGTCCTCGCGCACGCCGGTGGAGAGGAAGACCACGTCCTCGGCGATGTTCGTGACACGGTCGCCGACGCGCTCAAGGTAGTGCGCTGCGAACAGAAGCATCGCGGCCCGGTCCACGTTGGCCGCGTCCTGCTTGGAGAGAACCGTCAGCTCGCCGGTGGCGCGGTGGTACAGGAGATCCATCTCGTCGTCCCGGGATGCTGTGCGCCGGGCCAGCTCGACGTCCGAATCCACGAGCGCCCGCATCACGTCGCCGAGGACCTCGACGGCAAGTCGGCCCATGTGGAGCACGCCGGCGCTCGCGCTCAGCGTCGGGTCGGGGGCCAGGTCGCGGGCCCGCTTCGCGACGTTGGCCACGTAGTCGCCGATCCGCTCGAGCTCCATCGCGACGTCGTAGAGCGTGAGCAGGAAGCGCAGGTCGCGCGCCACGGGCGACTGGGTCGCGATGGTGCTGATGATCTCCTCGATGGCCGCGGCCGTCAGGGCGTTGACCTCGGCGTCACCCTCGATGACGACGATGGCCCTGGCGGCGTCGTGCGTCTCGAGCGCCTCGAGCGTGCTCCCGATGGCACCCTCGATGAGGCTGCTCGTGCGCAGCAGCGTGTCCTTGATCTCGCGTTCCTCGCGGTCGAGTGTCGGGCGCGCAACGGTGTGCGGAGGGACGGGGAGGTCACCTTCTACCTGGGCAATGATCCGGTCTGCCACATCGTCAGTGGACGCGGCGCGGCTGGGGTTCGACTCATTCATGCGCGTCCCTCCCGGTTGCTGCAGACGTCTCGGGAGCTCATCCGAACCTCCCGGAGATGTAGTCGTCGGTGAGCTGGAGGCGTGGATGCGTGAACATCTGGACGGTCGCCCCTTCCTCAACGAGGTAACCCGCCTTGTCATCTCCCATCGTCAGGAACGCCGTGCGGTCACTGACCCGCGAAGCCTGCTGCATATTGTGGGTGACGATCACGATCGTATAGCTGGCGCGGAGCTCGGTCATGAGCTGCTCGACCTGCAACGTGGCGACCGGGTCAAGCGCGGAGCAGGGTTCGTCCATGAGGAGGACGTCCGGGGCTAAAGCGAGGGCCCTCGCGATGCATAGCCGCTGTTGCTGGCCGCCGGAGAGCGACGTGCCGCTGTGGTCGAGCTTGTCCTTGACCTCGTCCCACAGCGCGGCCTGGACCAGGCAACGCTCCATCAGGTCCCGCTCGGGACCCTTGCCCTTGACCAGTCCGTTGAATCGCGCCGCCGCAA
This sequence comes from uncultured Chloroflexia bacterium, assembly GCA_963722475.1. Taxonomy (GTDB): domain Bacteria; phylum Chloroflexota; class Limnocylindria; order Limnocylindrales; family CSP1-4; genus CTSoil-043. Next base: position 140,126 of record CAVRMJ010000007.1, on the reverse strand, counting down.
CAACGTTGTCGGCGATCGACATCGTCGGGAATGGGTTGGGCTGCTGGAAGACCATGCCGATCGAACGCCGCACTGCCGCGGGGTCGACTCGCTGATCATAGATGTCCACCCCGCGGTACTCGACGAGGCCCTCAACCCGCCCACCGGGCACGATCTCGTGCATCCGGTCTATGCACCGGAGGAGGGTCGACTTGCCGCTGCCCGACGGGCCGATGATTGCCGTGATGGCATTCGGCTGGAAGTCGAGCGTCACGTCGCGGACAGCCTTACGCTTGCCGTAGAAGGCAGTCAGGTTCTCGACCCGGAGCACGCCGCCCGTGACCCGGTCGGCCTTCGCGGCCACCGGCACATGCGACCCAGAAGCGATCGCCTCGACTACATCACCGGCCACGGTCGCCTCGTCCATTCACGTCCTCATCGTCCCCCGCTCGGTCGGCTTCGGGCGACCATCCAGCGGCCCGTCAGGTTGAAGAGCAGAACGATCACGACGAGTGTGAGCGCAGCGCCGAAGGCGCGCGCTTCGGCCGCTGGAAAGGCCGAGTTGAGCGCGTTCCGATAGATGAGCAGGGGCAGACCCTGCATCGGCTCGCTCATGTCGAGCGAGAAGAAATTGTTGCCTAGGGCGGTGAAGAGGAGCGGTGCCGTTTCGCCGATCGCGCGGGAGACTGCCAGGAGCACACCCGTGAAGATGCCGGAAAAGGCGGTCGGCAGAAAGACCGAGAGGAACGATCGCCATCGGCTCAGGCCGAGCGCGCGCGCCCCCTCGGCGATTGGACGCGGGAGCAGCCGCAGCATTTCTTCGGTCGTGACGACGATCGGCGGCAGCATGATGATTGCCAGGGCTATCGAGCCAGCGAAGCCGGAGAAATGTCCCTGGGCGACGACGACAAGCGAATACACGAAGATGCCCACGACGATCGACGGCAATGCGCCCAGCACGTCGATCACGAACCGAATGACGAGTGCCGGCTGGCGCCCCACCTCGACGTCGAAGATGGCGACGAGCAGCCCTACGGGAACTGCGATGACAGCGGCGACGCCGGTCATCTCCATTGTCCCGACGATCGCATTGCGGATCCCGCCACCCGCCGCGCTCAGGTCGCCGGGCGGGTCCTGCGTGAAGAAGTCAAGGTTGATGACCGCGATGCCCTTGGAGATCACGTACCACGCGATCGCGGCGAGCGGCACCAGCGCCACCACCAAGGCGGCGAAGGCGAGCGCCATCACGAGCCGGGTCCTGAACTGGCGGGCTGGGCTCGTCGGACGCAGGAGGGCAACCGGATCAGCGAGCACGGTTGAGTCCTCGCTCGAAGCGCCGGCGGACAAGCACGCCGGCGCCGTTGATCATCACCGCGATCGCCAAGAGGACCACACCTAGAGCGATCAACGCCTCCGGATGGAGGGACTCAGTGGCTTCGTTGAACTCGTTGGCGATGACGCTGGCCAACGTGAACCCTGGGGCGAAGATCGACCCAGCCATGTTCGTCGAGTTGCCGATCACGAGGGTGACCGCGATCGTCTCGCCGATCGCACGGCCGAGCCCAAGGATTATCGCCGCGAACAATCCCGTCCGACCGATCGGGAGGACCACCTGCCTGATCACGTCCCAGCGTGTGCCGCCCAGCGCCAGGACCGCCTCCCGCTGCAGCCGAGGGGTGGCCGCGAACACCTCGCGGGTGACCGCGGCAACGATGGGGATAATCATGATCGCCACGATGAGGCCGGCGGCAAAGTAGCTTGGTCCCGGCGTCGGTGGCCCAAGGAACGGCAGCACATGGCCGATGGACCCGGCGACGGCCTGCTCGAAGGGTCGCAAGGTGGGGACCAGGACGAGCAGGCCCCAAAGCCCCCACACGACCGAGGGCACGGCCGCCAGGAGATCGACGACCATCGCCACGGGCCCTGCCACGCGGCGAGGAAGGAACTCCGTCACCAGGAGTGCAATCCCGATCGCGATCGGCACCGCGATGAGGACGGAGATGAGTCCTGTGAGAAGCGTCCCGTAGATGAACGGGAAGGCGCCGTAGACCGTGAACGACGGCGACCAGCGGGTCCCGGTGACGAAGCCCCAGATGCCGAATCGATCAAAGACCGGCCCGGTCGACGAGATGCTGTCGTATGCCATGAGCGCGATCAGGGCAAACGCGAGAACCGCCGCGGCGCCCGTGACCGCCCGGAAGATCGCGTCGCCCGTCAGCCGCCGGCGGTGAAGCACCTGCGAGCCCAAGCCTTCGGGCCCACGCGACTCGGTCGCCCCGGGATCATCATGAGCCATCATGGCTCCCAAGTCTGAGCCATTTGCGCGAGTTACGGGCGTCCCATGGCGCCCGTAACTCCGAAGATAGGGCCGCGAACGACCAGCCTACGGGAGAAGCGGCTGCCCGGCCCAGTTGATCGACTTGATGGCCGCCTCGTCCTGGGTGAGCAGAGCCGACGGGATCGAGCCGTAGTAGAGAGGCGCCGCATCGGCCTGCCCGTCATGGATCGCCCACCACAGAAAGTCGACCAGGGCATTCGCCCGATCCTGAGCTCTTCAGGACCTTCGAGAGATCCTTGTACACAATCAGCCAGGTCGTGCCGGTGATCGGATACCCGGCTGCCGCGTCCGTATTCGCGAGGTTGAAGCGAAGGTCGGCCGGGTAGCTCGTCAGGTCCGCAGCAGCCTTGACGGAGTCCAGCGACGGCGTGATGAAGGTGCCGGCCTTGTTCTGTACGTCGGCGAACGGGATCTTGTTCGCCAGGGCGTAGGCGAGCTCGATGTAGCCCACCCCGCCATCGGTCTGATTGATGCCCTGAGTGACGCCTTCGTTGCCGCTGGCGCCCTGGCCGACCGGCCACTCGACCGTCTTGCCAGCCGACTTGGTGGCGTCGCCCTTGCCGATCAGAGTGACCCAGTCAGGGCTCGCGGCGGTGAGGTACGTCGTGAAGATGCTCGTCGTGCCTGAGCCATCTGAACGGTGGACGACGCTAACGGCGGTTGACGGGAGCGTCACGCCTGGGTTTGCCGCCGCGATCGCGGGATCGTTCCAGGTAGTGATCGTGCCGTCGAACATCCCCGCGATGATCGAGGGGGTCATCTTGAGTGGAGCGGCAAGGCCCTTGAGATTGTAGGCCACGACAACGGCGCCGAAGGTCATCGGGATCTCAACCGGCACGCCGTTGGCAGCTCCCGCCTGGATTTCGCTGTCCTTCAGAAACGCGTCGGAGGCGCCGAAGTCGACGGTGTTCTGCTGCCAGCCCTTGATTCCGCCACCCGACCCGATCGACTGGTAGTTCAGTTTGACCCCACACTTCGCGTTGTAGTCATCACCCATCTTCGACAGCAGCGGGAAGATGAAGGTAGACCCGGCGCCAGTAAGCTGGCCGTCCCCCTTGGTGCACCGATAGGTGATCGCGGCACCGCCCGGCGGGGTGCTGGCGGCGGCTCCGGGCGATACCGAGGCGGCGCTTGCCGCGGGCGACGCGGTGGCTGCGCTGCTGCAGGCGCCGGCGACGAACGCCGTGGCGAGAGCGAAGGCGCCGAGGCGCTTCGAGGTTGCGATGATGGACACGGATCTGGTTCCTCCTTGCCTCTCTCGGCTAATACCGCCTCATGACGGACAGCAGCAGAAAGGGCCCTTGTTTCGACTTCCGAGATGAGCCTCGACCAGCCGCGTCAACCTGCCATTTTCGAACTGTTAACGTCCTGCCAATAACTGCCCGGCGGTCGGGCCCGCGTCTGGCGCTTCAGAGAGCGCGGCGCATCGCCGGGACGCTCGCGGTCAGTCAGCAGGAGCTCCCCGGTCCGCAGCACGCGTCCGGGCCGGTCGCGCCTTCGCCGAGAACCACGGCGCCGGTCGCGGACAGTGCCCGCGCCGCGCGTAAGCCCGCGCCGGCGGCCGCGCCAGCGGCCGCGCCAGCGTCCCGCAATGATGCCTCGAGACCAGCCGCGGGCCGGACCGCCGCGACGATGGCCCCGTAGAGCCCGTCGCCCACCGCGTGGGTCGGCGTCAGGCGGATCTCGGCCAGGCCGGCCTCGGCGAGCCCGGCGGCGTACTCGCCGAATGTAAGCGCGCCGGCGGTGCAGCCCACGAAGTTGCCCCGCTCGGCGCGATCGGCCGGCGACAGGTCGTCATCGGCCACCACGTCGCTCACGCCGAGGCGGCCCGCCCGGGCGGAGCACGCGCGCGATCTCGGCGAAGACGCGCGACTTCTCCGTGGAGAGGTTGATGACACAGTTGCTGATCACGACGTCGACCGACGCATCCGAGAGCGGGATCGCCTCGATCTCGCCCTTGACGAAGATCGCGTTCCCGACGCCGGCCTCGGCCGCGTTCCGGCGGGCGAGAGCCAGCATCTCGTCGGTCATGTCCAGGCCGTAGGCCGTTCCGCGCGGTCCCACGCGTCGCGCGGCGAGGAGCACGTCGATCCCGCCGCCGGACCCGAGGTCCAGCACCGTCTCGCCGGGCCGAAGATCCGCCACCGCGGTCGGGTTGCCGCAGCCGAGGCTGGCCGCGACCGCACCGGCGGGCAGGGGACCGAGCTCGTCCGGCGTGTAGAGCCCGGGGCCGAAGACCGCGTCGCCCGGCGCGTCGACGGCGCAGCACCCCGGCCCGTCGAGGACCGTCAGGGCCGCACGGGCGTAGTGGTCGCGCACGTCGGCGCGGAGCTGGTCGGTCATCGGATGGCACCTCTGGCCGCGATCGCGCGGCCGTCGAGCGCTGCGAGCAGCCGGCCCACGAAGGATACGCGGCAGCAACGCGCGACCTCGGCGGCGAGCCGCGCGAGGCGGCGGCGTTCCTGGCGCGCCGGCATCTCGTCGAGCATGCGTTCGGCCCGGATGACTTCGGAGAGGATCGCGGTGGAGATCAGCATCGGTCGTGCCTCGGGCGGCGGGTGGATATCGACGGCCGCACCGTAGCCTATATATCGAACATTGTCAATATAGAAGAAGATCGATAACCTTGCCGGCATGGCGCGTTCGGACGATCCAGACGTCCTCCTCCTCGGCGCACTCGCGGACCCGGCGCGGCTGGCGATCGTGCGGCAGCTGGCGGCGGACGGCGCAGTCTGCGCCTGCGACGTGGCGCCCGCGGCCGGCCTCTCCCAGCCGACACTCTCGCACCACCTGCGGGTCCTCCGCGAGGCGGGAGTCATTCGTGGCGAGCGGCGCGGGACGTGGATCTGGTACTCGCTGGAGCCCACGGCGGGCGTGCAGTTGATCGCCCTTGGCGCGGCGCTGCAACCGGGGCTGCCGCGACCTGCCGCCGCCCTCGGCGGCGCCGCTATCGACGGAGGAGATCGGGCGGGACTAGCCAACGCAGCTCCGCCGAGCCGGCGGCCAGCGGCCGCTCAACGTCGAGGAGCGCGAATGCCCCCTTCCGCATCCGAAGGCCCGGCGAGCCGGTGAGCTGGGCCAAGCAGGTCGCTGAAGTCCGGGTCGTGACCCACGAGGACGGGCCGGACCGGTCTCCCGGCGTCGTCGAGGATCGCCTCCACGGTCGGCAGATCGAGGAAGCCGGCGAGGCGCGGATCGATCCGGACCGGCGACGCCCAGGTGCTCGGCCACGAGGTCGGCGGTCTCGCGGGCGCGGACGCGGGGTGACGTGAGCACGGCGTCGGGGGCGAACCCGGCCGCGGCGAGGAGGCGGCCCAGGCGCTCGGCCTGCTGACGCCCCTTGTCCGACAACGGGCGGAGGTCGTCGGGCCGATCCCAGGCGCGCGGGATCGCCGGCATGCGCGTGGCGAAGAAGCCCCAGCTCCACCGTCACGCCTCCCGACGGGCGGCGCTGGTCGAACCCTCGACCGGAGGCTGATCTCGCCCAGCACGCGCCGGAAGACGGCGAGTCGCTCGTCGTCGGTGCCCGCGGCCGCCGCCGGGTCGTCGAATCCCCAGTGGAGCGACTCGTGCGCACCCGGGAAAGACGGGGCAGGCCTCGCGCGCCTGGTCGCATACGGTGATCACGTAGTCGAAGGGCTGGTCGAGGTACTCGGTGACGGACTTCGAGCGGGCCCCGGACCAGTCGATGCCGATCTCGGCGAGCGCGCGGATCGTCAACGGATTGACGCCCCCCGGGTGCGTGCCCGCGGAGTGGACGTCGAAATCGGGCCCGCCGACATGGCCCAGGATCGCCTCGGCCATCTGGCTGCGGGCCGAGTTGCCGATACAGACGAACAGAACGCGGATGGGCGCGGCGTCGCTCAAGGGTTCAAGTCCTCGTGCTCGCCGGTCGCCAGGAAGACCACGTCCTCCGCGATGTTCGTGACCCGGTCGCCGATCCGCTCCATGTAGTGGGCCGCGATCAGGAGGCGGGCAGCCCGCTCGACATTCGCCGGGTCCGCCTGTCCCTGGCGAATCAGCTCGTCCACGGCCCGATGGTAATGCGCGTCGATCGCATCGTCCTGGCTCGCGACTGCGCGAGCGGCTCCGACGTCGGAATCCACGAGCGCCCGCCCGACGTCGGCGAGGATCCGGGCGGCAAGGCGCCCCATCTCGGGGATCCCGACGTACTCGGCGATCGCCGGGTAGGGGGCCACGTCCCGGACGCGCTTCGCGACGTTCGCGATAGAGTCGCCGATCCGTTCCAGCTCGTAGGCGACGTGGTCCAGGGTCAGCAGCATGCGCAGGTCGTGCGCGACCGGTGCCTGGGTCGCGATCGTGCGGACGATGTTGTCCAAGGCTTCGACCTGCATCGCATTGATCTCGGCGTCGCCTTCGATCACGGTCAGCGCCAGCTCGGCGTCATGTGTCTCGAGCGCTTCCACGGTCAGCCGGATGCGCTCCTCGATGAGGCTGGCCATGCGGAGGAGCGTCTCCTTGACCATCCGTTCCTCTCGGTCGAGGGCGGCCCGCGGAACGACGTGCAGCGGCTCGGGGACGTCTCCCTCGACACGGGCAAGGATCCCCTCGACCTCTCGCGGAAGCGCGAGGTTGCTGGACCGATCGAGTTCCATGGTCTTCTCCACGCCGCTGAGTCAGGTAGGCCCGCTGGTCGAGTGGATGGGTGGCGTGCGCTGGCCAGACGGCCGTACGTCCATGGACTGGTCGGGCGACGGCTTCCGGTCCTGGTCCACGTGATGTGGAACGTGATGGGCCCGCCCTGCTGCCCAGCAGCCGGGCGGGCCCCGGGAGGAGGAGGAGCGCGGTTCGGGCGGCGGGGATGCCCAAGGCGTCATTTCCGCCGAGTGGATAGCGCGCGACCGATCGTTCGGGCGGCAGCCTGACGATCGCGCTGGCTCGTCAACCGACTGTTGCCGGCGCTTCAATGTTGTGTTAACGGCGCCAGCGGCGGCGGGCATCTCCTCGCTTGACATTCAACCAACTTGAAGGTGTACGTTCCGCTCGTGGAGATCGCCGAACTCGCGCGCCGGGCTGGCATAGCCCGCTCGGCCGTGCGCTGGTACGAGACCGCGGGTGTCCTGCCCGTCGCATCGCGGCGCTCGAACGGGTATCGCGACTACGACGAGGGCGATCTCACCCGCCTCCGGCTGGTGCTTTCCCTGCGCCGCCTTGGCGTGTCTCCCGCCGACGCAGGACGGCTGGCCGCCGTCTGCCTGCGGCGCGGCGCCGTTGACCTCGACCTCGCACCACTCATCGCCGAGCAGCGCGCCGCGGTGACGCGCCAGCGCGACGACCTCGACCGGCTGGACGCCGAGCTCACCGACTTGGAAATCACGATCGCCGCCGCGGCCCAGCCGGGCGGGACCATCGAGGAGTATCAGATGTCCGATCATCCGATCCGCGTCCTCTTCGTCTGCACCGGCAACTCGGCCCGCAGCCAGATCGCCGAGGCCTTGCTCCAGCAGTACGGCGCTGATGATTTCGCGGCATTTTCGGCCGGGACGGAACCGAACAGCGTGAACCCCTACACGGTCCGTGTCCTGGCCGAGATCGGGATCGATTGGTCGAGGGCCCACAGCAAGTCGGTGGCCGAGTACCTCGACCAGCCCTTCGACTACGTCATCACCGTGTGCGACCGGGCACGGCAGACCTGTCCGGTCTTCCCGGGCGAGCACAACTCGCTCCACTGGGGCCTCGACGACCCCGCCAACGTGGAAGGCTCCGACGCCGACCGGCTGGCGGCCTTTCGCCGCACGCAGGTGGAGGTGAGCGTCCGGCTCCGCCCGTTCATCGAGCTCGCCCGGCGCGCCCGCCGGGCCGAAACGATCACCGGCTGAGGGTTCAGCCCACGCGTCCTCCCCTGACCTTCGGCCCCGCGGCGCGGCGCGGGAGCGAGGTTGCTGCCAATGCCCGCGAGGTGCGTCATGATGATGCTGGACGGCCCGCGGTGTCCGTCCGGGAGAGGAGACGATCATGACGACCGGGGCCGCCGGCGGCGTACCCGCCGTTCCACGATCGGGCTCGAACTCGACTGGACCCATCAGGTCCGTTTCGGTCGTCAGCACCGGGACGGTCCAGATCCATCCCCAGCAAGTGTTCGGCAGCCGCATTCCGATGATGGTCTGGCTCGTCGGCTCCCGTCGATGGACGCCGCCCCGGCCGATCAACGCCTACGTCATCGAGCACGCCGGCGGCGTGGTGCTCTTCGACACCGGGCAGGACCGCGCCTCGGTCACCGACTCCGACTACTTCCCGGGTGGCGCGATGGGGTTTCTCTACGGCCGCCTCGCCCGCTTCCAGATCGCGCCGCAGGAGACCTTCGCCGCGCAGCTCGAGGCCCTCGGCCACGGCGCCTCCGACGTGCGGCTCGCGATCCTGTCCCACCTCCACCAGGACCACATCGGTGGCATTCGTTATCTGCCCAGCGCCGAGTTCATCGTCGCCGACGCCGAGTGGCGGGCGATGGAACAGCCGCGGTCGGAGATGAACGGCTTCCTCCGCCGCCACATCGAGCTGCCCGGCGTCCGCTACCGGCGGATCGCCTTCACACCGACCGACGACCCGGCGCTTGCCCCGTTCACGTCGGCTCACGACGTCATGGGCGACGGCTCGCTCGTGCTGCTGCCTGTTCCCGGGCACACGCCCGGGTCGATGGCGCTGCTCGTCCGCCGGCCGGGGGTTGCGCCGCTGCTCATGGTCGGCGACCTGACCTACGAGGCCGACCTGCTCAAGGCGGGCCGGATTCCCGGGGTCGGCGACAAGGCGGGCCTGCGCGCGGCGTCGGCCATGGTTCTCCGGCTCGAGGAGCGCTACCCGGACCTCGTGATCCTGCCGGCGCACGACCCCGGCGCCGCCGAGCGACTGCGCCGCGCGAACGGCGGATGACGTCGGGTCGATGATCGGCCTCGAGCCGTCAGGCCCGAGCACACTCGGCCGGGCCAGCGGCCGATCTCGGTCGTGAACGGGTCATCGAACGAGTTGCCGACGCGGCGGTCCACGGTCCGGGACAGAGGCACCATCAAGTCGGGTCATCGGGCGGCGGTCTCCGGGCGATAACGCGCGTTGACGAGGGGGAAACGCGGCGATTGCGGTGGCCCGCGATCCTCCGGGGTGTCCGATAGGGGGATTCCGCATGCATGCACCGCTCACCTGGATCGTTGCCGCGACAATCGAGGAAGACCGGCATCGCGGAGAAGCGCGACGCCGCGATCACCGCCGCGCGCTTCTTGAAGCACCCGCCCGACGCCAGCGAACGCTGGCCGGGCTTCGAGCCGCGATGCTCCACATCGTCCGACGCGATCACTCGCTGACGGACTACCCGTGCCGCCTTCCGGACGGGCAGATCGGGCGGGTCGCCGTCGTCCTCGAAGGCGGGGAGTGGCTCCTCGTCTGTCGGGTCGCCTGACCGCCACGAGATCGGCTCCGTCGCTCGCCTTCACGCCGGCCCCGGCCGCACGCCGCGCCCGAGCTCTCGGGCCCTCTCGAGGCCCGCGAGGATGGCGTCGAGGCCGTACTCGAACTCGTCGCCGTAGTCGTAGCCGGGCTGCAAGGCGTGCTCCATCATCTCGACAAGGTGGGGGTACTCGCTGAGGTCGAACGATTGAGCCAGGCCCTGCGCCACCTCGGCGACCTCCTCCCCGGTGTCGAACGGGAGGGTCATCTTCGTCAGCGCGAAGCCGTAGACGTAGCTGTCCAGGAGCGAGTACGCGTGGGCGGTCATCGGGATGTCCATCCCGCCGGCTCGCAGGCTGCCGATTACCGCGTCATGGTGTCGCAGGTTCGCCGGACCGCCGTTCCTACGCGACTCCATCAGACCGATCGCCCAGCGATGGCGCAGAAGGACGTCGCGGAGCGAGATCGCGCGCCGGCGTATGGCCGCCTTCCAGTCGCCGTCGCTTGACGGGAGCTCGATCTCGGCGAAGACGAGATCGACGATGCCATCGACGATCTGGTCCCGGTTGGCGAAGTAGTGGTACATCGCCATCGCCTCGACCCCGAGTTCCTGACCCAGCTTGCGCATGGTCAGTGACTCGAGGCCGCCGTGATCCGCGAGCCTGAGGGCGGTCTGCAGAACTCGCTCGCGGCTCAGGGGCGCGCGGCGCTGCGCCGGCTCCGTCGTCTGCGTTGACACTTGGCCTCCTTGCCGCCCCGAACGAGCCGTGAATGTGGGGCTTGACATTCCGCACTTTACATCGTACAGTCAAGCCCGATCGGACTTTACAGCGTAAAGCATGGAGATCACACGATGAGTGCAGCGCCGCTCCCGGCCACCCAGCATCAACCGATGGACGGACTGCGTACCTGGCCCGGCCGGGTTCGCCCAGCTCCAGAAGAGAGCATCTCTTCACCCAGGCGCCTCGCGCGGGTCGCCGGGCTCCTCTATCTGATCAACGCAATCGTTGCCGGCTTCGCCTACGGGTTCGTGGCCACCAAGATGTACGCGGCGGGCGACGCGGCCGCCACGGCCGGCAACGTCCTGGCGAACCCGGAACTCGTTCGCCTCGGGGTCATCGCAGACCTGTTCCAGGCGACCGAATGGGTCTTCCTCGGCATGGCCCTCTACCTGCTACTGCAGCACGTCAACCCGAACGTGGGCCGCGTGATGGTGGTCCTGGTCGCCATCGGGGCCGCGATCGTGTGCCTCAATGACGTCTTCGAGTTCGTCGCCGTGCGGGTCGCGACCGACGGGTCCTACCTGGCCGCTTTCGGAGCCGCAGGGTCGAATGCGCTCGTACTCCTCCTGCTGGATCTCCAGCACTACGGGTTCCTCATCGCCCAGATCTTCTTCGGCCTGTGGCTGATGCCGCTCGGGTATCTCGTCTATCGGTCAGGGATCTTTCCCAGGGCGCTCGGCATCACCCTCATCGTGGCGGGCGTCTGCTACCTGCTCGACATGCTCGTGCTGTTCCTGGTCCCCGACGTCGGCAAGCAGATCAACGTGTTCCTCGTCATTCCGCCCACCATCGGCGAGATGTGGATGGCCCTGTACCTGCTGGTCAAGGGGGTCAGGTCTTCGCCCCGGGACGATCAGGCGCCCATCGCGGCCGCGGGACAGGTCAGCGTCACCCGTAGGGCGATGACTGATCACCGCGGTCCTCGCAGAGTTGGGGTCGAGCCAACCGCCGCAGACGTCGTCCGTCGATGAGGCTCCGCATCGCGATTACATCCGTTGACGCCCGCGAAACACGGCCATATCAATGGTCGGGCATCTTGTAGCAGCCGTTCCACTCCTCTCCGGGGGCCCCGCCGGCCAGCTCCTCGGACGGCGGGGATCTTCTTTGCCCCGAAGCTGGCCTGCCGAGAACCCATTGAGGAACCCCGCGGCGGCCAGCCAGTCGGCCTGGCGGCGCACGTCCCTGCTCATCCCGCCTGCGTCGTGGATGACGACGACACCCGGCCACGGTCCTTCGCCTGAGGGCCGCGCCGTGTAGGCCGGCACGCGAGCGGTCGGAGTCGAGATGGTCACGTCGGTCACGGAGATACCCCCAAGGCACGGCTGGAAGTCCACCGACTTCGTATTCTCGTGCTCGTCGGGCTCTCCTGCGCTGCCGCGGGACCCGCGGCCTGCCAGCGAGTGACGGACGGCTCTTCGTTCGCCGTGACCCGGGCCGGCAGCATCTGGGCGATTCGTCGAAGGAGACCCCAGATGCACGTCCTCGTCGCGTACGCAAGCCGGCACGGCGCAACGCGGGGGATCGCCGAACGGATTGCCCAGACTCTGCAGGCGGCCGGTGTCACCGCCGAGGCGCGGCCCGCGGCATCGGTCAAGAGCCTTGCCGGGTACGACGCATTCGTGATCGGAAGTGCCGCCTACCTGTTCCACTGGCTCAAGGACGCCGCGGCGCTCGTGCGGCGCAATCGAGCGCTCCTGGCCGCGAAGCCCGTGTGGCTCTTCAGCAGCGGCCCGCTGGGCACCGAGGCCCTCGACGCAAAGGGCCGGGACCAGAAGGAGGCCGCCATCCCGAAGGAGATCGTCGAGCTCCAGGAGGCCGTCGGCGCACGTGATCACCGGGTCTTCTTTGGCGCCTACGAGCGCGATCGCAAACCGGTCGGGCTCGCCGAACGGTTCGTGTCGCTCATGCCGGCTGCCCGGGAAGGCCTTCCCGAGGGCGACTTCCGGGATTGGCCGGAGATCGAGGCGTGGGCCGCCGGCATCGGCCGCGAGCTCACGACAGTGCGTCAGGGCTGACGGATCGGCGACGTCATGCGGAGAACTCGAACGGCGCGGGTCAGGCGAAGGGTTCGCCGGGCGGCGCGAGTCGGGGCCGGCGGCTCTCGCGCAAGAGCGAGTCGGCCTGTTCGTCGGCCGGAGCCTGGACAAGCGGCTCACCCCGCTCGGACGGTGGCTCTATCGCCGCACGAAGGGCGGCATCACGCGGCCCTGGAAGGTGGATGCGCTCCTCCTGACGACCCGGGGCCGGCGATCCGGCCGCGAGCGGACGGTCGTGCTCCAGTACTTCCGTGACGGCGACGACATGATCCTGGCCGCCGCAAACGACGGCGGGGCGTCGCACCCGGGCTGGTACTTCAACCTGACGGCGGATCCCGCGGCGCGCGTCGAGGTCATGGGCCGAACGTTCGCGGTCCGCGCGGAGGAGCTGCCGCACGACGAGAGCGCCGGATGGTGGCAGCGGATCCTGCGCCGGGCTCCCGGCTACGAGAGGTATGCCCGGGCCATGTGCCGCACGGTCCCGATCATGCGCCTGGTCCCCGTCTCCACGGCAGTCTGAGCCGGGCCGGCCGCCGGATTCCCGCGGCCATCCCGCCGGCGGGCCTCGCCTTAACCCGGATCCACCGGCCCATCGAGCTTGAGAGGCGCTGAAACGACGAATCAGGTGCCCTTCTGAACTGGGAAGATGGCGTTGAGATCAGCCCATCGACCCACACAGAGGAGCACCTGATCGATGCGATCATCGCACAGCCTCGACCGCCTCGATGTGGCCTTCGACGACGATCGCCTGGTGGCCGATGCGGGGCTCCTCCTGCCGTCCACGCTCGCCGCGCACCTCGGCCTCAAGGAGCTCGTCGAGGAGCATCTCGACCTCGGGGCTGCGGCCGGTCGGGCGAACCCGGGCGACAAGCTGCTGACGCTCGTCATGTCGGCGCTCGCGGGCGGTGACTGCATCGATGACGCGGACGCCCTGCGGGCCGGCGGGACGGGACGCGTCCTTGGGCACGTGGTGAAGGCCGCCTCGACGCTCGGGACGTTCCTGCGCAGCTTCCGCTGGGGCCACGTCCGCCAGCTCGACCGGGTCAGTCGTGAGCTCCTCGCGCGGGCCTGGGCGGCCGGTGCCGGACCCGGCTCGGCTCCCTTCACGATCGATCTCGACTCGACGATCTGCGAGACGTATGGCCTCGCCAAGGAGGGCGCTCTCCACCACGGGTACACAGGAGTCCGTGGCTATCACCCCCTGATCGCGGTGGCAGCGGGCACAGGCGACATCCTCATGGCTCGCCTGCGGGAGGGACGGGCCAACACCGTCCGGGGTGCCGCCCACTTCCTGACCGAGACGATCGGCCGGGTCCGATCTGCAGGAGCGAGCGGACAGCTCACGGTGCGGGCCGACTCGGGCTTCTATGCCCACGACGTCGTCGCGGTCTGCCGGAAGATGGGAGTCCGCTTCTCCATCACGCTCCGACAGCACCGGAGCGTCCGCCGGCTGATCGAGGCGATCCCCGAGGATGCCTGGACCCCGATCCCATACTGGATCGAGGGCGGTGCCGACGTCGCCGAGACGACGTACACCCCCTTTGCGAGCGAGAAGGACGCACAGCCGGTCCGGCTCATCGTCCGGCGGGTGAAGCCGACCCCGGGCTCCCAGCTCGCGCTCCTGACGCTGTATGACTTCCACGCCTTCATCACCGACCGGGATGGCACGACGCTCGAGCTCGAGGCCGACCATCGTCGTCACGCCGAGATCGAGAACGCGATCCGGGATCTCAAGTACGGGGTGGGGCTCAATCACCTGCCATCCGGGCGGTTCGCCGCGAACGGCGCCTGGCTCGCGGTCCAGGTGATGGCGCACAACCTTGCCCGCTGGACCGCCCGGATCGGGTTGGGCGAGGGGATCGTCACGACGAAGACGCTCCGGCGGCGGCTCTTCAGCCTGGCCGGACGGCTCACCCGCTCGGCTCGTCGGTGGAGACTCCACCTGCCGGCTCGCTGGCCGTGGGCGATGAGCTTCGCTGCCGCGCTCACAAGGCTCCGGGCGATCCCGCTCCTCGCCTGACCGTCCGATCCGCCCGGTCGCCCGCCTCGGGGGCTGGCGTCAGCATGTGCAGAGATCGGCTGCGACCCGTCCGCGGTGCTTCATGAGGCCAGTTCGGCCGTCACTCGGCCGCGTTTCAACCGGTCGACGACGCGTTGTGGCCGTCGGCGGCTCACGACGGCCGTGTCCGGGCCCCGTCAGGCGGTCAGGCGGTCGGCTTCGGTGGATCCGGGCTTATCGGCCGCATCACATTGGCAAACAAGACGTTAACCCGGCCGTTAACACACCGATGACGGCGTCGGACGAACGTGCGATTGCGCGCCCCAGCCCAGAGCCCGCGGGTCAATCCGCATGCCGTGGGACGCTGCGTTGAAGGAGGATCCAGTGAAGCTGGGGCTTCGAAAGCCGCTCTCAATCGGCGTTGTCACGCTGGCAATCGCCCTCACGGCCGGGCCGGTCATGGCGGCCAACCCGACCATCCCGGACGGTGCCAAGGGCGCGCTGGCGGGCCAGGGTGCCACATTCCCCGCGCTCCTCTACAAGTCCTGGATGGCGACGTTCTCGCAGCAGAACCCGGGTGCGTTCGACCAGAGCGGGAACAGCTCGAACGGCCTGGTCTTCAGCTACAACGCGATCGGTTCCGGGGCCGGCAAGGCTGCCTTCTACGGCTCGGATGCCCGCAAGCCGAACCAGCTCTTCAGCGCCAGCGACGCGCTCCTGAGCGCGTCGGACCTGTCCAACATCCAGTCCAAGGTTGGCGCCTTCCAGATGCTCCCGATGGCGCTGGGCCCCGAAGCCGTCGTCTACAACCTGCCGAACCTCCGCCAGAAGGTCAGCAAGACGAGCATCGACGACGCGCACCGCGACGCTCTACCTCGACGGTCCGACACTCGGCAAGATCTACGCCGGGCTGATCAGCCGGTGGAATGATCCGGCGATCAAGGCGCTCAACCCGCTGATCGTCAACCTGCCCAGCAGCCAGATCCGGCCGGTCTACCGCTCCGACGGCTCGGGCACGTCGTTCATCTTCACGACGTACCTCCTGAAGGTCAGCTCCCCTTGGGCGCACCGCGCTCGGCGGGAAGCCATCGCAGACCATGGCCGACAAGATCAGCACGATGGCTTCGAAGTCCCGCGCCATCGGCGCTCCGGGCAACGAGGGCGTCGCCTCGACGGTCGCCTTCCAGAAGTACTCCATCGGCTACGTCGAGCTGGGCTACGCGCTCCAGCTGGGCATGAAGTACGCCTGGATGCGGACCGGTGACACGATGCACAAGTACTTCGTCCCGCCGACGACGTCCGGCGCCCAGGCGGCCGCCGCGGCCGCCTTCAAGACCGGCACCGCAACCGACCCGGTCAACCCGCCGACGTCCGACGCGAACACGTTCTTCCAGCCCGTCAACCAGAAGGGCGCGACGGCGTATCCGATCAGCGGCTACACCTGGGTCCTCCTCTACGGTGACTATGGCGTGGGCAATCTCGCGCCCATCCAGGACGCCCAGGCGATCGTCGCCTTCTGGCAGTGGGCGCTGACCTCGGGCCAGCCCCTGATGAGCCGGCTCGGATACGCTCCGCTGCCGCCGACGGTGGCCGCGGAGTCGCTCGCGCAGCTGCACCAGATCAAGTACAGCGGCACGGTCATCTGGCCGTAGGTTCCGTCTCGATCCGCCGCCCGCGCGCCGGCGGGGCATGGGCCCCGCCGGCGCGCCCGTTCACCCGTTCACCCGCCACCGGACGCCAGGAACCGTGCAGCAGGACGGCCCCCATCACCATGAGCCAGACGTACTCGAAGCCCGCCAGCTCCGGCGCGTCGCCGGCAGCGATGCTGCAGGACCCCGGCCGCTCGGAGTTCGCCGAGATCCTCTTCCGCCGGGGAACCCTGCTCGCCGTGCTCGCCGCCGGCGCGCTTCTGATCCTGCTCTTCGTCGTCCTCGTCGCCCAGTCATGGAACACCTGGGCCAACTACGGAATCGTTCGCTTCCTCACCACGGACACCTGGGCCCCGAACTACGTGGACCCGGCGACCGGCGCCACCTCCGTCCGCATCGGGGCGCTCCCGATGGTCGCCGGCACCGTCATCTCGGCGCTCATCGGCCTCGTCCTCGCCGCTCCGGTCGGCATCCTCGTGGCGGTCTTCCTCGTGGAGTTCGCGCCGCGGCGGCTGGGCCTCGTGCTCACATTCGTCGTCGAGTTGATCGCGGCGATCCCGAGCGTCGTCATCGGGATCTGGGGCCTCTACGTCTTCGCCCAGTTCAGCCGCGACACGCTGCAGTGGTACCTGGCGTCCACGCGTTGGGCATCTCCTTCCCTTCTTCGGCGAGGACCCCACGAGCCCGGCCACGTTCTCCGTCTTCACGGCAGGGATGGTCCTCGCCGTGATGATCGTTCCGATGGTCGTGGCGATCTCGCGGGAGGTGATCCGTTCCGTGCCGATGTCCCTCCGCGAGGCGCACCTGGGGATCGGGGCGACCCACTGGGAAGTGGTCCGCCACGTGATCCTTCCCACGGCCCGGGTCGGGCTCCTTGGTGGCGTGATGCTCGCCTTCGGGCGGGCGATCGGGGAGACAATCGCCGTCACGATGGTGATCGGAAACATCGACCAGGTGCCGCCCAGCGTCTTCCAGCCGGGCCAGACGATCGCGAGCAAGATCGCCGCCAACCTGGGCGACGTGAGCGACCCGGTGGAGCTCTCGGCGCTCCTGGGCCTCGGCGTCGTCCTCCTGTTCGTGAGCGTCGGCCTCTCGATCGTCGTCCGGCTCGGGGCGCGCCGGTTTGCGATCCCGAGCACGCGAAGCTGAGATGTCCGATCACCTCATGTCCGCCGGCGAGCGGCTGCGGGCCCCGGCCACCGCCATCGACCGGCGACGCAGCCTCGCCGACCGGTTCTGGAAGCTGCTCAGCCTGGTCGCGACGGTCATCGTGATCGCGCCGCTCGTGGCGATCCTCTACTTCGTGGTCGTCCGGGGCCTGCCGACGCTGACGCCGGACCTCGTCCTCAACGCGGCCGGGAACACGACCAATCCGGGTGCGCTCAACGCGATCGTCGGCTCTCTCCAGATGGTGCCTCTGGCGCTGCTGATCGGAGGTGGCCTGGGCCTGGCGGCCGGGATCTACCTGGCCGAGTTCGCCGGGCCGCGCCTCGTGGCGATCGGCGCCTTCGTCGTGGACGTCCTCCTCGGCGTTCCGTCGATCATCGCCGGCCTGCTCATCTACGGGACCGTCGTGACCTACGTCACCGGCTCGAGTGCGCTCGCCGGGTCGCTCGCGCTCGCCGTGATCATCTTCCCGATCGTCATGCGGGCGACCGAGGAGGTCCTGCGGCTGGTCCCGGAGGCGGTGCGCGAAGCTTCCCTTGCCCTCGGCATCCCGAAGTGGCGGACGACCCTCTCAGTCGTGATCCCAGTCGCACGGGCCGGCCTGCTAACCGGCCTCATGCTCGCGTTCGCGCGGGGGTTCGGCGAGACTGCCCCGCTCCTGTTCACGGCGCGGGGCTCGAACGCCCTGAACATCGGTGACTTCGGCAGCCCGATGTCGGCGCTCCCCCTGTTCGTCTACCAGAACTCGCGGCTTGCCTCCGACTTCTTCGTCGGGCAGGCCTGGTCGGCCGCGATCGTGCTGCTCGCGGTCGTGCTCTTCATCAACGTCGTGGTGCGTGGCCGAAGCATCGGCGCGCGCGTTGAATAGGAGGCGCGCGTGACGTTCGCTCCGCAGACCAGCGGCAACTCCGCTGATCACCCGGCCGCGGCGCTCGGATCACCCGATGCCGCAACGGCGCCGTCCGCGGCCGGCGGCAACGGGAACGGCAACGGCAGCGCCGGCGGCGTCGAGCTCGACAAGGTAAGCGCCTACTACCGATCGTTCCGCGCTGTCCGGGAGGTCACGCTACAGATCCGGCCGCGGGCCGTGAGCGCGCTGATCGGCCCGTCGGGATGCGGCAAGAGCACGCTGCTGCGCGTGATCAACCGGATGCACGAGACCGATCCCCGGCACGCGCGCCGAGGGCGCCGTCCGCCTCGACGGTGTCGACATCTACGGCGCCGCGATCAGCCCGGTCCGGGTTCGCCGGACCATCGGCATGGTGTTCCAGAAGCCGAACCCGTTCCCCGCGATGTCGATCCGCGAAAACGTCTCCGCCGGGCTGCGCCTCGCCGGGGAGCGCTCGCGGTCGGTGCTCGACGGGAACGGTCGAGGACTGCCTGCGCCGCGCGGCGCTGTGGGACGAGGTGAAGGACAAGCTCAAGCAGCCCGGCACCTCGCTCTCCGGCGGCCAGCAGCAGCGGCTCTGCATCGCCCGGGCGATCGCCACGGAGCCGGAGGTCATCCTCATGGACGAGCCCTGCTCGGCCCTGGACCCGCGGGCGACCCTCCAGATCGAGGACCTGATGGCCGACCTCAAGCGGCGCTTCACGATCATCATCGTCACCCACAACATGCAGCAGGCCGCCCGGGCGTCGGATGACACGGCGTTCCTCACGATGGGCGACGACCGGGCCGGCTACCTGGTGGAGACTGGCCCGACAGCCCAGATCTTCTCGAGCCCGAAGGAGCAGCTCACCGAGGACTACGTGTCCGGGCGGTTCGGGTGAGCGCTCGCGACGCGCGCTCGCGTCGCGCGCGCTTGTCGCGGGTGCGGTGGCCCTGCTCGTCGCCGCCAGCTGCCGGCCGCCGATCGTGGACACCGGCGGTGCCACGACGGAACCCAATGGTTCGCCCGCTCCGGCCGAGACCGTCTACGCCACCGACACACCCCCGCCCGCGTACGCACTCAAGCCGGCGACCGTGACCCAGCATGGAGGTGCGACTCTTCCGAGCCCAGGGTCCGGCGGACGCCCCGCTCCAGTACGCGCAGGCCCTCGACTCCTACCGCCAGGTCAACCTGCATGCTCGATCTTGTCGCCTCCGATCACCGGCTACGACGTGTTCGCCGTCGACTCCGGCAGTCGGCACCGTCACGGCGTGGATCGGGACGATCGACCGACGTGGCGGCCGCGCCGGCCGACCTCGGCCTGGTCGCCGTCGGCGAGATCGCGGGCCGCGATCCCACCGTCATCGTGCAGCCGGCCGCCGCCAAGGGCAAGCCGATCCGCGCGCTTGCCGGCCCCGTGCTGGCCGACTCGGCCGGCGCCGCGGCATCCCTGCGGGCGGCGCTCGCGGCGGCCGGCGTCGCGAAGCCGCCGACGATCAACCTGCCGGACGATCCGACGGCGCCCTTCGATCCGACCCCGCTCCTCGACGGCACGGACAAGTCGGCCGCGGTCTCCGTCTTCGACGGGTGGGCCCGGATCGAGGAGGCCGTCGCGACGGCCGGAGGCGACCCGGCGGCGTGGGTCGAGGCGCCGGTCGCGACCACCGACGCGTCGCTGCTGGGTGAGCTCATCTGGGTGCAGGCAGGCCGACTTCACCGACCCCGTCGGGCGTGCGGCGATCAACGCCTTCCTGGGCGTGGTCGCCCAGTCCCAGATCGCCTGTCGCGACGCGGTCCAGGACTGCGCCGGCAGCCTCGCGGCGCAGAGCGACCGGACCCAGGACGGCCTGGCGTGGTCGATCGACCAGCTCGACCGGCTCCTGTTCCCGTCCGCCGACGGGATCGTGCACATCGACCCGGCGGCCTGGACCCGGACGATCGCGGCCATGACTGCGGCGGGAGTCGCCGGCGCTGCTCAGCTCACGTTCACGAACGACGCGGTGGACACGGTGACCAAGGCCTTCGGGACCGCGATCGACCTGACCGGGAAGGGCTGGACGCCGCCGCCCGCCACGCCGCTGATCTCGGCCACGAATCCGTAGCCGGCGCCGGAGTCCGAGCGGCACGCCACGCGGCGGCGGCTCGGGCGCGCCGGACCCTTCGTCGTCTCAGATCGCGGTCGCGGCCGCCGCCACCGCGTCGCGGCCGGCCACGTCCAGGACCAGGCAGGCCTCCGCGGGGAAGGAGAACGTGACCGCCGACTCGCGCGCGGGCACGGCCAGGTGCGGGTTGTTGAACGTGTCCACGGACGCGATCCCCGCGTCGCCGGGCAGCCTGATCCGGATCCGCACGACGGCGCCCAGGAACGTGACCTCGTCGACCGTGCCGCGCAGGCGGACGTGGTCCGGCTCGCCGTCGCCCATCGCCAGGATCTCCGGCCGGAGCGCCAGGCTCACGGCGGACCCGGCGGCCGCGCCCACCGGCTCCGGTGGCGCGCATCTCCTGGCCGCCCACGTCCAGCCGGCCCGCGGTCGCGTCGATGACCCGGGCGCTGAGCACGTTGAGCGTGCCGACGAACCGAGCGACGAACGGGGTCCGCGGGAAGTTGTAGATCTCGAACGGCGTCCCGATCTGCTCGATCGCGCCCCTCGCTCATCACGACGATCCGGTCGGAGAGCGAGAGCGCCTCCTCCTGGTCGTGGGTGACGTAGACCGTCGTGATCCCGAGCTGGCGCTGGATGGCCCGGATCTCGGCGCGGAGGCTCACCCGGATCTTCGCGTCGAGCGCCGAGAGCGGCTCGTCGAGCAGCAGGACCTGCGGCTCGAAGGCGAGGGCGCGCGCCAGGGCCACGCGCTGCTGCTGGCCGCCGGACAGCTGCCACGGGTAGCGGTCGCCCTTGCCGGGCAGGTCGATGAGCTCGAGGAGCTCCGCCGTGCGCCTGGCGATCGAGGCCTTGTCGCGTCCGCGGACCTTCAGGCCGAAGCCGATGTTGTCGGCGACCGTCATGTTCGGGAACAGGGCGTAGGCCTGGAAGACCATGCCGACGTTGCGCCGGTTCGGCGGCCGCTCGGTGATGTCCGTCCCGTCGAGTACGATCCGGCCGGTCGTCGGCTGCTCGAAGCCGGCGATCATGCGGAGCGTGGTCGTCTTGCCGCAGCCCGACGGCCCCAGGAAGGAGACGAACTCGCCCTTCTCCATCGCCAGGTTGAAGTCCGGCGACGGCCACGACGCCGCCCGGGAACCGCTTCTGGATGCCGGTGAGGGTCAGGTAGCTCATGCGCCGGTCGTCTCCGTCGTGGTCATCGGTCAGTGGGCCCCGCCGATCTCGATCTTGTCCTGGCTGCCTCGGCCGATGAGCGCGATGACGCCCATCGCGGCCCAGGTGATGCCGAAGCTGATGAGGGCGACGGCGGCCGGCTCGTAGGCGAGGTTGCCCGAGATCAGCTGGAGGTAGGTGGCGAACATCGGCCGGGCGAGGAAGTTCGCGATGGTGAACTCGCCGACGACGATGGCCAGGGTGAGGAAGGCGCCGCTCAGGATCGACGACGCGGAGGTTCGGCAGGATGACCCGCCACAGGATCGTGAACCAGCCGGCGCCCAGGCTCTGGCCGGCCTCGGTGAGCGTCCGGATGTCGATCGTCCGGAGGCCCGCGTCGACGGCCCGGTACATGTAGGGCAGCGACAGGATGACGTAGGCGCAGACGAGGAGCACGTCGCTCCCGAGGTTCGTGCCGGTCAGCGGGAGCGGCGGCCGGCTGTACGTGGTGATCAGGCCGAAGACGAGGACGATCGGCGGGACGACGAAGGGCAGGAGCGTGACGAACTCGACGACCGGCCGAAGCCTGGGCAGCCGGAGCCGGACCCAGAACGCCGTCGGGACGAGCAGGACGATGCTGACGATGATCGTGATCACGCCGATCACGAACGAGTAGCCGAGGCGTCGACCAGACCTGCGGGTCGTTGAGCATGTCGGTCGTACGCCGACAGGCATCGGCTTGCGCCCGCAGCGAGAAGAGGAGCGTGCCGACGAGCGGCAGCGAAGAAGTACGCCACGCTGAGCAGCAGGAAGAGCCAGGACGCCACCGTCTTCGCGCTCGCATCCCGCGCCGGACTGGTCGCTCCGGCCGCGCGTGTCGGCTCGGTCCAGCTCGTTGTGCAGCCAGTCGATCTCGCCGGTCATCGCTGCCACCGCTCGGCTCGCCGGGCGAGCCAGGAGTAGGCCAGGATCGTCACGGCCATGATCGCCACCATGCCCATCGCCAGCGCGTAGCCCAGGTTCTGGTTGCCCAGGACGTCACCGGAGAGCTGGCCGCCGATGAGGATGGTCACGAGGTTGATGAACCCGCCGGTGAGCGCGAAGGCCGTCGCCTGGGCCCCGAACGAGTTGCCGAACAGCAGGATCATCGACCCGAGGAGCGACGGCATCAGGACCGGCAGGGCGATGTGGCGCCAGTACTGGAACGTGCTCGCCCCGGCGTTCTCCGACGCCTCGCGCCACTCCTTCTTCAGGCCGTCGATGGCCGGCGCGATGATCAGGACCATGAGCGGCAGCTGGAAGTACAGGTAGACGATCTCGAGGCCCAGCTTCGAGTAGATCGTGAAGCCGGAACCGTAGACGTCCACGCCGAGGATGGCCTTCAGGAAGACCGTGATGAACCCGGTCCGGCCGATCGTGAAGATGAAGGCGAGGGCGAGCGGCACGCCGGCGAAGTTGGAGGCCGACGCCCGAGAAGGTCATGATCCCGGTCCGGAAGCGGCGTCGGGAGCCCGCCCGCGATCACGGCGTAGGCGAGGAGGAAGCCCAGGATCCCGCCCAGGATCGCCGTGACGAGGCTGATCTCGATGCTCGTCGTGTAGGCGTTCGCGGTGAGCGGCTGGGACAGGTTCAGGTAGTTCTGGACCGTGAAGTTGCCGGCCTGGTCCCGGAAGCTTCCGACCACGAGGTACGAGGTCGGGATGACAAGGAACATCGTCGCGAAGACGAAGAACGGGACGACCCCCACGAAGGTCCAGCGGAAACGCCGATGCCCGGGGCGCGGAGGAGGTGCGCCCCGGGCATCGGCGGTGGTGAGCGAGATCAGTCACAGTCCGACGGGCAGCGCCCTCGGCTTGCGTCGGTCTACTTGACAGTGACGCCGACGGTGGTCGCCCAGCCCTTGGTGATGACGTTGTTCGCCGCCGTGATCTGGTCGAGCGTCGGCAGGACGGCGCCGCTGGACTCGGGCAGCTTGGCGGCCACGTCCGCCGGGATCGCGTTGGCCTTGACCATCGCGTCGTAGCGGATCGGGCTGCAGTACCCGTTCATCCAGCCGAGCTGGCCCGCGTCGGAGTAGAGGTACTCCATCCAGAGCTTGGCTGCGTTCGGATGGGGTGCGTAGGCGCTGATCGCCTGGACGTACATGCCGCCGAGCCGGCCCGTCTTCGGGACGACGACGGTGATGGGCGGGTTGCCCTTCAGCGAGTCCTTGTCGGCGAGGGCGTTGTATGTCCAGGCGAGCCGGATCGGGGTCTCGCCGGAGGCGACGGTCGCGGTCTTGCCGATGACCGGGACGAAGATCCCGGCGTCGTTGAGCTTCTTGAAGAAGTCCAGGCCCGGCTGCGCGTTGTCGACCGAGCCGCCGTTGCGCGAGCGCCGCCGCCCAGACGGCCGAGACCGCCTGGTTCGACCCGGTCGGGTCGCCGGCGAGCGCGACCGAGTTCTTGCCCGCGTTCAGGAGGTCGGACCAGTCCTGCGGCACGTTCGTGACGACCGAGGTGTTCACCTCGAACGACATGACGCCGTAGTAGTCGCCGTACCAGTAGCCGCTGGCGTCCTTCGCGGCGGCCGGGATGTCGGCCCAGGTGGAGACCTGGTAGGGCGCGAGGAGGCCCGCGGCGACGGCCTTCGGGCCGTACGAGAGGCCGACGTCGATGACGTCGGGCGCCGCCGGGCCCTTGTTGTCCTTGTTGGCCGTGATCGCGTCCAGCTCCTGCTGCGAGCTGCCGTCCGGGTTGAGGTTGTTGATCGGGATGCCGTACTTGGCGGTGAACCCGTCGAGGAGCGCGCCGTAGTTGCACCAGGAGCGCGGCAGGGCGATGGTCGTGAGCCCACCCTCGGCCTTGGCCGCCGCGATCAGGCCCGTCAGGTCGGTGCCGCTCGACGCCGCCGACGGGGCTGCCGATGGAGCCATGGACGCGGCCGCGGATGGAGCCACGGACGCCGCAGCGGAGGCGGCAGCCGACGGGGCCGTCGTCGCGCCGGACGAACAGGCGGACAGGGCGAGGGCCGCGATCGCTCCGATTGCGGCGACGCGGGACAGGGATCTGTCGGTGCGCAACTCGTTCCTCCAGTGTGTGGGCCAGGCGACGCGGGCCCTGGTCGGGCCAGCGCGTGATCACCGCGAACTACCCTCGCGGCGCGGCGGACCTCCGGACCGCCGGTGCCACCGAGGCCATTGCAGCGGACGGGCCGCGATCGGTCTATCGCCGCTGCGTTATCAATGTGTTTCCCGGCGATAACGGCCCAGGACACGCTGGCTTCCCGGCGGTGGTCGCAGCCGCGAGCCGTCAGCCGAACCAGTAGAGGAGGTCCGTCTCCGAGATCGTGCTTGGACCGCGGGTCGCGAGCTGCTGGCCGCCCTCGCGACCGATTCCGATGTGAGAGGCCGGAGAATCAGCTCGGCTCCCGTCGTCGGTCCGAGCGTCCGCTCCACTCACCCGCGGATCGGACGGCCATTCGCCGGCAGCCCGGTGCGGTGCACCGATCTCAGCATCGCCCGGCGTCTCGACCCAATCGTTCAGCATGGTCGAAGGATGGGGCGCGCCTGTGAACGGACTGTTTGCGGCACGTTGACAGTCCGCGAATCGAGTCGATCGGGTCAGGACATGGGTCGCATCGCGTGCCGCCGGTCTGCGCGAGAGGCGAAGCCGGCTGCGAGGCGAGCGGCCGGTGGCGAGAACCACGTCGACGCCGGACCGGGCGACGGCCACGATCGCGTCGCGGACCGCTGGCTGGAGAGCACCGCGGTCGTCGAGGAGCGTTCCATCAACGTCGCAGGCGAGGAGGCGTGGTCGGGGCAGGCGTTCGAGCGCCGGACGGACACGGGCTTCGATGACGAGGCTCCTTCGGGCGTTGGGGCGTCGCGCGAGGCGCGCGAGAGCTGGACGGGACGCCTGCCCGCTCTGCGCCCGCGCCCTGCTGGTCAGTGCGGCGCGATGAGAAGGGCAGATGCCGTGGCGGTCGCCGTGGTCAGTGCTTCGGGAGCCTCCCCAGGTCCGCGGCGGCCCGTGGCGAGGCGGCGGCAGCGAGCACACGCCATGACAAGGCGTCCATCAGAGAGGCGGAGCGGCGCGATCTCCGCGGACGGGCGGTAGCGACCGCACGAATCGCAGTCCATTCTGAGACCTCTGCAGCAGCGTCGATCGTGGTCTCCCGGGAGCTCGCGGCCGAACGGCTGACGCCGCCGCGTCGCGGGCACGAGTCCATGAGACCATCGGACCGCGCTCCGATCCACCGCAGAAGCGTTAACCGACGGTCAACATCCTGTGCTCGAACCTTGACAGTGCGCGCACGCTGACCGACTCGCCACGCAGGGCCACGCGACCGCCGAAGCCCTGGGCAAGCCCTTGTTGAGGCGCGTTGACACCCCGGAGAACCTGCGGTGGCCGCGGCCCGCGTGTCCGCGTGGCCGGCTCACCGCTTGCTGCGCGTGGCAGACTGTCGGGGACCGTCAGCGACCCCAACGGTCAACGAACGGGCGAGGAGGGGATTGAGATGGGCAAGGACAGCGGGAAGCGCGCGACGCGAAAGCGAATCGCCGACGTCTCGGCCGCCGCCCGGGACGATGCAGAGCAGCTGAGGAAGGCCACGACGCGGCGCCTCGCGAAGCTCGAGAAGGACCTCGCGGCAGCGCACAAGACCGAGGAGCGACACCGCACCCGGCTCGCGGTCGCGTCCGCGGAAGCCGACCGGATCCGCGTCGAGATCGCCGAGCTTGTCCGGCACGCATCGGAGCCCGCGGTCGAGGGCGCGAAGAAGGTCGGCCACGCCATGGGGGACCTGCTCGAAGACGCCGCCGACGCGGTCGCCGACGCAGCGCACGATGCAGCGGGCGCAGTCTGGGATACCGCGGGATCGGTCGTGGGGCAGCTCGGCGGGCAACCCGCGCGAAGCCGGCCTCCGTCCAGGCACCGGCCCATCGAAGACCGGCCTCGACCGCGTCTCCCGCGAAGGCGCCCGCGAAGGCCCGCGCGGCGAAGGCGCCCGCGAAGGCTCCCCGCGAAGCCGGCGACCCCGCGTCAGCGCCGCGCTCGGAAGGCGCCGCCGCCCGCGACGGGACCGGGCAACGGCTGAGGCTGCGCCGATCGCTCCCGGCCCGATCTGCGCCGCCGTCGACGTCGGTGCGAACTCGGCGCACCTGCTCGTCGGGACGGTGGACGGGCATCGGGTCGTGCCCGTGCACGACGAGTCGGCGCTGCTCGGGCTCGGCACGGTCGTCGATGCGACGGGGCTGATCCCCGCGGACGCGCGCGAGCCGCTGATCGCGACCCTCGTTGGATACGCGGCCGCGGCGCGCCGACTCGGCGCGGAACGGATCGCGTTCGTCGGAACAGAGCCGCTGCGACGCGCCGCGGACGCCCGGGCCGTGGTCGTCGCGGTCGAGGCTGCGACCGGCGTCCCGCTCCACGTCGTCGACCACGGCGAAGAAGGGCTGCTCACGCTGCTCGGCGCGACGTCCGGTCGGGCGGTCGAGGCCGAGCTCCTCCTGGTCGATATCGGCGGGGGGAGCACGCAGCTCGTGCTCGTGGGCCCGACTCGCCGGGCCAGCGCGACCGGGCTCCGCGTGGGCGGCGCGCGCCTGACGGCGTCGCATCGTGACGCATGATCCCCCGACGCGGAGCGAGATCGCGGCGCTCCGGGCTGCCGCCTCGGCCGCGCTCCGGGCCGCGCCCGACGCCGCGCCGGCGGAGATCGTGATCGTCGGCGGGACGGCGTCGAACCTCGTGAAGATCGTCCCCGGGGCCCTGCACGACCGCATCCTGACGCCGGAACGGCTCGCCGAGGCGTTCGAGACGCTCTGCGCGGCGTCCGCCGCCGACGTCGCGGCCCGGTTCGCCATCCGGCCGCAGCGCGCGCGGATCCTTGCCGCGGGAGCCGCACTCCTCGAGGCGATCCTGGCGCGCTACGGCGTGCCGCGGGCGACGGCGTCGGAGGAGGGGATCCGGGAGGGGACGGTGCTGGCCCTCGCGCGTGCCGGCGCCGCGTGGCGGGATCGCCTGGAGGCGCTGGCCCACGGCTGGGGCGCCGACGGCGCGGCAGAGCCAGCCGCCAAGCGCTGACCCGCCCGTCGACCGACCGCGTGCGTCAGAGGCCGCTGACTGCCCGCCCCAGGAGGCGCCGGAAGGCCACCCCGTTGACGCCCCGCCACGGAGCGCCGATCGTCCGGCGCAGCCGCTCCAGCTCGCGCTCCCGGCCCTGGAGGTAGGCGGCGATCACCTCGGTCTCGGCCGGGTCCAGGCGACCCGCATTCGAGACCAGGAACTGGCGGGTCAGCGCGATCGTCACGTCGGCGTCGTGGAGCAAGCCGAGGTGGTCCTGCAGGGCCACGACCCGCGGGATGAGCTGGTCGACCTCCGGGCCGAGCGCCTCGCGGAAGAACTCCAGCGTGTAGCGCAGCCACTTCCCGGCGATCCGGAGCTGGTGGATCGTCTCGATGTCGGCCCACCGGAGGACGCTCTCGTACCCGCGGACCTGCTCGTAGGCCAGCCAGATCCGCGAGCCGGCCGTGTCGCGGACGCGGTGTGGCGCGACGGGGCTGGCCGGCGCGAGGACGGCCGCGCCCTCGGCCATCACGAAGACGCGGTATTCCTCGACAAGGCGGGTGTACGCGCCGGAATCCAGCTCCCTGACCAGCAGCAGCCGGGCCACCTCGCGATCGTCGGACCACGCCCGGACCAGCGGCGCGAAGGCCGCCGCGTCGGCCTCGGACAGGGTGGCCCGGTGTGCCTCGGCGGCCTCGATCAGGACGTCGAGGTCGCGCACCGCGCCGAGCCGGGCGGCCACCTCGCGCAGCCGCCGGCGCATGCGGCGCGTCCGGTCGAGCCGGAAGCCGTCGCCGAAGACGCGCCAGGCGGCCCGCATCCGGCGCGTCGCCACGCGCATCCCGTGGAGGTCCTCGATCCGGAGGCCCGTCCGGGTTCCCTCCTCGCGGGCGAGCATCCTGGCCAGGTGGAACCGGAGGACCTTGCGGCCGGCCTCGGCGAGCAGGTCGTCGCGGGTCGACGCCCGGGGTCTTGCCGACGACGAGCGTCGGCCGTTCGGCGGCGTCCTCCATCGGTGGCTCGCCGGGCGGCCCGGCCGCGTTCGAGGGCTCCGGCACGGGCGCGGGCTCGGAGGCCTGCCCGGCCTCGGACGCGGATGACGGCCCGGGGACCGGCGATGACGCCGAGCCGGCCGGTTCCGGCGTGGCGGAGCGCGAACGCGACCGGGCAGGCCGTCCGCCCCGCGCGAGGGCTGCGAGCGCCCGGTCCAGCTTCGAGGTCGTCACGGGCTCGAGCGCCGGGTCCGCGCCGAGGATCGACCGCGAGATCGGCGAGGCCGGCCTCGTCGCCGGCCTTCAGCTCCACCTCGAGCTCGATGAAGCGGTCGATCATCCGTCCGGCGGCCACGACCTCCACGTCGTCGACGCTCAGCTCGACGTCGAGCGCGTCGCCCGTGAAGGTGCGCGCCCGGCGCAGCTGGCGGATCGTGACGATCTCGATGAGCGGGGCGTCACCGGCGTGCTCCAGGACGAGCGAGCGGGCGGCCGACGGCGGCCACGCGCGGGGGTCGAGCGAGAGGTCGGCGGGTCCCTCCAGCTCCTCCCGTCGGTGGAGCGCGGATGCCGCCGCGTTGGACGCCTTGACGGAGAGGATCGTCATGCGCGGCCCGCGCCGAAGTCGGACCGCGTAGCCGGCCCGTGCCAGCGCGCCGTTCGCCGTGTCGAGGTAGCGGTCCTCCACCTGGATCTGCCGCGGCCGACCGGCGACCCGCAGGTCGCCGAGGGTCCGCAGCGCGCCGAGCCGCGCGGCCGCCTCCGCGTCGCGGACGCGGTACTTGAGCTCCACCTCGATGCCCTGCCGGGTGCTCGTCATGTCCGGGTGCTCGTTCGCGCGGTCAGGCGCGCGGATCGAGCGAGCCGACGGGCGCCGCCGGGCGGCGTGGCTCGTGGGCGACGACGAGCGCGCGCTCGGCCCGCTCCTTGAGCGTGGCGAACGTGTCGATCGTCCCGGGCGCGGCGTTGATCTCCTCCGTGCGGCGCCAGGTCCCGTCGGCCCCGAGCTGCCACGAGCGCCGGTCGTCGGCGAGCATGACCTCGATGATCTCGGCGATGCGGGCCTGCGCCTCGAGGTCCTCGATCGGGAAGACCGCCTCGATCCGGCGATCCAGGTTGCGCTCCATCAGGTCGGCCGAGCCCGTGTACCACTCCTGCCGGCCGCCGTTGAGGAAGCCGTAGATCCGGCTGTGCTCCAGGAACTCGCCGACGATGGACCGGACCCGGATCCGGTCGCTCACGCCCGGGATGCCCGGGTTGAGCGAGCAGATGCCGCGGATGATGCAGTCGATCTCGACCCCGGCCTGGCTCGCCCGGTAGAGCGCCTCGATCAGCTCGGGGTCCACCACCGCGTTGCACTTCACGACGATCCGGGCCGCGCGCCCGGCGCGGGCATGCTCGGCCTCGCGCTCGATCAGCTCGCGCAGGCGCGGCGCGCAGCGAGACCGGGGCCACGCAGGAGCCGGCGGAACAGCTGCTGGCGCGACAGGCCGGTCAGGTAGTTGAACAGGTCCGTCGCGTCGGCGCCCAGCTCCGGCCGGCACGTCAGCAACCCCAGGTCGATGTAGATGCGCGCGGTCTTCTGGTTGTAGTTGCCGGTCCCCAGGTGGACGTAGCGGCGCAGGCCCGTGCCCTCGCGGCGGACCACCAGCGAGATCTTGCTGTGGGTCTTGAGGCCCACCAGGCCGTAGACGACGTGGGCGCCCGCCTGCTCCAGCTTGCGCGCCCAGACGATGTTCGCCTCTTCGTCGAAACGGGCCTTGATCTCGACGAGGACGACCACCTGCTTGCCCTGGTCGGCGGCCCGGATCAGGTCCCGGACGATCGGCGAGTCGCCCGAGGTGCGGTAGAGGGTCATCTTGATCGTCAGCACGTCGGGGTCGTCCGCGGCCTGCGCGATGAAGCGCTCCACCGACGCGCCGAACGACTCGTACGGGTGGTGGACCAGGATGTCGCCCTGCCGGATCGCCGCGAAGACGTCCGCCGTCTCGCCCTCGTCGTGCGGGGTCAGGCGCGCGGGCACGACCGGCGTCCACGGCGGGTCGCGCAGCTCGGGCAGGTCAAGGGTGGCGAGCTGCCAGAAGCACGTGGCGTCGAGGATCCCGGGGATCGCGTACAGGTCGTCCGGTCGCAGGCCGATCCCGTCGAGGATGAAGTCGCGGACGGCCTCCGGCATCCCCTCCTCGACCTCCAGGCGAACGGCCGAGCCGAAGCGCCGCCGGCGCAGCTCCTGCTCGATCGCCGACAGGAGGTCCCCCGCCTCGTCCTCCTCGACGTCGAAGTCGGCGTCGCGGGTGACCCGGAACGGATGCGACTCGACGATCTCCAGGCCGGGGAAGAGGACGTCGAGGTTCGCGGCGATCACCTGCTCCAGCGGGACGTAGGCGTGGGCGTCCACGGCGACGAGGCGCGGGAGGATCTGGGGAACCTTGACGCGGGCGAAGCGCTGCTCCCCGCCGTCGGGGTCGCGGACCACGACCGCCAGCGACAGGCTGAGCGTGCTGATGTACGGGAACGGGTGACCGGGCGCCACGGCGAGCGGCGTCAGGACCGGGAAGATCTCCTCGAGATACCGCTCGCGAAGGCGGGCGTGGTGCTCGGGGATCGCCGCGTGGTCGACGACCGCCACTCCCTCGGCCGCGAGTGCCGCGCGCACCGCGGCAATCAGTCGGGCGTGCTCGAGGACCAGCCCGTGGACCCGGGCGCGGATGGCGGCCAGCTGCTCCGGCGCGGTGCGGCCGTCCGGTGACCGCTTGCCGCTCGACGAGGCGACCTGTTCCATCAGGCCCGAGACGCGGACCTGGAAGAACTCGTCGAGGTTCGAGGCGAAGATCGCCAGGAACTTCGCCCGCTCCAGGAGCGGGTTGCGCTCGTCGCGCGCCTCGTGGAGGACGCGTGCGTTGAAGTCGAGCCACGAGAGCTCGCGGTTGATGTACGGAAGCGCGGCCGGGCGGCGACGCGCTGCGGCGCGCGGCGAGCGAACGCGAAGCGTCGTCATGCGGGCTCGTTGGCTCCAGGGGCAATCGTCACGGGCGTGGGTGAACATGCGGCGTGCGAACAGGCCGGCAGACTCGCCTGCGAACAGGCCGGCCAGCCAGAGATCGTAGCACGGCCCCGCGTGGGCCCCGCCCCGGCGAGCCCGGCGTCAGCCCTCGGCCCGGTAGCGCCGCTCGCCGGTGGCCGGGTCCAGCCACACGCGCATCCGCCGGCGGCTGGTCGGGTCCTCGAAGAACTCGTCCGTGCGCCGGAAGCGCGGCTCCATCGGCCCCTCGAGGCTCTCGCCCCCACCGGGCCCGACCGGCGCGCCGAGATGGTCTGCCTGCTCGCTCCGGTAGCGAACCCGCTCGAACGCCACCGCGAGCAGGAGGACCCCGCCGGTGATGACGAGCCAGAGCCCGGCTGGGGCCCCGGGGACGCCGCTGACGATCAGGGCGAGCCCGCCCAGGAGCATCAGCGCCCCGACGAACGCCATGAGCACGCGCACGACGCCGAGGCCGCCGCTCACCCCCGCGCTCCGCCCGGCTCCGGCGGGCCCGGAACGGCGCGCGCCGTCACTCGACCGGCGTCGTCGCGTCCGTCACGGTCGCATCCGCTTCGACCACGACCGCGGTCCCGTAGGCGACGATCTCCGACATCGTGCCGGCGAGCTCGGAGCTGTCGAAGCGCATGGAGAGCACGGCGTTCCCGCCCACGAGCGTCGCGTTGCGGACCAGCCGGTCGATCGCCTGGCGTCGGGCGTCCTCCAGGAGCTCCGTGTACTCGTGGATCTCTCCGCCGCCGAGCGAACGGAGCCCGGCCATGATGTTGCCGCCCAGGCCCCGGCTGCGGACGACCAGCCCGAAGACCATCCCCTTCGTCTCGACGATCCGGTGGCCGGAGATGTACGGCGTGGTGGTGACGATCATCGCGATCCTCCGTTCGGGATTGCCGCATCCGGGTGTCCGGCGGCGGCGCGGGCGGCCGTGCACGACGGGCACGGGCAATGCGTGCGCAGCAACGTGAACGTGTAATAGCCGGTGTGGTGGCCGTCGCCCCACGTGGGCGCGACGGCATACCCGCCGACCGGCTCCATCGAGACGAGGCGGGTCTGCTCGCCGTTCAGCGTCGGGTTCGAATCCAGCCAGCCCGGCTGCCCCATCTCGCCCCGGCAGTACGCGCACGGGCAGAGCCAGCGGAGCCGCACGAAATCGTAGGTCGAGACGTGGCCGTCGGTCCACTCGATCCGGAGGGTCCCGGCAGCGCGGTCGGCGTGGATGCGGACCGGGGCTGTCAGGTCGTCGCCGCGCAGGTAGCTGGACGTCATGGCGACAGTGTAGGCGTCGTCATCGTGCGCGCGCCGCCCGTGCCCTAGCGCGGGTGGTGGGGCTGGTGGGGCAGCTTCACGACGAGCACCGAGCACCGGGCGTGGAGCAGGACGCTGTGGGCGACGCTGCCCATCACGATCCGGCTGAGCCCGGTGTGACCGCGCGAGCCGATCACGATCAGGTCGCCGGCGTTGTCGTGCACGGCGCGGACCAGCTGGTCGGCGGGATCGCCTTCGCGCAGCTCGCCTTCGGCCGTGCGGCCGGCCGCCCGGAATGCGGCGAGCGTCGCGGCGATCACCTGGCCGTACGTCTCGCGCGAGCTCGTGATCATCTCCGTGTAGAGGTCCATCGCCGCCGAGAACATCGTGGGGGCGATCCCGGTCCGCCACGGGGCGGCCACGTCCACCACCCCCACCACCCGGATGGGGATCCCGGCGAGCGGCGACCAGCCGAGCACGAGATCGCGTGCGCTCATCCCGGCCGGCGAACCGTCCTCGGCGAGGAGGATCGACCGAACGTGATCCCCGCGGGCCACCAGGACGGGCGTCTCGGCGTGGTCCACCACCGCGGAGGAGACGGAGCCCAGCAGCGCGGACTCCACTGGTCCGTGGCCGCGACTCCCGACGACCGTCAGGTCCGGCCTCCAGAGCTTCGCGTCCTCGGGGATCGCAAACGCGGGCGCGCCGCGCAGCAGGTCGGTCTCCACGGCCAGGCCGGCCGCCTCGAGCGGCGCTCGGGCGTCCTCGATCACCGATGTCAGCTCGCGGAGCGCGTCGGCCTCGTACTCGTCGGCGCCGGCCGGGATCGCCGGGATCCATGGGCCGCCCCAGAGCGCGGGGGCGACGTCGAGCGCCGCCACCACCCGGACGACGGAGCCCGCCGGCCACGGCAGGCTCACGACCAGGTCGCGGGCACGGGTGGCGGACGGGGAACCGTCCACGGCAAGGAGGATGCGCATGGGACCGCCTCCGCTGCTACGTGCGGTCATCATCCTCCAGCGCGGCGTGGCGCTGCACGGCGGAAACGCTCAGCAGGCCCTCCGGGTGGCCCGAATCGCTGCTATCGTCTCGAGCCGAACGCATGCCGGGGCAACCCACTCACACCGAGGCACGCCATGTCGCGTCCACCGCAGCCCGAGGACCTCTACCGGTTCCGGATCCCGACCGATCCGCGCCTCTCGCCCGACGGTGAGCTGGTCGCGTTCACCGTCCAGTCGGCGGCGCGGGGCCGGGACGCCTACCGCCACGCGATCTGGCTTGCGCCGGCCGACGGCAGCGCGCCGCCGCGCCAGGTGACGCTCGGGGTGCGCCACGACACCCACCCCCGGTTCTCGCCCGACGGCCGCACCCTCGCGTTCCTGTCCGACCGGCGGCCCGTCACCGAGGAAGAGCCCGACGCACCGAAGGACCGCGAAGATGGCACGCAGGTGCACCTGCTCCCGCTCGACGGCGGCGAGGCGCGCCGGCTCACCGACCTTCCGCGGGGCGTGACCGGCTTTGCCTGGTCGCCCGACGGCCGGTCGCTCGTGGTCCAGAGCGCCTCGCATGGGCCCACGCGCGCAGCGGATGCCCGCGCCCGCGGCAAGAAGGTCGAGCCAGCCCGGCCGGGCCAGCCGCCGACCTCCGACTACCGCTATCTCGATCGGCTCCAGAACATGCTCAACGGGCCGGGCTTCATCTACGACCGCGTCACCAATCTCTGGATCGTGGACGTCGCCACGGGCGCTGCGCGGCGGCTCACGGCCGGACGCACGAACCACGAGGACCCCGTCTTCTCGCCGGACGGCACGCGCGTCGCGTACGCCGCCCAGGGCGGTCGCGACCCGGACCTGGACTGGCAGTTCGACCTGCGCGTCGTGGACGTCGCGAGCGGCCACGACATCCGGATCACGGACGGCGCCGGCTCGGCGTTCGGCTCGCCAGCCTGGCTGGCGGACGGGCAGACCGTGGCCGCGCTGGGCCACCGCTACCCCCGCGCCGGAGGAAGCCGCAACGACATCTGGCTGTTCGCGGCGGACGGAAGCCAGGCCGGGAAGGGCGGCGGGCGCAACCTCTCGGGTCGCCACGACCTGATGCCCGGCTCGGGGATGGGCAGTGACGTCACGCCCGGCGAGCCGGCGCGCCTGTGGGCGACGCCCGACGGCCGGCACCTGCTCTTCACCGCGCCGATCCGGGGCAGCTACGAGCTCTGGCGGATCGCCATCGACGACGGCGAGGTGGAGCGGCTGACGGACGGACGGCACTACCTGTCCGGCTGGGATGCGGTTCGGCGCCCGGACGGGAACGCTCGCGTGGCGGTCATCCGGTCGGAGCCCGGCCACGCTCGGCGACGTCCACGTCGCCGATCTCGGGGCGGACGGTCACGCCGGCGATTCCGACGGTGCCGAGCTGCGCCAGATCTCCCACTGCAACGCCGACACCCTGGACGAGATCGAGCTGCGGCAGGCGATCGAGCGCTGGGTGACCGTCGACGGCCTCGAGATCCAGGGGTGGCTCATTCCCTGCGCCGCCGCCGAGGCGGGCGAGCCGGCGCCGCTTGTCCTGCAGATCCACGGGGGGCCGCACACGCTCTACGGCTGGGCGCCCTACTGGGAGTTCCAGGTGCTCGCCGGATCCGGCGTCAGCGTCCTTGCGACGAACCCGCGCGGGTCGGAGGGCTACGGCCAGGACTTCAACGCCGCGAACGTCCCCGACTGGGCGCTGGGCCCGACGCGAGACGTGCTGGCCCACGTCGACGCAGCCGTCGAGGCCGGCATCGCCGACCCGAAGCGGCTCGGCGTCGCGGGCGGCTCCTACGGCGGGTACCTGACGAACTGGATCGTCGCGGCGGACCAGCGGTTCGCCGCGGCCATGACCTGTCGCAGCGTGACGGACCTCGCCGCGCTCATGCTCACCGGCGACCTTGCCGGCGGGATCTTCGGGAAGATGGAGTTCGGCGCCCAGCCGTGGGAGGACCCGGAGCTGTACCGGCGGCTCTCGCCGCTGACGTACGCGGACAGGATCCGGACGCCGCTGCTGATCCAGCACGCGGAGAACGACCTGCGCTGCCCGATCGGCCAGGCCGAGGCGCTCTTCGCCGTGCTCCGGACGCTCAAGCGCCCGGTCCGGTTCATGCGCGTCCCGAACGAGTCGCACGAGCTCACCCGCTCGGGCGCGCCGTTCCGGCGGGCGGAGAACCTGGTCCAGGCGCGCGACTGGTTCGGGCACTACCTGGTGGCCGGCAGGAAGGGCCTGCCGCCGCTGCCCAGGGAACGGGCCGGCAAGTAAGGCGTACCGCGGCCGGGCCCGAAGGGACCGACGTCAGGCGGGCGTGGCTCGACCTCGGCCAGAGGTGGGCGACGATGAGCGCGGCGACCGCGAGCGCCGCCAGGATCGCCAGCCAGGCGGCGCCGACGACCAGCTCGAGGTTGGACGCCTCTTCCTCCACCAGCCGGAGCGACCGCCCGGCGAGCACGGTGCCGCCGCTCCACGGGACCGTGACGGTCGCGACGCGGACGCCCGGTCGCGGCTGCCAGGTGACGGCGTTCCTGCCCGGAGCTGCGCGCGCTCTCCAGGACGCCGGCGGGCACGTCCGGTGGCTGCCCGTCGAGCGTGCCGTCGGTCGCCAGGATCGTGCCGGTCGGGCCGTACACCACGACGAACGGCGCGAGGCTCCGGGCGATGTCGACGGTCGCGGAGCCGACCTGGTCCCCGGGCTTCCCACCCGCGTCGAGGCGGGCCGCGGCGTCCTCCGCGAGCTGGACCTGCGGCTCGTTCGCGAGCCACCGCCCTTCCTGCTGCGCGACGAGGTAGACGAGGCCGGCGAGCCCGGTCGCGACGATGGCGAGGGGCAGGAACACGAGGATCGCGCGCCGGATTCTCACGTGGAGGCAGACGCCGCGCGGCCTCCCCGTGTGACGGGAGTCCGTCACGGCCCCGGGGACCGATCCGTGGAATGCGGGCCATCCGGTGCGATAATCGCGGCATGGACGCCGCCGGCCGATCCAGGAGGAGATGAGCGTGGCTGCGGGACGCAACCCGCCACTTCCGCGCGGGGCGGTGGAGCGCCGCCTGTTCGTGGACGCGCCGCCGGACGTGGTCTGGGCCGTGCTCCACGACCCGGCGTGCCCGACCTGGCGCGACGTCCGGCTGCACCTCGATCCCGCCGGCCCCGACTGGCCGGCGGCGGGCGCGCGGCGGCACGCCCGTCTCCGCGTGGGGCCGGTGGTGGTGGGGACCATGCTGGAAAGCCTCGAGGCCCGGCCGGCCCGGCGGTTCCGGGTGGGCCTCGCCGCCCGCGGGATCTGCGGGGAGCGGCGCTGGGAGCTGACGCCCGCCGCGGGCGGGACGCGGGTGGCCGGCTCGGTCCATCTCGAGGGCCGCTCGCGGGTGGGTCGTGCCTTCCTGCGCCTGGACCGGGCCGGGATCGGCCCGCGCCTGGAGGCCGAGCTGGCGGCGCTCAAGGGGAAGGCGGAAGCGGCCGCGGCCCGATCCACCTGACCGAGTTGCGGGCGAGCGAGCGCTGGGCCGCGCCCGGCCGTACAGTCTGGCGGGGAACGCAGCCGAGGAGATCGCCATGAACGTGATCGAGACCGAGCGACTCACCAAGAGCTACGGGAGCCACCGCGGGATCATCGAGGTCGACCTCGCCGTGGCGCAGGGCGAGGTGTTCGGCTTCCTGGGGCCGAACGGCGCCGGCAAGACGACGACGATCCGCACCCTCCTCGACCTCATCCGGCCGACCTCGGGCACCGCCCGCGTCTTCGGCATCGAATCCTCGGCCGATCCGGTCGCCATCCACCGCCGTGTCGGCTACATCCCCGGCGAGTTCGCCCTCTACGACCGGCTGACCGGCGGCCAGACCATCGAGTACTTCGCCAACCTCCGCGGCGGCGTCGATCCGGCCTACCGGGCGGCGCTCATCGAGCGCTTCGAGCTCGACCCCTCGCGCCGCTTCAAGGAGTACTCCAAGGGCACCAAGCAGAAGGTCGGCGTCGATCGTCGCCCTCCAGCACCGGCCGGAGCTGCTCATCCTCGACGAGCCCACCAGCGGGCTGGACCCGCTCGTCCAGCAGACGTTCTTCGCGACGCTTCGCGAGACCGTCCAGAGCGGCGCGACCGTCTTCCTCTCCAGCCACATCCTCTCCGAGGTCGAGAAGAGCGCCGACCGGGTGGCGATCATCCGCGACGGCCGCATCGTGAAGACCGACACGGTCGAGGGCCTCCGCGACCTCGCCCACCACCAGGTGGAGCTCCGCTTTGCGGGCCCGGTGCCCGCCACTGAGTTCGAAGCGCTTCCCGGGGTGAGCGACCTCGTCGCCGACGACCACGTCCTGCGGATGCGCGTCGCTGGCGCCATCACCCCGGTCGTCCGGGCGGCCGCGCGCTACGAGCTGCTCGACTTCGTGTCGCGCGAACCCTCGCTCGAGGAGACCTTCCTCGCCCAGTATGGGCAGCTGCCCGTCGAGGTGAACGGAGATGGCCGTTAGCGCCGGGGTGCCGCGCCCCACCATCGCGGCATCGTTTCCTCCGATCCCGCTCCGTCGCCGTCTGTTACGGCTTCGGGAGCATCTACGGCAAGACGATCCGGGATTCCCGGCTCGCCTTCATCATCGCCGCGGGACTCCTCGGCGGCATCGCGCTCGTCATGGGCGCCGCCATCGGGACCGTCTTCCCGACCCCCGCAGCCCGGCTCGAGGTCGACAAGCTCGTCGGGAGCATGCCCGCCTCGATGGTCAACCTCTTCGGCAACGCCACTCTCCTGGGCCCGAAGCTCGGCACCCTCGGCGGCTACATGACCTGGAAGTACGGCGCGATCTTCGCCCTCGGCACCGCGCTCTGGTCGATCCTCGCGCTGTCCGGGACCCTCGCCGGCGAGGCGGCCCGCGGCAGCCTCGACTTCGTCGCAGTCGCGCCCTTCGGCAAGCGCCGGATCGCGCTCGAGAAGCTGGCCGCCCACCTGACGATGCTCTGGCTGGCGATGGCCGTCGTCGCGATCATGATCTTCGTCAGCTCGAACGCGTTCGGCGACCCGTCGCTCGGCGACCAGATCCCGCTCAGCGGTTCCATCGGCTTCGCCCTCTGGGCCGGCTTCATCGCCATGTGCTTCGGCGGCCTCGCGCTGGCCCTTGCGCCGCTCCTGGGGCGCGCCGGGTCGGCGGCCGTCGCCGGGGTCGTCATGGTCGCCCTGTGGGTTGCGAGCGGCCTGGACATCGGCGGTCCGCTCGTCGCTCTGAGCCCGTTCCACTGGACCGTGAACCACGTTCCGCTCGCCGGCTTCTACGACTGGACCGGCCTCGCCGCGGTGGGGGTCGTCGCGGTCATCTTCCTCGCCATCGGCGTCGACCTGTTCAGGCGCCGCGACCTCGGGGTGACGGCCGGTCTTTCGCTCCCCTCGCTGCCGAAGGACGTCCTCGGGGTGCGCGGCCCGGTCGCCCGGGCCTTCGGCGACCAGCTGCCGCGGGCGCTCGCCTGGGGCCTGGGCATGGGCCTGATGGGCGCCCTCCTGGCGTCGCTCGTCGGGTCGTTCGCCAACCAGGTCGGGACGGATACGATCATCACCCGAGACCTTCGCGACGATCTTCCCCGGCTACGACTTCGCGACCGCCGGCGGCTGGCTCCAGCTCTACGTCGCGCTCTTCTACATCGCCGCCGGCTTCGCCGCCGCGACGTTCGTCTCGAAGTGGGCGTCGGACGAGACCGAGGGTCGGCTCGAGGAGATCCTCGCGGTTCCGATGTCGCGCGCCCGCTGGGTGATTGCCGGCGGGGTCGGCGGCGATCCTCGCGGTCGTCCTGATGACAGCGATCCTCGCCGCTCGGGATCGGGCTCGGCGCGTCGGCGGGCGGCGCGACGGCGGGCGATGCGATCCTCGGATCAGCGTCCCTCGGCCTCTACGCCGTCGCGATCGTCGGGATCGGCGTCGCGGTCGGCGGGCCTGTGGCGGACGTCGCTCGCGGCCGAGATCGCCGCGCTCGTCGTCGTCGCGACCTACCTCATCGACCTCCTCGCGCCGCCGCTCAAGCTGCCCGACTGGTTCCACCAGCTCGCGCTGACCGCGCACATGGGCCAGCCGATGATCGGCCAGTGGGACCTCGGCGGCGTCGTGGCGTGCCTCGTCATCGCAGCCGGCGGGATCCTGCTCGGCGCGTGGGGCATGGCGCGCCGCGACGTGGACTGATGGACGCCGGGGCGGCGGCGCCCGACGGCCCGTGGGCCGGCCGCTCGGTCCTGGTGGGCGCCGACGGGGTCGCGCGCTGCGCCTGGGGCGTGGAGGGCGACCCGCTCTACCGGGCGTACCACGACGCGGAGTGGGGCCGCCCGTCCCGCGACGAGCGGCACCTGTTCGAGATGCTCGTCCTGGAGGGCGCCCAGGCGGGCCTGTCCTGGTCGACGATCCTGCGCAAGCGCGAGGGCTACCGGCGGGCGTTCGCCGGCTTCGACGTGGCGGCCGTTGCCGCGTTCGGGGAGGCGGACGTCGCGCGCCTCCTCGCCGACCCCGGCATCGTGCGCAACCGCCGCAAGGTCGAGAGCGCGATCGCGAGCGCCCGCGTCGTCCTCGCGCTGGCGGCGATGGGGGAGTCGCTTCCGGGCCTGCTCTGGGGCTTCGTGGAGGAGGTCCCGCTCGACCGGCGCCCGGCGGCCCTGGGCGAGATCCCGGCGGAGACGCCGGAGTCGCGGTCGATGAGCACGGGAGCTCGTGCGGCGCGGGTTCCGGTTCGTCGGCCCCACCATCTGCTACGCGCTCATGCAGGCGACCGGGATGGTCAACGACCACGTGGTCGGGTGCGCGGCCGGGGAGGAGATCCGGGCCGAGGCCGGAGTTCGGGTCAGCCCCGCCGGTTGACCACCCAGATGCCGGCCACGATGAGCGCGGCGCCTGCGAGGAACGCGGCATCGACGGTCTCGCCCAGCACCACGACGCCCAGGACGACCGCGACCACCGGCAGCAGGTACGAGACGAGGGACGCACGCGTCGGCCCCCACCCCGAGAGCAGCCGGAAGAAGACCACGTAGGCGAACCCGGTGCCGATCGTGCCCAGCCAGCCGACGGCCAACGCCGCCTGCGGCACCGTCGGGAGCGTGATCCCGCCGTCGACCAGGAAGGCCAGCACGACCACGATCGCCAGCGCCCAGCCCACCTGGCCGGTGGCGAGCACGAGCGGGCGAGCCTCCCGGAGCGTGCGTCGCGCGTACGTGTTCCCCGCGGCGTAGGCAAGCGAGGCGAGCACGACGGCCAGCTGGGCGAGCACGCGCTGGGCGCCGGCCGTGGTCCCGAGATCGGCCAGGTCGTGCGCGGAGAGGACGAAGATCCCGAGGAACCCGAGCGCGATCCCGGCCACCCGGCCGCGGGTCACGTGCTCGTCGTGGATGAAGGTCGCGGCCAGGACCAGGGTGAAGAAGGGCGAGGTGGACTGGAGGATCCCCGTCAGCCCGGATGCGATGTGCTGCTCGGCCCAGCCGATCAGCCAGAAAGGGATCGCGATGTTGACCGCGCCGAGGACGGCCAGGTGCCCCAGGGTCCGGAGATCGCGCGGCAGCGGCGTCCGGGTCGCCGCGACCACGAGCAGGAGGACCGCGAAGCCGACCAGCACGCGCAGGGCGACCAGGCTGAGCGGCGGGAGCGTCTCCACCCCGATCTTGATGAAGAGGTAGCTGGAACCCCACATGACCGAGAGCAGGCCCAGGTGCACCGCGTACGAGCCGCCGACACGGGCCGCCCGCGAGCTGCCGTTCATCGCCATCGGGTCAGGATCGCTTCGCGGGCGAAGAGCCAGCTGCCCGCCCGGAGGCCCGCGATCGCGATGAGCAGGACGACGAGGGCCGCGAGGCCGTAGCTCGTCGCGTCCACGAGGAAGCGCCCGGCTGCCTGGGCGATCACCGCCGCGACGAGCGGGACGACGATCACCGCGCCCACCTGCTGGGCCGTCCGCGGATCGTTCGCCCGGGAGCTCACGAGCACGCCCAGCACCACCGAGAGCAGGGCGATCGCCGGGCCCAGCAGGAACGTCGCGGCAAGCCAGTCGGGAGCGCTCACGATGCCGAAGAGCGCCGGCCCGTAGAGCGCCCGGACCAGGCCCGCGAAGCCGAGATACGCGATGAGCCCGCCGGCGATCCCCGGCACGGCCGCCGCGATCGCCTTGCCGGCCAGGAGCTCGCCCGTCCGGATCGGCGTGGCCAGCACCGCCTCGAGCGTCCGGCTCTGCTTCTCGCCGATGATCGAGAACGTCGCGATCGAGAGCGGGATGAACGCCGGCAGCATCAGGAAGAAGAGCAGGAACTGCTGGAAGCTGTACGCAGCCGCGAGGTCGCCAGGGTTCAGCGAGGCCCATTCCGGCCGCCCCGCCACGAGCGCCCCGGCGAGCCCGGCAGGGAGGGCCCGGCCGGCCACCAGCTTGCCGAGGATGACGGGGCCCACCACGATGACGACCGGAGGCCCCAGGATGGAGAGCAGGAGGAGCCGGTTCCGGAGCAGGTCGGCCGCCTCGCGCTCCAGGACGGCGGCGACCCACGCGAGGCGCATCAGGCCACGGCCTCGCCGTCGGCCGGCGTGCCCATCACCTCGAAGTAGACGTCCTCGAGGGACGCGGCCTCGCGCCGCACCTCGAGGATCGCCGCGCCGGCTGCCACGAGCGTCCGCACCAGCGTCGGGGTCCCGGCGTCGGCGTCGCGCAGCTCCGCCACGAGCCCGTCCGCCGCGGCCTCGACGGCCGCCACCCCGGGCGTCGCCCGCAGGGACGCAAGCAGCTCGGGTCCCGCATGACCCGCCAGGCGGACCCGGACCCGGCCGTCCGCGTGCGCGGCCCGGAGCCTCGCCGGGGTGTCCACGCGCAGGAGCGTGGTGCGCAGGAAGCCGATCCGGTCGCACAGCCGTTCCGCCTCGGGCAGGACGTGGGTGCAGAGG
This sequence comes from uncultured Chloroflexia bacterium, assembly GCA_963722475.1. Classification (GTDB taxonomy): domain Bacteria; phylum Chloroflexota; class Limnocylindria; order Limnocylindrales; family CSP1-4; genus CTSoil-043. The sequence continues at coordinate 97,435 of CAVRMJ010000007.1, read as the reverse complement.
ACGATCGTGCGGCCCTCGCCGCGGAGCGTGGCGATCGCATCGCGCACGATCGCGGCCGCCTCCGGGTCCAGCGCCGCGGTCGGCTCGTCCAGGAACAGCACCGGTGGGTCGTGGAGCAGCGCCCGCGCGATCGCGAGCTTCTGCTTCATCCCCTTGCTGAACGTCCCGGTCGGCTCGTGGCGTCGGTCCCACAGGTCGAAGAGCCGGAGGAGCCGTTCGATCCGCTCGGCCCGGACCGCGGCCGGCAGCCCCTGGAGCTTCCCGAAGAAGTCGAGGTTGCGGACCGCCGAGAGCTTCTCGTAGAGGCCCGGTGCCTCGGTGAGCACGCCGACGCGGGAGCGGACGCCGTCCGCCTCGCGGACCAGGTCCAGGCCGTCGATCCGGGCGCTTCCTGCCGACGGCCCGATCAGCGCCGCGAGGAGCCGGATGGTCGTGGTCTTGCCCGCGCCGTTGGGTCCAAGCAGGCCGAACACCTCGCCGCGATGGAGCTCGAGGGAGAGGTCACGGACCGCCCAGCGCTCGCCGAAGCGACGTCCCAGGCCCTCGGTGCGCACGGCGAGGTCGGACGAGGATGGGCTGGGATTCACCGGCGGAGTCTGCCACGCTCGCCGCGCGGGCGCGCCCGTTCCCCGTACCATGGCGAGCGCATGCGAGCCATTCGTGCCGTCTTCCTGGCCAACGGGGCTTCCCAGGGCGTCTTCCTTCCATTCACGGCCGTCATCCTGGCCGTGCGCGGCTTCTCCGCCGTGGAGATCGGGTTGATCGCGGCGATCCAGGCGGCCGCATTCACGATCGCGGTGCCTGCGTGGGGTCACCTCGCTGATGTCGTGCTCGGGCGCCGCAATGCCCTGGCCATCTCGGCGCTCGCGGCAGCCGGCGCGGTGCTCCTGGCCGGGGCGCCGGTACCGGCGCTGGCCGTCGCCGCCTGCTTCGTCGCCTTCAGCCTGTTCGAATCCGGCTGGGGTCCGCTCGGCGACGCGCTCGCGGTGAACGCGGTCCGCGACCGGACCCGCGACTACGCGCGCGTCCGCCTCCTGTCCTCGTTCGGCTTCGCGACCGCATCCGGCGCGGTCGGCCTCCTGTACGACCGGGCCGGCTACGGGCCGGCGTTCGTCCTGTGTGCCGGCATCGCGGTCGGGCTGGCGGCCGCTGCGCGGCTCACCCCGGACGTCCCGCGCGCGAACCTCGCCGTCGAATCGTCCGGGAGGACTCGGGGCGGCTCGATGGCCGTCGCACTCCGGGTCCAGCCGCGCCTGCGTGGCGTCCTGGCCGTCCTCCTCCTTGTCTACATCGGGATCATCGCGAGCTTCACGTTCCTGCCGCTCCGCATCGTGGCGCTCGGCGGCAGTCCTTCGGACGTTGCGCTGAGCGCGTCGGTGTCCGCCTTCGCGGAGATCCCGGCGATGCTCCTGACCGCGGCGATCGCCGCGCGGGTGGGGCTGCGCGGGCTGCTGGCCGGCAGCGCGCTCCTGTATGCGGCGTGCTTCGTGGCCTGGGCGCTGGCCGACTCGCCGATGCTCATCGTGGCAACCCGCCTCGTCAGCGGCTTCGCCTTTGCCGGGATCTGGGTCGGATCCGTGCTCACGATGGCGGTCCTCCTGCCGCCGCGGCTCCAGGCCACCGGCCAGGGCCTCTACCAGGTCACCGGGTTTGGCGTCGCGGCGGTCGTGGCGAACTTCGTGGGCGGGCAGGTGTACGCGAGCCTGGGATCCGCGGCGCTCTTCGGCGGGGCGGCGCTGCTCGCGGTGGCGGCGGCGGCCCTCGCGCTCGTCGTCTTCCCGCACGCGGACGCGTCCCGCATCCGCGAGGACGATCCCGCGGCATCGCTACCATTCACCGCACCGACGCTGGGATAGCTGGGGCAGGGGAGACGGGCATGCGGCTGTGGGGCGGGAGATTCAGCGGCGAGACGGATTCGCAGGCCGCCGACTTCACGCGCTCCATCGAGGTCGATCGCGCGCTCGCGCTCGACGATCTCGCCGGTTCGGTGGCCCACGTGCGCGGGCTCGGCCGCGCCGGCCTCCTCGACGAGGCCGAGGTTGCCGCGCTGCACGCCGGCCTGGACGCGCTCCGGGTCGACGTGGAAGCGGGGACGCTGGCCTGGGATCCGGGCCTCGAGGACGTCCACATGAACCTGGAGGCTGCGCTGGTCGCGCGGATCGGACCGGTCGCCGGGAAGCTCCACACCGGGCGCTCGCGCAACGACCAGGTCGCCACGGACCTTCGGCTGTGGGCCCGCCGGACGATCGACGACCTCGACGCCGGGATCCTGGGCATGGAGCGCGCGCTCGTGGGCCTCGCGGAACGCGACGGCGACGCGGTCCTGCCGGGGATGACGCACATCCAGCCGGCCCAGCCGGTCCTCTTCGCCCACCACCTCCTCGCCTACGTGGAGATGCTCGAGCGGGACCGCGGCCGGCTGGCCGACTGCCGACGGCGCGCCAACCTGTCGCCGCTCGGCGCGGGAGCGCTCGCGGGCGCCGGCTACCCGCTGGACCGGGAGGCAACCGCGGTGGAGCTCGGGTTCGACGGCGTGACCGCGAACTCGCTCGATGCCGTCTCGGACCGGGACTTCGTGGCCGAGCTCCTGTTCGCCGTCGCGCTGGGCATGGTCCACCTCTCGCGCCTGGCCGAGGAGGTCACCTGGTGGTCCAACCCGCGCTTCGGGTTCGTGCGCGCGGCGGATGCGTTCGCCACCGGCTCGTCGATGATGCCGAACAAGCGGAACCCGGACGCGGCGGAGCTGGTGCGGGGCCGGGCCGCCCGGGTCGTCGGGTCGCTGGCCGGCTTCCTCGCGCTCCTCAAGGGCCTGCCGCTCGCGTACCAGCGCGACCTCCAGGAGGACAAGCCGCCGCTCTTCGAGGCATGCGCGACGTTCGGGGCGTCACTCGGGGTGATGGCCGGGATGATCGGGACGCTGACCGTCGACCGGGCAGCGATGCGGCGCGCGGCGTCCGAGGGGTATGTCACGGCCACCGCGGTCGCCGACGCGCTGGTCCGGCGCGGCGTCCCCTTCCGGGTGGCGCATCACGTCGTGGGCCGGCTGGTCGCCGCCGCGGAGGCCGGGGGCCTCGCGCTCACGGATCTCGGCGACGGCGTGATCGTGGCCGCGCTCGCGGAGAGCCGCGACTCCGCGGTCATGGGGCTCGCGGGTGACCCAGGCCTGCCCGGGGCCCTCCGCGAGGCGGCGACGCTGGACGCTGCGCTTGCCTCCTGCGACGTGATCGGCGGGACGGCGCCGGGGCGCGTTGCGGCGGCGCTCGCGACGGCACGCGCTCGCCTTGACGGCACCGGACGGTAGGGCTGCACCGCGCCTTCCGGGTCGGCGTAGGATCGCGCCATGCTCGACGACGGCACCATCCGGCGCGCCCCGAAGGTGCTCCTCCACGACCACCTCGACGGTGGCCTCCGGCCGCAGACCGTCATCGACCTGGCCATCGAGGCCGGCTACACGGCCCTTCCAACGCACGACCCGGCCGAGCTCCAGGCGTGGTTCACGCGCGGCGCGGACCGCAAGTCGCTGGAGCTCTACCTGGAGGGGTTCGCCCACACCGTCGCGCTCCTGCAGACCCGCGACGCGATCGAGCGGGTCAGCGCCGAATGTGCCGAGGACCTTGCCGCGGACGGGCTTGTCTACGCGGAGGTGCGCTACGCGCCGGAGCTGTCCACGTCGGCCGGGCTCTCGCTCGACGAGGTCGTGGAGTCGGTCCTGGCCGGCTTCGAGCGCGGCATGGCGGCGGCGGCCGCCGCGGGCCGGCCGATCCTCGTGCGGTTCCTGTGCACCGCGATGCGCCAGTACGCGCGGTCCGTGGAGATCGCCGAGCTGGCGGTCCGCTGGCGCGATCGAGGGTGCGTCGGGTTCGACATCGCCGGGCCCGAGAAGGGCTTCCCGCCGACCCGCCACCTGGACGCCTTCCACCTGGTCCAGCGCGAGAACTTCCACTCCACGATCCACGCCGGCGAGTCCTTCGGCCTGCCCTCCATCTGGGAGGCGCTCCAGTGGTGCGGAGCGGCACGGCTGGGCCACGGCGTCCGGATCGTGGACGACATCACGATCGACGTGGCGGGCCGCCCGCACCTTGGCCGGCTCGCCGCGTACGTCCGCGATCGGCGGATCCCGCTCGAGATGTGCCCCACCTCGAACGTGCACACCGGCGCCGTGGCCACGCTGGCCGACCACCCGATCGGCCTGCTGCGGCGGCTCCGCTTCCGCGTCACGCTCAACACCGACAACCGGCTCATGAGCGGCGTCTCGCTCTCCAGCGAGTTCGCGGCGCATGGCCGAGACCTTCGGGATCGGCCTCGACGAGATGGAGTGGCTCACGCTCAACGCCATGAAGTCCGCCTTCGAGCCGTTCGACGGGCGGCTGCGGCTCATCACCGCGGTCATCAAGCCCGGCTACGCGGCCCTCCGCGCGGAGGCGGCCGCCGCGGCAGTCTCCTGACGACCGACTGGCGTTCCCCAGTGATGGTGCGACTGGGTCGCGTGTACGCCCAGGGGGGCGCGTCAGATCTGTACACCTGAGGCACGAACATGGCACGGGGCTGCGTTCAATGCACGATCTGACCGACCCCGCGGCCCGTTCGGGCTCCGGGAGGGCGTGAAGAGGCCAGATCGGCCGCCCATCGGTCGAGTTCGTGCATCCGGAGCATGGTCTTGACGCGCAGACACGTCCGCCATCCGTATGGCCGTCAGGAACGTGCACTCAATGAAGACGGCGTCGGAAGGAGACAGGCGGAGCGACGATCACGGCGGCGAGCGGCGGGAGGAGTCGCATCGTCACCGATGGGCTTCACCTATCGCGGGTCGAGCTCCAGCGTGTCGATCGTCGCCCGCAGCAGCTCCGCGGAGTGCCGGAGGCCGGACGCCTCCTCGGCGGACATCGCGAGCCGGAGCGTCCGCTCGACCCCGCCCCGCCCGAGGACGGTCGGCACCGACAGGTAGACGTCGTCGATCCCGTAGTAGTCGCAGATGAGCGAGCTCACCGAGAGCACCGTGGACTGGTCGCGCAGGATCGCCTCGACGATGCGCACCAGGCCCGCGGCCACCGCGTACGACGTGGCCCCCTTGCGCTCGATGATCTGGTAGGCGGCGTCGCGGGTCGATTCGAAGATCTGCTGCAGCGTGCCCTGGTCGTGCCCGATCCCGTTGGCGCGCCCGAAGTCCGCGAGCGGCATCCCGGCGATGTTGGCGGCCGACCAGACGGGCACCTCGGAGTCGCCGTGCTCGCCCGCGATGTAGGCGTGGACGGAGCGCGGGTCCACCCCGTAGTGCTCCGCGAGGAGCATCCGGAAGCGCGACGTGTCGAGGATGGTCCCCGAGCCGATGACCCGCGCCGACGGGAGCCCGCTGATCCGGTAGGTCAGGTAGGACAGGACGTCCACCGGGTTCGTCGCGACGACGATGATCCCATCGGGGTTCGCGCTCGCCACCGCCGGCACGATCTGGCGGAAGATCGCGGCGTTCTTGCGGATCAGGTCCAGGCGTGTCTCGCCGGGCTTCTGCGCGGCGCCGGCCGCGATGACCGTGATGGCCGCACCGCGGCACTCCTCGAGCGGCCCGGACCAGACCCGGGCCGTCTTCGCGAACGGGACCGCGTGGAGGAGGTCCATTGCCTCGCCCTCCGCCCGCCGGGCGTTCGCGTCGACCAGCAGGATCTCGGCCGCCAGCCCGGACAGGAGCAGGCCGAAGGCGAACGTGGACCCGACCGCGCCGGCACCGACGATCGCGACGCGGGTGGGGTGCGGCACGCCGGCGGGAGACGCGACCGGGACAGCCGACCGCTCGATGGCACCCACAGTGGGCTCGGGAGCGGCGCCGGGCACGGGATTGGCGGCGAGGTCGGAGAAGTCAGGCATGGCCCGATTGTGCCCCGGTTCGCGGGACTGTGCCGCGAACGGGAGTCCGTGCGCCAGCCGTGGCCCGCTCCAATTGCGACCACGACGCAACCGATCCGCTCCCCAACATCACGGTCGGCGCGATGGGCGCGCCGCGCACTCGCCTCCACCATCGCGACATCCGGTCGTCGACGGCAGGGCGCCCGGCAGGCAGCAATGGTGGATGGAGGAGACGACATGACGAGCGCCCCCGCGCCGGAGATGAAGCGAACCCTGAGCCTCACCGGCCTCACGATCAACGCCATGGCGCTGATCGCGCCCGGTGCGTTCCTGTGGACCACGTTCCAGTCGCAGACGCTGCAGACGAACGGCGCCTCGACCACGGCGATGGACATGGTCCCGGGCCTGCTGTTCGCGCTCGTGCTCGCCTTCCTCACCGCGTGGAGCTACGGGGAGCTGTCCAACCTCTACCCGTCGGCGGGCGCCGGCTCTTCCTACTACTTCGCGGAGGCCGCCTTCCTCGAGCGCGAGGAGGCCATCCACTACAAGTTCGCCCGCCTCGCCAAGTTCGTGGTCGGCTGGATCTCCCATCTCTACTACTGGATCTACCCGGGCATCATGGTGGCCTTCACCGGGATCCTGGCCGTCTACATCCTGAGCCTGTTCGGGATCAGCCTGACCACGCCGTTCGAGATCGGGCTGGTCGTCGATCTTCGCCGCGCTCACGGGGCTGATCGCGTTCCGGGGGATCTCCGGATCGACCATGACGGCCGTCGTGATCAACGTCATCCAGCTCACGGCGCTGCTCGCGTTCGCCATCCTCGCGGTGCTCTTCCGGCTCACCCATCCGGACCTCGCGTACGCCCACAAGGACGTCGTCTCGGTCGTCCTTCCGCACGACCTCACGAACGTGCTCTTCCAGGGCACGATCGCGATCCTGCTCCTGGTCGGCTTCGAGTCCGTGACCGCGCTCGGCGCCGAGGCGAAGAACCCGAAGCGCGACGTGCGCCGGGCGGTGCTCCTCTCGCTCGCGATCCAGGGGATCTTCGCCTACCTCATCGAGTACGTCGCCGCGAACTTCGCGGTCAGCAGCGCCCTCACCGCGACCGTGACGGGCGCCTCCGGGGCCAGCCACGACGGTCACCGGCTACGCCGCCGCGGCGACCTCCGGGGCGCCGATCGGCGACCTCGTCAAGCTGATCGGGGACACGATGCTGGGCGGGACCGGGACCGTCCTCGCCCTGATCCTGGCCGGGACGGTCCTCATCGCGCTCGTCGGCACGACCCTCGCCTGTCTCAACACCGGCGTCCGGATCACCTACGTCATGGGTCGCGACCGCGAGGTTCCCGGGCTCCTGGGGCTGCTCCACGGGAAGTACGCGACCCCGCACTACGGGATCCTCGTGCTGGCCGTGATCTCCGCCGCCCTCGGCGCGTACGGCATCCTGAGCGCGGACAACCTCCTCCAGATCATCCTCGCCTCGAATGTCGGCACGTTCCTGGTCTACGGGATGACCAACTTCCTCGTGATGATCGCGTTCTGGGCCCGCCCGGAACGCTCGGCGCTCAAGCACATCCTCGTCCCCGCCCTCGGCCTCCTGGCCAACCTGGCCCTGCTCGCCACGATCCTCGTCATGAGCATCTCGTCGGGCGGGTCGACCCAGACGGACACGTTGATCGCGGTGGCGATCGTGGCGGCCTGGCTCGTGATCGGGGCGGTCTGGCTGACGGTGAGCTCGCGGGCAGCCGGCCGCGCGATCCTCGTCGCCCGCCCCGGCACTGAGCGGGTCGAAGTGGCCGGCTGAGACAGGGGGCCCCGATGGCCGGCCCGTCCGGCGACCATCCGCACTCCCGCACGACGACGGCGCCCTCCGGAGCGCCGTCGTCGTCGGCCGTCGACGTGCCGGGCGCCGCTCCGGGGTTCGGACGGGTGCAGCTTCGCGTCGCGGCCCTCTCGGTCGTCGGGCCCGTCCGCGAGACGAACGAGGACTGCGTGGGCTGGTTCGACGCGGCCGGGCTGGACATCGCCGGGACGCCCGGAGAAGCGGTCCGGTCCGTCGCGCTCGGTGGCCCTGCCGTCGGCCTCATGATGGCCGACGGCCTCGGCGGCCACGGCCGTGGCGACCTGGCCAGCCGCACGGCGACCCGGATCGTCCTGCAGGCGCTGGCGGCGGCGCCGCGGCCGGGACCGGGAGAGGTCCGGGCAGCCCTCGAAGCCGCGAACGGCGCACTCCTCGCCGGCGAGCTCGACGGGGCGACCGATCGCCGGCCCGGACCGCAGACGACGGCGACGGTGCTCGTCTTCGCGGACGACTCGGTCCAGGTCGCCAACGTCGGCGACACGCGCCTGTACCGGATGCGCGACGAGGTCGTGGAGCTCCTCACGAAGGACCACTCGCAGGCGGCCGAGCTGCTTCGGATGAAGGTCATCACGCCGCACCAGGCTCGGCGCCATCCGGGGCGACACCTGCTCACCCGCTCGGTGGGGGCCGACCTGACCCTGCGGGTCGACGCCGTGGGCCGTGCCGTCTACCCCGGCGACACCTACGCGGTCTGCACGGACGGCTGCTGGGGCGGCCTCGAACAGGAGGATTTCGAGGCGGCGTTCTCGGAAGATCCGGCGGCCGGCGCACGCCGCCTCGTGGAGCGGGCGATCGAGATGGGCGGCGACGATAATGCGAGCGTGGCCATCATCTGTGTGGACGCCGTGGGGCCGTCCCGCGACGCGGACGCATCCGACCGCCCGTTCTGGCGCCGGTTCCTCGGCAACCGCCCATGAGCGATGCGCTGGCGCCGGGCGAGAAGCTGGATCGCTACACGATCGTCGAAGCGATCGGCCACGGCGCATTCAGCGACGTCTACCTGGCCACGGACCCGGACGGCGCGAGGGTTGTCCTCAAGTGCCCGCACGAGGGAATCATCGGCGACGTCGCCACCTTCGACCGGTTCCGTCGCGAGATGGAGATCGCGCGACGCCTCGACCATCCCGGGATCCAGCACTCGCTCGACCCGGGCGGTGACCGCACGCGGCCCTACCTCGTCATGCAGTACGTCGAGGGGGAGACGCTCCGCGAGTACCTCGGGCGCCGCGGACACCTGCCGATCACCGAGGCGGTCGCGCTCGTGGACGGCCTTGCGGCGGCCATGGGCTATGCCCATCGCCAGGGAGTCACGCACCGCGACCTCAAGCCCGAGAACGTCCTCGTCACGCCCGACGGCCGGCCGGTCGTGACCGACTTCGGGATCGCGCTCATCACCGGGGCCCGTCGCCTGACGTGGCGCTGGCTGACGTCGCAGCTGGGCACCCCGGACTACATGGCGCCGGAGCAGGTCCAGGGCGAGCGCGGGGACGCGCGCACGGACGTCTATGCCCTGGGCGTCATCCTCTTCGAGCTGCTGGTCGGCCGGGTCCCGTGGGAGGGCGACAACCCGCTCGCGATCATGAACCAGGCGGTGACGCGGCCGGCCCCGTCCCTGCGCGAGCTGGACCCCACGATCCCGCCGCCGCTCGAGGCGATCGTCCGCAAGTGCCTGCGCAAGGACCCGGCCGAACGCTACCCGGACGCGGCTGCGCTCTCCGCCGACCTCGAGTCCTGGAAGGACCTGGACCTCTCGCGGTTCGTCTTTACCGTCGAGGAGACGCCTCCCTCGCCGGCCGGCCGGCGAGGCCCGATCCTCCTCGTGGCCGGGATCAGCCTCGGGTTCCTGGGTGCGAGCGCCCTGTTCGTGCTGCTGGTGGCGTTGCTCCAGCACCACTGACGGCGGGCCGGGTGCCGCGGCCTGCCGTGGGTCAGGTCTCGGCGGGCAGGCTGCCGGCGATCCGCAGTGCGTAGCCCCGGCCGCGGACGTTGCGCAATCCCGGGTGTCCCTCGCCCACGAGCTTGGCGTTGATCCGCGTGAGGTGGCTGCGCAGCGTCTCGGGGTCCACGTCCGGGCGCCCGGGCCACGCGGCGCGGAACAGGGCGCGGTGATCGACGACGTCCCCGCGCCGCGTGGCGAGGACCGAGAGCAGCTCGAACTCGGTCGGGGTGAGGGCCAGGTTGCGTCCCGCGACCGTGGCCTCCCGACGTCCCAGGTCCATCCGCAGCCCGTCGAGGCTGGGCTCGTAGACGCCGCTCGTTGGCCGGCCGCGCCGGATCGGCGGCATGGACCCGGGCGATCAGCTCGGCGACGCGGACGGGTCGGCCGATCACGTCCCCGGCGCCGGCGTCGAGGGCCGCCACGACCATGGCCTCGTCGGCCAGGTCGGCGATCACGATGATCGGGGCATCGGTCCTGGCCCGGACGCGGGCCACGATCGCGACGCCGTCGCCGTCGGGGAGGGTCGGGTCGAGGAGCACGACGTCCGGGCGGTCCTCGGCCAGCCGGGCGAGCGCGGTCTCGGCGCGATACGCGGTCACGACCTCGTGCCCGGCGTTGCCGAGCGCGCTCGCGACCGCCCCCACGTCGGCCGGCCGGCTGGCCGCGACGAGGATGCGGAGGCGGGCGGGCGCGGTCGGGGTCGCCATGATCGGGCGCGGCCGGGGATCGCTGCGGGCTGCAGCGCGCCCCTACTCCTCGGTTGCCTCCAGGCGGTAGCCCACGCCTCGCACGCTGGTGGGGAGCGGCGCGCCCGACTCCTCCAGCTTCGCGCGCAGCCGGGCCAGGTGGGGCTTGAGCCACTGCGGGTCCGGGTCCGTGTCGCCCGGCCAGCCCGCCGCGAGCAGGCGGTCGTGCCCCACCACCCTGCCGCGGGCCGAGACCAGCGCGGCCAGCAGCGCGAACTCGGTGCGCGTGAGGGCGAGCACGCTTCCCTCGACGGATGCCTCGTGCCGTCCGGTGTCCAGGGTGAGCCGGCCCACGTGCAGCCCGCCTGCCGGCGTCTCGCCGGCCTCGTGGCGCCGCATGACGGCGCGGATCCGGGCCAGCAGCTCCTGCTTCCCGAACGGCTTCGTGACGTAGTCGTCGGCGCCCGCGTCGAGCGCCTCGACCTTGGCCAGCTCGTCCGCCTCGCCGGTCAGGACGATGACAGGGGTCTGGCTCGTTCGCCGGATCTCGCGGCAGACCTCCACCCCGTCGCGGCCGGGCATCGCCAGGTCCAGCAGCACGAGGTCGGGGCCCTCCTCCTCGAAGCGGCGAAGGGCAGCGTCGCCGTCGTAGGCGGTGATCACCTGGTGCCCGGCCGTGCCGACCAGCGCCGTGATCGCCCCCACCATGGCCGGCTCGTCGTCCACGACGAGGATTCGCAGCCCGGCTGCCTGTCCGAGCGTCATCCCGTTCTTCTCCCCTCAGTCCGGCGCAACGGCCGGAAGCGCGGCCACGAACCGGCTTCCACCGAAGCCGTTTCCCTCGATCCAGATCCTGCCTCCCATGGCCCCCATCAGGCGACGCGCGGCGTAGAGCCCGATCCCGGAGCCGCGACCCCGGCGGCCGGTGGCCCGGACGAACGCCTCGAAGACCGTTTCCCAGTCCTCCGCGGGAACACCGGGCCCGTCATCGGTCGTGTAGACCCGGATCTCGCCCGCCTGGCGCCACGCGCCGATGGAGACGCCCCAGCTGCGCGGCGCGTACTTCGCCTCGTTCTCCAGGAGCAGCTCCAGCACCTGGCGGAAGCGCCCCTCGTCTCCGCGCGCGATGAGCCGGTCCTCCGAGGGTTCCCAGCGCAGCTGATGGTTGCGGAGGAGGGGCCGCAGCAGCTCCACCGTCTCGTCCATCGTCCGTCCCAGGTCGAACGGCGAACGTGCCAGGACGCCCAGGCCCTCGCCGCGGACGGACACGAGGATGGAATCGACGAGGCGATCCAGGCGGCCGATCTGGTCGATCGCCGCGTTGCGCCAGTCCTCGCTCGACGCGCGCGCCGGCGCGTCCGTCTGGCCACCCGCCGCGTCGGCCAGCAGGTCCACGTACGCCCGGACCACCGAGAGCGGCGTGCGCAGCTCGTGGGTGACCACGGAGAGGAGCTCCGCGCGCGCCTCGTCGAGGGCCTGGAGCTCGCCCAGCTGGCGCTCCTGCTCGCGCTGCAGGCGACCCTTCTCGACGATCCCGGCCAGCAGCGCGGCGATCGTCGCCAGGAAGTTGATCTCCCGTGGCGTGAAGCGCCGCGTGGCGACGGTCTGGACGTTGAGGACCCCGACCACGATGTCATTCCAGGTGAGCGGCACCGAGAGCATCGAGGTGAGCCCCGCGAGGTCGAACCCGCGCAGGTACTTGAAGCGGGGGTCCAGCCGCACGTCGGGCACCTCGATCGGCCGGCGGGACGCGGCCGCCGCGCCCGTGACGCCTTCGCCGAGCGCCAGGCTCACGCGGCTGACCTGGTCCCGATCCAGGCCGTTCGTCGCCGCCAGCGTCAGCCGTCCGGTGGCCGCGTCCAGCAGGTAGAACGAGCAGACCTCGACGTGGAGCGCCTCGGTCGTCCGCTCCACGAGCGTGACCATCAGCGCGTCCCAGTCGCGGGCCTGGGTCGCGAGCTGGGCGAACTCGTGGAGGAAGGCGAGCTCGCGCAGGGTGCGCGCGGAGTCCTCGTCGATGCCGGGGGCGACGACGGGAGCAGCCGGTGCAGCGGTCGGCACGGGGACCGGCGGGTGGGCCATGGGCGCGATTGTGGCGCGCGACGGCGCATCGTGCGCGGACGCCTGCCCGGGCGTCCGCGCAGCGCCACTCAGGACGGCGTGCCGGCCGCGGCGGGATCGGTGACGCTTGCCTCCAGGTTGGCGAGCAGCGGGTCGGTCCACGTCCAGGCCGCGCCGTAGTGGGCGCCCACGGCGCCGTGGCGCGCGGCCTCGGTGCGGAGCGGCAGGCCGAAGATCTGGATGAACCCGACCGCCGCAGCGTGGTCGAACGAATCGCCCGCGTCGTACGTGGCCAGGGACTTCTCGTAGAGCGAGAGCGGCGAGCGCCGCCCGGTCACGACCGCGCTGCCGTGGTCCAGCCGCACCCGCACCTCGCCCGAGACGACGCGCTGCACGCTTGCCACGTATCCCCGCAGGTCGCGGTGGAGCGCGCTGAACCAGAGGCCGTCGTAGGTGAGCCTGGCCAGCTCGTCCGCGACCTGCCGGTTGAAGCGCAGCGTGTCCCTGGAGAGCGTGAGGGACTCGAGCGCGCCGTGCGCCGCGTGGAGGACCGTGGCGGCCGGCGTCTCGTAGACTTCCCGGCTCTTGATCCCCACCAGGCGGTCCTCGACATGGTCGATCCGCCCGACGCCGTGGGCGCCGGCCAGCTCGTTCAGGCGTTCGACGAGCGCCACGGGATCCAGCCGTTCGCCCTCCAGGCTGACCGGGATCCCGCCCTCGAAGCCGATCACGATCTCCGCGGCGGCCGGTGCGTCGGCGGCCGCGACGGTCCACGCGTAGGCATCCGCGGGCGGCGTGGTCCACGGGTCTTCCAGGATGCCCGTCTCGCACGAGCGACCCCACATGTTGACGTCGATGGAGTACGGGCTGGACTTCGTGATCGGGAGCTCGATGCCGCGCGCAGCCGCGTAGTCGATCGACTGGTCGCGCGAGAGGCCCATGCCAACCCGCATCGGCGCGACCACCTCGAGGGCCGGGTCCAGCGCGTGGACCGCCACGTCGAAGCGGACCTGATCGTTGCCCTTGCCGGTGCAGCCGTGGGCCACCGCGTCGGCGCCCTCCTTCTGGGCAACCTCCACCAGCAGCTGCGCGATGAGCGGCCGCGCCAGGGCCGTCGCCAGCGGGTAGACACCCTGGTAGCGCGCGTTGGCCTGCAGGCTGGGCCAGCAGAAGTCCCGGACAAACGTCTTCCGCGCGTCCACAACGTAGGCGCGCGACGCCCCCGCCGAGATGGCACGGGTTTCAACGCCCGTTCGGAGCGAGCCGCCACCGACGTCCACGGTCAGAGTCACCACGTCCACGCCGAACTGCTCGCGCAGCCAGGCCACGGCAACCGAGGTGTCGAGACCGCCCGAATACGCGAGGACCACTTTCTTCATGTGCGTGTCGCCTCCGTTGCCGCTCGTGGAGCTGCCAGGTCTATGGATACGTGCTGGTGAGGTCGGCCGCCGGCAGGCCGGCGCCCGCCTCTGCGACCAGCGTGAAGAGGCGGGCCCGCCAGCGCTCCAGCGCGGGCTCGTCCGCGAAGAGGACCAGGAGCGTGTTGTCGCCGGCGAGCGTGCCAACCTGCTCGTCGAAGCCCGATTCGTCGATCGCCTGTGCGATGGCGGCCGCCGTCCCCGGCGTGCTGACAAGGACCAGGGTGAGGCCGCTCCGCGCCACCCGGACCGGGTAGTCGGCCAGGACGCGGCGGAGCCGCGCCTCGCCGGGGTGGGGGAGCGGGTGCCCGGGCTCAGCCGTGCCCGCGGTCACCCCGGCGCTGGCCGTGGCTGCCGCGCCGTCGGCCAGCGTCCGTGTCGTGACGTAGGCGTGGTGTTCCCCGCGGGGCGCCTTCACGAGGCCCAGGTCGGCGATGTCCCGGCTGACCGTGGCCTGGGTCACCGCGAAGCCGCGCGTTCGAAGGAGCGCCGCCAGCTCCTCCTGGCTGCCGATCGCCGCGGCCTGTACCAGCTCGAGCACGGCGCGGCGGCGCGCGGCGCGGGCGGCCTCGCCGGCGCGGACGAGCGCGTGCGTGGTCACCGCCTCGGCCTCATGTCCTGGCACCCGCTGCGGCGCCCGTCGCGACGGCAGGGCGGGCGCCGGAGATGCGCGTGCCGAATGTCGGGTCGTCGAGCGCGCGCGCCAATGCGCCGGGCACGGCGGCGTCGCAGATGATCGCCTCGGCACCGGGCGCGGCGATTCCCGCGAGCGCGGCCCGGACCTTGGGGACCATCCCTCCGCTGATCGTCCCGGCCGCGATGAGGGCCTCCGCGTCGGCGGCGCTGATCGTTGCGAGCTTCGTGCCGTCGGCCCCGCGGATCCCGTCGACGTCCGTCATGAGGATGAGCTGCCGGGCACCCAGGCCGGCAGCGAGCCCGGCCGCCGCGTCGTCCGCGTTGACGTTGCAGACGATGCCGCCCTCGTCACGCGCCAGCGGCGCGACGACCGGCACCTGGCCGCCCACCAGGATGGCATCGAGCAGGTCGCGCTTGATCCCCACCACGTGCGCCACGAGGCCCATCCCGTCCACCCGCTCGCCGACCAGCAGCCCGCCGTCCACGCCGGAGAGACCCACGGCATCCACGCCGGCATCGCCGAGGGCGGTCACGAGCTCGCTGTTGACGACACCGCGCAGGACGGCGGCCGCGACCTCGATGGCGGCCGCGTCCGTGACGCGCAGGCCGCCCTCGAACCGGGTGGGGACGCCCAGGCGGTCCAGCCACTCGGTGATGCGCCTGCCCCCGCCGTGGACGATCACCACGGGCCGGCGGCGGACGACGGTGGCGACCTCGGCCAGCACCTGGCGCTGCTCCGCGAGCGTGGTCCCTCCCAGCTTGAGGACCACGATCCCGCTCACCGGCTGGCCCCTGTCACGTCGTGTACTCCGAGTTCTCGCGCACGTAGGCCTCCGTCAGGTCGCAGCCGAACGCCTCGCCCATCCCGTCCCCCGCACCGAGGTCCAGGCGGATCAGCACCTCCCCGGCAGCCATCGCGGCGCGGGCCTCCGCCCGGTCGAACGGCAACGGCCCGCCGGCATAGACGGGATGGCCCGCGACCGAGATCCGCAGCCTCTCGGGCTCCACGGGCACGGGCAGGCCCGCGCGCGCCGCGGCGTCGGCCGGGGCGAGGCCGGCCGCCTCCAGGACCCACGCCTCGGCGGTCAGGGCGTTGCCGACCGCGCCGGCGATCCGGCCCCAGTTCGGGTCCCGGCCGTGGACGGCGGCCTTCACCAGGCTGCTGGAGATCACGGCCCGGGCCGCGCCGCGCGCATCCACGTCGTCCGCGGCGCCCGTCACCTGGCACGTGATGAGCGTGGTCGCGCCCTCGCCGTCGGCCGCCTGCTGGCGGGCCAGCGAGCGGGCCACGGCCTCGATCGCGCGGCCCAGCGCCGCGGCGCCAGGGTCGCCGGGGCGCAGCGCGGCGGCGCCCGACGCGCCCGACGCAAGGACCAGGACGCTGTCGTTCGTGCTGGTGTCGCCGTCCACGGAGAGCTGGTCCCAGGTCCGCGCCGCCGCACCCCGGAGCATGCCGTGGAGCGTGGCCGGGTCGGTCGCGGCGTCGGTGAGGATGACGGCCAGCATCGTCGCCATCCGCGGGATGGATCATCCCGACGCCCTTGGCGATGCCGCAGACCGTGACGGGGACGATCGGTCCCGTCCGGGCCGGGCAGCCGCAGCCGGACCGTCGCCCACTTGGGGCGCGAGTCGGTGGTCATGAGGGCGCGGGCAGCCGCCATCAGGGCCTCGTCCGTCGCTGCCAGCTGGCCCGGGATTCGCTCGGCGATCGCCGCGGCCACCAGGTCCACGGGCAGCCGCGTCCCGATCACGCCCGTCGAGAACGCCAGCGTCCGGCCCGCCTTCGTGCCGAGCGCCGTCGCCAGGCTGCGTGCGAGCTCGCCCTGGTCGGCGTCGCCCTCGGCACCCGTCGCGGCGTTCGCGGAGCCGGACGTGGAGAGGATCGCATCGGCCCAGCCCGAACCGGCAGGCCCGCCGCCGCCGGTCTCCGCGAGATGCGCGAGGCTGAGGCGAACCGGAGCGGCCGCGAACGCGTTGTGGGTGAAGACGCCGGCCGCGGCCGCCGGGGCGCCGGTCGTCGCGATCACGGCGAAGTCCGGCCGTCCGGACCGCTTGATCCCGATCGGCACACCCAGCGCGCGGAACCCGGACGGCATCACGACCCGCTCCTCCACGTCCGGGAGGCCGGTCCCCACGGGCGCCAGCCCCGCAGCGCGCGGGTCGATCGTCGCGCCGCTCACGGGACCAGCGCGTGCTGCTCGAGCCCGGCCGTCTCGGGGAGCCCGTGGACGAGGTTGAACGCCTGGATCGCCTGGCCGGCGGCGCCCTTGACCAGGTTGTCGATGACGCCGATCGCGAGCACCCTGCCGGTCCGCTCGTCCAGCCGCACGTGGACCCGGCACGTGTTGCTGCCCAGGACGTGCTTCGTCGCCGGCGGCTGCTGGACCACGTGGACGAACGGCGTTCGCGCGTAGGCGTCGGCGTAGAGCGCGTCGAGCTCCGCCTGCGTGACCGGGCGGCTGGGGCGCACGTGGCAGGCGGACAGGATTCCGCGCGTCATGGGGACCAGGTGGGGCAGGAAGTCGATGCCGCGCACGCCCGGGTTCGCGTCGGCGCCCCCGCTCGAGGTCCCGGCCGCGCCGTCCGCGCCGAGGGCGGCCAGCTCCTGCTCCATCTCCGCCACGTGCCGGTGGCCGCCCACGCCGTAGGCCTTCACGCTCTCGTTGACCTCGCCGAACATGAGGTCCTGCTTCGGTTCGCGGCCGGCGCCAGACACGCCGGACTTGGCGTCCACCACCAGGTCTGCGATCAGCCCGGCCCGCGCGAGCGGCGCGAGCGCGAGGAGCGTCGCCGTCGGGTAGCACCCCGGCGCGCCGACGATCGCCGGCCCGGCCTCGCGCAGCGCGCGCAGGGCGACGGCGTGGAGCTCGGGCAGCCCGTAGACCGCGCCCGCGAGGAGGTCCGGCCGGGGGTGCGTGAAGCCGTACCAGCGCGGATAGTCGGCCGGGTCGCGAAGGCGGAAGTCCGGTCCCAGGTCGATGATCGCCGCGCCGCTCTCCGCGAGCCCCGGGACGATCTCGGCGGCCGCACCGTGGGGCAGCGCCAGGAAGACCGCGTCGGCCTCGGGGACGGTCGCGTCCACGTGGAGCCCCGTCCGGTCCAGATGGATGTGCGTCCCGCCGATCGGCTCCCGGCTGCGACCGCGGCCCACCAGCCCTTCGATCCGCACGTTCGGGTGGAGCGAGAGCAGCCGGACCAGCTCGGCGCCGACGTACCCGGTGGCGCCCACGATGGCGACGCGGATCCGCGGCCCCGACGACGCCGAGCGGCCGCCGGTCACGCCGCGCGGGATGGGCACGGGCCGGGGGCCAGGCACCGCCGCGACGACGGACCCGGTGGTCGCGCTCACGGGCGCGCGGGGCCGCTCACGGGCGGCTCCCCCGGGATCGTCGTGGTTGCCGGCGCGGGCCGGCCTGCGGCGTTGTGCATGACACGCATGACTATACATGACCGGTGCATAGTCATGCAAGTGGGGGTGCCCGTGCTCGGGCGGGCCGGGAGTCTCGACTGACGCGCGCGGCCCTCGCGTCCGGGCTTCGCGGGCAGCCTCAGAACGACAGGCCGGCGGGGAGCGGCTCGTGCCCGTCGGGGACGTAGAGGTGCCTGGCGCCGCTGCCTGGCTGGTCGGTGGTCCCGTACTGCCAGACGATCTTGTTGGTCGCCGGGTCCACGATCACGAGCCGGTGACGGAAGTCATCGTTGATCGAGATCGTGCCGTCCGGGAGCGGGGTCGCGAGGCTGGGGTGGTCCAGCCGGCCCGCACCGCTCGTCGGCGCGTAGCGCCAGAGCAGCTTGCCGGTCGGGCTGACCTTGACGACCGAGCCGGGGTTCCAGTAGTCGGCGACGATCACGTTCCCGGCGCTGTCCAGCTGCGCATCGGACGCGTAGTGGACTGGGACGTGGATGTCGAATACGACATGCCCATCGGCCGCCAGCCGCACCACGCGCGACCCGGTGATCTCCGTGATCAGGATTCCCCCGTCGGGAAGCGGCGTGTCCCCGTTCGGCCGGCCGAAGGTCGTCGGCGCGGCGGGAGTGCAGGCGCCGGTCCGACCCCACTGGTGGACGATCTGCTTCGCCGGGTTGATCTCCATCACCCGGCAGTTCTCGATGTCGGCCACGACGATGTCGCCGTTCGCGAGGGGATACGCGTCGTCCGGAGTGTGGAGGTATCCGGCGCCGGATCCGGCCCGGCTGTAATGGCCGTACTGCCAGGTGATCTTCCCGGTGGCAATGTCGATCCGGTCGATCACCTCGTGGGTCTCATCGTTTGCCACGATCGTGAGGCCGTCGGGGGAGAGGAATGCGTCATCGGCCGCGAACGCCTGGCCGGCCGGCACGGCCCCTGCCGCGGAGGTCGGGAATCGCCACCAGATCTTCCCGGTGCGGTCGATCGCGAGGAGTCGGCCGTTGCCCCGGTCCGCGATCAGGAAGCCGCCCGGGAAGGCTCCGGCCGTGGTGCCGGCCACGGCCGGCGAGCCCGCTGCCGGCGAGCCGGCCGGGCCGAGGGCTGACGCCTGGCCGGGCTGCGCAGAGCCGCCACCGGCGGCGCCGCTGAGCGTCGTGCCCGCCGGGGTCGCGGCCCCGGCGGGCGCTCCCGTCGGCGTTGCCACGGATGCCTGCCCGCACGCGGCGACGAGGCTGAGGATCGCGCCGGCTGCCAGCAGGCTGGTGCGCCGTGAGCGGCGCGGCAGGAGACCTGGGTCTGTTCATGGCGGCGAACGGTACCCGGCCCGCCGGTCCCTTGGGGCGTTCGTAGCCGAACCTTCACCCAGTTCGCACGGCAGCGCAATCCCCCGGCCTGCGCCGACCCCGGGGCGCCTTCAGCCGGTGGTCGAGACCGCGGCTTCCGCGGGCTGGTGCTCCGCGAGCCAGCGCTCGGCGTCGATCGCCGCCCGGCAGCCATCCCCGGCGGCGGTCACCGCCTGGCGGTAGCGATGGTCGTGGACGTCGCCGGCGATGAAGACCCCGTCGATCCGCGAGTGCGTCTCGGCGTGGACCGCCAGGTAGCCGGCCTCGTCCTTCTCCAGCCAGCCTTCGAACGGGCCCGTGTTCGGGCGGTAGCCGATCGCGACGAACAGCCCGTCCACCGGCAGCTCCGAGCGGGCGTCCGGTCACGGTGTCGCGCAGGCGCAGGCCGGTGACCGACGCGTCGCCCAGCACCTCGTCGATGGCCGTGTTCCGATGGATCTCGATCTGCGGGCTGCGCTCCGCGCGCGCCTCCATGATCCGGCTGGCGCGGAACTCGGCGCGCCGGTGGAGGAGGTGGACCTTCGAGGCGAAGCGGGTCAGGTAGAGCGCCTCCTCCATCGCCGTGTCGCCGCCGCCCGACGACGGCGATCTCCTTGCCGCGGAAGAAGAAGCCGTCGCAGGTCGCGCAGGCCGAGACGCCGCGCCCGCGGAGCCGCTCCTCGGACTCGAGGCCCAGCCAGAGCGCCGAGGCACCGGTCGCGACGATCACGGCGTCGCCGCGGTACTCGACCCCGGCGGCCCAGGCGCGGAATGGTCGGCTGGAGAAGTCGACGCGATCCACCTCCACGTCGATCACGCGCGCCCCGAATCGCTCCGCCTGGGCGCGGAAGCGGGCCATCAGCTCCGGGCCCTCGATCCCGTCCGGGAAGCCCGGGTAGTTCTCCACCTCGGACGTGATCGTGAGCTGGCCGCCCGGCTGGTGGCCGCCGAGGACGATCGGGGCAAGGTCGGCGCGGGCGGCGTAGATCGCGGCCGTCAGGCCGGCCGGGCCAGAGCCCAGGACCAGGACGCTGCGTCGAGCGCGCCGCCGGGTCGTCGACCGCGGGCACGGCCGCGGCGGCCGGGGCGCCGGCGAGTGCGGCATCGGCGCCGAAGTCGATCGTGAATCCGCCGAAGGGGGAGGTCGGTGTCGGGCATCGGGAAGGCAGATCTCGTGCTGGGGTCGGCCGCGGGCACGCGCGGATCGGACCCGTATCCTAGCACGCCGACTATACCCCCGGGGAGTATCGGGTCCGTCGGTCGACCCGCGCGTCGACCGCGTCGGGCGTCAGCGCGCGTCGCTACGTCGTCGGGATCGCGTGGGTCAGCGCGGCGAGGCGCGCCGGCCAGGGTATCCACGCCGGGCTGCTCGATGTTCTGGATGCCGACGATGACGTGCTGGGCGCCGGCCGCGGCGAGCGCCGCGAACCGCGCCGCGGCAGCCTCGGGCGTCTCCGTGCCCTCGCCACCGGCCGCGGAGAGCCGGGTGTTCTGGAGCGTCGAGCGCTCGATCTCCGCGTAGGGTCGGCCGACCGTCCTCGCAGTGCTCGCGCAGGATCGCGTACTTGCGGGCGATCATGTCCGGGCCCGCCGAAGACGTTGGTCGCGTCGGCGTACTGGGCCACCAGGCGCAGCGTCTTCTTCTCGCCGCCGCCGCCGATCATGATCGGCACCCGCGGCCGGCTGATCGACTGCGGGGAGTTCAGCAGCCGGCCGGCGGTATACCGGGCCCCGTCGAAGCGACTCCTCCGTCCCGCGCTCGCCCTGCCACATCGCGTGGGCGATCCGGAGCGTCTCCTCCAGCATCTCGAAGCGTGTCCCGAGCGGCGGCATCGGGAAGCCCAGCGCGTCGCTCTCCTCCTGGTTCCAGGCGGCGCCGATGCCCAGCCACGCCCGGCCGCCGGAGAGGACGTCGAGCGTCGTGGCCGCCTTCACCCACAGCCCGGGCAGCCGGTAGTGGACGCCCGCCGACCATGAGCCCGAGGCGCGCGCGGCTCGTGTGGGCCGCCATGAACCCGAGCGTGGTCCAGCCCTCCAGCATCGGGTCCTCGGCCGGGCCGATCCCGCGGATCTGGAAGAAGTGGTCCATCACCCAGAGGGAATCGAACCCGGCGTCGTCGGCGCTGCGGGCGATCCGGGCGAGCGTCGGCCCGATGGCGGGCGTGCCGCCGGCCCAGTTGAAGCGGTTGATCTGGAGGCCGATCTTCATGGGTAGGAGTCCTTTGCGATGCGAACCGGATGGGGTCGCGTCGGGTTCCAGCGTATCCCCGTCGGCGGCATCTGCCGGTTCGTCGGGCGGATCGCGGCGGATTGCCCTGGATTGCTCGCGATGATCTCCTGGTGATCACGCATCCCGGTGGCCGCGCCAGCGCCACCCCGGCCGCGTCAGCGGAACAGGTCGAGCTCCGGCGGGCATGAGCACGTCCGCCGCGATGCTGCCGTCGCCGGGGGGCGGCGAGGCGCCGCGCACCAGCGCGACCGGTCGGCGGGCCGTCTTGCCGAGCACGAGCTCCGCGGCCGAGGCGATCTCGTCGGCGACCGCGCGGATCGTGGCGCTCATGGGCCGCCCGTCCGCGTCGGCCGTGCCGCGGAGGTCCTCGAGCGGCCGAAAGCCGGCCACGCCGATCGCGAGGTCCGTGATCCCGAAGCGCCACGGCCGGCCCAGGCTGTCGCTGACCACCACGCCGGGCGCCGTCCCGAACCGCCGCCCCAGCGCGTCGCGGATCCGCCGCGCGGATGCGTCCGGGTCGTCGGGGAGCAGGAGGACCATGCCGCCGGCCGACGATCCGACGTTGATGCGTCCACGCCGCCGTTGGCCAGGACGAAGCCGTGGCGCGTCTCGACGATGACCACGCCGTGGTCCATGCGCACGACCCGGACCGCCTGCGCGCAGGACCACCTCGACCTGCCGGGCATCGCGCCCCCAGCGAGCGGCGAACGCGACCGCCTCGGGGCGCGGCTCGATCGCGGCCAGGTCCACGAACGCGCCTTCGGCCTTCGAGACGATCTTCTGGGTCACGACCAGGACGTCATCGCCCCGCAGCGGCAGCGCACCCTCCGTCGTGCTCCAGCGCGTCGCCGACCAGGCTTGCCAGGTCGTCGCCGGGGCGCACCTCGGGGATCCCGTCGAGCGCGATGACCTCGAGGCGTCCGGGCTTCGAGCCGACTTCGTCCAGGGCGGCGTCGCTCACGGCTGGCCGACCATCGGGCCGCCAAGCCCGACGGCTTCCGCGGCGAGCAGGTCGTCGGGCGTGTCGAGGTCCAGGCCCAGCGGGCTCGCGAGCTCCACGTAGACGGCCCCGGCGCGCGCGGCGGCGCCGGCATGCGCGGCTCGGCTGCCCGGGCCGAACTGGAACGGGATCGCTCCGGGCGGGGCCAGCAGGAGCAGGTTCGTCCCTTCCCCGGCGCGGTCCGCCACCAGCGCCACCAGCGACGTCACGGCCGTGCCCGCGCGCCGGGCCGCCGACCGGCTGCCGGCCAGGCGGTCACGAGCGGTCTGCAGGACCCGGTCCAGCTCGTCCGGGTCGATCGCGGGCAGGTCGGCCGGGATCACCAGGAGCGCCGACGCACCCAGCTCGCGCGCCCAGGCCCGGCCGTCCGCGAGGCCCTCGTTGAGGCCGCCGCCGCCCTGCGGCAGCGTGACCGCGCCGGCATCGGCAGCCACGGCCAGCGCTTCCGGATCGGGGCTGACCACCGCGACGGCGCGGATTCCCGGTGTCGCGACCGCGGCCTGGATCGTCCGGCGGAGGAGCCCCTCCACGAGGGCGTGCCGCTCCTCCGGGTCGAGCGCCTCGCCGAGACGCGTCTTGGCACGCTCCAGTCCGCGCACGGGGATGATCGCGACCAGGTGCCCAAGGTCGGCCGGAACAGGAGCCCCGGGATGATCGCGATCCTGCATGGGCTGATCGTAGCGGCGAGGGAGCGTCGCGTCCCGCGATCGGACGCGACGACGGCGGCGGGTGCGGACGCGGCGCGTGGCGGGTGCGGACGGCCCGCGGGGGCATTCCTCCGGCGTATGCACCGGCAGACTGCAACGCCGGCCATGCGGGCATCGCCGCACTCGTTCCGGCGCACCACCAACTCGCGCCGACCTCGCCCGAGCGTGGGTGGCGAGGCAGAAGCCGCGAAGAGCCGGCACGATCCGGCAGGAATGTCGGCCGGACCTCGTTACGAGTCTTCGGACGCATACGGTGGAGGTTGCGGCTACGGCGGAGGATACGCGCCCGAGGCGCGCCAACGTCGCCCCGGGCGTCCCGCTCAGCCGAGGCAGGCGCCGACCACGACCCGTGCGAGCGCCGCGCGCGACGCGTCGTCGGTCATCACGGACCGGGCGACGACGGCACGGATCCCCAGGCGCTCGATCGCGGGCGCGAGCGACGCGTCGGAGGCGTCGATGACCAGGGCGTCGATCAGCCCGACGTAGCGGCGCGCGACGCCCAGGGCGCTCACCTCCTCGCCGAGCGAGGCGAGCATCCGGTCGGCGGGGCCGCGGAGAGCCTTTCCGCCCACGATCGGAGAGACGGCCGCCACCCGGATGCCGCGCGCCCGCGACCCGGCGATGGCGTCGCGCACGCCGGGGACGGCGAGGATCGGCGCGATCGAGACGAGCGGGTTCGACGGGCAGATCACGATCGCCTCGGCGCCGGCGAGCGCGGCCGTCACCTCCGGCGTCAGCCTGCGCCCGCTGGGCGCCCTCGAAGGCAACCTCGAGCACGACCGGCTCCTGGCGGAGCCGCACGAACCAGTCCTGGAACGCCAGCCAGCCGTCCGCGGTCCGGACCCGCGTGCGGACCGGTTCGTCGGACATCGGCAGGATGCGGGTCGCGACACCCAGCCGTGCCGCCACGTCGAGCGCGATCGTGGTCAGGCGCTCGCCGTCCCGGAGTCGGTGCGTCCGGTGCACGTGGAGCGCCAGGTCTCGATCGCCCAGCTGGAACCACGTCGGTTCGCCCAGGCGCGCGAGCTGGCCGGCCGCGGCCCAGGTCTCGCCGGCAAGGCCCCATCCGCGCTCGCGGTCGGCGAGGCCCGCCAGCGTGTAGAGAACCGTGTCGTGGTCCGGGCAGACCAGCAGGCCGTGGAACTCCTGGTCGTCACCGGTGTTGACGACGACCGACAGGTCGCCGGCCGCGATCGCCAGCTGCAGCCCGAGGGCCAGCTTGGCACCGCCCACCCCCCCGGCCAGCGCGACCACGCGGGGCACCCGGAGCGCCTCGCTCAGCCGGCCAGGGCGGCGCGGACCTCGCCGATCCGGGCGAGCGTCTGGGCGTCGTACGGAGCCGGCAGCCGCACGATGATCGTGGCGAAGCCCAGGTCCACGTACGGGCGGATCGCCGCGGCCACCTGCGCCGGTGGTCCCAGGAGCGTCGGGACGTTGCCGGCATCGGGCGTCCCGTTGTGGGCGCACAGCGCCGCGAAGCGCGAGCGCGGCCTCCGCCGGGTCATCCCGAATGACGATCGGGAAGGAGACCGTCCGCTCGATCGTCGCGGGGTCGCGCCCGACGTCGGCGCAGTGGGCGCGGAGGATCGCGTCGCGGGCGGCGACCTCGACCAGCGTCCCGGCCGTGTTCCACGCGTCGGCGTAGCGGGCGACAGTCCGGAGTGTCTTCTTCGGCCCGGATCCGCCGACCAGGATGGGCAGGTGCGCCTGGACCGGCCGCGGCGCTGCCAGCGCATCGGTGAACGTGTAGAACCGGCCGGCGTGGCCGAACCGCTCGCCGTCGAGCAGGCGCCGGATCATCCCGACTGCCTCGTCCAGGCGGTCGAGGCGTTCCCCGACGCTGGCCCCGAAGTCGAGCCCGAATGCCTCGTGCTCGCGGCCGAACCACGCTCCACCGATCCCGAGCACGGCACGGCCCCCGGACACGTGGTCGAGCGTCGTGGCGATCTTCGCCGTGTGCCCCGGATTGCGGAACGTGTTCGCCCCCACCATCAGGCCCAGGCGGACGCGCGAGGTCCGCGCAGCGACGGCCGCGAGCGCAATCGGCCCCTCGAAGATCGGCTGCTCCCACGGTCCGAAGATCGCGTGGAGGTGGTCCCACGTCCAGACCGAATCCCAACCGGCGGACTCGGCGGCCAGCGCGGCGGCGAGGAAGCCCGGCCAGTCCGTGGCCTGGCTCCAGAGCTGGGCACCGAAACGGAGCTCGCTCACCGCTCGTAGTGGTCGTGGAACGAGATGAGCCGCAGCCGGAACGTCACGCGCTGCTGGGCGCGGAACCCGGCGACGCTGGTGGCGACCCTCGCCGGGTCGTCCGGGTGGTAGCGGCGGGCGAGATCGGCGATGTCCGCCTGCGCGACGACCTGGTCGTCGACGATCTCGGCGACCTCCGCGGCCAACCCCACCCACCGGTCGCCGTCCCCGGCCTCGGCGATTGCGAGGGCGACCCGCGGGTCGCGGCGCAGGTTGGCGGGCCAGCGCCGCCCATTCGCGCTGTTGACCATGAGCCCCCCGTCGAGATCGAGGCGATACCAGACGACCGCCTGCCTGGGCGCACCGTGCTGGTCGAGCGTGGCGATGGTGGCAAAGCGGCCGGGCGCGCCGATGAAGGCACGAACGTGATCGGGGAGTGTGACTGGCTCGGGCACGAATCGATGGTACGCGAGCGCGGCGGGATGCGCGACCGGCTGCGCAGACCAGCCGCGACGCCGGCCGGGGCGGATGCCGCGCGGCGAGTCGCGGGGTGCGCGTATCCTCGGCCACAGGAGGTACGTACGCCATGCAACTCGAGGGAATGCACGTGGGGATCCTTGCCGCCGACGGCGTCGAGGACCTGGAGTTCTGGGTCACCGTGATGCGGCTTCGCGAGGAGGGCGCGCGGGTGACCGGCATCGGCCTCGCGCCGGGCACGGTGCACGGCAAGAACGGACTGGCCGTCGGCGTGGACGCGGCGGTGGGCGACGTGGATGCCGCCGGGCTGGACGGTTTGGTCCTCCCGGGGGGCTGGATGCCCGACAAGCTCCGCCGCTACCCGGCCATCCTGGACCTCGTGCGGACCGTCCATGCGGCCGGCCGCCCCATCGGCATCATCTGCCACGGCGGTCTCATCGCGATCTCCGCGGGCATCGTGGCCGGAGGCCGCGCAACGGGCTCGCTCGGGATCCGCGACGACCTGGTGAACGCCGGGGCCACGTGGGCGGACGAGCCCGCCTTCCGTGACGGGACGCTGGTCTGGGGCCGCGTCGTCGACGACATCCCCGCCTTCTGCCGGGAGCTCGTCGGCGCGCTGGCGGCGACCCGCCACGTGTAGTCGAATCTCAATCCCGCCGAAATCGGCTTCCACACTCGAACCCGCCATGATGGGCACGCCCACTCCGCCCAAGAGGAGCCCATGAGCCGCCGCGAACGACGCCGCCCCACGACTCGCCGCCCGGAGTGGCAGGACGCCCCTCTCCGCGTTGGCGGATCGGCTCGTGGTCGGCCCGAGGAACCGGCGCCGGCGTCGTCGTCGGATCGGCGCCTGTACGCGGCCTTGCTGCCGCTGCGGTTCTTCGTCGGTGCCACGTTCCTCTACGCGGGCGTCGACAAGATCATCGATCCGCACTTCCTCCAGGCCTCCGGCCTGGGGTCCATCGGCGAGCTGCTGACCGGCTTCACCCACGGGAGCCCGCTGGCGGGCCTCGTCACGGTCTTCGCCCTGCCCTTCCCGGTCCTTGTCGGCTTCGTGATCGCGCTGGCGGAGATCGCGATCGGCCTGGGGGCGCTGACCGGGCTGCTCTACCGGACGAGCGCGGCTGCCGGCGCGGCGATCTCCCTCATGTTCTTCCTGACGGCCTCCTGGGGCGTCCACCCCTACTACTACGGGCCGGACCTCCCGTATGCCGCGGGCTGGCTGACGATGGCACTGGCCGGGACCGGCGGGCTGGCCGTCCTCCACGTGCCGTTCCCGGCCATGCTCGCGCCGTACGGTGAACCTGCCGAGGCCTCTCCGGAGCGTCGGGCGCTCCTGCAGAGCGGGCTGCTGGCCGCCGGGGCCGTCGCGGTGGCGGCCGTGGCCGGCGTCGTCGGCCCGCTGTTCCGCGGTCGCGACCAGGTCGCGCAGGTCCCGGCGTCGTCGCCTGCGACCGGGCAGGCCAGCCCGGATCCGAACGCGAGCGCGGCGACGTCGGTCGGGCAGGCCCCGGCGGCAAGTGCCCAGCCGTCCGTGGCCCCGGCCGCCAACCAGATCGCGAACCTGTCCAACCTGCAGCCGCGCGCGGCGCTGGCCTTCACGGACCCGAACAGTGGCGACCCGGCGATGCTCGTCCGGCTCGCCGACGGTAGCGTCGTGGCGTTCGACGCGATCTGCACGCACCAGGGATGCACGGTCCAGTACGACCAGCCGTCGGGGCTCCTCTTCTGCCCGTGTCACGGCGCGGTCTTCGATCCGACGCACAACGCCGACGTCCTGCAGGGTCCCGCGCCGGTCGCCCTCACGGCGCTTCCGCTCGTGGTCAACAAGTCGACCGGGGCCATCTCCCTCAAGGGCTGATCCTTCTCCAGGGGCTCGACCTCAGCGAAGCCGCTCGCCCGCCTCGACCGCGATTGCCAGGCGCGACTCGGGTGGCGCCAGCGGGCACGCCCAGCGCGGGTCGAACGCGCAGGAGGGCTGGTAGGCGAAGTTGAAGTCCAGGACCAGCTCGCCGTCGGCCGTCACGCCCAGGTCCGCGCCCTTCGCCGTGTCCAGCAGGTAGCGGCCGGCGGCGTACGTCGCGCCGCCGTTCGTGGCATCCCCGAACGGCAGGAAGATGCCACCCGCGTAGTCGTGCAGCTGCAGGACCGGCAGGCGAACCCGGCCGCCGGGGAGCACGAGCGACACGCGGCCGACCAACTGGAGGGGCGGCGGCGCGCCGACGCTTGCGGGGACGAAGGAGATCGACGGAAGCGCGCCGCCGGGACCCTGGACGCCGGCCGCGGGGGCTGCCAAGTCCTCGAGCGCGGCGGTGCGGCGCCACGCGTCGGCGTACGGCCAGTGGAGGGCTCGGAACGCACCGCGCTCGCCGATCGGGACCGGGGAAGCCGGGTGCGCGCGGTAGAGGGATTCGCGCTCGGCCCGCCACGTCGCGTGGGCGCCGGCCGGATCCGTCACAGACCTCCGACGAACCTCGGCATGGAGCTCGGCGATGCGCCTGCGCCAGTCCGCGAGTGCCAGCAGGTCGGTATTCGATGTCACGTCTGGCTCCCCATCGCCGCGCCAGCCCCGCAGCAGCGCTGGCCGCCCGCTCCCCGATCATGGCAGGATCGGCCGTCGTGGTCCCACAGCCTTCGAAAGGCGGCGACTCCGTCACCGGGGACATGAGGCCTGGAGCCTCCAGAGTTCCTCGAACGACGGATTCGCCGGGACAACCTTGTACGCTGGCGGTACCCTGTATGTCTACTGGCACGTCCATACGGGGCCGCGAGGTTCTCGCGGAGGCGAGTCAGGGGGACAACATGCTGGTCGACGTGGCGAAACCGGCCCCGTCGCGGCGCGTCGCGCCGTGTGGGTTGGTCTGTCGCCACGTGACCCACGTAATGGAGGAGCCTCACATATGAGAGCGCGTGCAACACTTCTGGCTGTGGTGGCAACGACGGCGATCGTCGTCGGCGGCTGCAGCAGCTCGGCAACAACGGCTCCGGCTGCCTCAGCCGGAGGCGGCGCCTCGACGTCGTCGATCAGCGTCACCTCGTTCGACGCCGCCTTCTCGGCGATGTCGCAGCTGAAGGATGTCTACGCTGCCGGCAAGGGCATGGTCGGCGTGATCCTCCCCGACGCCACGACGTCGGCCCGCTACACCAGCTACGACCTCCCGTACCTCAAGCAGGCCTTCACGGCCGCCGGGTACGCCGCGACGGACTTCAAGATCGACAACGCCTCGGGCACCGCGACCACGGAGCTGGCGCTCGCGCAGGCGGACATCACCGCCGGGGCCAAGGTCCTGCTCGTCGACCCGCTCGACAGCACGACGGGCAACCAGATCCAGGCGGCTGCCGCGGCCGCTGGCGTGACGATGATCAGCTATGACCGCGCCACGTTCCAGGGCACGAACACCTACTACGTCAGCTTCGACAACGTCCAGGTCGGCAAGCTCATCGGCGAAGGCTTCATGCAGTGCGTGAAGGACTGGGGCGTCGCGAGCCCGCAGGTCTTCACGGTCGACGGCGGCCAGGACACCGACCCGAACGCGATCGACTTCGCCAAGGGCTACAACAACGCGATCTGGGGCCAGGCAGTGGCGCAGGTCGCCGCCGGCGCCACCAACAGCGCCGGCATGACGCTCGTCGGCGAGCAGCTTGCGCCAGGCTGGGACAACGCCAAGGGCGGCGCCATCTTCCAGCAGGCCTACACCGCGAACCCGAAGATCAACGCCACGGTTGAGGCCAACGACGGCCTGGCCGGCGCCGTGATCACCGCCCTCAAGGCTGCGGGCGTTCCGGCCAAGAAGATCCCGACGACCGGGCAGGACGCGACGCTCCAGGGCATGGAATACGTGCTCCAGGGCTGGCAGTGCGGCTCGGTCTACAAGCCGATCTACCTCGAGGCCCAGGCGGCCGTCGCCCTGGCCACCTTCCTGCGGGCCGGCCAGACGCCGCCCGCCGCTCTCCTGAACGGCACCACCACGGATCCGAAGAACGCCGCGACCACTGAGCCGGCCGTTCTCCTGACCCCGATGTGGGTCAACGCCGCGAACATGGAAGCGACCGTCATCACGGACAAGTTCGTCTCCGCGACGGACCTCTGCGCCGCGGTCGGCGCCAGCGTCTGCACGGCGGCCGGCATCAAGTAACAGGCTCACCTTCGCGACGGCGCCCTGCGCGAATGCGCAGGGCGCTGCAGCAATGCTCGTGTCGCACCCGCCGCGAGGCGGGTGCGACACGTTTTCCCCTCACCTGCGGGAGCCGCAGGTGCGATCATGGCGCTGTCGAGTGCGTGGCCGGCCCAGGTCTTGAAGGACGACGCGATGGATGTGATGGCTCAGTCGAACGAACCCACAGGCGGCGTCCCGGCCGGGGGACGGGGGGCCGCGATTGCCCCGGCAGCCGCGGAGCCACTGCTCAGGCTGCGTGGCATCAGCAAGCATTTCGGCGCGGTCCAGGCCCTGTACGGGGTCGACCTCGACCTCCCGAAGGGACTGGTGACCGCCCTCTGCGGTGACAACGGCGCCGGCAAGTCGGTGCTGACGAAGAGCATCGCGGGCATCCACGCGATCGACGAGGGCGAGATCTTCTGGGAGGGGCGCCAGGTCCACATCGGCAGCCCGAAGGATTCGGCCGCGCTGGGAATCGAGACCGTCTACCAGGATCTGGCCCTGGCGGACAACCTCGACATCGTCCAGAACATGTTCCTCGGACGCGAGCGCGTGACTCGCGCCCTGCTGGACGAGGACAGCATGGAGCGCGCCGCCGCGGAGACCCTCGCCAGCCTGCACGTGACCACGGTGCGTTCGATCCGCCAGCCCGTCGCGACGCTCTCCGGGGGCCAGCGCCAGGCCGTCGCGGTCGCCAAGGCCGTCATGTGGAACTCGAAGCTGGTCATGCTCGACGAGCCGACCGCGGCGCTCGGCGTGGCCCAGACCAGGATGGTGCTCGATCTCATCCTGCGGCTCAAGGACCACGGCCTCGCCGTCATGGTGATCTCGCACAACCTCAACGACGTCTTCGAGGTCGCCGACAGGATCGCCGTCCTCCGGCTCGGGCGGATGGTCGCGCAGGACGCACTCTCGGCCTTCGACCGGCAGAGCGTGGTGGACTTCATGACCACCGGCAGGTCGAGTCGTGAAGTCGCGGCAGCCGGTCCCCAGCCACGGGAGGGACTGAGAAGAATGTCCGGTAACGAGATCGAGCCGAGGGTCGCCGCGGCGAGCGCGCTCGCCGCCGAGGCCGACGCGTCCGACCTGACCGCCGCGGCGGTCGAGGTCATCCCCCCGGCCATCCTCGCGCAGTCCCTCAGCCAGTACATGCGGGCGTGGTCGGCCCGGGTCAGGAGTGGCGATGCCGGGGTCCTGCCCGTCGCCTTCGCCCTCGTCGCCGTCGTCGTCGTCTTCACGATCGTCAGCAAGAACCACGTCTTCCTCTCGGCAGGCAACCTGGTGAACCTGTTCGACCAGAGCGCGGTCTTCATCGTGCTCGCGATC
Organism: uncultured Chloroflexia bacterium; assembly: GCA_963722475.1. GTDB lineage: Bacteria > Chloroflexota > Limnocylindria > Limnocylindrales > CSP1-4 > CTSoil-043. The sequence continues at coordinate 66,177 of CAVRMJ010000007.1, read as the reverse complement.
GGCGAGGGCTTCGTCCTGCTGCTCGGCGAGATCGACCTCTCGATCGGCTACGTCGCGGCGATCGGCGGGATCGTCGCGGCCCAGCTCGTCCAGCCCAACACCAACTGGCCCTGGTGGGCGGCGGTCATCGCCGCGCTCGTCGTCTGCGGCGCGATCGGGGGCCTCCAGGGGCTCATCATCACCCGGCTGCGCATGCCCGCCTTCATCGTCACGCTGGCCGGCTACCTGATGTGGTTCGGCGTCATGATCTACATGCTGGGCGCCGCAGGCGGCGTCGGGATCACCAGCACCCTGTGGGCAGGCCAGGTGGGCCTGTACGGCATCGTGTACAGCTACCTCGATCCAGTGATCGGCTGGATCGGGCTCATCGTGGTCGTCGGGGTGCTCGGCACGACCATGTGGCGGCGCGACGCCGGGCGGCGCCGCAACGGCCTGGTGGCCCCGCCCGTGGGCCTGACCGTCGCCAAGATCGCGTTCGTGGCGGCCGCCGGGATCATCGTCGTGGCCATCTGCAACCTGAACCGGGGGAGCTTCCTGCCGATCATCGGCGTGCCGTTGGTGGTGCCCCTCGTCCTCATCGTGCTCGCGGTCTGGACGGTCCTGCTCGAGCGCATGCAGTTCGGGCGCCACATCTACGCCGTCGGTGGCAATCCTGAGGCAGCGCGGCGCGCCGGCATCAACGTGCCCCGCCTGCGCACGATCTGCTTCATCCTCTGCTCGATGACCGCGGGGGTCGCGGGCGTGATCTACTGCTCGACGCTGGGCGGCATGACCACCAACATCAACGGCGGCCAGCTTGTCCTGTACGCGGTCGCGGCCGCAGTCATCGGCGGGACGAGCCTCTTCGGCGGCCGGGGCCGGGCGATCCACGGCCTCCTCGGCGGCCTCGTCATCGGGGCCATCTACAACGGCCTCTACCTGCTGGGACTGGAGATCCAGTGGCAGCTGATCGTCACCGGACTCGTCCTCCTCGCCGCGGTGAGCGTCGACTCGCTGTCTCGCAAGTGAGCATGTGCCCGGCCCACGCGTGAACCCGGGGCTCGTCGAACCGGCTCGCTGACGTCCTCGCGGCCGCCCGGGCGCACGCCAACAGGGTCCGAACCGGACGTGGTGGTCGGCGCAGCGCGCCCGCCGGTGGCCGCGTCGCCGCCTGCCGGGTGATCGCCGCGCGCCGTCGCGGCGGCATAGACTCCACCCGCACCCCACGCAGAAGCAGGAGCCGCCACGATGCCGCAGATCCACCTTCGCGCCGAGCCAGGCGACTACGCGCCGATCGTCCTGCTGCCCGGCGATCCGAACCGGGCGACCGCTATCGCCTCCCTTTTCGACGGCGGCCTGGAGGCGTCGCGGAAGGTCAACGACCACCGGTTGCTGTTCGGCTACACCGGCACCTACGGCGGGGTCCCGGTCAGCGTGCAGACCACCGGGATCGGCGCCCCGGCCGCGGCGATCGTCGTCGAGGAGCTGCTGCGACTGGGCGCGCGCCGGCTCATCCGCGTCGGGACATGCGGGGGAATCGGGCGCGGCATCCGCACGGGCGAGCTGGTGATCGCCTCCGCGGCCGCGCCGTTCGACGGTACCACTGCGACCTACCTCCACGGCGAGCCGTACGCCCCGGCTGCCGACTTCACGCTGGTGCGGGCGCTGGTGGATGCCGCGGAGGCCGAGCGCGCGACGTACCACGTGGGCCCGGTCTGCACGGTGGACGTCTTCTACAACCCGGACGCCGACTACTTCAGCCGCTGGGCGGCGCGGGGCGTGCTCGCGTTCGAGATGGAGAGCTCCGCGCTCTTCTACCTGGCGGCCCGGGCAGGCGCGGCCGGAGACGACGTGCGCGCGGCGAGCATCCTGACCGTGAGCGACGTCCTGGGCCCGAACGTCACCTCGGAGGACTCCTACCTCGCCCTCGACGAGCTGGAGCGGCGGACCGCGTCGATGATCCGCGTCGCCCTTGCGGCGGCGACGTCGCCGGCCGTCACGGCCGGGCTCTGAACCACGCCACGGGGCGGCCGGCGCCGTTCCCGGTCTTCGTGAACCTGCGCGCGATCGGCGTCTCGTCCGCCTGGTTCCGCGAGCAGTCCCGGCGCCTGGAGTCGGCGGGCTACGACGGCGTGGCGATCTGGGACCATTTCGTCAGCCGCGGAGTCCGGCGCGATCCAGTCCTGGAGTCCTGGACCACGCTCGCGGCCGCTGGCCGGGAGCACGAGCCGGCTGCGCCTCATGACGTTCGTCCTCAACGTGATGAACCGGCCACCGTCGGTCGTCGCGCGGATGGCGGCCACGCTCCAGGAGGCGAGCGGCGGCCGCCTGGTGCTGGGGATCGGCATCGGCGGGCATCCGGCGGAGCACCTCGCCTACGGGATCCCGTTCCCGGCGGCGCCCGAGCGGGTCGCGCGGCTGGAGGAGGCGGTCGCGGTCCTCCGCGCGCTCTGGTCCGGCGGGCCGGTGACCCGCGACTCTCCCTTCTACCCGCTCCGCGAGGCCCACGCGTTCCCCATCCCGGAACCCGCTCCACCGATCATCGTGGGCGGCGAGTCGGCGGCTGGGGCCGCGCTTGCCGGTCGGATCGGCGACGGCTGGACGGTGCCCGCTGCCCTGCTCGCGGCGCGCCTGCCCGTCTACCTCGGGGCGCTGGCCGGCACCGGGCGCGACCGGTCCACGACCAGCGTCTTCGCGGCGTTCGACCTGGGCACGGGCGAATCGCTGGCCGGGAGCCCGTGGGTGGAGGATCCCGCCGGGACGGCGTCGCGCTGGCGGGCGGCCGGCGCCGACGGCGCCGTGGTGGGCGCGCGGACGGCCGACGACGTCGACCTCCTCGTGGAGGCCGCGGCGCGGCGCTGAGCGGCCGCACATGGGAAGATCGCGGGCGTGACCACGATCCCGGGCTCCGGCCGAGCCGACCGCATCGACCCTCCCGCGCCGACGCACGGCTGCATTCGCTGCGGCGCGCCGATCCCGCTCGACGGACGCGCTCTGCGCGGCGTGCAACCCCGGCGGGCTGGAGCAGCCGGCCGCCTCCCAGGTGCACGGAACCGTCTTCGCGGGGATCGCGCTGGCGGTCGTCGCGATGCTCGTGGGGGCCACGTTCCTCGTCGGCGGCGTCGGCCCGTTCACGGCGCAGCTGACCGCCGCGTCCCCGGTGAGCGGGGGACTGGTGCTGACGCTCGCGGTGACGAACGCCGGTCGCCGCGACGGCCAGGCCACCTGTCGGGTCTGGGACCCGGCGTATCTCGGCGATCCACCCGTCGAGACCTACGTGCGGACGCCCTCGATCCCCGCCGGCGGGACGCTCACGTTCCAGCAGCGCGTGGTCGACCTCGGGACCGAGACCCGGGCATTCGCCGTGGACTGCTCCCGGTGACGGCCGTGGAGCCGGGGCGCGGAGCTCACGGTCGCGGTGGAGCTCGTCGAGCGGGCCGGCCGCCTGGTCGCCGCCCGCTTCGAGGACAGCGGACCCGTCGCGTACAAGGGGGCGCACGACATCGTCACCGAGGTGGACCACGCCGCCGAGGCGCTGCTCCGCGCCGGCCTCGCCGAGCGGTTCCCGACCGACGCGTTCTACGGCGAGGAGTCCGGCCGGGACGCGACGCTCGCGGCGCGGGTCTGGGTCTGCGACCCGGTGGACGGCACCATCAACTACGCCAACGGCCTGCCGTTCTTCTGTGTCTCGCTGGCGCTCGTCGCCGACGGCCGGCCCGTCGTCGGCGTCGTGCACGACCCGCTTCGACTCGAGACCTTCGCGGCCACGGCCGATGGCTCCGCGACGCTCAACGGCCGCGCGGTCCACGCCTCGGCCAAGGACCGCCTCTCCGACGTGGTGATGGCCCTCACCGTCGGCGGCCGCGCGCCGGCCCGGCGGATCGCCCGGGTGCGCCACGAGATCCGCGTGTCGCGCACGATGGGCTCCGCGGCGCTCTCGCTGGCCTACGTCGCGAACGGACGCTTCGACGCCTTCTGCCAGACCGTCGGGCTCTCCGCGTGGGACGTGGCCGCTGCCGGCTTCATCGCCGAGCGGGCGGGCGCCGTGGTGACGGACCTCCGTGGCGGTCCCTGGTTCGACCTCGCGGCGCCGGTCGGCGGGATGGGCATCCTCGCCGCGCCCGCAACCCACCACGCCCGCCTCCTGGCCCTCCTCGGCGAGGAGAGGGCCGTATCGCCCGCGCCGCGGTCAGGCGGCCGGGCGCCAGCGATGCGGTCGCCGTTGGAGACCGGGTAGCCCCCAGCGCTCGCAGAAGGCCGGCCAGGCTTCCGGGTCGGCGCCCTGCCAGCGCAGCGCCTCCGGCCCCGGCGTCCCCAGCGGCACGTCCGTGCGGAGCGTGGCGAGGTCGCGGAACAGGACGGCGTCCGGCCAGCAGTCGCGCAGTGTCGCGGCCATCCGGTCGGCGCCCCGCACCGAGCGCGGCCAGGTCGCGGTGGCCGCGTCCCGGATCCCCTCCAGGGTCCCGAACGCCGCGAGCAGGGCGGCCGCGCCCTTCGACCCGAAGCCCGCAATCCCGGGGAAGCCGTCCGCGGCGTCCCCCACGAGCGCCAGGTAGTCGGGGATCGCAGGGGGCGGCACGCCCCACTTGGCGCGGACGCCCGCTTCGTCGTACGTGATGTCGCGCCGCCGGTCGCGCAGGACCACCCGGTCGACGCGGACCACCTGCGCGAGGTCCTTGTCGGGCGTGCAGACCAGGATCCGCTCCACCCCCGGCGCGTCCGCCCAGCGCACGGCGGCCGTGGCGAGCGCGTCGTCGGCCTCCAATTCCACCATCGGCCAGAGGACGAACCCGAGCGCGGTGATCGCCTCCTCGGCGATGGGAAACTGGGCCAGCAGCTCCGGCGGCACGCCGGCTTCGCTCTTGTACCCCGGCCAGCGGTTGTTGCGGAACGAGCGGATGACGCGGTCGTGGGCGCAGCCGACGTGTGTCGCGCCTTCGTCCCGGACCAGTGCCAGCAGCGTGCCGGCGAGGCCCGCGACCGCCGTCAGCGGCATCCCGTCGCGGCCGCGGACCGGCGGGCGCGGGGCGTGGTGGGCGCGGAACAGCTCATAGGTCGCGTCGACCAGGTGGAGCTCCATCGGCGGCCCGCGATCCCGAGTCGGGTGCTGCGCGTCGGCGGGTGTCGGTCAGCCCGCGTCGGCGCCGGCGCCGGCGCCGCCGATCGCCTCGGCGTGGCGCGCCTCGACCATCTCCTTGAGCCGCTCGAGGTCGGCCTGGAAGATGGCGCCGAGGATCGGCTTCTGGAGCAGCTGGCCCAGGTTCGGGAAGATCGGCGGCACCAGCCGCTCGTCCCAGCGCACCAGCGTGCGCCGCGCGTCGAGCGCCTCGAGCGCGATCCGCCCGGACCCGGCGAAGACCCCCACGTGCCGGATCCCGAAGGCGACCGGGGGGTCGTACCGGTCGATCTCGACCGGGTCCACGACGCCGACCAGGAAGATCCGGACGTCGGCCTCGCCCCGCGTCCCGATCCCGACGGGTCCCGCGGTCAACAGGCGCACGGAGCGCATCTCGCGCATCCAGAGCGGCTGGCGCTCGATGTCAGAGACGGCCTCCCAGACCGCGTCGATGGGCGCGTCGATCGCGATCGCCATCTTCATCGTGGGATCCGGCCCATCGCCGGATGCGATCACCGACCCGAGCCAGCGCTCGGCGGCCACGACGGCCCCGGCCGCGACGACGCCGAACAGCGCGACGGTCCGCAGGCTGGTCACGCCACGCCTCCGGTCGACGCCCGCGACGGACGGCGCCACCAGCTCCACGCCGGCATCGGCAAGCTCGGCCAGCGCGGCGGCGCCGTCGCCCGGCTGCAGGTCCACGGCCCGGACGCCCTCGACGAGCACGCCGGTGGGATAGCCCAGGGCGACCGCGTCGAGCGCCGTGGCCCGGACGCAGTAGTCGGTGGCGAGACCGCAGATCACCACCCGGCGGACGCCGTGCGCCCGCAGCAGCGCGGCGAGCTCCGTGGGCACGAGGTCGCCGCTGCCCGGGTCCCGCATCGTGAAGCCGGAGTAGCCGTCCTCCCCGTTCGAGCCCTTGCGCACGGCCGGCCCGGCGTCCGCGGTGAGCGCCGGGTGGAGCGCGGCGCCCCACGTTCCTGCCACGCAGTGGACCGGCCACGGACCGCCGTCCTTCGCGAAGTGCGGGGTGGACGGCGGGTGCCAGTCCTGCGTGTACACGACCAGCGCGTCCCCGGCCAGCGCCGCGGCAATCTGCTGCGTTGAGGTACGGGAGGATCGCGTCGGCGCCGGCAACGCGCAGGCTGCCGGCCGGGTCGGCGAAGTCGTTCTGGACGTCGACGACGATGAGCGCGGTCTCCGCGTCGTAGTCCGGCTGCATGCGGCGACTCTACCCCAGCCGTTCTGCCAGCGTCCGGCGGCCTGATGGGCTACGCTCCGGGCACTGCCGACCCGCTCCAGCTCGGAGCACCGCGCGGCGCTCTCGGCCGTGTGCCGGGAGCCACGCGCAGCCTGACCCGGGTCCATGCCAGGAGTGCCCGCAATGTACTCGGACGACTTCAAGCACCAGCTGCCGGACGTCGATCCGGACGAGACCACCGACTGGATCGCCTCGTTCGACGACCTCGTGGACCAGGCGGGCGCCGACCGCGCCCGCTTCGTCATGTACAAGCTGCTCAAGCGGGCTCGCCAGCTCCACGTCGGGCTGCCGCCCCTCACCCAGACCCGCTACATCAACACGATCAGCCCGGAGCAGGAGCCGTACTTCCCCGGCGACGAGGCGCTCGAGCGTCGCATCCGGCGCCTGGTCCGCTGGAACGCCATGGCGATGGTCCTGCGCGCCAACAGCGTCTCGCCCGGGATCGGCGGCCACCTGTCGACCTACGCCAGCTCCGCCAGCCTGTACGAGGTCGCCTTCAACTGGTTCTTCCGCGGCAAGGACGAGGGCGCCGGCGACCAGATCTTCTACCAGGGGCACGCCGCCCCCGGGATGTACGCCCGCGCATTCCTCGAGGGGCGGCTGAGCGCCGCCCAGCTCGACCACTTCCGGCGCGAGGTGCGCCCCGGGCAGGGACTCTCGTCCTACCCGCACCCGCGCCTGATGCCCGACTTCTGGGAGTTCCCCACCGTCAGCATGGGCCTGGGGCCGATCGCCGCCATCTACCAGGCGCGCTTCAACCGCTACCTGCTCCACCGCGGGCATCGCCGACACCAGCGGCTCGCGCGTCTGGGCGTTCCTCGGCGACGGCGAGATGGACGAGCCGGAGGCGCTCGGCGCGCTGTGGGTGGCGGGCCGCGAACGGCTCGACAACCTGACCTTCGTCGTCAACTGCAACCTGCAGCGCCTGGACGGCCCGGTCCGCGGCAACGGCAAGATCATCCAGGAGCTGGAGGGGATCTTCCGCGGCGCCGGCTGGAACGTGATCAAGGTCATCTGGGGCCGCGAGTGGGACGACCTGCTGGCGCGCGACGTGGACGGCGACGCTCGTCAACAAGATGAACGAGACCGTCGACGGCGAGTTCCAGAAGTACTCGGTGGCCGGCGGCGCCTACATCCGCGAGCACTTCTTCGGCCCGGACCCGCGCCTCCGCCGGCTGGTGGAGCACCTCTCGGACGACGACCTGATCCGACTCCGCCGGGGCGGTCACGACTACCGCAAGCTCTACGCCGCCTACAAGGTGGCCACCGAGTTCCAGGGCGCGCCCACCGTGATCCTGGCCAAGACCATCAAGGGCTGGACGCTGGGCGCGGGCGTGGAGGGCCGCAACATCACCCACCAGACGAAGAAGCTCTCCGAGGCCGAGCTGCGGGTCTTCCGCGATCGGCTGGAGCTGCCGATCCCGGACGATCAGCTGGCGGACGCGCCGTACTACCACCCGGGTCCCGACTCCGAGGAGATCCGCTACCTCCTCGAGCGCCGCCGCGCGCTCGGCGGCGGGCTCCCGAAGCGCATCGTCCGGAGCCGGCCGCTGCCCGCTCCCGTCCCGGAGACCGACCGGGAGTTCTCGGCCGGCTCGACGTCCGCCGTCAGCACCACGATGGTCTTCGCGAAGCTCCTGCGGAACCTCATGCGCGACCCGGGGTTCGGCAAGCGGGTGGTCCCGATCATTCCCGACGAGGCGCGCACGTTCGGCATGGACCCCCTGTTCAAGGAGGTCGGGATCTACGCCAGCGGGGGCCAGCACTACGAGCCGGTCGACTCCGAGCTGGTCCTTTCCTACCGCGAGGCGAAGGACGGCCAGGTGCTGGAGGAGGGGATCACCGAGGCGGGCTCGATGGCGTCACTGCAGGCCGCCGCCACGTCGTACGCGACGCACGGCGAGCCGATGCTGCCCTTCTACATCTTCTACTCGATGTTCGGGTTCCAGCGGACCGGCGACCAGGCGTGGGCGCTGGCCGACGCGCGCGGTCGCGGGTTCATGCTCGGCGCGACGGCCGGCCGGTCCAGCCTGAACGGCGAGGGCCTCCAGCACCAGGACGGGCACAGCCAGCTGCTCGCGTCGACCATCCCCAGCATCCGTGCCTACGACCCGGCCTACGCCTACGAGCTGGCGACGATCATCCGCGACGGCATCGAGCGCATGTACGGGCGGGGCGAGGACGTCTACTACTACGTCACGCTCTACAACGAGAACTACGTCATGCCGCCGGCGCCCGAGGGTGCCGGCGACGGGATCGTGCGCGGGATCTACCGGGTCCTCGCCGCGCCCGAGATCGCGGCCGGCGCGAAGGCGCGCGTCCGCCTCGTGGGCTCGGGCGCGATCCTCCAGCAGGCCGTCGCCGCGCAGGCGCTCCTCGCGGAGCGATTCGGAGTCGCCGCCGAGGTGTACAGCGCCACGTCGTGGCAGCAGCTCCGCGTCGACGCGCTCGAGGCCGAGCGCTGGAACCGGCTCCACCCCGGCGAGGCGGCCCGGATCCCGTACGTGTCGCAGGTGCTGGGACCGGACGGCGGGCCGGTCGTCGCTGGTCTCGGACTGGGTCAAGGCGCTGCCGGACCTGCTCGGCCGCTGGCTGCCGGCGGGCTACGTCTCCCTGGGGACCGAGGGCTTCGGCCGCAGCGACACCCGGGAGGCGCTTCGCGCGTTCTTCGAGATCGACGCCCCGAGCGTCGTCCTGGGCGCGCTGACGGCGCTCTCGCGGGGCGGCCAGCTGCCGGCCGCGGACGTGGCCGTCGCGATCGCCTCGCTCGGCATCGACCCGGAGAAGATCGACCCGCTCGCGTTCTGACAGGGGAACCGGGCGCCGGCCCGGGGCGTCAGGGGTCCGGACCCGATGCCTGCCGCCCGGCAGCCGGCCTGAAGGAGCCCCCCATGACGTCGCTCACCGATCTTGTGGCCCGACCCCGCCTCGGCTGGCTGGCGGCGGGCGCGTTCGCCGGCCTTGCCGTCGCCGTGGCCTTTGGCCCCGCCCTCATGCCGCCCGGCGCCCGCGCCGTCGATCCCGCGACCACGACCCCGGAGCACACGATCAGCGTGAGCGGCCTCGGGCGCGTGACCACCGTGCCGGACGTCGCCGACGTCCAGGTCGGCGTCTCGCTCACCCGCGCCAAGGTCCGGGACGTCCAGGCAGCGGCCGCGACCGCGATGGCTGCGGTGCTCGCCGCCCTGCGCACGGCCGGGATCGCCGACAAGGACATCCAGACGACTCAGCTCTCCCTCCAGCCGGTCTACGACTACTCGTCGAGCGGCACCCCGCCGCGCCTGACCGGCTACCAGATCGTGAACTCGGTGAAGGCGACCGTACGGAAGCTCGGCACGCTCTCGGACGTCATCGACGGCACGCTCGCGGCCGGCGCAACGTCCCTCGACGGCATCACGTTCCGCGTCGACGACCCGTCGGGGGCCGAGGCCCAGGCGCGCGCCGCCGCCATGTCGGACGCCCGGGCGAAGGCGGACGCGCTCGCGAAGGCCGCGGGCGTCTCGATCACCGGCGTCGCGTCGATCACGGAGCAGTCGGGATCGACCCCGATCTCCGATGCCGTACGCCGCCGCGGGCGCCGCGCTCGACAAGGCCGCCTCCACGCCCATCGCGGTCGGCACGAACGAGGTGGACGTCTCGGTGAGCGTCGTCTACCTGATCCCCTGACCGTTCGAGGGTTCGCTATCCTGCGGGGAGTGCCACTCCCCGCAGGATTCCCGCTGTTCATCGTCGACGCGTTCGCCGACCTGCAGTTCGCCGGCAACCCGGCCGGGGTCGTGCTCCTCGACGAGCCGCGCGACGACGCCTGGCGCCAGGCGGTGGCCGCCGAGCTGCGCCATTCCGAGACGGCGTTCCTGGAGCCCGCCGGCCCCGGCGCGTGGAGCCTGCGCTGGTTCTCTCCGACCGTCGAGGTGGTCCTGTGCGGCCACGCGACCCTCGCCGCCGCCCACGTCCTGTGGGAGAGCGGGCGGCTGGCCGCGGGCGGGCCGGCGCGCTTCGCCACGCGGAGCGGCGAGCTCTCCGCCGTGCGTCTCCGGGACGGTCGGATCGAGCTGGACCTGCCGGTCGATCCAGTCCGGCCGATCGACCCGCCCGCCGGGCTCGTCGCGGCACTGGGGTGTGAGCCGGTCTTCGTGGGCAGCGGCGCCACGGACGTGCTCGTGGAGCTCGCGTCCGCGGCCGACGTCCGCCGGCTTGCTCCCGACCAGGCCTGGCTTGCGACTGGCCTTCCCGACGGGCTGATCGCGACGGCGCCCGCGGACGTCCCCGGTGTTGCGATCGTCTCGCGCTACTTCTGCCCCGCCGCCGGGATCCCCGAGGACCCGGTCACCGGCTCCGCCCACTGCGCGCTCGCAGCGCACTGGGCGCCGCGCCTGGGACCGTCGTTCCGGGCGCACCAGGTGTCGAAGCGCGGCGGCGTCCTGGACGTCGTGCTCCGCGGAGACCGCGTGGGCGTGGCCGGCCGCGCGATCACGTGGATCGAGGGAACGCTCCTCGCCTGACCGTGGGCCGCGTCGGGGCGCGCACGCACCGGGCGGTCACGACCGCTCGTGCGCGTCGCCGCCGCCCGGAACGTACCCCGGAAGCCGGGCGGCCAGTGACGCCGCGTAGGCCGGCGTTGCGCCGTGGGCATCGTGGCGGAAGAAGACGAACGCGTCGCGCCCGTCGGCCAGGAAAGGCTCGAGGCGCGCCGCCCAGGCGTCGAGGTCTGCTGTCCCGTACCGCTCTCGGCGCAGCCGCAGGTAGACGAACGGCCCGGTCACGGTGAGCGGCGGATCCGGCGCGTCGTCGGTGTCGGTGCAGACGACCACGGCGTCGGCTGCCCCCGCGATCGCGAAGGCCTCGTCCACGTGCCAGCTCGCATCCTGGAGCTCCATCGCGAGCGGCACGGCCCGCGGCCACGCCGCGAGCAGCGCGGCCAGGCGCGCGTCATCGCGGGGCAGCTCGGCCGGGATGCGGACCAGCGCCGTGCCGAGGCGGCTGCCGAAGGCGGCGAGCGGCGCAGTGAGCCAGGCAACTGTCTCCGCCGGGTCGGCCGAGTATGCGCGGAGGACGCCCCTTCGCAGGAGCTTCACGCTGAACCGGAAGGCCGGCGGCGTCCGGGACGCCCACGCGGCGGCCTGGTCGGCCGACGGCTGGCGGTAGTACGTCGTGCTCAGCTCGACGGCCGACAGCCGGGCCGCATAGGCGGGCAGCATCGCCTCCCCGCGCGTACCTGCCGAGTAGAACGCGGGCGCCCACCCCGGGTACGCGAAGCCGCTGGTCCCGACGCGGAGAGTCCCGCCGCTCACGGCGGTTCGGTCGGGCCGGGGAGCGCCGTCAGGCGTCCGGCGGCAGGCAGGCGTCAGGCGCCGTGCGGACCTTGGCGCGGAGGCCGCGCACGATGCCCTCGAGCACGCGGACAAGCGCCTCGCGGTCGGCGTCGGGGATCTGGGCGAGGAAGTGCGTCTCGACGCCGCGGAGATGGACCGGGGAGGCATCCCGGAGCCGCTCATAGCCGGCGTCCGTCAACGTTGCCCAGGAGACGCGGGCGTCCTCCGCGCAGGCAGCGCGTGTCACGAGCCCGGACGCCTGCAGCCGATCAACCAGCCGCGAGACGCCGCTGCGCGAGAGGACGACGCGCTCCGCGAGCTCGCTCATCCGCAGGCGCCACTGGTCGGCCAGCGCGAGCTGGACGAGCGCGTCGTACTCGGCGAGCCCAAGGTCGCGCTCCGCGTGGAGCTCCGCCTCCAGCAGGCGGGTCACTGAAGCGTGGGCGCGCAGGAACGCCAGCCAGGTCCGGAGGCGCGGGTCGTCGGCGCGCGGAACCGGCATCTCGATGAGGGGACGGGCGACGGTCTCGGTCATTGCGGGATCCTACGTGGTTCGCCGGGATTCGTGAACCCCAATCCACGGTTGAGGCTTCTTCCTCGTCAGGGTGGTTGCATACGCAATGATCTTCTGATATGGTTGCGTTGTCAACTACATACGGCCGGACGCAGAGGCGACCGGACCACCTGGGAGCAGAGAGACCGCGATGAGCACCTGGCAGCTGGACACCGCCCACACGACCGTGAGCTTCACGGCCAAGCACATGATGATCACGAAGACGCGGGGCATCTTCAAGGGTGTCACCGGCACGATCGAGTTCGACGAGGCCAACCCGACCGCGTCGTCCGTCGCCGTCGTCATCCCGGCCGCGACGATCGATACCGGCATGGAGCCGCGCGACAATCACCTGCGCTCCGCCGACTTCTTCGACGCGGCGACCTTCCCGACCCTCTCCTTCAAGAGCAGCGCGATCGTGCAGAAGGGCGACCGCTGGGCGATCACCGGCGACCTGACGATCCGCGACGTCACCCGCTCCGTGGTCCTCGACACCGAGCACCTCGGCATCGTCACCGCGATGGACGGCCGCCGCCACGCCGGCTTCGAAGCGACCACGAAGATCAAGCGCTCCGACTGGGGCCTCACCTGGAACGTGGGCCTCGAGGCGGGCGGCTTCCTGGTCTCGGACGACGTCACCATCGAGCTCGAAGTCGCCGCCGACGAGCTGGCAGCGGCCGTCACCGAGCGGCAGCTCGTGGGCGCCGCCGCCTGAGCCGACGCTGCTCCCGACAGGCGCCCCCCGGCCGGCACCGGCCGGGGGGAGCCGTCTTGCGTCCGGGCGATGCCGTCAGGGCGTCGGCAGCAGCGCGGTGCTCGTGCAGTCCGCCGCCGTGACGGGCTTCGCCAGGAGCTTGTCCGGCAGGCCCGCCATGAACGCGATCGAGCGCTCCCACAGCGTGGGGTCCACCGCCCCGAGGCCGTTCGCGCGCGTGTAGTCGCTCTCCCAGAGGGCGATGGTCGCCTGCAGGACCGCGAGCTGGGCGGGACGGTCCGTCGCGAGCTCCGGGATCTGGACGACCGCCGCGTCGACGCCCTTCTGCGGATCGGCCTCGATGTCGCGCATCGCGTGCTGGGTCGCGGCCACGAACGCCCGCAGGGCGTCCTTCTTCGGGCCGCTGAGCGCGGCCGCGCTCACGATCAGCCCCGGGCCGGGCAGCTGGCTGGCCGGCGGAAGCGCCAGCACGCTCGCCTGCTGCCCGCCGAGCGCCAGGCGGATCGGCTCGTTGTTCGCGTAGCCCGTCGCCGCGTCCACGGCGCCCTGCTGGAGCGCCGCCAGCTGGCCGAAGTCGGGGAAGAGCACCAGCTGCAGGTCGGCCGTCGTGAGCCCGACGCCTGCCAGGAGCGCCTCGAGCTGGATCCAGCTCGACCCGAACTTGCCGGGAATGCCGACCTTCTTGCCCTTGAGGTCCGCGGCCGTCGCGATCCCGCTGGTCGCCTTCGAGAACACGACGTTCGGGAACTGGGCGAAGACCGCGAAGACGTACCGGATGGGGATCCCCTGGCTGACGGCCGGGATCACGCTGGTGCCATCGGAGATGCCGACGTCGACGGCGCCCTGGCCCACCAGGGTCACGAGCTCCGGGTCGATCTTGTTCTGGAACTCGACCTGGAGGCCCGCGTCGCGGTAGTAGCCGGCCTGGTCTGCCAGGTAGAACTGGGCGAACTGGATGTTCGGGATGTAGCCCAGGCCGACGACCAGCTTGACGGGCGCGGACGGGGTGGGGGAGGACGTCTGGCCGCCGAGGGTCCGGCGGATGCCGATGACGAGGCGATCGGTGTCGCCGCGACGCCGCCGCCGCAGGCGCTCGCCACGAGGGCGAGAGCTGCCAGCAGCGCGCCGGCCACAGCCCGTGGGCCCGGGCGCGGCGCGTGGCGGCGAGGCGGCACGAGAGGACCCGTGCGACTGGTCGGGGTCTGGCTGGCCGGCATCCTGGTCCTCCGTGAACAGCACGGGCCCGGGGCGCGGCACGCGTTGCGACGCGCGCGCCATGGGCGCACGCGGCCTGCCTTCTCTCATCCGGACTCTGACCGTCGGCTCCCGCCGGACGGCGTCTCCGCCGCCCTGGGATCTGCGGCGCGGCTGCTGCCGGGCTGCTCGTGGGCTCGCCCGACGACGTGGTCGCCGGGCCGGACCACCGGTCGGGGATTGCACCCTGCCCCGAAGGCCGCCAGAGCGTAGCACGGACGCCGGCGCGGCCCGGATCCGGGGCTCTCGACGATCAGGCGGCCGGGATCGCGTACCGCCGTTCGACCAGCAGGACGATGCTGTAGAGCGCCACGCCGATCAGGGCGATCGTCAGGAGGGTCGCGAAGAGGAGCGGGATGTCGAACAGGCTCCCGCGGGCCAGGTTGATGAGCACGCCGAGGCCCGTGTCGCCGCCGGTCCATTCCGCGACGATCGCGCCGACGACGGCGAGCGTGACGCCGATCCGGAGCCCGCCCAGGATGCCCGGCAGCGCCGCCGGCAGCTCCACCATCCAGAGCCGCTGGCTGCGGGTGACCCGGTAGCTGCGGGCCATCTCCAGGAGCCGCCGATCGACCCCGTGAACGGCCACGACGGTGCTGACCGCCACCGGGAAGAAGACGATCAGCGCCACGATCAGGGCGTGCGCGAGCAGCCCGCTGCCGAACCAGAGCGCCATCAGCGGCGCGAGCGCGAGGATGGGCACGGCCTGGGCCGCGACGAGGTACGGCGAGGCAACCCGGTTGGCGAGGCTCGAACGCGCCAGGACGTAGCCGGTGAGCATCCCGGCCAGCGCCCCGCCAGAGAACCCGAAGCCGATCTCGGCCAGCGTCGTGGCAACGTGCGGCTCCATCGTGCCGTCGGCCCAGGCAGCCACGAACTTCTGGCCGACGACCAGCGGTCCGGGCAGGATGAACGTCGGGTAGTTGCCGACGATGACGAGGAGCTGCCAGCCGGCCAGGAACGCGCCGAACGCCAGCAGCGGCGGCACCACCCGGTCGCGACGGATCACGGGATGGCCTCGTCGGGCTGCGGGTGGGCCGGCACGTCGCCCGTCGCGACGGCGAACGCGTCATCGGTCGCGCCCTCGAGATGGGCCCGGATCTCGGCCGCCGTCCGGGTGACGGTCGCCGCGTCGAGGTCGCCCGGCCGCCGGGGTCGCGGAAGCTCCACGGCGACGTCGGCGACCAGCCGGGCCGGGCGCGGCGACAGGACCACGACGCGGTCGGCGAGGAAGACCGCCTCGGCGATCGAGTGGGTGACGACCACGATCGTGGCGCCGATCCGGTCCCAGAGGCGGAGGAGCTCCACGTTGAAGCGTTCGCGGGTGAGCGAGTCGAGCGCGCTGAACGGCTCGTCCATCAGGAGGACCGCGGGCTCGAGTGCCAGCGCGCGGGCGATCGCGACGCGCTGGCGCATGCCGCCCGACAGCTCGGCCGGTCGTGCGCGGCTCCAGTCCCGCAGGCCGACCAGGCCCAGCAGGTCCGTGACCCGGCGCCCGCGCGCGTCGCGGTCGCGTCCGGCGACTTCCAGCGGGAACGCGACATTGGCGAACGCCGAGCGCCACGGAAGGAGGCGGGGCTCCTGGAAGACGAGGCCCACCCGCGAATCCGGGCCAGTCACGGGGCGCCCCTCCACCTCGACCGTGCCGGCCCGGGCCGGGAGCAGGCCGGCGATCACCCGCAGGAGCGTGCTCTTGCCGCAGCCGTTGGGACCCACCAGGGCCACGATCGAACGCGGCGCGATCTCGAGATCGAGGCCGTCGATGACCTCCGTCTGGCGGCCGCCGACGCGGAAGGCGAACCGGAGGCCGTCGAGGCGGATGGCCGGAGTCGAGCCGTCAATCGGGAGAGGGCCGGGCTCGCGGAGCGCGCGGCCGGGCTCGGCGGTCACGATCACCTCCGGGGCGGGGGGCGCGGGCGGAATGGGCCCGCGTGCACTCCCGGGAGTCTACAGCGCGGCTCGATGGGCATGAAGTAACCCGAAGGGACCGTCGGTCCCGGCCTCCATCGCGACTCCTTGCGGAGCGCGGCCCCCTTGCGGGAGCTCCGGCGCGCCTTGCGGCTCGCCGTCCGTCCTTGCGGACGGGGTCCCCGTCATCGTTGCCGACGACGAGTCAGCCGGTGGATCACGTGCCTCCCTTGCGAGAGGGACGGTTCCCCTTACGGAGAACCCGGCTCACCTTGCGATGAGCCCGGCCGCCTTGCGGCGGTCCCGCGATCCGTTTTCCTCGGCCCCTTCGGGCTGACCAGATGATCGCCCCGCGGGCCCCGCGGGCGCAAGGGGACCTGTCCACGAGATTCCGGGAGCGCCGATCACTTATCCACGAGCCGTCCACGAGAGTTGTCCACGACGGCTCGGGTGGCCGGGGTGGCCGGCGAGGCGGGGAGCCCCGACGTGCGGGAGCGCCTACCCGATGCTGCGGCTGAACCCGCAGATCGGGCAGCTGGCGAAACCGGAGCGCGGGTCCAGCTCCAGGTGCGTCGTGCAGCCGTTCGTGCCGCAGTAGAGGCGGTCGTCGGCAAGGAAGTGGCGGCGCAGGCGCCGGCTGTCGGCCGAGCGCGCGGCGAGGGCGATGGGTCCGCCAGGTCGGCGGACGGTGGAGGTGCGAGGCATGTGCGGTATGGAACCTTTCCGGGCCGGGTGCCCACGTGGCACGCCGGTCATGTTGTGAGATGTCGATCGCTCGACGGCGAATGGAGCCGGAGCGGCCGGGGCGTCCGTGCGGCGCGGGAGCGGGTCGTTGGGTGCTCGAACCTGCGCCGGGCGCGTTGCCCTGCAGCAAGGATGGCCCACCCGGGCCGATCCGTCAAACGCCCGCGCATCGGGGCCGTCGCAGCCTCTCGGCGAGCGTCGTCAGTTGCGACGGTGCTGGCGAGGCCGCCGGTCCGATGCGGCACTGGCCGCGGCGTGCGCTGCGGCATTCGCAGCGGTGGCCGCGTGCTTCGCGAGCAGCGCGCTGATCTCGCCCTGGAAGGGCCGCCCGATGGGGGTTCGCGCCAGCCATTCCAGGTATTCGGGGTCGTTGGCGGCGATCTGTGCGAGGGACCAGCCGGCGTAACGGCCGAAGTCGAGGACGCTGCCCGCCGGCGTGCCTGGCTGCCGGGCGGGCGGCGACGCCGGCATCGGCGCCCGCATCTCGTAGCTGACGACCGGCGGCCGCGATTCGGGCTTTCGCTTCGCCTCCGCCTGCGCCTGGTCATGGGCGGCCCGACTCTCGGCGTCGCGCAGGATCCCCCACGCGTGGTTGAGGGCGGCCATCCGGTCCTGGGAGCCTGTGCTGACGTCCGGGTGGTACTTGAGCGCGAGTGCCCGATACGCGGCCCGGATCACTTCCGGCTCTGCCTCGGGATCAACCTGGAGAACCTTGTACGGGTCTGTGGCAGCCAACATCAGGGCAATTCTCTCCGGTCCCCGCCGCACGGTGACACCCCCCGGAGGTACCGGGACCCGCCGCCGTCCGCCGCTCGGCCATCCGTGGCCTCGCGTTTTCGGCACGTGCGGGCCGTCCTCCGCGGGCCACACCACGCCCATACCGCGCCCATGGATGCGTGGCTGGCGACTCTCGCCCTGGCGATGTGATGGTGCTCGGACGACCGCGCGCCAAAGTCCTGAAGGCGCCGCCGGCGGCTGGCGACCGCCCCTGCGTCAGGCCTCGACGAGCGAGCGGACCGCCTCGCGGAAGGCGGCCGTGTGGCGGTCGACGTCGGACTTCGTGGTCGCCGGCGACATCAGCGCCATGTTGTGGAACGGCGTCAGCAGGATCCCGCGGTTGAGCGCGTGGAGGTGCATGTACTGCCCGAGCTCGAAGTCCATCCCCTGCGCGGCCTCCGCGCCGTTTCGCGGCAGCTGCGTCCGGAAGAGGTACTCGGCGCGGCAGCCCAGGCGCGAGACGTGCCAGGGCACGCCGAACTCGTCGATGGCGGCCTGCGACCCCGCTCGTCCAGCGCTCGGCCGAGCGGGATCATCCGGGCGAAGTTCGCCTCCGTCAGGACGTTCGCCAGCGTCGTCCGGATCGCGGCCAGCGAGAGCGCGTTCCCGGCGAGCGTCCCGCCGACGCCGCCGACGTCGATGAGCTCGAGGTCGGCGTTCGCGGCGAGGATCCGGTCGGCGACCGCCTGGCTGAGCCCGTAGGTCCCGGCTGGGATCCCGCTCCCGATCGCCTTGCCGATCGTGAGGAGGTCCGGTTCCAGCCCCTCGGCCCGCGTGTAGCCGCCGGGGCCGGCGCAGATCGTGTGCGTCTCGTCGATGACCAGGAGCGTGCCCGTCTGGCGCGTGAGGCGCCGCAGCGCGTCGTGGTAGCCGGGCTCCGGGTGGACGATCCCGACGTTCGTCATGACCGGCTCGGCCAGGACCGCAGCGACGTCGCCCGGCGCCAGCGCCGCCTCCAGCGCGGCGACGTCGTTCCACTGGACGACCTTCGTGGTGAGGCGCGGGTCCACGGCCGGCCCGATGTTCCCGTCCGAGGGTCCCACCACGCCGTCCCGCAGGGTGGCGAACGTCTCGTCCACCGAGCCGTGGTAGCAGTGGTCGAAGACCAGCACGTAGGGTCGTCCGGTGATCTGCCGGCAGAGGCGGAGCGCGAAGCGGTTCGCGTCGGTGGCGGTCAGGGTGAACTGCCAGAAGGCCAGCCCGAAGCGGCGCTGGAGCTCCTCGCCGACCTCGATCGCGACCTCGCCGGGCAGCATCGTCGTGATGCCGCGGACCAGCTGCGCCGCGATCCCGGCGACCGCTTCCTCCGGCGAGTGGCCGGTCATCGCGCCCGTGTCGCCCAGGCAGAAGTCGACGTAGTCGTGGCCGTCCACGCAGCGGAAGTGGGCGCCGGTGGCCTCCTCCACGAAGACCGGGTGCGGCCCGGCCCACTTCGCCATCCAGCTCATCGGGACGCCGCCGAGGAGCGATCTCGCGGCGCGTTCGGAGAGTGCCTTCGAGCGCGGGTGCGCGGTCCGGAACTGCGCCACCTCGTCGGCCATTCGCGCCGCAAGTCGTCCCCGGTCGATCGTTGTCGTCATCGTCGCATGCCTCCGTGCCCGTCCCTGCGCGCGGCGCGGCGCTCGCCGCCCGAAGTGCGGGTCCAGCGTAGGGGCGGAGGCCCGGTCGCGCCTCCCGGTCGCGACGAGTGATACGCTCGGCTCCCGTGACTGAACAGGAGCCTCCGTCGGCCGTCCCCCCGCTGGGCGTTGCGCACGGCCGCTACGTTCCCGCGCTGCTGGACGCCGTGGTGCCCGGGTTGGGCCACCTCGCGGCTGGTCGGATCGCGCGCGCCGCGGTGTTCGCCATCCCGACGATCCTGCTGGTGGGCCTTCTCGCAGGTGCCGCAGTCTCCGCCGGACTGCTTCGGCTGGGCAGCCTGGCGCTCGACGACCGCGTCCTGCTGGGGCTGATCGGGCTCCAGGTCCTGATTCTCCTGTGGCGGCTCGCGGCGATCGGATCCAGCCTGCTCAACCCGCGCCTGCCGCGGCTCCGAGTCCGCGACGCGATCCCGATCGTGCTGCTCGCGGTCGTGGCGATTGGCCCGCAGGCCTACCTCGGGTACGCGACGAACGTGGCGCGCGAGCAGGTGGCCATCGTCTTCGCCCCGTCCGCGGCCGGGAGCGGCGCGTGGAATCCCGGCCCGACGCCCGGCTCGGCACCCTCCCCGGCCCCGGCGGCGAGCGCCGCGTCATCCGCCTCGCCTTCGCCTGCCCTCGCGCGGACCACCGTGCTCCTCATCGGCGTGGACGCCGGCGCTGGCCGCTCGACGTTCCTGACGGATACGCTGATCGTCGCGTCCCTTGACCCGGTCGCCGAGACCGTGTCGCTCCTCTCCCTGGCGCGCGACATGGTGGACGTACCGTTGCCCGGCGGCCGCTCGTACTCGGGCAAGATCAACTCGCTGCTCTCGTACGCCCGGCTTCACCCCGGCGAGTTCCCCGGATCGACCGGAGACGGGCATGACGTCCTGATGGCGGCGGTCGGCACGCTCCTCGGCCTGGACATCCAGCACTACGCCCAGGTGAACCTGGGCGGTTTCGTGGCGCTGGTCGACAGCCTGGGCGGGGTGGACGTCAACGTGGCGCACGCCTTCTGTGATCCGTCGTACGACGAATACGGCATCCCCGCCGGCTTCGCGATCAGCGCCGGACGCCACCACCTGAATGGCTCGCAGGCGCTCGCCTACGCGCGCGTCCGGAAGGCTGCCGGCGAGTCGGACTTCACCCGCCAGGCCCGGCAGCAGGAGCTCCTGTCCGGGGTCCGGGACGCGGTCGTGAAGGGCGGCTTCCTGGGTGATCCGCTCGGGTTCCTCAAGGCGGTCGGGCAGACCGTCGAGACGAACCTCCCGCGGGACCTCGTCGTCCCGCTGGCCCAGGTCGCCGGGCGGGTCGACCGGTCCAGGACCTATCGCGCGGTCGTCACGTACCCGCTGGTCCGGCCGGGCTTCGACGTGCGCGGCTCGATCCAGCTCCCGGACGTCGGCGGAATCCGGGCCCTCGCGGCGCAGCTCTTCCCGCCGCCGGGAACGCTTCCGGCTGTCGCGCTCGCGGCGCCCCAGCCGGCCGCTCCGCGCGCGTCGGGGAGTGGCGTCTCGTCGTGCCTGCCCGCGGCCACGCCGCGACCGGCCCCGACGCGCGCGGCGAGCCCCAGCCCGAGCCCGTCAGCGTCGTCGTCGGCGTCGCCCTCATCGACGTCCCCTGATGGCTCCGCGCCCACGCCCACGCCCGCCGAGCCCACGCCCGGCACGGAACCGTCGCCCAGCCCGGCGCCCTGACGGAGCGAGGCCGTCCCGGTCAGTGCGGGCGGAAGGTCAGCAGCGCCTCGGGCGCCTCCTCGCCGGGCTCGTGGCCCTCCACGTCGTCCAGCTCCCAGGTGAGGCCCGACGTGACGCCGACGACGCCGCCGAGATCGCGGATGACCTCGACGATCGTGTCCGCCAGGGAGCGGCGCTCCACGCGGCCACCGAGGTGCACGACCCCGTCGCTGACGTCCACGACGAAGATCTCGGGCTCGAGCCAGAAGGCCGTCTTGGCGAGGACCTCCTCGCGAACGAGGCGCGCCAGCTCCGCGTCCGGGCGCACGAATGCGCGGACCACGTCCGCCCGGGTGATGATCCCCACGAGGCGGCCGTCATCGACGACGGGGAGGCGGTTGATCTTCAACGACGCCATCTGCTCGGCGGCCCAGCGAAGCGTGTCGTTCGCTGCGACCGTGATCGCCGGGCTGGTCATGGCCGCGCCGGCCGTCTGCGCCTCGATCTTCGCGAGCTCCGCGCGCGTCTGGCGCGACTCACCGAAGACCCGCGCAAGGAGGCGGTGGTGGACTGCCTCCCGGCCGCGCTCCTTGATCACGAAATCCGCCTCGGAGACCACGCCGAGGACGGCCCCGTCGTCGCCCACGACCGGGACGCCGCTGATCCCCTTGCTGACCATCAACGCGGCAACGTCCTTCAGGGGCGTCTCGGGCCGGACGGCGGCCACGTGGCGGGTCATCACCTGGGCCACCTTCATGCCGCGTCCTCCTGGCTGGTCACGGTTCGTCCTGGCTCGTGCGCCGGAATCATCACGCTCCCCGCGGCCCCCGGCACGGGACGTTCGGCCCGGATCCGCGGGGCGAGCGACCCGCCGGTGGCCCCCTATGGCATGACGGGGAGGTCCGTGACGCCGCCGGCGGCGGTCCACGCACGGCCGACCAGCATGGGGTCCGCGCCGCCGATGGGGGTGCCGGCCGCTCGTTCGGCGCCGACCTCGGTGGGGAGCTCCGTCGCGAGCTCGCCGGTCCACGCGTCCCGCGTCGCCGTGGCGGTGGCGACGAAGGCACCGCCGGGCGCGGCCTCGCGAGTGCCGATCGCCCATGCGACGACGGCTCCCAGCTCGTCGGCTGAACCGGCGACGCGAACGCGATCCGATGCGAGCGATCCCGCCCCGGAAACGCGCCGGATGACGAGGTCAAGCGCAGCGCCCGGCGGGATGGCGTCCGCGAGCGCGGCCACCTCGAAGCCGCCGCCGGCGTCGGGCAGCCCGAGCAGGCGCCGGCGCGTCGCGGCGATTGCGGCCGGGCTGGCGTCCCCGGCCAGCCACCGCCGGCCGAGGACCGCGGCCGCGGCAGGCGTCGTCCCGGACCCGGCGAAGAGGTCCGCGACCAGGTCGCCGGGCTCGCTGGAGGCGGCGATGAACCGCGCCACGAGCGCCTCGGGCTTCTGGGTGGGATAGCCGGTTCGCTGTGACTTGCGAGCGTAGTCGGCCGTGAACCAGTCGCGCGGCAGCGTCCCGGCCGGCACGAGCTGGCGATAGGTCCGGCCGGGCTCGTCGCGGCCGGCGAACCCGCCGCCCTCGCGATACCGGATCACGAACGGCCGCCCATCCTCGTCCACGCGCCGGGACAGCGCCCGCCGCGAGCTCTCGAGGAGTGGCTCCAGGATCCGCTCCGGATGGAACGTCCAGGTTCGGCCGCGGGTGTAGAGGAGGATGTCGTCGTGCTTGGCGTTGTAGCGCCGGCGGGCCAGCTCGCGCCCGGCGTAGACCCACACGAGGTGGTTGCGGAAGCTGGCCGCCCCGAAGATCTCGTCGCACAGCAGCTTTGCCGCGTGGACGCTGCGCGCGTCGAGGTGGAGGTAGAGCGAACCCGTGGGCGAGAGGAGCTCCCGGATCAGCTCCAGCCGCGGCGCGAGCATCGCGATGAAGCCGCCGAGCCCGCCGGGCTGCCGATCCGCGTACGCCGCCGGCCCGCGACGCGCCCCGCCGGGCGCGCCCGGCCGCGTCGCGTCGCCCGCGGCCGGCGACGCGTCGAGCCCGTTCGCAGGTGGAACGCATCGCCGGTGCCGAACGGCGGATCCAGGTAGACCAGGTCGACCCGACCGGCGAACTCGGCGAGGAGCGCCGGCAGCGCCCGCAGGTTGTCGCCGGCCACCAGCCGGTTCGTGAACCCGCCGGCCGGTCCCGGGAACCGTTCGATCACGGGAAGTGGCTCGACGGTGCGGACGGCCCGGGCGCGGGACCCGTCGGCCTCGTACTTGCCGGGCCAGGTCAGCTCGAGGACCGCGGCCGCGGCGTGCCCGACCGCGTGCGGCCGCGGGCGGGCGCTCACGCCGCCACCCGGCAGGCGTACGCGTAGAAGAGCGGCACGTCCAGCGCCAGGTGCGCCGAGAACGGGAGCAGCAGGGAGCGCGTTCGGACGGCCACGAGCCCGGCGACCACGCCGCTCGCGACCATCCCCAGCCAGAGGAGCGGTGCCGCCCCCGTGACATCTGCGCCGAGGTGGGCGAACCCGAAGACCACTGCCTGGCCGAGCAGCGCCCCGGCGAGACCGAGGGCCGGCCTGGACCAGCCCAGCAGCGCGCCTCGATAGGCGGTCTCCTCCAGGGCTGCGTTGGCCGCGGCAAACGCGACGGCCGGGATGAGCGCGCCAGGGTCCCCGGTCGCCAGCCCGACGTCTCCGAAGAACGGCCGGGCCAGCAGCGGCCCGACCCACAGCGACGCCGGCACCAGGATCAGCGGGGCAGCCACGGCCAGCGCGGTCACGCGGCGATCCGTCGGCCATCGGAGCCGCAGCGCCGCGCGATCGCCCACCAGCGGCGCCACGAGCGCCAGCGTGCCCAGGACGAGGATCGCCTGGACGACGCGCGTCACGGTCGGCGGAGAGAGCAGGTCCGTGCAGTGGAGCGCGTCGGGGAGCGGCATCGGCGCCCCGGCGAGGATCGCCCACGTCAGCCCGACGGCCCCCGGGAGCGTGGCCAGCCAGACGCGCCCAAGCGGGGTCCGACCGCGACCGCGAATCGCCGCCGCGATCGCCACCAGCGCGAGGACCGCGAGGACCACCGGGCGACTCACGGGGATCGCGGCGCCGGACGCGAGGACCGCGATCGGTACCCAGGCCGGCTGGCGGATGGCGGAGGCGGCTGCCCGACGCGCGGAGCGCATGCCGGAATGGTGCCTCAACGGATGCCGCGCGATCGGGCCCCGGCGACCTTCCGTGCAAATCCGCCGCGCGCCGTGCCGGCAACCGTCCTACCGTTCCCACGTATGAACAGAGTGCCGGCGTCGCGGAGGCGCACGTGATCGGGCCCGGTCCCGCCTTCGGGCCGCTGCAGACCGTTTCCCTCGAGAACGACCGGGTCAGGGTCGTCGTGGTCCCGGCCCTCGGCGCCCGCGTGATCTCGTTCGCCGACCGGTTCGCGGCCCGCGAATGGCTGGTCGCCGGCGACCCACCCGCCGACCCCGACGCCTGGGCTCGCCACGACGCGGTCTTCGACGGCGACGTCGCCTACGGCTGGGACGAATGCCTGCCCACCATCGGGCGGTGCGCCGACCCTCTCGACTCGGCGGCGCCACCGCTGCGCGACCACGGCGACCAGTGGGGCCGCCCCGCCGACGTGACGGCGAACGGCGAGGTGCTCGTGGCAACGTGGAATGGTGTCGGCTGGCCGTACCGGTTCATCCGTCGGCTCCGCCTCGACGGGCCCCGCCTCGTGGCCGACTACGAGCTGGTGAACCGGGGCGAGCGCGAGCTGCCGATCCTCTGGTCGATGCACCCGCTCCTGGCCCTGGAGCCCAGCGCGCGGCTGGACGTGGAAGGGCTCGCGTCCGTGCGCGTCACCCACGCGACGGGAATCCCGATCCGGCCCGTGCCCGGCCACGTGGCGTGGCCGGAGACGCCGGGCGTGGACGGTCCGATGATCGCGCTCGACGTCGTCCGCGAACGCGGTGCCGGCACGGCCCTCAAGCTCTACGGCGGCTGGGAGCTCTACGGCAGCTGGGACTCCGTCAGCGGCGAGGGGCTGCCCGGCGTCGCGGCCGTCCACCAGCCGGACGGCTCCGCGCTCGAGCTGACCTGGTACGCGCCGATCGCGCCGAACCTCGGGCTCTGGCTCGACGACGGCGGCTGGCCGCCCGCGCCGGCGACTCCCCGAACGCAGCACGCCCTCGAGCCGACCACGTCCCCGGACGACGACCTGGCCGCCGCCATCGCGAACGGGCGAGCGCTCCTGGTGGCTCCGGCCGAACGGGTCGCCTGGTCGGCGACCTTCCGGGTCCGCGCGCCGGGAGAGCCGCGAACGTAGCGCCAGCGTGCGGCGCCGGAGCCGGGCCCGCGAGCTCAGCGGGCCGGACGAGCCTCGTCGGGCGGGACCGGCTGCGGGCGACGATGGGGCGCGCGAAAGTCGAGCGGTGCCATCGCCGGGGTGGGTCGCAGCTCGGGACCCTGGCCTCCCGGCCCGGGACCCGAGCGCGCCGCCGGGGCCGGCCGCGAGGCCCGTTCGCGGGACGGCCATGACACCGGTCACGACGCGGTAGCCGGTCAGGAACACCACGAGGGCGGTCGCCGCGACATAGCTCCACCACGCCCACGCTGTCCCGCTGTCGCTCCCGGACATGATCCCGTGCGCGGTCGCGCCGACGAACGAGACGAACGTGAGGTAGTGGAGCAGGCGCCACGTCCGCTGTCCGATCCGGCGGCGCAGGTAGAAGCTCGCGATCACCACGCCCACGATGTAGAGCGTCAGCTGGCCGACGCCGACCCAGAGCGGCCGGTATGGCGCGACGAACGGGATGAGCATGTCCCCGAACGAGAACGGCACCGTCGCGTCGAGGCCGAGCAGGACGACGTGGACGCCGGCCAGCCCGAAGCCGATCGCGGCAAGGTCCTGGTGCAGCGCGAACGAGACGGGTCGGTGGGCGATCGCGTCGAGGATCTTCGTGGAGAGGAGCAGCCCGTAGACGACGGAGCCGGTGATCGCGAAGTACGAGAGGAACGCGATGACCCGGGTCGCCACCCAGGGCAGCTTGCTCGGCGCGACCTGCGCGAGGTCCGCCAGCGCCGCCACCGCGCGCGGGCCGGTGGCTCCCACGATCACGCCAACGGCGATCATGAAGACGACCCAGACCGTGCCGAGCTGGAGCGGGGAGAGGCCGCGGTACTTCATGCGAGCCACCGGGTGGTTCGGGGGACGGCGAGCACGCGGCCGTCGGACACGAGCAGGATAGCGCCGAGGATCGGGGCGCGATCGAGCACGTCGAGCGCCGCGACGAGGCCGAGGACGACCGCGGTCTTCGCCCACGCCTCGGCGGCACGCGCGCTCCCGGCCAGGACGGTTGCCTGGACGACGTCCGTGGCGGCCGGGCGACCGGTCCGCGGGTCGATCAGGTGGTGACGCTCGCCATCCGGCCCGGCCCAGCGGTGCACGCTGATGCCGGACGTGGCGAGGCCGTAGCGCGCGCCGAGCGGCGATCCGGGCAGGACGAAGACCGCGAGCTGCGCGCCGGGTGTTCGCGGGTCGGCCACGCCGACCTCCCAGGCATCGCCCGGCGGCGCTCCGGATGGCGATGTCGCCGTCGGCGTCGACGAGGGCGCCGGGATGCCGGTCGAGGAGCGCCAGGGCGCGGTCGGCGATCCAGCCCTTCGCCACGCCGTCGAGGTCGAACGAGACGCCCGCGTCGCGGTGGAGGAGGGCACCCCGGTGCCGGGCGGCCTCGAGGTGCCAGGTCGGTCGCAGCGCGCCGATCAGCCCGGCGGGCCGCCTGGGCGCCGGCGGCGGCCACGGCCGCCGTCGGCGGTGTCTCGGCCGGGGTCGCTGCCTCAGCCGCGAGGCGCTCGCGCAGGAGCGTGGCGTCCACGATCCCGCCGGTCAGGTCCGCGGCGTCTGCGGCCCACCGCAGCGCGGCCGCCAGCGTGGGACGGACGGGCACCACGCCGCGCGGATCCGCGTTTGCGCGCATCAGGTCGGAGGTCGGGTCGTGGCGCGTCAGGCGGCCGGCCCAGGCGCGAACCCTGGCCGCGACGCGCGCCGCGTCGAGCTGCGCTCCCGCGAGGGCTGCAGCGTCGCCGACCGCCACGTGGACGCCGAGCCCGCCGCCCATGGCCGCGGAGCTGTCGACGGCGCGCGGCAGCGCCGCTGCCGGGGAGGGTGGCATGGCCGCGACCCGGGTCGCGGCCGTCACGGCCTCGCGCCGGGCGTCACGGCTTCGCGCCGGACTGGCGCGTCACCACGGGTAGCCTGCACCTGGGCCGGCGCCGGGGAAGCGATGGAGGTCGCGACCCCGACGGACGGCGCCGTCTGGCCCGACGGGACGTAGATGTACCGCACGGTCGACTGGCCCGTGCCCCCGGACGCCGGGGCGGACGCGACCGTCGCGGCCGGGACCGCCGCGCCGCCGATTGCGGCCAGCAGCGCAGACACCGTCGCGATTCCGCCGGCGGCCACTGCCAGACGGGCGGGGGTGGGGTCCGCCTTGCGCGGCGCCGGGCGTGTCGCGGGTCGCCCGGGAGAGACGGCAGGACGAGGCGCGAGGGCGCCCGAGCGCTCCGGACGTACCGGCGAGGCGACGGGTCCCGGGAACGCCGCCGCGGCTTCCGGCCGGGCGGTCGGATCGGTTCGGATTGGCATGTCAGTCGTTTCCTTCCTGTTCGCCGCCCTCGGTCCCCTTGGAGCCGGACTGCCTCGTCACGACGGAGGTCTGGGCTTTCGGGGCTGCCACGACCGGCGCCGCGGACGGTGCGGGGAGCTGTACGTAGATCGTCTGGACCGGGGCCTGCGACCCGGCGGCATCGGCCGCGGAGGTCGTCGCGGTGGCCGGCGGCGCCGGAGGGCCGCCCAGCCCGATCAGCGCGACGGCGAACGTGCCGGCGGTCGCGAGGGACGCCATCGCGACTCCGAGGCGGCTGACGCCCGGGGGGCGGCGAACCGCGGGAGTCTCGGTGGCTGGAACGGGCATGCGGTGTGGCTCCGTGGTGTTCGGCCGGTCGCGGGGCGCCCGGCGGAGGGTTCGGGATGACAGTCCACATGCTCGGCCGGCGCGATGTACGCGGCGTGTGGTCCGGATGTGCGTTCTCACAGGAATGCCGTTCGGCCGTTGACGCATTCGCCGCGGAACAGGAGGATGCCTGCGATGCGGATCCTGCTGGTCGAAGACGAACCCAAGATGGCGGAGCTGATTCGCCGCGTCCTGGTCGCCGAGCGGCACGTCGTGGATCGTGCGGGCGACGCGGTCGGGGCGCTCGGCCTTGCCACGGCCGCGCAATCGGTCCCCTACGACGTGCTGGTCCTGGACCGCATGCTTCCCGACCTCGACGGGCTGGACCTCCTGCGGCTGCTGCGAACCCGGGGCATCCGGACGCCGGCCCTCATGCTCACGGCGCTCGGCAGCGTCGACGACCGGGTGGCCGGACTCGATGCCGGTGCCGACGACTACCTGGCCAAGCCGTTCGCGTTCGCGGAGCTGCTCGCCCGGGTCCGGGCGCTGGGCCGGCGCGCGACTGCCCAGCCCGCGCCGCGCCTCGCGGCCGGGGACCTGGAGCTGGACGAGGAGCGCCACGTCGCGCGCGTGGGGGAGGGCACCGCGGACCTGTCCGCCCGCGAGTTCGCGCTGCTCGCCTACCTGATCCGCAACGAGGGGCGGGTCGTCACGCGCCAGCAGGTCCTGGACGCGGTCTGGGGCGCGGAGCCGGACGTCTACTCGAACGTGGTGGACCTCTACGTCTCGTACGTCCGGCGGAAGCTGGCCGAGCTCGGCAGCACGACCCATGTCCGCACCGTGCGGGGTGTCGGGTACGCGCTCAGGACGGACGCGTGACCGACCGCGCCCCCGCCGGCAGGCTGCTGGCATCGACACGGCGGCGGCTGGCGGCAATCACGCTCCTCCTGATCGGCGCGCTCGTGCTCGCGATCGGCGCCGCCACCGCGTTCATCGCGACCCGCGCGCTGGACCAGGACGTGGACGTGGCCCTGGAGCAGGCGGCGGCCGCGGAGTCCCAGCGGCTCGGCGGTGAGCTGCCCGCGATCGGCGGAGACGAAGGCGCCCGACGCCTCCCGGAGTCCTCGGACACATTCTTCCTCGTCCTCGACCCGTCCGGAACCCTGGTCTCCAACCCGTCGAGCATCCCGCGCCAGGGCCTGCCGGACCTGGTTGCCGTCGCAGCGGCGCGGGCGACCGGACGCGACCTCCGGACCGTCTCGGACGGCACGGTCCCGATCCGACTGCTGACGGTCCCGCTCGGGAGCGGCGCGAACCCGGTGGGCTGGCTGCAGGCCGGGTTCGTGCTCACGCTTCACGATCGCCAGGCCGGCTCGCTGGTCCTGTCGGTGGCGCTCGTCGGGCTGGTGGGGCTGGCCGGCGCCGCGATCGTGACGCTCTTCGTCACCGGTCGCGCCCTGGTCCCGATCCGCTCGGCATTCGCCACCGAGCGCCGGTTCGTGGCGGACGCGTCGCACGAGATCCGGACGCCGGCCGCGATCATCCGGGCCTCCGCGGAGGTGCTGGAACGGGAGGGTCTCGTCGCGGACGACGGCCGCTCGCTCGTGGCGGACATCGTGGCCGAGTCGGACCGGCTCGGCGGCCTGGTCGACGACCTGCTGGCACTCGCGGCGTCGGAGCGGGGCTCGCTCGCGATCGAGCGGCATCCGACGGACCTCGCCGAGATCGCCCGCGACACCGTGCGCCGGGCGGGCCCGCTCGCCGCCGAGCGCGGCATCGAGCTGCTCGGTCCGGCCGAGGACGGCATGGTCCTGCCCGTGGTGGGCGACCGGGACCGGCTCGTCCAGCTGCTGCTCGTCCTCGTCGACAACGCGTTCCGGCACTCCCCGGATGGCGGTCGCGTCACCGTCGCGGCCGCGCCGGCCGGCGGACGCGCCGCCGCCGTGACCGTCGACGACGAGGGACCCGGCGTTCCCGCCGATGCCCGCGAAGCGATCTTCGAACCGTTCGCGCGATTGCCCGGCTCGCGCACTCGCGCCGACGCCGGAAGCGGCCTGGGCCTCGCGATCGCGCGGCGCCTGGCGGAGCTCCACGGCGGGACGCTGGTCGCGACGGCGGCGCCCGGTGGCGGCGCCCGGTTCGTGCTGTCGCTGCCCGCCGGGAGGTCGGGCGGGGTCGTGACGGCTGCCGACGGCAGCTCCGGCCACGGGCGCTGAGGGCGCGCCACCGGCCGGTACCCGTCCCGTCGGGACGAGGTAGGATCGGCCAGACAAACCGACTGGTCGGTCGGTTTTGGCAGAGGCGAACGAGATTCGGATGGGTGACGAGAAGCGCGGGGGCGCGCAGGCCGAGAAGAGCCGGACGCGACGCGAGCAGATCCTGGACGCGGCGTTCAACACGTTCGCCCGGCGCGGCTACCGCGATACGGCCATGGACGAGATCGCCGCAGCCGCGGAGACGAGCAAGGGCGGCGTCTACTTCCATTTCGCCACGAAGGAGGCGATCTTCCGGGAGCTGATGCGCTCGACCGCGGACCGGCTCGCCGCCAAGGTGGACCGGGCGGTTGCCATGGAGACGGATCCGATCGCGAAGGCCGACGCGGCGCTGCGCACCGTCTTCGCCACCTTTGCCGGGCACCGCACCATGGCCCGGCTTCTCTTCCTCGACGCGCTGGGCGCCGGTCGCGCCTTCAACGACGAGACGAACGCGCTCCACGAGCGGTTCGCCGCGATGATCGCCGGCTACCTGGACCAGGCCGTCGCGGAGGGAGCGATCCCGCCGCTCGATACGCGGCTCACGGGCGTCGCCTGGTTCGGCGCGCTCAACGAGGTCGTCGCGCGGTGGCTGATGGCCGACGAGCCGGAGCGGCTGGAGCAGACCTACCCGCCCCTTCGCGCGCTCCTCCTGCGCAGCGCCGGCGTCCCGGAGGAGCGGATCGCCGCGACGGGGCCGTCGAGATGACCGTCGTCGAACGGCCCGAGACGGCGATCCCGCCCGGCCCGGGGTCGAGTCGCGCGCCGGCCGCGCCGGGGTCGATGCGCGCGTGGACCCGGCCCGCCCCGGCCGTCGACGCGATCAGCCTGTTCGCGGCGGCTCGCGACGAGGACCTCGAAGCGGCCCTGTGGCTGCAGCCGTCGGCCGGCTTCGCGATCGTGGGGATCGGACGCGCGTGGTCGATCGAGCCCGTGGGCGCCGATCGCTTTGACCGGGCGGCGGCCTGCTGGCGCGCCCTCCTGGAGCGGGCCGCGATCGACGTCCCGGCGGGATCCTCGCGTGGTGTCGGCCCTGTTCTCGTCGGCGGCCTCGGCTTCACGGGCCGGGCTCCCGGTGTGTCCGAACCGTGGGCGCCGTTCGGGGCCGCCTCGCTCGTCCTGCCGGCACTGACGTACGCGCGGGCCGAAGGGGCCTCCCATGTCACGATCGCGGAGACAGCCCCGGAGTCCGGCGACACGGCCAGGGCGGCGGATCGCCCGGCGGACAGCCCCGACCCGAGCGCCGCCGAACGCCGCTGGGACGCGCTCGTGGCCCGCGCGGCGGTGCTCAGCCCGGGCAGCGGCGCGGTGGTGGCCCGACCCGCCGACGCCCCGCTCGCGATCCTCGGAGAGAAGCCGGACCGCGCCGCATGGGATCGGCTGGTCGGCCTGTTCGCCGGCGCCGTCGGACGCGGCCGCCTGGACAAGGTCGTGCTCGCGCGCCGCGTCGACCTTCGATCGTCGATCGAGATCGACGTGGAGAACGCGCTACGCCGCCTGGCCGCGGGCGCCCCGGAAGGAACCATCTACGCGTTCGTGCGGGGCGGCCGGACGTTCCTCGGCGCGACCCCGGAGCGGCTCGTTCGCACGGCCGGGCGCGACTTCGAGACGGTCGCCATCGCCGGCTCCGCGCCGCGCGGAGCGACGGCGGCGGAGGACGCGGCGCTCGCGGCGGCCCTGTTCGCCAGCGAGAAGGAACGCGAGGAGCACGCGGTGGTGGTCGAGATGCTCCGCGGGAGCCTGTCGCCGCTTGCCGAGACGCTCGAGGTCGGCGCGACCCCGGGAATCCTCCCGCTGCGCGACGTCCAGCACCTCGTGACGCCGGTCCGCGGCCGCCTGCGCGACCAGGCAGGGCTCCTCGGCCTGGCCGAGCGCCTCCATCCGACGCCGGCCGTGGGCGGCGAGCCGCGCGACCTCGCCCTCGAGATGATCGCCGAGCACGAGGGGATCGAGCGCGGCTGGTACGCGGGCCCGATCGGCTGGCTGGGCGCGGACGGCGACGGCGAGCTCATGGTCGCGCTCCGCTGCGGACTGGTGGCCGGCCGTGACGCCACGCTCTTCGCCGGCTGCGGGATCGTGGCCGACTCCGACCCGTCACGGGAGTGGGAAGAGTCGCGGATGAAGCTGCGACCGGTCGCCTCCGCTCTCGGCCGCCTGCCGGAGGAGCGGGCGTGACCGACGTCGTCGCGCTGCGCGCGTTCGTGGACGAGCTGGTCCGCGCCGGAATGCAGCGACGTCGTCGATCTGCCCCGGATCGCGCTCGACGCCGCTCGCGCTCGCCCTGCGGGCGCACCCGGGGATGCGCGTCCGCGTCCTGCTCGACGAGCGCGCCGCCGGCTTCTTCGCGCTGGGCCTGGCGCGGGCGTCGCGGCGCGCGGCCGGGGTCCTCGTCACGTCGGGGACCGCCGCGGCGAACCTGCTTCCCGCGGCGGTCGAGGCGACGCTGGGCCGCGTGCCGCTGGTCCTGCTCACCGCGGATCGCCCGCCGGAGCTCCGCGACCGCGGCGCGCCCCAGGCGATCGACCAGGCGCGACTCTTCGGCGTCCACGCGAAGTGGTTCGCGGAGCTGCCGTTGCTCGACGGGACGCCGGAGACGCGCCGCCACGTCCGCTCGGTGGCAGGTCGGGCGGTGGCGACGGCGCTGGCCGGCCCCGCCGGGGCGGTCCACCTCAACATCCCGTTCCGCGAGCCGCTGATCCCCGACGGCGACCTGCGGACGCCCGCCCCGGACGATGCTGCGCCAACCCGGCCGTTCACGGATGTCCTGGCCGGTCCGCGAATCCTGGCCGCGGCCGCGGTGGCGGACCTCGCTGACCGCCTGGCCGGTGCCCGTCGCGGGCTCATCATCGCGGGGCCGCAGGACGATCCGGCGCTGCCGGCCGCGCTCGCCCGCCTGGCTGACGCGAGCGGGTTTCCGATCCTCGCCGACCCGCTGTCAGGGGTCCGCTGCGGACCACACGACCGCTCGCACGTGGTGGCCCGGGGCGACCTCCTGTGTCGAGCCGGGCCGTGGCGCGACGCGCACGCGCCGGACCTGGTGCTCCGTTTCGGCGCGACGCCGACCTCCAAGCCGATCCTGGCGCTTGTCGCGGACGCCGCGCCGGAACAGGTCGTGGTGGACGGCGACGGGGGCTACCGCGAGCCGGCGCTCCTGCCGACGACGTTCGTCCACGCGGACGCGGCGATCACCGCGGATGCGCTCGCGGATGCGCTGGTGGGCCGATCCGCGCCGGGCGCACGCTGCCGACGCGCCGTCCCGGGAGCTCGTGGGCGGACGCCTGGATGGTCGCCGACCGCGCGGCCGATGGCGCCCTTCGCGCCTGGCTGTCCGGCGTGGAGTCGCGCGGGGAGGCCTTCGAGGGCGCGCCGTTCGCCCACCTCGGCGACCTGCTCCCCGACGGCGCGATCCTGTGGGCCGGCAGCTCCATGCCCGTCCGCGACCTCGATGCCTGGCTGCCGGGCAGCGCGCGCGCAATCCGACCGCTCGCGAACCGCGGCGCGAACGGCATCGACGGCGTGGTCTCCTCCGCGCTCGGCGCCGCGGCCGCCGGCGTCGGGCGCGTGGCGCTGGTGGTGGGGGACCTGTCCTTCCTCCACGACCTGGATGCGCTGGCCGCGGCGAGGCTGCACGGTCTCTCGGCCACGATCGTGCTGGTCAACAACGACGGCGGCGGGATCTTCTCGTTCCTGCCCCAGGCGTCGGCAGACGCGCCGGGCGTGGGCCTGCCGGCGCACTACGAGGAGCTGTTCGGGACGCCGCACGGCATCGACCTCGCGCCGGTCATCGGTTCGCTCGGCGGCGTGCACCGGCCGGTCGCGGCGGGCGAGCTGCGGTCCGCCCTTGCCGAGAGCCTGGCCGCGAGCGGGGTCACCGTCCTCGAGCTCCGCACCGAGCGGGCCCGCAACGTGGAGCTCCACCGCGAGGCCGCCGCAGCGGTTGCCGCAGCCCTCGCGGAGCTCGACGCGTGACCGCGTGCCGAGGAGCGTCGACGTCGACGGGCTCCAGTGGGCCGTCCGCGTGGCCGGCTCGGGCCCCGCGCTCCTGCTCCTCCACGGGTTCACGGGGAGCGGCCGCAGCTGGGATGGCGGGCCGGCCGACGCGGCCATCGGGCTTGCCGACGCGGCGCTCGACGCAGGCTTCACGACGATCGCACCGGACCTCCCCGGCCACGGCGGCACGGCCTGGCGCGATGGCGGACCCTCCCGCCCGGCCGAGCTGTCGCGGGCAACGATCGAACGGAGCGCGGATGACCTGCCCCCGCTGCTCCGCGCGCTCGGCCACGCGCGAGCCCACGTCGTCGGCTACTCGATGGGAGCGCGGGTGGCGCTCCGGCTCGCGATCTCGCATCCGGCCTGCGTGCGCGAGCCTCGTCCTGGAGGCGCCGTCGGCCGGGATGGCCGATCGCCGGTGGGCGGGCCGCTCGCCGGGCCGCGGACGACGCGCTGGCCCGGGCCATCGAGCGTGACGGGATCGAACGGTTCATCGACGCCTGGGAGCGGACGCCGGTGCTCGCCGGCGAAGCACGCCTGGGCGCCGGGGAACGCGCCAACCTTCGCGAGATCCGCCTCGCGCACGAGCCGGCCGGTCTCGCCGCCAGCCTCCGCGCCGCCGGGCAGGGCGTGATGGAGCCGCTCCACGGCCGGCTGCGCGAGATCACGTCGCCGACCCTCGTGATCGTCGGCGCCGATGACCCGGTCCGGGAGCGGGCGGCGGCGGTGGCGGCCGGGATTCCCGGCGCCCGGCTGGCCGTGGTCGACGGCGCCGGCCACGCGCCGCACCTGGAGGCGCCGGCCGTGTTCCAGCGCCTTGTCCTCGACTTCGTCTCGGAGGATCACGCCGCATGACCGCACCCGTCACGTGGACCCGCGTCGCGGAGTATCGCGACATCCGCTACGAGCACTCGGGCACAGGGATCGCGAAGGTGACGATCGACCGGCCCGAGGTCCGCAACGCCTTCCGGCCGGAGACCGTCTCGGAGATGATCGACGCGTTCGCGCGGATCCGGGACGACGGGCGGATCGGCTGCGTCCTGCTGACCGGGGCGGGGGACGTCGCGTTCTGCGCCGGCGGCGACCAGAACTACAAGAGCCCGGCCGGCGGCTACGTCGGCGGCGACGGGCTGGCGCGCCTCAACGTGCTGGACCTCCAGCGCCAGATCCGCTCGCTGCCGATCCCCGTGATCGCGCTGGTCAACGGCTTCGCGATCGGCGGCGGCCACGTCCTCCACGTGGTGTGCGACCTCACGATCGCGAGCGACAACGCGGTCTTCGGCCAGGTGGGCCCGCGCGTCGGCAGCTTCGACGCCGGCTTCGGGATCGGCCTGCTGGCGCGGCTCGTCGGCGACAAGAAGGCGAAGGAGATCTGGTTCCTCTGCCGCCGATACGGCGCGGACGAGGCGCTGGCCATGGGCCTCGTGAACAGGGTGGTCCCGCTGGCCGACCTCGAGGCCGAGGGCGTGGCGTGGGCCGACGAGATCCTGGCGATGAGCCCGACCGCGATCCGCTTCCTCAAGTCGGCGTTCCTCGTGGCCACCGACGGCCTGGCCGGGCTCCAGGAGTTCGCCGGCAACGCGACCGGCCTCTACTACACGACCGACGAGGCGCACGAGGGCTCGCGGGCGTTCCTCGACAAGCGCGACCCCGACTACTCGAAGTACCCGCGGCGGCCGTGACGTCCATCGCCGCGCCGCCCCTCCGCGCTCCGCACGTGGCTCCTGGCGGTCCGGCCGGCCACGCTCCCGGCCGCGGCGAGCGGCGTGGTCGTGGGGCTCGGGCGCGGCCCTCGCCGCGGGCGCCGCGTTCCGCCCCGACACCGCGCTCGGCTGCCTCGCGGTGGCGCTCCTGCTGCAGGTCCTGGCGAACCTCGCGAACGACCTCTCCGACTTCCGCCGCGGTGCCGACACGCCGGACCGGGCCGGCCCCACCCGCGTCGCGTCGGCCGGCCTCGTGACCGAGCGGCAGCTGGAGGTCGCGATCGGGCTCACCATCGCGGTGGCGGCGCTGGTCGGCCTCTGGCTTGCCTGGGTCGGCGGGCCGGCGCTCGTGGGTCTGGGTGCCCTCGCGATCGTGGCCGCGCTTGCCTACACCGGCGGACCGTGGCCGTACGGCTACCGCGGCCTCGGCGAAGTCTTCGTGTTCGTCTTCTTCGGCCTCGTGGCAGTCGTCGGGACGGCGTACCTGCAGGCGCTGCGCTTCGAGCCGCTCTTCGTCGTTGCCGCGATCCCGGTCGGGGCGCTGATCACCGCGATCCTCGTGGTCAACAACCTGCGCGACATCCCGACCGACACGGCAGCCGGCAAGCGGACCCTGGCGGTGATGCTTGGCCGGGGCGCGACGACGGCGGAGTACGGGCTGCTCCTGGCTGCCGCGTTCGCGGTCCCGATCGCGCTCCTCGCTCGCGGGCTTCGGGATCGCCCAGCTGCTGCCGCTCGGCTCGGCGCCGCTGGTCCGGCCGCTCCTGCGGACCGTCCGCGACTTCCGGGATCCGCGCCAGCTCAACCCGGTCCTGGCGGGGACGGCACGCCTCGCCCTCGTCTTCGGGCTGCTGTTCGCCGTGGCGCTGGCGCTGCGGGGGTGGCCGGCATGATCGACCTGCGCGCCGCGCTCGAGGCAGTCCCGGTCACCGGCCTGTCGGCCGTCCGGGTCCGCGTCCCGTTCCGGCGGCCCTTCGCCACGGCCACCGGCATGTGGCTCCATCGCGAGGCCTGGATCCTGTTCGTGGCGGGGCCCGACGGCCGGGTCGGTGCCGGCGAGGCGGTCCTGGAGCCCGACGCGACCGAGGTCGAGGAGACCCTGCTGGCGCGCCTGGTCCGCGAGGCGGCCGACCGTGCGCGGTCCGGCGACGTGCCCGACGCGGAGGAGCTGGAGCTGCTGGGCACGCCGGGCCGGGCATTCCGCGCGGCGCTGGACGCGGCGCGCTTCGACCTGCTCCCGAGCGGCGAGGCCGGGTCGGCGGCTGCGGGCGAGATCCCGACGGCGACCGGCGTGCCCGTCAACGGCACGATCGGCTTCGGCGGGCCGGCCGCCGGCGCGGAGGCCGCGCTGCAGGCGATCGAGGCCGGCTTCACCACGCTCAAGCTCAAGGCGGGCGCCGAGCGCGAGACGCTCGACCTGGTTGCGCGCGTCCGGGCGATCCGTTCCGCCGCGGGACCCGATGTCCGGCTTCGCCTGGACGTCAACGGCGCGTGGGATCTGCCGACCGCCGAGGACCGGCTGGGGGCGGTCGCTCGCTTCGGGATCGAGTACGTGGAGCAGCCGCTGCCCGCGGATGACGGCGACGGGGCGGCCCAGCTTCGGCGCCTCGTGGACGTCCCGATCGCCGCGGACGAGGCGGCCGCGTCGCTGGTCGCGGTCCGGCGGCTCCTCGCCGCGGGCGCCGCCGACGTGCTCGTCGTGAAGCCGGCACGCGTCGGCGGTCCGCTCGCCGTGGCCGAGATCGCGGCGGCCGCCGCGGCGCACGGCGTGCCGGTGGTCATCAGCACGCTGTTCGAGACGGGGATCGGGATCGCGGCCGCGCTGATGGCCGCCGCGCAGCTCCGGCAGGTCTCCGGGGCGCGGTTCCCGTCACCGCTGGCGCACGGCCTCGCCACGGCCGGCCTGCTGGAGCACGATCTCCTCGACGAGCCGCTGATCGTGGAGCACGGATGGATGCGGCCGCCGGACGGGCCGGCGGCGGGCCGGCTCGGCATCACGGTGAACCGGGGAGCCGTGGCGCGCTTCACGACCGAGTTCGTGGAGGCGACCCCGTGAGCGCGGGCCTGGTCCTGCCGATCGCGCTCCGGGCCCACGCGGCGTCGACGCTCGACGCGCCGGCGGTCCTGGAGCAGGGACGGACGTGGAGCTTCGCGGAGCTGGACGCACGTGCCGACGAGCTGGCGGCGGGTCTTGCGGCGTGCGGGGTGCGGCCGGGGGATCGCGTGGCGCTGCTCGCCGCGCCATCGGCAACGGCCATCGCGCTGCTTGCCGCGGCCGGGCGGGCCGGAGCCTGCGTGGCCCCGCTGGGGACGCGGCTCACCGCGCCGGAGCTGGCGGCCGCCGGCCTCGAGATCGCGCCCCGGCTCGCGGTCCACGATCGCGAGCACGCCACCATGGCCGTGGGCCTGGGTGTTCCCTCCGTGGGCCTCGAGGCCCTGGCTGCGCGGGCGCAGGGTGTGCTCGCCCCTGCGATCGAGCTCGATCCGGACGCGCCGGCAGTCGCCGTCCTCACCTCCGGCACGACCGGTCAGCCGAAAGCGGCTCTTCTCTCCCACGCGGCGATGGCCGCGAGCGCCGGCGCGTGGGCGGCCGCCCTGCCCGCGGCGACGGGCTGGCTCCTCTGCCTGGGACTGGCACACGTCGCCGGGCTGGGGGTCGCGTGGCGGGCGATCGGGGCGGGCGTGCCGCTCCGCGTGGTGCCGGCATTTGATGCCGAGATCGTGCTCGACGCGCTCCGAGCGGGGCCCGCCAGCCACGTCTCGCTGGTCCCGGCGCAGCTGGCGCGGCTCCTGGACGCGGACGACAGCACCCGCCGGACAACTGGCAACGCAGCAGGTCCGGGCCTGCGGGCCGTCCTGCTCGGCGGCGCACCGGTGCCGCCGGCGCTCGTGACCCGGGCGCTGGCGGCTGGCTGGCCGGTGGTCCCGACGTATGGCCTCTCGGAAGCCGGCTCCGGCGTGACGGCCCTCGCCACCGCCGATGCGGCGGCGCGTCCCGGGTCCGCCGGCCGCGCCCTGCCGGGCGTCGCGCTGCGAATCGCCGACGCCGCCGCGGACGGCAGCGGCGAGATCCGGGTCCGCACGCCAGCCGCGTTCTCCGGCTACCTCGGCCAGCCGGAGGCGACCGCCGCCGCGTTCGACGCCGACGGCTGGCTGCGGACCGGCGACGCGGGGAGGCTCGGCGCGGACGGCTTTCTCTCCGTCCTGGACCGTCGCGACGACCTGCTGGTCTCCGGCGGCGAGAACGTCGTGCCGGCCGAGGTGGAGGCGACCCTCGCGGAACACCCGGCGATCGCCGAGGCGGGCGTCGTGGGTCGCCCGGACGTCACGTGGGGCGCGGTGCCGATCGCGGCGGTCGTGCTGCGACCCGGCGTGCCCGCCCCGACGGACGACGAGCTGCAGGCGTTCTGCCGCGCTCGCCTTGCCCCGTACAAGATCCCGGCCGCGTTCGTCGTCGTCGTCGCGCTTCCTCGGACCGCCTCTGGCAAGCTCCGCCGCACCGAGCTGCAGGCAGACCTCGCGGGGGCGCCGGCGGTCGTGTCGCCACAGGTCGCCTCGCCGCCGACGGATGGCGACGAGGTGTGCGCATGACCGGTGCGCAGACACGCACATACGTCGCGCGCGACGGCGCCGCCCTCGTCTATCGAGCGTTCGCAGCCGCGCACGGGGCGGAGCGGGGGATCCCGATCGTCCTCCTCCACGCGACGCTCTCGGCGTCCGTCCAGCTCGGCGGCCTTGCCCGGCTCCTCGCGGCCGGCGGGCCCGTCCTCGCCCTCGATCGGCGGGGGAGCGGGGAGAGCGCCGTGCCGGCGCCGCGGCCGCTGGACGTGGCAGTCCACGTCGACGACGTCGCCGCGCTGCTCGACGTCGAGGGGATCGCCGGCGCAATCCTCGTCGGGCACAGCTTCGGCGGGGTCGTCGCGCTGGAGACGGCGGCCCGGCTCCGCGAGCGCGTGGTGGCCGTCGTGGCCTGGGAGCCTCCGTACGGGCCGCTCGCCGACGCGCAGACTCGGGCCGCGTTCGCCGCCGTCGCGACCGCGACGGAGCGTGCCCACGCGACCGGTGGCGCCGCCGCGGCCTCCGCCGCGTTCCTCGACGGCGTCGCGGGCGAGGGAGCCTGGGGGGCGCTGCCAGAGCGGGCCCGGGCCTTCCTCGCCGCGCAGGGCGACGGGGCCTACGCCGACGCCGCGCTCGATGGGCTCGATCCCGACGGCCTGGCGCGGATCGTCGCGCCGGTGACGCTCCTGTCAGGCAGCGCCAGCGACCCCTTCTACGCGCCGATCGCCCGCACCGTCGTCGCGCGAATCCCCGGCTCGCACCTCGTGGTGCTGGCCGGGCTCCGGCACCCTGCCCCGATCACCGATCCCGAGCCCGTCGCAGTCGCGATCCTCGACGCGATCGCCGGTTCCGGCGTCACGACCCACCTGGAGGTCCACCCATGACGAGCCCACGCGACGGCGCCCCGTCGGGCCTCGCGACAGAGCGCGGAAACGCCGCGTCCAGCAGCGAGGTCAGCTCGATGTTCGACGGGATCTCGCGCGTCTACGACCCGATGAACCTCGTGATCAGCGCCTTCCAGGAGCCGCGCTGGCGGCGCCGCGCCGTGGCCCTGGCGCAGCTCCGGCCGGGCGGCCGGGCGATCGACATCGCGACGGGCACCGGCAAGGTGGCGGCCGACCTCCACCGGCGCGTGCAGCCCGGCGGCGAGGTCCTGGGGGTCGACATCAGCCCGGGGATGATCGGCGATCGCCCGGCGCCGCTTCGACGGTCGAGCGGGACTGACGTTCGTGGTGGGCGACGCGCTGGCGTTGCCGGCGCCCGACGCCGCCTTCGACGCCGCGACGATCGCGTTCGGCATGCGGAACCTGCCCGACTACGGGCAGGGCTTCGCCGAGATGCGCCGCGTGGTCCGCCCGGGCGGCCGCGTCGTCTGCCTGGAGATCGCCCGGCCGCGGAGCCGGCTCGCCCGGATCCTGCGCGCCTGGTTCGACCGGATCGTGCCGGTGCATCGGTCGCCTCGCGGGACAGGGCGGCGCCTACGCGTACCTCGTCCGCAGTGTCCGGAACTACCCCGCGCCGGAGGCGATCGCCGGGATCATGCGCGACGCCGGCCTCGCCGACGTGACGTGGACCGGCATGTCCGGCGGGATCGTGACGCTCCACGTCGGGACGGTGCCGCCCGCGGGGTGAGCGGGGAGGGGACCGCGCTCAGTACCAGGGCCAGGGCACGGCCGGCCAGTCCGGGTGCGGATGCGGGAACGTCCGGGAACCCAGGAGCCCGTCGAGCCGCACGCGCGCCTGGTCGATCTCGGCGGCGTCCAGGTGCTCGGCGAGCGACACGGCCAGCGGCCCGCCGGCCGCGAGCTTCGGCCGGAGCGCGGCCAGGACCTGCAGCTCCCGCGGGGCGATGAGCGTGCCGCGCCAGCCCCACAGGATGGTGCGGAGCTTCGGGTCGACGTTGAAGGTGACCCCGTGGTCCACGCCCTGGACCAGGCCGTCGGGCCGCACGAGGAGGTGGCCGCCCTTCCGGTCGGCGTTGTTGACCACGGCATCGAACAGCGCGATCCGGCGCAGGCGCGGGTCGCCGGCCTGCAGGAGGGCCAGGACGTCGGCGTCGTCGCGGGTGTCGACCCAGAGCTGGAGCATCCCGGGGCCCATCGGGCCGTCCGCGCGGAAGACCGTGGGCGGCACGATCTGCCACCCGGTCGCCTCCGAGACCGCGTGCGCCGCGACCTCGCGGTGGGCGAGCGTGGCCTCCGGGAAGTCCCACAGGGGCCGCTCGCCCCGGATCGGCTTGTAGACGGCGCCGGCCGTGACCGCGCCGCGTCCCGGGACCTCGCCGGTGACGGTGACGAGCAGGGTCGTGTTCGAGGCCTGGACCAGCCGCCCCACGATCTCCATCTCCCCCGCGCGGAGGAACGGGAGCGCGAGCGCGGGCGGGAGGTCGACCGCCGGCGGGAGCTCGGCCGCTCGGCGGCTCGTCGCGCCGTCGGCCGCGGCTCGGCTCGTCGGCTCGTCCACGCCGGGCCTGCTCAGTGCACGTAGCCGTTCTTGCGCGGACAGATGTGGCCGGTGGGATCCAGCGGCAGGCCGCAGAACGGGCACGGCGGCCGTCCCGCGGCGACCGTGCGCAGCGATCGCTCCACGAACGCACGGGCCGCCAGCGGCGTCAGCCGGACGCGGACGAGGTCCGGGCCGTCGGGATCGCTGTCGTCGAACTCCAGCGTGGCCGGCTCGTCGTCGGCCTCGTCGCTCGTCGTCCGCATCGTCGTCGGCATCCGCGTCGTCCGCGTCGTCCTCGTCGTCGTCCTCGTCCTCGTCCTCGTCCGACTCCTGCTGCGCGCGCGCCTCGACCACGACCTGCTCGCGCTCCGAGTCCCAGCCCAGCGTCATCGTCCCGACGCGGAACGCCTCCACCAGCGGCTCGCCGAGGGGCGCGGTGTCGTCGTCGGACGGTGCGAGCGCCTCGGGAACCTGCACGCCGCGCCGGGCGACCTCCGCGAGGAGGAGCGCGAGGCGCTCGGCGAGCACCTGGACCTGGACCTTCTCCAGCACGACCGAGACGATCGCCGTTCCCTTGCGGGCCTGCAGGAAGAACGTGCGGTGGCCGGGCTGGCCGACGGTGCCGGTCACGAACCGGTCCGGGACTCCGAAGTCGTAGATGCGTCGCGGCACGAGGGCCCTCCGGGCGGTGTGGGTGTGACCGCGACTCTAGCGCGGTCGCGGCCGGTTCGCCTGTGAGCGCGCCGCGGTCGCGCCGCGCCGCGCTACTCGCCGGCGCCGCCGCCCACCGCGGCATCCGAGGCCGGGCCCGGCCCGTGCGCCCGTCGGCCCGGCCGTGCTCCGCGGGCGGCCCCGGGACCAGGGCGTCCACGCTGCCACCGGTGTCGTTCACGCGGACCACGAAC
Source organism: uncultured Chloroflexia bacterium (assembly GCA_963722475.1). Taxonomy (GTDB): domain Bacteria; phylum Chloroflexota; class Limnocylindria; order Limnocylindrales; family CSP1-4; genus CTSoil-043. The sequence continues at coordinate 23,476 of CAVRMJ010000007.1, read as the reverse complement.
GGGCGCAGCTCCGCGTACCGGACGACGGTCAGCGAGGCGGGATCGACGACGATCCGCTGGAAGCCGTCCAGGTGGAGCCCCAGCGCGTCGGCGACCAGCGCCTTGATCACGTCGGCGTGGCTCACGACGGCGTAGGTCGCGTCGGGCCCCAGCCGCGCGTTCCAGTCGCGGACCGCCTCCGCCGCGCGGGCGGCCATCGCGGCCAGCCCCTCGCCGTCGGGGAAGACCGCGGCCGACGGGTGGCCCTGCACGACCCGCCAGAGCGGCTCCTTGCGGAGCTCCCTGAGCTCGCGGCCCGTCCAGCTGCCGTAGCGGACCTCGCCCAGGCGCTCGTCGACGTGGAGCGCGGGCACGGGCACGCGACCGGCGAGGACGGCATCCGCCGTCTCGCGGCAGCGTTCCAGCGGGGAGGTCACGACCGCTGCCAGCGGGACCGCCGAGCAGCCGCTCGCCCAGCGACGGCGGCCTGGGCGCGACCGCGCTCGTCCAGGTGGACGCCGGGCGTCCAGCCGGCGAGGACCGGACCGGTGAGGGCCGTCAGGCCGTGGCGGACGAAGAGGACCGTGGTCACCCGGGCAGTCTACGGCGCAGCCGGTCAGCCAGCGGGTGGGAGCGCCTCCCCTTCGCTGTCCGCGCCGCTCCACGACGCGTCCGGGCTGGTGGTCACGCGTGCGCCGCCGAAGATCGTGAAGCCGCGCAGCTCCAGCAGCGGCGCATCGGCGGGGAGGTTCGCCTCGGGGACGTCGATCGCGGTCCCGCCGAAGATCGAGAGCACGTGGGACCGGACCCGCCAGCCTTCCGGCACCGCGATCTGCAGGCCGCCGTACATCGTCCGGACGTGCAGGGTCGCGCCGGACGGGTCCAGCGTCGCTCCTCGCAGGTCCACGTCGTGGCCCGCGAACCACGTGATCACGCGACCGCGGCGCAGCGCCGGCGCGACGCTCGCGAACCGCTCGCCGGCGAAGATCGCGGCGGCAGTCGGCTCGTTCGACGCGGGATCCTCCGGGGCCTCCATGCGGCGCTTCGCGAATGCAGCGGCCACGGCCGATCCCGACCCGAGGAGCGTCGACGCGACGACGAAGAGCGCGAAGGCGCGGATGACGCCGCGGACGAGCCGACCCATTGAGCACCTCCCGGCGGTGATGCTACTCCGCCCGGCCAGCCCGGGAAACGGCGCCCGCGATCCGCGACAATCCACCGATGGCAGGTGGACGCGTGCTGGTGGTCGGGTCGGTGAACGTCGACCTGGTGGTCGCGGCCCCGCGGCTGCCCGTGCCCGGCCAGACGGTGACCGGCGGCGACGTGGCGCGCTACCCGGGCGGCAAGGGCGGGAACCAGGCGACGGCCGCCGCGCGGCTGGGTGCCGCGGTGGCCTTCGTCGGGGCCGTCGGCGCCGACGACATGGGGAGCCAGGCGCGCTCGGCGCTCGCGGCCGAGGGGATCGACATCACCGGCCTCGTCGAGACGGACCGCCCGACGGGCGTGGCCCTGATCGTGGTGGATCCGCGCGCCGAGAACCTGGTCGTCGTGGCTCCCGGCGCGAACGGCGAGGTGCGCGCACCGCACGTCGACTGCCGCCCTGCGCCGGCTTGCGCCCGGCCCGCGCGACGTGGTGCTGGTCTGCCGCGAGATCCCGCCCGACGGGGTCCGCGCCGCCCTGGAGATGGGCCGGCGTGCCGGCGCGACAACGATCCTGAACCCGGCGCCGGCCGACGACCTCGACGCCGAGACGCATGGCGCTCGCCGACATCCTGACGCCGAACGAGACGGAGCTCGCCATCCTCGCGGGCGGGGAGTCCGCCGGCGACGCTCCCGAGCCTGCCGCCCGGCGCCTGCTGGCCGCCTCGCGCGGCTGGGGCGCGCGTGCCGGCCGTGGTCGTCACGCTGGGAGCCGCCGGGGCGCTCATCGTGCAGGCGGGAGCGCCGCCGTCGCCGTCCCGGCGCCCGCCGTCCACCCGGTGGACACGACCGGCGCCGGCGACGCGTTCAACGGCGCGCTGGCCGCGGGACTCGCGGAAGGGCTGGACCTGGTCGCGGCCGTGCGGCGGGCGGTCGCGGCGGCGGCGCTGTCGACAACGCGCCCGGGGGCGCGGGGCGGGATGCCGACGCGAGCCGGAGCTGGCGGAGTTCACGGGCGGGACCTGACGCATCGCGGGGCGGACGCGCCCGTGGACCCGCTCCGTCCGCAGGACCTGGCGCCGCCGGAGAATCGAAAGGCCCCGGCGAACCGGGGCCTTCGTGCGAAGTCGTCGCGAGGTGCGACGACTCAGCGGAGCCTAGGCGGAGCGCACCTGAGCGGCGCGCGGCCCCTTCGGGCTGGCCTGGACTTCGAACTCGACGCGCTCGCCGCCGGCAAGCCGGTCGAAGTCGAGCGGGGGGGTGAGCTCGTTGCGGTGGAAGAAGTACTCCTTGCCGTCCTCGGCGGTGATGAAGCCGAAGCCGCGGTCGGAGACGACCTTCTTGACTGTTCCTGCGGTCATGGTGACCCTTTCCTCTTCCCGAACCAAACACAGACGCACGGTCTGTTCGAGAAGGAACGGTCGACCACGCGAGAGTCACCACACAATGCAGCGACGCGACGGAGTATACGCGCAGTCGCCCGCAATGTCGCCGATGGCGCGCCGGGTCGGAGGCCCCGCGCGTTCGTGCCCTTCGCCACTGGCGACCGACCGGCCGCGAGCCTCACCGTCGCCCGAGCCAGGCGACAGGCGCGGCACGCGAGCCCGCGCACCCGGCAGCGTGGAGGGATCTCGTGGATGTCGTGCAGGCCGGGGCCGCCTGGTTTCACTCGTGCGCGACGGTCATCCTGCTCGGCTACTACGCGGTGCTCGGGCTGATCGTCGTCCCGGTCCTGCGGCGGGCCGCGACGGACCCACCCTGGGCCGGCTGATCCCGGCGATCGAGCGGCGCGCCCTGCCGCTCATCCTCGCGTGCATCGGCGTCTTCCTGGTGACTGGGAGCTACCTGCTGCTCACCGATCACCGGTTCCTCGGGATCGGCCATTTCTTCGGCAGCACGCTGGTCGACGCTGATCGTCGTCAAGCACGTCCTGGTCGTGGCGCTGGTCGCGATCGGCGTCTCCATCGACCTGCTCGTCGTGCCGGACGTGGCGAACCCCGTCGACGAGGCAGCCCGGACCGCCGCGATCCGCCGGCTCGGGCGCAGCACGGCGGCGATGACCGCCCTCGGCGCGATCGTGCTGCTCGTCACGGCGGCTGCCCAGGCAAGCTGAGGCCGGCCGAGGTGCCGGGAACGACGACCCGCGTCGAGGCAGCGAGCATCGCCGTGCGCGCGCAGCCAACCCGGCGCATGCTTGGGGTCCCGGAGGAGACCACCCGATGAGCACTGATCCCGATCCGACGCAATCCCTCGCCGACCCCGGCGGCGCACGGCCGCAGGTTCAAGCGCCGCGAGCTGAAGCTGGCGGACGGCGGCACGCTGGTCCTGAACGCCGACGGCTCCGATCGCCCAGCTGGACGGCGACGGCAACGCGACGCACACGTGGGTGCCGGCCGACCCCGAGTGGGCGAGCCACGCGATCCGTTTCGGGCTCTATCCGCAGGACGCCACCGTGCCGCCCACCGGCCGGTACATCGAGGGGATGCGCCCGCCGCGACGGTGATCCACGCACGAGGGGGGACGATGAACGAGCACGGGCGCGACGATTCCCGGGCCCGGCCGGCCGATCCGGACGCCGGGACCGCCGACCTGCTCCGCCGGGCGGCCGAGCTCGCGATCGAGTACCGGGCCGGGCTCCCGGGCATGCCGGTCGCGCCACGGACGACCGCGGCGGCGCTGCAGGCAGCCTTCGGCGGACCGCTGCCGGAGCACGGGGAGCCCGCCGCGGCAATCGTCGAGGACCTGGCGCGCGGCGTCTCGCCCGGGCTCATGGCGATGTCCGGGCCGCGCTTCTTCGGCTTCGTGATCGGGGGCAGCCTGCCGGCGGCGCTCGCGGCCGACTGGCTGACCAGCACGTGGGACCAGAACGCGGCAGCGGCGGCTGCCACGCCGGCCGCGGCGGCGATCGAGACGGTGGCGGCGGCCTGGCTCGTGGACCTGTTCGGCCTGCCCGACGGCACCTCGGTCGGCTTCACGACGGGCGCGACGATGGCCAACTTCACGGCGCTCGCGGCCGCGCGGGACGCGGTCCTGCGCCGGGTCGGCTGGGACGTCGAGGCGGACGGCCTGCACGCCGGGCCGGGCGTCTCCGTCGTGATCGGCGCGGATGCGCACGTCACGGTCTTCGCGGGCCTCCGGCTGCTGGGCTTCGGCGAGCGGGCTCCGCTCCGCGTCGCGGCCGACTCGGAGGGCCGCATCCGCCTCGATGAGCTCCGGGCGACCCTGGAGCGGGCGAGCGGGCCGACCATCGTGTGCCTCCAGGCCGGCAACGTGAACAGCGGCGCATTCGACCCGCTCGCGGCTGCCATCGCGATGGTTCGGGACCTGCGGCCGGACGCCTGGATCCACATCGACGGGGCGTTCGGGCTGTGGGCGGCCGCAGCGCCGTCGCTTCGTCACCGCATCGCCGGGTACGAGGGCGCGGATTCCTGGTCGACCGACGCGCACAAGTGGCTCAACGTGCCCTACGACTGCGGGCTGGTGTTCGTGCGCGACTCCGCGGCGCATCGCGCGGCGATGGGGATGAGCGCCTCGTACCTCCCGTTCAACACCGTCGCCGACCGCGATCCCGGCGACTTCGTGCCGGAGCTCTCGCGGCGCGCCCGTGGCTTCCCGGTCTACGCGGCGCTGCGCTCCCTGGGCCGGTCCGGGGTCGTGGAGCTGGTCGAGCGATGCTGCGGGCTGGCGCGCCGGTTCGCCGACGCGCTGGCGACCGAGCCCGGCGTCGCGGTCCTCAACGACGTCGTGCTCAACCAGGTGCTGGTCCGGTTCGACGACTCCGACGAGCGGACCCGGGACGTGGTGCGCCGGCTCCAGGAGGACGGCACCGCGTGGTTCGGGGGCGGCACCTGGCACGGGAGGGCGGTCATGCGCATCTCGGTGAGCAACTGGTGGACCCGCGAGGACGACGTCGACGTGTCGATCGACGCCATCCGGCGCTGCCTGGCCGGCTCCCGGCGGGACGGGTGAAGGTGCGGCGTGGAGCCGCGCCCTGCGGTCCACTCCGGACCGTGTGCGCGCTACCCGAGGCAGCGGAGCTGCGAGCAGTCGGGTTTCGTGCCGGTGAGCCAGACGCCATAGAGTTGTTCGAACCCGTCGAGCGCACCCCGGCACGGGTTCGCTTCGGAATGGCCGCACAGCGGATGCCCCATCGCGGCCTCGCAATGCTCGTGCGTCGCGACGCCACAGGCCCGGACGAAGTGGTCGACGTCGTGGCGATGGAGGGCGCGACGGTAGTCGAGCTCGTGGTCCCGGAGCTCATAGGCATACTCGGCAAGCTCCCATTGGCCGCCAGCGATGGCCCGCCAGCGTTCCCGCAGCGTGATCTCGACGAGCCGCGACCGGGTTCCCACCGGCGGATGGATCGCGAGATCCATCGCCAGCTCGTCGTCGTCGCGTTGCCAGGCAACCGTCTCTGCGTCGTGGGGAGGCATGACTGTCGCGCCGAACCGCTCGGCGCGCTCGATGACGTCGGCAAGGTAGTCGAGGAGCTCGTCCGTGGACGCCTCGATCACCGGCGGAGTACCTGTGCACCCTCCGGCAGGGATTCCCCATCGCCGACAGCGATGGGCTTCGAGGTCGCGCGGATCACGACGCGTCGCCGCCGGGGCCTCCGCCCCTCCTGCCAGGCCTCAAAGCCTGCGACCGGGATCCGGATGATGCGCGGAGAGACGCGCAAGGCGGGCAGCTCGTCGCGATGGACCAGGTCGAGGACCGCGTCATCGCTGATGCGCAGGATCTCAGCGACCTCCCTGGGCGTGTAGTCGAGCCGTTCCAATCGATCCTCCTGTCAGCGGTACTGCCATGATACCGCCTGAACCGCTCTCGTCAACTGCGGGCGGTCCCCTGGGGCGCCGGACAGGCACACCGCAAAGCGTTATCGTCCGGCACGTGGACCGGCAGGCGGACGACGACGTGGCGCGAAGGCAACGTCCTCCGCCTTTGTCGCCAGCGCGCCGAACCCCGTCGTCATCCGGGCCGCGACCCTGGGCGAGGCCTGGCTCGGCCGCCGCGGGGCTGGTCCTGCGCGACGGACGGGCGGCCCGCTGGGGTACCGATGCGACGCGGGAGGTGGCTCTCCTGACCATCGCCGTCGGCGAGCCTGACCCCGACGACGAGCTGATCGGTCGCCTGGGCGACCCGGCCTGGCTGGCCTGGATGCGAGCCAACTTTCGCGAGCCCGGGACGGTCGTGGAGCTGGGCGGCGCCGACTCGTACGCGCGACGGCTGCGCGACTACGCCGGCACGGGCCGCGACCAGGTGGCCTGGCTGGCCGCCCGCCTGGCTGCCGACCCCGGCGCCCGGGACGCGACCATCACGACCTTCCAGCCCGCCACCGACACGTCGTACATCCCGTGCATCAGCCTCATCGACGCGTGGGCGCCGGACGGGCGCGTGCAGCTGGTGGTGTACGCCCACGGCCTGGACCTCGGGAAGAAGGCCTACGCGAACCTCGTGGAGCTCGCCGCGCTCCAGCGGGAGATCGCCGCCGGTGCCGGCCTGCCGACCGGCGGGCTCGTCATCCACGTGAAGACTGCCCACATCTACGAGCCCGAGCTCGACGCGATGGCGCGGCTCGTGGAGGAGGCCGGCGGGGCGGGGTAGGGCGCGCTCGGCGCGGAGATTGCCGAACGATCCTCCGGTTCATGCGCTCGTGGACCACTACGCGAGTTGCCCGGGCCGCGGCCGTCGCCGGGCCGTGACCGTCAGGACCAGGTCCCATCCTCGCGCCGGTGCGTCCACCCCGCGTGCCGCGTGACTCGCGTACGAGTCCTCCGGTGCATGTCGCGGAGGATGGCCGGCTCCCTCGTGCCGCGGGGATGGCGGAGACAGCATGCGGTTTCGGCACCGGTCTACCGCCTGGCACCGGTCCACCGGCACGGACCGGTCCGCGCGCCAGTAGACTCTCCCTTCGCGAGCCGGGGCGACCATCGCCCGCGCTCGCCAGACGACGGGAGGAGCAGCGCCCGATGGGCAAGGCCAGCCGCGCGAAACGGCCGGGAGGCGGGCCAGCCGCGGCGACGCCGGGGGCCGGCGCGACGAGGCCAGTCCGCCCCGGCGACACGCTCCACCCGGCGGGAGCGGCGCGCCGGCGCAGGGTCAGCGTCGGATCGCTCGCCGCCACGGGACTCGACGCCGTCGTTGCCCGCTGGGACATCGGGCTCGCGGCGATCGCGGCGACGTTCTGGCTGCTCGGGCACATCCCCGCGCTCGCCCCGGTGGCGATCCCCGCCTGGATCCTCGCGGGTCTCGCGCTGGGCCTCCTCCAGCCGTGGCTGGGGCTCCTTCTCACGATCGCGGTCGTCCCGTTCCTGGGCGGCGCGACCGACGCGCAGTCCGGCGAGGTCCTGCGCGTGGTCCCGATCTACGGCGCCGCGGCCAGGGTCCTCCTGGATCGGTTCGTCCTGGGGCCGAGCTTCGGTCAGCCCAGGCGGCCGGGACCGCCGTGGTGGGTCGTCGCTGCGGCCGTCGCGGCGGCCGGGCTCTACGCCTACACGGCGCAGACCGGCTCCATTGCCGTGGGCAACGACCCGGCATTCCTCGACTCCGGGCTTCACTGGCTGGCCGGCGGTCCGATCGCGCTGATGGCGGCCTGGATCGCCGCTTCGCACCTCGTGGCGGGCCGGGACCGGACGCTCACGAACGTCGTGCTGGGGACCACCCTGGTCGGATGCGTCCTCGCCCTCCTCGCGTGGATCGGCGTCCCCGGTGTGGATCTCATCACGTTCCCGGGCATCGTCAATGGCCGGCTCGCCGCGCTCGGCTACCCGACCCCCACGGCGATGGGGATCGCGACGGCGCTGCCGTTGGCGGTGGTGGCGGCATGGCGCTTCAGGCGCTGGCTCGCCTACGTGGTCATCGGGCTCGCGCTCGTGACGATGATCCTCACCTGGTCCCGCGGCCCGCTCATCGCCATCGGCGTCGGCACGGTCCTCGCGGTGCTCGCGAGCGGGCGGTCGAGCGGCGCCTCCGCATCGCCGGCCTCGTGGTCGGCGCGGTCGCGCTGGTCGCCCTGATCGCCGTTCGCTACGGCACGAACGTCGACGCCGTCATCCAGGCGATCAGCGGCGGCTCCGGCGAAGACGTCGATCGAGTGAACACCTGGATCGCGGCGGTCTCGATCACGCTCGCGAACCCGCTCGTGGGTGGCGGCTGGCGGAGCCTCGAGCGGCTACGGCGATTTCGCCCAGCGCGCGATCGCCTACAGCCACGACATCATCCTCCACGGCTTCGCGGAGGGTGGCCTTCCCGCTCGGGATCGCGAACGGGACCGTGATCCTGTACTCCGCCTGGCAGGTCTGGCGGCGCCGGCACACGATGGCGCCGTATCTCATCGCCGCGGTCGTCATCTTCCTGGTCTGCGGCTTCTGGGACATCCCGCAGGTCCGGAGCTACGCCGCGGTCATGGGCGGGATCGTGCTGGGGATGGCGGCCGGCCCGCTGATCGGACGAGCGGATCGGCGCACCGAGGAGGCGCTCGCGCAACGTTGACGCCACCGGACCGACCTCCAGCATGCGCGAACCGAAACGGTGGTTTCGTCCGTTCCGAACCCAGCCGGTAAGATGCGCCAGATGCGTTCTCGTGCTCTGCCCGTGCTGGTCGCCGTCCTGCTGCCGGCGCTCGTCGCGGTCTCACTTCTCCAGCTCGGCGGGGCGACTCCCGTTCCGAGTCTCTCGCCCGGCGGGGCGACTCCCGGCCCAGCCGGCCACGCTGCCCTGCGCGCGCCGTCGATCAGTCCGAACAACCACAACAACACGTCCCCGCCGCTCCGCGGGATGCCGCCAGCGACCGGTGGAGTCCACCTCAACGAACAGGACGAGGGGGAGCTGCCGCATCCCGCGATCGTCCCCGGGGCGCTGGACACCGTCATCCAGTCGACCTTGCCGGCGCCCCGGATCCCCGCCACCGCGACGAACTTCGACGGCATGGTCGCGGCTGGTTACGCACCTCCCGACACGAATGGCGCCGTCGGTCCGAGCCAGTACGTGCAGATCGTGAACGCGAGCTTCGAGGTTCTCAGCAAGAGCGGCACCATCCTGTTCGGCCCGGTCGCGATCAACACGCTCTGGACTGGTTTCGGTGGCGGCTGCCAGACGAACAACAACGGCGACCCGACCGTCCGGTACGACCGGCTGGCCGACCGCTGGATCATCACCCAGTTCTCGGTCACCACCACTCCGTACCTCGAGTGCGTCGCGGTGTCCGCGACGGGCGACCCGACCGGCGCCTACTATCGCTACTCGTTCAACTACGGCAGCACCGCGTTCCCTGACTACCCGAAGCTCGGCGTCTGGCCGGACGCCTACTACGAGACGTTCAACATGTTCACCGGCGGCACGACCTTCGCCGGCGCCCAGGTCTGCGCCTACGACCGGACGAAGATGCTGGCCGGACTGACCGCGACGCAGCAGTGCTTCACCACCAGCGCCACCTACGGCGGCCTCCTGCCGTCGGATCTCGACGGGACCCTGCCGCCACCGGCCGGCTCGCCGAACTACCTCGTGGCGCTTGGCGCCACCACACGAGCCTCTGCCACGTGGAAGTTCCACGTGGACTGGGCGACCCCGGCGAACAGCACGTTCACGGGCCCGGTCAGCATCACGGTCCCGGCCTACGCGGAAGCCTGCGGCGGCGGCACCTGCATCCCGCAGTCGGGCACCACGAATCAGCTCGACTCGCTGGCCGACCGGCTGATGTACCGACTCGCCTACCGCAACTTCGGCGATCACGAGTCTCTCGTCGTCAATCACAGCGTGACGGCCGGCGCGAGCGTCGGCGTCCGCTGGTACGAGCTTCGCGTCGCTTCGGGCACGCCTCTCGCTCTTCCAGGCTGGAACGTACGCCCCCGACGCGAGCTACCGCTGGATGGGCAGCATCGCCCAGGACCAGGCCGGGGACATGGCGCTCGGCTACAGCGTCTCGAGCAGCTCGCTCCACCCGGCGATCGCCTACACGGGCCGGCTCGCCGGCGACACCGCTGGGCCAGATGACGCAGGGTGAGGCGACGATCATCGCCGGCGCCGGTGCTCAGACCGGCAGCCTGACTCGCTGGGGCGACTACAGCGCGATGTCGGTTGACCCGACCGATGACTGCACCTTCTGGTACACGAACGAGTACATCCCCTCGAACGGGACGTTCAACTGGCAGACCAGGATCGCGTCGTTCAAGTTCCCAGGCTGCGGGCCCGCCCCGACCGTAACGTCCGTCGTCCCGGCGAACGGCCCCGCGGCGGGCGGCACGACGCGTCACGATCACGGGCACCGGGTTCACCGGGGCGACCGGTGTCAGCTTCGGCGGCACGGCCGCCGCCAGCTTCTGGCGTGTCCTCCGGTACCCAGATCAGCGCGGTCAGCCCGGCCGGGACGGGCACGGTCGACGTCACGGTCACCGGCCCGGGCGGCACGAGCGCGACGAGCTCGGCCGACCAGTTCACGTACCTGCGCCACCACCGGCGCCACGTACGTCTCGCTCACCCCCGCCCGGATCCTCGACACCCGGATCGGCACCGGCCTCTCCGGCCCCTTCAGCTCGGGCGTCCCCCGGACGTTCGCGGTGACCGGGCACGGCGGGGTGCCCGTCGAACGCGATCGCGGTCACCGGCAACCTGACCGTGACGGACCAGACGAGCCTTCGGGCTACGTCGCGCTCACCCCGGCTCCGACCAGCGACCCCACGACCTCGACGCTCAACTTCCCGGTCGGGGACAACCGGGCCAACGGGGTGACCGTCGCCCTCTCGGGGACCGGCACCCTGCTCGGCCACCTACGTGGGCGCGGTCGGGTCGGCGCCGACGACCGACCTCATCTTCGACGTCACCGGCTACTTCGTGCCCGACCACCACCGGCGCCACGTACGTCTCGCTCACGCCCGGCCCGGATCCTCGACACCCGGATCGGCACCGGCCTCATCGGGCCCTTCACCTCGGGGCGTCGCCCGGACGTTCGCGGTGACCGGGCAGGGCGGGGTGCCCGCGAACGCGATCGCGGTCACCGGCAACCTGACCGTGACCGAGCAGACGAGCCTGCGGCTTCGTCGCGCTCACCCCGGCCCGACCAGCGACCCCACGACCTCGACGCTCAACTTCCCGGTCGGGACAACCGGGCCAACGGGGTGACCGTCGCCCTCGGGGACCGGCACCCTGCTCGGCCACCTACGTGGGCCCGGCCGCGTCGGCGCGCGACGCCCGAGCTCATCTTCGACGTCACCGGCTACTTCGTGCCCACCACCACCGGCGCCACGTACGTCTCGCTCACGCCTGCCCGGATCCTCGACTACCCGGATCGGCACCGGCCTCATCGGGCCTTTCAGCTCGGCGCGTCCCGCGGACGTTCGCGGTGACCGGGCAGGGCGGGGTGCCGTCCAACGCGATCGCGGTCACCGGCAACCTGACCGTGACGAACCAGACGAGTCCGGGCTACGTCGCGCTCACCCCGAGCCCGACGAGCACCCCAGGTACCAGTCGACGCTCAACTTCCCGGTCGGGGACAACCGGGCCAACGGGGTGACCGTCGCCCTCTCGGGGACCGGCACCCTCTCCGCCACCTACGTGGGCCCGGCCGCGTCATCGGCGACGACTCGACCTCATCTTCGACGTCACCGGCTACTTCGTGCCTTGACGGCCGGGATGCCAGAACGTCAGGGCTCGGGGCGATTCCGAGGGCACGGTGTAACGACATGCTCAGGCGCCAGCGGAGCACATTGGCCGCACGTGACCTCGCCATACTGCAGATGTGTCTCGGCTGCTTGCAATTCACGATTCGCTCGAAGGAGCGCGGTTGACCCGAGGCAACAGCCCGCAGCCGAGTGGCCGGGCGTTGCCCCTGATCGGACCTGCGTCAACCTCTGCCCGGACCCCGGCGTGACCGTGCCGGCTGCGCCTCCTCCGGACAGAGCCTCGTGGCCCAACCGCAGACGATCAGCTCAGGTCGGACGCCCGCTCCCGGTCCTCGGTCCCGCGGGCGATCGCATCGTCCTCGTGGACTTCGTCGCCGGGCTCGTGGCGCTTCCGCTTGCCGCCCTCGTGCGCCAGGTCGATCCTTGCCGAGCCGGGATCTGCCAGGACGACCTGACCAGGCCGGCCCTGCTGCTCACCGCGTTGATCGGCGGCATGTTCTGGCCGCTTGCCCTGCGGGCCGTGGACCCGATCTACCCGACGCTTCCACGACGCCCGATCCGCCTGCTCGCCGCGGCCGCGATCTGGCTCGTCGCGTGCTCGGGCGTGCTCTACCTGGCCGACAAGACGCTGGCGAGCCGCCTTCTCGTCATCGTCGGGGCGCTGCGCCTGCGCGGGCGTCAGCGCCCTCAGCGGCGCACGCGTGCGAGGTGCGCGACATGCCGGACCCGCTCGTGGAGGCGCCGCTTCCCCATCTCGGGGCGAGGGCCGAGGAAGCGCTCGTGCGCGGCGAGCCCGTCGTGCCTGGACCTCGTTCGCCTTTCCGAATCCCTGACTCGACCGATCGTCGTCCTGTCCGGCAGCTCGCTCCTCCTCTATCCGTCCGTGCTCGCGCCGACGGACCGGGCGATCAAGCGGGTCGCGGACATCGTCTCGTCGAGCATCCTGATCGTGCTGGCATCTGTTCCGATGCTCCTCACGGCCCTGGCGATCCTCCTGGTCGAAGGTCGACCCGTCCTCTACGCCGATCAGCGGGCGGGCCTCTACGGGAACCCCTTCAGGCTTCGCAAGTTCCGCACGATGCGCGTCGGGGCCCACGCCGAGCGAGCGGCGCTCTGGGAGGCGAGCTCGACGAAGGGCCCGGCGTTCAAGCTCGAGCGAGATCCACGCGTCACGCCGCTTGGCCGCTTCCTGCGCCGCTTCAGCCTCGACGAGCTCCCGCAGCTCTTCGACGTGCTGGCGGGCCGGATGAGCCTGATCGGACCGCGACCGGCCGGCCTCGACGAGGTGGAACGCTACGAACCGCAACACCGGATCCGCTCTGACGGTCCGTCCGGGCCTGACGGGACTCTGGCAGGTACGTCGGCGGGTCGACGCCGACTTCGAGCAGCGGATGGCCGACGACCTGGACTACATCGAGCACTGGTCCCTGCTCCTGGACCTCGAGATCGCGATCCGGACGGTCCCGGTCGTGTTCCAGGGCAGGGGCGTGTGACTCCGCCAGGCAGGCGGACGGGCGTCGCCGTGACCGGCCGCCTCCTGATCGTGGTGAACGACCTCCTCGTCTACCGGACGCGCCGCGACCCAGCCGACCGGCATCCAGCGGCTTGCCGACGGCTATGCACGCCACCTGCCGGCAGTCGCCGCCGAGCTGGGCATCGAGGTGCGGCGGGTGGTCGTCGCGCAGGACGAAGTGCGGGAGCTCGCACAGGACGTGACGGCCTCCGGCGGGCGGCGGCGTCGCCCGGGGCGCCGAGCTCGCACTGCGCATCTCCGCGCACGCTGCCGCGGCGGCGTCCAGGAGCGCGCGCGCACGGTCGGCCGGCGCCTGCTTGCCCGCAGGGCAGCGCAGGCCGGCCGCCCCCTCGAGATCGGGCCCGGAGACACGCTCCTGATCCTTGGAGCGCCGTGGATCGCGCCGGGGATGGCGGCGGGAGCGGTCGCTGCCCGAGCCCGATCGGGGGCCAGGCTTGCGCAGCTGGTGCACGACATGCTGCCGATCACCGGTGCGAACTGGTACGGCGATGCGCAGGGCGTCGCCGCTGCGGCCGACCTGACCCTTCTCCTTAGCGCGCCGATGCTCTCGCGGCCGTCTCGCCGGAGGTCGCAGCCGAGGCCGCCGTCATCGCCCGCCGGCCGGTGATTGCCGTTTCGCCGCCCGATCCGATCCTGCCGACTTCGGACGACCCGCGGGGCATCTGCCCAGAAACGCCATACATCCTCACGGTCGGGACGCTCCACCCGCGCAAGAACCATCGTCCTGCTGCTCGACGCCTGGTCGCGCTGGCTCGCCTCGGACCGAGGGGCCGGACGGGTCCCGTGGCTGGTGATCGTCGGGCGCCGACACCCCCGGGACGGGGCGCTCTTCGAGCGCCTCGCTGCGGAGCCGCGCACTGCGGAGCCGCGTCCGCGTCGTGACGGACGCGAGCGACGCGGAGCTCGCGGCGCTCTACGAGGGCTGCCGGTTCCTGGTCTTCCCGTCGCTCGCGGAGGGATGGGGCCTGCCGATCAGGGAGGCCCTCAGGTTCGGGAAGCCGAGCATCGTCACCGACGCGATCCCGTCGAGCGACGTCTCGCGGTTCGTCGAGATCGTGCCGGCCGGAGACGGCGATGCGCTCTACCAGGTGATCCGCCGCTGGTGGGACGACCCGGAGCCGGTCGAGTCCCGGATCCGGGCGATCCGGGAGCGAGTTCGTGCCCCGAAGCTGGGAGCACGCGTGCCGCGACCTGCTGGCGGCTATCCTCTCGGTCGATGGGAACTGAAGTCAAAGTGGACTCCGACGTCGGTGGCAACCGGCCGACGTCGTGGCGCCTGCGGCGCCTGAGCGGCCTCACAGTCCTCCTGTTCCCCTGGAACCTCTTCTGGGACCAGCGGTTCGTCCTGCTCACGCTGGTCGAGACGCAGATCGCGCGGCGGCACCGGCGAAGCCTCCTTGGCTGGGCGTGGAACATCATCCAGCCCGGCTCGCAGGCGATCCTCCTGTTCGTGGCGACGCGCGGCGCCGTGCGCGTCCCGGAGTCGACGTCCCCGCTCGGCGGTTTCGGGATCTTCTTCGCCGCCTTCATCATCGGGCAGGGGATGGGCGAGATCGTCGGCCGCGGGCCCGACGCTGGTCGCGGAGCGGCCGGGCTGGGTGAAGGGGTCCCTCTTCCCGCTCGAGCTGCTGGCGCCCACCGCCGTGGGGGTCGCGCTCTACCGCATCATCCCGGGCGGCCTGCTGGGCGTGGCCGCGGTGGCGATCGGCGACGGCGCGGCCGCCGGCCTCGCCACGCTCACGGCGTTCACCGTCGGCCTGCTGCTGGCGATCGTCTGGGGCACGACGCTGGGTCTGGCGTTCGCAGCGCTCGGTGTCTACCTGCGCGACGCGATCCTCGCCGCGCCGGTCATCACGATGGCGCTGATCTTCATGTCGCCCCTCTACATGAACCCGGACGGAGGTGGGCTCCTTGGCCTGGCGCTCAAGTTCAACCCGCTCACGATCTCGATGGATCTCATCCTCTACGGCATGCGCTGGATCCCGGACCACCCGGTCCACGCCGTCGTCGGCCTCGTCTCGGCGTTCCTCGCCCTGTGGGTCGCGGCCATCGTGTTCCGGCGCACGTCCGCCAACTTCGCCGACTACATCTGACGGACGCCCGATGACCCTTCTCTTGCGCATGGCCGGCGTCGGCAAGCAGTACCCGAGCGGCTCCGAGATCGGGCTGAAAGCCCGCCTGCTCCGTCGCCGAGCGATCGACCCTGGGCGCTCGCGCCAGCTCGACCTCGAGGTCACCTCTGGTGAGTCGGTGGCGATCCTCGGCAGGAACGGGTCCGGGAAGTCCACGCTGCTCGGGATCGCGGCCGGGACGATCGCGCCCACGGTCGGCCGCGTGGACAGGCGCGTGGACCCGACGCTGCTCTTCCAGGTGGGTACGGCCTTCGACGAGGAGCTCTCGGGCGCCGAGAACGCACGGCTGGAGCTTCTCCTGCGCGGCCTGAGCGGACGTGCGTTGAAATCGTGCGTCGCCGAAGCGCGCGAGTTCTCCGGGATCGAGGATGCGTGGGAGGAGCCGCTCCGGACCTACTCGACCGGCATGCGCATGCGCGTCGCGCTGGCCGCCGCCCTGGCCGATCCCGGACCGCTCCTGCTCGTGGACGAGATCCTCGCCGTCGGGCGACGCTGCCTTCGTCGCGACATGCATTGACCACTTCCGGACGCTTCGGCGTTCTGGGACATCGCTCCTGTTCGTGACGCACAGCGTCGACCTCGCCGCGTCACTCGCGGACGAGTCGATCATCCTTGAGCACGGACAGACGGTCGCACGCGGCTCGATTGCGGACGGGCTTGCCACCTATTCCGCGATGATCGGAGTCCCGCCGCCCTCGACGGTCGCGTCGAGCGTCCTGGCTGGCTGACGTTCCAGGACGTCAGGCGGAGTCGTCGCTCTGGGCAGCAACGAAGCCCCGTGTTCCTCGTCGGCTGGAGGAAGGGGTAGCAGTAGCGAAAGGAAGGGCCGTGGTTGACCGTCGTCTAAACTACGGCCGAGAAATCGTCCACCGCTTCGTCGACAGGCTTCACGTCGAGATCGCCCTAGACCTCGGCCCCGGACTCGGCAATGACGTCGCGACGATTCGCGGCCTCCACCCCACGGCGCGGATCATCGGCGTCGAGGTCCACGCGCCCTACGTCGATCACCTCCGATCTCAGGGTGTCGAGGTGGTAGCCTGTGATATCGAGCACGATCGCCTTCCGTTTCCGGACCAGTCCGTCGATCTGATCGTGGCGAACCAGGTGCTCGAGCACGTCAAGGAAGTGTTCTGGATCCTCCACGAGTGCGCGAGGGTCCTCCGCGTCGGCGGGAGCCTGGTGATCGGGGTTCCGAACATCGCCGCCGCGCACAACCGCCTCCTCTTCCTCTTCGGACGACAGCCCACGCAGCTCAGGAACTGGTCTGCGCACGTGCGCGGCTACACGAAGTCCGACCTCGTCGAGCTCGTGGACAAGCCGTTCGTCGGCGGGTATCGACTGGCCGAAGCCTCCGGCGTCAACTTCTACCCGCTACCAGCAGTCCTTGCGCGCCCAGCCGCATACCTCTGGTCGGGAGGAGCGTGGGGGTTCTTCGGGCGGTTCGAGAAAGTCCGGCCGTACGATGGCGGCTACCTGCGTTGGCCCGTCAGTGAGACTCTTGAGACCAACTTCTACCTGGGACCGCGCTCGGAGGCTTGACGAGCCGCGTTAGCGGCTGTCGCGGAGTTCACGATTTTCTTGTGACTGCGCGACTCGGCACCCTCGCGACGACGCAGCCTGGCTCGAAGCGCGAGCGTGGGGGCAAATGGATTGGCGGCGCGGCAGCCACTTGCGGAGCTTTGAGGTGCAGTCACTGATGGTCCGGTCGCGCCAGATGCTCTGAATTGCCGCGTTGCGAAACGTACGACGTCGCGACCCGCGGCTCCGTGCGACTCTCAACCGTCGGCAGCCAGAGCGGTCTACCTACCCGCGTGGTCTAAGTTCTCCCGTCGCGTGCAATGCGTCCGTCGGCTTCATCGCACCCCCGCCGGCCTGCAAATGGAATAACCTACCCGTGCCCGAGAGCCTCCACCGTCAGACTTCGTCCGAAAGGTCCCGGGCACCGAACCACTTTGAGGCTCCTCGCCTCACGTCACGACCCGGAAAGAACCCGTGCGCGAGAACCTCACCTACTGCGTGATCCTGCCCGCCTACAACGAGAGTGGTCATCTCGAGGCGGTCGTGGGCCGTATCCCCGACTGGGTCGATGGCATCGTCGTCGTCGATGACGCTAGTACTGACGACACGCTGCGAGTGGCTGAGAGCCTCAAGGACCCGCGCGTCCGGGTGCTGCACCACGACAAGAATCTGGGCGTAGGCGGCGCCATGGTGACCGGCTTCCGCGCCGCCCTCGACAGTGGGCTACGACGTCGCCATCAAGATGGACGCGGACGAGCAGATGGACGCCGCGGAGTTGCCAAGGCTCGTGCGGCCGATCGAGCGGGGCATGGCGGAGTACGTCAAGGGCAATCGCTTCCGCCGCACCGGTCGGCCGCCTTCCATGCCCGGCGCCAGGTGGTTCGGGAACGTGGTCCTATCGTTCCTCACCAAGGTCGCCAGTGGCTACTGGCACGTCTTCGATCCGCAGTGCGGCTTCATCGCCATCACGACGCCCACGCTGTCGCGGCTCAATCTCGACGGCATCGCCAGAGACTACTTCTTCGAGAACGACATGCTCATCCGGCTCAACGTCATCGACGCGCGCGTCGTGGACGTGGACACGTCGCGCGCTCTACGGTGACGAGACGTTCCACGTGAACGCATCGGCCGCGTGAGCTGGACGCTTCCCGTCCGCGACTTGCCCGAGGCTTCGTCTGGCGCTTCGTCAAGCGTCACTTCGTGAACGACTTCGGCCTCATCGCCTTCCTCACGTTCGTCGGGCGGCGTCTTCGCGATGTTCGGGATCGCATTCGGCCTCTACCACTGGGTCCAGTCAGCCTCCAGTGGCATCCCCGCCACGACCGGCACCGTCATGATCGCAGTCGTGCCGCTGATCCTCGGGCGTGCAGATGCTGCTGCAGGCGCTCTCACTCGAGGTGCAGAACTCTCCGGGCGCGAGCGAGACCCGCGAGTACGCACGCTCCTGCGGCGAGCCCGGTACGCCGTCACTGCGCACTCGATGACCTGCGGGAGACGCAGACTTGTGTGCGCGATCGGGCGTTGGGACGTTCAAGTGCAGGACGCGCGATCGTGAGAATGCGACGTACTCGGTCTTCGACGCGCAGAATGTCGCTTCGAGACGCGGCCGAGAATGAGGCACCGGACAGTGAACGGAAGGCAGCGCCCCGCATGCCGGGGATGACGCTCGCGGTGCCGCTAGCAGCCCAAATGCTGTCTCTTGCTGGCGGCCAGCTCCTCTGGAAGAAGGGATCGATGCAGCAGGCGGCTTCTTGATGCCAGGAGAGCCGCTCATCGCCTCGATATGGCGCCTGCTGCAAAGCCCCATATTCCTGGTCGGAAGCGGGCTGTATGCCGTCGCGACTCTCCTGTGGTTCTATCTTCTCGCGAGGTTCGACCTCAGTTTCATCTACCCACTCGTGAGCCTGACATTTGTGGTCGCGAGCCTGGGCGGTTGGCTCTTCCTCGGCGAACCGCTCAGCGCGCAACGGGCGCTGGGGATCGCCGTCATCGCGTTGGGCGTCACCATTCTGACGCGCTCCTGACCGATCCATAAGACGCCCACAACTGGCCACTCGAATCCAGCCATCTGTGGAGTTCAACGGTCGTGACGCGGCTTCGTCCCAAGTGTGGGTCGGATCGACGCCAACCCGGTGGCAGATTAGGTGAGCCCGACGCTCTTCATGGCGAGCTGCCAGACCGGGCGCGGATGACCCGCTGTTCACCACCTCCGCGGACTTGACTGGCAAGGCAGGCCGAAATTCGATAATTCGTCGACGGTATCTCACCCGCGCCTGAGTCATGGCCTCTGCGCCGACACGCCTGCTTTCAGGCTAGCTGGGACGCGCCGCCTCATCGCCATCAACTGAACGGCCGCGCCAATCAACAGGACGTCGAGGCACAGCGCAGCGAGACCGTATCGCGAAATCGCGCCTGTCGCCCAAAGGTAGGGACCGAGCGATATCCACGGGAGTGCCAAAATCGTCCGACCAGTCCAGCCCAGCTTCGCAAGCGGAATCAACGCGAGACAAAGGTCAAGCTGACGAGCCCCGCCAGCGCAACGAGCGGCAATAGCTCGCCCAGCCGATGGTCAACTGCGCTGATCCAGCTCAGTGGCTGGCTGGCGACGCAGTCCTGAAGTGCACGTTCCGCGGAGCCGCTGAGGCTGGGCAGAGACATTGTTGGATAGAGCCGCCCGCAAGTGTCGGCCCTTGCGAACTCAGGCAGCCCGAACAGACGATTCTCAGTTGCTGGCGCGACGATAAGGCCATCATGGAACTCGACTCCCGCGGACGAAAGCGCCAACAACGTTGACGGCACGGCCGCGATGCGATCGGCAAGACCGAAAGCTTGGTAGTTGCCGAACTCCCAAAAGTTCGTCAGGCCTACCGAGTCACTGGCACTCGTATCCTGCGACAGCTTGAACGCGTACCAAGGCGCCAGTACCGCAGCTCCGACACCGAGCAGCATCAGGAACGCGACGACGCTCCGCCGTCGAAGATGGCCGCGCCAACTCACGAGAACAACCAAGCCCGCAGCCGCAAGCACACCCAGCAGCACAGGCGCCGAAACAAGGCCAAGCAGAATGCCCGATCCTGCCAGCAGCCAGGGCCGGCTTCTGTCTCCCCTGTGTGCTTTGGCGAAACCCAGCATTGCTGTCGATATACCGAGTAGGATCGCGGCTTGCTGGAGCACCGCGGCCGAATAGCCCCAGATCAGCACCACAGCAACCAAGGGCATCACTGGGTTGATGCGCAGGGCCGCGCGCTCCAACAGGCTGTTCGCGGCCAGCCACTGCATTCGGGCAGCCAACATGACCATGAGTGCCTGCACGAAGATCAGGAGTTGCGGTCCGCCAATCGACACAGTCAGCGCAGCGAAGAGCGGATACCCAGGCTCTCGTACCCACTGGTAGTGCGCCACCATCTGCCGATCGAGGATCGCGAATCCACTCCGGAGATACTCGTGCCCGTCATACGAGATGATTAGCGGGACGCACGCAGAAACCACCCAGCACGCCACGACGGCCAGCACCCACGGTGCCCAGCGTCGCAGCCAAAGTGTGGTCAAACCGCCCTCCCGAGCCGCCCTGGATTCCGGGGAGACCCTGCCGAGGTCATTTCGAGCGGCCTCGATGCGCTCCGCCTGTTGACGCCAGTATGCCCGCTCGTACTCGGCCGCCGGGCAAGTGGCCAGTCGTCGCGTTCGCTGCGCGGAGGCGCCGGCGCTCCCGCAGCCGGGTCGGCAGACAACAGCGTCCAGGCGTCGACCCGTTAGGTCGGTTGGTCTCCGAATTCAACATCGAGCCCGCCCGCCCTGACGATCGGTCGGCGCGGGCATGGGGCGTCGAGTAGGCTAGGATAGGATCCTGGCTGGCCCTCGACGAGCGTCTCCGTTTGCCCGGCCGCGGCCATCCGTCGACCCGCGCAGGGAGAGGAATGCTTCGGACACTCATCCGCCGCCTACTGCCAAAGGGCACCTACCGCGGAGAGGTCGCGCGCGCATTGCGCGCTGGGGTCCGAGCCGGTCGGGCCAACTACCTCGCCCAAACCCGTGTTCAGCGCCCGTCGACTGCTCCCCTCGAGTTTCGTCCCTCCTTGATCTTGCGGGCTCAGCTCCGGCTAGGTCTCGGAGCGGGCCGATACGTCCCGCTTCGGCACGAGGCTGACTTCGAACCGTTTGCCGCTTCGGGCGAACCCGTACCGGCGGTCGATCCCTCTGCCGCTCGGGACGAACCGGCGGTGAGATTTAGGCCTACTGTTGAGGTCCTGATACCGGTCTACAACAGGCTCGACCAACTCAGGTTGCTCGTGGCGGATATCGAGCGAGAGCAGAAGGCGGGTCAGGTTGCTCCCGAGATCCGTTTTCATCTGCTTGACGATGCTTCGGGATCGAGGACCTCGAGCGCGCTCGGCGCCCTTGCAGGGCGAATCGGAGCGCGGCTGACAAGGCGCGAGACGAACCTGGGGTTCCTCCGGAACATAAACCAAGCCTATGAGGTGTCGGACGCGGATATCGCGGTCCTCTTGAACTCCGACATCCGCCTACCGCCTGCATTCTTCTCGCGCCTCGTTGGCCGCGTTGACAGCGTTCCTGATGCAGCCGTCATCACCGTCCTGTCTTTCTCGGAGATCGCGACCCGAATGCCGCAACTGGCGGGTACCACGTGGCGAGAAGTCGATCTCGACCTCCAATCGGCGGCCGCCGACCTGTTCATGCAGGCGTGCACCTGCCGTCGGATACTGCATGGTCGTAAATCGTCGACTCGTGCAGCCACCCTTGATGGACGAGGCCTTCGGACACGGCTACGGCGAGGATTCCGACCTCCACTATCGAGTCGTAGCAGCCGGACTCCGATCCCTCATCTACCTGGGAATGTGCATAAGTCACGAGAGCGGCAGCAGCTATGCACTGATTGCCGATGCTGGCATTGAGTACGCGGCTGGACGGAGACTCTTCTGGAGCCGATGGGGTTCGCGCTACGCATCTGAATTCCCGGCATTCCACCGCTCCTATTCGCAGTTCCTCAGGAATACGCTTCCTGTACGACCGTCCCGCCCTCCCGGTGCGACGGTCGTGTTCGTTGTCCCCGGAGTCGACGAGCGAGTCGGCGGATCGCAGGTTGTTACCAGAGCCGCAAAGAAGCTGGCGTCACGTGGCGTTCTAACTCGTTTGGTCTCACTCTCCGGCGGTGGCGAGTTGATCCTCGACGGGCTTCGGAGCCTGGGGCCGGAGGAAGTCGAATCGCTTCATCTGTCGAGTAGTGATGTCGTCCTCCTAGCCGGGAACGCGTCACTCGAATGGTGGACCGGCCGGGTGGGTAGTGGCGCATTTCCCAGACTTGGGGGCGTGCTTCAGGGCTTCGATCACCTGCTTGACCCGAGGTCGCCCGGCCCCCACAGGACGATGCGGTTACCGTGGGATCCCGCGCCCAGACTGCCGTGGCCGGCGACGTAGAGCAGGAGGGTGTCGCCGGCACGTAACTGCTGCCACGTAATCAGCCAGACGGACAGCGCCCCACGCGTGGCGGGATGGAGCTGGGCGCCCGTGACCGTGGAATTGCCGAGCAACGCCAGGTCCGAAAAGCGCTCCTCGACCTCGGTGCCGTGCAGGCGCCAGGCCTCGGGACCCCAATCCGCCGCTCGCTCGACCCAGGTCCGGCGCCGAATAGGCGCTCCTGCCATGAGATGGCCCATGGGAAGATGCTGATTAAACCGTCCTAAATGCCACCTTGCCCGTATGGCCTATGAGCCTCATAGTGCTTTCCACAACCACGGCCAGATCTATCTCCCGCATGCCCTCTTTAAGGTTGTCTGCCACGCAAGCGATACCTGCATCCAGAATCCTTGCCGCCTCGCGAATGAGCCGGATCTCAAAATCGGACTTTACAGAGCGAATGTGCTTGATCTTCTCAGAGATGTCGGAAAATATGACATCCTCGCCCAGAGCCTTTGCCAGGCGGGCATAATTATTGTAAGGAAGCACATCCAACTCCAGGCCGATTCTCGCGCCGGCAGGCAGATCCAGATCGGTCTTGAGGGACTTCTGGCTCTTTTGGGGCAGCACGGGAAGAGGCGACTCCTGCCTGGCCCTCTCCTGGCTCTTCCTGATCATGAGGGTGGGCAGACCGTCTCTGGGAATGTAGATGAGACCATCCTGGGCCGTGCCTGAGAAATAGCCCAGGTCCGTGGATTCAAACAATATGGCACCGGTCAGTTCACCCATCCGGTCCTGCAGCCTCTTTATTCTGGCATCGATCTCTGAGCGGGGATGCAAAACGTACTCCATTTATTACACCTTATCCATATAATTAGCTTCCAATCTCATCTTCCAGGTCCCGAAGGTATCTTCTCAAGACCATCGTCCTTCCTGCCGCAATCCTTTTGGCGCTCTTGGTATGCATGCCAAATTCCAGTTTGAGCAGCTTTTTGTAGAAATGATCCAGATTCCATTTATTGTCATCCGGCTCCCTGGCCCGGCAGAAGGGATCGTCGGGACTGTAAAGCTCTCTTCCCAGAGCACCTCCGGTGAGAAAGACCCGGGCAATTCCAATGGCGCCCATGGCATCAGCAATTGGC